>LM994661.1 GCA_000753455.2 Clostridium jeddahitimonense
TCTATGTATATCTCTGTTTTACTATCTTTTTCTACTATTGATACACTAGGTAAAGTGTTTTATTTTTACTTCTAACTTATCCACTTAGTTAACATAATCCACAATATAACTATATTAATAATATATACTTATAAACATAATCAACATTATCCACAACTGCTGTTAATATTATTTTTTTAACTAAAATTTTAAGGAGCGATTTAAAACTTAAAGATTTTTAAGCTTTAAATTGCTCCTTATTTAATATTTTTATTTATTTATTTTATATATTTTAATATTAAACTTAAATGTATAACGTCCAGATATAATAAAAATTGTCATGATTGGAATTATAATAACCAAGTTTATATATGAAATATATCATATACTAAATCCAAATATTTAATTAACCTTCTATATACTATAATTTTTATTATTTAATTAAGTATTATTTTCTATTATCTATATACCTTTAATATCAACTTTATTAAATAAAATAATTCCTTTCCATCCTAAATACATAATAAACCTAGAAGTCCTATTTCAATTTACTCTATAAATATACTATTTATCTATTCCGATGTTTTAAAAAAATATTATATATTTAATTCATTGTTTATTTAATAATAAATATATTTCTCCCGTTGTACTACTATATAGATATGTAAGATTTCTTTTAAACATTAAAATATTATTTGATTATATTTTTTATATTTATAAAATCACATTTTAATATATCTAATTATAAGGTAATATGATTTTAGCCTTACAAAGTAATTTTATATAACAAAAAAATACCTAAGTATAACTTAGGTATTTTTGCTAACCTAGCAACGTCCTACTCTCCCACACAGTCTCCCGTGCAGTACCATTGGCGCTGTAGAGCTTAACTTTCCTGTTCGGAATGGGAAGGAGTGTTTCCTCTACGCCATC
>LM994662.1 GCA_000753455.2 Clostridium jeddahitimonense
CAAACTCTCAATAAAAAGTTTAATCTGTTGCTCAAATTACTTTGAGTCTTTAAATATTTTAAAAACTCTCAAAAGAATTGCTGGATTTATTTTAACTATATTCTGTTCAATTTTCAAAGACCATATTATGTATCGCTTCAAGCGACTTCTTTATCTTATCACTTCGTCTTTCAACTGTCAACACTTTTTTAAAACTTTTTTTAAGTTTTTGTATCTGTTGACCTCAGCGACGAGATTTATAATAACATCTATTTAATTCTTCTTCAGTAATCTTCTGTTAATTTATTAAATTTATTCTTTTATTTCTCTATTTTTCTCTTATTTTCTCTTATTTTCGATTATTGACACGCTAGGATAGGTGGTTATTACTTTTAAGCTTATTATTGTCTTTTGGTTAAAGTGTTTAAATACTTTTCCTCTTATAAAGATAAAATTAAAAAGTATAAATTCTATCTAATTTATACTTTTTATCTTAATATATAATATGTAAATTTAATGTACTAAACCAAAGTTAATAAATTTACAAAATAAAATAATTAATTCTGACTTTATATATTTTATATTTAATATCTTAATTATATATATCTCTCTTTTACCTAAAGATATGTATTAATTTAAAATTTCACTTATATATACTTTTATCTTTTCATATCTTAATCGATCCTTCACCAGTTTATTAGTTTTTTTTAATATCATAGCGTTAATTTTGCTTTCTTATTTCTTATGTTTTTAAATCTCTACTATTATATAAGCTTACAATTTAATTAAATAATATCATTATAAAATTAAAAAAGGTAGTAAGAAAAATTCCTACTACCTTAAGTATGGTGACCCCTAGGGGAATCGAACCCCTGTTACCACCGTGAAAGGGTGGTGTCTTGACCGCTTGACCAAGGGGCCTTAAGTCTATTATTTTAAAAATAAAAAGCTATGAGTACCATAGCTTTTTATGGTGGAGGTAAAGGGAGTCGAACCCTTGACCCCTTGCGTGCAAGGCAAGTGCTCTCCCAACTGAGCTATACCCCCATATAACCTAGCAACGTCCTACTCTCCCACACAGTCTCCCGTGCAGTACCATTGGCGCTGTAGAGCTTAACTTTCCTGTTCGGAATGGGAAGGAGTGTTTCCTCTACGCCATCATCACTAGATTCATTCA
>LM994663.1 GCA_000753455.2 Clostridium jeddahitimonense
CCCGTCCGCCGCTAGCTTTGTTCCGAAGAACTCCACTCGCTCGACTTGCATGTGTTAGGCATGCCGCCAGCGTTCGTCCTGAGCCAGGATCAAACTCTCAATAAAAAGTTTAATCTGTTACTCAAATTACTTTGAATCTTTAAATATTTTAAAAACTCTCAAAAGAATTGCTGGATTTATTTTAACTATATTCTGTTCAATTTTCAAAGACCATATTTGTTTGCCGCATCAAGCGACTTCCTTATCTTATCACCGACTCAACTTTGTGTCAACAACTTTTTTCAAAGTTTTTTCACATCATTTCGTTAGCAACGAGACTTATCTTATCACCTATTAAAACAACTGTCAAACACTTTTTTATCTTGTGTTTTTATTTGTTTTGCATCAGCGACAGGACTTATCTTACCATTTTACTTTACTATATGTCAACAATTTTTATTAAAAAAATACTAAATAAAAAAGCAGTATTAATTTTATCGAATAATACTGCTAAATATTCTGTCAATGATCGCTTTATCACCTTTTTTTACTATGCTATTTGGAGTCCCACTTATCAAAATCACATTGTCTGCCAAAGCCTTTACCTCATCTTTATCATGACTTACTAAAATAATGGTACTCTTTTTTTCATAACTTATAGTTCGTATTAAGTTTATTAAAACATTCTTTATTTTTGCATCTAAAGATCTAAATGGTTCATCTAGTAATAAAACATCAAAATCATATAACAATGCTCTTGCTATATTAACTTTTTGTTTCATTCCTCCACTTAATTCATTAGGATATAAATATTTTGCCTCATTAATATCTAAAATTTTTAAAATTTCTTCTATTTTATCATTCATTATTTCTCTTTTATATCTATTTTTTATAACTATACTTAGATTATCGAATACATTTTTCCAAGGTATTAATCTATCTTCTTGAAAGACATAAGAGATTTTTATGCCATTTGTAAGTAATTCATCACAAATATAATTCAATAAAGTTGTTTTTCCACATCCTGATGCTCCTACTATACAATTTATCTTGTTATCTTCAAAATCTATTGAAAAATTATCATATATAACTTTATTATCAAATTTAACATTTACACCTTTAATAAACACTTTTATCACCCTTTATGTATATATCTTTTATCTATAGTTTTGAAAAACAATTCAAATATATATGATATGATTGTTATTATTATTATCCAAGAAATTATATTTTCAGTATTTAATTGCATCTTTTCTAATTGAATTATTGCTCCTATTCCATATGTAGGTTGAGAATATACTTCTCCTGATATTACAACTTTAAATATTAAAGAAAAAGTTGAACTTATTACTTTATTGAGCTCAATTATAATTATAGGTATTATAATGTGCTTCATCTTATCTTTAACAGATATCTTATAAACATTACACATTTGTAATAAATTCTTATCTATACTTACTATTGTATTTAATATTGCATCATAGAATATAGGAAGAGATATCATTATTCCTATAATGATAGGAGCATAATCCTTAGATGTCCAAATTAATAATAAAACTATAAAGGCCATAGTTGGAACGGCCTTTATAATTGATAAAATAGGTAATATACTATTATATATTAATTTATTAAAGTAACTTAGTATTCCTAAAATTAATGCGATGCTAATAGATATAAAAAAGCTTTTTACGCCTCTAATTACACTATAAAAAATTATAGTTACAAAATTCTTATTACTTACTATTGTTATAGTACTCTTTATTACATCAATTACAGATGGAAATAATAATCTATTATCTATATATATAGATGCAAATTGCCATATTAAAAGTATTATTATAATTGAAAATATAATATACTTATTGTTTTTCAACGAATAATGGCTTGTACTCATCTTTTTCTCCTTTTGCTTCTGTATCTATTGTATTAAAGTATACATTATACTCATCCATACAATCATTTATATCAGTAAATCCTAAATTGCTATTTTTCATGGATTCATTTATAACATCCTTATTAAAAGTTATCCCTAACTTTTCACATATAGAAGCTATTTCCTGTGGATTATTTTTTGCAAATTCTTCTGCTTCTTTAAAAGTATTTATTAATTGCTCATATACTCCACTATCTTTAATCTCATTAAGAAACTCTTCTTTTATTACTAATGTAGATTGTGGATATCCTTCTTTTACATTATTATATTTTGCCCATTCTTCATTTAAGTTTAATATTATATTTAAGTTAGGATTTTTACTCATAACTGTTGATAACACAGGCTCTGGTACTATTGCATATTCTGCTTTTCCTGCTACAAGTAATGGTGCTAATTCCGATGCAGCTCCTACATACGAAAAATTTATTTCTTCTTCTGATATATTATTATTTTTTAATATATCTTTAAAAATTATATCCGGGGTTAATCCTTTTCCTGTATTATATATTTCTTTACCTTTTAACTCACTTAAATCAGAAATATTATTTTCAGATACTAAATAAAGTGATCCCCATCCAATCGTTCCAACAATTTTATAATCTAGTCCCTTCTTATATGCTTGAAGTGCTAAATTTGATGGGATTATTGCTAGCTCTGCTTCTCCCTTCATAAGTTCTGAAACCAATAAATCAGATGTTTTCTGAACATCATAATTTATAGTTATATGTTTTATATTCTTATTATCTTCCATTGCCTTACTTATAGCTATACTTGGCAATCCATCCGGTGTAATTAGTCTTACTTCTTTTTCTTCATATGTTTCTTTAGTATTACTACAACCAACCATAAAAATTAATAATGTGCTAATTATACATGTAATTATTTTTTTCATGATTCACCTCCAAGATTTATTTCATAGCTATATTATACAGTTAAGAATCCTATTTTCCAATATTTACATTGCATTTCCCACTTATTTTTATCGAATAATAATTTATATTTTTATATAACAAAAAAAGACCTAAGTACAACTTAGGTATTTTTGCTAACCTAGCAACGTCCTACTCTCCCACACAGTCTCCCGTGCAGTACCATTGGCGCTGTAGAGCTTAACTTTCCTGTTCGGAATGGGAAGGAGTGTTTCCTCTACGCCATC
>LM994664.1 GCA_000753455.2 Clostridium jeddahitimonense
TTACTTTGAGTCTTTAAATATTTTAAAAACTCTCAAAAGAATTGCTGGATTTATTTTAACTATATTCTGTTCAATTTTCAAAGACCATATTTTGTTATCGCTTCAAGCGACTTTCTTATCTTATCACCGTATTTAAGTTATGTCAACTATTTTTTAATAATTTTTCTAACTATCAGTTGTATTTCTACCACTGTCTACTGGCAACGAAGATTATATTATCACTTAGCATCTTCTTTGTCAACTTAAAATATACATATTTTTATTAACAGTTTAGTGTAATTGTTTACTGCCCTGTTTAATGTAGTAATATTATAAAATTCGCAACACATTTATTCTTATTACTAACAAAACAGAGTCATATATATCAATTATATAACCCTATTTTGTTAAGTTTTATTATAATTTATATTATTAATCCCTTTATAATCTATAAGTTACAAAAGAATTTTTTAAAATTTAATTACTTTTCTTTCATTTTATTAAACATTTTATTTAATTTATTTACAAATCTTTGTTCATTTTTTTCTTTCTCTAATTCATTCTTATCTATTAATCTAGTAATATCCATTATAGGTTTTATCTTATCTATAGTATCTTTATGTCCCTTAAATATTCTTTGTTTTATTACATTAGAATCGAATCCCAATATTTCTTTTAAATCATATCCTTCCAGATCATCAGGTATAATCTCTATAATGTTAGTATTAGGGTATAACGATTTATCTATAACACTATCATTAGCTAAGTGTACTACTATAATAATATCACAACCTTCACCATATACAGGTTGTATAGGAACATTATCTACTACTCCCCCATCTAAATATTCAGCATTATTTATTTCTTGACTATCATATATCATTGGTACCGCAGATGTTGCCCACAATATCTTTTTTATGTCTTCTTCAGAATTATTGTTAATATAAAAATATTCAGTTTTAAGATCTGGAAGCCTAGTGCATGTAGCATATCCTTTTATGTTTGAATTTCTAATAGCATTAAAGTCCATCTTATCCACAAACTCATTCATGCCTTCCCTAGTCAATGTTCCTGCTTTTAAAGCCTTAGGGATATATTTTCTTATAAAGTTTATATTCTTGGCACCTATTGCATACAATACACCTTTAACTAATAATTCTTTTTCATCTATAGGAAGTAACTGTTCTTTTTTCACATTTTGCCAAAATTCCTCTGCCATATCATATGCCCCTTGTTGAAAAAGCATTGCATTAACAGCTCCTATAGATGTTCCTGAAACAACTTTTATGTATTTATCTATTCCTAATTCAATAAGTGCTTTCCAAACCCCAATTTGATATGCACCTCTTGCCCCTCCTCCAGCTAAAACTAAACCTATTTTCATATTATCCTCCTATAAATTTAGATTGATAAATATCAATTACCATGTCCTAATGCTTTAATAATAATTAATGCTGTATCTTCTATAGCTCTTTGAGTTACATCTATTGTTTTACATCCAAGCTTTCTCATAACCTTATCAGCAAATTCAAACTCATCTAATATCCTAGCATCTCCAGCATATTCTATATTAGATGGTATTCTATGAAACTTATCTAATCTACGTTTTCTTATTTCTATTAATTGAAGTGGATTAATTGTTAGCCCAAATATTTTATGCTTATCTACTTCATATAGTTCCTTAGGGATATCAACTTCAGGAACAAGAGGTATATTTATAGCCTTTATCCCTTTATTTGCTAAATACATACAAAGTGGCGTCTTAGAAGTTCTCGAAAGACCAACTAATACTACATCTGCATTCTTTAATCCTCTATAATCCTTACTATCATCATACTGCATTGCAAACTCCATAGCTTCAATACGGTTAAAGTATGCTTCATCAGTCTTCCACATAGCTCCTGGATCATATTGAGGCTGTTGATTTAATATAGATGACGCTACATTTATTATTGGTCCTAATACATTTACAACTGTAACATTACTTTCAATAGCTTTTTGAGTTAAATACTCTCTTACATTTACAGTAATTATAGTTGATACTATCATAGCATTTTCTTCTTCTTTAATTTCTCTAATTACTTCTTCTACATCTTCTAAAGTTTTTACATAAGGTACTCTCTTAATTTTAACTTCATCATTAAACTGACTAGCTGCGGCTCCTGCTACCTGATCTGCTATTTCCCCTATTGAATCTGATACTGCGAAAATCTTTAACATTTTAATACCCTCCGTTTACCTATTTTATTCTTCTGTAAAATCTAAATTTTAGAAATATTTACATATTATTTATTATACCAATATTTTAGAATAAATTTCTATTATAATGAATTGTTAATATATATATGTTAAAATCATTTATATAAACTTAATTCAGGAGGCTAGAGATGAAAAACACTTTTAATAAAGATAAGCTTCTTACAATAGGAATACTACCTATTATGTGGCTTATATATTTTGCTTTTGAAATTGTAACTGGAAGAGTAAAAGATTTATATACACTTATATTAAACCTATCATTAGTTTTTGTATTCGCTCTTGTCGGATATATTATCTATTATCTAAGCGATAAATATTCAGACGGTTTTCAAGGTAAAAAATTATTTTTAATTTTTCTTATACTTATGTTAATAGATCAAGGAAGTAAATTAATAATTAAATTCAATTTCTTTAATTCATATTATGAAATAATTCCAAGGTTCTTATCCTTTGATCCTATAATAAATACTGATGGATCTTGGTTAAATGCTCGATTTAATTTCAATATTAGTTTTCCATTATTAATATTAATTAATTTTATAGCTCTATTTATTTTCTTTGAGTTATATAGATACATAAAATTTAAATCAGGTAAGAATACATTTTGGGGAGATATGTGCTTTGCATTTATATTTGCAGGTGCCTTATGCTCTTTAATAGATAAAGTCTTCTATGGAGGTAGTCTTGATTTTATAGGAATTAGCGATTTGTTTATAGCTGATATAAAAGATATATATATAAACCTAGGATTATTATTCTTTATAATGGCTACATATAAAAGTAACTTCTTTAAAGAAGATGAAAACTCATCTCTAAAAGATGATTGGAATGCTATAAAGAAATTCTTAGCGTTTATTAAAAATGATATAAAAAGAAGTATAAAAAAAGAAAAGGCATAAAACACCTTTTCTTTTTTTATATGTAATGCTAAGCAAGTTTACTTATGAAAAAATCACTTCTAATATTAGAAGTGATTTTTGGTGGCTTACCGGGGAATCGAACCCCGGACACCTTGATTAAAAGTCAAGTGCTCTACCGACTGAGCTAGTAAACCATCTTACCTGGCAACGTCCTACTCTCCCACACAGTCTCCCATGCAGTACCATTGGCGCTATAGAGCTTAACTTTCCTGTTCGGAATGGGAAGGAGTGTTTCCTCTATGCCATCATCACCAGATTTATTATCTTTTGTATATGTCCCTCGACAAGAATTTATTATATAGACTTTTTCTACAAAAGTCAACATTATTTTTATTATTTTTTTAATTTATGTTATTTTATATAAATTAATGGCCTAAAAGCTAGTAAATAAGCCATTTTTTCTTCTTACTAAAACTTATATAATAACTTATTTTTATTTACTTTAATAAAAAAATTATTTTTCATTACAACTTAATTCTTTAATTGCTTGCTTAAATTACTGACTTGATACTTTTATGAAATAAAAAATAGCTAAGTCTACCTAAAAAGACATCAATTTTTTATTATCTGTTCCTCAATTACTACTTAATACTTAATTAACTTATCTATAAGTTTAAATAAGTATAATTTTATAGATAACAAAAAAACCTAGACAATAAGTCTAGGTTATGGTGCGCCATCAGGGATTCGAACCCGGGACACCCTGATTAAGAGTCAGGTGCTCTACCAACTGAGCTAATAGCGCATATTACCTAGCGACGTCCTACTCTCCCACACAGTCTCCCGTGCAGTACCATTGGCGCTGTAGAGCTTAACTTTCCTGTTCGGAATGGGAAGGAGTGTTTCCTCTACGCCATCATCACTAGATTCATTCAGAGTGTTCTC
>LM994666.1 GCA_000753455.2 Clostridium jeddahitimonense
ATCTAGTGATGATGGCGTAGAGGAAACACTCCTTCCCATTCCGAACAGGAAAGTTAAGCTCTACAGCGCCAATGGTACTGCACGGGAGACTGTGTGGGAGAGTAGGACGTTGCTAGGTTAGCAAAAAGACCTAAGTTATACTTAGGTCTTTTTTTGTCGTATAAAAATAAAAGACAAGATTAGATAAAAAATATTAAATAGAATTAATATTATATTGATATTGAAGAGTATTGGTAAAGAAGATATTAATGTTTTTATAAAGAAATTTAATTTAAATATTAACGAAATAGCATAACATACGTTGTTATATTTAGGAAGAGACTTAAGAATAATCTTAGGTCTCTTTCTGAATATAAGATATTGATAATATACTTAAATTACTTTTAACTTCATTTATATTTAAAGAAATTATCTACTTAAAAAGACGTAAATCGTAAATAAACGACATAATCCTATTTAAATATTTAAATTTTTAAAAATGTAAAAGTATACTTAATGTTTTATTAAATTTAATGTCGCTTGAAAAGTGTTGATGATATTTTATTGATAATGATAAAATTAATTAGCATAATACAATTATATTCCATAAATGATAAAAAAAACAAAACAAATGTAGTAAGGAGGCATAACATGAGACAAAATATTCTAGAATCTGATGATAAGACTTCTAAATCTTCTGAGAACGAAGTAAGTTTAAAAAATAAGAGTATAGAAGCAATACAAGAAAAGAAAGAAAAGAAGGTAGCAACAAAAAAAGTAAAATGTGGGATAACAGATTTTAACACATATTTATTTCATGAAGGCAAAAACTACAACAGTTATGCGTTTATGGGATCACATATGGTTACTGAAAAAAGAAAAAAAGGAGTTAGATTTTCTGTTTGGGCACCTAATGCAAAAAGTGTTTATGTAGTAGGTGACTTTTCATCTTTTGAGATAAGAGAAGAAAATAAGATGGAAAAGGTAACAGAAATGGGAATATGGAGTTTATTTATTCCTAATTTAAATGAAGGAACTTTATATAAATATTCGATAGAAAATATATATGGGGAACATACTTATAAAGCTGATCCATTTGCATTTAAATCAGAAATTAGGCCTAACACTGCTTCAGTAGTAGTTGATGAAAAGAAAGATAAGTATAGATGGAATGATAGAAGTTGGATGACCAAAAGAAGAAGATATAACATGTATGAAAGTCCAATAAATATATATGAAATGCATCTAGGATCTTGGAAAAGAAAAAATGGAGAATTCTTAACATACAAGGAGTTGGCCAATGAGTTACCTAAGTATTTAAAGGACATGTCTTACACACATGTAGAATTAATGCCATTAATGGAACATCCATTAGATGCTTCTTGGGGATATCAAACAACAGGGTATTATTCACCAACTACCAGGTATGGAAATGCAAGTGATTTGAAGTATTTAATTGATGAACTTCATAAAGTAGGGGTAGGAGTAATATTGGATTGGGTTCCAGGTCATTTTTGCAAAGATATTCATGGGCTATATAGATTTGATGGTACACCTACTTATGAATATCAAGAAGAATGGAAAGCAGAAAATAAGGGTTGGGGAACTTGTAATTTTGACTTAGGAAGACCTGAAGTTAAAAGCTTCTTAATATCTAATGCAGTGTATTGGCTAAAAGAATTTCATATAGATGGGCTAAGGGTAGATGCAGTATCTAATATTCTTTATTTAAATTATGGAAGAAACGATGGAGAGTGGGTACCAAATATATATGGTGAAAATGGTAATCTAGAGGCTATTGAATTTATAAAAACCTTAAATGGACTTATTAGAGATGATTTTTATAATGTAATGATGATAGCTGAAGAAGCAACTTCATGGCCTAAAATATCAAAACCTATAGAAGACGGTGGTTTAGGTTTTAGCTTTAAGTGGAATATGGGCTGGATGAACGATACTCTAAAATATATAGAGATGGATCCTATATATAGAAAATATCACCACAATAAGATGAATTTCTCAATGATGTATAACTATAATGAAAATTTTATATTACCTATATCTCATGATGAAGTGGTACATGGGAAACATTCTTTAATAAATAAAATGTGGGGCGATACTTGGAATAAGTTTGCTGGATTAAGATTATATACAGCATATATGATTGGACATCCAGGAAAGAAGCTTCTTTTTATGGGAAGTGAGTTTGGACAATTTATAGAGTGGAGAGAGTATGAAGAACTAGAGTGGTTTTTAATAGATAAGTTTGAAAATCATAAAAAAACTCAAAAGTATTTTAAGTCTCTTAATAAGTTTTATAAAGATAATAAAGCATTATGGGAGCTAGATTACGATTATAAGGGATTTGAGTGGATTGATGCAGACAATAATAACGCAAGTATTTTTTCTTTTATAAGAAAGGCGAAAGATGAAAGTGAAATGTTGATATTTATTTTAAACTTTACTCCGGTAGTAAGATATGACTTTAGATTAGGAGTACCTTATAAAGGTGAATATACAGAGGTATTTAATACGGATGGAGTAGAGTTTGGAGGATCTGGACAAGTAATGAATGATACTTTGATAGCCGAGGATATAGAAATGAATAATAGGCCTTATTCTATTAAGATAAAGGTTC
Organism: Clostridium jeddahitimonense; assembly: GCA_000753455.2. Classification (GTDB taxonomy): domain Bacteria; phylum Bacillota; class Clostridia; order Clostridiales; family Clostridiaceae; genus Clostridium; species Clostridium hominis. The sequence goes on from LM994666.1 coordinate 2,618, forward strand.
CACCAATGGCTGCAACAGTGCTATCTATAAGTAATATTAATAATCATAAATAATGGGGGGAATTTGATGAAAGTTTTATTTGTTACATCTGAGGCAAATCCATTTGTTAAAACAGGAGGATTAGGTGATGTTATGGGAGCATTACCACAATCTTTGCAAAATCTTGGAGTAGATGCAAGAGTAGTCTTGCCTAAACATAAAAATATAAAAGCAGATTATGTTAATAAGTTAGAGTTTGTAAAATGGTTCATGGTTCCTGTTGGATGGAGAAGTCAATATTGTGGAATATTTAAATATGAATATAAATCAGTAACTTATTATTTCATTGATAATGAGTACTACTTCAATAGAGATGGATTGTATGGATATGATGATGATGCGGAAAGATTTGCGTTTTTTGATAGGGCAGTATTATGTTTCTTAAAAGAAATTGATTGGAAACCAGATATTATAAACTGTAATGATTGGCAAACAGGAATGATACCTGTATTACACAAACTAGAATATAGTAAAGATCCATTCTATGCAGATATAAAAACGGCTTTTTCAATTCATAATTTATTATTTAAGGGAATTTTCTCAGCAGATATTTTACCAAACTATTTTGGTTATGATTATATGCCAATGGCAAATGGAAGTGTAGAATTACACGGTGGTGCTAGCTTTATGAAAGGCGCATTAAATTATAGTGATGTAATTACTACTGTAAGCAATAGTTATGCCGAAGAGATAAAAACACCACAATATGGTGAAGGATTAGATGGATTGTTAAGAGAAAAGAGCTTTAAGCTTAAGGGGATTGTAAATGGTATAGATTATGAAGAGTTTAATCCAGAAGAAGATAATTTTATATTTAAGAAATATAATTATGAAGATTTAAATGGAAAGGCTCAAAATAAGATATTATTACAAAAAGAATTAGGTTTACCGCAAAAAGAAAATACTCCAATGATTGGATTGGTTTCTAGATTAACTAATCAAAAGGGTTGTGATTTGATAATAAGTATAATAGATAGGTTACTTCAAAATGACATTCAAGTTGTAATTCTAGGAACTGGAGATTATTTATACGAGGAAACATTTAAAAATCTTCAGTATAGATACCCAGATAAGATATCAGCAAATATTAAATTTGATAATGGATTAGCTCATAAGATATATGCGGCATCTGATATGTTCTTAATGCCATCGTTATTTGAACCTTGTGGACTTGGGCAATTAATAGCCTTAAGATATGGAACTATTCCAATAGTAAGAGAAACAGGTGGACTAAAAGACACTATATGTCCATATAATGAATATAACAAAGTAGGTAATGGTTTTGGGTTTAAAAATTATAACGCTAATGAACTAATGTCAATAACTGAGTATGCATTAGATCTATATAAAAATAAGGAACATTGGAAAGGTATAGTAAGACAAGCTATGGAGTCAAATAATAGCTGGGAAAAATCAGCTCAAGAATATAACAAGTTATATGAGGAGCTGTTAGCTAGTTGTTAATTTTGAGATCACCTGTTTAGGAGGTAGATATATGTTATCGATTGATAAGGATACCTTTAAAAAAGATTATGAAAATAAGTTTATTAAACTACATGGAAAAGAGTTAAGTGAAGGGAATAATCAACAAAAGTATGAAGCTTTAGGTGCACTTGTAAAAGATTATGTAGCAAACATGTGGATAGAAACTAATAAGAAATATAAAAAAGCAGGAGATAAGCAAGTATATTATTTTTCGATGGAATTTTTGTTAGGTAGATTATTAGGTAATTGTCTTTTAAATCTAGGAATTAGAGATATGTGTAAGGAAGCATTATCTGAGATGGGAATAGATTTAGAGGAGATAGAGGATTTAGAACAAGATCAAGGGCTTGGGAATGGTGGTCTTGGAAGACTAGCAGCTTGTTTTTTAGATTCTATGGCGTCACTAACAATAGCAGGTCAAGGGTGTGGGATTAGATATAAGTATGGCTTTTTTGAACAAAAAATAGTAGATGGACAGCAAGTAGAGGTCTCTGATAATTGGTTAAGAGGCGGCAATGTATGGGAAACTAAAAAGGCTGATAAGGCTGAAATTGTTAAATTTGGCGGCTCAGTAAAGGTTGAAAACGTGAATGGAAAATTAAGCTTTATTCATGTAAATTATGAGCCGGTATTAGCTGTTCCTTATGATACACCTATAGTAGGTTATGAAAATAATATAGTAAATACATTAAGATTATGGAGCGCGGAACCAGTATCAAATGAATTTGATTTTTCTTCATTTAGTAGAGGAGAGTTTTTAAAGGCAATGGCTTATAAGAATTCTGTAGAATCAATTTCATTAGTATTATATCCTGATGATTCCTTCTATGAAGGAAAAATGCTTAGGTTAAAACAACAATACTTCTTTGTATGTGCAGGAATACAAAGTATTATTAGACATTTTAAAAGATGTGGGGGAAATATTAAAGAATTAGATGAAAAGATAGCAATTCATATAAATGATACTCATCCTACATTAGCAATACCTGAACTTATGAGAATATTAGTAGACCAAGAGGAATTATCTTGGGAAGAGGCTTGGAGAATAACACAAAATACTATTTCTTATACGAATCATACAATATTAGCAGAGGCTTTAGAAAAGTGGCCAATAGATATGTTTAAGACTATTCTGCCAAGAATTTATATGATAGTAGAGGAAATAAATGAACGTTATTGCCAAGAGTTATGGAATAAGTATACAGGTCAATGGGATAAGATATCTAGAATGGCTATAATATCAGATGGATATGTAAAAATGGCTAACTTAGCTATAGTAGGAAGTCATAGTGTAAATGGGGTTGCAAAGCTTCATACTGAAATCTTAAAGAAAAGAGAGATGGCAGATTTTTATTATCTTTACCCATCTAAATTTAATAATAAAACTAATGGTATTACCCATAGAAGGTGGCTATTAAAATGTAATCCTGAATTAACTAATCTTTTAAAAGAGACTATAGGAGATAGCTTTATACGACATCCTATGGATTTAGATAAGTTTAAGAATCATCTAGATGATGTAAATATATTATCTAGGTTAAATCAAATAAAACAAAATAATAAGGTGAAGTTAGCGGAAGAAATTTATAAGACAAAAGGAATTAAAGTAGATACAAATTCTATTTTTGATGTACAAGTTAAAAGAATTCATGGATATAAAAGACAAACATTAAACTGTCTAAGAATAATGGATTTATATAATAGGTTATTAGAGAATCCAAGCTTAGATATGGTTCCAAGAACTATTATATTTGCAGGGAAAGCTGCCCCAGGATATTATCTTGCTAAGAATATTATAGAATTAATTTGCAGTATAGCAGATAAAGTAAATAATGATCCTAGAGTCAATGAGAAACTTAAAGTAGTTATGATGGATAATTATAAAGTATCTTTAGCAGAAAGAATAATACCAGCAGCGGATTTAAGTGAACAGATATCTACAACTACAAAAGAAGCTTCAGGTACATCTAATATGAAATTTATGATGAATGGGGCTGTAACAATAGCAACTCTAGATGGAGCAAATATAGAGATTAAAGATGAAGTTGGAGAAGATAATATAGTTATATTTGGATTAAATGCTGATGAAGTACTAAATTTCCATAAGTATGGAGGTTATTCTGCTTGGGATATATATAATAATAATCCTAGAGTAAAAGCCGTAATAGATGATCTAGTAAGTGGTAGATATAATAGCGATAAAGATAAATTTAATAAAATATATGCAAATTTATTAAGTTATAATGATGAGTTTTTTGTACTGAAAGATTTTGATGCATATTTAGAAGCTCAAAAGAAGATTGATGTTATATATAGAGATCAAGCAAAATGGCAACGAATGTGTGGGGTTAATATAGCTCATTCAGGTATCTTTTCATCTGATAGAACTATAAAAGAATATGCCACTGGAATATGGGATTCTAAAGTATTATATAAGAATTTATAATAACTAAAAATTAATTATGAAAGTATTTTAATAAGAAACTTTGAAGCTTTAAGCTATATATCATAAAAGTAATAGCACTTTTGATTAAGATATAAAAGTGCTGTTATTTTTGTGAGAAGTAAGCTTTATAAGTAATAAAAAAACATGAAAAGGCATAGAAATTATTAATATAAATAAAGTAAGGAAATAAGTATTTAATGTTTTTTAACATAATCCTAGAAATGTTAATTAACTTAAGTTTTTAATATAAAGTTAAGAAGTAGTAGGTAACATAATTTTTTTAGATAAAAGGTTGAGGGTATAAGTTGAGAGGAGATGTAGAGGTAGTGAGTAAGAAAGAAATTGTAGCTATGATATTAGCGGGGGGACAAGGGTCACGATTAGGTGTACTAACAAAGAAATTAGCTAAACCAGCAGTACCATATGGAGGAAAATATAGAATAATAGATTTTCCACTTAGTAATTGCTCAAATTCAGGTATATACACAGTAGGAGTTTTAACACAATATAAGCCATTAGAATTAAACTCACACATAGGAATAGGTAGTCCGTGGGATCTAGATAGAAGAGACGGTGGAGTTAGAATATTACCACCTTACCAAGAAGAAAAGGGAGGAAATTGGTATAAAGGTACAGCGAATGCAATTTATCAAAATATAGAGTTTATAGATAACCATGATCCTGAATATGTATTAGTTTTATCAGGGGACCATATATATAAGATGAATTATGACAAAATGCTACAGTTTCATAAAGAGAAGAATGCTGAAGCGACAATAGCAGTAATAGAAGTTCCTATTGAAGAGGCTAGTAGATTCGGAATAATGAATACTAATGAGGATTTATCTATATATGAATTCGAAGAAAAACCAGCAAATCCAAAGAGCAGAATGGCATCTATGGGGGTTTATATATTTAACTGGAAGTTATTAAGACAAGCTTTAAAGGAAGATGAAAAAGATAAAGAGTCTAGTAATGATTTTGGAAAGAATATAATCCCTAAAATGCTTGAAGAGGGTAATAGATTATTTGCTTATCCATTTGAGGGATATTGGAAGGATGTTGGAACAATAAGCAGTCTTTGGGAAGCAAATATGGACTTGTTAAGAAGAGAAAATGGTCTAACTTTATATGATGATGAATGGAAGATTTATTCAGTAAGCCCTGTAAGACCAGCTCAGTATATTGGGAAAAATGCTGTGGTTAAAAATGCTCTAGTAGTAGAAGGATGTAGGGTAGAAGGTACAGTTGAAAATTCAGTACTATTTGAAGGTGTTTCTGTAGGTAAGAATACTGTTATAAGAGATTCTGTAATAATGTCAGGAGCTAAAATTGGGGAAAATGTAGTTATTGAGAAAGCTATTGTAGGATCAGAGGCAATAGTAAGAAGAAGCTGTAAAATAGGAAATGGGAATAATATAGCTGTTATTGCAGCCAAAGAGGAAATAAAAAGTAGCAGTATTTTAGATGCTATAGAAGCATAAGGGTATTAATAGGGGGAAGAGGAATATGAATAATTGTATAGGAATTATTAATTTAGATGAGAACGAACAAAGAATTAATGAATTAACTAGACATAGAAGTTTAGCATCATTGCCTATAGCAGGTAGATATAGAGTAATAGATTTTGTATTATCTAATATGACAAACTCAGGTGTTGAAAATATAGGAATATTTACAAAGAATAAGTCAAGGTCTTTAATGGATCATTTAACTAATGGTAGACCATGGGACTTACATCGCAAAAAAGATGGTCTTAGGGTGTTTAATTTCGCAGATTTAGATCCAGTACATGATGATATTCATAACTTTTGGGATAATATTGACTTTATAGAGTATAGTAGAAGGGATTACGTTTTAATTAGTTCTTCATATATGATATGTAATATAGATTACAATGAAGTTTTAAATTATCATAGAGAGAAAGAAAATGATATCACTATAGTATATAAGAATGTTAAGGATTGCAAAGAGAATTTTACTGATTGTGAAGTTTTAAATTTAGATGATGATTCAAATGTTATTAGTATAGGAGAAAATATATCTTATAGAAGTAACTCGAAGATCAGTATGGAAATGTATATAATGAAAAAGAGTCTATTTATAGATATGATATATAAATCAATTAAAAGTGGTAAGTATAGGAAAGTAAAACAATGTATTGCTGATAACCTTAAAGCATTAAAGGTAGTAGGATATGAATTTAACGGATATCTTGCGTGCATAAATTCAAACAAAGCATATTATGAAGCTAATATGGATTTCTTAAAAGAAAAGGTAAGCAAAGAATTGTTCTATAGTAATTCACCTATATATACAAAACCTAAGGATGAATGTCCAACTCAATATACAGAAAATAGTTCTGTTGTAAATTCAATAATAGCTAATGGGTCATATATTGAAGGAACAGTAAGAAATTGTATAGTTGGTAGAAAAGTATTTATAGGAAAAGATAGTGTATTAGAAAATTGTGTAATCTTGCAAAATGGAATGATTGAAAGTGGAGTTAAAATGAATAGGGTTATCACAGATAAAGGTGTGGTAATCAAAAAGAATGAAGAGTTAAAAGGATTAGAAGATAATCCATTTACAATTCCTAAAAAAAGAATGTTCTAAATAGTAAAGTTAAATAATATTAAAATGGAAAGTAGCTACTAAACTTTTTTGTATGATGTTTAGAATAGCTATTTTCTGTTTTTTTATAATATGTGGATAATGTGAATTTTGTTGATAAAGAAGTTAATATAATGCACAGATACTGTGGATAATGTGTGAATAGTGGATAAGTATAGTATAGTTAATACACCACAGAACCTAGTGTATCAATAGTATTAAAAGGTAGAAAAGCAGAGAAATAATGAGTAAAGTAGTAGTAATATTAAAAAACAATCAAAATATTAGTGTTTAATTTACTTTAGAGATGGTAAGATAAGTCCTGTCGCTGATGCAAAACAGACAAAAACACAAGATAAAAAAGTGTTTGACAGTTATTTTGATAAGTGATAAGATAAGTCTCGTCGCTAACGAAATTTAGTCAAAAAAAACTTTGAAAAAAAGTTATTGACACAAAGTTGAGTCGGTGATAAGATAAGGAAGTCGCTTGAAGCGATAACAAAATATGGTCTTTGAAAATTGAACAGAATATAGTTAAAATAAATCCAGCAATTCTTTTGAGAGTTTTTAAAATATTTAAAGACTCAAAGTAATTTGAGCAACAGAT
>LM994667.1:0-526 GCA_000753455.2 Clostridium jeddahitimonense
TGAGATTTCCCATAGCATAAGCTAGTAAGACCCCTTGAAGAACACAAGGTTGATAGGTCAGAGGTGTAAGTGTGGTAACATATTTAGCTGACTGATACTAATAGGTCGAGGGCTTGACCAATAAAAAATATAAAATTCATGTGCAATTTTCAGAGAACAAAATTCTTTGAAAAAAGTGTTGACAATAACAATGGTGGATATTATAATAAATATGTAAATCTGGTGATGATGGCATAGAGGAAACACTCCTTCCCATTCCGAACAGGAAAGTTAAGCTCTATAGCGCCAATGGTACTGCACGGGAGACTGTGTGGGAGAGTAGGACGTTGCCAGGTGCTGAGGATCTTTAGCTCAGTTGGTTAGAGCAACCGGCTCATAACCGGTAGGTCCGGGGTTCGAGTCCCTGAAGGTCCACCATTTTTGGGGGTATAGCTCAGTTGGGAGAGCACTTGCCTTGCACGCAAGGGGTCAAGGGTTCGACTCCCTTTACCTCCACCAAAGCTACGAAGTATTTCGTAGCTTTTTT
>LM994667.1:2306-10879 GCA_000753455.2 Clostridium jeddahitimonense
AGGATCTTTAGCTCAGTTGGTTAGAGCAACCGGCTCATAACCGGTAGGTCCGGGGTTCGAGTCCCTGAAGGTCCACCATTTTTGGGGGTATAGCTCAGTTGGGAGAGCACTTGCCTTGCACGCAAGGGGTCAAGGGTTCGACTCCCTTTACCTCCACCAAAGCTACGAAGTATTTCGTAGCTTTTTTTATTTTATATACAATTATTAAGAATGTCGTAATATATCTAAAATTTGTTTATATTTACTTATAGGAATATGAGCAAAATGATATATAATTAATGTTATAGAGAGGTAATAAATTATTATTTAGATATAATGTTTAATATGGGGAGTTGAATCAGGATGAATAAGAGGGAAGAACTAGAAGTAAAACTTAAAGAGTTGAAGTTACAAAAACGACAATTAGTTTTAGCTAATAAAAATACAGATCAGATAGACCAACAAATAAAAGAAATTGAAATGGAAATAGAATCAATTTTAGTAACAGAAGATTGTAAGTAATTTTATATAGTACTAAATAAATTTGTTATTGCTATATAAGTATAAAGTTTTAATTATTATCATATATGTATAATCTTTAGCATATTAATTACTTAGGTAATAATATTACCATAAATAAATAAGGGGGCAATCTTTATGATAAGGACTGTAGTATGCGAAAAAGAAGGTTGTAGCGGAAATACATTTTTTATAGAGACTGATAATAATAATCTTAAGTTGACTTGTAAGAATTGCGGAAGTCAATATGAAGTTGATATTAGCTATTATGATTTTATAATGTTATCAAATTGTTCTAAATGTAATAATGATACATTCAAAATATTTAGAGATTTAGATAAAGAAGGAGTATATGTTAAATGTGCTGAATGTGGTTCTACACCAGAGAAAGTATATATAGATTCTGATGGAATACAAGTTTCTTATGAGATTAAACTTTTAAGTGATATAAAAGAGGTTATGTATTTAATAGAACAAAGGGTTTGTAATTTAGAGATGAGGCTTCAAGATCTAGAAAGAGGACAAAGCACTATTGAGGAATCTTTAGCATATGTAAATAAATATTTAATAGATAAAGTGTAAAGATTAGTAGGAGAATAAAATGAGAAACAAAAGACTAGTAATAGGATGGATAGCGTTATTATTCTGGATAGGATTAATTTTTTATATGTCTAATCAACCAGGAGATGTATCTAGTAAACAGAGTGGATTGGTATTGAAATTATTTCAAGTGATAGGAATAGATTTAAATAAAGAGTTAGGTGAACTTGCAACATTTATAGTAAGAAAAGCAGCTCATTTTACAGAATATTTTATATTGTATCTCTTAACTGTTAATGTTATAAAATATTATTTTGGTATAAAGAGAGCAATTTTATACGCTCTTATATTTTCAATTTTTTATGCTTGTACTGATGAAATTCATCAATATTTTATACCAGGAAGATCAATGGCTTTTAAGGATGTTTTAATTGATTCATCAGGAGCTTTATTAGCTATGATTATCACAATCATAAGTATTAAAATGAATGTAAATAAAAAATGAAAACAACATTAACATAACTGAATGAGTATTTTAGCTATTATAATATCTGTATAATTATAATCAAGAGAAATATACATTGATAAAATTATGTTTTTAATTGAGATTAAAATAAATAAAACAAGACTTATACATAAGATAAATTTTTATGTATAAGTCTTGTTTTTTTATAAATATTAAAAAAGTTAGTAATAATATAAGCCACTTAATATATAAATTACTTACGTAGGATAATATTCAATTGATTACACTTATATAAATTGGGAATAATTTTATAATAATTAGGAAAATTAATCATGAATAGGCAATTATGTATAGTACTATTTTAGAATATAATTTCATAAAAATTAACTATATAATCAATAAGATTTAGTAATTTAAGTGAAAACAATCTAAACAAATTCATATAAGAAAGGTGGGTGAAAGATAATACTTGTATTAGTATTATCGATGTATTATGAAAGACTATAGCATTAAAAATCTAAGAAATGTAGGTTTAATAGGACACGGAGCTACAGGAAAGACATCTCTAGCAGAAGCACTATTATATTATGCTAATACCACTGACAGATTAGGTAAGATTGAAGATGGAACTACAGTAATGGACTATGATCAAGAAGAAAAGAGAAGAGGAATATCATTATCAGCTTCTATGGCTTATTTTGAAAGTGGTAACACAAAAATAAATTTAGTTGATATGCCAGGATACTTTGATTTTCAAGGTGAAGTTGTTCAAGGAATGAGGGCTGTTGATGTTGCAACAATTGTTGTATGTGGAGTATCAGGAGTTCAAGTTGGAACTGAAAAAGCATGGGATTACTGTAATAAAATCAAATTACCAAGAGCATTTTTTATAAATAAGTTGGATAGAGAAAATGCTCACTTTGATAAGACCTTAGATGAATTAAAAGAAAAATTTGGGATGAGCGTTGTGCCTATTCAATATCCAATTGGAAGAGAAAATGATTTTGATGGAATAGTAGATATAATTTCAAAAACTGCTATAAAAGTTGATAAGAAGAGTTTAAAATGTGAGAATATAGATATTCCAGAGGATTTAGTAGATAAAGTTGATGAATGCAAACAAATGTTAATGGAATCTATAGCTGAAAATGATGAAGAGCTTTTAGATAAATATTTAAATGATGGTGAGTTAAGTGATGAGGACCTTTATTTAGGACTAGTAAAAGGCTGTGCTCAAGGAGAGATAGCACCAGTATTATGTGGAAGCGCTACAAAAGTAGTAGGAATAAAATCATTCATAGATAATATAATTAATTGTTTCCCATCACCAGAATACTCACTATCACAAAAGGCTAAAAATTTAACCAACAATGAAGAGGTTTTCATAACTGTTGGAGATAACAAACCATTCTCTGCAATGGTATTTAAAACAATAGCTGACCCATTTGTTGGAAAGATATCTTTATTTAAGGTAATAACAGGAAAAGTAGATGGTGATGTTAGTGTTTTAAACTCTAATAAAGAAAAAACTGAAAAATTAAATCATTTATTCTTTATGAGAGGGAAAAATCAAGTTCCAGTACAAGAAATAATTGCTGGAGATATTGGAGCAGTTGCTAAATTACAATATACAGCTACTGGAGATACTTTATGTAGTCAAGATTTTAATATAATGTATGATAAGATTAACTTTCCAACAGCTGTAATGCCTATGTCTATTTTACCTAAGGCTAAGGGTGATGAAGAAAAAATTTCTTTAGCTTTATCTAAGTTATCTGAAGAGGATCCTGTATTTAAGGTTGAGAGGGATACAGAAAATGCTGAAACTGTAGTCTGGGGACTAGGGGAAACACACTTAGAAGTTATAGCAAGTAGATTAAAGAATAAATTTGGAGCTGATGTTATATTACAAGAACCAAAGGTGCCTTATAGAGAAACCATTAAAGGCAAAGCTGATGTTCAAGGTAAGCACAAGAAACAATCAGGTGGGCATGGACAATATGGTGATGTTAAGATTATATTTGAACCAAGAAATGATGGAGAGCTTGATTTAGAATTTGTTGATAAGGTTGTAGGTGGATCAGTACCAAGGAACTTTATTCCAGCGGTTGAAAAGGGAATAAGAGATTGTTTATCAAATGGTGTATTAGCAGGATATCCTGTTATAGGCCTAAGAGCAACTTTATATGATGGTTCTTACCACCCTGTAGACTCATCTGAAATGGCATTTAAAATTGCTGCCTCTATTGCTTATAAGAAAGGCTTAGAAGGCGCTAAGCCAGTATTATTAGAACCTATTATGAGTGTTGAAGTATTAATACCAGACGAATACATGGGAGATGTAATGGGGGATATAAATAAAAAGAGAGGAAGAGTTATAGGAATGGAGCAGGAAGGAAAACTTCAAAAAGTTATTGCAGAGGTTCCTATGGCAGAGATGTTTACTTACTCTACTGATTTACGTTCAATGACTCAAGCTAGAGGAAGTTATATAAGTAAATTTGCTAGATATGAAGAGGTTCCTCCAACTGAAGTTGCAAAAATATTAGATGAAACTAGAAGATTAAGAGAAGAAGCTTAGTATAAATAAAAAGCTACCATTTGGTAGCTTTTTTATTCTTTAAAAAATTATTTTTATATAAATTTATGAATAGTTGACGTTCTTTTTACTTTTTTATGAATAAATAAATAATTGCTACATAAAATAATTATATGCAGAGAGTTTGCAAAAATTTGAATGACAGGAATGGAGGTAAGATATGTCTGATTATAAAATGGATATAAGAGGAGCTTTAGGCCTAGGAGAGTATAGTGATATTCATGACTATATGGGAATAGTTGATAAAAATGATAATTTCACGATAACGTTAGATACAAAGAATAAACAACATATAAACATAATTACCTCGATGTTAAAGGAAAATAATTTTAATATATTAGAACAAGGAATAAGCGGTGGAGGAGATTATTATATAACCGCAAATAAGTATAGATAGTACATAACTCTAAAGCACTAAAATGCTTTAGAGATTTTTATTGCTAATAATTGTATACCTTTATTTGTAAAGCGTATATAATTTAAGTTAAGAAAACTTATATATGTGAGGAATGTAAAGTATGAAAAGTATGTATAAAGATAAAGAGTTAGAATATATTATTGGTGAAACTTTATTAAAAAATAACTTAACAGTATCAACTGCAGAATCATGTACAGGTGGAATGGTTGCAGCTAAACTAATATCATATCCAGGAATATCAGCATCATATTTAGAAGGTGCTATAACATATTCAAATGAGGCAAAGGTAAAGAGATTAGGTGTAAAAGAGGAAACTTTATTAAAATATGGAGCTGTAAGTGAACAAACTGCAAAGGAAATGGCTAATGGGATTGCTAGAGTAAGCGAATCAAAAGCTGCAATTTCAACAACAGGCTTAGCTGGACCAGGGGGAGGCTCAGCCGAGAAACCGGTAGGATTAGTATATATAGGTGTACATTTAGAGGAAGAAACCGTAGTAAAGAAATTTAATTTCAGTGGTGAAAGAGATCAAATAAGAAAAGAAACTACAGTAATGGCATTAACTATGTTAAAAGATTTATTAGAGGAAAAGGGATATCTATAAAATGAAAAATAATCCCTTTAATCGTAAACTATTATATCAAAGGGATTATTTTTGTATATAAATAAAATGGGGGAGAGGCGATTAACTATGAAGTATAATTTACTTCATTAAATATTATTAACAAATAAAATGAGGATTATACAACTTAAATTTAAATTATTAGTATTTATCTATGTTGGGGGGGAATTTTATGAAGAAAATTAAAGAAGTTAATATTTATTTTTTAATAATTATGCTATTACAATTATTTTTACCTGTATATATACTTTTTAGAGCATTAAATATAAATGATGTAAGGTTAATGTTAAGTATAAATCATATGATTATTTTTATAGTACCAGCTATTATATATTTACTAATTACTAAACAGTCACCTAAAAAAGTATTAAGGCTTAATAAGATACATATTAAGGATGTATTGATTGTGATATGCTTAGCTTTTGTATGTCAGCCAATAATGACTTTTTTCTCTTTAATATCACAATTCTTTTTTGAAAATGAGATAGGAAATTTTGTTGGACAAATAGTAAGTACTCCATATTGGATACTACTATTATTAATAGCAGTGCTTCCGGCAATAACTGAAGAAATTACAATAAGAGGAATAGTATTATCTGGTTATAATAATAAAAATATATATGTGGCTTGTATTGCCTCTGGGCTATTATTTGGAATAATGCATTTAGATCCTCAACAATTTCTTTATGCTACTGCATTAGGATTTGTTTTAGCATTAGTTGTAAGAATAACTGATAGTATATTTGCATCTGTAATAATGCACTTTATTATAAATGGAACATCAATAACAGTACAAAAAGTAGTATCGTTCTTACCAACAACTATAGATTCAGAATTAAGTTTAAAAGCAATATCATTAGGCGAAAAATTAGTATTAGCTTTCCAGTATGGATGTGTAGCAATATTATTTTCATATCTTGCATACCTATTAATAAAAAAACTGAAGAAGAATAATATAAAACGTGGAATAATAGATAAAGAAAGTTTCTATGGACTAGAGAATAAAGAAAGTGTTTTTAATGTATATTTTATTTTTATAATAGGTATTTATTTGTTAGTTATGATAAGACAAGTTGTTTTAACATAATAATTGAATATATAATATTATTGAACACAAGAAATAATAAAGGTGCGTATATCGCACCTTTATTATATTATGTTTTTAAATTATTGAATTGCAGAGTTAGAATTAGGAAAAATTGTTGAGAAATCATTTTTTAATATCCAACCCCTACAATTAATATCACTATCAATTGGAAGATTTACATAAAACCAAAGTAGACTGTCTACGATAGCGCTATCTAGGATTTTAACCTCCATTTTAATTGATAATGTATTTAGCTTAGGAGAATCTAGTGTAGGAGCTAAGTATAGTTTTGCCCCAGTATTAGTTATTCCAATTTGGGAAGAGGGGCTAATAAATTTTATGTTTAATGGTTTATTAATAGGAGTTAATGCCCTATATTGAGTTTTATTTTTCCTAAGTTGATTAGATGTTATCATTAATTGTTTTTTTACCTTAGCGAGTTGTTGGTCATAATATAAATATATTCCGGCTATAGCTGCTATAAGAATAATGAATATAACAAATTGCAAATTAACCTCCATTATAAAGTACTATATACTACAAGTATATTTTCATAATTTTAAAAAATACATATTAAGAAATTAAATAAATTTATTTGACATAATGTAAACTATTTAGTATAATAATTTTTGTTAAGGCTCGATAGCTCAGTCGGTAGAGCAGAGGACTGAAAATCCTCGTGTCCCTGGTTCGATTCCTGGTCGAGCCACCAGGAAGCAACTTACTAATGTAAGTTGCTTTTTTATTTTTAAAAGCAATTATAACTTAACTATATCTTAACCTTAATTATGATATTTTTAAATTAATAAAAAAATATAAATTAGAAGGAACTAAGTAGAGGGTTAATACGTCTAATATATATACGATTGATACACAAGATTTAGGTAATATTAACTTTTACGTAAGAAATTATTAATATTTGTATTGTATAATTTAATTAAGAGTTTTAGGGAGGTAATTATGGTTAAGTTTTTAGAAAAAATGATACTTTCAGATAAGGATTACGAATATCTAACTAAAGGAATAGCAATAGGGGTTGGGACAGGAGTTCTAATAGGTACTATTGTTGGTAATGTAACTTTAACTTTTGCTGCAGGAGGAGTAATTGGAATTTTATCAGCCTTTATTTATTCTATATATAAAAGAAGGAGAGTTAATGGTTGAATTTTTAAAGATAAATATACACACTATATTAAGAAGAGGTCGGTTAAATATACTGTAACTTAATCTAAGGATTATTAAAATTATAAACAGTTTATTTAAACGACCTTGTTTTTATATATTTTCGATTTGCCAATCTATTGGAGTCTTATTGACAGACTCTAAGAAGGTATTTGTTTTAGAAAATGGTTTAGTTCCAAAGAATCCTCTAGATGCAGATAATGGACTAGGATGAACTGAAGTAAGAATTAAGTGATTTTTGTTTGTTATAAGTGACTTTTTCTTAATTGCATTATTTCCCCATAAAATAAAAACTACAGGATCTTCTTTTTCATTTACAAGAGATATTATTCTATCAGTAAAAGTTTCCCAGCCAATATTTTTATGTGAGTTAGCCTGACTAGCTCTAACAGTTAATGAGGTATTAAGAAGTAAGACACCTTGTTCAGCCCATTTTTTCAAATATCCATTATTCGGTATGTAGCAGCCTAAATCAGATTTCAATTCTTTATATATATTTAGTAGAGATGGAGGAATAGCAACATTAGGATTTACAGAGAAACTTAATCCATGTGCTTGATTTGGACCATGATACGGATCTTGACCTAATATTACTACCTTTACATCTTTATAAGGAGTAAAGTGCAAAGCATTAAAAATATCATATTTATCAGGATAAATAGTATTTTCCTTATATTCTTTAGATAAGAAACTCCTTAAAGCTAAGTAATAATCTTTACTAAATTCTTCTTCTAATAAGTCCTGCCAATCATTATTTAATATTTTTTTCATTAAGATCACCTCAATAAGTAGTTTTATCCATATAGTATACAAGTATTATAAACTTATAGAATTAATAAAACAATAAATATATGGGGTACTTTATGGCAAAAACGGTACCTAGTATATCAATAATAGTAAAATTAAGAATTATAGAGAAAAAAAGAAAAAAATGTGTATAATTTAGAATAATTAAAATAAAACTGTGGATAATAGTATGTGAAGGATGGTAAGATAAATCTCGTCGCTGATGCGAAACAAATAAAAACACAAGATAAAAAAGTGTTTGACAGTTGTTTTGATAGGTGATAAGATAAGTCTCGTTGCTAACGAAATGATGTGAAAAAAACTTTGAAAAAAAGTTGTTGACACAAAGTTAAGTCGGTGATAAGATAAGGAAGT
>LM994668.1:3798-101564 GCA_000753455.2 Clostridium jeddahitimonense
GTGGCCGATCACCCTCTCAGGTCGGCTACGCATCGTCGCCTTGGTGAGCCGTTACCTCACCAACTAGCTAATGCGCCGCGGGCCCATCTCATAGCGGATTGCTCCTTTAATTGCTACTTCATGCGAAGCTACAATCTTATGCGGTATTAATCTCCCTTTCGGGAGGCTATTCCCCTCTATGAGGCAGGTTGCCCACGTGTTACTCACCCGTCCGCCGCTAGCTTTGTTCCGAAGAACTCCACTCGCTCGACTTGCATGTGTTAGGCATGCCGCCAGCGTTCGTCCTGAGCCAGGATCAAACTCTCAATAAAAAGTTTAATCTGTTGCTCAAATTACTTTGAGTCTTTAAATATTTTAAAAACTCTCAAAAGAATTGCTGGATTTATTTTAACTATATTCTGTTCAATTTTCAAAGACCATATTTTGTTATCGCTTCAAGCGACTTTCTTATCTTATCACTTACTAATTATTATGTCAACACTTTTTTTGAAAAGTTTCAACTTAATTTCTTAGAATCTTTATTCTTTCTAGAAGCCTTGCTCCCGAAGAACACAACCTATAATACCATCTTGATAAATATAGATGCTTTTAAATTTGCTCTATTATTTTATTTATTCTCACTTTTTTTATGTTTTTCTACATTTTTAGCCTTTTTCCGACTATTGATACACCAGGATAAGTTATTCAATCTATATTCACTTTTATACTATGTTTTATAACCTTTAATTTATAACATATATTTATATTCCCATAAAAAAGAAAAGATTATTCATCTCTTCTTTTTTATTTTTATATGCTCTTATTCTTTTATCGACTTTCTCATTCTACTTATAATGGGATTTGCCATATTTTCTATCATCATTTGTACATTATTACTTCCTAATCTTATTATTTCTGTTACACCTATTCGTTTTAATTTTAGTTTATCTATCTTACTGCCATCATTTAATTTTAATCTTACTCTAGTAATACATGAGTCAAAATCTTCAATATTATATTTTCCTCTAACTGTTTCTATAATCTCTTCTGCCATTTTATCTAATTTAAATATTAAAGGTTTAACTGACGCTTCTTTATCTTGAGTTTTATATATATATTGATTTCATCTTCAACTTTGTTCACTTCAACAATATCATTATCTTCTTTATCCCTGCTAGGAGTTTTTAAATCAAATTTTATTATTAAAGAAATAAAATATTATAAAGTAGACTATTCCAATAATAATTCCTACTAATAATAGTTCTACAGATTTCTCTGCTAAATTCAAATTCAATAGATAATCTATTAATCCAGCTGAGAAAGAATATCCATGTCTTACTCCAAAGAAGGCCGTAATATCTAATGCTGCCCCTGTTAGGACTGCTATAGAGGTCATTACAGCCTTTCCTAATCTTTGAAAAAAATTTAATAACTTATTAATTCTTGTTTCCATATAAAATTTCCCCATTATTATATAATTTTATCTTTTAGTTAAATCCCCTTTATAATTATTAGTACTAAAAAAGGTGTAGTTAACAAACTACACCTTTTTTTATCATTCACTTTTCTTAAATTATATAGCTATACTTTACTTGCATAGCATTTTTAATTCATCGGCTACAAATTGTACTTGAGTTCCTACTATAACTTGTATACTTGTTTTACCTGGTCTAATTATACCAGATATACCAGCAGACTTAATAACTTTTTCATTTACTTTTGTATTATCTTTTATTTCTAAACGTAATCTTGTTATACAATTATCTACAGATACTATATTCTCAACCCCGCCTAATCCTTCTAATATTATAGAAGCAACTTCAGTAAAGTTGTTATTTGAAAGTTTAGCTTTTGATTCACCATTCTCATCATCTTCTCTACCTGGAGTCTTTAAGTTAAATTTTGTAATTGCAAATCTAAATACTACATAATAAATAACTGCAAATATTAAACCAATACCTATTAACCAAATTGGATTTTGAGCCATTGGCGCCTTAAAACTTAAGAACCAATCTACAAAACCTGCACTAAAGTTAAATCCCGCTCTTACTGGTAACATCGCACAAACTGCAGCTGATACCCCTGTTAATAAAGCATGAACTACATATAATCCTGGAGCTAAGAACATGAATGCAAATTCTAATGGTTCTGTAACACCTGTAAAGAATGAAGATAAACCTGATGCTAGTAATAAACCTGCTACAACCTTTTTATTTTTAGATTTAGCAGTGTGATACATAGCTAAAGCTGCTGCTGGTAAACCAAACATCATTACTGGGAAGAATCCTGTCATGTACATACCTGTTTGACCTAAAACACCACCTTGTGCTTGCCCCCAGAATTTAGCAATATCATCAATTCCTGCAACATCAAACCAGAATACTGAGTTAAGCGCATGGTGAAGACCTGTCGGTATCAATAATCTGTTAAGGGCTGCATATATCCCCGCCCCAATTGCATTTGTTGAAATTATAGCTTCACCGAAAGATACTAATGCCCCATATACCATTGGCCATACAAAGAATAATATCCCTGACGCAATAATTGACACTGTTGCTGTAACTATAGCAACTGATCTCTTACCACTAAAGAATGCTAATGCATCTGGTAATTTAGTATTCTTGAATTTATTATATGAATTAGCTCCTATTAAACCTGCAATTATTCCTATAAATTGTGTTTGCGTTTTAGCAAATGCAGGCGCTACTTCTGAAACATCTATTCCTTTAAGCATTGCTACAACTGCTGGTGATAATAATGTAGTTATCATTAACCATGAAACTAGACCTGCAAGACCAGCTGTCCCATCACTATCATCTGACATACCAACAGCAACTCCGATTGCAAATAAAATTCCCATGTTATCAATTAATGATCCACCAGCTTTAATTAAAAATGCTGCTCCAGCACTATTTGCCCCCCAACCAGTAGGGTCTATCCAGTAACCAATACCCATTAGTATACTAGCTACAGGTAAAGCTGCAACTGGAAGCATTAATGATTTGCCTAATTTTTGTAAATACTTCATCATATTCACTATTCCTCCTTAGTTGTTTATTGTTTCCATTTAAATAATCACCGTAGCTAAATTAAAATGTAATATATAATTTCAGGCACAAAAAAAGCTGAAAAGTATATAGAAATATTCTTTTCAGCTAATGCCCGTATTTATGGTCGCACGCCTCATATTTAAATGATATTTAATTTGTGTTTTTTCATTTTACATGTTTATTTATTTTTAGTCAACGGTTTCAAGTAATTTTTTATCGTTTTTAATTGACACCATTATTTTAAATATATATAATGAATTTAAAATATGTTACTGTTAAATCAGGCATAAGTTTTTCTTAGTAGATTAAACTTATGCCTTTTATTTTTATAATAATAATTTGCTTTGAGAAAGGAAGTGACTTCCTGATATATTCAGGAAATAGTATGGCTAATTTTTTTAAGAATTTATTTAAATCAAAATCAAAAGTTGAAGAAGCTCCAAAAAACTTCTTAGTTGCAGCAGCAACAGGAAATGCAATTCCACTATCTGAAGTTCCAGATCAAGTTTTTGCACAAAAACTAGCTGGTGATGGAATGGCTATAATGGTTACTGGAGATACTATAGTTGCTCCTGCTGATGGAGAACTTTCTTTAATATTTAAAACTAAGCATGCTTTTGCTATGACTTTAGAAAACGGACTTGAAATATTAGTTCATATCGGAGTAGATACAGTTAGCCTAAACGGTGAAGGTTTTGAACAATTAGCAGAACAAGGAACAAAAGTAAAAGCTGGTACTCCAATAATAAAAATCGATAGAGAGTTTATATTAAGCAAAGAATTATCTTTAGCTACTCCAATATTAATAACTAATGTTGATGCAGCTAAATCAATCACTCCAGTTGAATCTGGTTCAGTTGTTGCCGGAGAAACTGCAGTAGTAAATTTTGAAGTTTAATTTTATATATAAAAAAAGCTAAGTCTAACTTAGCTTTTTTTATTTTATATATATTAATAGAAATTCTAAATCTTTCAGTAGCAAAACTTTTTTAAAAACTATATTATCTTATAAAAAGTTATATGATCTCTCCAACTACCATTAATGTATAAGTAGTTTTTATTTAATCCTACCTCTTCAAATCCACAAGATAATAATACTCCCCTAGATCTAAGATTGTCAGTAAGAATTGAAGCTTCTAATCTATGTAAATCTAAATAATTCTTAGCATATTCTAAAGTTAACTTTACAGCTTCCTTCATATATCCCTTACCTTCATACTCTTTGTCTATTGAATAACCAACTATTCCATTCTTGAATACTCCATAGACAACATTAGAAATTTTTATCTTTCCTATAAGCTTATTGTCTTTATATATTCCTAGGTCACTACCTACCCCTGTCATCAATTGTTTATAACTCTCTAGCAATATTTCTCTTTGAGTTTCATATGTATAAAAACTACTATCCCTAGTTGGTTCAAAGTTTTTTAAATGTTCTTTATTTCTTATATAATATTCCGTAAGCTCTTCAGCATCATCAGGAGTAAAATTCCTAATTTTTATATTACGGCCTTCTAATTCCACTATAGTATTCCTACTACAGTTAATATACTCATTCCTATTTATTCCTAATCCTAATTCATCTTGAAAGTTTCCCTTAACAAAAAGATTATCAGTAAATATCGCTTCTAAGGTAAATCCCATATCTAAAAATGGACTTAAATTAGTATTTTCGTTAACTATAAAATTAGCCTTAAATATATCATTATCCTTAAATATAGCTTTTAATATAGACTTTATTGCATCTTTTAATAAATCATAATTTCTATCTCTATAGAACTTTAACTTTACGTTACACTTCTTATTCTCTTTGTCTAATTCAATTATAGTAAATCTTCCTATAAGTATTTTATCTTTATCTTTAATAACATAATCATTTAATGTTCCATTAACTAACTCAATATATATTTCTTTTTGGTTTTCCATAGTAAATCTCCTAAAAATTAGTTGTCTTATCCTATTATACAAATAATTTTACATAAAACTCAACTAACATTATATTCAAAATTTATTTATATCAGCTTTATTTTCCTTTGTAATATATATTTCTTCACAATAATATATTTTATTAAAATAATTATATACAGGAAGTGATTTTATATTTAGATTGATAAGTCAAAAATTAAAGAAATTTCATTTTAAGAGGTCAATAATACTTTCTTTAATAATATTATCACTAGGAATTTTTTTAGGATTTAGATATTCATATAAACTAAAAGATATGATTTCTTATTTAGACATATATAATGATATTACTATATTAACTGAAGAAACTTTAGTTAATGAAGTTAAGCGTGTAAATAAGCTTATTCCTTTAGAAGTTGAATTAAGTCAAAGTATATTGATAGATAGAAG
Organism: Clostridium jeddahitimonense; assembly: GCA_000753455.2. Lineage (GTDB taxonomy): Bacteria > Bacillota > Clostridia > Clostridiales > Clostridiaceae > Clostridium > Clostridium hominis. Next base: position 9,183 of record LM994668.1, read on the forward strand.
CCTTTGGGATTTAGAAGTATTTAAGAAGTGTAAAACTATAACGTTTTTCGCTAATTGTTCCTACTCAGTTGATTTCTCTAATATCACTACTACCGATATAATATTAGATAATTCAAGTAAACATATTACTATGTCAATTTCACCACCTGAAGTTTTTAGCATTAATATAGATGAAACTAAAACAAAATACTCTGAGCCAGAACTAGGATTATTAAGATTCGGAGATATCCAACTCTCTTCTGAAGAATTTGGAGATTTAAGAACAAAACTCGATGATGAGTTTAAATTAAAAATGACTAATGAATCATTGCAAGATCAAGCTATTTCAAATACCAAAAGTTCATTAGAAAACATTATTTATAACTTAATAGGTGAAAAATATACAATAGACGTTAATGTTACTCGTTAAGCTCGTAAGATAAATATTAGTTACGCTAAGAGAAATATTACCTTTGCTCAAATAAATATTCATCTTTTATGAAGATAAATATGCCTACGGCAAATATACTAATTAGCCGTAAGCATCGGTTTATCTTTATTCAACAAACATTTTTCTTCAACCTGCTTAATATTTATCTATGCCGTAGTCATATATTTCTCTTTTGCGTAAGCAAAACATTTCTCTTGCCAAAGGCGACATTTCTCCTTGTGAGTGTAACGAACAACCTATTTATTTGCTTATTCCAACTAAATCTTTTATTACTTCTCCAGCAATTATCATGCCTGCTACTGGTGGAACGAATGGCATACTTCCTGGAGTTTGTCTCTTACCTGATGGTACTGCATCACCTTTATCTGGTGTCATAGGCATCTCTTCTGAGTAAACTACCTTTAATTTTTTAACGCCTCTTTTCTTAAGCTCTGATCTCATAACCTTAGCTAGAGGACATACCTTTGTTTTAAATACATCTGTAACTCTAAATTGACTTGGGTCCATTTTATTTCCTGTTCCCATAGAACTCATTATTTTTATATTACTTTCATAACAATACTTAGCTAAAGCTAACTTTGAGGTTACGGTATCTATAGCATCAACCACATAATCAACATCAGTAGGTATTATTTCTGCAATATTATCAGCATTTAAAAATACTTGCTTTGCTTCTACATTACATTCTGGATTAATTGATAAAACTCTTTCTTTCATAGCTTCAACTTTTACCATGCCAACTGTATTACGTGTAGCATGAATTTGTCTATTTAAATTTGAAATACATATTGTATCATTATCTACTAAAATTAAATTTCCTACCCCTGCTCTAGTTAATGCTTCTACTACAAAGCTTCCGACACCACCAACACCAAATACTATAACCTTAGATTTAGCTAATGTATCTAATCCTTCATTTCCTATAAGTAATCCTGTTCTACATACTGGACTTAACGCCATTTGCCTTACTCTCCTTTGTATATTATTTTTTATTATTTTAGACTATTACCTCTTCATATACAATCTTTATTTCTTACAATAACAAAAGAATTACATAATTTTTATACAAAGCTACTAAAAATATAAAATAACTATTATAATAGTCGTAGACTAATATTGTTTTAAATTATATTAAGGAGGACTTATTATGGTATTAGGTATAATAGGCGCTATGTCTGAAGAGCTAGAAATCCTTTTAAAAGATATGAGCTTAGAAGACGTTCAAGTTAAGGCAAATATGAAATTCCACAAAGGTAAGCTATGGGGAAAAGATGTTGTAGCTGTAGTTTGTGGTATTGGTAAAGTTAATGCAGCAATATGCACTCAAATTCTTGCATCTGAATATAATGTTTCAGCAGTTATCAATGTTGGTGTTGCTGGTGGTATAGGAAAAGATATATATCCTGGAGATGTAGTTATAGCAGAGAACTTAGTTCAATACGATATGGATACAACAGCTTTCGGAGATCCTATGGGTCAAATTCCAAGATTAGATACATTTGATTTTAAATGTGATTCTAAGCTTATTGAAACAGCTAAATCCGCTTGTGAAGAAGCTACAGAATTCAAAACTTTCTCTGGTAGAATAGTTTCAGGTGATATGTTCGTTGCTTCTATAGATAAAATTAAGTGGCTTGAATCTGAATTTGCAGCTTTAGCTTGCGAAATGGAGGGTGCAAGTATAGCTCACGTTTGTTACTTAAACAAAATTCCATTTGTAGTTATTAGATCAATATCTGATAATGCAAACAACGGAGCTCATATGGACTTTGAAAAATTCACACCTATTGGAGTTAAAAACTCTACATTTATACTAAAATCAATGATAACAAAACTTTAATTTTAGTTAAAAGTGACAAGTGATAAGTGACAAATTAAATGAATAAAGTCAGCATTGCTGACTTTAAAAATAATTTTTCTAAAACTGCGTAAGCAGTTTTTTCACTTACTTGTCACTGTTAACTTGTCATTTGTCGCTAGTTAAATTTGTGAATAAAAATCCCGCTTCTAGGTTTTGGTTCAAACCAAGTTGATTTAGGTGGCATAATGCCTCCTTTATCTGCAATAGACATAATATCACTCATTTCAATAGGATATAATGAAAAGCTGACTCTCATATCTGTATCTGCTCTTCTCTCTAATTCCTTTAATCCTCTTATTCCGCCAATAAATTCAATTCTATTTGACTTCTTAGGGTCGTCTATTCCTAAAATAGGACCTAATATATTATTTTGAAGGATTGATACATCTAAGCTTTCACTGTTTATCTCTTTAATTATTATCTCTGAATTTGCCTCTAATTCATACCATTCTTTATCTATATACATACCAAATATATGCTTTCTTTCTGGTGATATAGGTTTATTTCCATAAGATTTTTCCACTCTGAACTTTTTAGAAATTTCTTTTAAAAATTCTTCCTTAGTATATCCATTTAAGTCTTTTACAGTTCTATTATAATCTAATACATTTACTTCAGTATCTGGATAGGCTATAGCTAAAAAATAATTTATTTCATCACTCTTCTTATGCCCTCTGCCATTTTCCATAGCAACTCTAGCCGCAGCCTCTATCCTATGATGACCATCTGCAATATATAAATTTTCTATATTATGAAATGATTCCATTATATATTTTATATCTTCGTCCTCATCAATTTTCCAAACAATATGAGTTATATTGTCATCTGCCATAAAATTATACGTAGGTTCTAGATTAATATATTTTTCTATAATACATGTTATAGTTTTATCTTCTCTATAAACTAAAAATATAGGTCCAGTGTGAGCATTACAATATTTTATATGTTTTACTCTATCTACACCTTTATCATCTCTTATATTTTCATGCTTTTTAATCTTATTTTCTATATATTCCTCTATTGATGCACATGTAACTAATCCAGTTTGACTTTTTCCATTCATAACCTGTCTATAGATATAAAACATTGGCTTTTCATCTTGAATATATATTCCTTCATTTATCATATTATCTAACAAGTCTCTGGCGCATTCATATACTCTATTATCATATTTATATATATCTCTAGGTAAATTTACTTCACCTCTATCAACTCTTAAAAACGAGTATTTATTATCTTTTACTAATTCCCTAGCCTCTTCACTATTAACAACATCATATGGTGGAGCTGCAACATATTTTACTAAGCTATCAACTGGTCTATATGCTCTAAAAGGTTTTATTATAGCCATTTAATTTATCTCCTCCCTTAATTACTTTACACTAAAGAAGTTCCTTATTATATTCACTACTTCATTAGCTATTCTGTCTTGAGCCTCTTTAGTTGATGCTCCAATATGAGGAGTTACGCTTACTCTCTTATGATTTATTAACCTTTTATTTAATGTAGGCTCCTGTTCAAAAACATCAATTCCAGCACCTGCTACCCTTCCATTATCTAGAGCCTCTAACAATGCATCTTCATCTACAACTTTACCTCTAGCACAATTTATTAAATAAACTCCATCTTTCATTAACTCAAATTGGCTTCTGCCAATTATAGGACCTATTTTCTTATCATAAGGAACATGTAATGAAATAAAATCAGATGTTCTTAATAGTTCCTCTAATGGTTCAAATTTATAAGTAAGATCATTATATTTACCTTCAATTGTGTAATATACTACATTCATTCCAATTGCTGACGCCTTTTTAGCCAATGCTCTTCCTATACGTCCCATTCCTATTATTCCAAGAGTTTTTCCCGAAAGCTCTATCCCTTGATATTCTTTCTTGTTCCAACTACCGACTCTCATAGTAAAATTTGAATCTGCTAAAAATCTAGCAACAGAAAACATATGCGCAATAGCGAGTTCTGCAACGGAATCTGAACTTGCATTAGGAGTATTTCTAACTTCTATTCCTAGATTTTTAGCATAAGGAACATCTATATTGTCAACACCTACCCCCGCTCTTATTATTAATTTAAGCTTACTTTCATCGGTTAAGCTATCTAATATATCTGAATCTATTTTAGTAGCTGATCTTATAGTAATAACGTCAAAGTCTTTTAAAATATTTTTTAATTCTTCCTTACTATAATGATAATTAGTAACTTCCATCCCCAATAGTTTCAAATTATCAATAGCCTCTTGTTGTAAGCCGTCATTTGTTAATACTTTAATCATATAGCCCCCTCCTCTCATCTATAGTTACAATTATTTTAATTGTAATATATCATTTATATTGCTTAATAACTCTTCCACCTCGGCGACTGTACAATCAGCCATATGAGCTATTCTAAATGTTTTTTCTTTTAAATCTCCATACCCATTAGATATTTGGAATCCTCTTAAACCTAATTTTTTATTTAAATCTGACACACTTATATTTTTAGTATTTTTAATAGTTGTTAAAGTATTTGATATATATCTTTCATCTGGGAATAATTCAAAGTAAGTTTTTCCCCATTCTCTAACTATATTAGCCATCTCAATATGTCTTGCAAATCTATTTTCTAGCCCTTCTGTATTTAAAATATAATCTAACTGGTAATCAAGTGCATACATATGTGATATTGATGGTGTTGAAGGATATTGATAATCCTTCTTTTTTATATATTTATACAAAGCTAATAGATCTAAATATGTCCCTCTAAATTTAACCTTTTCAGCATTTTTTATAGCTTTATCTGAAAAAGTACATATAGACATTCCTGGTGGTAACCCTATTGCCTTTTGAGTTGAAGTTATACATATATCTATTCCACACTTATCTACTTCAACCTTGCTTCCAGCAGCGGAACTTACTGTATCTACTGCAAATATAACCTCTGGGTATTTTTTAACTACTTCCCCAATCTCTTCTATAGGATTCATTATTCCTGTAGATGTTTCATTATGAGTTACTGCTAAAAAATCATAATTCCCTGTAGCTAATACTTTATCTATTTCTTGAACATTTACTGCTTTTCCTTTATCAACTTCATAAATGTCTGCTGGGACATTATTACTAACAGCCATTTCATGCCATCTTTTTCCGAAGGCTCCAACAGAAAATACTGCAGCTCTTTTAGCTGTACAGGATCTTATAGCGCCTTCCATAAGACCACTACCGGATGTTGTAGATAATAGTATTTCGCTTTCTGTATAAAATATTTTTTTCATATTATTACTAATAGATTTTTGTAATTCTGAAGCTTCTTTGCTTCTATGACCGATCATAGAAGTGGCCATTTTTTCTAATACTTCTTTTCTAACTTCTACTGGTCCCGGTATAAAAAGTTTCTTGTGCATTTTCTGCCTCCTTTTCTTTTATATAATCTTATTTTTATTATAATATTTATATTATTTAATTATTGTTCCTATGAAATGATTGTAATAAAAAAATCCTATGTTACCACATAAGATTTATCTAATAAATTCTATTCTTCATCAAAAATTAATACCGACTCTGTTTCTCTGCAGTATTTAACACATATACATTGACCTAAATGTCTAGGGCACTTATAACATACACATCCATTACCTTTTCCATCACAAGTACCTTTTTTAAGTTCAGGGCAATATGCACAATTAACTCCATTTCCAGCTGCCATAAACACTCCTCCTTTTTATAATAACTTAAAATACTATTATCTCACTTCGTAATTTACAGCTATTTTATCTATTTTGTATAAATAAAAATATATAATTAAAATTATATATTTTTAAAATCTAACTTACAACAATTTACACGTATATTTGTATATATATTGGACAAATTAATACTGTAAATAATCATTATATATAGTGGTTATTTATAAAAACGGGTGTAAGCGGATGTAGTGCTTACACCCTGATTTTTTATAGTAACACTTTTTATATTAATCCATAAAATATATATATAAAAGCTTTTCACTCATTGGCAATTCAAAATATTCTAACTCCCATCTATGAAACTACAGGGAACCTATTTAAAATAGGTTCCCTGTAGCTTTAAAAAAACAATTTAAATATTATTAAAAATATTATCCCTGGTATTCCTAAAAATCCAGCAATAAGCGCTGTTACTGGATTTATTACTAGAGAAAAGTCAAAATATGCTCCTATATAATTAGTTAGATATAATAGTAATATTCCAACCAATCCATTTATAAGTATCTTTATTGGCCACTTAAGAAGCTTAATAACTAAAAATAATAAAGCTAATCCTATCAAGCCGTAAATTATAAGTTCCATATCCATAATAAACCCTCCAAATAATATACACTATTAATATTATGCTATATTATACCAATTTATATATTATATTTCCATACTGTCTATATATTCTTTCTTTGCAATCTTAAACAAATAATCAAATCTCTGTCTAGCTGCTTCTTCCTTATATATAGCAGCTTCTATAAGCTGAGGGTCATTTGTAATATTAAACAGACTTTCTGCCGCTTCCATCTCATTTATAGTCTCTCTTAATTCAGTTAAAATCTCTTTACTTATACGCTCTTCTTTTTCATATCTAACTAAAAGAAAATCTAATATATTCTTCTTATTCATAGAACCTCCCAAAGATATTTTTACTTATTAGTTTTAACATCCTCAACAAATTCTATTCATAATAATTAGCCTATATTTCTTTTCTTCCTTCTAATGCTTTTGAAAGTGTTACTTCATCAGCATATTCTAGATCTCCACCTACTGGTAGTCCAGATGCTATTCTTGTAACCTTAATATCTAAAGGTTTAAGTATTCTTGAAATATACATAGCTGTTGCTTCCCCTTCAACATTAGGGTTAGTAGCTATTATAACTTCTTTTACATCTGCACTCATCCTTGCAACAAGTTCTCTTAATTTTATATCTTGAGGCCCTCTTCCTTGCATTGGAGAAAGATTTCCATGAAGAACATGATAGCTTCCGTTAAACTCTTTAACCTTTTCCATAGTCATTATATCTTTTGGTTGTTCAACAACACATATAACATTCTTATCCCTACTTGGATTTGCACATATTGCACATGGGTCTTTATCTGTAAAGTTTCCGCATATAGAACAGTACTTTATAGTTCCTCTCGCCTTTACTAGTGCATCTGCAAATTCTTTTACCTCTTCTTCAGGTAGATTTAATACATGTAATGTTAACCTTTGGGCAGTTTTTTGGCCAATGCTTGGCAACTTTGCAAATTCCTCAATTAATTTCTCTATGGCAACTGGATAAAAATCCATATTATACCTACCTCCTTTGTTTTAAATTACAAAATTAAAAATTTTGAATTCAAATTTATGAAACTCACTATTCACTACGTTCATAGGAGTAAGTTCGATTAGCAAAATTAAAAATTTTGAATCTCACTTAATTTATAAGGCATACAAAGGTATTACTTTGTATGCCTCTAATATATATTAAAACATTCCTGGTATATTCATTCCACCAGTTAATTTACCCATTTTGTTAGCTGTTTCATCTTCAGCTTTCTTTAATGCTTCGTTAACTGCACTTAGTACTAAATCTTCTAACATTTCAACGTCATCTGGATCTACTACTTCTTCTTTAATTTTTATTGAAAGAACTTCCTTCTTACCATTAACTTTAACTAATACAGCTCCGCCTCCAACTGAAGCTTCAAATTCTTTTTCTTCTAATTCTTGTTGAGCTTGAGCCATTTCTTTTTGAAGTTTTTGTGCTTGCTTCATTAGGTTATTTATATTTCCTCCCCCGAAACCACCTGGGAATCCACCTCTTGCCATAACATATCCTCCTTGAAATAAAAATATATTCTTTATTATATATTATTTTAAAATAATTTACTATAAGCGATGATTCAAAAATCAAATTATGAAAGCATTCTTATTCATCTATAATATCGACAAAGTCTGCTCCAAATGTTTCTACTAATATATCTTCAGTACTCTTTCCACTTTTATTTTCTTCTTCTACAATAAAATTAACCTTTATATCTTCTCTTAAAACTTCTGAGAATATATCATTAATTACACTCTTGTATTCTGGTTTATCTAATCTATCTTTACTTAACTTATAATCACTATCGAATTGAATAGTCACTATTCCCTTTGAACAAGCTACAGGCCTTCCTGTTAATATAGAAGCATATACTATCATAGCTCTTCTAGCTTTAAATCTATCCAATATATCCTTCCAAGCCTTTTGAACATCATTAATACTTAGCGTAGAATTACTATTCCCACCTTGAATATTCTGAACACTAGGATTAGGCTGCTTATTAGCTGTTTTATTAGCAACAGCTTGCTTTGTTTTCTCAATTTCAGTTTTAACGCCTTCAGCTGCCACTACTTTAATATTACCACTCTTTAAATTTTCCTCCAATTTATTTAATCTTGATAATATCACTTCATTAGATGTGTCATATTCTATTTTGCACATTTTTATTATAGCTAATTCTAAATACAATCTTGCTTGCTTACTTAGTTTTGCATTTCCTTCAGCTTCTTGAAGAATTCTTATACATCTCATTATCTCTTCAGCTCTCAACCTAGCTGACTGCTCTTTTATAAGAGATATATTCTCTTCTGACATATCTAATACTTCTTCTGGATTATTAGTAACCTTAGCCATAAGTAAATTTCTATAATGCGATACTAAATCTTTTATAAAAAGATATATATCTTTTCCTGAGAAAACTACATCCTCTATTACTCCTATAGCTCTCTCAACACTTCTTTGAATAATAGCATTAGTTAAATTAAATAAGTGCTCATTTGTTACCAACCCTAACATACCTATTAAAGTATCATATTGCACATTTCCATTTCCCATAGAAATCGCTTGATCTAGTATACTTAAAGAGTCTCTCATAGCTCCATCAGAAATTCTTGCAATTAAGTTTAAGCTCTTATCATCAGCTATAACATTTTGATCTGTAACTATCTTTCTAAGTCTATCTGTTATATCACTATTGCTTATTCTCTTAAAGTCAAATCTTTGACATCTTGAAAGTATAGTTATTGGAAGCTTTTGTGGGTCAGTTGTTGCTAAAATAAATATTACGTTACTTGGAGGTTCTTCTAAAGTCTTTAAGAATGCATTAACAGCACCAGCAGAAAGCATGTGAACCTCATCCATTATATATACCTTAAATCTTGCTTCTTGTGGTGGATATTTTACGTCATCTATAATATCTCTAATCTTATCAACACCATTGTTTGACGCTGCATCTAATTCTGTGACATCTATTGCTAACCCTTCATTTATCTTTTTACACATCTCGCATTCGTTACAAGGCTCTCCATCCTGTAGATTTAAGCAGTTTAATGCCTTTGCAAAAACCTTTGCAGTTGAGGTTTTCCCTGTACCTCTAGTTCCACAAAAAAGATAAGCATGAGCTATTCTATTGTTTAAAATCTGATTTTTTAATGTAGTTGTAATATGTTCTTGCCCTACTACATCATAAAATGTTTTAGGTCGCCATTCTCTATATAAAGCAGTATATGCCAAGGGATTCACCTCATTTTTTTATCTATTTAATATACTTTTTATTATACCCAATATTTATTAATAGTTAAAGATTTTTCCCCCTAACAGAAAATCTAAATACTTTATTTGCTCATTAAACAGTATTAATCTTCGTCATAACATTTATAATATTCAATACACTTTGCATAAATATTAAACTTTTATACATTTGCTTTTCCAAAGATATTTCCACTTTAAAATCTAAGTTATTTTTTTAACAACTCTATGTATATACTTTCCATTTAGTTGTTATTTATTTAACTTTTGTTATGTAATACACTATATACTATTAGCAATTAATTTCTTTCCTATTATTATTATGATAAAATACTATTAAAATAGATTTTAGAGGTGAACCTATGACTAAAAACTTTGTATCAAAAACAGATGAGTTATTTAAAAATACGCTGAATGAAATTCTTACAGCTGGAACAAGTACAGAAGGCCATAAAATAAGACCAAAATATAAGGATGGAGCTCCTGCTCACACAATATATATAAACCAAGTTGTTGAAAAATATGATATATCTAAAGGCGAACTCCCTATCACTACATTAAGACCTACCGCATGGAAATCAGCTATAAAAGAAATTCTTTGGATATATCAGGATCAAAGTAATGACTTATCAGTATTAGAAGAAAAATACGGAATTATGTGGTGGAGAGATTGGGAAGTAAATAATTCAAATACAATAGGTCAAAGATACGGAGCTACTGTAAAGAAATATGACTTAATGAATAAACTACTAAATGGATTAAAAAATGAACCTTATACTAGAAGACATATTATAGATTTATATCAATATGCAGATTTTGATGAAACAGAAGGCTTACACCCATGCGCATTTCTTACTGTATGGTCTGTTAGAGGAGAGTTCCTTGATGTAACGCTTCATCAAAGAAGTTCTGACTACTGTGTTGCAGGTCATGTTAATAAAGTTCAATATGTGGCATTAATGATGATGGTAGCTAGACATGCTGGCTTAAAACCTGGCGTATTTATGCACGTTGTAGACAACCTACATATTTATGATAGACACATAGAACAAGCTAAAGAATTAATTTCTAGAACACCTAGTAATAAACAACCTAAGCTAATACTTAAAGAAGGAAAAACAAACTTCTACGATTTCACAATAGATGACTTTGAAATGATTGACTATGAACCTGTTAAACCACAACTAAAATTCGAATTGGGGATATAATAATGATTAGTTTAATAGTTGCTACAGCACAAAATAATGTAATCGGTGGAGATAATAAGCTTTTATGGCATATTTCCGAAGATTTAAAAAGATTTAAGCAAATTACTTCTGGTAATACAATAATTATGGGTAGGAAAACCTTTGAATCATTGCCAGGGGTTCTGCCTAATAGAAAACATATAATAATAACTAGAGATAAAACTTACTCTGTGGACAATCCAGCTGTAGAAGTTATCCACAATATTAACGATATTATCAACAGTTTTAAAAATTCTCCTGTGGAAGTGTTTATAATCGGCGGAGGGGAAATCTATAATCAATTTATTAACTCTGTGGATAAAATCTACTTAACAAAAGTTCTTAAAGACTTCGAAGGGGATACCACTTTCCCAGAAATAGATTCAAATGAATGGACTGTAACTTTTGAATCTGAAGTTTTCACTGATCCTAAAAACAATATAAACTATCAATTCGTTAATTTAGAAAGATAAAAAAGGGCAGAAAAATAGGGATATTTCTTGAGTAAGAAGAAATGTCCCTATTTTCCTGTCCTATTGTTTTTTGTCCTATATTGTTAATCCTATTGAAGAGTAACCGAATTTTATAAAAAGATAATATGCTCCAAGAGCTTTCCTATTACCTTTTAACTTCAAGAATTTAAATAAATTCTTAATTTCAAATAACTTTCTTAAACATTAAAAAAGCCTTTCCATAGAAAGGTTTAATAAAAACCGTGCACCTCACTTCGGCAGTAATCTATATGCGTTACCTATGTAGTTAACTCAGGCTAGATTTATCCACGTCACACTCAGGGGCTACTTATCGCTGCTTCCTTCCGGACCTGACGAGGTTCATAGTCTTAAGTCGCGTGGGACCCCACCCTCAACATCACTTGCATAGGGGCAGACCATATAGACTAAAGCCTAGGTGAGGAATTCAATCCTGCTATAGCGGATTGCAGGTTACAGGGCACCGCTGACTCCCCATCTAGCACGGCTATGGCGGAGAGAGTGGGATTTGAACCCACGATAGAGTTTCCCCTATACACGCGTTCCAGGCGTGCTCCTTCGACCACTCGGACATCTCTCCATAATCACTAGAATAAATTCCTCTAGACTTTAACGTTTTGACACGTTATCTAATTATAAACATATGTTAACATACAACTTAAAAAAGGTCAACCTAATTATATTTGTCAATATTACCGATTACATCTTACTTTTATATTTAAAAAGTATTGCTATTTTTACTATTTTATTATTTATATATTTACTTCTCTCATAAAAAACAAAAGATTATTATATCAAAAGATTGATATAATAATCTTCTATTAATCATATAAATCAAACTTATTTTTTAGTCTTTTTCCTACAAGCAAAAATTATAATAACTATTCCCGCTACTATACCTATTAAGCTTACTATTTGAGCAATTCTTAATCCAAAGAACATTAAACTATCAGTTCTTAATCCTTCTATGAAAAATCTTCCTATAGAATAAAGTATCATATAACTTCCAATTACAATACCATGTTGTTGCTTTTTCTTATATAAGATAAAAATAAGTATTGCACAAACTAACAAATTCCATATAGATTCATATAAAAATGTTGGATGATAATACGTTCCATTTATAAGCATTCCTTGTTGAATAAATTGTGGGAATTTACTTATAAATTGTTCTGTAACAGGTCCTCCATGAGCTTCTTGATTCATGAAATTTCCCCATCTTCCAATAGCTTGGGCTAATATTACTCCAGGCATTACAACATCAATATATTCAAAGAAATTAACCTTCTTAAATCTAGTGAAAACATAAGCTGTCAATAATCCAGCAATAAGACCTCCATGAATAGCTATTCCACCATTTCTTATATTAATCATATCCCATATTGAATGATAGTTTTCAAATTCAAATGCGACATAATATGCCCTAGCCCCTATTATAGCTAAAGGAAAGCTCCATAAAAATCCATCAATAATAATATCAAAATCTAAATTTTTCTTCTTTGCAGTTATATATGTAACTCCAAAAGCTGCTAAAACTCCAAAGGCAATAATTAATCCATACCATCTAATATCCATTCCAAATATTCTAAAAGCAATAGGATTCACATAATCAACTCCTCTCTATTTTATTATTTTTTCTTCTATTCTTAAAAAAACTTGTAAGAATATCACTACATCTATTATCATAACACCAAATTGTGTTGATTTTATGATTAAAAATATTATAATCTAAAATATTTAATATTGTTCCGCATGCTCCCATATCTATATTAAAAGTACCAATATATAAATTAGATATCCTAGAGTGAGCTATTGCTGCAGCACACATTGCGCAAGGTTCTAATGTAACATACATATCGCATCCATTTAACCTCCAGTTACCAATAGCCCTGCTAGCCTCTTCTATTGCTAATATTTCAGCATGAGCTGTAGATATCTTCTTAGTCTCCTTCATGTTATATGCCTTAGCTATAACTTCTCCATCCTTAACAATAACAGCTCCAACAGGAACTTCATCTAAATCATAAGCTTTCTGAGCTTCAGCTAAGGCTAAATCCATAAAATTCATAAAATCACCCTATTTAGTGATAGCTAAAGCTATCAAGAGAAAATTAACTTTGTTAAGATAAATATGAGCTTGTGATAAAGAAAATATTTCATTAATAAAAAAATTTATCTTTGCTATTTAGCAAAGATAAATTTTAAGTTTCCTCTGCCATAGGCATATTTATTAGTCCAAAAGACATATTTCTTTTCACCTTTTGTTGAATACTTCTCTTGCTAAAAGCAATATTTCTCTTATGAAGCTTGCTTCACACTTCTTAAGTATATATTCTGACTTTCTTTATTCTATTTTTATCAACTTCTTCTACAACAAACCTTATGCTATTTAATTGAACTTCTTCGTTTTGTTCTGGGAATCTTCCTAATTCACCAATAACAAGTCCTCCAACAGAATCAAACTCTTCTGACTCCATATTAACACCTATAAGTTCACTTATATCATCTAGTCTTGCACTTCCATCAACTACAAACTCGTCTTCTTTGATTACTTCTATTTCCTTTTCATAATCATCATACTCGTCCTCTATCTCTCCAAAAACCTCTTCTATTAAATCTTCTATAGTAACTATTCCAACAGTTCCACCATATTCATCTAATACTACTGATATATGATTTCTTGTCTTCTTCATTTCACTAAAAAGCTCTTTTATCTTCTTAAACTCAAAAGTATAATATGGTTCTCTCATGTAATCAGCTACTTTAAAAGGCTTTGAGCTTTTCTCGGCCATAATTAAGTCTTTTACATTTAATATACCAACTATATCATCAATAGTTTGATTATATACCGGTATTCTTGAGAACTGTTCAGTCTTTATTACATCTAAAACTTCCTCATAGCTTGCATCTATATCTACAGCTATTACATCTACTCTTTGAACCATTACATCTTTAACATGAGCATCAGCAAAATCAAAAACATTGAAAATCATTTCCTTTTCAACATCTTCTAAGACACCTTCTTCTTCACTAACACCAACCATGGTTCTTAATTCTTCTTCAGTTATAAATGGCTCACTTGCCTTAGGATCTCCACCAAACAATCTTATGAATATTGAAGATATAGCAGTAAAAATTCCTATAAAAGGTTTTAATATTTTAACAATTATATTAATTATCTTGCTTACTTTTAAAGCTACCTTTTCAGATTTTTGCTTCGCTATAGACTTTGGAGTTATTTCCCCGAAAATAAGTACTAATATAGTCATTACACCTGTTGCAATCCCTGCTCCTGCTGAACCAAATATATTTGTAGCAATAGTAGTTGCAAGGGCAGACGCACCTATATTTACTACGTTGTTTCCTATAAGTATTGCTCCTAAAAGCCTATTTGGGTCTTCCGTTAGTTTTTCAACTAGCTTAGCACCTTTTACTCCCTCTTCCACCATATGTCTTATTCTAATTTTACTTAAAGACATTAATGCTGTTTCTGACATTGAAAAAAATCCTGACATAATAAGTAAAATTATAAGTATACCTACCTGCCATATGAGACTCGTGTCCAAAAATAATCACTCTCCTATAATATATAAATATTTTATTGTTAATTATATCATACGCTAAAATTATATGATATAATTTTCCAATAAATTAAATATAAATTCATATTTGGTGTAATTTATAAATATGTTTGCAAAACCTAGTTTTTAGATTTCACTTATTGTGTAATTTTAGTATTTGATTTAAAATATTTCTTATGACTGTAATTAACATATTTTGAGGTGGTAATTTGTTTATAATTAATTTTATCCGCGGATTTTTTATGGCCCTAGCTGATAGTGTTCCAGGTGTTTCTGGTGGTACTATAGCTTTTATACTTGGTTTTTATGATGATTTTATAGATTCACTAAATTCATTAATATCAAGAGATAATATGGAAAACAAAAAAAATTCTTTAGTTTTTTTATTTAAATTAGGAATTGGTTGGGTAGTTGGAATGGTATTATCAGTACTATTCTTATCATCAATATTTGATGCTCAAATCTACGAAATAAGTTCCTTATTTACTGGATTTATAGTAGTTTCGATTCCATTAATAATTAGTCAAGAAAAGGACTCTATTGTTGGTAAATATAAAAATATCATATTTGCTATTATAGGAATTGCTGTAGTTGCTCTTATAACTTACTTTAATCCAGCATCTTCTAATGGTGGACTTAACCTTTCATTAGATAACTTATCAGTTGGATTAGGTATATTTGTATTTGTAGCTGGTATGATAGCTATTTCTGCAATGGTTCTTCCAGGTATATCAGGTTCAACATTACTTTTAATATTTGGACTTTATACTGGAATTATAGGTGCTATAAAAGAAGTTCTTACTTTTAATTTCTCTTACTTACCAATATTAATAATATTCGGTTTAGGAGTATTAACTGGTATAGCAACAACAATAAAAGTTATCAAATTTGTACTAAAGAAATACAGATCTCAAACTGTATACTTAATATTAGGACTTATGATTGGTTCTATATATGCAATATTTATGGGACCTACAACTTTAGAGGTAGCAAAACCAGCTATGAACTTATCAAGCTTTAGCTTTATATTCTTCATAATCGGCGGAGCACTAATAGTTGGATTAGAAAGATTAAAAGTAGTTTTCGAAGGTAAAGAAACTAAAAATAAATCAAACAAAAAAGGAGCTTAATTGCTCCTTTTTTTATATTCTAACATTACCGCTATCAATCCCATTACTACCTTCATTTAGAGGTAACCATTTTAATACTTTTAATATATGTTCATCCTAGGAGTACCAATTATCATCTCTAGAGCCCTTAGCATATGTTGCATCAAAGTTATTGTCTAAATAATAAAGCCATAAAAACCTTACAGCAAATAAGATTTTTATGGCTTTATTGGTACTCCCAACAGGAATCGAACCTGTATCTATCCCTTAGGAGGGGACTATTCTATCCATTGAACTATGAGAGCACACTAACAAATATATTTTATTACATTCATCTATATATGTCAATTTTTTCTACTCGTCTTTATTTTACATATTTATCATCTTAGAATCTTTTATATTAATAACATTATCTTTAATTAAAAATATAATAATAAAATTATTATATAGTGGTGTAGGATTTCCTACCTTCACCCCTATTCCTACCTCAAACTCATCTGGTAAGTACTCACCTTTATCTATCTTTTTAGAATATAATACTTCAGCATCCTTTAAGCAATAACTTGCTTCTCTACCCGCAAAAATATTTACTTGAATTTTTATATATAATGATAAAACCCTTATTAACGCTTCTTCTATATCATCATTTTTATAGTCTCTTACGTATAATTTAGCTGCATGTTTATTAAACCTAGTCTCTTCATTCAAATAGTCTATAACTATTCCCCACTCTTCAATCTTATTATATTTAGGTATATCTGATTTAAAATTAATTATGACTGTAGCCTTATATAACTCTGAATTTTCCTTTATAAAGTCTTTATCGCCATAAATTATTGCATTTAATGCTAATGAAAGTTCTTCTCTAAACACTTTATCTCTAATTATAGTTTTATTTAAAGATGAGTCTAAACTAACCTGAAGATATACGCTTAATATATCTCTTCCATCAACTACTTTCCACTCTGCTAGTACTTCATCTCTAGTTTCATTAGTTTTCTCATAATCATATTTCTTACCAATAGTTAAAAATAAATCTGCTGTTTCATCTGAATGCGTTAATGTATATTTTCTATCTTTATTTTTAGTATCAATATCTACCTTATCTTTATACTCTACAAATAATTTTTCTGGAATAAATTTAGACATCTTAATATCCCCTTAAACCTCTTAATTAATTTCATTATATGTTTAAAAAAAATGTTGTTCACTACAAATATTAGCCTTTAATTTTGATTTTATTTTGAATACTAACTTAAAAGAAAGTTACTATTTCCAGAGCTTTGTAGGCATATTATCAAGTAATAAAATCATAGATTTTAAGTTTTAATTATAGTATACTTTAAATAAGTTTATAAATTTAAGGGGTTGAATTGAATATGATTAGAACTATAATTTGGTTTATTTGGTTTGCTATTAGTTTGATAATAAGCATACCTTTTATTTTTAGAGTTAACTACTTAATTAAAAAAGATAGAATTGAGGAAAGCAAAAAACTTATTCATAAATGCACAAGTCTTTGGGCTAAATCACTGCTAAAAATAGCTGGTGTGAAGATAAATGTTACTGGACTTGAAAATGTACCTAACGATAAAACTGTATTGTTTATAGGTAACCATCAAGGTAACTTTGATATTCCAATATATCTTTCTACTATGCCTGTATTAATAGGATTTGTTGCAAAAATAGAAACTGAAAAAATTCCACTAGTTAGAACTTGGATGAGAGCAATGAAGTGTGTATTTATGGATAGAAGCAGCCTTAGAAAATCTAGTGAGGCTATTATTCATGGAATTAAGAATCTTAAGTCCGGTTATAATATGGTTATTTTCCCTGAAGGTACAAGAAGCCGTGGCGATAAAACTGGTGAATTTAAAGCTGGTAGCTTTAAATTAGCTACAAAATCAAAAGTTCCAGTTATTCCTGTAACTATGAATGGTTCTTATAAAATTATGGAACATGGTAATGGCCCTTGGATCAGACCTGCTAATGTAGAGTTAACAATTCATGCTCCAATTGATACTTCTTCTTTAACTAAAGATGAGATTGATACTTTACCATCTAAAATTGAAAAAATAATATGTTCAAAATTACCTAAGTAATTTAAAAATGGCTTGAATTTTCAAGTCATTTTTTTTCAAAAAAATAGAGTAAATGGTATTTTAAATACCACCTACTCATAATGACACAATAACACAATAGTCTATTTGGTTATTAATAAATAGCTATCTCGCTTTATTATTTTAAAGGTTTATTTTTAAATGTCAAACCTATATTCTTACCTTTAATTACTTTTTATGTAAATGCTAACGTTTTCCTAGGTGTTGCATGTATTCTTTTTTTATTTTACAATAAATACTTGATGCATAAATATCATTTTTGCTATATACTTAGTAAAGTCGATAAAAAGTAACGTAATTTAAATTGATTTAAATATATGAATTTTTCACTCTAGAGAAATAGTAATTAATATAAATAAGAAAGAGGTATTATATGACAAATTTAACATTTAAGGATTTAGGATTAAGAGAGGGGTTATTAAGAGCTATAGATGATTTAGGCTTTACATCACCATCTCCAATCCAAGCAGAGAGTCTTCCTGTTACTTTAGAAGGTTTTGACATAATAGGTCAAGCCCAAACAGGAACTGGTAAAACTGCTGCATTTGGTTGTGCAATAATAAACAACATTAAAAATAGGAATTCTATAGCTTCTATAATATTAGCACCTACAAGAGAATTAGCACTACAAGTTCACGATGAGTTAATTAAATTAACAAAGTATGAAAAACTTAATATAGTTGCTGTATACGGTGGAGCACCTATTCATCATCAAGCTAGAGACTTAAAAAGAGCTAATATCGTAGTAGGAACGCCTGGTAGAGTATTAGACCATATAAGAAGAGGAAACTTGCCACTAGATAAGGTAGAAGTTTTCGTTTTAGATGAAGCTGATGAAATGCTAAACATGGGATTCATTGAAGATATGGAAGAAATCATGAAGAGTATTCCAGAAGAAAGACAAACTTTATTATTCTCAGCTACAATGCCAGCACAAATAAAGAAATTAACTAAGAAATACTTAAAGTCTGATGCTAAGCATATAGCTATTGCTAAGACAGAAATGACTGCATCAAAAATAGCTCAATATTTCTATGAAGTGCAAGGTGACCAAAGATTAGAAGCTCTTTGCAGACTTATAGACTTTGATATGCCACAATCATCAATAATCTTCTGTAGAACTAAAAAAGGTGTAGATGATTTAGTAACTGCTATGCAAAGCAGGGGATACATGGTTGAAGGTATGCACGGAGATATGTCTCAAGTTCAAAGAATGAAGACTTTAAAGAAATTTAAAGATGGAGCTTTAAAATTCTTAGTAGCTACTGATGTTGCTGCAAGAGGTATAGACGTTGAAGGTGTAACTCACGTAATCAACTATGAATTACCACAAGATATCGAATCATATGTACACAGAATCGGTAGAACTGGTAGAGCTGGTAGAGAAGGAACTGCTTATAGCATAATCACTCCAAGAGAATTTGGATACTTAAGACAAATCCGTAATACAACTAAGAGTGATATCGTAAAGAAATCTGTACCTACAGTTCAAGAGATATACAACAATAAATTCACTACTATGGTAGATGAAGTTAGCTCAATAATTGATGCTAAAGGTTATGATAAGTTTGTAGATGTTGCTAAAGAATTAAATGAAAGATATGATGCGGTTGAGGTTATAGCTTCATTAATGAAGAGCCAATTTGATACTAAACTTTCATTCGATTATTCAACTGATGCTTTAGTTGCACCTAAGAGCCAAGATGTAAGATTATTCTTCTCAGCTGGTAAAAGAGATGGTTTAACAATAAAGAATCTTCTAACTTATATCACTGATAATGCTAAGGTTGGTGCTTCTCAAATTAGAAATATTGATATAATGGAAAACTTCACATTTGTAAATGTTGATGAAGCAATTCACCAACAAGTATTAACTAAATGTACAGGAAATAAAATCAATAAGAGAAAGATAAACGTTGAAGTTGCTACTGGTTCAAAAGGAAAAGGTGGTAAAAGCGGCGGTAGAAACAAAGGTTTCAACAGAGATAGAAAAAATAAATAATTATATAAATTAAAGCTAAAGAAGTGAGAAATCACTTCTTTAGCTTTTTATTTACACCTTCTATTAAATAGTTTAAATGTTCTATATCTGCATTTGATCTTCTAAGCATCTTGGTTCTTTCCTCAGCCTTTTGAATTGCTTCTTTTGCTTCTTCAAAATCCTTTGCCTTTATTGATTTATTTGCATATTCTATTAAGTAATCTATCTTTAGAACCATTTCTGCTAAATCTTCTCTACCATCATTAACTAAATCTAATAAAAGATTATATATTTTAGGTGATGTTGTTTGTTTTGAATCTCTTAATAAGTCATTATTTTTACTAGTTATTTTTCCCATAAAAATTCCTCCAATTTATCCTTAACTATATTTTTGTCTTTTTTTATAAATTATATTTATTACAACACATTATTAAAAATAGTACAACCCATTTAATTTTTAATTAATAATTTTTCAAGCTATAACTTACTTAAGCTAATACTTTTCAGAATTTTCTTTTTATTGAAAAATATATTATATATTACTTCATAATTATACTTTTGTATTTTAATTTCTATTTTAAAATACATATCAAAACTATTTTAAAATTTTTCTTATTTCTCTAATTTATACTTTATATTTTTATTATATTAATATTTTTATGCCCATATTTATGTTTTTTATATAAGTTTTATCACTAATTATTAAGATATTCAATTTGTTTCATAAATAGTTATTTATATATTTAGCAGCAATTATTTTCTGAAAACTGAATTATTATAATATCAATATTTCTATGTAAATATTTGTAATGTAATTTTATGTAATATTTTCTTTAAGATTCAAATTTATTTATATTTTTATTTAATAAATAGATGGAGCAATTTATATTATATTTAGACATGAAATTTATGGTTATTACATTATTATCCATAATGTTTTTTATCTTGATATTTTTCTTATCTAAAAAATTATGATTTTTAGATACACTACAATATATCTTAAATATATATATATATATTTAATGACTATTTTCTTATATTAATATAAATAGCTATTTTACTAAGATTTATAAAAATAAAAAAACTAAGTAAATAAAATTACTTAGTTTAATTTAAGCAGGAAGTAACTAAAAACTTAGTTTCCCAATTATAACTTCTTAACAAACTCAGATTTTAAGCTCATAGCTCCGAACCCATCAATTTTACANNATAAAGAATCTTCTAACTTATATCACTGATAATGCTAAGGTTGGTGCTTCTCAAATTAGAAATATTGATATAATGGAAAACTTCACATTTGTAAATGTTGATGAAGCAATTCACCAACAAGTATTAACTAAATGTACAGGAAATAAAATCAATAAGAGAAAGATAAACGTTGAAGTTGCTACTGGTTCAAAAGGAAAAGGTGGTAAAAGCGGCGGTAGAAACAAAGGTTTCAACAGAGATAGAAAAAATAAATAATTATATAAATTAAAGCTAAAGAAGTGAGAAATCACTTCTTTAGCTTTTTATTTACACCTTCTATTAAATAGTTTAAATGTTCTATATCTGCATTTGATCTTCTAAGCATCTTGGTTCTTTCCTCAGCCTTTTGAATTGCTTCTTTTGCTTCTTCAAAATCCTTTGCCTTTATTGATTTATTTGCATATTCTATTAAGTAATCTATCTTTAGAACCATTTCTGCTAAATCTTCTCTACCATCATTAACTAAATCTAATAAAAGATTATATATTTTAGGTGATGTTGTTTGTTTTGAATCTCTTAATAAGTCATTATTTTTACTAGTTATTTTTCCCATAAAAATTCCTCCAATTTATCCTTAACTATATTTTTGTCTTTTTTTATAAATTATATTTATTACAACACATTATTAAAAATAGTACAACCCATTTAATTTTTAATTAATAATTTTTCAAGCTATAACTTACTTAAGCTAATACTTTTCAGAATTTTCTTTTTATTGAAAAATATATTATATATTACTTCATAATTATACTTTTGTATTTTAATTTCTATTTTAAAATACATATCAAAACTATTTTAAAATTTTTCTTATTTCTCTAATTTATACTTTATATTTTTATTATATTAATATTTTTATGCCCATATTTATGTTTTTTATATAAGTTTTATCACTAATTATTAAGATATTCAATTTGTTTCATAAATAGTTATTTATATATTTAGCAGCAATTATTTTCTGAAAACTGAATTATTATAATATCAATATTTCTATGTAAATATTTGTAATGTAATTTTATGTAATATTTTCTTTAAGATTCAAATTTATTTATATTTTTATTTAATAAATAGATGGAGCAATTTATATTATATTTAGACATGAAATTTATGGTTATTACATTATTATCCATAATGTTTTTTATCTTGATATTTTTCTTATCTAAAAAATTATGATTTTTAGATACACTACAATATATCTTAAATATATATATATATATTTAATGACTATTTTCTTATATTAATATAAATAGCTATTTTACTAAGATTTATAAAAATAAAAAAACTAAGTAAATAAAATTACTTAGTTTAATTTAAGCAGGAAGTAACTAAAAACTTAGTTTCCCAATTATAACTTCTTAACAAACTCAGATTTTAAGCTCATAGCTCCGAACCCATCAATTTTACAGTCTATATTATGATCTCCATCAACTAAACGTATATTTTTTACCTTAGTACCAGCTTTTAACGCAGATGAAGCACCTTTTACCTTAAGATCTTTTATTATTGTAACAGAATCACCATCTTTTAATATGTTTCCATTAGCATCTTTAACAACTAATTCATCTTCATTGCTTTCAGAAACAGAGTTTGCATTCCATTCATGCGCACACTCTGGACAAACAAAAAGATTCCCATCTTCATAAGTATATTCTGAATTACATTTTGGGCAATTTGGTAGATTATCCATAATTCACTTTCCTCCGTTTGTAAATAAATTTATTATTATTCCTAATTTATAAACTAATTAGAATATAAGCTTAATATTAACTAGTTTACTAAATCTGATTGTAGGTCTTTATGATATCACAGTCTAGTAATAATGACAAACAATAAACTTTATCTAGTTTTTGCATTTTTAAAATAATTTATTAACCTTATACAGCCTCAATAAATAGTATAAATTATAACCTAATTTAATATTTATGGGCGGTGATTAAAATGATTGATGTAATTACATCTTCAAGTAATTATTATAATTATGCTAGACAAGAATGGAACAGGTCTATAGATAAGTATCCAACTGCCATTGCATATTGTAAAACCTTCGATGATGTAAAAAAAGCTGTGTTATTCGCAAAAAAAAATAAATTTAAACTTAGAATTCGTTCAGGTGGTCATAATTATGAAGGTTTTTCTATTGATGATGGAATATTTGTTATAGATATTAGTAATTTAAATAGAATTGAAATTAACTATGAAAATAATACTGTTACTGCTGAGGGTGGTGCTTCATTTGGACAACTATATAACCTTATTGGTTCGAACGGCTACCCATTTCCTGGTGCTTCTTCTTCTACAGTTGGAGTGGCTGGATTAACCTTAGGCGGTGGTTGGAGCTATTCAAGCAGATACTTAGGACTTGCTTGTGATTATTTATCAGAGATTAAACTAATTAATTATGAAGGTTCTATAATAACTGCAAATAAAAATACTAATTCAGATCTATTCTGGGCATTAAAAGGTTCAGGAGGCGGAAATTTTGGAGTTATTGTTTCTTTAACCTTTGACCTTCCTCCAAAAGTTGATTTGGTTACTACTTTTAACATCTATTATTCAAGTATAAGTAAAGATAACCAAATAAAGTTCCTTGATATATGGCAACATTGGATAACAAATACTACTAATAAAATTAATATGAAAGCAAGTATAGATAATTCATCCTATGATGGTTCATATATATATTGTACAGGACTCCTCTACGGAACCCCTAATGAATTAATGGATATTCTATCACCTTTTATGAATATAGGAGGCTGTAACCTAACTTATGAAAATGTATCATTCCTTCAATCTACTGAAATAATTAGCTCTTTCTATAATCAATATGAACGCTTTATATCATATAGTAGATTCGCATCTAGAGAATATTCTCATGATGAGCTTTCAAAATTAGTTGATATAATAAACGAACCAAGACCTGAAGGTTCTCAAACTACTTCATTAAAGCTTTATGGACTTGGTGGTAAGGTAAGCGAAATAAACAAAGCTGATACAGCTTTCTACTATAGAAATAGCAACTATATTATTTCTATAGAGTCAAATTTTGAAGATAACGAATATAAAGAAGATAATGCTAAGTGGATAGAGGAAAAATCAAAATATATTTATAATATAACAGACGGCTCTTATATAAACTTCCCTTATTATCCTCTTAATAACTATCTTTATGAGTATTATGGGAATAACTATAAATACCTTCAAAAAGTAAATAGGAAATACGATCCTTCAAATACCTTTAGCTTTCAGCAAAGTATTAGATAACTTAAATATTTTATTCAATAATAGAAATAAGCTTCAGAATACATCTATTCTGAAGCTTATTTATGTTGCTTATTTTGTGTTGAAACTTCCTCTTCCCATTACTTAAAAGATACACTTACTATTGTAGTATCCTTATAATTAATAGTATTACACTATTAATTCCTGATGAAGATGCCTCTAAAACTCACTGGCTCTATTCTTAATATTCTCATAATAACAACTTTCCATAAAATATCTACTATACATAATATCTCACTATACTTATATCAAATATCTTATAGTTATTTTTATTATAATCAAAAAAGGTTGTAGTTTAAACTACAACCTATAACAATCTAAAATTATCTTCTATTTTGTTCTTTTTTAGCTCTTCTACAAGCTAAACATCTTGTTGGCTCATTTGTAAATCCTTTTTCTTTATAGAATTCTTGCTCTCCTACTGAAAATACGAATTCACTTCCACAATCTCTACATACTAATGTCTTATCTGTCATAAATATTCCTCCTGAAATTAAAGATTCTAAATTGATATAATAATCTCTAATTTTTGAGAAACTATTTACCTAAATGAAACTTTTTTGTTAGCAACCTTGCTATTTATTTATAATAACATAGTATTTAATTAATTACAACCTTTTTTTATTGTTTTATATAAATAATTAAATTTATTACAATATTTTCTATATAGTATATAATTTCAATATACTCATTCTAACATCTGTTTGTCGATATAAGTTCAACTAATTAAATCCAAAATTTAGATCATTACTTATGATATGCTTATCCATATCTGTACTAAGTGAGTTTTTTATTTTAGTTAAGTTTTAGTTCTTCCTTTCTCTCCTTAAACTCTTCCTTAAATATTAAGTCTTCCTCATATCCCTCAAAAAGTTTATGTTTCTTTTTATCTATCTTATTCTTTTCTAAAACTAAGATATACTGACTAAGCTTCATTCTCTATTACTCACACACATTAATTATAATTTTTCCTATATTATGATTACCTTCCATATGTAAATGTGCTTTTCCAATGTCCTCTAAAGAAAACTTAGTATCAATAATAGGTTTTATTTTTTTATCTTCAAAGTACGATATTATATTTTCAGAAAACTCCTTTGTTAAAAGAGCTTTATATTCATTACTTCTTGGAGTTAATAAAGTTCCTGTAAATTGAATACACTTTGACATAATTGATAGTAAATTTACTTTTTCAACCTCTGCTCCACCTAGTATACCAATAAGAACCCATCTTCCTTCTTTTTTAATGCTAGCTAAGTTTTTATTCCAATAATCAGCTCCAACAAAATCTAAAATTAAATCTACACCTTTACCATTTGTTGCCTTTAAAACTTCTTCATCAAATGATTGCTCTTTATAATTTATAAGAACATCTGCTCCAAGTTCCCTACAAAAATCTAGTTTCCTTTTAGAACCAGCAGTAACAATAACTTTTGCATCACTAATATGTTTTGCCAATTGAATTGCTGCTGTTCCAACACCACTTGCACCTGCATGAATTAAAACAGTTTCATTTTTTTTAAGTTTACCAAGCCAAAATAATGTCTGATAAGCAGTTAAAAATACTTCTGGAATTGCAGCTGCTTCATCAAATGATAAAGAATCCGGAACTTTTATAGCTCTATCTGATGGCATTACAGCGAATTCAGCATAACCTCCACCATTAACTAATCCCATTACTCTATCTCCTATAGAAAAAGAGCTTTTACCACTTATTTCAGTAACCACCCCTGAAATCTCCACTCCTAAAATAGGATTTTCAAGATAGCCTACTTTTCCTTCTCTTGTTATAATATCTGTACGATTAACTGCTGCAGAATGTACTTTTATAAGTAATTCTCCCTCTTTTAATTTAGGTATATTCATATCAACAACCTCAAGTTGCTCATAACCTCCTGGTTTTTTTACAATAACACTCTTCATAAATATCACTTCCTATATTACTATTATTTTTGCTTTTATTTAAGTTACTTAAGTAAGTAATTTTCACTTAATATGTTTATATTTTATAATAATAAATTAATATTATAAATATACTGTTCTTTTTTTTCTTTGCTATACCAACTAATAGTCTAAATATAAAAATTCTATATCTGAATCAATCTTTCATATTATCTATATATTTTATTAAAACTTTAAGATTATTTTGTTTCAGTATTTCGATATCTACGATATTTTCTGCTATAACTACATATCCACCTAAGTCATTTTCAATATCTCTTTTCTCTCCATAATTATCATTAATTATAAACACTGTTTCTCTAATGCTTTTAATAGCTTTCCTTGGATATTTACTCAACTCTAGTAACTGAATTTTCTTATAAGTTTTTCTCATCTTAAACTCCTCCTTAAAATAAAAAGCTTATATATGTAATTACATTACACATATAAGCTTCTTAATAAGTAAAATATTTATTCAATATATTATTCCTAATTATAATATATATTTATTTTTATTAACTTTTAGATAACTATCTATTAGTCCCTATCCCACCCTCATTTACAAGCTAACATATGGTCGTTACATTAATTTATAACTTTACTCTTGTAACATTACTGAACTTAATTTTTATTATTTGCACATTGTTCCGTATATGCTATCATAGTACTAATTTACACCTCAATTAGTAGAGCTTATGTTCACCCTTGCAAATTACCATCTAAATTCTTAAGAAATAATATCGGTCGTCCAATTTAATCCTTGCAATTTAGTATCTATTAATCTATATTCTTTTGAAAGGTTATCTATTTCCTTCTGTTTTTCAGCTACATTCACTGTACTTAAAATTTTTATTTCTTTGTTTGAATATCTCTCAATTTTATCAGCAGATTCACTAATAAAGCTTCTTAAAATAGATAATTTCAATCCTAAAGCATCTCTTTTAGCTATAATATCTGAAATACTTTCATTGTCTATATAAGTAGAGCTATTAGTTTTATTTATTAATTTTATAATATTTTCAAGTTCAATAATATTATCATTTAGTTCATTTAAAAGCATATTGGGATCTTCTGATGGTGTATCCCCTTCTTGAACCTTAGCATTTTTTATCAATCTTTCTCTTAAGTTTGCAATTCTTTTCTGTAGGTCAGCTCTTAAATTTAAAGCTTCAGCTAATTTCATTTAAATCACCTTATTCTTAACAATTTTTCTGTTATCTACTATTTATATAAATAAATTTTGCACATTTCTGTACTACTAGATTTCATGGTGGAGTCGACACGTAAATAACATCTCCCTTATATTTAATTATCCATTTTTAGTAAAAACCTCATTTACTTATGATACGGTTCTCCGTATCAGTAATAAGTGAGATTTTCTATCTATACAAACTAGAAGTTATCACATTACATTTGCTTCCTAAATACAAACATCCCCTGTCCTCCATCACCAATAAAATCTTCTGGCATATCAGCTCCAGGATTTTTTTCATTTAAAAATTCTACTATATGAAATCCACATCTATTTACATAAAAATGAATGTTTCTTCTCTCAAAATAAGGTGTACAAGTTTCCCATACCTTTGTTTCCGGATGTAATTTTTCAATTTCATCCCACATTCTCTTACCAATACCTTTACTATGAATACCACACTTAACATAAAACAAGTCGAGATGATTATGCTGAGCTTCTTCATCAATTACTACAATAGCACCTCCAACCATTTCACCATCAACAACTGCTTTATATGCAACTGAACCCTTAGCTTTCAAAGAATGGTTAATATCTCTTTCAGGAAGAATAATATCTTCAGTCTTACCAAAAACATCTTCAAATCCTTTTTGGAATGCTTCTTGCATATCTACTTTATATTGAGTTAAGTCTTCATTAGTAAGAGTAACAATAGAAAAATTCATTCTAACACCTCCAAAAATTTTAATTTATCTAGTGAATATAATATTTACATATGATTAAATTATAATATTTATATATAACAACCTCAATATTCTCTATATAGCAATATCTAAATTCAATACACTCATACCAATATTTCTTAACATAAAAGAAGAAGGAGTACCCTTTATAGATACTCCTTCTTCTTTACTTATATAATCAACCAAGTTATCATTTATTTTTAGTTTTATTGAATCTATCTCCCTTGCTTCATTTATAGTTATTTCTGATATTATCATATGAAGCAATTTCTTCTGTTGCTCTCTAGTTGCACTCTCTGTTAGAACTTTACTAAAATTCTCTAGTATGCTCTTTATGAACTCATAAGGTATTTCTTCACTTACATCATCCGAAAGTGTAACTAGAAGTGGTTCTTTTTCCTCTTGAAGACTTTTAGCTCTCTTGTTTAGCTCATCTTTTCTCTCCTTGAACTCTTCCTTAGATATTATCTCTTCTTCATATGCTTCAAAAAGCTTAGTTTTCTTCCTATCTATCTTTTCAAGCTCCTTATCTATTCTTTCTAGCTCTTTCTTAGCTGGACTTATCTTTTTATGTCTTTCTTTATTAATGTTATTTACTATAGATTTAACCATTTTCTCATTAGAAAGTAATTCTGAAATCCTATTGAATACATATTCATTAGCTTTATCAACTCTTATTGTATTAGAATTACATACGCTTGTACCTTTATTCTTCCATGCTCCACAACAGTAGTAAGCTATTCTCTTCTTAGTTCCATCAGCTAACTTATTAGTAGTTCTTGAAATCACCATACCAGCCCCACACTTAGGACACTTTAGTATTCCTGTTAGTGGATACTCACCATCATATATTCTTGAAGGCTTACCTTTCTTACTTTCCATTATTGCTTGTACCTTATCCCATAACCCTTCATCTATTATAGGTTCATGTATTCCATCTGTTATTATAGGATTAGCATTTATATTTCTTCTTCTCTTTTCCGACCAGTTCTGTCTTACATTATACCTAACTTTTCCTATGTATACTGGATTAGTTAGAATTTCTCGTATTGAACCTACTGAAAAATCATTTCCTTTCTTAGTCTTATAACTTAGCTTATTTAGTTGATTAGTAATAGCTTTATATCCCTTCCCATTAACATATTCATTGAAAATAAACCTAACTGCTTCTGCTTCTTTCTCATTTATTGTTAGTCTATTCTTTTTTCTTTTAGCTCCTTCTTGATTCTCAACAGGAACTAGGTCATACCCTAAAACTCTACCTCCACACCATTCTCCTGATTTTGCTTTTGCACACATCCCCATCTTTACATTTTGAGCTATTGTTCCTCTCTCAAACTCTCCTATCAATGCCATCATCTGGAATTGCATTTTTCCTGCTGGTGTACTATTGTCGAATTGCTCTGAATAAGAATTGAAAGCTATATTATTCTGCTCTAGTATATCTACTATCCTTAGAACATCTGAAAGCTTTCTACTTATCCTATTAATCTTCCAAGAAATCACCATCTGAAACTTTCTTTCCTCTGCATCCTTTAGAAGTTCCTTTAGTGCTGGTCTATTTTTTACCTCTTTACCACTTATTCCTCTATCTGAATATACCTTATAAACTGAGTAATTCATTCTATTACACCAATCTCTTAGAAGTCTTTCTTGTTCATCTATACTATATCCTTCTTCTGCTTGTTCTATTGTACTTACTCTACAGTATATAGCAACCTGTTCTATCTTATTTACTTTATCTATATTCATTTTTATTCTCCTATAATCATTAACTTATTTCTACTGAAAATATCGACACTATCGGTACTACGGTTATGACGATATTTTCTATTACAATTATTCTTTGATAGTAAGGGGTAAAGGTAGATAAGTAGATAAAAAGTTTTATTTATAAAAAATAAATTTTTATTTTTTAATTTTATTTAGCCCTACTACTTTGCCCCCTTTCCCCCAATCATTTATTACGCTCTTATTATTGGATTCATCTTGCTTCCCCGTTTTTCCCGTAATCCCGTAAGATTTTATTATTGTTATAAAAACTTATTTATTTTTAGTTCTCTTTTCTATTTATTATAGACCTATTATTTTTTTATGGGTTTGCGGGATTTACGGGAATTATACATCTTGGTGTTGATTCTGGTTCTATTTAGGACTTATTACCTTTTTCTTCAATTATTGATTTCATTGCTCTTGGACGTATGGTCGCATAGAGCTTTCACTCTTTTCTTACTTACATTCTCTTTTTATGTAACTCTTTTTACCCCTATTGGGGAATTTAACATGTCCTTACGTCCAACTTATTGATTTTCTTTACTTCTATTCAACCTAAGTTAGACCTACTTACAACCTTTATCAATCCAATACTACATTAACTAAATTCAATCTTATTTAACATCTTCCTCAACCAATTAGTTGTGTAATCTAGCTTCTTAGATAATTCTTTCAAGTTCTTACCATTGTAATTTTTTATAAGATATTCTTCTATGTACTCTTTAGAATATAATCTCATTGGAAAGTTCACTTGTTGACCTCTGAAATATTTATGTATTTTTAATGTATTTTCTAATCCTAGTAATTCGACTAACTCTTCGTATACTCCATTATAATCTGACTTATTCATATCTACTCCTCCTAAAATATAAAAAGAGTTAATGCTTCTTTTATTAGAAACATTAACTCTTCAATCAGATTTATAATATATATTTCACTACATCAATTAAAACAGTTGATTTAGTCTTTCTTTGTTGTTTTTATTTTGAGTGCTATTATTTATTCTCACTTTCTGAAATCTCTGTTTTCTAGTATGTTATTGTTGCTTTCTGATGTATTTCTCTTTATTTGTAGATTGGATTTTTATCTCTGTCTATTGTTATGATTTTATTATCTATTGTAACTTTATTAGACTTTCTTAATTCTATCTATATAAATTGATATAGTTATTATATCTTCTTCCTCAATTACTTTTATTGTTATATTATCTTAATTGTATCTTATATATTGATTAGATTTTCTTCATCTTATTGTATCTATTTCTTATCAGTTTATATCTTCTTTATTATTAACTTTAGTTATTATAATCTTTATTATTTTTTTTATGTTATTGAAATTTCTTAATCACTTATTTTTAACTTATATCTATTCTTAATTATCTTCTTATTGTAATCTTATTATTATATACTTCTTTCTATTATTTTTATTTATTATATTTACTCTTCTCATTCTTTATTATTTATTTTATTTTTTATTGAAATAGATTTTTATTAATCTACTTCAATTCTTATTTCATTGTAAGGCTTTAGCCCCCCTATCCCCCGTTACTCTTTCCAAGTCCCAAGTCCTTAGTTTCTATTCCCTAGTTCCAAGTTCCATTATTTTTATGTTTTATCATTTCAATTCTTTTTATTTTTGAGTGAATTTAGATTTTTCCTGTACATATTATATGTTATGACTTATCCTTGATTTCAAGTGGAATTATTGAGCCTAGGATTTCCTGTATGTTCAACCCCTCATCCTATTTAATGCCTTGTTATCCTAGGTTGTAATGTTATGATTCTATTATTTACTTATTTTTCTTTATTACCTACCAGCTTATTTAGAAAACATTCAATTTATCCCCTTTTCGTAGTTTTTCATTTATATGGCTACATTTCTTCACATTTTCTAAAATCTCTGTTTTCTGATGTTTTATCGTTGCTTTTTAGATGTACTTATATTGATTGTAGTTACAGTTTTTCTATTTACCCTATGGTCAAGATAAATTACATCTTTACTTAGCCTTCTTCTATTATTTCTACTCAATCTTATTCTCACTGAAAATATCGTCACTATCGTTACATCGGTACTACTATTACAACGATATTTTCTAGTAGTTTATTATTGTTATAAAAAAAAATTAGCTGATTATTATAATATCATCACAATTAATTTACTATTTCTTATTAATTGTGATGATACCTTATTTCTTACTTCTTACTTGTTGCTTCTACTGAACTTGCCACAACTGTTAGTATTGTCCCAACTACTTTTATTACTGTTATAATATCCATAACTTTCTCCTCCTATCTCTTATACGTGTATATGTATGAGTAACTATCTTTTACAGGTATTAACTTTATTACATACTTACCTTCTTCAAGCTCTATGTATACTAGAGTTTCTTTATCATAACCTGTACCATTACATAGATCTACAACTTTACTGAATTCTTCTATCAATCTGAATTGAATGTAATTCAGCTCTTGTTGTAACTTCTTTAGGTCTATTAATTTCCTATCATTCATTTCAATTATTAACTCTCTAGGATTCCATTGATTAGATAATCTTCCATCATAGAAGTCAAACCTCATTACTCCAAGAAGTTCTTTGCTATCATACTTGAAATACTTTTCTTTACTTAGCTTATTTATCATTTACTTGAACCTCCTTCAATTAGTATTCTGATGGAAAAAGCATTGTAGAATATTCTCCACTATCTATTACATAAACTTTAATCTCATCATATATCTGAATGTCTTCTAGCTCTCTTTCATATGTGCATGAGTATTCAGGAACTTCTTGACTTTGATTTATTACAATCTTATTACCATCTTTTCTTATCTTGAAAATTTGTAAGTAATCCAGTTCAACATTTCCTTCATCTTTTAGCTTATCAAGCATAGACCATATCATTAGTTGCAACCTTATATCTACTTCTTCATTTACCTCTCTTGTTACATATCTATTGTCTTTCTTGAACATCTTTAGTTCTCTCCTTATTATTAGTTTTTCATCTTTATCTAAAAAGTAACAAGGCTATACCTTATTAACTAAGATATAACCTCTTAACAATCTATTTCAGAATATAAATATTTATTATATTCATCTTCATATATGTTTTCTGGAGCAAGTCCTAATAGTTCTTCAATATTACTTCCTCTAATTAAGTCATCTATTACATCTTCTTTACTTGTTTGCTCTATCCAATATTCAACTAGTGAGTCCTTATCTATTAAGGAATTAACATAAATCGCATCATCAAGTAGTTCATCTAATAGTCCTATTGCAATATCTCTTAAGTTATCTGAACTTTTATAAATTATGCTATAATCATCAAGCATTACATAACCTTGTTCATCTAACTCATTACACCAATTAATAACATGACCTATTGATAATTCTTCTAATCCATTACCTTTTAGATTTTGGTACATAGAAATTATCCTGTCATCAACTTCATTTTCTCCAATTTCTTTTGCTATCTTTACTGACATGCTCCAATCATTTAGGAATTCCTCCTTTAACTCTTCATTGCTTATACTGTTCATTAATTTTTCTACTCTACTTATTTCTTCTGTTGTTATACTCTTGTATTTATCTAATACCTTCTTAATTTCTCTTATTATATATTGCTGAATTATTGAAGAAACTTCTTCATTAACTGCAATGAATACATTATCTTTGTTAGACATTTATACTACCTCTTTCTATACTTTTATTTAAATGCAAAAAGTCTTAATCACTATACTTGTAGTAATTAAGACTTTTAGATTTTATTTATTTCTTGTTTTAACATTTCAATGAATCCTTCTGAAAATACTTTTCTACTTATTGACTCTTTTATTAACTCTATTAGTTCTAGCTCTGTTACATCAAGACTTCTTGGAATGTATGTCTCATCACCTCTTCTAGTTGCCTTGTAGACACAGAATCTTACTTCATCTCTCTTTAGTTCTTTGATGTAGATTTTCTCTATTGAGTATGTGTATTCTCCTTCTCCAACTTTTCCTTGGCTTTTTATCTTGCAGTACTTAGTTTCCTTGATTATCTTTTCTTCACTCTTCTTACTCACATTAATTCTACCTCCTTATCTTATTCCAGTAGGAACTTAGAAAGTTCTTCAGTACATACTACTACAATTGAAAAATCGCTAGAAAGTAAGTATAAGCTTGAAGTATAATTTTCTCCATTCATAACTTCTATTACATCAGTATATTCTGGCACTAAACATTGTAACTTATCTTGTTTCAATATTTCGATATCTACTATATTTTCTGCTATTAATACATATCCACCTAAGTCAGATTCTACATTCCTATCCTCTCCATATGCTTCATTTAATATAACTATTATTTCTCTTACGAATTCAATAACCTCTACTGGTATGCTATTTAATTTAACTAATTGACTTTCATTATAAACTTTTTTCATTATACTTTCTCCCTTCTACATATAAAAAACTCTTACTTGCATATCTAAATACAAGTAAGAGCTTTACTAAAGTAAACTTTTATAAAATTCTATTGTTGGCTTATCATTATTTATTAACAGATTTAATTTTTCATATGTTGAATCATAGAAGTTATTATCTTTAGCATATTTAATTACTTCCTCATAAGATAATTCAAAAATATTATCTGTTATGTTATAGTAGAAATCATCATTCATCACACCAAAGAAATATTTTACTGAATCATCATATGTCATTCTTGGTACTTCTTCTAAATCACAATTTTCATCTGTATAACAACCATTTCTATCATTCCATTACGGAAACTCTGTCATTTTTCTACGTATAATCTCATTATTCATAGATACAACCTCCTTATATACTACATAATCATAATATATATTTATATATTACTTAAAATACGTAATGCATCTAATTCCATTACTTTAACATGAGGTTTTATAGTATCATTACTTTCAATTTCTTCTTTAGTAAACCAATATAATTCTTTGCTTTCTCCCTTTTGTGGTCTAACTTCATTAGAAAATGCTCTTTCAAAATATATAAAATCTATATTCTCAACTTCATGACCTACATTTTCAAGAAGAGTATGCATTGGACTATGTAATTGAATCTCCGTATCGGTGTTAAGTTAGGTTGTAAACTTGCTCATTACTTTTCTCCTTTTCTAATATACTTTTAAAATTATAATTTAATTATGATCTACATCCCCATATTATTCTATATAGTAATGTTCAAATTCAACATAGTTGCTCCAAAACTTATTAACCTAAAAGAAGAAGGAGCACCCTTAACTGATACTCCTTCTCAAAACTTACTTTATATCCAATTGCTTGTTATCCCTTACCATCTTGCCCATTACCCTAACATAATAATAACTTTCTCAAGTGAATATCAAGAGTTTTCTAAATTAATCCTTAACAGCTAGTTAATCTTTTAAATATTCTATTAATTCTTCTAATTCATTATCATCTTCATTTAATTTATTAAAGTCTTCTAAATCAGTTTTTATATCTTTTTCTACTTCCCTTTTAACATTTAATTCATTGATAATATATCCCATAGAAAATGTTGCTATTGAATAAAATGCATACGGTAATGATGAATTAATGTAATATGTTATTACCACTAATATACTTTTACTTACCACAATCTTACCTGATGCTACAAGTGATAATATATATACATGTGAATTATATATAGTTAATAATGTATATGCTAATATAATTATTGAAATAACATATAGTACTTTACTTATTAAATTTACATCTTTAAAATGTTTTACTTTCATACTTAATTATTCCTTCTAAAAACTTATTGTTAATAATATAATTTTTATTAATTAATCTGTGTTAGTTTTTTATTTTTTAGAACAAGTACAACATCTACTTTTTTAGCTAATTCCTTACTATGAGTAACCACTATTACACACTTTCCATGTTTATGTGCACTTGTTTTTAATATTTCTATAATTTCATCAGCTGTATCACTATCTAAATTCCCCGTTGGCTCATCTGCTAATATTACTGGTGAATCTGTAACAAGTGTTCTTGCAATGGCAACACGCTGTTGCTGTCCCCCTGATAGTTGTAATACGTTTCTATTAATTTCATCATCAGCTAACCCTAAATTGTTTAATATTTTCTTATTCACCTTGGGATTAACTATTTTTAAATTTTCTAAAGGTGTCATATAATCAATTAAATTATAATTTTGAAATATTAATGAAATATTGCTTTTTCTATGATTCTCATATCCCTTTACTTTTATATTTTGATTATTATATAATATTTCGCCATTTCTAGGTTCATCTAATCCAGCCAATAGTGATAATAACGTTGATTTTCCTGAACCCGAAGCCCCTAAAATAGCGTAAAGTTTTCCTTCTTCAAATTCCATGCTTATATCATTTAAAACTTTTTTTCCATTTTTATATGAATAATTAACTTTATTTAATGCTAAAATTGACATTTATTTTCCTCCTAGCTCATTTTGGATAATATTTCTTTTGGTTTTAATCTAATTATTGATGCTGATGATGCCATTACTGAAAGTATGATAATAACTGTTCCTATAACATATACATAAATTAATTCTTCAACCTCTACTTTTACATCTATTTCATCTACTGTACGAGTTGCTAAAGAACTATTAACATCATTTCCTAATGAAAATCCTCCAAATCCACTTTGAACGTCTTGAACCGCTTGCTTACCTGCTTGTGCAACTATTGTATTTCCTATATTTTGTGAAATTACCTTACTTGAGAAATATGATCCTCCAAAAGCTAATATACTTATAAGTAATAATTCAATTATATATTGAGAAATAATATTAAACTTTGAAACTCCTATTGAAAGTAATATACCGGTTTCATGAACTCTTCCTTGAATCCAAAATGCTAACACTAATGAAAGTATTATTACTCCAGCTATTATTGCTCCAATTAAAACCATATTTATAATCTTATCTAAAGAATCAAAAGACTTAGATAAAGCTAAAAATGTATCTTCACTTTTTACTATTGTATACTTATTCCAATCAGTAGAAATATCTTTAAATTTTGATGTTACTTTATCTACATCAGTATCTGTATTGAAAGTAGCATTTGTATATTTTACATTTCCATCTGAATATCCATATAAAGTTTTAATAGTATCTACATCAGTAATTAAAAGATTTTCTGGCATTTCTAATTTATGTCCAGCTCTTTCAGTATTTTCACTTTCAAAAATACCTACAATTTCAAGGTCATAATCACTTTTAGATAAAGTTGATGCATTAAAATCTCCAGCACTCTTTGTTGCTTTTATAGTATCTCCAACTTTTAAATTATTTGCTTCTGCTAAATCCTTATGAATTAATACCTTGTTTTTATCAGTAGCAACAATATGTCTACCATCAATCAGCTTTAATGATTTACTTATAAACTTAATATCATATTCTGAACTTTTATGTGCTTCTACAGAAAAAAGTTTTTCATATTTATAATCATCATTATATTGAACTACATTTTTTTCAGGTTTTATATAATTTACATTTTCTAAATCTAAACCAGCTCCTTGAATTGCTGCATCATAATTCTTAACACCTTCTACCTTTGAAACCTTATCAATTAAATTTTCTGGAATTGTTCCTTCAAAATTACCCGCAAAATTAGCTTGTAATTCAAAAGTATTTGCCATATCCTTATTTGAATCTTGTCTTGCTATATTTGCTGCCTTTTTAATTGAAATTCCACTTAAAACTGCCGTTGCTATTCCAAATAATATAAATAACATAATAATACTTTTTATTTTTTTTCTTGTTATATATAATATTGATCTCTTAAATACATTCATATTTATGTCCTCCTTGTTTATTAACTTGAGTACATTCTATCAACCTAATATGAAATATTTATGAAATTTAAAAATTAAGTTTATAAAATTCATTAAGAATCGTATTAATTAAATTATTTTTTATAAAAAAATAAGGATATTATTAATCTAATACCCGTTATTTTTCAACTATTTTATTTTTTATTAAACATGAACAAATTTCAAATATTTAATTAAAATCAACTTCAAAACTCATTCCAGTTAATATTGATTTAAAAGAATAATCTAAATTATACATTTTTAAAATTTGTTGAACTATGTATAATCCTAACCCATTCCCCCCACTACTCTTATTTCTATCAAAATCAACTCTATAAAATGCCTCAAAAATATGTGCTAAATATTCTTCTGAAATTGGCTTACAATCATTTTCTATAATAAGTTTTTTATCTTTTATATATATTCTTATTTCCTTTCCTTCATCAGTATAATTTACTGCATTAGAAATAATATTAGAAATTGCTTTAGTAAATAATTTTTCATCTACTTTAATATTAAAAGACTCTTTTAAATTCATTTTAATATTAATTTTCTTTGACTTAGCTATTAATTTATATGGTTCTATGTTCTTTTGAACTAAACTACCTAAATCTAATACACTTTCATTTTTATTATTTATTATATTAAGTTTTGAAGTATCTAAAATTTCCTGAACCATTTTACTTAATTCACTAACTATATCCTTACATTTTTCTAAATATATATAATGATTTTTATATTTTCCTATATCATATAGCATATTTTCAATCATTATATACATACTCATTAGTGGTGTCTTAAGCTCATGTGATGCGCTTCTTAAAAAATCCACCTTAATTTTTTCAGATTCACTTACATTTTTTATTTCCTCTTCCAATGATACAATTGTATTTAATAAATTTTCATATAAACTATTTACATTAGCTGCTAATATTCCTATTTCATCTTCAGTTTTTACCTCACAAAAGGCTTCTTTATTTAAATTCTCCATTTTTTTTGTAACATCACAAATTTCTTTTATTGGAGTTGTAATTTTTCTTGCATATATATATGATGCAATAAGTGCTATAAGCAAGCTTATAAAAATAGAATATGGAAGTATTTTTAATATAATATCTCTTGTTTCTGTGAATGATTCTAAATCCATTACTATTTTAGCACTTCCATTTACATCATTACTTTTTTTAAAGTCCCTACTTTTTATTATTGATAAATTATTTATATTAATATATTGACCGAATATTTCTCCATTTTCATCATCAAAACTTTCTATAATATTTTCACCACTTAAATTAGGAATTATTAAAGAGTTTTCTGTAATTTCCTCTTCATTAACATATATATCTACTTTGTGCAAACCTTGAAATACCCTTTTTTCATCTCCTATAGTAAGTAAAACTTGAATATTATATTTTTCAGCAAAATTCTTTGCTATCTTAAATGATTCCTTATTATCAGATTTATTTACTTGTTCAATTAAATCTTCAATAATTTTATCAGCTTCCTTTTGTTTATTATTCACATATACCTTGGGTAATGCTAAATAAATTAAAACATTTGAAATTAAAATTATTACACTTATTATCCCCATGGTAAATATATATGTTTTTGAAAATAGCTTTAACTTATTCATCATTGCTCCTCAAATTTATATCCAATTCCCTTAACTGTTACTATACAATCTAATAACAACTTTTTTCTTATATTTTTAATATATACATCAATAACCCTATCATTTGGTGCTTCTTCAATCCTCCATAAATTATCTAAGATTTGTGCTCTTGTTAAAACCTTTCCCTCATACTTTAATAATAACTCTATTAATTTTATTTCCTTAGGTTTTAAATCAATATTTTCGCCATTCTTTCTTGCTGAATATCCTTCAAAATCAATTTCTATATCTCCATAACACCACTTTTTATTTTCACTAACTTTTACTCCTCTTCTAAGAAGTGCTTCTATTCTTTTATGTAAAACTATTATTGAAAATGGCTTTGTAATATAATCATCTGCCTCTTCATCAAAACTCATAATTTGGGTATAATCATCACTCATTGCTGTTAACATAATTACTGGAACATTGCTTTCTTGTCTAATTTTATTTAAAACAACAAATCCGTTAGCCTTTGGAAGCATTATATCTAAAATTACTAAATCAATTTTATTATTCTTAAATAATTCTATTGCTTGCATTCCATCTTCTGCACTTATAACGCTATATCCAACCTCTGCTAGATATTCACTTACGCCTTCCCTTATTTCTTTTTCATCTTCAACAATTAATATATTAATTTTCATTTATATTTTCCTCCATTTTATATAATATATATCAAAATGAATTTATTTTATAAATACATAATAACATAAAGTTTCAATTATATTATAAATATAAAAGTGCTAATTTCATAAATTAACACTCTTAACATTAAATTAATAATATTATTTATATACCAATTCCACATATAATTTATCACTAAAGTTCTATATATAAAGGCTTACTTAAATGATAATATTCTCAACCCTCTCCTTCTCAAATTCCCTTATTTATTAACCTAATTTCAGTAAAAACCTCACTTACTTATGGTACGGTTCATTCTTCATTATTCTAAATGCTCTATATATTTGTTCCAATAACATCACTCTAAATAATTGATGTGGAAAAGTCATCTTTGAAAAGCATACTTT
Organism: Clostridium jeddahitimonense; assembly: GCA_000753455.2. Classification (GTDB taxonomy): domain Bacteria; phylum Bacillota; class Clostridia; order Clostridiales; family Clostridiaceae; genus Clostridium; species Clostridium hominis. Next base: position 50,218 of record LM994668.1, read on the forward strand.
ATGATTGGCTCTTTTAATTACATCTTGTGATAGCCCTAAACTTCCTCCTATAACAAAAGTTATGTTAGAGTTACCCATAACCCCTTGAGTCTCAATGAATCTTGAGAACTCCTCTGAGGTCATTTGCTTAGCATTTAAATCCATAGCTATAACAAACATATTATCTTTTATCTTTGACAATATTAATTGTCCTTCTTTATCTTTTATAATTAACTCTTCTTTTTCAGATGCATTATCTGGAGTTTTTTCATCTGGTAATTCTATTATATCCAGTTTGCAGTATCTTCCTAATCTCTTTGCATATTCATCTATTGCTTGCTTTAAGTATTTTTCTTTTAACTTTCCAACTGAAATTACAGTTATGTTCATCTATTTTTCCTCCTATGTTATCCATTAAATATTATTCATAAGTATAATCACTAACTTCTACTATAGGGCTTATTTCCTTTAGCCTATTTTTTTTAGGTATATATACTTTTAATTGTCCATCTTTAAAAACTGCTTTAATATTGTATGGATCTATATTTTCAACATAAAAATCCTCTGATACATCATTTCCACCTTGAATTACAGCTATTGCTACATTTTTACCATTAGAAAAAACTTGATTCCTCTTTATATTTATAGATATATAGTTGTTAGTATAATCTATATCTATATCCTCTTTTGAAGTGCCTGGTAAATCTGCCTCTATTAAATATTTTTGCTTATATTCTTTGCAATTTATATTTAAGTTTACCATATTCTCTAGAGTATTAACCATATCATTTACAATATCGCTATTTAACACACTATCTACTATATTATCTATTAATTGACTGTTGTTTATTACAGAGTCAAATACATTAGAAAATACGTATGAAAATACATCAAACATAGTATCCTCCATCATAATAATTATAACTTAATATAATTTATTTAATTGGAGTATATATTGATACAAAAACATACGCATTACTTCATTTTATATATTAATATCCTATATTGTCATTTAAAAATATTACATGTATTCTATTTTTATCTTTCTGACTCTTTATAACAGTATATTCTCTGCATATCTTTTCTGGACTTTTACAATCCATACAGTACCCTATTTTAGTACATGGAGTACTTTTATTTAATCTCTTTGCATTTGCAGGTGCTGCAATCTCTCTATTTCTTTTTATAGCCTCATCTAAGTTCTTAACTATCTTATTTACTCCTGCAACTATTATGACCTTCTTTGGGCCAAATAAAAGTGCTGCAACTCTATTACCATTCCCATCTACATTATACAGCTCTCCATCTTCAGTAATTGCATTTGAACTTGAAAAATAAGTATCTGCAAAAAAGCATTCTCTATATATTCTATCTATATCTTCTACCGATAATCCTTCTTTAGCTCTATCTAAGAAATCATAACGCCCACTTCTTAATAAGTCCATGACTCCAGTTTCTGCTAATGACATCGATCCTCCACAACTTACTTTCTCACCTTCATTAGTCAAACTTATTATTTGGCTTATTAATTCCTCTTTACTGCTTACAATGTATCCATTCATATTATTCTTTTCTAATGAAGCAATCGTTCTTAATATCTTTTCTTCATTCACCCATTTAACATTACTATCCATACTCTCTCTCCTTTTATTTAATATTCTTTATAAAAAAAGAGCCTTGATATTCAAAGCTCTTTTGTAAACTATATTATTTTCCACAACATTTTTTATACTTTTTCCCGCTTCCACATGGACATGCATCATTTCTACCAACTTTGTTTTCATTTCTAACCATAGTTGATTCTCTGTATGCTTTTTGAATTTCTTTTCTCTTTTCTTCTGAGAATATAGCTTCCCATTGTGGTAAGTTGTATAAATACTCAGCTTTAGCTTCTAACATATTGAAGTATAACTTTTCTAAATCGATATCTAAAGTTATTTCATCGTTAGCTGTTAAAGTTTCTAAGTCATATGTATTCTTTAAGCTTTCATTTATTCCGTCAACGAATCCCATGATAAACTCTTCTGTTGTATCATATTTCTTAGCAAATTCAGCAACTGTTGTCTTTTGAGCTTCAGTATGTTTTGCTAATAAATCTTTATATATTCTGCTTTCAATTTTAGTGTACTCTGCCCAGAAAGCATTTTCACCTTTTGTCTTAACGTATTCTACGACCATATCTGTCCATTGCTTATATAAACTCATTGTAATTTCTCCTCTTCTTAAGATGTTATATTAGATGTAATTTTATTACATAATTATACTAAATATTTACTATATTTATCAATACTTAATCATCCGTTATTTTAACTAAATACTTACTTTTATTATTACAATATTCACATTGCTTGTCTTCACATTCTTCCATGATAGGGAATGTTTCATACTCGTTAATTAAGTCATCCATAATATCATCTATATGTTCTCCACATACATACTTTACCATAATTTTCACCTACAGCTTTACTATTTCGCTTGGATTATGTCTATTAGCCATACTTAAAATAATATCAGTCCCTATATTAACTCCATTAGTCGTTAATACATCAACAACTGTTTGATAAGCTAAATCTGGATGATTATTAGTATTACTTAAGTGGCCTAATATTATTTTCTTACCTAGTCCACCTTTTAATATATTAACTATCGCTTTTCCACAATCTTCATTAGATAAATGTCCTATTTCACTTAAAATTCTTCTTTTTAAGTTATATGGATATGGTCCATATTCAACCATACTTACATCATGATTGCTTTCTAAAAGCATAACTTCTGAGTCCTTAATATTATCCCATATTTCTTTAGTAAATATTCCAAAATCAGTAGCTACGCTAGCTTGTTTATTACCTAGATTTACCGTATATCCCACGGGAGCTGCTGCATCGTGTGGGATGTTGAAAGATTTAATGTCTAAATCCTTTATTGACACTACAGATCTTTTATCCATAACCTTTATATTGTGTTCTTTTATCTTTCCAATACTTTTCTCCATAGCCTGCCATGTATTTCCCGGGGCATATATCGGTATATCATATTTTCTAGATAAAATACCTACCCCCTTAATATGGTCACTATGTTCATGTGTTATGAATATTCCATCGAGTTCATCTGCCTTTTGCCCAATACTCTTTAAGGCCTCATCTATCTTTTTTCCTGGTAGCCCAGCATCTATTAATATTTTAGCCTTATCAGATCCCACAAAAATACTGTTTCCACTACTTCCACTATATAATGAGCAAAATATCATTTGTTTTCCCCCAATTATCTATCTTCTCTTCTTATGTCAGCTCCTAAAGCTCTAAATTTATTTTCAATATGAGGATATCCTCTATCTATATGTTCTATATCAACTATTTCAGTTTCTCCATTAGCTATTAATCCAGCTATTACCATTGCAGCTCCTGCTCTTAAGTCAGTAGCTCTAACTCTGCATCCGGTTAAAGATTCAACACCATCTATTATAGCGGTTCTTCCTTCAACCTTAATTACAGCACCCATCTTCTTTAGCTCATCTGTGTGCTTATGTCTATTTTCCCATATGCTTTCTACTATTAAACTTCTACCTTCTGTTATGCTTAATAAAGTTGACATAGGTTGTTGTACATCTGTTGGGAATCCTGGATATGGAGCTGTCTTTACATTTACACCTTTTAAAGGCTTATCAACTGTAACTCTGATACTATCGTCTCCCTCTTCAACTATAGCTCCAACTTCAATAAGTTTTGCAGAAATTGACTCTAAGTGTTTTGGAATAACATTAGTTATAGTTACATCACCTTTTGTTGCTGCTGCAGCTATCATAAATGTTCCTGCTTCTATTTGGTCTGGGATTACACTGTAATTACATCCAGTTAAAGATTCAACACCTTTAATTCTTATAACATCTGTTCCAGCACCTTTTATATCAGCACCCATTGTGTTTAAGAAATTAGCTACATCTACTACGTGAGGTTCTTTTGCTACGTTTTCTAATGTGGTTGTTCCTTCAGCCATAGTAGCTGCTATCATTACGTTTATAGTAGCTCCTACTGAAACAACGTCAAAGAAAATACTTGCACCATGTAACTCATCAGCTTCTACTGAAACTGCTCCATGCTCTATAGTTACTTTAGCACCTAAAGCTTCAAATCCTTTGATATGTTGATCTATTGGTCTAACCCCTATAGGACATCCACCTGGAAGTTCAACCCTAGCTTTTTTAAATCTAGCTAATAGGGATCCTATAAAATAATAAGATGCTCTCATTCTTCTCACATCTTCTGTGCATGCATTTACAGTTGTTATATCAGTAGCATCTATTTCTAAAGTATTATTATTGATTTTGTTTACAGTACACCCTAGACCTGCTAATATTCTTTCTAAACAATGTACGTCTTCTATATCTGGTATATTATCAATAATACACTTTTGATTACTGGCTAAAACTGCTGCTGGTAAAATGGCAACTGCTGCATTTTTAGCACCATTTATTTCAACAGATCCTCTTAAGGCATTGCCTCCATTTATAATTAAAGTTTCCATCCTATTCACCCTTATCTATCTTTATATACATTAATCTATCCTATTTTTCATAAAATTATCCAAAAAATCTCTTTAGAGGCAATTTTTTAACTACCCCTCTTTTAAGTTGACCTCATTTATTATATCATAAAGTAATAAGGTGTTAATAGGTTTTTTTCTTCCAAAATCCTTTATTTTCACCTTATCTCACATATTAATGAATATATTGTTTGAAAACTTATATACTAATATGATATAATTTTTAGAAAGTATATACAAATTTTTACTTGCGAGGTTATAATATGAAATATTATCTTGTTGCATTATTCGATGATGAATCATACAAAAACTTAAGCCCTGTACAAAGAAATTTATCAAAAAAATACAGAGCTAATAGGAACTCTCCAATTCCATATATTCCATTAGAGGTTTTAGAGAATCCGAATGTAGATAAGCTTAATGTAGTTATTGATAAAATAATTAAGCCTTATAAGCATTTCAAAGTAGAGGTTTCTTCAAAAGTTAGTATTTGTGATTCTAATAAGACATTAAACTTAAAGATCGAAGATGTTGGATATATTAAAAGATTAAATAGACTATTATCTGATAACCTTCAATTACATGGATTTAATGTTAAAGGAATTGAAACTGATGAAAATTTACAGCTTACTTTAGCTAATGTAAATTATAATAACAAAGACAATAAAAGAGTTATTAATCCATTAGATTCAAGATTTAACCTTTCAACGCTAAAGGTAAATAGATTAGAGTTATGGAAAATATCTAATACTAGAAGAGAAACATTAATTCAAACATATCCTTTAAAAGACTTTTAATTTTCTTTATTAGCTTTTAAGCATTGACTTATAAAAATAGTCAATGCTTTTTTTATAAAAATTTATTTTTTTGTATTCGTTTACCAACCTTTTCAAGAATCAATTCTTTCTGTAAAATATATTATATTATAATCCTAATTGGGAGGTTATTTATGAATATTTCATCTTTAGTTGAATCACAACTAGAAAAAAATAAGCAAATTTTAATAAACCATGAGCTTCCTGAATATAAGCTTTGGGTTAGGAAACATCTTGAACTACATGTAAAGCTAGGTTCAATTGCTGAAGAAACTAAGTGTTATACTTACTTAGAAAACTCTTCTTCAAGCTTAAATAAAGACATTATCTTTAAAAAATATATTGATTTTCTTGCTCATATAATTAGCTTAGGATTATATAGAGAATATATAACAGATTATGAAGTACAACTAAAACCAAATGATTACTGCTTAAGTGATCAATTCTTAAATTTATATATAGATATAAATGATTTAATAGTATCAACATCTTCTGATCACTTCTTAACTTTATTAGAAGATACTTTAAGCTTAGGAGTAACACTTGGTTATTCTGAGGAAGATGTAAAAAATTCATTTATTTATAGAGATTAGTATTAAGAAACTCATAAGAGTTTCTTTTTTTTATATAATTATATAATTTTCCCATTAATTTCACATAATATCTTTGAGGTGATTATTAATGATTGGATTTATATGTGCTATTATTTCTGGCATATCAATGACTATTCAAGGAGTATTTAATACTAGGCTAAATGAAAAGATAGGTTCGTGGGAAACAACTACATTAGTTCAAGCAACTGGCTTAGCTCTAGCACTAATAATTTTATGTTTCTGCAGAAAAGGTGATTTTGGCGCTATAAAAGATGTTAATAAGCTCTATCTTTTAGGTGGGTTTATAGGCGTAGTTATTACCTATACTGTTATGGTTAGTATAGGTTCATTAGGAACTACTCTTGGTATTGGAACTATTTTAGTTGCTCAATTAGCTTCTGCTGGACTTATAGACTACTTCGGCCTATTTGGTTCAGAAAAAAGTAGTTTCGGATTAAGCCAAATAATAGGAGTAGTAGTTATGATTGCAGGTATTGTAATCTTTAAATGGAAACATTAAAAAAGTGCGAAGTTTGCTTCGCACTTTTTTCTTTTCTTAATTAACAAAAACAGCTTCCTTTTTATACTATATAATGTGGATTAATTTTAAGGAGTTTTTTATGTTCTCTTTAAATAAAAAACTAGACTCTAACCTGAAAAATTATATGAAATTTAATTCTTCTAGGAGTTATAGGGTTTTAATTAAATGTAGAAACTTTCAAGATTCTATTGAAAAAAGAATCTCATCATATAAAGGAACTGTAATAAGAAATATTAATATTGATAACATTGTCTGCGCTCTTTTAAACTCAAAATCTATAAATAGGTTATTGGAATATCCAGAAGTTGAATATATATGTTTAGATCAATTTGTTAATCTTTGTGGAATAAGTGTGCAAGCTGCTAACAGGGTTAGGTTGGCTAATACTATAAATGCTTCTGGTAGAGGGGTAGGGATCGGAGTAATTGACTCAGGAGTATACCCTCACCGTGACTTAACTACACCATTTAATAGAATATCGACCTTTTCTGACTTAATTAATGGTCTAACATATCCATACGATGATAATGGACATGGCACATGTACTTGTGGAGTTATAGCTGGAAATGGTGAATCCTCTAATGGAATATATAAAGGTATTGCTCCATACTCAGATCTTCATGTTATAAAAGCATTTGATAGATTAGGAAAAGGCTATGTATCCGATGTGCTATATGCTATAAATGAACTGATTACTATAAGTACTAAGTATAATATAAAAATTTTATGTTTACCCTTTGAAAGCTTAAGTCATGATAAGTTTATATTTTCACTTTTTGATAAGATGTTAAAACGAGCTGTTGATTCTGGGATAACTCCTATTCTTCCTAGTGGAAGTAATATTATTGAAGGATCTATTATGGGAATAGCTTTAAGTAAAAATGCTATTACTGTAAGTGGATTAGATACAACTTCTAGAACAGCTCCTTATGAGTATTCATCTACAGGTGCTCCTAAAAAAGACTCTAAACCTAACTTTTGTGCTGCCTGTGTTGATGTTGTCTCTCTAAATTGTAATACTTCATATATATCTGAAAAAAATAATACCAAAATATATGCCCCAAAACTTTCATCTTCTTATACAAGTTTTAGCGGAACTTCTATATCTGCAGCATATATTGCTGGTATATGTGCCTTATTATACGAACTTAATCCAACACTATCCTTTGATGATATAGTATCTATGCTAATAGCATCGTCAGATAGCTTAGATTTACCGATTAATGTCCAAGGCGAGGGATGTGTAAATTTAAATAAATTATTTAAAAAGTAAAAGTGCTATAAAGCACTTTTACTTTTGGACTATATAATTAAGAGGGTTTACAGGTGCATCGTCTATTCTTAATTCAAAATGTAAATGAGGTCCAGTACTATATCCAGTACTTCCTACAGCACCTATTATCTCTCCTTTTTTCACTTCTTGATTTGGCGATACGTATATCTCACTCAAATGGGCATAATATGTTTTCATATCATCACTATGCTGAACTATAACTAAATTTCCATATCCCCCATCATTATATCCAGCAAAGATTACCTCTCCGTCAAAAGAAGCAATTATATCTTCTCCTTGATTTTCAGCTATATCTAGTCCCTTATGATATGAATTAACTCTCTCTTCTCCATAATATGATGATATATATCCACCTTCTACAGGTCTAGTCAAAAATGTTACTCCATCATAATATGGATTCTTACTTCCTTTATGTACTACTGTAGTTACAGGCTCTACTAATATATTTTCGTTTAATACTGTTTCTTCAGTCTTCGTAAGACCTTCGTATATAACTTCCTTATATACTTCCTTTTTACCATCTTCCCCTTGCATAACTACTTCTTCACCCATATATATACTACTATCTTCTTCTACCCTAACTGGCGACTCTATAACCTCTTCTTCAAATGTTCTCAAACTTAATTCTAGATCTAATAAATTTTTATTTACTATAGATGCTTCATAAATTTCTTTAGATATTTCACTACTCTCACTCAGTTGGCATAGTTTTAGTTCAGTAGGAGTTGTTTTTATATTTCCATTTATCTTCATATAAGATATATCTTCAATATTTACTCCTAATTCTCTTATATAACTTTCACATACACTTTTAATTATAGTATCCTTTTCTTGTGCACTTAGCACATATCCAAAAACATTATTATCTACTGTTATAGCAAAGCCATTAACATTTCTATTTATATTCTCTATATTTACATTTGAGTTTTTGCTATTTAAATTAACAATATTATTATAAGTGTTAGAAACACTTATTGAATTTGCCAGATATACATCTTTAGATACTTCTTGTGAGAGCTCACTTGAATCATCAATAACATTTATGCATTGAATTGTTTTAGTATTTCCGTATATCTTATAACCTTTAGTAATTCCTCCTATAAGAAATAACAATATTGTTAATAGTATTAAGGATAAAGTGTTTTTTATTATAACACACTTCTCATCCTTCTTCTGCGAGTACATTTTTTTTACCACTCCTCTTTTTTCTAGTTTTATTTACAACATTTTTTAATTTTCCCAAGAACTAAAATAATATACACATCATTTCTTCAATTGTTATGTTGAGGGTTGATATCACCTTTGTTATAATTAGCTTAAAGGTAATAGAACCAAGAAAGGTAGAGAATATTTATGAGCACATTTATGCTAAAAAATAAACAATTAGACTTTACTCCTGTTAGTAATATATTTATAGAAAAATATATGCCTAAAGCTCGTGGAGAATTTATTAAGGTGTATCTATTAATGCTTAAATATAATACTTGTGGCGAAATGGGTGTAACATCATCAATATTAGCTACTTCATTAAATTTGCTTGAATCTGATGTGTTAAACGCCTTAAACTATTGGAACGATGAAGGATTAATAAAACTAATTCCTATTGATAAAATGGGAAATTTCAATATTGAATTTGTTGATTTAGTTAAAGAATCAAAATCTCAAAGCAAAGAAATAAACTTACTTCAAGCCTTAAATAAGAACTCAACTAAAGATATGTTAAATGATATCGAAAGACTTTTGGGAAGACCTCTATCCCCTAAAGAAATGACTACTTATTTAAGTTGGCAAGATGATTTCAACTTTTCATCAGAATTAATACTAATTCTTTTTGAATATTGCGTATCTCGTGGAAAAAGCGATTATAGATATATAGAAAAAGTAGCAATAGCTTGGAAAGATATGAATATTTCTACTATTGAAGAAGCTCAAAATTATATAAAGAGAACTGAAGATAAATGGATAAAAATTAGACATATATTAAATTACTTAGGCATTAAAAACCCTGAATTAATGAAGCCTCAAGAAGATATGCTAGATAAATGGATAAATGATTTTAATTTCCCTCTAGACGTTATAGAAAAGGCTTGTAATATATGCTTTCAACGTCTAAATAGGGCTGATTTTAAATATATCGATGGAATCTTATCTAATTGGAATAAAAATAACCTAAAAACAATTGCTGCTATTGAAGAAAAAGATTCAAAACCTTCTACTGCTATTCAAGGAAAAGGAAATTATACTAGTAATAATAGTAAAAGATTTACTGGTCAAAATATTAATAACAAATCATCTAAAGATTATGATGATTTAGAAAAAGAACTTTTAGGATGGTATAACAATGATTAAGGGATATCAAGAAAAATTAATGAATATTTATGAAAAAATACGAGAAAATGAAAATCGTAATTTAAAAAATAGAAAAAAAGAAATTCTTCAAAAAGCTCCTGAGATAATTGAATTAGATAATACTATTCAAAAACTTTCATTAGCTTTGCCTATGGCAATATTAAAAGGTGGCTCTGAAGCTGACCTAGATAATATTAAAGCAGATATACAAGAGCTTAGAAAGCAAAAATATGAGCTATTAACCTCTTATGGATATCCTGTTGATTACCTAAATCTTCATTATCAGTGCGCTAAATGTCAAGATACTGGATATATAGGAACTCAAAGATGTAAGTGCTTTAAGAATAAGCTAGTAAACTTATATTACGAAACTTCTAAACTATCAAATAACTTAGCTACTTGCAATTTTAATAATTTTGATATAAGACTGTTTTCTCCTGAAAATGATGGGAATTATAAAAATTCTCAACGTAAAAACATGGAGAAGATTTACGAATTCGTAAGAGGTGGTTATTTACCTAATTTCGATAATGATAATACTAATTTATTATTTTATGGAGAGTCAGGCAATGGTAAGACATTCTTATCTTGGTGTATAGCTAAAGAATTATTAGATAAAGGATATTTAGTTATATATAAAACTTCTAATGATTTAATAAGAGATTTAAGAGAAATAACATTTAATAATAACTATATGCTTGAAGATTTATTAATAAACTGCGACTTATTAATAATAGATGACTTAGGCGCAGAACAAGTAACCGACTTTTCTACTAATGAATTATTTAATTTAATCAATAAGAAGCTATTAAATAATAAGAAGATGATTATATCAACGAATTTAAATCTTCCTGATATAGAAAAGAGTTATACAACTAGAGTCTATTCTCGTTTAGTTGGTAATTTTACGTTCTTTAAGTTTTACGGTAATGATGTTAGAATAAAACTTAATCTTGCAAGAATGAGATCTCAACAACAATAAATTAATTTAATATAAAAATACACTTTACTTCTTGATATTAATAATAAAATTTCTATTATTAATTGAAGTAAAGTGTATTTTTTATAATCAAATATTTTTACTACATAATATTAATTACACAAAAAAAACTCTAGAATAATCTAGAGTTTCATGGAGCTGGTGATCGGAGTCGAACCAACAACCTGCTGATTACAAGTCAGCTGCTCTGCCATTGAGCCACACCAGCATAAATATTTTATATTTTAACGCCAAAAAAAATTGGCGACTCAGAAGGGGCTCGAACCCTCGACCTCCGGCGTGACAGGCCGGCACTCTAACCAACTGAGCTACTGAGCCATTATGGTGGAAACAACAGGGATCGAACCTGTGACCCTCTGCTTGTAAGGCAGATGCTCTCCCAGCTGAGCTATGCTTCCGTATAAAATGGTGACCCCTAGGGGAATCGAACCCCTGTTACCACCGTGAAAGGGTGGTGTCTTGACCGCTTGACCAAGGGGCCTAGGCTTTTGTTTATCACATATTATCTTTTGTACCACTTTTTAAAAAAATTGGCGACTCAGAAGGGGCTCGAACCCTCGACCTCCGGCGTGACAGGCCGGCACTCTAACCAACTGAGCTACTGAGCCATTATGGTGGAAACAACAGGGATCGAACCTGTGACCCTCTGCTTGTAAGGCAGATGCTCTCCCAGCTGAGCTATGCTTCCGTATAAAATGGTGACCCCTAGGGGAATCGAACCCCTGTTACCACCGTGAAAGGGTGGTGTCTTGACCGCTTGACCAAGGGGCCTAGGCTTTTGTTTATCACATATTATCTTTTGTACCACTTTTTAAAAAAATTGGCGACTCAGAAGGGGCTCGAACCCTCGACCTCCGGCGTGACAGGCCGGCACTCTAACCAACTGAGCTACTGAGCCATTATGGTGGAAACAACAGGGATCGAACCTGTGACCCTCTGCTTGTAAGGCAGATGCTCTCCCAGCTGAGCTATGCTTCCGTATAAAATGGTGACCCCTAGGGGAATCGAACCCCTGTTACCACCGTGAAAGGGTGGTGTCTTGACCGCTTGACCAAGGGGCCTAGGCTTTTGTTTATCACATATTATCTTTTGTACCACTTTTTAAAAAAATTGGCGACTCAGAAGGGGCTCGAACCCTCGACCTCCGGCGTGACAGGCCGGCACTCTAACCAACTGAGCTACTGAGCCATTATGGTGGAAACAACAGGGATCGAACCTGTGACCCTCTGCTTGTAAGGCAGATGCTCTCCCAGCTGAGCTATGCTTCCGTATAAAATGGTGACCCCTAGGGGAATCGAACCCCTGTTACCACCGTGAAAGGGTGGTGTCTTGACCGCTTGACCAAGGGGCCTAGGCTTTTGTTTATCACATATTATCTTTTGTACCACTTTTTAAAAAAATTGGCGACTCAGAAGGGGCTCGAACCCTCGACCTCCGGCGTGACAGGCCGGCACTCTAACCAACTGAGCTACTGAGCCATTATGGTGGAAACAACAGGGATCGAACCTGTGACCCTCTGCTTGTAAGGCAGATGCTCTCCCAGCTGAGCTATGCTTCCGTATAAAATGGTGACCCCTAGGGGAATCGAACCCCTGTTACCACCGTGAAAGGGTGGTGTCTTGACCGCTTGACCAAGGGGCCTAGGCTTTTGTTTATCACATATTATCTTTTGTACCACTTTTTAAAAAAATTGGCGACTCAGAAGGGGCTCGAACCCTCGACCTCCGGCGTGACAGGCCGGCACTCTAACCAACTGAGCTACTGAGCCATTATGGTGGAAACAACAGGGATCGAACCTGTGACCCTCTGCTTGTAAGGCAGATGCTCTCCCAGCTGAGCTATGCTTCCGTATAAAATGGTGACCCCTAGGGGAATCGAACCCCTGTTACCACCGTGAAAGGGTGGTGTCTTGACCGCTTGACCAAGGGGCCTAGGCTTTTGTTTANATATAATGGAGCTGGTGATCGGAGTCGAACCAACAACCTGCTGATTACAAGTCAGCTGCTCTGCCATTGAGCCACACCAGCGTATATTATATAGTTTTTTAAAAAAGTGGCGACTCAGAAGGGGCTCGAACCCTCGACCTCCGGCGTGACAGGCCGGCACTCTAACCAACTGAGCTACTGAGCCATTTATGGTGGAAACAACAGGGATCGAACCTGTGACCCTCTGCTTGTAAGGCAGATGCTCTCCCAGCTGAGCTATGCTTCCATATAAAATGGTGACCCCTAGGGGAATCGAACCCCTGTTACCACCGTGAAAGGGTGGTGTCTTGACCGCTTGACCAAGGGGCCTAGGCTTTTGTTTATCACATATTATCTTTTGTACCACTTTTTAAAAAAATTGGCGACTCAGAAGGGGCTCGAACCCTCGACCTCCGGCGTGACAGGCCGGCACTCTAACCAACTGAGCTACTGAGCCATTATGGTGGAAACAACAGGGATCGAACCTGTGACCCTCTGCTTGTAAGGCAGATGCTCTCCCAGCTGAGCTATGCTTCCGTATAAAATGGTGACCCCTAGGGGAATCGAACCCCTGTTACCACCGTGAAAGGGTGGTGTCTTGACCGCTTGACCAAGGGGCCTAGGTTTCTTGCTCGTTCTCTGCCGAGCACATTAACTATAATACATAAAATTAAATATGGTGTCAACACTTTTAAACAACTTTTTTTATTTTTTTATTTTCAACTCATATTTAATCTCCTCTAGGTCAGCATTTTTACTGGTTTTTCCCCACTTTTATTTTTTTCTGCCTTTTTTAAATTTTCTATTGCCATACCGTATCTTGCTAATGAATCTTCTTTTAATTTTATTTCATTTTCTATCTTTTCGATCTCAAAACAACACATATCGAAAAATTCATTTTCATCAATCTGATCTAAATTTATATTAAATCCAACCTTTTTAAAATTTTGTCCTACAGCTAATATTTTAACCGGAATAGACTTATTTATTACAGCTATTATTTCTTTTTCCCAAATTCCTCTTTTATTTACAACATGTTTATCTCTTAATAAATTTAAATTTTCAAATTTAATATTTAATTGTGATTCTATAATTTCTAAAAGAGCTTTATATAAACCTACTGAAATTCCTCTGTTTAATTTTATCTTTAAAAAATCATTATACTTTATTAAAAATTCATCTACTTCACTTTCAGTTATAAAGTCTATTTCACTATTATTAAATACTTTAATCCCCTTGCTACTAGGATAATTTACTACTACTTGATCATAGTTCATTCTTCTAACCTTAAACTCTTTATCATAATCATCTAAAGTTTTGTCAATAATTTTAACTAGCAATAGTCTCACCTCATCAATTAGTATTCCATAGTTTTTTTACTAATATTACTGTGATAGAATAAAAGTGCAAATTAAGTTCAATTATAAATTCTAAATTACATTGAAATGATTTCTTTAATTTATAACTTTGAATTAAAAAGGAGTGTTCTTATTGATATATCATGATTTAATAATCGTTGGTGGTGGAGCTTCTGGTATGACAGCAGCTATAGTTGCTAAAGACTTTGGGCTAGATGTAGCCATAGTTGAAGGAACCGATAGAGTTGGTAAAAAAATATTAACTACTGGAAATGGTAGATGTAATATATCCAATAGATGTGTAGCTGAACCTTTTATTAATTATCATAGTAATTGTGATAATTTCTTTTCATCTGTTTTAAGTCAATTTGGTGTAGATGATACATTAAATTATTTCTTATCTTTAGGTCTTCCAATAGNTGCCATTGAGCCACACCAGCATAAATATTTTATATTTTAACGCCAAAAAAAATTGGCGACTCAGAAGGGGCTCGAACCCTCGACCTCCGGCGTGACAGGCCGGCACTCTAACCAACTGAGCTACTGAGCCATTATGGTGGAAACAACAGGGATCGAACCTGTGACCCTCTGCTTGTAAGGCAGATGCTCTCCCAGCTGAGCTATGCTTCCGTATAAAATGGTGACCCCTAGGGGAATCGAACCCCTGTTACCACCGTGAAAGGGTGGTGTCTTGACCGCTTGACCAAGGGGCCTAGGTTTCTTGCTCGTTCTCTGCCGAGCACATTAACTATAATACATAAAATTAAATATGGTGTCAACACTTTTAAACAACTTTTTTTATTTTTTTATTTTCAACTCATATTTAATCTCCTCTAGGTCAGCATTTTTACTGGTTTTTCCCCACTTTTATTTTTTTCTGCCTTTTTTAAATTTTCTATTGCCATACCGTATCTTGCTAATGAATCTTCTTTTAATTTTATTTCATTTTCTATCTTTTCGATCTCAAAACAACACATATCGAAAAATTCATTTTCATCAATCTGATCTAAATTTATATTAAATCCAACCTTTTTAAAATTTTGTCCTACAGCTAATATTTTAACCGGAATAGACTTATTTATTACAGCTATTATTTCTTTTTCCCAAATTCCTCTTTTATTTACAACATGTTTATCTCTTAATAAATTTAAATTTTCAAATTTAATATTTAATTGTGATTCTATAATTTCTAAAAGAGCTTTATATAAACCTACTGAAATTCCTCTGTTTAATTTTATCTTTAAAAAATCATTATACTTTATTAAAAATTCATCTACTTCACTTTCAGTTATAAAGTCTATTTCACTATTATTAAATACTTTAATCCCCTTGCTACTAGGATAATTTACTACTACTTGATCATAGTTCATTCTTCTAACCTTAAACTCTTTATCATAATCATCTAAAGTTTTGTCAATAATTTTAACTAGCAATAGTCTCACCTCATCAATTAGTATTCCATAGTTTTTTTACTAATATTACTGTGATAGAATAAAAGTGCAAATTAAGTTCAATTATAAATTCTAAATTACATTGAAATGATTTCTTTAATTTATAACTTTGAATTAAAAAGGAGTGTTCTTATTGATATATCATGATTTAATAATCGTTGGTGGTGGAGCTTCTGGTATGACAGCAGCTATAGTTGCTAAAGACTTTGGGCTAGATGTAGCCATAGTTGAAGGAACCGATAGAGTTGGTAAAAAAATATTAACTACTGGAAATGGTAGATGTAATATATCCAATAGATGTGTAGCTGAACCTTTTATTAATTATCATAGTAATTGTGATAATTTCTTTTCATCTGTTTTAAGTCAATTTGGTGTAGATGATACATTAAATTATTTCTTATCTTTAGGTCTTCCAATAGTACCTTTAAAAGGCGGAAAATTATATCCACAATCACTACAAGCATCTTCTGTTGTGGATATTTTAAAAATGTCACTTGAAGATAGAAATATACCTTTATACACGGGCTGTAAAATAAAAGATATCCACAAGGATAAAATTTTTAAATTATCCACAAATAACGATGAGTATAAATTATTCACATGTGAAAATTTAATTTTAGCCTGTGGAGGAAAATCTGCTCCAAAAACAGGATCAGATGGTTCAGCATATAATTTGGCAAAAAATTTAGGTCATTCTATAACAAAGCTTTTACCTGGAATAGTTCAATTAAAGTTAGACTATAATCATCTCAAAGCACTTTCAGGAGTCAAATTTGATGGTTATGCAAAATTATTTGTAAATGATGAAGAAGTAAAAGAAGATTTCGGTGAAATATTATTTACTGATTACGGTATTTCTGGTCCTCCAATACTTCAAATATCAGCTTTAGCCTCCCAAGCTACTAGCACTGGTAAAAAAACTGAAGTTGTTGTTGATCTTATGCCAAACTATACAAAAGATGAGTTAATAGATTTCTTAGAATGCCATTTTGCTATTCTTTCTCATAGACCTATATTAAATGCTTTTATAGGTGTTATTAATAAAAAAATAATACCTGTTCTATTAAAAGAATGTGGTATTACAGATTTACATATGCCATGCTATGAGCTTTCTTGGAAAGAAAAAAACAAGTTAATCCAAACTCTTAAAAGTTGGAAGTTTACTTGTACTGGAACAAATGACTTTAATCAAGCGCAAGTAACTATAGGTGGAGTTACCGCTTCAGAAATAAATCCAGATACGTTAGAATCTAAAATTGTTCCTAACCTTCACTTTGCTGGTGAAATCATGGATGTCCACGGTGATTGTGGTGGATTTAACCTGCAATGGGCTTGGAGCTCTGGATACGTAGCTGCCAAATCAATAGCTAATAAATAATTAGAAATGATAAATGGAAAATGATAAATTAAGTTCGTTAATTTATCATTTTCCATTATTAGTTTTTAATTGTTTACTTAACCCACTTTGATATTAATGTTGTTAATTCTTTTCCCTCATTGTTTTCTATCTTGTGTAGGATAATATACTCTTCATCATTTTCTTTAACTTCGCATATTGATTTTATTTCATCCCCATAAGAGCATTCTTTTTCAAAAACTACACTTAATTCAACTAAATTATTATTATATAATATCTCTACTGGCACTGACTCTAATGCCCATTCTATATATTTAACATTATTAACGTGTGTATTTGAGTCTATATCACTATATCTTACTTTAAACTCTTTTGAGTGCATTTCTTCTTTTAGTTTTTCTGGCTTAGAAACATTTATATTACATTCTTCATCTTCACTAACTCCATAAAACTCATATTGCTCTAAAGGTATTCTTACTGCTCTCCTCTTATTAATATCAATTAATAAAAATACTCCAATAGCTTCAACGATTTTATTTCCCTCTTCATCAAATATTTCATATAATCTTGATGCATAAAATCTCTTAAAACCTAAAGCATTTGTAGCTACTCTAATCTTTTCCCCATACTTAGGATATCTATTTATCTTTATATCATATTTGCAGAATACCCATGCCAAATTTCTTTCTGACATATATTCTATTCCAACTCCGATTTTTTCAGATTGCTTCGTACCTATATCGGTAAAATAATTAATTATAGATTCAATCTTGCATTGAAGCTTTACATCAACGTCATAATAATGAACTTCATATTCTCTTTCAAATCTTTTTCCCATTTAACACTCCCACTTTCTCTAATCTTATTATTACACATATTTTACCACATAAATATTATAAATATAAAAAAAGTCAGCAATGCTGACTTTAAAATCTACCGTATATAACTATTTATTTAAGGCCTCTAATAATTCACTTAATTCTATTCCATGAACCTTTGCAGCCTCTTCTACAGTTTCTGCTTGTGCAGATGGACACCCTACGCATCCCATACCAAATTGCATAAGTACATCAGCTTTATTAACATTAGCCTTTATAACCTCACCAATAGTCATTTCCTTAGTAATCAATATATTCACCTATCCTTTAATAGTGTTTTAATAACAATTAAATATATTCTATACAAGTTTTTACAATATTTCAAGGTGATTTCTAATTAAAAAGATGCCTTTTATAAATAAAGCATCTTTTTTATACAAATTATATTTTATTCCTTATGAACTAAGTCCAAATCAGCAAATTTAGAGTGAGCTCCAATCCAAGCCATTCTAACAGTTCCAACCGGGCCGTTTCTTTGCTTAGCTATTATACATTCACCAATTCCCTTATCTTCACTTTCCTTATTGTAGTATTCATCTCTATATAAGAACATAACTACGTCGGCATCCTGCTCAATTGATCCTGATTCTCTTAAGTCAGATAGCATTGGTCTATGGTCAGCTCTTTGCTCTGGAGCACGTGATAACTGCGATAACGCTATAACTGGACACTCCATCTCCTTAGCTAATGCCTTAATAGATCTTGATATTTCTGATACCTCTTGTTGTCTATTATCACTACCGGAGCTACCAGACATAAGCTGTAAGTAGTCTATAAGTATCATATCAATACCATACTCCATTTTTATCTTTCTACACTTAGATCTCATTTCCATAACACTAAGACCAGCTGTATCATCTATATACACTCTTGCCTTAGATAATGGTCCTGTAGCTCTAGCTATTCTTTCCCAGTCATCATCATCTAGATTACCTGTTCTAAGCTTTAGCATATCAACACTTGCTTGAGAGCATAGTAACTTATAAGCTAACTGCTCCTTAGACATTTCTAGAGAAAATATGACTACACTCTTACCTTCTTTTAACGCTGCATTTTCAGCTATATTAAGTGAGAATGTTGTTTTTCCCATTGAAGGTCTGGCTGCTATAAGAACCATATCCCCCTTTTGGAATCCAGATGTTTTTTCATCTAAAGCTTTAATACCTGAACCTACGCCTGTTATGGCACCCCTATTATTAAATAGCCTTTCTATCTCTAAAAATCCTCTTTCAAGAACGTTTGATAAAGGCTCATACTCTTTAGAATCTTTCTTCTCTGCTATATCAAACATCTTCTTTTGAGCTATATCAATTACTTTCCCTACATCATCACCGCTATTATAACTTTCCTCTATTATTGCTGTAGATGCTTTAATTAATTTTCTCAAAGTTGATTTTTCTTCAACTATTTTTATATATGAACTTAAGTTGGCTGTTGTTGGTACAGAAGCACTTAATTCTGATATGTAAGTAACTCCACCAGCCTTATCTAAGTTATCAGTAGTCTTTAAGTATTCTAATAATGTTACTAAGTCTACAGCCATATCTTGCGAAAACATGTGCTGTATAGCCTTGTATATTATCTTATGACCATCTCTATAAAAGTCATCTTCTTTAAGCTTTTCAAGAACCTTTGCTATAGCGCTCTTATCTATTATCATTGCACCTATAACAGACTGCTCTGCTTCAATACTCTGTGGTAAACTTCTCATCATTGGTGTTTCCATATAAGTAACCCTCCCTCCTAAGTATTCTAAATTTATTATAACAAAATCTAAAGAAATTTATATTATGTATATTAAATTTCTTTTTTTCACACAATAAAATTAAGCTTCCTACTAAGGAAGCTTAATCCACATTACTTCTCAAATACTATCTCCATAAGTTCCTCTATGCGAGTTATAGATTTAACTTCTATATCACTAAGTCCTAGAGGGACTTCTTTTTCATTATCTTTAGGGACAGCAACGAGCTTAATTCCTTTTCTTCTAGCACCATATATCTTTTCAAATATACCACCAACTGGCTTTACAGTACCTCTTAATGAAATCTCACCTGTGATAGCAATATCTTGACGTATTGGTTTATTAGTAAGAGCACTAATTATACAAACTGTTATAGCTGCTCCTGCTGAAGGGCCATCTATCTTACCTCCACCAATTACGTTAACGTGTATATCATAATCCCTTATATCTTTTTCAGTAATCTTTCTTATAACTGAAGCCGCATTAAATACAGAATCCTTTGCCATTGAACCAGCTGTATCGTTAAATTTAATAGTTCCTGCCCCTTTTTTTCTTGCCTGGAACACAGCTGCTTCAATTTCTATAGTTGATCCTATAAAGCCACTTACCCCTAATCCGTATACATGCCCTACTTCAGCACTTTCTAAATTAGATATTCTTTCATAAGGTAAGTATCTACCTATAGATAATACTTCTTCTACATCGCTTATTTTTATTATTTCTTTTAAATCTTCTCCCTCAGAGTTATATAAAGAATACCCATAAGCATCTGATAATATATTTACAGCCCTTCTACCTTCAATAGTATATTGGCTAATAAGCTTTGCAACCCCATCTTCTAAAGTTACTTCTAACTTCTTAGCTGCATTTTCAATTATACCTTCTATATCTGTAGCAGATAATGGTTCAAAATAAACCTCTGTACATCTAGATCTTAAAGCTGGATTAATTTCACTTGGGTCTTTAGTAGTTGCACCTATTAAAACAAAATCAGCTGGTGCTCCATTATCAAATAAGTATTTTATATACTTTGGTATATTCTCATCATCTGGGTCATAATAAGATGATGAAAACTCCACTCTCTTATCTTCTAAAACTTTTAAAAGCTTATTTTGAAGTATTTCATCTAATTCACCAATTTCATCGATAAATAAAACTCCACCATGAGCATCTGTAACTAAACCTGGTTTTGGTTCAGGTACCCCAATCTCAGCTAAATCTTTCTTACTTCCTTGATATATTGGATCATGTACTGAACCTAATAAAGGGTTTGTTATTTCTCTTGGGTCCCATC
Organism: Clostridium jeddahitimonense; assembly: GCA_000753455.2. Lineage (GTDB taxonomy): Bacteria > Bacillota > Clostridia > Clostridiales > Clostridiaceae > Clostridium > Clostridium hominis. The sequence continues at coordinate 71,374 of LM994668.1, forward strand.
TTAATGTAGTACCATCAACTTCAACAAACTTTGAATCATCATCAAAAGGCGTAAATTTAAGCTTTTTAGCCTCTTCTAACGCAAGTCTTGCTGCTGATGTCTTCCCTACCCCTGGTGGCCCGTAAAGGATTATATGCTGTGGGTATGGAGATGCCATCTTTGATATTAATGACTTAACAGCTCTCTCTTGCCCAACAATCTCTTCGAATGCTTCAGGTCTTAAAAGATTCATTACATTTTTATTTATCTTTTTAGCATCTAACTTTTCTAGCTTTTCAAGCTTAAGTGCTGTTTTGCTATTTTCAGAACCCTTTTGCTTTCTTATTATAGAAAGTCTAAGCTCATCCATGAATTTATCTTGTCTCTCAACTAAACTCTTCTCTACTTCAGTTTCTATTTGTCTTTGCACATATTTTTTAGCTATATTTTCAGAGATCCAATAAACTACATCCTCTAATATCTCTCTAGCTTCATCATCACTTGGAACTACTTTTGCGCCTTTTCCATCTGATGCAATAACATTAAGTGCATATATTCTCTCATTTATTTTTTGTGAATTCACATATTTGTTTAACTTAAATCTAACTGTTCTAGCTCTTACAGCACCTTCATCAAGTACATTATTAAGTATTTCAAATAATACATTCACTTTTGACTCTAATGGTAAATCACTGTCTAATATATTTTGTAATTCCAAATTCAATCCTCCTTATTGTTGAGGAACAATTATAACCTTTATCTTAGTTGATACTTCTGGATATAATTTAATTTCTACATCGTATGTTCCTGCAATTTTTATTGTTTCCATAACTACTTTTTTCTTGTCTATTGATAATTTAAATGTAGTATTAATAACTTCAGCTATATCCTTATTTGTTATAGCTCCAAATAATCTTCCATTTTCACCAGCCTTAGCTTTTACTGTAACTTCTTTACCTTTTAGTTCAGCAGCTAATTTTTGCGCAGCTTCTAATTCTGCAAGCTTCTTTCTTCTTTCATTTTCCTTCTTAGCATTNCCTCTGTACATCTAGATCTTAAAGCTGGATTAATTTCACTTGGGTCTTTAGTAGTTGCACCTATTAAAACAAAATCAGCTGGTGCTCCATTATCAAATAAGTATTTTATATACTTTGGTATATTCTCATCATCTGGGTCATAATAAGATGATGAAAACTCCACTCTCTTATCTTCTAAAACTTTTAAAAGCTTATTTTGAAGTATTTCATCTAATTCACCAATTTCATCGATAAATAAAACTCCACCATGAGCATCTGTAACTAAACCTGGTTTTGGTTCAGGTACCCCAATCTCAGCTAAATCTTTCTTACTTCCTTGATATATTGGATCATGTACTGAACCTAATAAAGGGTTTGTTATTTCTCTTGGGTCCCATCTTAATGTAGTACCATCAACTTCAACAAACTTTGAATCATCATCAAAAGGCGTAAATTTAAGCTTTTTAGCCTCTTCTAACGCAAGTCTTGCTGCTGATGTCTTCCCTACCCCTGGTGGCCCGTAAAGGATTATATGCTGTGGGTATGGAGATGCCATCTTTGATATTAATGACTTAACAGCTCTCTCTTGCCCAACAATCTCTTCGAATGCTTCAGGTCTTAAAAGATTCATTACATTTTTATTTATCTTTTTAGCATCTAACTTTTCTAGCTTTTCAAGCTTAAGTGCTGTTTTGCTATTTTCAGAACCCTTTTGCTTTCTTATTATAGAAAGTCTAAGCTCATCCATGAATTTATCTTGTCTCTCAACTAAACTCTTCTCTACTTCAGTTTCTATTTGTCTTTGCACATATTTTTTAGCTATATTTTCAGAGATCCAATAAACTACATCCTCTAATATCTCTCTAGCTTCATCATCACTTGGAACTACTTTTGCGCCTTTTCCATCTGATGCAATAACATTAAGTGCATATATTCTCTCATTTATTTTTTGTGAATTCACATATTTGTTTAACTTAAATCTAACTGTTCTAGCTCTTACAGCACCTTCATCAAGTACATTATTAAGTATTTCAAATAATACATTCACTTTTGACTCTAATGGTAAATCACTGTCTAATATATTTTGTAATTCCAAATTCAATCCTCCTTATTGTTGAGGAACAATTATAACCTTTATCTTAGTTGATACTTCTGGATATAATTTAATTTCTACATCGTATGTTCCTGCAATTTTTATTGTTTCCATAACTACTTTTTTCTTGTCTATTGATAATTTAAATGTAGTATTAATAACTTCAGCTATATCCTTATTTGTTATAGCTCCAAATAATCTTCCATTTTCACCAGCCTTAGCTTTTACTGTAACTTCTTTACCTTTTAGTTCAGCAGCTAATTTTTGCGCAGCTTCTAATTCTGCAAGCTTCTTTCTTCTTTCATTTTCCTTCTTAGCATTAACTACATGTAAAGCATTTGCTGTAGCTTCCTCGGCTAATTTCCTAGGAAATAAATAATTTCTAGCATATCCATCTGATGCTTCTATAACATCACCTTTTTTACCCATTTTCTTAACGTCTTGTAATAAAATAACTTTCATATTATACACCTATCCTTTACCTTTTATTCTTGCCATATTCGTTCTACTTTAAATGTTTATCTATAGAACTTCTTAAAGCTTCTATAGATTCTCCAATAGGAAGTTTTAATTTAGCTCCAGCCATATTCATATGACCTCCGCCTCCAAGCTCTTCTAATATAACTTGAACATTAACATCACCAAGAGAACGACCACTTATTATTACATTATTATTTATTTCAGCTAAAACAAAGCATACCTCTATTCCTGAAATAGTTAATAACTCATCTGCAGCTCTAGCTACTATAACTGTATTATCAACATTACTTGGACAAACAGCTATTGCTACATTATCTTTTACTTCTGCATTTTTAATAGTATCTGCTATGACTAAATAGTCTTCTAAGCTATCATTAAACATTTTTTTTACTTCTAATGTATCTGCACCTATAGATCTTAAAAATGATGCTGCATCAAAAGTTCTAACTCCAGCTTTAAACTGGAACTCTTTGGTATCCATAACAATACCAGCTAGTAACCCTTCAGCTTCAACCTTTGATATTCTAGGCTTTTGTACCATATATTGAATTAACTCTGTCACCATTTCTGAAGTTGATGATGCATATACCTCGATATAATTTAATAATGTACCTTCAACTATATCTGGACTTCTTCTATGATGGTCTATAATTATCTTTCTAGACACTTTTTCAACTAAATCAATATTACTTACATACCCTTTATTATGAACATCTACTACTATTAATAACGATTTCTCATTAATATTTTTTTCTGCATCATCTCTAGAAATAAATGTATTGTCATATTTACTATCATCTTGCAACTTATTCATGTAATATTCAATAGCATTTCTATCATTATCTAAAATAATATTACAATTCTTGCCCATTTGCCTAATTGTAGACCATAAACCAACTGCAGCACCTAAGCAATCCATATCTGGATTCTTATGTCCCATAATTAATATATTACTACTTTCATAGATAAGATCCTTTAATGCATGGGCAATAACTCTAGCTCTTACTCTTGTTCTCTTTTCAAACTCTCTAGTGTTTCCACCAAAGAAAATTATCTTTTCATTATTTTTTATAGCAACTTGATCTCCACCTCTACCTAGAGCAAGCTCCTTAGCTGTAACAGCATTATTATAGTTTTCTTGAGGGGTAGCTCCTCCTCTTCCTATTCCAATACTTAAAGTAAGTTCAAACTTATTACCACGTTCAATTTCAGATATTTTTTCTAATATATCAAACTTATTATTTACTTCTTCAGTAATATACTTATCTATAACAGATAATGCATATCTATTAGAATCATATTTAACAATTAATGCTTTTAGCTTTTGAGCATATAGATTTATAGTTCTTTCTACTTCAGCTACAAGTAGAGGTCTTTCACTTTCCTCTGTACTCTCAAGCACTTCTGATAAATTATCTACTTCAATTAACATTACACTTTCTTTAGTTGTATTTAGGTCTCTTAAGTTGCTAACTTCAATAAAATATACTGCATATACATCATTAATAAGTTCATCTTCACCAGTTATTTTGCTAGCATATATACTATAAATGCAATTTTTTATCTTTATACGTTGACTTAAATCCTTATCGCATTTTAAAAGTTTTTGTAAATCTAAACTTCTTGTAATACTGATAATGTTTTGCCCCTCAGTATCACTTAACTCTAATTCCTGAGTTAACCTTTTATTTGCCCATATAATATCTCCATTTTCGTTAATAAGAGCTATTGGAGCTAGCATATTTGAAATATTATCATTAATATTTAATTTTAGCTTAGATATTGTTCTTTTTCCATTTTCAACTTTAGAATGCTCATTCTTATTTAAGTAATAAAAATATATAATAAACGCCAATAATATAATACTTCCTATTATAAACTTATCATTATAAAAAAATATAATACTTATAAATACAAAAATAGCCGGTATTATTACCTGTTGGTAATCCTTAAGTTTTTCCTTCATTGAAAGCCTCCTAAGCTTTATATTATTAACGTTGTTTAATATGATTTTGAAGTTTGCTTAAATTCTTTCCTTCTCTTTCATATTCATGCTCTTCTGTAATACCAATCTTTAGCTTTTTTTTCATATCATCATCAACTTCATTACAACTATATCCTAATTTTTGTGCTAACACATATAGAATTAAAATAGCACCAGATATACAATTTAATATTGAATCTCTAGCTATGTTAGTTCCCCTAGTTAAAAGAGTATAAAGATCACCTATAAGACACAATAAGTTTGCTTTTAATTCTTCTATCATCTTAATGTTGGCCATTATATTAAAATCTTCTTTTCTCACATATTTCACCTCTATTCCACTACCCTGTAACTTATATTTTAAAGTTATTTTTATATTAATGCAACTATATAAGGGAATGTATTACAAAATATGTAAATAAGTTATATTTTTATATAACACAAAAGCCCCTGATTCTCAGGGGCTAATAATCTTATTACTATTCTGTTGTAAATGGTAATAAAGCTATATTTCTTGATCTCTTTATAGCATCTGTTAATTGTCTTTGGTGCTTAGCGCAAGTTCCAGAAATTCTTCTTGGTAATATCTTACCTCTTTCTGTAACGAACTTTCTTAACTTAGCTACATCTTTGTAATCTATTGATTCAGCTTTATCAACACAGAAAGCACATACTTTTTTTCTAGATCTTCTCATTTTTCCAGATCTTTTCATATCTCTCATGCTATTTCCCTCCTTGTAAAATTAATTAGACTTTCTAGAATGGCATATCTCCGTCATCGACTGGAGTCATATCCTCTTCGAAATTCATTCCACCAAATACATCATTATTTGATGAATGTGAATAATCAGATCCGCCACCGAATGAACTTCCATTATTACCAGCTCCATTACCCTTAGATAAGAAGCTTACACCATTAAATGTGTCAGCAACAACTTCTGTTACATATCTCTTAGTGCCGTCTTTTGCATCATATGATCTAACTGAAATTCTACCGCTTATAGCAATTTGACTACCCTTACTCATATATTGAGCAGTGTTTTCAGCTTGCTTTCCCCATATTACTACAGGAATAAAATCAGCAGTTCTTTCGCCAGATTTGCTGTTATAATTATCAACTGCTAAAGTTAGTGTTGTTACGGCAGTTCCGTTTCCTGGAGTATACTTTAACTCAGGATCTTTAGTTAATCTACCTATTAGAATTACTTTATTCATTCTTTAACACCACCTACTAGTTTTCTTGTTTAACAATGATATGTCTTATAACACCATCAGTGATTCTGAATATTCTGTCTAACTCTTTTGGTAACTCAGGGTTAGCTTCGAAATTGATTAATGTGTAGAAACCTTCGTTAACTTTCTTTATTTCGTAAGCAAGTTTTCTCTTACCCCAGAAATCAACGTTTTCGATAGTTCCTCCACCGTTTTCTATAACACCTTTAAACTTTTCGATGTTAGCTTTTACAGCTTCTTCATCAAATGATGGGTGTAGTATAAATATAGTTTCGTACTTTCTCATCATTTTCACCTCCTTTGGACTTAACGGCTGCTACATATGCAGCAGGATTACAATTTAAAAGTTTATCACTTTATGTTGACTATTTCAAGCTTTTTTTATTTTATTCTTTTGTTTTTACTACCTTTTTTGCATCTTTCTGGAATTTACGACGTGGAAGCATTATTATTCTACCACATTCAGTACACTTAATTTTCACATCAGCACCGACTCTTATAATCTCAAAGTTCTTATTTCCACAAGGATGTTCTTTTTTCATTTCTACTACATCACCTAGTTCAAAAGTTTCTATCATTTATAATCGCCTCCTAAAAATAAAATTATTTATTTACAATATAAGTCTTAGGATATGGAATTTCTATTCCTGCTCTGGTTAATGCTTCTTTAATTTCTTTTCTTAACTCTCTTTCCATTTCCCATTGACTTAATGGTTTCGCTCTTCCTACAACTCTAATAGTTATTCCTGATGGGTTTAATGAAATAACTCCTAGCACTTCAATATGTCCTCTTAGCTTATCTTTATGCTTTTCTTCAAAAGCTTCATTGACAGACTTTATTAAATTAGTAGCTTGGTCTATGTTTTCCTCATAAGCTATATCAACATCAACTATAAATCTTATATCACCTCTTGAGTGATTTGTTACCTCTAAAATAGATCCATTAGGAATAAGATGTAAGTCTCCTGTAAAATCTCTTAAAACTGTTGTCCTAATTCCCATACTCTCAACTATACCACTAAAATTAGAAATAGTAACATGATCCCCTACCCCATATTGGTCTTCAAATAAAAGAAAAAATCCATTAATTAAATCCTTAACTAAACTTTGAGCTCCAAGACCTATAGCAAAACCTCCAGCACTCGCTAATGCAACTGGTATTTTTGCAAACACATCATAAAACATAAGTGCAACACCAACTAAATAAACAGTATACTTTAGTACACTTTTTAATACTTCACCTATAGTTATTGCCTTTTGTGGATCTAACGAAAAGCTCAATTTACTTTTTACTTGCTTATCTACAAATTTATTAATTATTTTATTTCCTATTTTTATAATTAAATTTATAGCTACAAGAATGATAACGATTCTCAAAATCATATTGAAAGATGTTTCTAGCCAACCATTTAGAATCTCTGGATCCTTAATAAAACTTTCCCAATTCCACGCAAGCTTACCGTCCTCAGTTGTAACTATCTTAGCAAGAGATAAAATATTATTCAACCTTTACGCCTCCTCTATTTACTTTACTAATTCATATCCGTTACTATCTCTTTTATATATTGCTTTAAATTCTATAACTTCCTCATTAATTACCCTATTAACGCTATCTTCATCATCTAACCTTATACAAATTCCACAGCTTTGAGTTATTGTAGTTGGAGTTGGCATTATTCTAAAATTCATTCCTATTTCCTTTAACTTTTTTTCTCCACTCATAGCCGTATGAGTATTCTTAAAAACTATTATGTAATACTTCATTTTGTCCTCCTAAAATTATCTTAATAATTATATTATACCTACTTTGTCGTTATAATAAATATATTACTTTAATATCTAGCTAATTTCAAAATCTTGTAATATATCCTTGCATTTTTCCCTATTTATTTTATCATATTTATAAGACTAATTTTAGTAAGGAGTAAGCACTATGAATGTATATTTAGATAATGCAAGTACATCATTTCCAAAACCAAAAACAGTTTCTGATTCAATTTATAATTATTTAACTAACATAGGTGGAAATCCTGGACGTGCTAACCACTCTAATGCATTAGAATCAAATAGATATTTATTTTTAGCTAGAGAAACAATAGCTAATTTTTTTAATTTCCATAAGATTGAGAATGTAATTTTCACTAACAATATAACATCATCACTTAATACATTAATTAATGGAATATTGAAACCAGGAGATCATGTAATAACTTCCTCCATGGAGCATAATTCTGTTATAAGACCTTTATATAACTTAAAGGAAACCATAGGTATTGACTTAGAAATAGTTTCTGCAAAATCAAACGGAATAATTGATGTAGATTCAATTTCTAAAGCAATAAGAAATAATACAAAGTTAATAATACTAACTCATGCTTCTAATATTACTGGCTCTATTCAACCTATACAAAAGATAGGAGAGTTATGCAAAAAACATAATATATTTTTTATATTAGATTCTGCTCAAAGTGCAGGAGTAATAGAAGTAGATTTTAAAAAATTTAATCTTAATGCTTTAGCCTTTACTGGCCATAAAAGTTTACTTGGCCCTCAAGGTATTGGTGGATTTATTATAGATGATAAACTTAATGAAATTTGTAATCCATATATCTTAGGTGGTACAGGTAGCCTTTCTCATTCATTAATTCAACCTGACTTCCTACCTGATAAGTTTGAATCTGGCACATTAAATATTCCAGGTATAATAGGATTATATGAAGGTATAAAATTTATTGAAAAAGAAGGTCTTAATACTATTTATGAACATAACGCATACTTAAGATCTTATTTAATTAATGAAATTTCTAATATGAATAACTTTACTATATATGGAGACTTAAATCCTGCTAACGGAACATCTTGCGTATCTATTACAAATTCAAACTTAGATGTTAGCGAACTTTCATTTATATTAGATTCTGACTACGGAATTAGTAATAGAAGTGGACTTCACTGTGCTCCATTAGCACATAAAACTATCGGAACATATCCTAATGGAACTGTAAGACTAAGCCTTGGATATTTTAATACTCTAGAAGAAATAAAATATACCGTTGATTCTTTAAATAAAATAAACAAACTTTATAAATAAAGTGCGAGCTAAGGCCCGCGGTGAAAGGTTAACTTCGTCAAATGGAAAATGCTACTAGCGTAGCAGGTAAAGATTAACTAAAGTTAAAGAGAAAAGTACTAAAGTAGATATATTGTACTATTGCCAAAGGCAATACTTTCCCCGTCATGTCAGTGACATTTTCCCTTCAGCTTCAGCTGACCTTTCCCTTTTGCACAAGCGAACCTTTCACCAAAGTAATTGAACTTTAAATCAATTCCTTCTTCCTTTCTCTCTACTCTTCACAAAAAGCTAGCTTATCTTTGAATATTTTCTATAAAATATGTCAAAACTCCTTAATAAGGAAACTCCTTCTCCTATTGTGGAATGAGTAAATTCGAATAGTAACATATTAAATTTTGATTCTCACTTAAGGAGAGTGTTTTATGGAAAAGTATTTTTGTGAAGATTCAATGTCCCCAACTACAGTAAATAAGTTTAGAGATTACTTATATTCAAAACTGAAGACTCCTCTATCAGATAAACGTCCAATTATTTTTTTATGTATTGGAACCGATAGATCTACTGGTGATTCTCTTGGTCCATTAATTGGTTACAAGTTAAAACTTGAACATAAAAATAATATATATGTATACGGTTCTTTAGAAACTCCAGTTCATTCAAAGAATTTAGTTACAGTCTTAGAGAAAATAGAAAAGTATTTTATCAATCCCTATATAATAGCTATAGATTCATCTTTAGGCAATATACAAAATGTTGGTAAAATATTTATAGAAGAAAAACCTCTTACTCCTGGATTAGCACTTAATAAAGACTTGCCCGCTGTTGGAGACCTTAGTATTACAGGAGTTGTTAATATATCAGGAAACTTAGAATTTATAGTTCTTCAAAACACTCGATTATTTACTGTTATGTCATTAGCAGACTGTATTACAGATGGTATAAAAAAATGTTTAGATAAGATATCAATAGATTTCTCTTCTAATGATAGATTCTCATCTAATAATTTAAATAAAAAGCAAATAAAAAAAGGATAGTAAATTAAATTTTACTATCCTTTTATACTTCTACTTATTTATTGCTTCATTTAATACATGTAATTCTTCTTCTGATAAGTCATATCTAGAAATACCCTTATCTATAGGTTTTGCATATGTAGTACTATCATGTCTAGAATATATACCAGTTATAATAACTCCATCATTATAAGAATCTAATATAGCTATAGAGAAGCTTAAATCACTTCCTACATCTGCAAAAGCCTTATATCTCATTATAGCAACTTTATTTACACATAATTTTAAGTCTTCAGCTATCTTTCCACAACTTGCAAGAGCTTCTTTAGAATTGTTAAGAGCAACATCAATATTATCTAAATTAGAATTTATAACTTCTTCTAAGTTTTTATTATTCATTCCTCTCATCATTTTTCTATATTTCTTCTCTACCTTATTAACTGAAACTAATAATATTATTGTAGTTATCAATAATAGTAATGTAATAATAGCTAACCCAATTACTATAATTCCTGAGTACTCGTTAATTATATTTAGTATATTACTCACCTTAATCCGTCCCTCCAATGTTTCATGTGAAACATTATAATTTAATTATTTCTAAAATTCTTTGTAAATCTTCTTCGGAATAATATTCTATTTCTATTTTTCCTTTATTGTTTTTATTGGTTAAATTAACCTTTGTTCCAAAATAATGTTGTAATCTTTCTTTTATATCTTTATAGTACGGATTTGTTAATTCATCTTCTGTCTTCTTTTTTGAAGAATTATCATCATCCTTCTTTATACGTTTTATAAGATTTTCTAACTCTCTTACAGATAATTTATCATCAATAACTTTTTGTGCTAATTCGTACTGTAATTTTTTATCTGAAATACCTAGTAAAGCTCTACCATGACCTTCTGATATTACACCTTCAATTAAATACTGTTGAACATCCTCACCTAAGTTTAATAATCTAATTGTATTAGTTATAGCAACACGTGATTTTCCTATTCTCTTACTTAATTCTTCCTGTGTTAAATCAAAATCTGCAATTAACTTTTTATATGCCATCGCTTCTTCAATTGAATTTAAATCTTGTCTTTGTATGTTTTCTATTAAAGATATTTCTAATACTTGTTTATCTGTTAAGTCCATTATTATAGAAGGTACTTTCTTAAGTCCAGCCATCTTAGCTGCTCTCCATCTACGTTCTCCTGCTACAATAACATAGTTTTCTTCTTCTTTTCTTAGAATAATTGGTTGAACAATTCCATGATGCTTTATTGACTCAGATAACTCTATAATTTTTTCATCATCAAAACTTTTTCTTGGTTGATCTGAATTACTCTTTATAAGATTTATATCAATTAAATTTTTATCTGAAGTTTCTTTCTCATTTTTACTAATTGAAGGACCTAAATTTGTATCTTCTGGAATAAGAGCATTTAACCCCTTACCTAATCCAAATTTTTTGCTCATGATATTTCACCTTCCTATTGTCTGCTTAAAAATTCTTTTGTTAAAGCTTTATATGCATCTGCACCCTTACATTTTTCATCATATAACATTACCGGAAGTCCAAAGCTTGGAGCCTCAGCTAATCTAATATTTCTTGAAATAGTTGTTTTAAATACCTTTTCATTAAAGAATTTTTTAACTTCATCATAGACTTCATTACTTAAATTCGTTCTATAATCATACATAGTCATTACTACCCCTTCAATATCTAATGACTTATTTAATGACTTTTTCACAAGTTGTATTGTATTTATTAATTGTCCAACACCTTCTAATGCATAGAATTCACATTGGATTGGAATAAGTACAGAATCAACTGCAGTAAGTGCATTAATAGTTAATACTCCTAATGATGGAGGACAGTCTATAAATATGAAATCGAAGTCATCTTGTACTTTAGTTATTTCATTTAAAAGTATAGTTTCTCTATCACTTCTATTTATAACCTCAACTTCAGCACCTGCTAATTCCATTGTTGCTGGAGCGATATATAAATTCTGTATTAATTCACTTTTAAGTATTACATCACTTAAAGATACATTAGCAGTTAATACATCGTACATTGAAAACTCTAAATTTCTCTTATCTAATCCTAATCCACTAGTAGTATTTCCTTGAGGATCTATATCTATTGTTAAAACTTTGTACCCTTCCATTGCTAAATAAGCACATAAATTTATATTAGTAGTTGTCTTACCAACTCCACCTTTTTGGTTAAATATACATATTTTCTTCATAAGTTTTGTCCACCTAAGGACTCCACCCCCTCCCTTTCTTTCTATTATATCTGCTTTTTTTCTATAATTAAAGGGAGTCATAATAAAAATTTATGTTAAATAAAAAAAATGTTTCACATGAAACATTTTTCTTATGCTAAATGAAATTTTTCTTCATCATATCCTACAAATGTAACTAAAAATATAACCTTAATAACTTCCATTAATTTCTTCATAAAAGTCAACTCCTCTTATCAAAGTATGACTTAATTATAAACTAGTAAAAATTTATCTCATATCTATGTTCATTACATTTATCTTTCAATTATGTAATAAAAAATAAAATTCATATCTGTGCAAAAACAATAAAAGCAGTACAATTTTTGTACTGCTTTTAAAATCTATTTATTTTTAGGAATAGATACTGTAATCTCTATACTATCCTCTAATTCTTTTAACTTATAATCAGCTGGTATATCAAACTTATTAAATACTTGTTTTATAGTATTTACATATAGTTTTCCAGGCATAACTCCTCTTCTTTTGCTTTTTCTTTCTTCTGCTGCTTTTTCTAGTAATTCGGAGTTAATTAGCTCTTCAGTCTTCTTAACATTAAGACCATTTTTTATTACTTTATCTAAAACTTTTAATTGCAATTCTTCACTTGGTAATGCTAGTAATGCTCTAGCATGTCTTTCAGTTAAATTATTCTCTAAACATATTAATCTAACTTTTTGACTTAACTTTAATAATCTTAACTTATTAGCTATTGTAGATTGGTTTTTTCCCATTCTCTTTGCTAGTTCTTCTTGAGTAAATTTATGATCATTAATTAGATTATAATAAGCTTCAGCAACCTCCATAAAGTTTAAATCTTCTCTTTGTAAGTTTTCTAATAAAGCAATTTCAGCTGATTCAGTATCAGTAATTTCTATTATGTTGCATGGAACATGACTTAACTCTGCTATTCTTGCAGCTCTCCATCTTCTTTCACCAGCAACTAGTTCGAATTTTTCTCCTCTTTTTCTAACTGTTATTGGCTGAATAATTCCATGTTCCTTTATAGATGCAGATAATTCTTGTAAAGCATCTTCATTGAAATATCTTCTTGGCTGATATGTATTTGGAAATATCTCATCTACATTTATATTTATTATCTGTTTACTCATTTTTGCGACCATCCCTTATATTTAGTTACTCAACATTTTATCCCATATTTTAACATTTCTGTATTTATTAATCAATTCCTTCTAATATATGAGATTTTCGTAATACAAATTAAACTATATTAATCTATATTTCTACATAAATATACAATTTACTCTCTACAAAGTTTAATTATGCCATAAATTCCAATAAAAATATATACTTTTCTGCTATTTTATAGGTTTTTTATTAATAGTTCCAGCTTTTCTAGGGTATGTTTTAGGACACTTATTTATCTTAAGAACTTCAACTATATTATGATTTAAATCAGTACCTTCAACTTCAACCTCTATAATATTTTTTAGCTCTCCACCTAAAACTTTAATAGCATTAGCTCCACCTTCTAGCTCTTCTTCTATAGATGGCCCTTTTAAAGCAACAAAGTAACCATTTTTCTTAACAAAAGGCATACAAAACTCAGATAATACAGCCATATTAGCTACAGCTCTAGATGTGGCAACATCGAATTGTTCTCTTAACCCAGGGTTTCTAGCTCCATCTTCAGCTCTTGAATGAATTGTAGTTACATTCTTTAATTCTAATTCTCTTACTACTGTATTTAAAAAGTTAATTCTCTTATTAAGTGAATCTAATAATGTTACCTTAGTATCTGGACTTAATATTGCTATTGGAAGCCCAGGGAACCCAGCCCCTGTTCCAACATCAATTAAAGTCTTTGCTTCCTTTATGGCATTAGATTTAAATGCTTTTATACAATCTATAAAATGCTTCTTAACAAATTCATTATCTTCAGTTATTGCTGTTAGGTTTATTTTCTCATTCCATTCCTGTACAAGTCTCATATACTTAATAAACTTTTCATATTGTTCTTCTGTTAATTCTATTCCTACATCTTTTGCAGCTGTCGACATTAAATCAAAAAATTCCATTTTAGCCCTCCTGTTTCTCTCTTCTAGCTTGATTCTCTAAATATATTAATAATACTGATATATCCGCTGGAGAAACACCTGAAATTCTTGATGCTTGCCCTATGCTAATTGGTCTTATAGCACTTAACTTCTGAATTGCTTCTATTCTTAATCCTTTTACATCTGTATAATCAATATCCTCAGGTAATATCTTCTTTTCAAATTTTCTAAATTGATTTACTTGCTCTAGTTGACTTGTTATATATCCTTCATATTTTGCAATAATATTTACTTGCTCCCCAATATCATCAGTATATTCTGGTCTTTCTGGATCTAAATGTGCTAAAACAAAGTAGTCTACTTCAGGTCTCTTTATAAGTTCATACATACTTATTGGCTTTTTAAGCTCTGCGGTATTAAGTGATACTAAGAATTCATTGTTTTCTCTCTTATTAGTTATTTGAAGATTTTTTAATCTTTCAACTTCACTTTCAATTTTAGCTTTTCTATCTAAAAATCTATTATATCTTTCATCAGAAACTAATCCAACTTTTCTCCCAATCTCAGTTAATCTAAAATCTGCATTATCCTGTCTTAAAAGTAGTCTATATTCCGCTCTAGAAGTCATCATTCTATAAGGCTCATTTGTACCCTTTGTAACTAAATCGTCTATTAGAACTCCTGCATACGCATCTGAACGTGTTAGTATCATTGGCTCTTTACCTTGAACTTTTAATGCTGCATTTATACCAGCAACTAATCCTTGTGCTGCAGCTTCTTCATAACCTGAACTTCCATTTAACTGCCCTGCTGAATAAAGCCCTTCAATTTCTTTAAACTCTAATGTTGGCTTAAGCTCAGTTGAATCTATTGAATCATATTCAATTGCATAAGCAGTTCTTAAAAACTCAACATTTTCTAATCCAGCTAATGTTCTATACATTTTAATTTGAACATCTTCTGGTAAAGATGATGACATTCCTCCAACATACATCTCAAGAGTATCTTCACCTTCTGGCTCAATGAATATTTGATGTCTGTTCTTGTCTGGGAACTTCATCACCTTATCTTCTATAGATGGACAATATCTAGGCCCTACCCCCTCGATACTACCATTATACATAGGAGATCTATCTATATTTTCTTTTATTATATTGTGAGTTTCTTCGTTAGTATAAGTTAGCCAACAAGACATTTGCTCTTTTTCTATTTTGTCATTCATAAATGAGAATGGTACTATCTTCTCATCTCCTGGTTGTTCTATCATTTTTGAAAAATCTACAGATCTTCTATTAATTCTAGCAGGAGTTCCAGTTTTAAATCTTCTTGTCTTTATACCTATTCTATTTAATGCAGCTGTTAATTCATTAGCTGCTGCTAATCCATTTGGCCCACTATTATAAGAAACGTCTCCAATAATAATTCTTGCTCTTAAATATGTACCTGTTGTAAGTATAAGAGCCTTACATTTATAAAAAGCTCCATTCTTAGTTAATACTCCAACTACTTTCCCATCTTCAACTTCTATGTCTAGAACCTCTAATTGTCTTAATTCAAGGTTCTCTTGATTTTCTAAAGTTCTTTTCATTCTATCCTGATATTTTTTTCTATCAGCTTGAGCCCTAAGTGAATGAACTGCTGGTCCCTTTGATGTGTTTAACATTCTTGATTGAATAAAAGTCTCATCTATGTTAACACCCATTTCTCCACCTAAAGCGTCAACTTCTCTTACAAGGTGCCCTTTTGCAGTTCCACCTATATTAGGATTACAAGGCATTAAGCCAACTGCATCTAAGTTTAAAGTACATACTAATGTCTTTAAACCCATTCTTGCTGAAGCAAGACCTGCTTCACAACCTGCATGCCCTGCACCAACTACTATTACGTCATATTCTCCTGCACTATATCTCATCTTTACTTCCCTACTTTCCTACGCAGAAATCACTAAATATCTTATTTACTAAATCTTCTTCTAATTCACTACCTGTAATTTCACCTAAAGCTCTTAATGATGCTGTAACATAAATAGATATTAAATCTAAGTACTCATTATTTTTAACTCTAACTAAAGCATTTTCAGCATTCTCTAAAGCTCTATATAAAGCCTGCTTATGACGTGAATTAGAAATTATTAAACTTTCTGTATCTATTTTTCCATTGAAGAATAAATCCTTTATAGTCTGCTTTAATTCATCTAATCCAATTTCTTCTTTTGCAGAGATTTTAATTACATTTTCAAAGCTACCTAAAATATCCTCTTCAATTTTCCACTCTAAATCTATTTTATTTAATATTAATATGCATTTTTTATCTTTTACTGATTCAATTATGTCTTTATCTTCTTGATCTAACTCTCTTGAAGTATCTAACACCAATAATACTAAATCTGCTTCTTCAAGCTTCTCCTTAGATCTCTCTACACCGATTTTTTCAACAACATCTTCAGTTTCCCTTATTCCAGCTGTATCAATTACCTTAACAGGAATACCATCTAAATTAATATATTCCTCAATTACATCTCTAGTTGTACCAGCTATATCAGTTACTATAGCTCTCTTCTCTCTTAAAAGGGCATTTAATAATGATGATTTACCAACGTTAGGTTTACCTACTATAGCAAGGCTTAAACCTTCTCTTATAAGCTTTCCTTCATCAGCACCTCTTAGTAGTACATTCATTTCACCTATGCTCTTCTCTAAGCTTTCTGCTACTTTAATAGGTATACTTGGATCAACATCTTCATCATCTTCAGTAAAGTCAACAGCAAATTCAACTAAAGCTAATATATTTAACATATATTCTCTTTGCTTATTAATTTGAGTTGATAGATGACCTGTACTTTGCATTAAAGCTGATTTCATTGCAAGATCTGTTTTAGCTTTTATAATATCCATAACAGCCTCAGCTTGAGATAAATCTATTCTACCATTTAAAAATGCTCTCTTTGTGAATTCTCCAGGTTCTGCTAATCTTGCTCCAGCCTTTATAACAGATTCTAATACCTTATTAGTTGAAACAACTCCTCCGTGACAGTTTATTTCTACTGTATCCTCAGCTGTAAAACTCTTAGGCCCCTTCATAAAGCTAATAATAACTTCATCAATTAATTCTTCATTATCTATATCATAAATGTGTCCATATTTCATAGTGTAAGATTTCATACTTTTAATATCTTGACCGCTATGAGCTTTAAAAATCTTTGAAACAATGTCTAAAGCTTTATCACCAGATACTCTTATTATTGCAATTCCGCCTTCACCTAATGCCGTTGCAATGGCACAAATTGTATCAAAATCCTTCATTTAATATCCTCCGCTTTATATAGTGACAAGTTAAAAATTAATAGTGTCAAGTTATTGATAAAACTGCTCCGCAATTCCTAAAAATATATTTATTCTATAAAGTTAGCTAAATCTGACTTTAATCATTAAGTTGTCACTTGTCATTTCTTATAATTATTATACCCTAATTTCAATAATATTCATTTTACAAGACTATTTTATATAAGTCAAAACTTCTAACAGTTAATAGTTAATAATTAAGATCTAATAATTATTGGTAAAATTTCTATGAAACAACAAAAAACTGCATAGCAGTTTTTACTTTAACTTTTCACTGTTCACTTTTAACCCTTAACTTGAAAAAAGTGTTGCAAAATATGATTTTGCAACACTTTTTTTCTATCTTTTAAGACTAACAACTATTCTTCTAAAAGGTTCTTCTCCCTCGCTATATGTGTTTATATCATTATAGCTTTGTAAGGCTGAGTGAATAATTCTTCTTTCATAAGGATTCATTGGTTCTAGCTTATAAGGTCTACCAGTCTTTTTAACTTTATATGCTGTTTTTTGTGCTACTCTTTTTAAAGTTTCTTCTCTTTTACTTCTATAATTTTCAGTATCAAGCACAACTTTCTTATAAGGAACATCGTGACTTTTATTCACTACTAGAGAAACTAGATATTGTAAAGAATCTAAAGTTTCTCCTCTATACCCTATTACTAATCCCATCTTAGATCCAGATAAATTAATGAAGATAGTATCTTTTTCTTCCTTAACTTCAATATCTGCTGAAACTCCCATGGAACTTAAAACATTTGTTAAGAAGTTTTTCCCTTCTAAGGCCGGATCTCTTTTAACTGTAACTCTAATTTTAGCAGGCTTAGTTCCTATTAAATTAAATAGTCCCTTGCTACCTTCTTCAAGTACCTCGAACTCAACCTTATCTTCTGTTAGATTTAATTCCTTTAAAGCATTTTTTAAAGCCTCATCAACAGTTTTACCTGTCATTTCTATAATTTTCATACCCTATTCACCCGCCTAATAAGATTAAACTATTTTTTCTTTTTCTTTGTTGTTATTGTAGTTTTATTTGGTTTTGATGCCAAAGCAGCTGCTTCTTTAGCTTTTTGCTTCTTCATAGCTGGTAAGTAATTTAAGAAATAAGTTTGAATTAATTGAATTACTCCACCTGCTATCCAATAGAAAACTAATATTGGTTGGAAGTTAATTGACATGAATCCCATCATACCAGACATCATTATGTTCATTGTGCTCATATTCATTCCGCCTTCTTCAGGAGATGGCATTGATTTACTTAAAAGTAAAGATGGAATATATGTGCTTAATGCTGCTAATATAGCTAATATTATACCAGTCATATTAAATCCACTTGGTGCGAATACGTTATTTATCCATAAGAAAGATAAATCTGCACCTGGTGTTGGTGTAATACTATAGAATACACGATATAAAGCAAATAATATTGGTAGTGGTAATAATGTTGGTAAACAACCACCAAACATACTTACATTATTTTCTTTCATTAATTTTGAAGTTTCTAATTGTAACTTTTGTGGATCATTTTTATACTTAGCTTGAAGTTTTTTCATTTCTGGTTGAATCTCTTGCATTCTTGCATTCGATTTTGTTGACTTAATATTTAACGGTAAAATTAATAATCTAATTATTACTGTAAAAATTAAAATTGCTAAAATATAAGAAAGACCTTCTCTTTCTGCTGGCACACCTAAACCTACTATAAATTGATGTAGTCCATTAAATAGTTTTACCATTGCGTTAACTATCGCATCCCACATTTTCTAATAACCTCCTCATTTAACTGGATCATATCCCCCATGTTTGTTAAAAGGATTACAACGTAAAATCCTCTTTATACTTAAATACACTCCCTTACCTACCCCGTACTTTTTTATAGCTTCCTCAGCATATTGTGAACAAGTCGGTACAAAAATACAACAAGCCGGCCTAGTTGGAGAATAATATTTTCTATATAAATAAATTAACTTTAAAATTAATTTTTTCATTTTAACGTAGTCCTGCCTTATTAAATAAGCTTATCATAGCATTTTCAACATCTTTATATTTTTTATCTTTAATAGATGTCCTAGCAACAAATACAAAATCAAACCCTTGTTTTAAATCATCACAATTTAATCTATAGCTTTCGTATATTAATCTTTTGCTTCTGCTTCTAACAACACTATTTCCAACTTTCTTACTAACAGAAATTCCTACCTTATTATATAAGGCTCCATCTTTAGACGAATTCTTTCTATTATTAAAAACATATAGAACTAGAAGATTGTTAGCGTAAGATTTACCTCTTCTGTAGACAAGTCTAAATTCTGCATTCTTTCTAATTTTATATATCATCGGTATAACAAAACTCCTTATTTTCCGCTATTTGCAGAAAAAAGGCCACTAAATGCGGCCCTTATGCTGTTAATTTTTTTCTTCCTTTTTGTCTTCTTCTCTTAAGAACTGTTCTACCAGAAGCAGTGCTCATTCTCTTTCTGAATCCATGTTCTTTTTTTCTTTGTCTCTTTTTTGGTTGGTAAGTCATGAACATTCAAATACACCCCCTTTGAGTGAAATTTTATATAGTAAAAACTTTTTACCACTTTTAAAATTTGAGATTTACTTAATATATTATATAGATTTACCTTTTTACTGTCAATATGAATTAAATTCTAATTAAAGAGTAAAAACTGTTAATAAAATTATTCACAGTTTATTTTTTGTGGATAACTTATTGATAATTTACATTTACATATGATATTATAGAATTAAGTGTGAATAAGTTTGTGAATAACACGACTTATCCACAGCTGTGGATTAATTTGTGTATAACTTGTTCATTTTTTCTGAATAATCGCACATTACGTATATATTATTATCATATTTATCCCATTTATTCGTTGTTAATATTGTTTATATTTACATATAACATACTTGTGGATAATTTTTTTGTGTTATACTTATATACATAATTATCTACATGTTAATATTTTTTATCAAGTTATTAACATAATGACTTTAGTGTTAATAACTATGTTACTATATTGTTAATAACTTTTTTAAAATTTATTTTTGGAGGAAAGAAAATGGAGACTGAGTTAAAAGGATTATGGGAAAAAACCTTAAATATAATAAAAAGTGAAATGTCTGAGGTTAGCTTTAATACTTGGATAAAAAGTTGCGAGCCTATATCTATATCTTCAAACACTATAAAAATCAGTGTTCCTAATTCCTTCACTCAGGATATATTAGAGAAAAGATATAAAGATTTAGTTATAAATTCAATTGAAGCTGCTTGCTCAAAACTATATAAAATTGAATTTTTAATTGCTTCTGAACTTCAGGATGTAGAAGAAACTCCTGAAAAGAAAAAAGCTTCAAATAATAGAGACACTATGTCTGTTACAGTGAATGATGAAATGTCTAGTACTTTAAACCCAAAATATACTTTTGATTCTTTTGTCATTGGTAATAGTAATAGATTTGCTCATGCTGCATCATTAGCTGTTGCTGAATCTCCAGCTAAAGCATACAACCCTTTATTTATTTATGGAGGAGTTGGGCTTGGAAAAACTCACTTGATGCACGCAATAGGACACTATATACTTCAAAATAACTCAAATGCAAAAGTTGTTTACGTATCATCTGAAAAATTTACAAACGAACTTATCAATGCAATTAAAGATGATAAAAATGAGGAATTCAGAAACAAATATAGAAATGTAGATGTACTTTTAATAGATGATATTCAATTCATTGCAGGTAAAGAAAGAACTCAAGAGGAATTCTTCCATACATTTAACACATTGCATGAAGCAAATAAACAAATAATTCTATCATCTGATAGACCACCAAAAGAGATTCCTACATTAGAAGATAGATTAAGGTCTAGATTCGAATGGGGGCTAATAGCAGATATCCAAGCGCCAGATTTTGAAACGCGTATGGCTATCTTAAAGAAAAAAGCAGATGTAGAAAAATTAGATGTTCCTAATGAAGTAATGGTGTATATAGCTACTAAAATAAAATCTAATATTAGAGAATTAGAAGGAGCACTAATAAGAATAGTTGCTTACTCTTCATTAACTAATAGAGATATTACTGTAGATCTAGCAAGTGAAGCTTTAAAAGATATTATATCTAATAAGCAAAATAAGAATATAACAATCGACATAATACAAGATGTAGTTGCTGCTTATTTTAATCTTAGAGTAGAGGATTTAAAATCTCAAAGAAGAACTAGAAATGTTGCATACCCAAGACAAATTGCAATGTATTTAAGTAGAAAATTAACTGACATGTCTTTACCTAAAATAGGTGAAGAATTCGGAGGACGTGACCATACTACAGTTATTCATGCATATGAAAAAATCTCCGAAAGCTTGAATAATGATGAAAGCCTACAACACACTATAAATGATATAACAAAGAAGCTAACACAAAAATAATTAACAACTGTACATAACAACTAGTGAATAGGCTGTGGATAAAATCCCAATGCACTTTTGGATGTTAACAATGTGGATAACGTAGTAAAATAATTAATTACTTATCCACAGTATTTTTTTTCTTAAAATTATTGAAAAATGTAGGGTTGAGGTACTTATCCACATATCAACAGCCCCTACTACTATTATTATTATATAAATTTTATATTTATCTATATATTTATCTATAAATGCTTGTGAATAACTAAGGAGGTATATATATGAACATCATCTGTTCTAAACAAAAATTACAGGAAGGTATTTCTATAGTAACTAAAGCTATAACAGGTAAAACTACTATGCCTGTATTAGAAGGTATTTACATTGAAGCTACTAAAGCTGGTTTAACACTTATTGGATCTGATATGGATGTAAGTATAGAAACTAAAGTTGAAGCCGATGTATTACAAGAAGGAAAGATAGTAATAGATGCTAAGATTTTTTCTGAAATTATTAGAAAACTACCTAATTCAGATGTAAAAATTGAAGTAGTTGAAAATGATAGAATACAAATAGCATGTGAAAAGTCTTTATTTAATGTTGTATTTATGAATCAAGCTGATTATCCAGCATTACCAACAATAAACGAAGAGATAACAGTTGAAGTTCCTCAAAATATATTAAAAAATATGATAAAAGGAACATCATTTGCTATTGCTCAAGATGAAGCAAGACCAATATTACAAGGTATACTTTTCGAAGTTAAAGACAAACATCTTAATTTAGTTGCCTTAGATGGTTATAGATTAGCAGTAAGAACTGAGTTATTAGATATTGATGATAATATCGAAGTAGTTATTCCTGGTAAAACATTTAATGAAGTTGCTAAAATACTTGAAGATAATGAAGATATAGTACAAATAACATTTACTAATAATCATATATTATTTAATTTAAACAATACTAAGATAATTTCAAGATTATTAGATGGTAAATTTGTTAATTATGCATCTTTATTACCACCAGAATATAAATTACTTGTAAATATTAATAAACAAGAATTCCAAAATGGATTAGAAAGAGCATCTTTAATGGCTAAGGATGGAAATAGTAATTTAATAAAATTAGACATACAAGATGAAAGTGTTATTATCAGTTCTAATTCTCAATTGGGAAAAGTTAGGGAAGAAGTTGCAATAAATCTGCAAGGTGAAGGTATAGAAATTGCATTTAACTCAAGATATATTTTAGACGTATTAAAGAGTATGGAAGATGAAAATGTAATTTTAGAAATGTCATCTGCAGTTAGCCCATGTGTTATTAGAGGAAATGAAACTAATAATGCTAAATATTTAGTCTTACCAGTTAGACTAGTTAGATAGGAGGAACCTGTATAAAAAATGCATATTAATACAGGGAAATGGAAATGGTAGAAGTCAAAATTAGTACAGAATTTATAAAATTAGATTCATTCTTAAAATTTTGTGGAGCTGCATCACTAGGATCAGAAGCTAAAATGTATATTTTAGATGAAATGGTTTCTGTTAATGGAGAAGTATGTACACAAAGAGGAAAAAAATTATATGTAGGTGACGTAGTAGAGTTTAATGGAGAAGCCTATAAAGTGGTCTAATTATCAATAAATTCCTATTTTATCACTTTTATAGCTCTAATATGTTATAATTATGGGTGTTTAAAAATGTTTATAAAAAAATTACAAATGCTTAATTATAGAAATTATGAAGCTTTAAATATAGATTTAGGACCTAATGTCAATGTTTTTATGGGAGATAATGCCCAAGGGAAAACTAATATCCTTGAGGGTATTTATTATTGCGCCTTTGCAAAGTCTCATAGAACATCTAGAGATAAGGAATTAATCAATTGGAAGTCAGAAAACGCATTTTTAAGCGTAACTGTAGGAAAAGAGAGATTAGATAAGCGAATTGATATAAGCATCCTTAAAGACGGAAAAAAGGCTATAAGGATAAATAAGATCAAAATAAGCAAAATAGGAGAACTATTTGGAAGCTTTAATGTTGTTATGTTTTCACCAGAAGACTTAAAAATAATTAAAGATTCTCCTGGAGTTAGAAGAAAATTTATAGATATGGAGTTATGTCAGCTAGATTCTAAGTATTATTATAACCTAGTTCAATATAACAAAGTTCTTAATGAAAGAAACACTGTATTAAAAAATAGATCTATAAATAAAGATATTTTAGATATATATGATATGCAATTGGTTGAATTTGGATATAATATAGTTATACAAAGAATTAATTATATAAATAAATTGAACCAATATTCAAAACAGATACATAATGATATAACATCTGGGAAAGAAAATATAGAATTTAAGTATGTAAGTACTATTAGAAATTTAGAAGATATCAAAGAGAGTTTTTATTCTCAGCTTGAGAGAAATAGAAAAAAAGATATAGATAAAGGACTTACATCAGTTGGACCACATAGAGATGATTTTATGGTTTTCATAAATGATATTGATACTAAAAGCTATGGTTCACAAGGACAGCAAAGAACTGCTGTATTAACTATAAAATTTTCATCTTTAAAAATAATTAAAGAATTAACAGGTGAATATCCGGTTTTATTACTTGATGATGTACTATCTGAGCTAGATTTTAGTAGAAAGAGATATATATTAAGTACCATTGGGGAAATTCAAACCATAATTACTTGCACGGGGATAGAAGACTTGTATGAATACTTAGATGATAAATCTAAAGTTTTTAAAGTAAAGGATGGTGCAATCCTAAACTAGGAGGAGGAACTATTATGTTTTTACATTTAGGAGAAAACGTAGTTGTACCAATAAAAGATGTGATTGGTATTTTTGATATCGAGACATCTATGTATAGTTCAGATACAATATCTTTTTTAAGAATGGCTGAAGAAGATGGATTTGTTGAAAGAATCACGAAAGATGCACCAAAATCTTTTGTGATCGCAGAAGTTAATAAAATGAGTAAGGTGTATTTATCACCTATATCATCTTCTACTTTAACAAAGAGAACAAATATTGATTATAATACTTAGGTCCAATATTTAGCCTTCGCACGTAATAAAAAATAGTATTTTAGGAGGAGTTTATGTTGGAAGAAAATAAACAAAGTTATGATGAAAGTCAGATACAGGTCTTAGAAGGTTTAGAAGCTGTTAGAAAAAGACCTGGGATGTACATTGGAAGTACTAGTTCTAGAGGTCTTCATCACTTAGTATATGAAATAGTAGATAACAGTATTGATGAAGCCTTAGCAGGTTTTTGTAAGAACATAGAGGTAACTATAAACGAAGATAATTCAATAACTGTAGTAGATGACGGTAGAGGTATGCCAGTTGGAATACATCCAAAGATGGGTAAATCTACAGTAGAAGTTATAATGACAGTACTACATGCCGGTGGTAAATTTGGAGGTGGAGGATACAAGGTATCTGGTGGTCTTCACGGTGTTGGTGCTTCTGTAGTTAATGCTTTATCAGAATATTGTGAGGTTACTGTTACTAGAGAAGGTAAGGTGTGGCAACAAAAATATTCTAGAGGAAATATTTTATGTGATTTAACTGAGATCGGTGAAGCGGATGAATCATTGCATGGAACAAA
The DNA here is from genome assembly GCA_000753455.2 of Clostridium jeddahitimonense. Classification (GTDB taxonomy): domain Bacteria; phylum Bacillota; class Clostridia; order Clostridiales; family Clostridiaceae; genus Clostridium; species Clostridium hominis. The sequence goes on from LM994668.1 coordinate 96,912, forward strand.
GGTTATTTTTAAACCAGATCGTGAAATCTTCGAAGAAACAGAATATGATTTTGATATATTAGCACATAGATTAAGAGAATTAGCATTTTTAAATAAAGGAATAGCTATAAGTTTAATAGATAAAAGAGAAAATGGGCAAGAGGAATTCTATCACTATGAAGGTGGTATTAAAGAATTTGTTTCTTACTTAAACAGAAATAAAGAAGTATTACATCCAGAACCTATTTATGTTGAAGGCGAAAAAGATGGTATTATTGCAGAAATTTCACTTCAATACAATGATGGATATAATGAAAACTTATATTCTTTTGCCAATAATATAGATACAATTGAAGGTGGAACTCACTTAGCAGGATTTAAGACAGCGTTAACTAGAGCTATAAATGATTATGCTAAGAAGTTTGGACATATAAAAGAAAATGATAAAAATCTTTCTGGAGATGATGCTAGAGAAGGTCTTACTGCAGTTGTTTCTGTAAAGATATCTGAACCACAATTTGAAGGGCAAACAAAAACTAAACTTGGAAATTCTGAAGTAAGAGGAATTGTTGATTCAATAGTTGGAGAGGGTGTAAGTACATTCTTAGAAGAAAATCCAGGAGTAGGTAAGATTATAATAGATAAAGCTTTAATGGCTGCAAGAGCAAGAGATGCAGCAAGAAAGGCTAGAGAGCTTACGAGAAAGTCAGTACTTGAAAGATCAACACTTCCTGGTAAACTTGCAGACTGTTCATCTAAGGATCCTGCAGAGTGTGAAATCTATATAGTCGAAGGGGATTCAGCGGGAGGATCTGCAAAACAAGGTAGAAACAGAAGATTCCAAGCGATATTACCTTTAAGAGGTAAAATACTAAACGTTGAAAAACAAAGATTAGATAGAATACTTAATGCTGATTCAATAAGATCTATGGTTACAGCATTTGGTGCAGGTATAGGGAAAGACTTTGATGAAGAAAAGTTAAGATATAATAGAATAATAATCATGACCGATGCCGATGTCGATGGTGCTCATATAAGAACGTTATTATTAACATTCTTCTTTAGATATATGAGACCATTAATAGATGGCGGGCATGTATATATAGCACAACCTCCACTTTATAAGGTTAGTAAGGGTAAAAAGGAATTTTACGCTTATTCAGACCAAGAGCTTGAAAGTATATTAGCTGATGTTGGTGGTAAAGATAACTCAACCAATATACAAAGATATAAAGGTCTTGGAGAAATGAATGCAAACCAATTATGGGAAACAACTATGGATCCAGAACACAGAATACTTTTAAAAGCTACTGTAGAAGATGCAATCGCAGCAGATGAGATATTTACAATCTTAATGGGTGATAAAGTTGAGCCAAGAAGAGAGTTTATACAAAAAAATGCTAAGAAAGTAAGCAATTTAGATGTTTAGTACTACATTTAGTACTATGATGAGGTGAGTACATGAACTTAAACGAGGGAAAATTTATACATGTAGATATAAATAAAGAAATGAAAAAGTGCTACATCGATTATGCTATGAGCGTAATCGTTGGTCGTGCACTTCCAGATGTAAGAGATGGTCTTAAGCCAGTTCATAGAAGAATCCTATATTCAATGCAAGAATTAGGATTAGAACCACAAAAGGGATACAGAAAATGTGCCAGAATTGTTGGTGAAGTTCTAGGAAAGTACCATCCACATGGAGATACATCAGTATACGATGCATTAGTAAGAATGGCTCAAGATTTCTCAATGAGATATATGCTAGTAGATGGACACGGTAACTTTGGTTCTGTAGATGGAGATAGTGCGGCGGCGATGAGATATACAGAAGCAAAGATGAATAAGATAGCAGTGGAAATGCTTAGAGATATAAATAAGAACACTGTAGATTTTATGCCAAACTTTGATGGTGAAGAACAAGAGCCAGTAGTATTACCTTCAAGATACCCAAACCTTTTAGTTAATGGGTCATCAGGTATAGCTGTTGGTATGGCAACTAACATTCCTCCTCATAACTTAGGAGAAATTATTGATGGAACTATAATGCTAATAGATAATCCAGAAACTACTGGATTAGAACTTATGACATGTATCAAAGGACCTGATTTCCCAACTGGTGGAATAATCATGGGAAAATCAGGAATAAGAGCCGCTTATGAAACAGGTAAAGGTAAGGTAATTGTAAGATCTAAAACTGATATTGAAGAAGAGAATGGAAGACATAGAATAATAGTTACAGAACTTCCATACCAAGTTAACAAAGCTAGATTAATAGAAAGTATTGCTGATTTAGTTAAAGATAAAAAGATTGTTGGAATATCTGATTTAAGAGATGAATCTGATAGAGAAGGTATGAGAATAGTTATAGAACTAAAGAAAGATGCAAATCCAAATGTAGTTCTAAACCTATTATTCAAGCATACTAAGATGCAAGATACTTTTGGAGTAATAATGTTAGCATTAGTTAATAATGAACCACAAGTATTAAACCTACATCAAATATTAAGTCATTATATAAACTTCCAAAAAGAAGTTGTAACAAGAAGAACTATATTTGAACTTAATAAAGCAGAAGCTAGAGCACATATCCTTGAAGGTTTAAGAATAGCATTAGATAACATTGACGAAGTTATAAGCATAATAAGAGGATCTAAAACTGGTGAAATAGCTAAGAATACTTTAATCGAAAGATTTGGATTATCAGAAAAGCAAGCTTTAGCAATCTTAGAAATGAGATTAAGAAGATTAACTGGCTTAGAGAGAGATAAAATCGAAGAAGAGTATGCTGAATTAATGGAGCTTATAGATTACTTAAATTCAATCCTTGCTAGTGAAGAAAAATTACTAAGCGTAATTAAAGATGAATTATTAGAAATCAAAGCTAGATATAGTGATGAAAGAAGAACTCAAATAGAAAAAGTAGTTAATGACATTGATATTGAGGACTTAATTCAAGAAGAAGAAACAGTTATTACTCTAACTCACACTGGATATATTAAGAGAATATCTGCTGATACTTATTCAGCTCAAAGAAGAGGGGGAAGAGGAATACAAGCAATGTCTACTAAAGAAGATGACTTTGTAGAACATGTACTTGTTACATCAACTCACTCAGATGTACTATTCTTTACTAATAGAGGTAGAGTATATAAGAAGAGAGCATATGAGATACCTGATGCAGGAAGAACTGCTAAGGGTACCAACATAATAAATCTTATACAAATTGAGCAAGATGAAAGAATCGAAACTGTATTAACTGTTAGAGATAATATAGTTGAAGGATATCTATTCATGGCTACTAAGAAAGGTCTTGTTAAGAAGACTCCATTATCTGAATTTAAGAATTTAAGAAAAAGTGGACTTATAGCTATTAACTTAAGAGAAGGTGATGAACTTCTTAAGGTTAAGGTAACAAGAGGAGATGCAGATATAATAATAGTTTCTCAAGATGGTAATGCAATTAAGTTTAATGAAACAGATGTAAGACCAATGGGAAGAACTGCATCAGGTGTTAAGTCTATGAACTTAAGAGATGAAGATGTGGCAGTTTGTATGGATATAGCTTCTGATGAAGAAGAATTATTAGTAATAAGTGAAAATGGATATGGTAAGAGAACTCCATTAACTGAGTATAAGAGACAAAATAGAGGTGGAGTTGGACTTATAACATATAAGATAAGCGAAAAGACTGGTAAAGTTATCGGAGCAACAGTATGTAAAGCAGAAGATGAATTAATGCTTATAAATACGAGTGGTGTTGCTATAAGAATTAATGTATCAGATATATCAGTAACAAGCAGAGCTACAATGGGAGTAAGATTAATGAGAACTGGTGATGAAGAGACAATAGTTGCTATTGCAAAAATCTCTAGCACTGGGGAAGAAGAAAAAGATGAACAACTTACTATAGATGCTATTGCTGGAAGTGAAGTTGCTGTAGAGGTAAAAGATAATAGTTTAGATAAATTATTAGAAGAAGCTGAAAAAGAAGAATAGATTATAAATAGAAGTGGAATCCTATGAAATACGGGATTCCATTTTTGTTTTTTAATAAGATAATCATATAAATACGTTGAAGTAATAAAGCAATAAAGGATCTCAATATATATCTTAGGAGATACAGTGCATTTAGCAAGAAATTAGAATAATAAGGGTATACTAACTAATACTCTTGCCCTGGTGTATCAATAATAGATATAATTAGAAATACAAAGTAAAACTAAGTAATTTGAATATAATTTCATTAAATGAAGCTAAATAACTTAAATAAGTAATATATGAGATGGTAAGATAAATCTCGTCGCTGATAACGAACAAACAAAAACACAAAAACAAAGTGTTGACAGTTGTTAATATGGGTGATAAGATAAATCTCGTTGTTAACGAAATTGTGTGAAAAAAACTTTGAAAAAAGTTGTTGACATAAGGTTGAGTTAGTGATAAGATAAGGAAGTCGCTTGATGCGGCAAACAAATATGGTCTTTGAAAATTGAACAGAATATAGTTAAAATAAATCCAGCAATTCTTTTGAGAGTTTTTAAAACATTTAAAGACTCAAAGTAATTTGAGCAACAGATTAAACTTTTTATTGAGAGTTTGATCCTGGCTCAGGACGAACGCTGGCGGCATGCCTAACACATGCAAGTCGAGCGAGTTGATCTCTTCGGAGTG
>LM994669.1 GCA_000753455.2 Clostridium jeddahitimonense
AGAACACAAGGTTGATAGGTCAGAGGTGTAAGTGTGGTAACATATTTAGCTGACTGATACTAATAGGTCGAGGGCTTGACCAATAAAAATATAAAATTCATGTGCAATTTTCAGAGAACACTCTGAAAAGTAAATAACCAAAAAAAATTGGACTATTACTTATATCTGGTAGTGATGGCGTAGAGGAAACACTCCTTCCCATTCCGAACAGGAAAGTTAAGCTCTACAGCGCCAATGGTACTGCACGGGAGACTGTGTGGGAGAGTAGGACGTTGCCAGGTAATAAGGATCTTTAGCTCAGTTGGTTAGAGCAACCGGCTCATAACCGGTAGGTCCGGGGTTCGAGTCCCTGAAGGTCCACCATTTTTGGGGGTATAGCTCAGTTGGGAGAGCACTTGCCTTGCACGCAAGGGGTCAAGGGTTCGACTCCCTTTACCTCCACCAAAGCTACGAAGTATTTCGTAGCTTTTTTNGACAATCGGTTGATATTCCGATACCACTACCATCGTTATTATCGAGGGTGTGACGGAGAAGGATAGTGTGTGCTAGCGATTGGAAATGCTAGTCTAAGCGTTTAGGCAGTTACGGTAGGCAAATCCGCTGTAATAATGCTGAGGCGTGATGGGGAAGGTCAATTTGACCGAAGTACATGATTCCATGCTTCCAAGAAAAGCATCTAGAGAGAGAAGTAGTGCCCGTACCGCAAACCGACACAGGTAGATGAGGAGAGAATCCTAAGGCCGGCGGAAGAATTGCAGTTAAGGAACTAGGCAAATTGACCCCGTAAGTTCGCGAGAAGGGGTGCCTGCGAGAGCAGGCCGCAGAGAATAGGCCCAAGCAACTGTTTAGCAAAAACACAGGTCTCTGCTAAAGCGCAAGCTGATGTATAGGGGCTGACGCCTGCCCGGTGCTGGAAGGTTAAGGGGAACACTTAGCGCAAGCGAAGGTGTGAACTTAAGCCCCAGTAAACGGCGGCCGTAACTATAACGGTCCTAAGGTAGCGAAATTCCTTGTCAGGTAAGTTCTGACCCGCACGAATGGCGTAATGACTTGGGCACTGTCTCAACTGCAAATCCGGCGAAGTTGTAGTGCGAGTGAAGATGCTCGCTACCCGCGATTGGACGGAAAGACCCCGTAGAGCTTTACTGCAGCTTAGCATTGAATCTCGGTATTGTCTGTACAGGATAGGTGGGAGACTGGGAAACTAGGGCGTCAGCCTTAGTGGAGTCACCCTTGGGATACCACCCTGACAGTACTGGGGTTCTAACAGGACGCCATGAATCTGGTGACTGGACATTGTTAGGTGGGCAGTTTGACTGGGGCGGTCGCCTCCTAAAAAGTAACGGAGGCGCCCAAAGGTTCCCTCAGAACGGTCGGAAATCGTTCGAAGAGTGCAAAGGCAGAAGGGAGCCTGACTGCGAGACCTACAAGTCGAGCAGGGACGAAAGTCGGGCTTAGTGATCCGGTGGTACCTCGTGGGAGGGCCATCGCTCAACGGATAAAAGCTACCTCGGGGATAACAGGCTGATCTCCCCCAAGAGTCCACATCGACGGGGAGGTTTGGCACCTCGATGTCGGCTCGTCGCATCCTGGGGCTGTAGTAGGTCCCAAGGGTTGGGCTGTTCGCCCATTAAAGCGGCACGCGAGCTGGGTTCAGAACGTCGTGAGACAGTTCGGTCCCTATCCGTCGCGGGCGTAGGAAATTTGAGAGGAGCTGTCCTTAGTACGAGAGGACCGGGATGGACTGACCTCTGGTGTACCAGTTGTTCTGCCAAGAGCATAGCTGGGTAGCTAAGTCGGGAAGGGATAAACGCTGAAAGCATCTAAGCGTGAAGCCTACCTCAAGATGAGATTTCCCATAGCATAAGCTAGTAAGACCCCTTGAAGAACACAAGGTTGATAGGTCAGAGGTGTAAGTGTGGTAACATATTTAGCTGACTGATACTAATAGGTCGAGGGCTTGACCAATAAAAATATAAAATTCATGTGCAATTTTCAGAGAACACTCTGAAAAGTAAATAACCAAAAAAAATTGGACTATTACTTATATCTGGTAGTGATGGCGTAGAGGAAACACTCCTTCCCATTCCGAACAGGAAAGTTAAGCTCTACAGCGCCAATGGTACTGCACGGGAGACTGTGTGGGAGAGTAGGACGTTGCCAGGTAATAAGGATCTTTAGCTCAGTTGGTTAGAGCAACCGGCTCATAACCGGTAGGTCCGGGGTTCGAGTCCCTGAAGGTCCACCATTTTTGGGGGTATAGCTCAGTTGGGAGAGCACTTGCCTTGCACGCAAGGGGTCAAGGGTTCGACTCCCTTTACCTCCACCAAAGCTACGAAGTATTTCGTAGCTTTTTTATTTTATTTAAAATAATTGGTATTCATAAATTTTATTAATAGTGTTATTATAAATATACAGTAAATGTTAAAGTAAAGGTGAAAATGTATGGCGTTATATAGAGTTAAACAATTCGTATGGGCAGCAGGATCATATTTTAAGAAGATAGATACAGAGTTTATAAATAAATATTTAGATGAAGATGAAAAGAAATTATTTAGTAGATTAAATCATAATGAGAAACATCATTCTATACGTGTTTGCAAAGAGGCTTTAGATATATGTAAAAATAAAAAAACTTCTTTAGATACTAATAGAATTGCAAAGGCAGCTTTATTACATGATGTAGGAAAAGGTGAGTTTGGATTAAATATAGTAGAGAAATCCACATTAGTATTACTAAATAGTTTAACTAAAGGAAAAATTAAAAAATATGATAATATAAAGCAAATAGATATATATTATAATCATGCACAAAAAGGTGCTGATATATTAAAAGAATTTAAGAGTTATGATCAAGAATTCTTAGATAGTATTAGATATCATCATAGTAATAAAAAAATAAGTAATGAATTATTAGATGTAATAAGAGAAAGTGATAATAAGAATTAACTTATGAGGTGAAGTATGATTGCAAATAAGAGAAGGGAAGCAATAGTTGAATTATTACTTAAAGAGAAAGCTCCTATAAAGGGAGTTGATTTAGCAACAAAGTTTAATGTAACTCGTCAAATAATAGTTAAGGATATAGCTATTCTAAGGGCAAAGGGGAATAATATAATAGCAACTCCAGATGGATATATGTTTAATGATGATAGTGGCAGCAGAGTAAAATCAATAATAGCTGTAAATCATAGTAAAGCTGAAATGATAAAAGAGCTAGAGATCGTTATTAAATATGGTGGAATTATAGAAGATGTTATAGTAGAACATCCTATATATGGAGAAATTAAGGGGTTACTAATGATTAAAAATCTCAATGATTTAAATAGATTCAGAGAGTCTTTTGAGTTATCAGAAAGCACTCCATTATCTTCATTAACTAATGGAGTTCACCTCCATACAGTATCAGTGGATACCAAAGAGAATATGGAGTTAATAAAGAAAGAATTAAAAGAAAAAGGGCTTACTTTATAATTAGGGAGAGTTTATATGGATTATGATGTTTTAGTTTTAGGTGGAGGCATAATTGGCTGTGCAGTTGCTTATGAATTATCAAAATATAATTTAAATATAGCTGTAATTGAAAAAGAATATGATATAGCAGATGATATATCTTTTGTTAATAGTGCAATAGTTTATGATGGTTCAGAGACATCTAATAATGTTATGGCTGGTTTAGAATACATAGGTAATATATTATTAGAAGACTTATGTGAGAAGTTTAATGTGCCATTTAAGCGTATTGGTGGATTAAGAGTAGTAAATGATGATAATGGTGTAATTAAGCTACAAGAAATGCATGAGAGGGCTATTAAAAGAGGAATAGATGGTGTTCATCTTATTGATAGTGACGAAGTATATAAAATTGAGCCTAATATAAATAAAGGAATAAAAAAGGGGCTATATTCCCAAAATGTAGCGTTGGTGGCGCCATATGATTTAGCATTATCTTATGCAGAGGTAGCTTCAGATAATGGAGTTATATTTAGGTTAGAAGAAGAAGTGCTAAATATTATGAATATAGCAAAAGGCTTTAAAGTTATAACTAATAAAAATAAATTTACTTGTAGAGTAGTTATAAATACTATTGCTAATGAAATGTTTATAAATGAAAGTGGAGTAGTTCAAGAAAAGGATGAATTAGAAAGAGAAAATACATTTAAAAATATGAGTTATATATTAGTGGATGATAGTTATAAAAATAAATTGTCTAGGATAATAACTCAAACTTTTGATAAAGATACTTTTGTTGTATCCACACCAGTATTAAATGGTGGTTCATTAATTGGAATAAAGAGTATAGAAAAAACAAGCTTAGATGATAACATATCTTATGCTGTTAGACTTCTTAAAGATTTAGATAAAGATAGTATAAACAATTTATTTAGAGAAAGTTATGATAAGGATTCTATTATTGTAGATGATAGTAGAATAGATAAAGGCTTTATAAGTGTTACAGGAACTCATTACGGTAAAATAACATTAGCGCCTGCTATAGCTAAGATGTTATGTGATACACTAACTAATACCTTAAAGTGTAGTCAAAAGAAACACTTTATAGATAAAAGAAGAGAATCTTATAAATTTAGAGAAATGAATAAAGATGAGAGAAATGAAGTAATCAAGGTAGATAATAGATATGGTAAAATGATATGTCTTTGTAACAGTGTTACTGAAGGAGAAATTGTTGATTCTATAAGAAGACCACTTGGTGCAAGAACAGTTAAAGGTGTAAAGAGAAGAACGGGAGCTGGTTTTGGTAGCTGTCATGGTGCATATTGTAATGAAAAGATAGTTAGTATTTTAGCTAGAGAACTAGGCAAAAATGTAACAGATATAGTAGATGATTCAAAGGATTCTAGGATAATATCAGGAAGAATAAAGGAATTTGAAGATATTTAATGGAGGATATTATGGAGAATAAAGCTATATTTACTTCAGTAGTAAGGGTAAAAGGAAATAATAAATATAAGGTAGTTCCTGTTAGAAGCAGTGAAGAAGTAGATAAGAGTTTATGGATAGAAATATCTAAAGTATTAAGCAGGATTTATGTAAGTGTTCCTATTAAGTTAGGAAGTATAATATGTAAAAATGTTTTAAATACTGGAATAGATATAATTTCTAGCAGAAATATTGATAAAGCATAAATTCAGAAAAATATGGTATAATAATAGATAGCGTATATCTATTGACAAAATATAGGATGTTATAATATATTTAATATAAAATAGATTAATAAACCGTTGAAAAGGCTAGTAATAAGATAGATGTTTTAAGAGAGTCAGTGGTTGGTGTGAACTGATAACTATATTTTATGAATCCACCTTGGAGGGACTGTGATGAGCAGTACGGTATAATTCCGTTAAATTATTTAAGTGGGTAGAAGTGTATATTTATATCACTACTATCAATTAGGGTGGCAACACGGAGTCTTTCGTCCCTTTTATGGGGGATGATAAGGCTCTTTTTTTATAAATGAATAATTGCTAGTTAATATATTGATATAAGAATCTTTATTTATTAACTATTCACTATTAATTAAGTAAGTTGGAGGATACTATGTTAGATTTAAAATTTTTAAGAGAAAATCCAGAAATAGTTAAACAAAATATCAAAAATAAGTTCCAAGATAAGAAGCTTCCTCTAGTTGATGAAGTAATTGCTTTAGATGCTGAAAGTAGAGCAACACAACAAGAAGCAGATTCATTAAGATCTAATAGAAAGACAATATCTAAGCAAATAGGTGCATTAATGGGCCAAGGTAAGAGAGAAGAAGCTGAAGCGTTAAAAGCTAAGGTTAGTGAACAAGCAACTCGTCTTGCCGAATTAGAAGCTAAAGAAGTAGAATTAGAAGAAAAGATTAGAGAAATAATGTTAGTTATACCTAATATTATTGATCCAACAGTTCCAGTAGGAAAAGATGATAGCGAAAATGTAGAGGTAGAAAAATTCGGTGAACCTGTAGTTCCAGATTTTGAAATACCTTACCATACAGAAATAATGGAAAAATTAAATGGTATAGATTTAGATAGTGCTAGAAAAGTTGCTGGTAATGGATTCTATTACTTAATGGGTAATATAGCAAGATTACAATCAGGGATACTTTCTTACGCTAGAGACTTTATGATCAATAAAGGATTTACTTATTGTATACCACCTTTCATGATTCGTAGTGACGTTGTTACAGGTGTTATGAGCTTTGCTGAAATGGAATCTATGATGTATAAAATTGAAGGTGAGGATTTATATCTTATAGGAACTAGTGAACACTCAATGATAGGTAAGTTCATAGATACTATATTAAAAGAAGAATCTCTTCCTCAAACATTAACTAGTTATTCACCATGTTTCAGAAAAGAAAAAGGTGCTCACGGTATTGAAGAAAGAGGAGTATATAGAATACACCAATTTGAAAAGCAAGAAATGATAGTTGTTTGTAAGCCAGAAGAAAGTAAAGAATGGTTTGAAAAACTATGGACATATACAGTAGAATTATTCCGTACTTTAGATATTCCAGTTAGAACACTAGAGTGCTGTTCAGGAGATTTAGCAGATCTTAAGGTTAAGTCTATAGACGTTGAAGCGTGGTCTCCAAGACAAAAGAAATACTTCGAAGTAGGAAGCTGCTCAAACTTAGGAGATGCTCAAGCTAGAAGATTAAAAATCCGTGTAAATGGAGAAAATGGAAAGTATTTTGCACATACTTTAAATAATACAGTTGTTGCTCCTCCTAGAATGTTAATTGCATTCTTAGAAAACAACTTAAATGAAGACGGATCTATTAACATACCAGAGGCTTTAAGACCTTACATGGGTGGAATGGAAGTTATCAGATAAAAAACTTAAAAATAAATGTAAAAAGTAGCTGTACTATAATATAGCTACTTTTTTTAAAATAAAAATTAAATATTTTTATAATGTAGGAATATTGATTAAGAAGATTAACATGAAAAGTAAAAGAATAACTAAGATATATGATAAATGTGAAGTATATGGATCACCCACAATAACATGTATTTGTAATAAAATAAAAAAATATAAAAAAGTGTTGACATAATTATTAATAGTTGATAAAATAATAAATGTTCCGAGGAGAGATGGTCGAGTTGGTTTAAGGCACCGGTCTTGAAAACCGGCGTGCGTGTGAGCGTACCGTGGGTTCGAATCCCACTCTCTCCGCCAAGAAGTTATTCGTAAGAATAACTTCTTTTTTTTATATAAAAAAGTATAAAGGTTTTAAATACCTAAATATAGATTTTATATGGTTATCAGATTTTTTTAAAATAAAAAGAAAACAGTAAATAAAAGCCATCTACTATTTTCTTTAATTAAATATTATTTTAAACAAATATTATCTGTGCAATTAATACAAGGTTCAACGTGAATAGTTATTCCTTTTATGAATCTCATACTTTCAATTAAACATTTTTCTAAATTACTAGCTATTTCATGCCCCTCGAAGACAGTTAAGTTTTTATTAACACAAATAGTTAAATCAAGATATGCCATAGCACCATGCTTTCTTGACTTTAGCTCATCTAAATGAATTACTCCAGCAGTATTTTTTGCTATTTCGATTATTTTAGATTCTTCGTCTTCACTAATAGAAGAATCCATAAGTTCATTAGCAGAGTCTTTTAATATATCAAAACCTACTTTAGCTACAAAAAGTGCAACTACTATAGCTGCTAGCGGATCTAAAGCTTTAAATCCTAACATTGATCCACCAATTCCTATAAAAGCAGCAATTGAAGATAAAGCATCGGATCTATGATGCCAAGCATCTGCCTTTAATGATGGTGAGTTAATTTTATCAGCTACTTTAATAGTGATTCTATATTGATATTCTTTTATTACTATAGAAATAACAGATACTACTAGAGGTAATATAGTTGGAATTTTAACTTGATTCAAATGAAAAAGGGATTTAAATCCATCATATCCTATTTTGAGTGAAACAAATATTAATAAAAGTGAAAGTAAAAATGAAACTAGTGTTTCAGCTTTTTCATGACCGTAATTATGATCCTTATCATTTGGAGTTTTTGCTATTTTATTTCCTATTAATACCCCTATGGAGCTTATTATATCCGATGCAGAATGCATAGCATCTGCAATCATAGAGCTAGATCTACCTAGAATACCAGCTAATAGCTTTATAATAGTTAGTATTACATTCCATAAAATAGAGAGTAAAGTAACTTTATTTGCTTCATCAAATCGATTATCCATATAAACCTCCAAAAATAATTTCAATTGATATTTAAATGATAATACATAAGCCTTGTAAAATCAAGATATTATTCTCAATTATAATTATCAATTGAGAATAATATTTGTTATACAGAATTTTTGTTTTCTGTAAAATTGTCAAAATTAACATTATAATTATTAATCTTGGCAATATAATAAAAATTATGTGAAATGAAACTAAAAAAAGTTTAAAAAATATGTTGACAGGATAAAAAAGCGTTGATATAATAACTATTGTAACAAGGAGAGATGGTCGAGTTGGTTTAAGGCACCGGTCTTGAAAACCGGCGTGCGTGTGAGCGTACCGTGGGTTCGAATCCCACTCTCTCCGCCAAAAGTGGAGAATTACTCAAGTGGCTAAAGAGGCTCCCCTGCTAAGGGAGTAGGCTGGGTTAAACCGGTGCGAGAGTTCGAATCTCTTGTTCTCCGCCAAGCAGCATCTAATAAGATGCTGCTTTTTTTATGTTCAGAAAAGGTTATTATAAATTTTGATAAAGGATTATACTAACAATTGTAAACGTAATATTAAAATGGTATACTTAAAATTACTAAAGTGTTTATTAAGTGGAGGGTATATTATATGGAAAAAAAATATGTTGTAGGTGTAGATTTAGGCGGGACTAAAATATACACTGCTCTAGTAGATTTAGAAGGAAATATAGTAAATGAAAAAGTAGTTGAAACTCTTGCTGAAGAAGGACAAGAAGCTGTTTCAGAAAGAATATTAGATACTATAGCTAATGTTATAGCTGGAGTAGATAATGAGTTAATAAAAGCTATCGGAGTAGGTTCTCCAGGACCTTTAGATGCAAAGAAGGGAATTATCTTTGAACCATCTAACTTACCATTTAAGAATTATGAAATAGTTAAGACTATAAAAGATAGATTTAATCTACCAACTTATTTAGATAATGATGCAAATGTTGCAACATTAGCAGAATTTATGTTTGGAGCTGGTAAAGGCACAGAAAATATGGTTTATATAACAGTAAGCACTGGAATTGGTGGTGGAGCAATCATCAATGGAAAATTATACAGAGGCCATACTGCTAATGCTTTAGAGGTAGGTCATATGACTGTAAGTAAAGAAGGACCAAGATGTGGCTGTGGTAATGTTGGATGTGCTGAAAGTTTTGCATCAGGTACTGCAATAGGAAAAAGAGCAAAAGAAGCTGTTGCGAGTAAGGTAGTTACTTCTTTAAAGAAATATGATAATGTTACAGCTAAAGAAGTATTTATGGAAGCTGCTGCAGGTGATGCTGAAGCTAAGAGAATATTAGATAATGCTTTATATTACTTAGGAATTACAGTTGGTAATGTAATGAGTCACTTAGACCCAGAAAAAGTTGTTATGGGTGGTGGAGTAATTAATGGTGGAGATGTAGTAATTGAAACTGTTAAGAAAGTAGTTGGAGAAAGATGCTTAAGTGTATTTGCAGAAAACTGTTCAATAGAAAAAGCTAAGCTTGGAGGACAAGCTGGAGTATTAGGAGCAGCAGCATTAGCAATAACAGAAAAATAACATTATATATAATTTAAGAGTAAGGTTTTATGCCTTGCTCTTTTTTTATAGTATTTGGTAAAATTATTGATTAGGTAAGCTTAATTATTAAAGAGATATACTTTAGTCTATTAAAAGCTTATAGTAAAATGAATGTAAGTACGCTGTATAAGAGATAAAAACAAGAGATTTAGGGAAGTATTAAAATATAAAGTCCAAAGGAGTTATTTATGGGTATTAGATTTATATTTGGTAGAGCTGGTACTGGGAAAAGTAAGTTTTGCTTAGATCAAATAAGAAAAAAGATTGATAATGATAACAATAATAAATTGATTCTTCTTGTACCAGAACAATACACTTTTCAAAGTGAAAAGAAGTTACTGAGTGAAATAGGTGAGAGAGCGTTACTTAGAGCTGAGGTTTTAAGCTTTAAGAGAATGGCTAATAGAGTATTTGATGAATGTGGTGGAAGAACAAATAAGATAGTAAGTGATTCGGGAAAAAATATGCTTATTTATAAGCTTTTAAAAGAGAAAGGTGATGACCTTAAATATTTTAATAGAATAAGTAAGCAACAAGGTTTTGTAAGTACAGTATCAAAAACTATTACAGAGTTTAAAAAGTACAATATTTCCGAGGAAATCTTACAGGAAAAACAAGAGAATATAGAAGATAAAGATTTAAAAGAAAAAGTAAGCGATTTAGTAGATATTTATACTAATTTTAATGAGACTTTACATAAAAAGTATATCGATGGAGAAGATGTGCTAACACTTCTTGGTGATAAATTAAAGGAATGTACTCTTTATGATAATGCTGAAATATGGGTTGATGAATTCACAACATTTACACCACAACAATTAGAAGTAATATTATTGTTAGCCCGAAAGTGTAAGACAGTTAATATAACATTATGTACTGATAATCTAGAATTATCTAGTGAGGATGATACTGATATTTTTGATGTTATAAAGAATACTGAAAATAGAATTCTTAAAGGTATGGAAGAAAATAATATAGCCTATATGGAGCCTATAAATTTAAATAAAAAATATCCTTATAGATTTAAGGATAGTGAAGAATTAAAGCATCTCGAAAGACATTTCTTTTCTTATCCATTTAGAACCTTTACAGGTAAGTGTAACGATATAAGAATATATAAAGCTAATAATAACTATAGTGAAGTTGAATATGTAGCTCAAGATATACTTAAGCTTGTTAGAGATAAGGGATATAGATATAGAGATATAGCTGTTGTTTGTAGAGATATAGATAGTTATGAAAAAATAGGGACAGTTATTTTTAATGAGTATGATATACCATTTTTCTTAGATAAGAAGAGGGAGATATTAGATAATCCATTAGTAGTATTAATAATATCAGCCTTAGAGGTCATAATATCAAATTGGTCTTATGAAAGTGTATTTAAGTATGTTAAGAGTGGTCTTATAAAATTAGATCAATATCTTATTGATAAGTTAGAAAATTATATATTAGCTAATGGGATAAAAGGCTTTAAGTGGACTAGAGATTTGTATGAATCTAATGAAGAGGAAATGTCTGATGAAGATAAGCAAATGGCTGACATTATGGAGGAAATAAGAGAGCCAATAATGGTTTTATCCCAAAAAATAAAGAATGATGTTACAGTAAGAAAATATTGTGAAGCAATATATGAGTTTCTATTAGATATTAAAGCTTTAGAAACTATGGAAGAATGGCTTGAAAACTTTAATGATATAGGATTACAAGATAAGATAAAAGAATATGAGCAAGTACCATCTATAGTTATGGAGATATTAGACCAAGCTGTTGAAGTATTAGGGGATGAAGTAATAGATATTAATACTTTTACACGAATACTTAGAACTGGTTTTGAAGAACAAGAAGTTGGTGTAATTCCAATGGCATTAGACCAGGTTAATATAGGTGATATAGCAAGAATAAAGGGCAGGGATGTAAAAGCTTTATATATTGTAGGGGTAAATGATGGTGTGCTACCTTCTACAAATAAAGATGAAGGAATATTATCTGATAGAGATAGAATTGAGCTAAGAGAACTTGGAATAGAACTAGCTTCTGATACAAGAAGTAGGGTTTTTGAAGAACAGTTTATGGTATATACAGCATTAACTATAGCTTCAGAGTATTTAATGATAACTTATCCTATGGCTGATTTTGAAGGAAAATCATTAAGACCGTCTATAGTTATTCATAGAATAAAGAAAATCTTTAAATCTCTAAAGGAAGAAAGCGAGCTTTATAATGAAGGTTTAAAGAATGATGACTACTATAAGATAACAGCACCTACGCCAACTTTTAATGAGCTTGTTGGAGCTTTGAGAAGAGAGTGTGAAAAAGAAAAAATTGAAGAGTATTGGTTACAAGCTTATAAGTGGTTTGAAAAGAATAACGATTTTGCAAAAAGAGCAGATACTATCTTTAAAGGATTAAGATATTCAAATCTAGCAGAAAAGATTCCAAGAGAAAAAATCAAAAAGTTATATAGTAATGACAATGGAAGGCTTATATTCAGTGTTTCTAGGTTAGAAAAATATGCTCAATGCCCATTTAGCTATTATGTTCAGTATGGATTAAAGGCTAAGGATAGAAAGGTTTATGAGTTTTCTGCACCAGACTTAGGTTCATTTATGCATGAGATTTTAGATCAGTTTACAAATAAGATAAAGAAAGAGCATATGTTATGGTCAGAGTTGTCTAAAGATAAGTGTAGAGATATAGTAAATGAATTAGTAGATACAAAGCTTAAAAATGAATCAAATTCAATTTTAAATAGTAATAAAAAGTATATGTATTTCTCAGAAAGATTTAAAAAGACAATAACTAAATCAGTCACTGTTATATCTGAACAAATGAGAAGAGGAGAATTTGAAATATTCAAAAATGAATTTGATTTTGGAGATTTTAAAGACTCTGATCCTATAGAATTAAAGCTACCATCTAATGAGAGTGTTTATTTAAAAGGTAGAGTAGATAGAATTGATAAGGTAGAGCTTGATGGTGAAACTTATATAAGAATTGTTGATTATAAAACTGGTTCAAAGAGTTTTGATTTAAGTGAATTATATTATGGGCTTCAAATACAGCTTTTAGTTTATTTAGATGCAATATTGAGAAACTCTAAGAAGATTCTTAGTAAGCAATGTATGCCAGGAGCAATTCTCTATTTTAGGATAGATGACCCTATAATAAAGTCTAAAAAATCATTATCAGAAGATGAGATAAAAGATGAAGTTCTTAAGAAGTTAAAGATGAATGGATTAATCCTGAAAGATGCTGATTTAGTTAGAGCTATGGATAATACAATGGAGACTTATTCATTAATAATTCCTGCCAAATTTAATAAAGATGGAAGTTTTTCAAATAGTAGTTCCGTAATATCTGAAGAGCAGTTTGAGATATTAAGAAAATATGTTAATGATAAAATGGTAGAACTGTGTGAAGATATGTTAAGTGGAGACGTTAAAATAGAGCCTTGTAAATCATCAAAGGTTACATATTGTGACTATTGTGATTATTCATCTATCTGTCAGTTTGATACTTCAATAAAGGATAATAAGTACAGAATAATAGTTAAGAAGAATAAAGAAGAAGTTTGGGAAGCTATAGAAGAAAAGGTTCAGGAGGAGGAATAGTAGAGGTATGGGAGAGACTAAATGGACTAAGGAGCAGTCTGAAGCAATATATACAAGAAGATGTAACTTGTTAGTAGCAGCGGCTGCAGGCTCAGGGAAAACTGCTGTATTAGTAGAAAGAATAATTCAGATAATCACAAATGAAGATAATCCAGTAGATATAGATAAGTTATTAGTAGTTACATTTACAAGTGCAGCAGCTGCAGAAATGAGAGAGAGAATAGCAAATGCTATATCTAAAAAATTAGAAGATAGACCAGACTCTAAAAGTCTTCAAAAACAATTAACGCTTCTAAGTAGAGCTAATATTACTACTATGCATTCCTTTTGTTTAGATGTAATTAAAAACTATTTCTATACTATAGATTTAGATCCAAGCTTTAGAATTGCAGATGATACAGAATGTACCCTTATGAAAAATGAAATTATTGAAGAACTTTTTGAAGAATTATATGAAAATGATGATGATAACTTTAAAACTTTAGTTGAATCATATAGTGGGTCAAGAGATGATGAGAAGTTAAAAGATATGGTTTTAAGATTATATAGTTTTTCTATGAGTGGACCATGGCCAGAGGTATGGCTTAATGAAAAAGCCGAGGAATTTAATATAAATACAGTTGATGAATTAGATAAAACTGAGTGGATTAATGTATTAAGAAGCAATTTAGGCGTAGAGTTAAATGGCTTTATAAATATGATGAATAAGGCTATTGAAATAATAAAAGAAACAGATGGCTTAGAGCCATATTTAGAGACATTTACAATAGAGCTATCTTATTTAGATAATGCATATGCTTCTTTAAGCGGTGGATTAGAGGAAATGTATAAAGCATTTAAGCTAATAAGCTTTGGTAGAATTCCAGTAGTAAGAAAGAATAAGGTATCAGATGAAAATGCTCAAGCTACAGTGAAAGGAATAAGAGATTCTATAAAAAAGAAAATTGCAAAGCTTATAGAGGATAGCTTTACTTTTACGCCAGAAGAGGCTGTTGAAGGGATAAAGAGAGTTTATCCATGTATGAAAACTTTAGCTAATATCACCTTAGAATTTGGTGATAGGTTTACGAAAAAGAAGAGGGATAAGAATCTTTTAGACTTTAATGATTTAGAGCATTTATGTTTAAAAATATTAATAACAAAAGATGAGGATGACAATATAGTTCCTTCACAAGTTGCAGAACATTTTAGAGAATATTTTGATGAGGTTTTAGTAGATGAATATCAAGATTCAAATAATGTTCAGGAAACAATAATAGATTTGGTTTCTAGAAAAAGCTTAGATCAGCCTAACGTATTTATGGTTGGAGACGTAAAGCAAAGTATATATAGATTTAGGCAAGCTAAGCCAGAGTTATTCTTAGATAAATACAACAGATATCCTCTTGAAGCTGGTGGAAGAGACAGAAAGATTCAGCTATATAAAAACTTCCGTAGTAGAGAAGAAGTAATTAGCGGCTCAAATTATATATTTAAGATGGTTATGTCTACTATAGTTGGTGAACTTGAATATACAGATGAAGAAGCGTTAAATTTAGGTGCTAGCTATAAGGAAAATACTGATTCAAATACTGTAGTAGGTGGAGAAATAGAGCTTCATATACTAGATAAATCAGGAATAGCTAAAGTGGAAGAGGTAGATGTAATAGAAGAAAAGGAAGATGGCGAAAAATTTGAAGAGGAAGAAGATGTTGATGCTATAGCCTTAGAAGCTAAGATTATAAGTAAAAGAATAAAAAAATTATTTTCTGAGAAGGATGGAAAGACGTTTAAAGTCTTTGATAAGGATACTAATGAATATAGAAATATAAAATATAAAGATATTGTTATATTACTTAGAGCTACAAAAAATTGGTCAGAGATATTTTTAGAAGAGCTAGGAAATGAAGGCGTGCCAGTATATGCAGATACAGGTAGTGGATATTTTGAGTCTATAGAAATAAGAACAATAATGTCTTTGTTGAAGATAATAGATAACCCACTTCAAGATGTTCCTATGATAGCAGTGTTAAGATCACCAATAGTAGGCTTCACAGCTGAAGAATTAAGCGATTTAAGGTTATTAAATAAAGAGCTATATTTCTATGAGATAATAAAAGAAGTGTCAGAAGGCAATCTAGAAGCTAGTGAAGAGCTAAAGGAAAAATGTATATCTATTATAGATAACATAAATATATGGAGGGAAAAATCAGTATATACTCCAATTGATGAATTTATATGGTATTTATACATGGATACAGCCTACTTTGGATATGTTGGAGCAATGCCTAATGGTAAGTTAAGACAGGCAAACTTAAAGATTTTATTCCAAAGAGCTAAACAGTTTGAAAGCACAAGCTTTAAAGGATTATTTAACTTTATAAACTTTATAAATAAGCTTAGGAAATCCTCAGGAGATATGGGGAGTGCAAAGGTTCTTGGAGAAAATGAAGATGTAGTTAGAATTATGAGTATTCATAAAAGTAAAGGTCTTGAGTTCCCAGTAGTATTTTGTGCAGGTACAGGAAAGCAATTTAATTTAATGGATTTAAACTCATCTATACTTTATCATGAAGAGCTAGGCTTTGGACCGGATTATGTAGATTTAGAAAAGAGAAATGCTTATACTACATTAGCAAAGGAAGCTATAAAAAAGAGAATTAGACTTGAAACATTATCTGAAGAAATGAGAATTCTTTATGTAGCATTTACTAGAGCTAAGGAAAAATTAATAATAACAGGAGCTACTAGAGATTTAGAAAAAGCTATTAATAACTGGGTTTCTTCAGCATCTTTAGACGAAAATATAATATTACCTTCAGAAGTATTAAAAGGAAAGTCATATTTAGATTGGATAGCATTAGCTATGTGTAAACATGCTGATGGAGAAATATTAAGAGATGTAGCAGGCGTAACAAGAGACCTTATTAAAGTTGACTACTCTAAGTGGAAGATTAAATTTTGGAATAAAGATTTATTAATTACTAGCAAGGAAGTTGAAGTGGTAGAGGAAGAGAATGAAAAAAACTTAATTGAAGAGGCTGAAAATATTAAGTATATAGATAAAGAAATAGAAAGAAGACTTGGATATAAGTATAAATATAAAGAAGGAGCTATGCTCCCTAGTAATGTTTCTGTATCAGACTTAAAGATGAGCGATTATGAATATGATGGAATAACAACTTTAGAAATATTTAAAGAAAAGCCTCTAATTAAGCCAAAGTTTTTACAAGAAGAAAAAGGATTAAGTGCTGCTGAAAGAGGAACCATAATGCATTATGTCATGCAAAAGTTGAATTTAAGTAGAGTTAATTCTATAAGCGAAATAAAAGCACAAATTGAAGAGATGGTGTTAGATAAATCTCTTACAGAACAAGAAGCATCAACGATCTGGTTTAAAAAGATATATAAGTTCTATACTAGCGATTTAGGGAAAAGAGTATTAAAAGCCTTTAACAATAACTATTTAGTACGTAGGGAGTTTCCATTCTTTACAGAGATAAGTAGTTTGCAGCTAGGGGAAAACTTAGAAAAGGAAATTTATGAAGATGAGAAAGTAAGACTTCAAGGTATCATAGATCTTTTCTTCCAAGAAGGTGAAGAGATAGTTCTTGTAGATTATAAAACTGATTATGTTGAAGAAGGAAATGAAGAAGAAATTATAGATAGATATAGAACTCAGCTTACTTACTATAAAGAAGCTCTAGAAAAAGTAACAGGGAAAAAAGTTAAAGAAAGTTATCTTTATTTATTCTATATTGATAAAGTGATTGAGATATAGTTAGAGTTTAATAGTAAGATTCATCGGTTATAATGTTAAAAAAGCTGAGTAGAATAATAAAGATTCTACTCAGCTTTTATTCTTATGGTATAATTTACATATAATAACTGGGGTTAGGGGGGATTATCATGAAAATGGAAAAAACTAAACATATTAAACTTTTAATTTATTTAGCTTATTTAGTAGGTATTATAGCTTTTATTATTTGTATGATTACTAAAAGTAAACTTTTTTACTCTATTAGCACTTTAAGTATGATTATTATAGTTTGTTTATCTTTTATTTTTGATAAACTTATTTTAAAAATAAAAGTTTCAAAAATAAAATTAGTTGCTATATTTATCACGATATTATCAGGGGCTCTTCTATTAATTAGTATTAATAATACTAATATTTATATAGATAGTAAACTTATTTATATTGAGGCTATAGTTTTACTTACAGGGTTTAATTTAGCTATCTGAAAAGTAAAACTACGTAAAATAATTCTACGTAGTATAACTATATATTTACGTTAAAATAGGTATAACTTTAAGATAAATATATAAGTTTTTTAGATGCATTATATTAGTAAAAAGTTAATGTAATGACATGTTATTTTATAAGGTACTCAAGTAAGCTTTTGCTAAAGTTATAAGTATATCTTTAGAATTTAAAGTTTTATCATCTAAAACTTTTTCTAATAAATAATTTAAAATATCACCTAATATTTTTCCAGGCTTTAGGCCTAAATCTTTTATCAAAATTGAACCGTTTATAGCTAGAGCTTTAATAGTTAATGGTTCTTTATTTTCAAGTATTTCTCTAGTTTTATTTTCTATATAATCCACTTTATTTAAGAAGGGAATAGGATCCCATAAAGAGTTAATATCAGCTCTTTGTAGATTGTATAATGTATAAATATTATTAATACCTACTCTGTTAATTAGTCTTTTAATTTCACCATCAGTGGGCATATAATCAGGTCTTAAAACTAAATGATCATAAATTATTGCACATACATTATCTATTGTGCCATTATCAAATTTTAATCTGCGTAATATTTCCTTAGTCATAATTGCACTTTCTATGTTATGTCCAGGAAAATAATGATGACCATTTGGTAATGATGTTAGAGTGTTAAGTTTACCTACATCATGAAATAATGCTGAAAGTCTAAGTTTTAAATCAGATTCAGTATTATCAATTACCTTTAAGGTATGTTCAAATACGTCTCTATTATGATTGTTGCATAATGGAGTATATTCAACTAAAGAATTTATTTCAGGTAAAATGATTTCTAAAATTCCTGTATCTCTTAAAAGTATAAGACCTTTTGTTGGATTATTACTTATGAGCATTTTACATAATTCATCTCTAATTCTTTCAATACTTATATTTTTTATTAAAACACAATTAGTTTTAATTGCATTAAGAGTATTTTCTTCTATGGTAAAATCTAATTGAGCACTAAATCTAATAGCTCTAAGCATTCTAAGGGCATCTTCTTGAAATCTTTTATTTGGATCTCCAACGGCTTTAATGATTTTATTATTAAGGTCAGTTAAACCATCAAAGTAATCGACTAAACCATCTCTATCATTATAAGCAAAAGCATTTATAGTAAAATCTCTCCTAGATAAGTCCTCCTTTATATTGGATACAAATGATACAGATTCTGGACGTCTATTATCAAGATAATTTCCTTCAGTTCTATAGGTAGTTACTTCAAAATTTTCATTTTCGATAAGTACAGTTATAGTTCCATGTTCTATACCTGTAGGAACTGTTTTTGTAAAAAGACTTTGTGTAATATTAGGTTTAGCTGAAGTAGTAATATCATAGTCTTTAGGAGAAAGTCCTAATATACAATCTCTAACACAGCCACCTACCATATAAGCTTCATAATTATTTTTATAAAATTTATCTATAATATATTGAACATTTTTAGGTATATTAATATTCATCAAATTCATCCTTACTATTAAAATATACTTTTATTTTAGCACAACAAAAATAAAAGTACCTAATAATGAAGTGTTAATCTCATTAGCATTAACATATTTCATTTAATAAATCCTTGATATATAGTAATTTGAAATTAATAATAAATAATTTAGTAGTATTTTATATACTATAAATTTGAAAAAGTGATTAATATAGAAATACTTTAAATAGTTTCTATATTAATCACTAATTATTTTTTCTTAATTATTAATTTATTATTACCTTTGTATCATCTGGCATGTTATCAAATAACCATTTAGAATCCTCAACAGCTAATCTGATACAACCATGAGATGCTGGTACACCCAAAGTATAGTCTACTATTGTACTTTGACTTTCATCATAAGGAAGTGAGTGGAACAAATAGTCACCCCAGAATTGAACCCAGTACTTTCCACCTTGTTCATATTGGTCAGAGTAGAACCAATCACCACGTCCTGTTACTGTATATACCCCCTTAGGAGTTGCTTCACTTTCTATTCCTGTAGAACAATCGAACTCTTTTTCTAAAGTCCAGTTGTTACTAGAACCTCCATATACATAAGTTTTTTGAGCGTTTAAATTAACATATACAAAATAAGGTGTATTACTCTCAATATTTAATGTATTTATTGTTTCAGTATTTAGATTTTGTAATAATGAAGTTGATGTAGTCTGAGCATTGTCTATATAGTAATCTGTTGCTAAATATTCATCACGAGCTATTTCTATAGAAGATATTTTATTTTCTATATCTTTATCATTAGAGGACAAAACAGATGTATCAGCACTTGATAATAAATCTATAGCTTTTGTATAGTAATCTTCAGAAGCTAATTTATCTGCTTCTTCAAATAGAACTTGCTTATAAGAAGATTTACATTTTTCTATATAGTCTTGAGCTGTATTATAGTATTCAAGCTGAGAATAAGGTATTTTAGAAAACATATTTATAGCTTCAGAAAATTCACCAGCATTATATTTCTCTAATGCTAAATCTAGATAAGATTTATAAAGTGAAGAGTCCTCTGAAATATAATTTTGGTCTAAAGTTAAAATTAATTTATCTAAAGACTCGTCAAGAATATCATAACTCTTTATCTCTTTAAATACAGCAACAGCTTGATCTGAAGCAATATTATTATTTTTTAATTCGTTACATAATGTAGTTATAATTGAAGTGAAGTATTTGGATACTTCTGTGGTCATTACTTTCTTTTTTAATTTTAAAATAAAGCTATTATCCGATAAAGTTTCCTTTGCATCATCAAAATTACATTGATTAAATTCAGAATAAAAAGTGTTTAAGGTTTTAGAATAATTATAGTTAATATAATAATTCACTGGTAAAGTTAATAAAAATAAGAATACAACAGATATTAATATTTTTAATATAGTAATTCTAGATTTTTTAAAATCCAATAATAATCCCTCCTAAAATGGCTATATAATAATTTTTGACCAATATACAAAAAACTAAACAATTACTTTTAAATTTACAGAAATTATACATATAGCTTATGGAGAATTATGGTATACTAAAGAGTGAATAAATTCTTACATTGTGGAGGAAATATGAAGAAAAAAATAAATATGATAGATAGATTTAAATGGAGTTTAAATCCTAAAAAGTATATATACTTAGCAAAAGATAAATTAGGAAAGGCCTTTTTGTATCTTTTTGTTTTAGCTACTATTTTTGGATTGTTTCAAGGAATAACAGTTGTTAGTACAATAGGGGTCATAGAAGATGTTATTTCAAAAGCATACCAAGATGGAAAGCTAAATTTTGAAATGAAGAATGGATTATTAGATTTTGAAATATCACCATATAAAGAAGAACAGGGAAGTACTGTATTATTAGTAGATACAGATAAGACTGTAGATGAAATAGATAGTTTAAGAAATATTACAGTACATAAAGATTTATCTACAGTGATTTTAAAAGATGGTATTGTAATAAAAAATGGTAGTGAAGAAATTGTTTATAAATATGCTGATTTTGGTCTAGATAAAGTAAATTTCAATAATGAAGTAATAGATATATTTATAAAAGAATTGAGTGTAATAAAATACTTTATGATTCCAGTAATAATTATAATTAAGTTTATAGATATGCTTTTCTATTCATTTATGATGTCTTTAGCAGGTATGTTAAGTATGCTATTTAATAAGCAAAGATTATCTTATGGAAATATATTTAAACTTGCAATGTATTCAATAACTGCTCCAACATTATTAGGATTAATTTTACCTTTAGGAAAATATACTATGTTTATTGGTGGATTGATATTAATCTTTGGAATAAATTTTGTTGTCTATGATGATATTATAAAAGTAAATAAAGATAATATGTAAAATAAAAAATCCAGCATAGTCTGGATTTTTTTATTTATAAATAAATCTGAAAATTCATAAAAATTACACAATAATGTAAAAATAATGATTTAATTTAATATAAAGTTTATTTAAAAGTTGTACTAAAAAGAAAAATATGGTAAAATTTAGAATGTAAGATATTTTTTGGGGTATACGATGGGGTATTACGGTAGGAGGCATAATGGGTAATAGCATAGGTGAAAATAAATTGGTTACTATAGATGAATTAGAAGAGCTACTTTGCAATTTAAGAAACGAAAGTGAAAATAAAGAAAATTTTACTTTGAACATAACTCATGATATGAGAAGTCATCTAAATGTTATTATTTCTGCATTACAGTTTATTGAACATAATAGTTTAAATATAACAACTGAAAAGAAATACATGAATATAATAAAACGAAACAGCTACAAGATATTAAAGTTAATAAATAATTTAATTGATACTAGTAGGTTAGAAAATAACTTTTATAAATTAGAAAAGAGAAATATTGATATTGTATCAATGATTGAAGGAACTGTAGAATGTATAGAAAAATATTCTTTAGAAAAAAATATCCAATTAATATTTGATACAAATAAAGAAGAGTGTATAGTTTCAGCAGACCCTGAAGCCATAGACAGAATTGTTATGAACTTATTATCAAATGCAATAAAATTTTCACCAATGGATTCAGAAATATTTGTATATCTAAATATAGATAATGAAAATATTAATATTTCTGTAATAGATAATGGAAAAGGAATATCACAAGAAGAACAGGATAAAATATTTAATAGATTTTATCAATGTTCAAATAGATCTGATAAAGAATATATAGGAAGCGGAATAGGATTAGATTTAACTAACTATTTAGTAAAAGCTCATGGTGGAAATATAAGTATAAATAGTGTAGAAAATGAAGGCTCAGAGTTTATAGTTACTATTCCAAGAGTTTTAGAAGAACATATAGAAACTGTTGATAACAGTATTTCTAGTAAGATACAAATGCTAGAAATAGAATTTTCAGATATTTATCTAAGTGAATAAATAATCATTTATTCTTGATAAATGTTAACCTTTGTGATATTATAGGAATTGTTAATGTGGAGCGTTAGTTAAACGGATATAACACGCCGCTACGGACGGCGCATTAAGGGTTCGATTCCTTTACGCTCTGCCAAGCACTTATTTATTTTTATAAATAAGTGCTTTTTCTTTTGGGTAAATTAATAGTATTAATTTATATAAAGAGAGTAGGTAGTATAAGTGGGATTATTAATTAATCAATTAGATGAACATAATGAAGGTAACATATTGGCTACAATTAGATATAAGGTTAGTGAAGTCATATTTATTAGACAAAAGGAACAGATAGATTTAATAGATAATATAAAAAGCTATTATGAAAAGAATTTTCCGATGGTAAAAATGTATGATGTAATTATTGAAGAAGGAGAAATTGATAAACTATCTGATTTAATCAATAAAAATAAAGGCGATGAATTAATAGTTAATCTTACAGGAGGAAAAAGGATAAATTCATTAACTTTGTTAGAGCTTAGTATAAAAAATAATATAAAAGCTATATATACAGATATAAAAAATAAAAAGATATATACATTTAATAATGGGATAGATCTAACATATGAAGAGTTTGATGATTTGGATATAAATGATATTATTAACGCAGCTGGAGGTGCTTTAGTAGAAGATTCCTCAGATTTGTGTAAGAAAAAAGATTTAATATATTTATCTAAACAGATATATAAGAATTTAGATATATGGAATAAATATAAGCAAAGGTTATACGATACAAACATATTTAAACATATAGAAGAATCTCCAGACAAAATACAAATTAATATAAAATCTTTAACTGAAGAAGAAAAGTTAATATTAAAGAATATATTGAAAAAGCTAAAGGAGATGGATGAATTACAATATGATGAAAAAAATGATGATATAGAAGTAACATTTTTAAATAAATATATAAAAGGTTTTATATTTAAAAGTGGTACATGGTTAGAGATTGCTACTAATAATTTAATAAATAAAATAAAAGAAATAGATGAATCAAGAAATGGTGTAGTATTTCTTTGGAGTAATGAAAATAGAACTGTAAGGAATGAAGTTGATGTTGTAGCAGTTAAAGATTCTGTACCTATAATAATATCTTGTAAAGATAGTGAAAAATATAATGAAATGGCTTTAAATGAGCTAAATGTATATGCCAATAAATTAGGTGGAAAAAATGCATATAAGATTCTTGTTGCTACAAGAGAACCATCTAAAGGACCAGTTTCAATAAGAGCAAAGGAGATGGGCATACATATAGTAATATTTGATGGTAATGAAAATAAGTTTATAAGTAATATAAAAGCAATAATAGACAAATAGTCATTTTTGTATCATATTATGGTTTCGTTTTCAAAAAATGAAAATAATATTACAAATATTATTTTATAATAGAGACATAAGATACGAAAGGGAGATGAAGTACCATGAGTAAAAAAGGCTTAAAGATAGTTACAATTGGCGGAGGGTCAAGCTATACACCAGAACTAGTAGAAGGATTAATTAAGAGATATAGTGAATTACCAGTAGCAGAATACTGGCTTGTAGATATAGAAGAAGGAAAAGAAAAATTAGAAATAGTTGGAGCTTTAGCTAAGAGAATGGTAGAAAAAGCTGGAGTACCAATGGAAATACATTTAACTTTAGATAGAAAAGAAGCTTTAAAAGATGCTGATTTCGTTACAACTCAATTAAGAGTAGGATTATTAAAGGCTAGAGCTAAGGACGAAAGAATCCCTCTAAGTCATGGATTCTTAGGTCAAGAAACAAATGGAGCAGGTGGACTTTTCAAAGCTTTAAGAACAGTTCCAGTTATCTTAGACATAGCTAAAGAAATGCAAGAATTATGTCCAAATGCTTGGTTAATTAACTTTACAAACCCAGCTGGAGTAGTTACAGAAGCTTTATTAAGATACAGCAATCATAAGAAAGTTATAGGGGTATGTAATGTTCCAATAGGAATGGAATTTGGAGCTGCAGATTTACTAGGAGTAGATAAATCAAGAATAACTATGGACCAAGTTGGATTAAACCACATGGTATATGGTCAAAGAGTATACCTTGACGGAAATGATGTTACTGCTGAAGTAATGGAAAAAATGTTAAATAGCGATAACTCTCAATCAATGGCTAATATTGCTGCAATGGGATGGGATCCAGCATTCATAAAAGCAACAGGATTAATGCCATGTCCATACCATAGATATTACTATAAAAAGAGAGATATGCTTGAGCATGAATTAGAAGAATACAAAAAAGGTCAAACAAGAGCTGAAGTTGTTATGGCTGTTGAAAAGAGCTTATTTGAATTATATAAAAATGTTGAGTTACAAGAAAAACCTGAAGAATTATCTAAGAGAGGTGGAGCTCACTACTCAGATGTTGCTTGTGAAGTTATTTCAAGCATCTACAATGATAAGGGAACAGTTTTAGCTGTAAATACTAAGAACAACGGAAGATTAAAGATGTTCGAAGATGAATCAGCTATAGAAATAAGCTGTAAGATAACTAAGGATGGTCCAGTACCAGTTGATACAGTTACTGATCTTCCAATATTCGCTCAAGGTTTAGTTTCTCAAATAAAGGCATTCGAAAGATTAGCTGCAGAAGCTGCATATACAGGAGATTACAACACTGCATTATTAGCAATGACAACTAACCCATTAGTATCTGATGATGCTGAAGGAAGAAAATTATTAAACGAAATGTTATTAGCTCACAAAAAATACTTACCACAATTCAAGAATGTTATAGAACAAATTGAAAAGGTAGAAAGAGCTGAATTTTAATTAAGAATTTAAAGTGAAAAGTTAATGAATAAAGCCAGCATAAGCTGGCTTTATCTAATTAAAAATTTTTAATTTTAAATTGTAAATTATTAATAGTGGTTATATAAATCTGCATATCTTATAAATAGGTATTCAACTAGCATCATAAGGGAATGTTGATTTTCAGGAGAGTATTCATTATTATACTCTGATGGTGCTAGATAAATTATGTAATCAGATCCGTCTTTATAAGCATTTTCTCTATTTTCTGTTATAGTAACTATTTTGCAGTCAGTAGATAGAAGGTTATTCCATACACGTTCATGATAAGCTATAAATCTACCCGTTGGAGAAATAAGTATAGCTAAGGAATTAGGTGTTAATGAGCTTGCAAGCTTTTCTTGAGCTTGGATATCAGTAGCTATATTTATTAGTTTTCCTACTCTTGCAAAGTTAGTTTGTAATTGCTGACACATTAACTGAGAAAATAAAGTACCAAATATACAAATATGATCACTTCTATAAATTAAATCTATAACTCTATCTATAAGTTTTAAATCTAAAGAATTTTTAGTAAGTGTAAGTTCACTACAAATCTCGTCATGCATTATGCTTAAAATCTCTTCTCTACTTCTTTTATTTTTAAAGCCCCTTGGTTTAGAAAAGCTATTATCAAAGTTGGTATTGATTGAAATAGATAAAGCTTTTTTAAATTCTGATAGACTAGAGTAGCCTAGTTTACGACAAAAACGACTTATAGCAGCTGGTGATGTATAGCACATATCTGCTAGTTTATTTATTGTCATATTAGGTATTTCTCTAATATTACGAATCATAGTTAGAGCTATAGTATAGTTTAATGTTTCCTCACGACTATCATTTAAAAATAAAAGTAGTCTATAAATTAAATCCCCCATAAACAATCCTCCATTCCATATACTGAAAGTTATCTATATTTTTTGCCTATAGTTTCACCCATATTTACTTTCGTTTCAAATCCTAAAGATGATTGAGTCAGGATATCCTCATCTACTATTATAGTGTTAGGTTTAAAGAAAAGTATAGTAGTTGAACCACCAAATTTAAAATAACCTTTTTCATCACCTTTAGAAATAGGTGTATTTTCTTTATAATTCTGTATTATTGAGCCTACACAAGTAGCTCCAACTTCTACATGAATAATATCTCCGAAGTTTTCAGAATGAAATACACACCATTCTCTCTTATTTTGGCAATATAGTTTAGCAACTCTTTCTAAAGCTGTTGGATTAACTGAATAATAATTTCCAGGTATAAAGTTAGTTTTTTCACATGTACCATAATCTACAAAGTGAAATCTATGATAATCAGTAGGACACAATCTTAATATTAAGCATACTCCACCTTCATATTCATTAGCAATATCATTATCCTGAATAAGTTCTGCTAAGCTATAAGTTATATCTTTTACTTGGACCAAATCATTTACAGATATATCGGTATAAGCAAATAAACGGCCGTCTCCAGGGGAGATAAGTTTATCCGTATCCATGTCTATAGGTCTAGCAGCATCATTTAATTCTCTAATGAAGAAATCATTAAAGTTTCTAAAGTCATTTAAATTATTTTTACAAATAGACATATCTATATCAAAATCATTAATAAAGCTAGAAATTTTATTTTTACTAAGATTATTATCACAATATTTACCATAAACCTTAGAAAAAAGTTTTTTCTTTATTAATAGTTCTGTAAAGCTTTTACCAATAGGAGATTCATAACACCATTTTATGTAGTTTCCACCTGCAACATTTTCAGTATCATATTTTTTTGAGTTTCTATTATATATTTTTATCATAGTAAATTCTCCTAGAAAAAAATTAAAATTTTATAAGTTTATTATATATTAACATATTTATGTCAAGTTTATATAGATTTAATGATATATATAGATTATAATAATAAAGGAATTTTACATAATATAGGGGGATATGGAATGTTAGAACATTTGATGGAACAATTAATACCTTTAGTAATTCATTTATTAGAGGCAATGGGTGTAATAGTAATATTAGTTGCTGGTATAAAAGCTTTTGCTCAATATGTTGCTAATATGATAGGAAAAAGAAACTATCCTATAAAGATTGAATTAGGACAAGCACTATCATTAGCATTAGAATTCAAGATGGGAGCAGAGATATTAAAGACTGTTCTTGTTAGAACTCTTGATGAAATGTGGATATTAGCTGCAATAATCGTTGTAAGAACTGTACTTGCAATTGTAATTCACTGGGAAGTTAATGCTGAAAAAGAGCATCATAAAGAAGAACATAAAAAAGTAGAAGAAGCAGTTTAATTAATAATTATAAAAGATGATGTTAAAAAATTGCCTATAAATTATTTAATATAATCTGTGAAAAAGAAAAGTTTACATATAAATTATTAGTGAATAAAAAAGTGGCCATAGTGGCCACTTTTTTATTCACCGAATTTTTCTAAGAATTCATCATATGTCATAGATCTATCTAAGATTGATCCATTATCGTCAATTTTAATTATTCTGTTAGCTACAGTTTGCACAAATTGGTGGTCATGAGACGCAAATAATATGTTACTGTTGTAGTCTCTTAAGCCGTTATTTACAGCCGTAATAGATTCAAGGTCAAGGTGGTTAGTAGGACCATCTAAAATTAATACATTAGCATTAGAAAGCATCATTTTAGAAAGCATACATCTAACCTTTTCTCCTCCAGATAATACGTTAGCTTCTTTTAAAGCTTCTTCTCCAGAGAATAACATTCTTCCTAAGAATCCTCTAATATAACTTTCAGATTTTTCTTCAGAGAATTGTCTTAACCAATCAACTAAACTTAATGAGCAATCGTTGAAGAACTCTGAGTTGTCTTTAGGGAAGTAAGCTGTAGTTATAGTTATTCCCCACTTATATGTACCAGCATCTGGTTCCATTTCTCCGTTGATTATCTTAAATAAAGTTGTTATTGCAATTTCGTTTCCGATAAAAGCAATCTTATCTTCCTTATTTACTCTGAAGCTTACATTATCTAAAACCTTAACTCCATCAATAGTTTTAGATAATCCTTCAACTACTAATATGTCATTACCAACTTCTCTTTCAGGCTTAAATCCAACGAATGGATATCTTCTGCTTGATGGTTGGATATCATCTAATGTAATTTTATCTAATAACTTTTTACGAGAAGTTGCTTGCTTAGACTTAGAAGCATTAGCGCTGAATCTAGCAATGAAGTCTTGTAATTCTTTAATTTTCTCTTCTTTTTTCTTATTTTGGTCTTTAGCCATAGCAGTAGCTAATTGACTTGACTCGTACCAGAAGTCATAGTTACCAACGTATAGCTTAATTTTACCGAAGTCAACATCAGCCATATGAGTACATACTTCGTTTAAGAAGTGTCTATCATGTGATACAACTATAACTGTACCTTCAAAGTCACCTAAGAAGTCTTGAAGCCACTTGATTGATTTTATATCTAAGTGGTTAGTAGGCTCATCTAGAATTAGTATTCCAGGGTTACCGAATAAAGCTTGAGCAAGTAATACTTTAACCTTTTCTCCACCTGTTAATTCTGAAATTGTTTTATAGTGAGCATCTGTTCCGATTCCTAATCCTTGTAATAATGATGATGCTTCTGATTCAGCTTCCCAACCGTTTAATTCAGCAAATTCACCTTCAAGCTCTGCTGCTTTAATTCCATCTTCATCAGAAAAGTCTGGTTTTGCATATAAAGCGTCCTTTTCTTTCATTATATCATATAATCTTTTGTTACCCATTATAACTGTTTCTAAAACTTGAAACTCGTCATATTGATAGTGGTCTTGTTTTAATACAGACATTCTAGTGTTTGGAGCAATTATTACTTCACCAGTATTTGGTTCAACTTCTCCAGATAATATCTTTAAAAATGTACTCTTTCCAGCACCGTTAGCACCAATAACACCGTAACAGTTACCAGGAGTAAATTTGATATTTACATCTTCAAATAATTTACGAGACCCGTATCTTAAACTTACGTTTATTACATTTATCACTAAACATACCCCATTTCATTTATTATTCTCCCGATATTATAACATAAAGTTTTTAACTTTACATAGAAATATACATTATTCGGCAAGTGAATTAGTGAGAAAATTACAAAAAATATCTTTGTAAAAATTTTCTTGACCCAAATAAAGAAAAAATGATAAAATAAAGAAAATTGATTATTAGGAGCTAGACTTATGGATAAGATTATTAACTTAGATTTGACTAAAAAAGTTAATACTACTTATTACTTTAGCTATTATAGATAGAGCTTGTGTTTAACTTATAGATGCAAGCTGAAAAGAGTTTGTATCTATATTGGTTAAAGTTAATTGTCGTGCTTTAAAACGAACTTAAGTAGCCATATAGATAAATTAAAAATCTATGTGGCTTTTTTATATTCTATAAATTGATTTATATTAAGAAGCCTCATAGCAAAAACTATGGGGCTTTTATCATTTTAATTTAGGATAGTAGTAATAAAGCACAAAGCAAAAAGTATTTTTAGCAATTAATATTAATTATTTTAGTTAAAATATAGGGGGATATAAAAATGAGTAAAAAGAAAAGAGAAACTTTTACTAACAGTTCGGGATTTGTTTTATCCTGTATAGGTGCAGCAGTAGGATTGGGAAATATATGGATGTTTCCGTATAAGATGGGACAAAACGGAGGCGCAGTATTTTTAATACCATACTTTTTATGTGTAATTTTACTTGGAACTACAGGCTTAATAGCTGAATTTGCTTTTGGAAGAGCGAATGAAGGTGGAGCATTCAAATCTATAAAAGATTCCTTCACAGAGAGAAAACTAAAATTCGGAAGTTTATTTGGGATGACACCGGCCATCGGGTTAGTTGGAATTTTGGTGTTTTATAACATTGTAGTAGGATGGATAATGAAATATTTTACTATGAGTTTGACAGGGGAAATTAATAAAGTTAATATACCGACATTCTTTGATGGATTTGCAGGAAGTAGTGAAACTGTAGTATGGACGTTATTAGCAATGTTAATGGCCGCGCTTATAATTGGCTTTGGAGCAGTTAAGGGTATTGAGAAGGTAAATAATATAATTATGCCAGGTCTGTTTTTAATATTTATAGCATTAGCAGTAAGATCATTAACATTACCAGGTGCTATGGATGGAGTTAAATACTTATTAACACCAAAATGGGAATACCTTTTTAAAGCAAATACTTGGGTAATGGCTATGGGGCAAGCGTTCTTTTCTGTAAGCTTAAATGGGTGTGGAATGATGGTATATGGAAGCTATATGAAAAAGGAATTTGATATACCTAAAATAGCATTTACTACAGCTATATTAGATTCCGCAGCAGCATTATTGGCAGCTTTTGTAATAATGCCAGCGGCATTTGCTTTTGGATTAGATCCAGCAGCAGGACCACAATTATTATTTGTAACAGTTCCAACTATTTTTGAAAAAATGCCTGCAGGACGGATATTAGCTATCTTCTTCTTTTTAAGCATGATCTTTGCGGCTTTTAGTTCAGCTGTAAATATGTTAGAAGGATCAGTTGAATCTTTTATGACACAATTAAAAAGCAAACGAAAAAATACTGCTTTAATTATAGCTTTTATAAGCTTTATAATTGCTATACCATTGAGTTTAAGCATGAACCTATTTGATAACTTTACTAATTTTGTAACAATAGTTTTATCACCATTAGGAGCTCTAATTACATTTAGTGTATTTTTCTATATTTTTGATAAAGAAAGAGCTATGGATGAAATTAATTTAGGATCATCTTTAAAATTAGGAGAAGGATTTAGGCTGTTTGGAAAGTATGGATTTGTATTTATTACTATACTTATAATAATTTTAGGCGTTATGTATGGAGGAATAGGATAGAATTAATATAAAAAGAGTGGTTGTTTTTATTCAACCACTCTTTTCTATTTAACTAAAAGAAATACATCTAAATCTTCTAAAGTTTCTAATTCGAAAATTCTTAATGCAATAGAGATAATAGTATCATTTTCTAAATCAGTTAATGAATCTATATATTTTTCAGGTATGTGTTTAAATTTTTTCCTTAGTAGTTTAATTAATAAGCTAAAATGACCTTCTTTTATTCCGTCAGTCATTCCTTCTTCATAAGCTTTAAGTGAATAGGATAAATTCATAATTTTACCTGCCTTATTTCAGTTTGTTTTTATAATAAGTAAGTAAACACACAAGTAAAGTGAGTTAAACTACCTAATAATATGAATACATGAAAGATTTCATGGAATCCAAAGGTACCTATTTTTATTTTTTTAGATTTAGTAGCGTATATTACACCACCGATTGTATAAAATATTCCACCAAGTACTAATAAGAAGATACTTACAGGTGGCAAAGCAGCATATAGAGGTTTAATAACAAATATTGCACTCCAACCCATTGCTATATAAAGAGCTGTTTGTAACCATCTTGGAGCATTAAACCAACAAAGCTTAAATACTATACCTGCAATGGCTATTGAAATCATAACTATGAACATATTTCTACCTAATGTTCCACCTAAACCTATTAAGCAGAATGGAGCATATGAACCAGCTATTAATATAAAAATCATTGAATGATCTAATTTTTGAAAAAATTTAATTATTTTATCAGTTGAAATTATACCGTGATAAGTTCCTGATACTGTATATAAAAGTATTAAGCTAATTCCGAAAATAGTTACTGAGATAATAGCTATGTTAGAAGCATTAGTCATAACGCCTTTAGCTACCATTGCAAATAAAGCAATGAATGATAATATGGCACCTAATAAATGAGTAATAGAGTTTATAGGTTCTCTTAATTTTTTATACATAAATACACCCCACGATACAACCTAGTTTTTAAAACTATGTGATATTATATTTATATTATTTAGTATTTGTTACTAAGAGTCAAAGTTCATTTTAGCAGATTTTTCTTACTTATTATTAAATATTTAGCTTTTCCTTGAAATATCTCAAAAATACTATTATTATTAAATATGAATAACTATTACAAGTAGTTTGAAAAACTACTAGGAGGAAATATGGATATAAAAGAATTAGTAGACAATATTGACTTTATAAATGGAATACCTATGGATGATATACCAGAGATTGATTTATATATGGATCAAGTAATTCAACTATTTGAGGGAAAGCTATCATCATTAAAGAGAACGGAAGATGATAAAATTCTCACTAAGACGATGATAAATAATTATGCTAAAGGAAAGTTATTATTGCCTATTAAAAATAAAAAATATACAAAAGAGCATATAATAATTATGTCATTAATCTATAATTTAAAGGGAGCATTATCTATTAATGATATAAAACTAAGTTTAAATAAAATAATAGACAGCTTTTCAGAAGATGAGTCTTATCCTTTAAGAGAATTATATAGTGCATTTTTAGACGAATCAGAAAATGATGTATTAGAGTTTAAAAAAGGTGTAGATAATAAGGAAGAAGAAATAGAAAAATTAATAGAAAATAATGCAGAGCTTAAAGGAGATTTCGAAAAGAAGTTTTTACTCCTTTGTTCATTTATAAATATGAGCAATATGTATAGAAGAGCTAGCGAAAAGTTAATAGATGAATTTTTTTCAGAAATAAAAGGTGAATAGTATGAAAAATCAAAATGACTTAAAAAAAGACCTACAAAGAATAGATGGTAAAGGATATAGATCATATAAAGATTTAGAAGGCCAATATGATTTTGGAACCTTTATATTAAGTATAGATCATGTCCAAGGAGATCCTTTTGCAGCACCATCAAGAGTAAGAATAATAGTAGATAACAATGTAGCTAAATTTCCTAATAACTTACTAGATTTAAAATATAAAAATATAGCTGTATGTGATTTTTTAACTAGGTTATTTAGCAAAAATATAAGAAAATGCGGAGAAAAGATATTTGGGTCTGGAAAAAGTGGATTAATTGAAATTAGTAGATGTCCTCAAGAAATATTAGATAGAACTTCAGTTGTTTTTAATAATGATAAAATAGAAGTTAGATTTTATGTGGGATTTCCTGCAAAAGGTAGAAGCGTATTAGCTAAAGAGTTAGAAAAGATATTATTTAATGTGGTGCCTATATTAGTAGAAAAGACACTTATATATAAGAATATAGATAGTAAGATGTTAATAAATAGAGTGAAATTAGTAGAAGATCAAACCTATATTAGAGATAATCTTAACAATAGAGGGTTAGTAGCCTTTGTAGCTAATAACTCAATACTTCCTAGAGAAAGTGGAGTATCGTCAAAGCCATTAAGAGATGGAAAAAGATTTGTATCACCTAAGGAGCTTGAAGTTGAATTTAATACACCTAATAGAGGTGTTATAAAGGGAATGGGTATACCTAAAGGTATAACACTTATTGTTGGTGGTGGTTATCATGGAAAGTCTACTTTATTAAAAGCTTTAGAACTAGGTGTATATAATCATATAGAAGGTGATGGAAGAGAGTTTGTAATAACAGAGGATACTGCCTTAAAAGTTAGAGCAGAAGATGGAAGAGCTATAACTAACACAGATATAAGTCTTTTTATAAATAATCTTCCTAATGGGAAAGATACAAAGAGTTTTAATACTGAAAATGCTAGTGGAAGTACGTCTCAAGCAGCTAATATTGTTGAAGGAATAGAATCAGGAGCTAATACTTTACTAATAGATGAAGATACTTCAGCAACAAACTTTATGATTAGAGATAGTATTATGCAGCAATTAGTTGCTAAAGAGAAGGAGCCTATAACACCTTATATAGATGTAGCTAAAAGCCTTTATAAAAAATTAGGAATTTCAACTATACTTGTAGCAGGAAGTTGTGGAGACTTTTTTGATATAGCTGATTTAGTAGTTCAAATGGACAATTATGAACCTTTTGAAGTTACAGAAAAAGCAAAAGCATTAAGCAGAGGAATAATTAACCATAACAAAGAAATAGAGGTTAAGATTAATACTAAGAGAGTTCTACAAAAAGGAACTATAGAATCTGGACCAAGGGGTGTAAAAATTAAATCATTAGGAATAGATGGAATTTCTATAAATAAAGAAAATATAGATTTAAGAGCTGTAGAACAAATTGTGGATTCAGAGCAATTAAATACTATAGGATCATTTATGAAGTATGTAGAAATGAATTTAATGAATAAGAACTTAACAGTAAAAGAAGCTGTAGATAGAGGTTACGAAGTCTTACAAATTAATCTAATAGATATAGATAAGATAAAAGGTGGCTACGGAAGCTTTGCAATGCCAAGAAAGCAAGAAATAATGGCAGCGTATAATAGGTTTAGAAAGTTAAGAGTTAGAGGTTAAAAGTGATAAATTAATGTGGAGACTGCTTAGGCAGTTTCTTTTTTTTTGATATAAAAAAATCAGCACAAAGGCTGATTTTTATCATTAATTTATAATTTAGCATTTTAAATTTTTAACTAATAAAGAATGTTTGCTATCAGTACAATAACTGGTAGTGTTATTAATGTTCTTTCTAAGAAGATGATTAACATCTCTTTTAAGTTTACTGGAACTTTTGATCCTAATAAAACTCCACCCACTTCTGACATATAAATAAGTTGAGTTACAGAAGTACAAGCTATTATGAACTTAGTCATTTCATTAGTTATTGTAGTTGAAGCTATAACTGATGGTAATAGCATATCAGCAAATCCAACTACTAATGTTTGTGCAGCAGCTGTTGCTTGTGGAACTTGTAATAAATGTAGAATAGGTATAAATGGTAAACCTAGTATTTTAAATACTGGAGTAAATTCAGCAATTATAAGCGCTAACGTAGCAAAGCACATAACGATTGGAAGTACACCCATCCACATATCTAATATATTTTTAAATCCATCTATGAAAAATCTTTTTATATCAGAATTTTCATCAGCTTTTTCTAAAGCACATTTATATCCCCAGCTTAAAGAATTATATCCTTTAGGAATATCTTCAGATGAATTTTCAGCTTTTTTACCTTTATAATAAGTATCTTTTTTTCTTGAAAGTGGTGGTATTCTTGGAACTACTACAGCAGCCACGATACCAGCTAAAGTTACTGTTAAGTAAAAAGGAATAAACATTCCATCAAGCCCTATAGTTTGAATAACTATTAAACTAAAAGTAATTGAAACAGCTGAAAAAGTTGTACTAACTACAGCAGCTTCTCTTTCTGTATAAAAACCATCTTCGTATTGTTTACTTGTTAATATTATTCCTAGAGTACCATCTCCAAGCCAAGATGTAATACAGTCGATTGAAGAACGTCCAGGTAATTTAAATAAAGGTCTCATAACTTTAGTTAAAAGGGAACCAACAAATTCTAATAATCCGAAATTTAATAAAAGTGGTAATAATAAACCTGCAAAAAGGAATATTGAGAAAAGGATAGTTAGTAAGTCATTAAAAACAAATCCTCCAGTTACATCACTAATTATAAATTCAGGACCAACTTGTAATAAAACTAATATACCAAATATACTACCTACAATTCTAGAGATAGACCAAAGTGGTGTAGTTTTAAATAAAGTGCTTAAAAATTTGTTATCCAAAATAAACTTAGGTTTAAAAACAAAAGTTATTAATGTCATAATACCTGATATAGCTAAAGTAACAGCAATTATATAAGGAAGTGATGAGCCTAATATATCTGTTAACTTACTAGAAAGAATAGCTACAGGAATTGTGATTTCTCCGTTATAATTTATAGGAATCATGAATAATAATACACCTAATAATGAAGGTATAATGAATTTTATATTATTTTTAAAATTAAATTTATTTTCACTAAATGACTTAGAATTTGATAAATCCATTTTGCATCCCCCTTTGTATAAAAATTAATATTTATGCAACAATATTCATTCTATATGCAAAAATATAAAAAATCAATAGTTTTTATGTATATAGATAAGAAAAAACAGAATGTTGATTTTTATGGTAAAAATTCTTAAAAATAATTATAATATAGAGATAACAATTATAATATAGGAGTTGAGAATTTTGAATTATAGAAATGAACTAAAGAATTGCAACAGAATAGTTGTAAAAGTAGGAACATCAACACTTACTTATGAAAATGGAAATATAAACTTAACTAGAATTGAAAAATTAACAAGAGTTATTTCAGATTTAATGAATAGTGGAAAAGAGGTTATTTTAGTAACTTCTGGTGCTGTTGGAGTAGGTGTTAATAAATTAAAATTAAAAGAAAAGCCAAAGACAATAAAGGAAAAGCAAGCCGCAGCTGCTGTAGGACAATGTGAGCTTATGCATATATATAGTAAGTTTTTTGGAGAATATAGCCATATTGTTGGACAAGTACTTTTAACAAGAGATGTAGTAGAAGATAATCATATAAGAGAGAATGTTGTGAATACATTTGAAACTTTGATAGAAAATAAAATAATACCTATAGTTAATGAAAATGATACAGTTGCTATAGATGAGATAGAAAATATAGTTAGATTTGGTGATAATGATAATTTATCTGCGATAGTTGCTGGATTAGTTTCAGCAGATCTTTTAATAATTCTTTCGGATATTGATGGATTTTATGATTCAGATCCAAGAAAGAATTTAGATTCAAAACTTATTAGAGTAGTAGAAGAAATCACACCAGAATTAGAAGCATGTGCTGGAGGAGCTGGAAGTAGTTTAGGAACAGGTGGAATGGCGACCAAACTAACAGCGGCTAAGAATGCAACTTCATCTGGTGCACATATGATATTAGCAAATGGTAATGAACCAACTATTCTATTAGACATAATGAATGGTGATGAGATTGGAACATTATTTCTTAAACAATAATTAGGAGGATGAATTATGAACGAGTTAATTTTAAAAGGACAAAAAGCAAAAGAAGCTTCCAATATATTAGGTAATTTATCTACAGATGAAAAAAATAAAGGCTTATTAGCTATGGCTGACTATCTTGTAAAATATGAAGACTTTATAATTGAAGCAAATAAAATTGATTTACAAGAAGCTGTAAATAGAGGAACAGCTAAAACTATGTTAGATAGATTAGCCTTAGATAAAGATAGAGTTCAAGGGATGGCTAATGGACTAAGACAAGTGGCTAGTCTTCCAGATCCAGTAGGTGAAGTTGTATCAATGTGGACTAGACCAAATGGACTTCAAATAGGACAAAAAAGAGTTGCTATGGGGGTAATAGGAATAATATATGAAGCAAGACCTAATGTAACTAGTGATGCAGCAGGACTTTGCTTTAAAGCTGGAAGTTCAGTTATATTAAGAGGTGGAAAAGAGGCTATATATTCTAATAAGGCAATAGTAAAGGTATTAATAGAAGCTTTAAAATCTGTAAATTTACCAGAAAACAGTATTCAATTAATAGAAGATACTAGTAGAGAAGTAGCTACAGAAATGATGAGATTAAATGAATACATAGATGTCCTTATTCCGAGAGGAGGAGCAGGACTTATAAAAGCTGTAGTAAATAATGCAACTGTTCCAGTAATAGAGACGGGAACCGGTAACTGCCATATTTATATTGATGAAGATTGTGATTTTGAAATGGCTAAAAATATAATTATTAATGCTAAAACTTCAAGGCCATCAGTTTGTAATGCTGCTGAGAAGCTATTAGTTAACGAAAAGATAGCTGAAGCTTTTATGCCATTTATATTAAAGGAACTAAGAGGAAATGGAGTAGAGGTGAGAGGTGATGAAAGTGCTATAGCTTATGACAAAGACGTAGTACTTGCATCAGAAGAAGAATGGTACAACGAATATCTAGATTATAAAATAGGGGTAAAGGTTGTTAAAGATATAGATGAAGCTATAATGCATATAAATAATTATAGTTCAGGACACTCTGAAGCTATTGTTACTAAAAGTTATGAAAGCTCACAAAAGTTCCTACAAAGAGTGAATTCAGCAGCTGTATATGTTAATGCATCAACTAGATTCACCGATGGTGAAGAGTTTGGATTTGGAGCAGAGATAGGAATAAGTACTCAAAAGTTACATGCAAGGGGTCCAATGGGGTTAAAAGAGCTTACTACTATTAAATATATTATTTATGGAAATGGCCAAACGAGATAGTTTGGCTTTGCAAAGATAAATATGCCTTTGGCGAAAATGGGTTATTTAGCGGTACGGTGAAAGGAGTTGAGGAGTTTATGAATTTTGAAATAAAGTCTTTTAATGATTTAACAGTTGATGATATGTATGAAATTGCTAAGTCTAGGTTTGAAGTTTTTGTTTGTGAACAAGAAATTACTTCGGAACAGGACTTTGACGATAAGGATAAGAAATGTCATCATGTTATGTTAAAGGAAAATGGAAGAGTTGTTGCATATTCTAGAATAGTTCCTAAAGGAATTGGATACGATTATACATCTATTGGAAGAGTATTAGTTCTTGAAAGTCATAGAAGGAAAGGCATAGCTCAAAAAATGATGGAAGCTTGCTTAGAATTTATAAAAAATGATTTAGATCAAAGTATAGTTGTTTTATCAGCACAACTATATGTTAAAGATTTATATGAAAGTGTAGGCTTTAAAGTGATTTCAGATGTGTATGACGAAGTGAGTATACCACATGTAAAAATGAAGGTTGAATTATAAAAAATCTATTTCTGAATGTTTTGTATCATTCAGAAATAGATTTTTTTATTGTTAGAAGATTATTTTTAAAGGAAGGTATTTACAAATAAAGAAACAAAGTGTAATATATATAACATAAAGAGTTATTAAAAACTATATTTAGTGGAAAGTTATAACTTAATAAGAACGAAATTAGAGTTTAAATAGTGGGATTGGGATGATTAGATGATTACTTAGAGGAGAAAGGGTATAGAATAGAAAATATTAATTAAACTGATGAAATTATAAGCAATTTAAATAACTGATATTCAATTATATATATGGAGGAGAATTTGTGTGTGGAGAAAATTAGTTTTATATGAAAAAGATTATGAACATTTGGCTAAAGGAATAGCTTCAGGTGTTGGAATAGGAACTATAATCGGAGCTATAATAGGTGATGTAATTTTATTTTTTTCTATTGGTGGAGTTATAGGAATAATAGTTGCAACTATACTTTCGATTTTTGATAGATTTAAACAAAAAACCTAGCACTTTAGTTGGGGGACATTAGTGCTAGGTTAATGTGTAAATTTATAAAAGGGTGGTTTTGGGGGAAAAATTTATTAACTATCTTATGATTTTATAATATACCTGTTTTG
This sequence comes from Clostridium jeddahitimonense, assembly GCA_000753455.2. GTDB lineage: Bacteria > Bacillota > Clostridia > Clostridiales > Clostridiaceae > Clostridium > Clostridium hominis. The sequence goes on from LM994669.1 coordinate 39,592, forward strand.
TGGCATTTAAGTGTCAAAAATATATTATTTTAATTACAAAAGGGTAAAGTTATGCATAATAAAATAAGTATACAAAATAATTGGAAAACACATATCATATAATATAATAATTTTTGGGAGTATTTATGAGGTATATTTTATTGGTATTGCTAGTATTAATAATTTTAATGATATTGTTTATAGCAACTATATTACTAATAATACAGCATTACGGAAAAAAATATATAATAGATGATTTATCTATATTAGCAAAATTAGATTCTGTAATTGTATTAGGAGCAGGAGTACGGCCAGATGGAAATCCATGTGATCTTTTAGCGGATAGAATTAAAATAGGGGTGGAAGTGTATTTAAATAATAAGTGCGATAATATTTTACTTACAGGTGAAGAAAAAGATGAAACTTATAATGAAGTTTTAGTAATGAAGAGATGGATTAAGAAAAATTATGAGGAAATAGATACTGATGTAATATTGTTAGATGGATTAGGGCTTTGCACATATGACAGTATGTATAGGGCAAGATATATTTTTAATATAAATAGCGCAATAATATCAACTAACAGATATCATTTACCAAGAGCAATCTATATTGCAAGAAGATTAGGAATAAAGGCATATGGAATACCATCAGATTTAAGACCATATGATAGAATGAAAAAATATAGAAGAAGAGAAATGTTAGCACAAATTAAGGATTTTTTATTAGTAAATATAAAAAAATAAAAAACATAAATAAATTGTATAGATTGTAATTACAAGTAATACAAATAATACAAAAATTATAACAGCAACAGATGAGATTCACTCATCTGTTGCTGTTAATGATAATAGCCTGTCTAATTCATCGATTTGAAATTCATCAATTTCTGCTTTAGATTCGATAGAAATATCTTCTATAGAGGGAGTAAAAGTATTTGAAGTCGACGAATTTACTGGGTTAATAATATTATAACCACGAAGTTTTTCTGCTATAAGAACTGTTATGTAAGCAGAAAAATCTAAACCTAAGCTTTCGGCTTCTTTAGATGCAAATTCTTTAATATGGCTAGATAAGGTGATCGTTGTTTTTATTTTCTTATGCATTCTTAGTTCGTCCTATAATATCATAAGTTTTTACGTTAATCATTTGAGCATCATCAAGAACTTTATAATCAGATAAATAATCCTTTAGTAAAAGTGATCCACCACCAATAAAAAGCCAGCGAGAGTATTTAGATTGTTCAGGAAAAGATTGTTTTATAGAGTTTATAATTTCTTTAGCTTTAAAGCTTAAAATACTACTTATATCCCTAGTAATGTCTATTTCTTTTCCTTCAACATAAACACAATGATCATCAATTAATTCTTGGGCTTTCATACGATTAGAGTAGTTAATTCCATACTTAGATAGTGTTTGAAGTAACGTATCATACATACTGTTAACTCCAATAGGGTAAGTTTTTGCTTCTTTAAACTGACCTTGACTCATATAAGTAATATCAACAGTACCGCCACCAATGTCCACAACTAAGGTATCCTTTTCTACTAATGATTTATCATACAAAAATAAGCCTGCAGACTGAGGGAAGACTATAACATTAGTTATAGTAAAGCTTTTGAATTTACCATTAATTTTAAGAGCTACTTGTCTATCTTTTAAAGCTCTTATTAAAGGGAGCTTTTGCTCTGCAAAAAATTGAGCAGGTAATCCAGTAATTAACCTAACATTGTTATCTATTGTACTGTGCATAGAAGCAGCAATAGCAGTATATAAGCATAGATGGAAGATAGCATCTTTATCTCTAGATTGTTCAGTGCTGGTAAAACCATCAGTATTTCCTATTAAGTAAGTTTTATTATTATATTCTACTATATATTTAGCTGTTTCTAATTCATGAGTTTGTTCTTTTATGGTTGAAAGGAAAGAGCCTTCCATATCCTCGCCTATGAAGTTAGTAGTATTGTATCCAATATCGGCGCTGATTCTCATTTTTATCACATCCTTTTATATTCTTTTTTATGGTGAATGTATGGTGATTATACATAAGTATATTTTTTGCAATAAAAAAACTATATTTAAATAATAATTAGTCAAATTTTATATGGCGATTATATGTTGATTGTATGATTCTTATATGCTTAGCCATCTTTAGAATTAAGCAAATCTAATGTAACTTCGGAATTTTGGTTAGTTTCGCTATCGCTGATTGCTTTCATAAGGCTTAGAAGTGTAAATTCTGTTATTGTAAGTCCAAGCTTTCTAGCTGTACGTTTTATAGCTAATTTCTGCTCTGCCGTAACACGAAGCATTATTGTTGCATCTTTCATAGAATCCCCCCCTGTATATATTGTATAGATTGTCGGTACAAGATATACAATAACATAACTAATACTGAAAAAAATGTAATAATATGGCATATAATTTAAATAAAATATCGACTATTTTCGTGAATACTACTATGTATTATTAGGTGATATAATAATTTTATAAGGTTTGGAGGAAGAGTATGGATAATAATTATGTTTTAATTACAGGTGCATCCAGTGGAATTGGATTTGAGTTAGCAAAGCTTTTTAAAAGAGATGGACACAATTTAATATTGGTAGCAAGGGATAAAGAGAAGCTGAAGAATGCTACAGATAAATTAAATAATAAAAAAAATAAAATTATTATGTTAGATATTGATTTATCTAAAGAAGAAGAAATTAATAAACTTATTAATTATATTGATGATAATGAAATTAAGGTTAATATCTTAGTTAATAATGCAGGGATAGGATCATTTGGAAATTTTACAGAAGTAGATTGGAATATAGAAGAGAAATTAATAGATATAAACATAAAGGCATTAACTAGATTAACTAAATATTTTTTACCAAAGATGATAGAGAACAAATCAGGAGGAATATTAAATGTTGCATCTACAGCAGCTTTTGCATCAGGACCTAAAATGGCTACTTATTATGCATCTAAAGCTTATGTATTAAACCTTACTGAAGCAATTCATGAAGAGTTAAGAGCGTTCGGAGTAAAGATATCTTGTCTTTGTCCAGGACCTGTTAGAACTAGTTTTCAAAGTAAGGCTGGAATAAACAAATCAGAAAAGGCTAAGAAATATCTTATGGATGCTGATATTGTAGCTAAAGTAGGTTATGAAGAATTTAAAAAGGGAAAAGTTATTATAATTCCTGGATTTAAAAATAAAATATTAGTAAAGGCAAATAGGTTATTACCAAGAGCTATAAGTAGAAAGATTATTTTAAAAACTAATAAGAAGTAGGTGATTAAAAATGAAGTTTTATTTCTCGGGTACAGGAAATTCTTTATATGTAGCAAAAAGTATTGGAGAGAAAGATGAAGAAGTGATTCCTATAGCAAAGTTAATGGATACGAAAGATGAGGTATATGAATTTATTTTAAAGGAAAATGAGAGTATTGGATTTATATATCCTATATATGCATGGGGACCACCTAAAATGGTAGTTGAATTTATAAGTAAAATTAAATTTATAAATTTTAACAACAATTATATTTATGCAGTTGCAACTTGTGGAGAAAACATTGGTAACGCTATGAAGATTATTAATAAAGCTTTAACAAAACATGAAATGAGTTTAACCAGTGGCTTTTCAGTAGTGATGCCTAATAATTATGTTATCTTTGGGGATATAGATAGTGACGATGTAGCTAAAGAAGTATTAGTTAAGGCTAACAATAGAATAAAAGAGATAAATAAAATTATAAAAAGTAGAGAAAGTGGTGTTTTTGATGTAATTAAAGGACCTATGCCAGGGATTTTAACTGCAATAGTAAATCCTTTATTTACAAAGCAAGCGACGTCAACAAAATCTTTTTATGCAAATGATAATTGCACTGGATGTGGAATATGCGAGAAGGTTTGTAATTCAAATACAATAAAAGTTAAAGGCAAACCAATATGGGGAAAAGAATGTACAGGATGTTTAGCTTGTTTGCATCTATGTCCTACAAAAGCAATTAATTATGGAAAAGGTACTGAGAAAAAAGGAAGATATATAAATCCACTTATAAAAAGAAGTGAAATGAATTTAAGATAATAAATTTGTAAAAAAATGTTGAAATATATATTGACCTAGAACGGGTGTTCTGATAAAATGATATCAGAACAACAGTTCGGAGGTGCGATATGAAAGGTAATAGAGGGATTTTTGTTAAACTAAATTATAAGAATATTGGAGAGGTAAATAGCTTTGTTTACGACATGACAAATGGAGTAAATAAAGATGATGATAAATATGTTATGTGTGCAGGAAAATACGATAAAAATGGATGGACAATTGTATTTAAAGCGAAAAGCATAAACGAAGCACAAGAATTAGTAACTAGAAATTCTCAAAAGAGAAGTAGAAAAATAGGATCAACAATGATTGAAAATGAAAAAGTTACTATTCCATCATGGATGTAAAATAATAATTGAACATATAATAAAAAAGTAAGTAGATTTAGTTTCTATAAAGGTATAAAATATTTAATAGTAAGGTTTATAAATTTGGACTATGTAAATTGGAGTGAGAATACCTTGAATAAGAAAGAGATGCCAATAGGTTTTTTAGATTCTGGATTAGGGGGATTAAGTGTATTAAGAGAAGCACTTAAGATAATGCCTAATGAGAATTATATATATTTTGGAGACTCAAAAAATGCACCATATGGGACAAAGACAAAAAAAGAAATAAGAGATTTAACTTTTAAGACTGTAGAGTTTTTACTAGAAAAAGGAGCAAAGGGAATAGTTGTAGCTTGTAATACTGCGACTAGTGCTGCAGTAGCTGAATTAAGAGTGGTTTATCCAGATATACCACTAGTAGGGATAGAGCCCGCTATAAAGCCAGCAGTAGAACTTAATAAAAAAGGTAATATATTAATGATGGCTACTCCTATGACAGTAAAACAAGATAAGTTTAAATATTTATTGAATAGATATAAAGATGAAGCTGATATAGTTCCTATACCATGCGAAGGTTTAATGGAGTTCGTTGAAAATGGAAAGTTTGAAGGGGAAGAATTAGAAGCTTATTTAAGAGAAAAGCTTGCTGGATATGATAGTAGTAATACTTCTTCTATAGTTTTAGGATGTACCCACTATCCATTTGTTAGCGAAGAAATCAAAAATGTAATAGGAAATGATGTAGATATAATTGATGGTGGATTAGGTACTGCAAGGGAAATTAAAAGAAGATTAGAGGAAAAGGGTCTTTTAAATGATTCTCATGAAAAAGGGAAGATTGAAGTATATAATTCATCAGATGAAGAGCGATTTATAGATTTGAGTTGGAAATTAATAAATTTATAAGTATGAGGAAGCTGAAAGGCTTCTTTTTTATTTATAAAAATAAAATAAACTTATAAAAAATATCGTTAAAATGTTGACAAAGAATATAATGGGGTGTATTATAATAACATAAGAAAGAATTTTCAGAAAATTTAAAAAATACCGAGGGGGGTTAATTATGGGAATGGATATTAAAGTTAAGGAATTATTAGGAAGCAGTTATTCATGCGAAGATGCTATAGTTTTAAAGGACAGTATAATAAGTAATATAGAGTCAGGTGTAGTGTTAGATTTTGATGGGTATGATAGAGTTTCATCTACGTTTTTAACTTGCCTTTTCTCAGATTTAATTGAAAAGTTAGGAAGAGATTATGTTTTTAGACATATTGATGTTAAAAATTTGACAAATTATTCTGATTACTCAAGAGTTGTTTTAGGAACGACATTTAAATATAACAATTAATAATAATTATTTATAAAGCTTCGAGAGCATCGAAGCTTATTTTTTTGAAAATAATTCAATAATTTAGCTCTAAATTATTGAATTGCTGTAGATAAATATGATAATAATAAGTTATAGTAAAATGAAAGAGAGGTATTTTTTATGAAAAACCCAATAGTAACATTCGAAATGGAAAATGGAGGAGTTATAAAAGCTGAATTATATCCAGAAGTAGCTCCAAATACAGTAAGAAACTTTGTTGATTTAATAAATAGAGGATTTTATGATGGATTAATATTCCACAGAGTAATACCAGGATTTATGATTCAAGGTGGATGCCCAGAAGGTATGGGAATCGGAGGACCTGGATACTCAATAAAAGGAGAGTTCTCTAGAAATGGATTTAAGAATGATTTAAAACATACAAAAGGAGTTCTTTCAATGGCAAGAGCTATGAGTCCAGACTCAGCAGGAAGCCAATTCTTTATTATGGTTGAAGATGCTCCACATCTTGATGGACAATATGCTTCATTCGGTAAGGTTATAGAAGGAATGGATATAGCTGATAAAATAGTTTCAACTAAAACAGATTACAATGATAAGCCATACGAAGATCAAGTTATGAAGAAAGTAACTGTTGATACATTTGGTGAAAAGTTTGAAGAACCAGCAATAATAGAGTAATCTAAATTGGGGGATTGAGATGTTAGATAATAATAAATGTATTTTAGTTTATGGTCTAACTAAGGATGAGATACAGTGGTTAAATGATCTTAATTATAAGGTTATCAACATATCACCAGATATGTGTGAGATGACTGTAAAAGAGGTACTTGAAGGGTTAAGATTTGAGATTATTAATAATAATCCTATAAAGGAAAAAGCAATAATTTATAATAACTTTCCGGAGAGTGAATTAAGAGAAGCTATAGCATTAACTAGAACTAAAATAAAAGGTGGAGTTTTAGCTATGGTAACGCCAAACTCTATTAATTGGACTTTTAATTATTTAATAAACCATTTAATAGAAGAGCGAGAATGGCATTTAAGAAATAGAAAGGAATAAATCAAATGAGTAGAGTTGGGCAAAGAATTAAAGAAGCAAGATTAAAGTCTGGTATGTCTCAAAAAGTACTAGCTAAAAAGTTAGGAGTTGCTGAAAAATATATAAATGATGTTGAGCTTGGTAGAAAAGTAGTTCAAGAATCATTTATAGGTAAAGCAGCTAAAATATTAAATACAGACTTAAATGATATAAACATGGTAGTTACTGATGAAGCTCTTATGGAAGAAAGAAAGACATTAGAAGTAAATAAGAGGCCTAAAAAGGTTGAAACATCAGAGGTTTGGAATGATGCTTTTGCTTCTGTATTAAAGAGTGTACCTGTTTTTGATTATAGTTTAAATAGTATTAAGGGTAAAAAAGAATTACCAGTTCACTCAAATAAGGTAGAAGGTTTTCCACAGGATAAGGTTTTATATATAGAAGTTCAGGACAATGACATGTCTGGGTTTAGAATGGTTAAGGGCGATTTAGCTTTTGCACATTTAGTAAAGGAACCTAGCAATAATGGAATTTTCCTTCTGGATTACAAAGGTGAAAGAATTATAAGACAATTAAAAAGCTTAGGTAATTCCAAGTATCTATTAGTTAGTAATGGGGGAGCCTTACTTACAGAAACTGTTACAGTAAAAGACTTCGAAGTGGTAGCTAAATTAGAGAGAATAGAAATTAATTTATAAAAGATGCTGAAAAGCATCTTTTTTTATTGCAATAAATACAACGTTTTATTAATAAACATATACTAGTACTAGATTATAGAAATTTTTTGGGGTGATAATCATAGTAAATAATGAATATAGACAAGATTTCATAGGAGCATTAAAAAATTTACCAGCACAAGTTCTTAGTAAATTAAACATATCAACTACGTATTTGAATCAAACAAGTAACAATTTAATAGAGGTTGTTATTATTTCTGGGGAAAGTGTGGATAAAATTAGACAAACTGTGGATAACTTGGGAGGTACTTATGAAGATCTAGGGTATAGCTTCGGTTTGGTGAAAATACCTGTGGATAAAGTTGTGGATTTATCTCTTGATCCACAAATTCAATATATTGAATTACCAAAGAGTCTTTATATAACAGATTCTCAAGCAAATAGAGCTTCATGCGTGCAAACAGCACAAGGAGCATATAACTTGTTAGGAGAAGGAATACTAGTTGGCTTTATAGATACTGGAATAGATTATACGCACCCTGCATTTATGAATGACGATGGAACTACAAGGATAGAGTATATATATGATTTAGATGGAGACGGAAAGATATATAATAAGACAATAATAAATGAAGCATTAGCTTCAGACAATCCATTATCTATAGTACCTTCTAATGACATTGTAGGCCATGGAACTCATGTCGCTGGAATAGCTTGTGCAGGAGGAAGAATAGATCAAAAGTATTATGGGGTCGCGCCTAAAAGTTCAATTGCAATGGTAAAGGTAACAAGAACTCGATTTTCATTAAGTACTCTAATAATGAGAGGATTAAAATTTCTTGTTGATAGATCAAAAGAACTACAGATGCCATTGGTAGTTAATATTAGTTTGAGTACTAATGATGGGGCGCATAATGGAAGTAGTCTTTTAGAGCAGTATATCCAAACTGTATCCAGTCTAGAGAAAATAACTATAGTTATTGCAGGTGGTAATGAGGGGGAGGCGGCTCATCACATTGGAGGAAAGATAACTTCAGAAAATAAAATAGATTTTAATGTAGCTAGAGATGAAACTATAGTTTCTATAAATTTATATAAGTCGGTTTTACCTCAATTGACTTTAGAGGTGATATCTCCAGATGGAAAAACTAGTGGAATAATTGATGTAGTTGAAGGATTTAATAGTGGAGTTGTGGGATCAACTCGGTATGATATATATAATACTGGGCCTAAACCATTTGATATAAGTGGTGAGATAGGGATAGTATTACAGGGATTAAGAGGATTCATTACAAGTGGACAATGGACAATTGTTTTAAGAAGAGTAAATGATTATGAAGGAACTTTTGATATGTGGCTACCTATATCTGAAGGATTAAATATAAGCACAAAGTTTTTAAATCCTACGATATATAATACCTTAGGTATTCCTGCTACAGTTAGAAATGTGATATCAGTAGGAAGCTATAATTTTTTAACAAATACTATTTCACCATTTAGTGGAAGAGGAAGATTATATAATGGTGGAGAGATAAAACCAGATGTTGTAGCACCAGGAGAGAATATAGAATCAGCTATACCAAATAGGAGTTTTGGACCTAAGACTGGAACTTCAATGGCTACACCTAATGTAACAGGAATATGTGCACTGATGACAGAATGGGGAACTGTTAAGAAAAATGATCCATATCTCTATGGAGAAAGGTTAAGATATTATTTATTGATAGGAGCTAAGAGAAATAGAAGAGATGTACTTTATCCAGATCCATCTTGGGGATATGGAGAAGTCTGTGCTTATGATAGCTTAAGTTTAGTGACTGAAGTTATAAATAGCTTAGTGAGAGATAAAAATTGTGATAGTAGAAATAGTAGACAAGAAAATGTAAATATAACTGAAAATCCATCTAATGCAACAACGAATAATGCTCAAAATGTAACTACAGACATAGGTAATATACCTAATACATCTAATAATATTGTTATACCTCCTTCTACAGTGAGTAATATAGATAGTAACGATATATTTGCATTAGTTGAAGTCCCTAGTAGAAGTGTTTTATCGGAAGTCTTAAGAAGAAAAGGAATTAAAGGGGTATCAATTTCAGATACATTTGGGATAATAATTGCTCCGGAGTCTGAACTTGTTGATATTGAGAGTTTAGGAGTACAAGTAGTTAATGTAGAAATATCTTCTCTATTAACTTTATGTCAGATTACTCCTTTAGAAGCTTCTGGAATAAATAATATAAGGAATAATCCTTATTTAAGGTTAAATGGACGAGGAGTATTAGTAGGAATAATAGATACAGGCATAGATTATTTAAACAAAGAATTTATGCGGGAAGACGATACGTCAAGAATATTTAGAATATGGGATCAAACTATTCAAGGTGATAAAGAGATTTATGATTTAAATTATGGAATAGAGTATACACAAGAGCAAATAAATGAAGCAATAAAACTACAAAAAGATGGAGGAAATCCATATAGTATAGTTCAGACCAGAGATACCGTAGGTCACGGTACTGAAATGGCTAGCATAATTGGAGCAAGAGGGAGGGATGCAGAATTAACGGGAGCTGCGCCAGATTGTGAATTTGTAGTAGTAAAATTAACACCAGCAAATAAAGTAGAATTACAGAGAGCTTTCATAGATTCAAATGTTACAAGTTATACGCCATTAAGCGTATTATTAGCTGTTAGATATATTGGATCTATTGCACAGCAATTTAATAGACCTTTAGTTATATATATTCCATTAGGAACTAATATTGGTTCTCATACAGGAAATGGTCTTATAGAAGCAACAGTTAATAGTTATACTGGTAGAATTGCTACTATAGCTGTAATACCAACAGGAAATCAGGGAAATACAGAGACTCATACAGAAGGAGTTATACAAAAAGCAGGAGATTATAAGGATATAGAGATAAGGGTCGGAGCAAGGCAAAAAGTTTTGCCCATAGAGATATGGGTGGACAAACCTAATAGAGTAATATTATCAATAGTATCGCCTTCAGGTGAAATTATCCAAGATATGACATCGAAAAATACTACTAATAGAAAAATTAAGTTTACTTATGAAGGAACTGAAATGATAGTTAACTTTACTAACCCAGAGCAGAGTACAGGTGATGGATTAATATATATACGAGCATCTAATTTAAGAGAGGGTATATGGAAATTTAGATTGACAGGAGAGTATATAGTAAATGGTAATTATTATTCATGGATACCTCAAAGAGAGTTATTAGATTCAGAAACTAGATTTTTAAGTCCGGTTGAATATACTACGTTAACACTTCCAAGTACTTCACAAGGAGCTTTATCAGTGGCATATTACAATCAAAATAATAATTCTGTAGTTGGAGAATCAGGAAGAGGATATACTAGAGATAATAACATAAAACCGGATATTGCAGCAGGTGGAGTTAATGCAGTAGTAACAAGCACAGGTGGAGGAAAAAAGATAATAACTGGTTCTTCAGTTGCAGGGGCTGTTGTTAGTGGAGGATGTGCGCTAATACTACAATGGGCAATAGTAGATGGAAATGATCCAACGTTATATGCTAGCCAAGTAAGGAGTTATGTAATTAGTGGAGCGAAAGGTAGACAGGGTGATGTATATCCTAATAGAGAATGGGGATATGGAATGTTTGACCTAGAAGAAGTGTTTAATGTAATAAGAGATGTATATTCACCTAATTTTACAACCCTGAATAGATATGATGAGTATAGTGTTGGAGATTTATTTGTAAGAAAACCTAAATAAATTTAATATAGTAACTAATTAAGAGTAAAAATCATATTAATATTAATGGAGAAATATATTAAGGAGAAATCATGGCTGAAAAGGGAAGGTTAAAAATACAATGTTACGTAAATGATACCTATATACCGATAGATGGTACTAAAGCTATATTGAGGCCATCAGCAGGACAAGAGGGAGAAAGTAAAGAAGTAAATCTTGTTACGAACTCATCAGGAGAAACAGAAGTAATAGAATTAGATGCACCTCCATTTGCATATTCTCAAGAACCATCTAGACCAACACCATATAGTTTATACGATTTAAGAATTGTAAGAGATGGATTCCAAGATCTGCTGATAAATGGTGTTCAAATTTTTTCACAATCTCTTGCCATTCAACCTTGCTATTTAATTCCATCTAGCGAAATTCTTAGAAGTAATACAAGGGCTGATGTTATAAATATAGCGCCAAATACTCTAAATGGTAACTACCCAGCTAAGATACCTGAAGAGGTAGATAAGCCATTACCACCACCAACAAGTGGAGTTGTGTTGCCAAAGCCAGTAGTTCCAGAGTTTATAACAGTACATGCAGGAAGCCCTAATAATGATTCAGCGCCGAATTATAGGGTGACATATAAGGATTATATTAAGAATGTAGCCTCTTGTGAGATATATTCTACTTGGCCGGAAAGTACCATAAGAGCTAATGTATATGCGATAATATCTTTTACTCTTAATAGAATATATACAGAATGGTATAGGGGAAAAGGAAAAAATTATGATATAACAAATTCAACCGCATATGATCACGCATTTAATTATGGAAGAAATTTATATGATAGCATAAGTGTTATAGTAGATGATATATTTTCAACCTATATTAGGAGATTTGGAAGAAAACAACCTTTATTAACACAGTATTGTGATGGAAAGAACGTTCAATGCCCTGGTTGGATGACACAATGGGGAAGTAAATATCTTGGAGACCAAGGTCAAGTACCATTTGATATATTGACCCACTTCTATGGCAATGATATAGAGCTAGTAACAGCGGAAGTTGTTGAAGGATCACCTAAATCTTATCCTGGTTATGATTTAACAGTTGGTTCAAGTGGGCCAGAAGTTCAAACTATACAAGAGCAATTAAATAGAATAGCTCAAAATTATCCACTTATCCCCAAGGTTGCTGTAGATGGAGTTTTTGGTAATTCAACTAGTGAATCAGTAAAAGTATTCCAAAGTGTATTCAATTTACCTCAGACTGGAGTAGTGGATTACGCAACATGGTACAAGATATCAGATGTATATGTTGGAGTAACAAGAATTGCAGAATTAAGAGGATCAGTTAAGAAGACATTTATACCACCAGTATCATTTGATATAATGAACAACAAGAATGTACCTACATTAACTTATTTTGATGATTGAAGTCAACTAAGAATGAAAGATGAAAAATGACAAATTAATGAATAAAATTAGCTTTACTGATTTTATTAAATATATTTTTAGAAACTGCATATGCAGTTTCTACATTAATTTGTCATTATAAATTTATAATTTATTAAGTTCTTTTTTATGTTTAATGTAAAAATAAATACATTGAGATATAAATATTAAACTTAATATACCAAAAAGAGGATAAAGTGTAGATATTAAATTACTAAATCCTATTTGTGATATAGGTAATGCAAGAGCAAGCACTAAGAAAATTCCATGCTTAAACTTTATATTAAAAGTTTGTTCTAAGCTTTTACTTATAGAGTAAACATCAGAAACTTCTGTAGAGAACATTTCTAACCATATTATTATTAGTAATACAGCTTGGATTATATGACCGAATCTTTGGGCTACTAATAATAGAGGTATCTCATATTGATATATATATGGCTGATTAATAAATAATAATAAGTTAATTATGCAAGAAAGTAATGTCAAACCTAATGCTCCAAAAATAACTCCATAAACCATAATATTAGATTTTTTTACTTCATTACTTAAAGGTACTAAAACACCAGAACAGCAAAGGATATTGTAGCCAGCATAAAGAATTGTAGATAAAATAACCCCGTTCTTCTGTGGTTCAATACTGGTTATAAATTCAAAGTTTAATGTGTCCTTAGCAAATAAGAAATAAAGTATAAATATTACTGTAATTGTAGTTATTAATGCTGGAACGATAAAAGAGTTTACTTCAATTAAGCCATTTGTATCTCTTAATAAAAAGATAGAAGCTATTGCGAGCATAATTAAAGTTCCGACAATTTTAGGTATACCAAAAAATTGATTAATTAAAGCACCACTGCCAGCTAAGATTATAGAGGCGCTAGAAAGTAAATAAACAGTTGTAATTATCCCTGTTATTTTTCCTAAGAGATTTGGACTAATTACTTTTAATACGTCAGTATAGGAGTTAAGTTTATAGGCGATTCCTATTTTACAAATAATAGAACCCATTATGACATAGAAAATACCACAAAATATTATTCCAAAGAAACTACTTAGTCCATATGAAGTAAAAAATTGAGTTATTTCCTTGCCAGAGGCGAGTCCAGCACCTACAATTGTTCCTATAAACACTACAGCTATCTGAAAAATTTTAGTTAAATCTTTTTTCAATTATATCCCCCCAATATATTCCTAATATAAAATATATAAGTTTTACAGTAGTTTTATTCTTTATTTATGAATAACATAAAGTTTTATAGAAAAAATAAAATTATATGACTAGTTTTAGAAAGAATAAAATTAAAGGTGGTTATTAAATTGAGAAGAAATAAATCACTAGTAGTAATTATAATGTTAATGATAACAATTTTACTTGGATGTTCACAAATAGAAAAAAAAGATGATGTAGCTATCAATTTATTTGATATGAAGAAAGCGGATGATATAGTGAAAGAATACTTGAATAATATCGTTTCAGGAGATTTAGAGAGTGCTAATAGCTTACTTTCTGAAGAATTATTAACTTCAAACAAGAACAGTGGGGAAGGTGTTTCAAAAATTATATCATTTAAACCAGACCAATCTATAGAAGGCAGTAATTATGCTTACTTTATTTATAATATTGTGCGAAGTTCAGACGTTGAGCCAAAAAGTGATCTAGAGAATATTACTTTTAAGATTAGAAAACAAAACAAGGAATATAAAATTGATGAAGTTAAATCAAAATCAGAAAAAGAGATTTATATAAAAGGTAGTGGATTACGTATTATTGGTGAGGAGGGTGGAAAAAGTAGCTTAGTTATTAATTTAAATACATTACCTCAAGATACATACTTAAGAGATAACAAAATAATGCTCTATAAAGATGTTGTTCCTAAAGATTCTTTTGGAAAGGTATGTTTAAGCTTTACTGGCAATAGGGTAGCTATAACAACAACTAATAATAAAGATTCTTATATTTGTATAGCTTATATAGATGAAGCTTTGATGTCTAGTGCTCAACCTGGTGGCGATGGTGGAAATTCAGAAGCAAGTTTAGGAACTGGAAATATTGACTCATTGGAAGATGTTTTAGAGAAACCTATTGCACAAAAGTTAGTCACAGTAGATTTGTTAAAGGGGAGTAAAGTAACAAAATTTATCTTTTCTCCAGAAGAAGACATATTACAAGTAAGTTATAACAATGAGTATAATAAGGAACGAATAAAATTATATAAAAGTGATGATGGCTCATTAATTCAAACAGAGCTAGATACGATGTTTCCACAAGATAAATATAATATTTCTAATGGAAAGTTTGAAGAAGATGTTTTTAAATTTAAGGTAACTGCTTCTGATGGTGAAGAAAATACTAATGGTAACTATATTTTGGATTTAAAAAACTTAGATATTAATAAGTTGTAATTGATAAACAAGTGTTTTAAAATAGTTTTAAAACATAAAAGTAGGAGTTACACATGAGAAAAGAATGGAATGGTAAAAGATATCATAGTTTAAATTATTTCCTAAGAAATAAATTTAATGAAAAAATATATAAAATATCATTAGATGGAGGATTTACTTGTCCCAATAGAGATGGAAAAGTAGCTAAAGGTGGATGTACTTTCTGTAGTGCTAGAGGTTCAGGAGATTATGCTGGTAGTAGAATATTATCTATAAATGAACAATTTAATGATAGAAAAAAAATGATGGAGAAAAAGTGGAAGGATGGGAAATATATTGCTTACTTCCAAGCATATACAAACACCTATGCTCCAGTAGAAGAACTGCGACAAAAGTATGAAGAAGCTATAAAACAAGAAAATGTAGTAGCATTATCTATAGCAACAAGACCTGATTGCTTAGATGATGATGTAGTAGATTTACTTGAAGAGATAAGTAAAAAAACTTATCTTTGGGTAGAGCTTGGGCTTCAAACTATAAATGATGAAAGCGCAAGAAACTTTAATAGAGGATATGACTTCAAAGTTTTTGAAGAAGGAATAAAGAAGCTTCAAGATAGAAATATTGAGATTGTAGTACACACTATCTTTGGGCTACCAGGTGAAACTAAAGAGGATATGTTAAAGACCGTTGATTATGTAGCTCATTCAGGAGCGCAGGGAATAAAGTTCCATTTGCTTCATTTAATGAGCGGAACACAAATGGTTAAGCAATATGAAAGTGGAGAATTAAAATTATTAAGTCAGGAAGATTATATCGATTTAATATGTAAGGGTATAGCTATGATACCGCAAGATATGGTTGTACATAGATTAACTGGAGATGCACCAAGAGAAAGTTTAATTGGGCCAATGTGGAGTTTGAAAAAATGGGAAGTTTTAAATGCTATAGATAAAGCATTGGTTGATAATGATATTTATCAAGGAAAAAATTATATAGAAAAGTAAAAAAGTTTTATTTTTATAAAGAAAGAGTGCATAGCACTCTTTTTTAATTTAAAATAAAAATTAAAGGAACAAATTATGAAAATTAAAAGTCTAATTTTTGAAGGGAGCGGATGATGTGGAGGCTTCAGTGGAGACTCAAAATAACGATGTTATGAGTTTAGATGTAAAAAGAGCAAAGCGTGGAGATAAGGATGCCTTTTGTAATCTTATAAGAATAAATAAGATATCCATGTATAGGGTAGCAAAATCTATATTAAGTAAAGAAGAAGATGTGGAAGATGCTGTTTCAGAAGCTATATTAAAGGCATATAAGAATATAAAATCATTAAAAGATGAAAGTTTTTTTAAGACTTGGCTTATTAGAATAGTGATAAATGAGAGTAATACTCTTTATAAAAAAAGAAGCAGAGAAATATCAGTTGAAAATGAGCATTTCGTAAATCTACAAGTTAATGATAAATACAAAGATGTGACTTTATATAATGCTATAAATGCCTTAGATGATGATTTAAGGACGACAACTATATTATTTTATTTTGAGGATATGAAATATAAAGATATAGCAAAAGTCTTAGATATAAAAGAAGGAACTGTAAAGTCTAGGTTATCGAGAGCGAAGGAGAAATTATACAATATTTTAAAGGAGGAGCTTCATGGATAAATTTGATGAGTTTTTAAAGAAAAGAACTGAAGATGAAAATAAAGATTTTATTTTACCAGAATCTTTTAATTTAAAAATAGAAGAGACATTAAGTAGTTTAGAAGATGATAAAAAAGATAAATGGTATATGAATAAAAAAATAGTATCTATGGTAGCTTGTTTTGCATTAGTATTTTTAGTTGGATTAAGATATTCTATTTTTGATAATAGATTAATTACGGATAAGAGTAGTAGCAACGAGATGGTTATGGATAATGCTCAAAGAAGAGGGATCAATGAATCAGAAACCTCTAATTATAGTAGTGAGCCAGAAATAGCTAATTATAGCTTAGAGGATAGTGCAAATGTAAATATTAATAAAGATGAAGTTAAAGGATTAACTATTAAATCATTATCTGGAGAGGCAAAGTTTAAGTTTGTTAATGAGGAAGAAGATATTGAAAAGATTATAGATTCTATTAATAATATATATAAATCAGAAGTGATAGATCAAGGTATATCAGAATGGGATTTCTTAATACAAACAAGTGGATCAATTAATCATACTATAGAGGTTAGGGGTAATTTAATAAATATAGATAATAGGTATTATGAAGCAGAAGAAGATGTTTCTAAAATTATAAAAGACGTTTATTCTAATTTAAATTATGAAGAAAAAGATATAAAGTATTGTAATGTCACGTATTAATATAATTAGATTATAAATAACACATTATCATGAGGTTTAATATGAAAAATAATAAGAGAATTATTTTTATAGCGCTTATAAGCTTAATGTTATGGGCAATTTTATTAAGATTTTTTTCAAATTTAACGGGAACGATTTGTTTAATTCGAGGTACTATAGGAATACCTTGCCCAGCTTGCGGAATAACTAGGGCAATAAGAAGCTTGATAAAATTAAATATTAAGGATGCACTATATTATAATCCTCTTTTTTTAATACCGTTTATTTTTATAGTAGTTTTAATATTTAAGAGAAAATATATAAAGGTAACAGCTACAATTTGTGCTATTACCTTCATTATTGTTTATATATTTAGAATGAGTTTATATTTTCCTAATACTGAACCTATGAAAATAAATGAAGATTCTATATTAATAAAATATTTAATTAATTAAACTACTTGGAAGATGAAGAACTTTAAGTAGTATGATTCATCTGAATTCCAAAGTATAGGATGATCTGAACTTTGAGTTCTAACTTCAATTTGTCTTAGAGTTTTTCTTGCATCATGAGCAGCTTCTAGTACTGTCTTTTTTAGTTGTTCTTCACTCATGTAATGAGAACAAGAGCAAGTAGCAAAATATCCGCCTGATTTAACCATTTTTAAGCCTCTAAGGTTAATTTCTTTATAACCTCTTATTGCAGCATTAACTGTATTTCTAGATTTAGTAAAGGCTGGTGGATCTAAGATAACAACGTCAAATTGTTTACCTTCTCTTGACCAATCTCCAAGAACATCAAAAGCATTATGACATTCAAATTTAACTGTATCTTGAAGGTTGTTAAGCTCTGCATTTCTTGTTGCACAATCAATAGCATGTTGAGAAACATCAATTCCTAATACTGATTTTGCACCAGCTATCCCAGCATTTAAGGCGAATGAACCTGTATGAGTAAAGCAATCTAAAACATCTCTACCTTTACATATTCTATGCATAGCTGCTCTGTTCTCTTTTTGATCTAAGAAGAAGCCTGTTTTTTGACCATTTTCTAAATCAACTATGTACTTAACACCATTTTCAATTATTTCTATATTAGTATCAAAAGGTTGGGTTAAGAAGCCTTTAGTTTGTTCTAGACCTTCTATTTCTCTAGTCTTTATATCACTTCTTTCGTAAACCCCTTTAGCATTATACTCTTCAACTAATATTTTAACTATTATATCTCTGTATTTATCCATACCTAAGGTTGATATTTGAATTACAAAATAGTCACCAAATTTATCAACTGTTAATCCGGGTAAGAAATCAGCTTCACCAAATATAAATCGACAAGAAGAAGTATCTATTACAGTTTTTCTATAATCCCATGCTTGAGCAAATCTTTTTTTGAAAAACTCTTCGTTAATTTCTTCATTTATGTCTCTAGTCATTATTCTAATAGTAATTTTGCTTTGATCATTTATATAACCTTTTCCTATAAAATAATTCTTATGATTATATACTTCAACTATATCTCCGTTTTCATATTCACCATCATATTCATTTATTTCATCTATATATATCCAAGGACGACCTTGTTCTGCTCTCTTATTTTTACCTTTATGTAAATAAAATTTACAATTCATTTGTAAACATCTCCTTTATGAAATAAGTCTTATAAGATTATAACATAAGTATTAATAAATCAATAATTAAAAGTCGCTTATTTAATATAAAGTCGCAAAAAACACTATAATATAACAAAATGGAATTAAACAAGCATATTTGATAACAGATTAAGAATAAAAATTAAAAAAAAATATTAAAAAAATATTAAAATCATAATTGACTTAATAAAATGATTATGGTAAAATTTTACCAATACCTATCAATGTAATAAAATGTAAACACAGTAAAATAATAAATTAAATGAGTATATTTATTAGTTAAGTAATATAATGCTTGCAATTGTAATTATATCTTGTAAGGGATTATATTTATTTATAAAAATACAAGAACTAAAAAGGGGGAAAAAAAATGAAGAAAAAGCTTATTTCAGCATTAGCTGTTGGTTTAAGTTGTATTATGCTACTTGGGGGATGTGGAAACGGCAATAATGCAGACACATCAGACAATGGAAACAGCAATGATACTCAAGCACAAGAATCAACAGGAGAAATATCTGATGCAACAGAAGGATATATTCCAGGATATGATCCTTCAAAGAACGTGCCAGCTGCATTAAATAGAAAGGATACATTAGTAATCGGTGTTGAAGCTCCAGATGAAGTTTTCAATCCACTATATGCAGAATCAGCATATGACGTATATGTTGTTGAGTCAATGTTCGATGGAATGGTAGGAGTAGACGAAGGTGGTATGGCAATTCCAAACCTAGCAGACTGGACAGTATCAGAAGATGGTCTTACTTACACATTCACATTAAAAGATGATCTTAAGTTCTGGGATGGTTCACCATTAACAACTGCAGACGTTGAGTTTACTTATACAATTATGTGTGATGGAACTTATGATGGTCCTTCAGACCCAGTAAATAGCACTAAGATTAAAGGTGCTAAAGCTTACCAAGAAGGTACAGCTACTTCAATAGAAGGAATAAAAGTTATAGATGAAAAGACAATAGAATTTACTTTAGAAGAAGTAAATGCTGATGCTATATATGATTTAAGCGCTGGAATAATTTCTAAAGCTCATTACGGAGCAGAATATACTCAAGGAAATCTTGATTATATAAAGAAATTCCACAAAGATCCATTAGGAGCTGGACAATACAAATTTGTTAGCAGTTCAGCTGGACAAGAAGTTGTTTTAGAAGCTAATGAAAATTACTTCTTAGGTGCTCCACAAATAAAGAACGTTATTTATAAAGTAACTTCTGCAGACACTAGAATGCAAATGTTACAAAGTGGTGAAGTCGATATGGATATGGCTACAGTTAACGAAGATAACGTTAATTCTTTAAAAGAAGCTGGATTCTTAGATTTACACATATTCCCAACAAATGGTTATGGATATATCGGTATGAATATTTCAAATCCTAAATTCTCAGATCCTAAAGTTAGACAAGCTTTAACTTATGGATTAAACAGAGCAGAAGTTGTTGAAGCTAGCTTTAGTGGCGGATTTGCAGATGTTATTAATACACCTCAATCTAAGGTTTCATGGTCTTATACAGAACCAACTAACAAATATGAGTTTGACTTAGAAAAAGCTAAACAATTATTAGATGAAGCTGGTTGGGTAGTTGGATCTGACGGTATAAGAGAAAAAGATGGTGTTAAGTTTGAAATTAAATTTACAGCTTCTACTCCAAATGAAGTTAACGAAGCTATCATTCCTATAGCTCAACAAAACTATGCTGAATTAGGAATTAAATTTGAAGCAGAACAAATGGACTTTAATGCAGTTAGAGAAAAAGTTAACAACGGAAATGCTGAAATGTTCTTCATGGCTTGGGGATTAACTCCATCACCAGACCCATACGGAACTTTAGGAACAACTGGGGCTCAAAATAAGACATTCTACTCTAATGCAAAAGTTGATGAATTATGTAAGGCTGGATTACAAGAAACAGACCAAACTAAGAGAAAAGAAATTTATGCAGAGTTATGGCAAACATTAAACGAAGATCTTCCATACATCTTCTTATATCAAAGAAGAGATATGTGGGCTGTAAACTCAAGAGTAAAAGGATTTGAAAACCAAATCACTCCATACAAGAAATTTACAGCAAGTCTTTATAAGTTAACATTAGAATAAAAAAATATAATATGCTCAGCTAGGTATGGCTGAGCATATTTGTCCAAAAACACAATTTGTAAAAAGGAGGTAAAAAGATGTTTACATACATTACAAGAAGACTTCTTCAAATGATTCCAGTAGTATTAGGTGCTTCATTATTAATATTTGTTGTAATATCAATGGCTCCTGGAGATTATGTTGATACAAATTCCAACGCCAATATGACAGAAGAGAAGAAGCAAGAATTAAGAGAATTAATGGGACTAGATAAGCCAATCCCAGTAAGATATGTAAATTGGATGGGAAAAGCTTTAAAAGGAGAATTAGGAGACTCTTTAAAGTTTAAACAACCAGTAGTACAAGTTATAAACACTTATATGTGGAACTCATTTTATTTATCAATAGCAGCATTTGTAGCGAGTATATTAATTGCTGTACCAATAGGAATAGTATCGGCAACGAAACAATACTCTCTTATAGACGGATTTTTCACGGTTATAGCACTCATAGGTATATCCTTACCGGCGTTTTTCTTAGGGCTATTACTAATTAAAATATTAGCTTTTGATACAGGCTGGTTCCCGGTTAGTGGAATGACCACAACAGGAATGGGAGCAAGCGGATTCGCATATGTAAAGGACGTAGTTTATCATATGTTCTTACCGTTTTTAGTATTAACATTAATCCAAATAGGATCTTTAATGAGATATACAAGAACTAGTATGTTAGAAGTTATAAGACAAGATTATATTAGAACAGCAAGGGCAAAGGGATTAAAAGAATCAGTAGTAATTTATAAGCATGCACTTAGAAATGCTTTAATTCCTATTGTAACTATTTTAGGAATGTCATTACCTGGACTTTTCGGTGGAGCCCTTATGACGGAAAAAATATTTGCTTGGCCTGGAATAGGTAAAGTAGCTTATGACTGTTTAGTAGCAAGAGATTATCCTTTCTTAATAGCGTTTAATATGTTCTTAGCTATTTTAATGCTAGTAGGAAACTTAATTGCGGACGTATCTTATGCTCTAGTAGATCCAAGAGTTAGACTAAAGTAAAGGAGGAAACAGGATGAATACAGAACCACAAGTAGTTACAAAAACTCCTAAAGTTAAAAAAGAAAAAATACAATCTCCTGGGAGAGTAGTTTTAAATAGATTATTAAAAAATAAATTAGCTATGGTTGGGTTAGGGATAATAATATTTATGTTCTTATTTTGCTTTGTAGGACCACTTTTATCACCACATTCACCAGATGCTATGAACTTTGCTATGAAAAAGCAACCACCAAGCTCAACTTATTGGTTTGGAACAGACCTTTTAGGTAGAGATATCATGGTTAGACTTATGTATGCAGGAAGAGTTTCATTAATGGTTGGACTTATTGCTGTATCAATAGAAGTTGTTATCGGAGGAATCGTAGGTGCTGTAGCTGGATTCTATGGAGGATGGGTAGATTCTGTATTAATGAGAATAGTTGATATTTTCCTAAGCGTACCATTCTTACCTATGATGATTACATTAGGAGCGATGCTTTCAGACTTAGATGTTAGTCCAGATAAAAGAATAATATTTGTTATGATTATAATCGGGGTTTTATCTTGGCCTAGTATAGCTCGTCTTGTAAGAGGACAAATTCTTTCTTTAAGAGAGCAAGAATTTATGCAAGCTGCAGAAGCAGTTGGTTTGAGAGATAGTAGAAAGATATTTAGACATTTATTACCTAATACTATACCTTCAATTATAGTATCAGCAACATTAGGTATTGGTGGAGCTATAATGACAGAATCTGCATTAAGTTACCTTGGAATGGGTGTTACACCACCAGCAGCTTCTTGGGGAAATATGATTCAAGCGGTAAATAACTTTATAGATTTAATGCAAAGACCTTGGCTTTGGGTACCGCCTGGAACTTGTATCTTCTTAACAGTTATGGCAATTAACTTGTTAGGAGATGGACTAAGAGATGCTCTTGATCCAAAACTAAAGAAATAAGGGGGGCTCTGATATGGAAAATTTAGCACAATTTGAAGAATTGCTAGAATTTAAAAATTTAAGAACTTATTTTCATACTGAAGCTGGATTAGTTAAGGCTGTTAATGATGTAAGTTTTAAGATAAAAAGTGGAGAAGTAGTTGGCGTAGTTGGAGAATCTGGGTGCGGTAAAAGTGTTACAGCTATGAGTCTTATGAGATTAGTATCTTCACCAGGTAAAATTGAAGGTGGGGAAATAATTTTTGAAGGTAAAAATCTTTTAGAATTACCAGAAGGTGAAATGAGATCAATTCGTGGAAATGATATAGCTATGATATTCCAAGAGCCAATGACATCTTTAAATCCTGTATTTACAGTTGGTAAGCAAATAATGGAAGCAGTAATGCTACATAGAAAAGTTAATAAAAAAGAGGCAAGAAAAGTTGCTGTAGAAATGATAGATTTAGTAGGTATTCCAGATGCAGAAAGAGTTGTTGATAGATATCCTCATGAACTAAGTGGTGGTATGAGACAAAGAATTATGATAGCTATGGCATTATCATGTAACCCTAAGCTATTAATAGCAGATGAACCTACAACAGCGTTAGACGTAACTATTCAAGCTCAAATTTTAGACCTTATGAGAGGAATAAAAGATAAGCTTAATACATCTATTATGCTTATAACACATGATCTTGGGGTTGTTGCAGAAATGGCTGATTATGTAGTTGTAATGTATGCTGGTAAAGTAATAGAAGAAGGACCTGTAGATGTAATATTTAAAAATCCATCTCACCCATATACTGTAGGATTACTTAAATCAAAGCCTATATTAAACCAAGTTCAAGATAGACTTTACTCAATTCCAGGACAAGTTCCAAGTCCTATTAATATGCCAGATAATTGTTACTTTAGTGGTAGATGTGAGTACTGCTTCGATAAATGTAAAGAAGGACAACCTACATTGAAATTAATAGAACCAGGACATAAAGTTTCTTGCTGGAAGTATGAGGAGGTATAGGGATGAATGAAACAATTTTAAAAGTTGAAGGACTAAAGAAATACTTCCCTATAAAAGGTGGAGTTTTTCAAACTACAATTGGTAATGTTAAGGCAGTAGATGGAGTATCATTTGAAATAAAAAAAGGTGAAACTTTAGGATTAGTTGGTGAGTCTGGTTGTGGGAAAAGCACAACAGGTAGAACTATTCTTAGGTTATTAGAAAAAACTGAAGGTTCAGTTATATATAAAGGTACAGATATTCATGAATTAAAGAAAAAAGAGTTAAGAAATCTTAGAACAGATATGCAAATAGTTTTCCAAGATCCATATTCTTCTCTTAATCCAAGAATGTCAATTGGAGAAATAATTAGTGAAGCTGTTATTCATCATGGAATAGTTAGCAAAAAAGATGCTAGAGACTTAACTTTGGAAACAATGAGAATATGTGGATTATCAGATTACCAAATAGATAGATACCCTCATGAATTTTCAGGTGGACAAAGACAAAGAATTGGTATTGCAAGAGCACTTATTTTAAATCCATCATTTATAGTTGCTGATGAACCTGTATCAGCTCTAGATGTATCTATTCAGGCACAAATAATAAATCTTTTATCTGATTTACAAGAAAAAAGAGATTTAACTTATTTATTTATATCACATGACTTAAGCGTTGTTGAGCATTTAAGTACAAAGGTTGGAGTAATGTATTTAGGATCTATGGTTGAGCTTGCAGATAAAGCTGAAATATACAAGAATCCTATACACCCATATACAAAGGCATTATTCTCAGCTATTCCAATACCAGATCCAACACGTAGAAGAGATAGAATAATACTAACAGGGGACATTCCAAGTCCATCAAATCCACCAACAGGATGTAAGTTCCATACTAGATGTCCATATGCAACTGCAAGATGTAGTGAAGAAGAGCCACAATATAAGAATGTAGGTAGCAATCACTTTGTAGCATGTCATTTAGTTTAACGGTAACTAAGGAGGAAGCAATATGTTCAGATTTGATCACAGAAAAGATGAACAGAGAAGAAGAGAAAAAGAATTACTAAAAGAAGTAAAAATGACAGAAAAACCTAAATTTAAGGATTTAGTTGCAATTATGTTTGCACAGTACCTTATAATTTTACCAGTTGCATTTATAGGAATAATAGTATTTGCTTTAGCAATAAAATTATTATTAAAATATTGGGGAAGTTAAAATTATATGAGTAAAAAATATAGCCCATAAGATTATTAATTGTAACAATTAATAATCTTATGGGCTTATTAAGTACCTAGCTAAAGTTCATTGCCGATAGACTAATTTTGTGAGTAGGTGTTTTAGAAATAGACTATAGGTTTTGATGCAGGACAAAGGTTATTTGAGCACATAAGTATTCATAGAATTAAATATATATATTTATAAGAAATACTATATAATATAGACAATCTGTAAATTTAATAGAGGTGAAAAAATGAACTACGTTTATATTTTAAGATGTAATGATGATAGTTTATATACTGGATGGACAAATAACCTAGAAAAAAGGTTAAAAACACATTTAGCAGGAAAAGGGGCAAAATATACAAAAGCTAGATTGCCTGTAGAGCTTGTTTATTATGAAGAATTTGAAGATAAGATAGAAGCAATGAAAAGAGAATATAAGATTAAGCAGTTAAGTAGAAAAGAAAAATTAAAATTAGTACATATAGAAGAGATAGATAAATAGCCATTCATAGAGTGTAAAATACTTTTGACATAGAAAAAAATATAAAACTGAATTGTTGTAAAATTTTATCCTTAGCTAAGAAAATATAGCTAAGGATATTTTTGCGTTTAAAATCTGTAATAAACTTAAGACATAAATTATTTCCCGGGAAAATTCCACTCAGAATAAAATTCTTCTAAGAAGTTTTCCATAAACTTATGTCTTTTTTCAGCTATTTCTTTAGCTGTATTTGTATTCATTAAATCCTTTAGCTTTAATAGTTTCTCATAAAAGTGATTTACAGTATGATTTCCTGCATTTTTAACTTGTTCTAATGAAGTAAACTCTATTGGGTTAATAGAGGGATCATATATTTGTCGTCCTTTACTTCCACCATAAGCAAAGGTTCTAGCGATTCCTATAGCGCCAATCGCATCTAATCTGTCGGAGTCTTGAACCACTTTACCTTCAATAGAATTTTGAGTAGAATCAACTACACCACCTTTAAATGACATGGTTTTAATAATAGATATAATTTTATTTATATCATTTTTAGGGACACTTATAGAAGCTAAAAAGTTTTCTGTAGTAGTTGTATTAGTATCAGTATCATTCGAGAACTTCCAATCATCAATATCGTGTAGTAATGAGGTCATTTCAACTATAAAAAGGTCTGCATTTTCTTTTTCAGCGATAAATTTAGATAAGTTATAAACCCTTTCTATATGAAACCAATCATGGCCACTACCTTCTCCATATAGCTTTTCTTTTACGAAGTCTTTAGTTTTTTCTATCATTAAATTTTTATCCATAAATGACTCCTTCAAATTTTATTTATTATTATTTTATTATACATAACATTTAATAAAGCTAGTAGTTATATTATAATAAGAACATAAGATTCGAAAGTGAAAAGGATGATTTTATGAATTTAATTACATTAGAAAATATAACTAAAAGTTATTCTGAAAAGATATTAGTAGATAATATATCATTAGGAATAAATGAAGGAGAGAAAATAGGTATCATAGGAGTAAATGGTACTGGTAAATCGACTTTCTTGAAAATAATAGCTGGTATGGAAGAGCCGGATTCAGGAACTGTAACTAAAGGAAATAGAGTGAGAATAGAATATCTTTCTCAAAGCCCAGATTATGATGAGAATGCAACAGTTATTGAGCAAGTATTTAGAGGGAACTCTGATGAGATGAGTCTTTTAAGAGATTATGAAGAAGTCTTAGAAGAGATAAATAAGAATCCTTCTAATGAGGAATTGAATAGTAAGTTAATAAAACTTCAAGGTAAGATAGATGCTTTAAATCTTTGGGGATTGGAAAGTGAAGCAAAAGTAGTATTAACTAAGCTTGGAATAAATGATTTTGAAGCAAAGGTAAGTACTCTTTCTGGAGGACAAAAGAAGAGAGTAATGTTAGCGGCAGCATTAATAACTCCTAGTGAATTATTGATTCTAGATGAGCCTACTAACCATTTAGATAATGAAACTATAAATTGGTTAGAGGAATATTTAAACAGTAGAAAAGGATCTTTATTAATGATAACTCATGATAGATACTTCTTAGATAGAGTTACTAATAGGATTCTAGAATTAGATCAAGGAAGATTATTCAGTTATGAAGGAAACTATTCTGTTTTCTTAGAAAAGAAAATGGAAAGAATGGAAATGGAACAGGCATCAGAAGAGAAAAGACAAAACCTTATAAGAAAAGAGCTTGCTTGGGTTAGAAGGGGAGCTAAGGCTAGAACAACTAAGCAAAAAGCAAGGTTAGATAGATTTGATGAACTTGTAAATAGAAAGGTTTATGATCAGGATGAAAATGTTGAGATTTCAGTTATGGGAAGTAGACTTGGTAAAAAGATAATTGAAATCGAAAATATATCTAAAGGTTTTGGCGAGAAGCAATTAATAAAAGATTTTAGCTATATTGTAACTAGACAAGATAGAATAGGTATTGTTGGTGAAAATGGAGTAGGAAAATCTACATTAATTAAAATGTTAGAAGAAAAAATTATGCCTGATAGTGGGGAGATAATAAAAGGTGAAACTGTTAGAATAGCTTGTTTCTCTCAAGATGATGAGCATATGAATCCAGATATGAGATCTATTGAATATATTAAAGAAGTAGCAGAATATTTACAAACAGCTACAGGAGAAAGAATAACAGCTTCTCAAATGTGTGAAAAGTTCTTATTTGATGGTACTCTACAATGGACTCCAATTGGAAAGTTATCAGGAGGAGAAAGAAGAAGACTTCATTTGTTAAGAGTACTTATGGATTCACCTAATGTACTTTTGCTAGATGAGCCTACTAATGATTTAGATATAGAAACTCTAAAGAGATTAGAAGATTATCTTGATGACTTTGGAGGAGTAGTTATAACTGTATCACATGATAGATATTTCTTAGATAGAATATGTAATAAGATTTTTGCATATGAGGGTAATGGAGATATAAGAATATATACAGGGAATTATAGTGATTATTTATTAACTAAAGAATATGAGGAAGCTATAAATAAACAAGAAAAGTCTACAGAAAAGCCAAAAGATTTAACGGAGAAAAAAGAGAGAGTTAAAGAGAAAAAACTAAAATTTACGTATAAAGAAGAAAGAGAATTTGAAACAATCGATGAAGATATAGAAAACTTAGAAAATAAAATATCTGAAATAGACATATTAATGGATAAAAACTCTAGAGATTTTGGAAAACTTCAAGAACTGATGAAAGAAAAAGAGGAGACTGAAGCTGAATTAGAACATAAATATGAAAGATGGGAATATTTAAATGATTTAGCCCAAAAGATAGAGGAACAAAAAGGTAATAAATAGCCAGTATAAATAAAAGAAAACGACAAATACTATTAATGTAGCAAGGATGAGTACACATAACTTAATACCTATGTTACTGTAGATGAACTAGTAATATTTTATATTGCTAGTTCATTTTAAGTATAAAAAAATGTCCTGCAATATAGGTTGCAGGACATTCTACATATGTGGGGATATGTATATCAAAGTTGATGTTAATTACTATTTAAATGTTCATCGATTAAAGATTGAATCTTGTCTTTACATCTAAAGCCTTTACAGCCACCATTACAAGCACCAGTTACCCTAGAAACATCTTCTACAGTGTGAGCACCATTAGAAATAACTTCTTTAATTGTAGCTCTAGAAACAGCTTTACATACACAAACTTTAGTTATTTTATCAAGGATTTCTTGATTTAAATTATTGTTTTCCATAGTGTATTCACTCCTAAATATTAAGAACTATTTATTAGAAAACTAATATATAATCTATGATTTAATTATAATAAGTAAAATAACAAAAGTCAATATTAAATAATAATTATTATTAGTTAAATTTTCTACTAAGTTTTTTGTTATTATTTATTTTTTGCTATTATAATATTCTATTTAAACTAATTTTTTAAAATAAAACAGTTTTTGGATGTAATTGACAATGAACTTTTCATAATATATAATAGAAGCGTTAAAAACTATGATTAGGAAAAGTATTTAAGTTTTTTCTTTAAGAGAGTGATTGGTTGGTGCGAAATCATAGAAAGGCTTTAGGAAAATCACCTAGGAGTTGGAGGCTGAAAGTTTAACGATTAAGCTACCCCGTAATCCTGCGTTAAAGGATAGGATATGATAGTATCTGAAGATATAGCTCACTTTATATAGTTGAGTTTAATAACCATAGGTGGTATAGCGAATAACACTTCGTCCTTTTGGATGGAGTTTTTTTATTTATCTGAAACTTTAATCTATAAAATCGTAGATTTTTAATTTAAGTTAGGTAATTTTTCTTATTTAAAGGTTGATACTAAAGATAATATAACAATATTTATTATTTCAATTTAAAGCAAAATAAGTAATTACAATAGGAGAAGGGAGAAGCAATATGTACAAAAAGGTAGAACTTTCAAATGGTTTTGTCGGCTTAGAAAAAGAAGTTGCAAATCTTTGGACTGCAAGAAATGTAATAAAAAAGAATTTTGATATGAATCAAGATGGTGAATACTTCACTTTCTATGATGGACCTCCAACAGCAAACGGTAGACCTCACGTAGGACACGTTTTAACAAGAGTTATGAAGGATATAATCCCAAGATACAAGGTTATGAAGGGATATAAGGTTATAAGAAAAGCTGGTTGGGATACTCATGGTCTTCCAGTTGAGCTTGAAATCGAAAAGAAGCTTGGAATTTCAGGTAAAGAACAAATAGAAGAATACGGTGTTGAAAAATTCGTTAAAGAATGTAAAGAAAGCGTATTTACTTACGTAAGTATGTGGGAGAAGATGACTAACCAAATCGGTTATTGGGTTGACATGGAAAATCCATATGTAACTTATCATAACCCATATATCGAGTCAGTTTGGTGGGCGTTAAAACAAATGTGGGATAAAGGTCTTTTATATGAAGGACATAAAGTAATGCCATACTGTCCAAGATGTGGAACTGCTTTATCATCTCACGAAGTTGCTCAAGGATATAAGGATGTTAAAGACTTAACTTGTATTGCTAAATTTAAAGTTGAAGGAGAAGAAAACAAGTATATATTAGCTTGGACAACAACTCCTTGGACATTACCTTCAAACTTAGCTTTATGTATAAACAAAGCTTATACTTATGTAGAAGCAAAAGTTGGGGAAGAAACATTAATATTAGCTAAAGATTTAGCAGCAAAAGTTTTAGGTGAAGACTATGAAATAGTTAGAGAATTCCCTGGAACAGAACTTTTAGGAACTAAGTATGAGCAATTAATGCCTTTCGGTAAAGTTGAAGGTAAAGCCTTTGAAGTAATCCACGGTGATTATGTTACTTTATCAGATGGTACTGGTATAGTTCATATAGCTCCAGCTTACGGTGAAGACGACAGCTTAGTAGCTAAAGCTAATGGAATCACTTTCATCAATTTAGTTGATAGAGAGGGTAGATTCGTAGAAGAAGTTACTCCATGGGCTGGTAAATTCGTTAAGAAATGCGATGATAGCATCTGTAAATGGCTTGAAGAAAACAACAAGTTATTTAAATCAGAAAGACATCTTCACTCATACCCACACTGTTGGAGATGCGATACTCCACTTCTTTACTATCCAAAGGAGAGCTGGTTTGTTGCAATGACAACTCTAAGAGATAAGCTTTTAGAAAACAACAACAAGATTAACTGGTACCCAGATAACATAAGAACAGGTAGATTTGGTAAGTTCTTAGAAAATGTTATCGACTGGGGGATTTCAAGAGATAGATACTGGGGAACTCCACTTCCAATATGGGGATGTGAATGCGGACATAAAGAATGTATCGGAAGTATTGAAGAGTTAAAAGAAAAGGGAATTAACGTTCCAGAAGATATCGAATTACACAAACCTTATATAGATAATGTTCATTTAAAATGTGAAAAGTGTGGAAAGGAAATGACAAGAACTAATGAAGTTATTGATTGCTGGTTCGATTCAGGATCAATGCCATTTGCACAATTACACTATCCATTTGAAAATAAGGAATTATTTGAAGAAAACTTCCCAGCTCAATTTATATCAGAAGCTGTTGACCAAACAAGAGGATGGTTCTATACATTATTAGCAATTTCAACTGCTATATTTGATAGAAACCCATTTGAGAACTGCATAGTTTTAGGTCACGTTCTTGATAAGAAGGGCTTAAAGATGTCAAAATCTAAGGGTAATGTCGTAGATCCATTTACAGTATTAGATGCTCAAGGTGCAGATGCAACAAGATGGCATTTCTATACTGCAAGTGCTCCATGGTTACCAACAAGATTCTCAGTAGATGATGTTGGTGAAGCAGGAAGAAAGTTTATGGGAACATTATGGAATGTTTACTCATTCTACGTTCTATATGCTGAGTTAGATCAATTCAATCCACTTAACTACGCAGATTTTGTATCAGAAAATGTTATGGATAAATGGGTTATGTCTAAGCTTAATACATTAGTTAAAGATGTTGACTCAATGTTAGATTCTTACCAAATAACTCAAGCTGCTTTAGCAATTGAAGACTTTACAGATGAGTTATCAAACTGGTATGTAAGAAGAAATAGGGGAAGATACTGGTCAGAAGAGTTAACTGATGACAAGATTGGTGCTTATGTAACATTATATAGAGTATTAACTACTTTAATAAAAGTTGCAGCTCCATTCGTACCATTTATAACAGAAGATATTTATCAAAACTTAGTAGCTGGCTTAGATCAAAATGCTCCAGAAAGCATTCACCTATGCTCATGGCCACAAGTTGATGAAAATGCTATAAACAAAGATTTAGAAAAGGAAATGGACTTAGCTTATACAATAGTTAAACTTGGAAGAAGTGCAAGAAATGGTGCTAACATTAAGAATAGACAGCCACTTTCTAAGATGCTTATTTCAACAGATTCACTTCCAGAATACTACGGTGATATTATAACTGATGAGTTAAATATAAAAGAAGTTGAATTTGGTGCTGACCTTTCTAAATATGTTAACTTTGAAATCAAGCCAAACTTACCTGTATTAGGAAGAGCTTACGGTAAGATGATACCTGGAATTAGAAGAGAAATAGCTGCTAGAAACCAAATGGAATTAGCTCAAGCTATCCAAAATGGTGAAACAGTAACTATAAATGTTGATGGAACTGAAATTGAACTTAATAAAGAAAACTTATTAGTTACAATGCAAGGGTTAGAGGGTTATGCATTTGCTGGTGAAGGATCAATAGGTGTTGTTCTTGATACTCATATTTCTGAGGAGCTTAGAGAAGAAGGTCACGTAAGAGAAATGATTTCTAAGATTCAAAATATGAGAAAAGACAAAGGATTCCAAGTTGCAGATAAAATCAATCTTTATGTATCAGGAAATGAAATGCTAGAAGGCGTTATCAAGAAATTTGCTGACACTATAAAGAAAGAAACTTTAACTCAAGAAATAGTATTTAATGGAGATTATGATTACACTGAAACTGTTATTAATGGTGAAAAATTAAATATGACAGTAGAAGTTGTTAAGTAATTTAAATTTATTTATGGTAAAGAAGGGGATTAAGTCATAATTCCCTTCTTTTTTTGAAACAATATATAAAGAGAAGTAAATTAGTTAAAAATTATAATATATTGATAAAATATTCATATGTTCTTGTATAACCAAGGAAAAAACGGTATAATTAATAATTAAAATGAAAAAAATGGAGTGATGTTGACATGGCTACTTCTATTAAAGATGTTGCAAGAGAAGCGGGCGTTTCAATAGCTACGGTTTCTAGAGTACTTAATGATATAGATGTTGTAAATGAAGATACAAAGAAAAAGGTATTGGATGCAATAAAGAAGTTAGGATACAGACCAAACATCGTAGCTAGAAGCTTAAAGACTCAAAGAACTAAGACAATAGGAATATTAGTTCCAGACATATCAAGTGGATTCTACCCAGAAATAGTTAGGGGTGCAGAAGATGTTGCTAATATATACGATTATAATGTTATATTATGTAACTCAGACTTTGACTATGACAAAGAAAAAGACTACTTAAGAGTACTTAAAGAAAAAATGGTAGATGGAGTTATTTATATGAGTTCTTCATTACAAGAAGAATCACTTGATATAATTAACGATCTAGACTTAAAAACAGTATTAGTTGAAACAAAAGATAGAGAAGAAAGATTACCAAGTGTAACTATAGATAATATAGAAGCTACATATGAAGCAACTAAGCATTTACTTGCTAAGGGAATAAAAAATATTGCCTTTGTAGGAGTAAAGAAGGATGCTGCTAATGCTTGGGGATATAGATTCTTAGGATACGAAAAGGCATTAAAAGAAGCTGGAATAGAAGTTGATGAAGATTTAGTATTTTTACAAAATCTTAAATACAAAACAGGGCATGATGCTGCGGAAAAATTCTTAAAGGTAGATAAAAAAATTGAAGGTGTTGTATGTGCATCTGACGAAATAGCTATGGGAGTTATAAATGGATTAAGAGAAAAAGGAATTAATACTCCTGATGATGTTAGCGTTATAGGATTTAATAATAATGCTATAGCATCTTATTTCTATCCAAGATTAACTACAGTAAATCAACCAAGTTATGATATGGGATCTGTAGCTATGAGAATGTTAATTAAGATTTTAAATAACAAGCCTTTAGAAGAAG
The DNA here is from genome assembly GCA_000753455.2 of Clostridium jeddahitimonense. GTDB lineage: Bacteria > Bacillota > Clostridia > Clostridiales > Clostridiaceae > Clostridium > Clostridium hominis. The sequence goes on from LM994669.1 coordinate 73,566, forward strand.
ATCAATATGTATTAGATCATAACTTAATACAAAGAGAAAGTTGTAAATAAGCCGTAATATACGGCTTATTTTTTTTATAACAAACTTCTTTAATAAAGATTGTAATAATAAAGAAAATATGGTAAACTATATTTATAGGCTTGAGAACGTTTACTAAATATAAATGAAATGGGTTAGAAATTTCAACTATGTATGTGTTATTTTATGAGAGTATGAGTCAAATGGGTTAAAAGTAGTTTAGTAAACAAAATTATAAAAAGATAGCTATGGGTAAGCTATCTTTTTTTATTTGAGTAAAATATATTTATTTTTATAATATTCCTTCATTTTTTAATATATCTTCTAATTGCTGTACCTTTTGAGTTAAAGTATAGAATTTCTCTTTTAAAACTTCCTTTGGTGCATCTATTGTATCAACGAATTCTTCCATTTCTTCAACTGTTCTTAATGCTTCTTCTATGTCTCTTTGAGCTAATTTTAAGTTTGATTCTTTCATCGGTACATCTCCTTATATTTAAAGTAAAACTAATATAGTATTATCTTTATCCTATCACTAATAAATATCTGTTGCAAGGCATATATTTTAAATAGTTAACAGTTAAAAGAGAAAAGTTAAAGGCTTAAAAAACAACTCTTCCTGGCGTTTGCAACAAGTGACAAGTAATAAGGGGCAAGTGGCAGATTGCAAGCAATTATAAGAGTTAAATATTAAAAATTACGTAGTAATTTTATCTATAACTTTTAACTTGTCACTTGAAACTTTTATCTAAAAAATTTTGGGGGGATAATAATGATAAATTACATATGGTTTATAATGATTTTTCTAGGAATACTAGTTAGTGTGTTCACCGGAAATGGAGAAGCTATGTCTAACACAATAATTAGTTCCATAGATAGTACTGTTACTTTTATTATAAGCTTAGTAGGATTGATGTGTTTCTGGTGTGGTGTAATGAAAGTTGCTGAAAAAAGCGGATTAACAGAAAAATTAGCAAAGCTTATGAAACCTGTACTTAAAGTTATTTTTAAGGAAGCGGCTAAAGATGAAAAAGCTTTAGGGGCAATTGTAATGAATATAACAGCTAATATGATGGGGTTAGGAAATGCAGCTACGCCTTTCGGAATAAAAGCTATGGAAGAGATGGATAGACTTAATAGGGATAAAGGAAGAGCCAGTAATGATATGGCATTATTTTTAGTGCTCAATGCAGCTTGTGTTCAACTAGTTCCGTCTACAGTAATATCTATAAGAGCTGCAGCTGGATCTACAAATCCAGGGGTAATAATTCTACCAGCTATTCTATCTACAACTATAGCTGCTGTAGTAGGTGTTATATGCGCTAAAATTCTTCAGAGGTATTTTTAAAAGGGGAGGGATAAAATATGTTTCAATATATAACTAAAAGTATAATTCCTATAATTGTATTCATAATAATAACTTATGGAATGATTAAAGGAAGAAAAGTTTATGAATGGTTTGTTGAAGGTGCAAAAGATGGATTAAAGGTATGTATGAATATTTTTCCCTATCTTTTAGCAATGATTTTAGCAGTTCATATATTTAGAGAGGCAAAGCTTTTAGATATGTTAAATAATCTTATAGCGCCTATATCAGGATTGATAGGATTACCTAAAGAGGTAGTTCCACTTACTTTAGTAAAGCCTTTATCAGGAAGTGGAGCTATGGGAATATTTACAGATATACTTAAGAATTATGGACCAGATACCTTTATTGGATTAGTGGCATCAGTAATAATGGGAACTACAGAAACTATTTTTTATACTGTAACAGTATATTTTGGAGCGGTAAAAATAAAAAAGGTTAGACATACTGTTTGGGCTGCAGTTATGGCTGATATGACAGCAATTATTATGGCGATACTAATGGTTAAAATTCTTATATTTTAAAACTATATGGAAAAATTTTGTTTTTATAGGTATAATATTTATTAATTGTAGCAGTTAATTAAAAAGAAAAGGAGCATAAATTATATGAAAGCAGATTTTTTTAAATGTAATAGGGCAAGATTACTAGAAAAGATAAAAGATAATTCTATTGTGATTTTATTTGCAGGTAATGCACCTAAAAAGACTGCAGATGAGGCTTATCCATTTACACCTAATAGAAATTTTTATTATTCTACAGGTATAAGTGAAGAAAATCATATTCTTGTAATGAGTAAAATAAATGGAACTACTAAAACTACTTTATTTATAAAAGATATAGATCTTGACTTAGAAAGATGGATAGGAAAGAGTATTCGTAAGGAAGAAGCTACAGAAATTAGCGGAATTGAAGATGTAAAATTTAAAAGCCAATTTGAATCAGATATTCATAGACAACTTTGTTTAAAAGAAGAAATAAACTTATATTTAGATTTAGAGAGAGATAGTATTTCTTCGTCAGTTAGCATTGCACATGAGTTTGCCCAAAATATAGTTTCTAAATATCCACAAGTAATGATTAAAAACGTATTTAGTATATTTGGAGAATTAAGATTAGTAAAAAGCGAAGAAGAAGTTGATAACATAAAGAAAGCTATATCAATAACAATTGAAGGTATTGAAGCTTTAATGAAAAATTCTAAACCTGGTATGAAGGAATATCAATTAGAATCATATTTTGATTTCGTATGTAAAAATAATGGTGTAAAAGATTTAGCTTTTAAGACTATTGCAGCGGCAGGAAAAAATGCAGCTACATTACACTATGTATCAAATGATGCAGAATTAAAAGATGGAGATTTAATTCAATTTGATTTAGGAGCACAATATAATTTTTATAATGCAGATATATCAAGAGCATTTCCTGTGAACGGGAAATTTACAGAAAGGCAAAAGGCTGTTTATAATGCTGTGTTAAAGGTTAATGAAGAAATAATTAATGATATTAAACCAGGTAAGACGTTTAAAGAGATAAATAATAAAGCTACTGATTTAATAGCTGAAGAGTGTATTAAATTAGGACTTATAAAAGAAAAGTCAGAGGTTAGCAAGTACTATTTCCATAGTATAGGACATAGCTTAGGCCTAGATACTCATGATTTAGAAACTCCTCATAGAGATATAAAATTCAAGGAAGGTGTAGTATATACAGTAGAGCCTGGAATTTATATTGAAGAAGAAAATATAGGTATAAGAATAGAGGATGATGTTCTTGTAACTGAGGATGGAGTAATAAATCTAACAAGTAAAATGATAAAGACAGTGGAAGAAATAGAAAATTTTATGGCTAAATATAATAATAATATTGAGTAAATATATTAAAAAAGTTATAAAATGGTATTGTCAAAAACGAATATAATGTGTATAATGATATTAAATTAATCGTGAATAAATAAAGGTAGAGGCGCGGTACTTAATAGTACTATTAACGAGGTAAGCACTTTGAGTTAATAGGAAAGGAATTATCGCCGAAGCATACAACTGATGCTTTAAGGTTGTATAGCTGGGGATGTATATAAGATATACATCACTGTCACAAACTTGTTTTTGTGGTGAGCTATCATTTGAGGAAGACCTAAATTATTTTAATGCAATTTTAGGGCCTTGAGTGTTAACTCAAGGCTCTTTTTAATTGCACAAAAGCAAAACCCTTTAATTATTCACAAAAGAAATATATTAGATTAAGGGGGAAACAAAAAATGAAAAAGACAGGATTTAGAGTAATTCTACTGACAATGATTATTTTCACATTATCAACAACAATGGCATTCGCTAGTGAGTTAGAACCAGCAGCGGTTAATGCAGAAAGATTTGGATTATTAACTTTAATACCACCAATAGTGGCTATAGTATTAGCATTTATAACTAAGAATGTTGTAATTTCTTTATTTATAGGTATTTTATCAGGCAGCTTTTTAGTTAGCCTTACAGGACATAATGTGTTTTATGCACTTATACAAGCGTTTTTAGATTTTGTAACTAGAGCATTAAATTCTTTAGCAGATCCATGGAATGCAGGAATAATACTTCAGGTATTAGCAATTGGAGGAGTTATTAATCTAGTTGGGAAAATGGGTGGAGCAAAGGCAATAGCTGAAGCTTTAGCAAAAAAAGCAAAGACTGCAAAAAGTACTCAATTAATAACTTGGTTATTAGGATTATTCGTATTCTTTGATGATTATGCAAATTCTCTTATAGTTGGACCTATAATGCGTCCTGTAGCTGATAAAATGAAGATTTCAAGAGAAAGATTAGCGTTTATAATAGATGCAACTGCAGCACCAGTAGCAGGGCTTGCAATAATATCAACTTGGATTGGATTAGAAGTTAGTTTAATAGGTGAAGGATTTAATCAAATAGGTGTAGAAGCAAGTGGATTCGGGGTATTCCTTCAAACTATACCATATAGATTTTATAACATATTAATTCTTGCATTTATAGTTATAACAGCTGTTACTTTAAAAGAATTTGGGCCAATGAGAAAAGCTGAAATAGCGGCAAGAAAGAGAAATAAACATGTAGTTGAAGAAGTTGCAGCATCATCTTCTCAGATGGATGAATTAGAACCAAAAGAAGGTGTAAAACTTAGTATATGGAATGCAATTATTCCAATAGGAACATTAATTATTTCTGCATTAGTAGCATTTTATTACAGTGGATATAGTTCAATAATGGGCGGAGATAATGTAGCGCTTCAACAATTAATGTCTAATTCACCTATGTCATTTACAGGAATAATGGAAGCTTTCTCAGCAGCGGATGCTTCAGTAGCACTATTCCAATCAGCATTATTTGCATCGGTTGTAACTATAATTATGGCTGTTTGTAAAAAGATATTTACTTTAAGTGAGGCTATAGATACTTGGATAGATGGAATGAAAGGATTAATTATTACAGGAGTTATTCTTATATTAGCCTGGTCTTTAGGATCAGTAATTAAGGAACTTGGAACTGCATACTATTTAGTTGAAGCATTAAAGGGAGCTATACCAGCATTCTTATTACCAAGTTTAATATTCGTTCTAGGAGCAGTAATATCATTCTCAACTGGAACAGCATATGGAACAATGAGTATATTAATGCCGTTAGCAATTCCTCTTGCACATTCAATTAATCCTGAAATGTCATTTATAGTAGTTTGTACAAGTGCAGTATTAACAGGAGCAATTTTTGGAGATCACTGTTCACCAATTTCAGATACAACAATACTTTCATCAATGGGAGCAGGATGTAACCACATAAATCATGTTAATACTCAAATATGGTATTCATTATTTGTAGCTGTAATAACAATAGTATTTGGATATATTCCAGCAGGTTTAGGATTACCTATATATCTAGTATTACCATTATCACTAGTTGCAGTATACGTTGGGGTACAGATATTTGGTAAGAAGGTAGATGAAGCTACTATAGAAACGGAAAGTGGCGCTTTAGCAAAGTAATAAAATAAATAAGGGCTATTTTAAGAAGGTTGTACTTGGGGTACAACCTTCTTTTAGATTATTTAAAGTTTTAAAATTAAAATTTATATGAACGCAAAGATTAATTTTACATAATATAGTATAATTGTATTATAAAGTTGTTTAAGTGAAATAAGGGGGCATTATGGCAGTTTGGCAATTATTAATTATTTATGAGATAATACCAATAGTTTTATGGGGATTTGCATGGTATTATGAGAATAGTTATTCGCAATTTCCTGATACATCTAAGGGATTTAAGATTAAATGTGCAAAAGAAAATGAAGAGATATGGAAGTATGCTAATAAAACAGCAGGAAAAATATTTAATATTACAGCGATAGCATTATTTATATTTATAGCTATTACTTTAATTATGCTACCGATAAGCTTTATATTTATTGCAATCATTGTTGTTATAAGTATATTTATATCATTACTAATAATAAATATTATGATAAGAAAAAGAGCTAAATATAAAAGATAAAAAGAATTGACAGTTTTTACATTTTAGAATATTATAAAATTATAAAATGCATAGAAAAGAAGAGTAGTTTAGGAATGTGTCTAAAGAGAGCTAGTATTTGGTGAAAGCTAGCGTCATTGAACTTTATGAAGATGGTCTTGGAGCAGATTATCTGAGTCTTAGGATTAGGATAATACGGGAGCAACCGTTATATTGCAAGGTGATGATGGTCACCTAATGAGATATTTATTGTGAGATAAATATAAAAATAGAGTGGTAACGCGTATATAACGCCTCTATATGGGTAATTAACCTATATAGAGGCTTTTTTATTTAAATATAATTATAAATTAAAAATGATAAATTATAGATTAATTTATCGTCGCGAATTTAAAGTTTATAATTGAAATAAAGGGAGGAAAAGATATGACTAAAAAACCATATTATATAACTACAGCTATTGCATACACTTCAGGAAAGCCACATATCGGTAATACTTACGAAATAGTTTTAGCTGATAGTATAGCAAGATACAAGAGATTGCAAGGATACGATGTTCAATTCCAAACAGGAACAGATGAACATGGTCAAAAAATAGAATTAAAGGCTCAAGAGGCTGGAATTACACCAAAGGAATTTGTTGATAATATAGCAGGAGAAATCAAAGGTATCTGGGATTTAATGAATACTTCTTATGATAAATTTATCAGAACAACTGATGAATATCATGAAAAGCAAGTTCAAAAAATATTTAAGAAGCTTTATGAGCAAGGTGATATATATATAGGTCATTATGAAGGATTATACTGTACACCATGTGAATCTTTCTTTACTTCATCTCAATTAGTTGATGGAAAATGTCCTGACTGTGGAAGAGAAGTTCAGCCAGCTCAAGAAGAAGCATACTTTTTAAAGCTTAGTAAATATACAGATAGATTAATTGAGCATATAAATACTCATCCAGAATTTATTCAACCAGAATCACGTAAAAATGAGATGATGAATAACTTCTTATTACCAGGATTACAAGACTTATGTGTATCTAGAACATCATTTAAATGGGGTATTCCAGTAGATTTTGATGATAAACATGTTGTATATGTATGGCTTGATGCACTTTCAAACTATATAACTGGTTTAGGATATGATTTGGATGGAGAGCATTCAGAGGCTTATACTAAGTTCTGGCCAGCAGATTTACACCTAATAGGTAAGGATATTTTAAGATTCCATACTATTTATTGGCCAATTATGTTAATGGCTCTTGATATTCCATTACCAAAGCAAGTTTTTGGTCATCCATGGTTATTACAAGGTGACGGAAAAATGAGTAAATCAAAAGGTAATGTAATATATGCTGATGATTTAGTAGAGTTATTTGGTGTTGATGCAGTTCGTTACTTCGTTCTTCACGAAATGCCATTTGATAATGATGGAACTATAACTTGGGAGCTTGTTACTGAGAGAGTAAACTCAGATTTAGCTAATACTTTAGGAAACCTTGTTTCAAGAACAGTTACAATGGTTGAAAAGTATTTCGATGGAGTTATTCCAGTACCAATGGTTAAAGAAGCCGTGGATGATGAGCTAATTACATTAGCGCTTGAAACTCCTAAAAAAGTTGCAGATAAGATGGAGCATCTAAAAATTGCAGATGCATTAGATCAAATATGGAACTTAATTAGAAGAACAAATAAATATATAGATGAAACTACTCCTTGGGTTCTTGGAAAAGATGAAACTCAAAAGGACAGACTTGCTACAGTTCTTTATAACTTATGTGAAAGTATAAGATTTATATCAAGTTTAGTTGCACCATTCTTACCAGAAACAAGTGCAAAAATAAATGAACAAGTTAATATTTCAAAAACAGATTTAGAAAGCTTAAATTCATTTGATGGAACAGCTGCTGGAACAAAGGTTAATAGAGGCGAAGCAATATTCCCTAGATTAGATGTAAAAGCAATATTAGAAGTAGTTGAAAAGAAAAAAGCAGAACAATTAGCAGCCCAACCAAAGGTTGAAGAAAAAAGAGAAATAACTCCAATTAAAGAGGAAATTACAATAGATGATTTTGCTAAGCTTGACTTAAGAGTAGTTAAAGTTACTGCTTGTGAACCAATTAAAGGAGCAAAGAAACTATTAAAATTAAAAGTAGATTTAAATGGTGAAGAAAGACAGGTAGTATCAGGAATAGCTAAATTCTATAAACCAGAAGATTTAGTAGGAAAGTACGTTGTTTTAGTAGCTAACTTAAAGCCAGTAACATTAAGAGGTGAATTATCTCAAGGTATGATACTTGCTGCAGCTACAGATGATGATAGTATATTAAACTTAGTAAATCCAGGTGATCTACCAACAGGAAGCCAAGTAAGATAAGTGAGAGTCCAAATTTTATATTTGGGTACTCGAACTTACACCTACGAACGTATGTGAGTAGGTGTTTCATTTAAAAGTAAAGGAGCCATTAGGCTCCTTATTTTATAATGAAAAGTGCCTTGCGGCAGATAAAAAAGGGGGGGCTTTTAATGAACATAATTATAGGAAATGCGTGGCCTTATGCTAATGGCCCGCTTCATTTAGGAAGAATTGCAGTATGGTTACCTGGTGATATTTTAGCTAGGTATCATAGAATGATGGGAGATAATGTTGTATTTGTATCAGGGACTGACTGTCATGGTACACCTGTTACTAATAGAGCAGAAGAGGAGGGGATAACTCCTTTAAAAGCAGTAGAGAAATATCATAATGAATTTCAGGAGTGTTTTAAATCCTTAGGTTTTTCTTTTGATATTTTTGAAAAAACTCATTCTGAATATCACCAAGAAAAGGTTAAGGAATTTATTTTAGATTTATATAAAAAGGGATATATATATGAAGAAGTAGCAGAAGGATCTAAGCACTTATTTTTTGCTTTATCCAAGTTTGAGAATGATATAAGACACATATTTGATAATCAAGATGGATGGAGGGAAAATGCTCAAAAGATATTAAAAAGATACCTTGATGAAGGATTAAGAGATAGAGCTGTTACTAGAGATTTTGATTGGGGTGTTGATGTACCCTTAGCTGGATATGAAGATAAGAAAATATATGTATGGATCGAAGCTGTAATGGGGTATCTTACAGCTAGTATGAAATGTTTAAGTGAACGCAATGAAGATTGGAGAGAATATTGGAGCGGAGATGATTCAAGAGTATATTTTGTTCATGGAAAAGATAATATACCTTTCCATACTGTAATTTTCCCAGCTATTTTATGTGGTATTGGTATTAAAGAACCTAATTTAAGAATGATATCAAGCGAACATTTAAAGTTAGAAGGAAAGCCTTTTTCAGCAGTTAAGAATTGGGCTTTATGGGCTGATTATATTACTAAAAACTATAATGTAGATAGCTTTAGATATTACATTATGCTGAACTCACCAGAGAATAAGGATACTGATTTTTCATGGAGAGAGTATATAAATGTAAATAATACTGATTTAGTTTCTACTTTATCTAATTATGTACAAAAAGTTATACGCTTCTCAAGAAAAAATTATGGACCCAAAATACCGAATGGAAAGATAGAAGAAAACTTGAAAAATGAAATTTTAGATTTATATTTTAGTGTTGGAGATGATATTGAAGAAGGTAATTTCAATAATGCTCTAAATAATATAATGGCTTTTTGTAGAAAGGCTAATAAAGATTTTCAAGAAAATTTATTGTGGGAGATGGCAGAAAAGAATCCTTCTTACTGCAAAAATAAGATCTATAATAATATTCAAATAGTAGCTAATATAGCTAACTTATTAGAACCATTTATGCCTAATATTTGTGAGAATATAAGAAATGGATTAAATATAAATGAACCAATATGGAGTTTCGTAGAAAAAAAAGCTGGAATATTAAAAGAAGTTGATTCAGAACTAAAGAAAATAGACAAAAGAAGAGCTATTGATGAAGTTTTAAGATTAAAAGAGAAAAGAAATTAAAAAAAACTAGAGCCTAAGTTGGGGGACGTCGGCTCTAGTTACCATTCTTTTTTATAAAAGGTGGTTTTTAGGGGTAAATAATAATGCTTTAACTACTTTACAAGTATTATAATATACCCCTTTTGTGTCAATTAGATGTCAAAATGCGAAAGGAATTATTAACAAAAAGTAATAAAACGGTAAAATAAAAAAATTAAAAAGAGAGTGAACTATTTTTATTATATTGAGTCTTATTAGTGAAAGTTAATTAAAGGGGGTATTAAAAGGTGGATGAGATAGAGCTAATTAGAAGAGCTCAAGATGGTAATAAGCATGCTATGAATACATTACTTCAAAACAACTATAAAGCTCTATACGGATTTACCCTGAAAATGACGGCTAATGAGGACTTAACTCAAGATATAGTTCAAGAGGTTTGCTTGAAAGCTGTTATAAATATAAATAAGTTTCGAGGAAAATCTAAATTTCAATCATGGCTTATATCTATAGCTATTAACTATTATAAAGATATTATAAGAAAGAATAAAAAAATAAAGTATAGTTATGAAATAGAGCTGAACAACATTGGCGATAATGAAACAAATAATATAATTGATAAGCTGCAAGTAGAAGAATTACTTAAGGAACTTAAAAAGATGCCTTATGAAAAAAGAATATCATTTATATTAAAGCATTATTATGGATATTCTTATGAAGAGATTTCTAAGATCTTTAACTGCTCAGAAGGTACGGTAAAATCGAGAGTGTTTTATACTGCATCAAGGTTAAAAAAGAAATTAGTAGGAAATGAGGTGTGATATAAATGGATGATAATAATATGTTAAATGATGAAAATTTAGATAATTTAGGATATATAAAAGAATTCGATATGTTTTCTTTAGTAGATACACAATTTAATAAAAAGCGCGAGAGAAAAAGAATAAAAAGAGTTGTGTTTATTTCTACATTAATGATTGTATTTGTATCACTAATAACATGTTTAGCTATAATTATGCCTAAGATGGTGGTAGTTGATAAAAAAGTTATAGATATATCTAAATTATTAATAGGATATTATTTTGTTTCTATATCAATGATGATGTTACTTATTATACCAGCAATAAAGAGAAAGAAATCGTATTAGAAAAGGAGAGGTTATTTTATGAGTACTACAATTCTTATGTTTATTCCATTAATCTTTATGGCAATAATTTTTGGATTATTTATATGGCAAGCTATCTGGGTAGCTATAGACTCTAGAAAAAGGGGAGAAGAATATTGGTGGCTGTGGACTATAGCTGCATTTATAGCGTTTCCAGTAGGGATTATAGTTTATGCAATAGTTAGTAGAAGTGATAGAAGAAGATGCAATAATTGTGGAAAAGAAGTACCAAAAGATTTAAAGTTATGCCCATACTGTGGGCAAAGGTGTGGAAACTTTTGTCCTAACTGTGGACAAAATGTACAACCAGGATGGAGATTCTGTCCTAACTGCACAACAGAATTATCTTATGAAGTGTCTAATAGTAAAAAAGTTACTAACAATAAGCCTATAATAATAGTAGTTTCTATAATAATAGCATTGGCATTATTGTTTGTTGGTATGTTCGTAGTAAGCTTTGCTGGTTTTTATGGAGTTAAGGGAAGTTACGTTGAAGAGATGAATACTTTTGATATAAGTGGTTATCAAGGTGAAGTATTTAATAAAAAAACAACAGAGATTTTGAAATATACTATTCCGTCAAATAGTCATAGCTTTTGGTATAAGGGACAAAGAGAGAAAGGTGACTTAATCGTAAAAATATATAATAAGGATGGAAGTTTAAAAGATGAATCAGAGATATCATCAGAGGAATTTACAGAGGGCATGATTGCGGAACCAGGGCAAAAGGTAGAAGTTTATTTAAATGATTATAAAGGTTCTTTTTATGTAAGATTTAATTAAAGAGGTATATATTTATGAAGAGAAAAATTTCAATAATAATTCTACTAATGATTACTTTGACGTTATTTACGTCATGCACTGGTGGAAGCTATACTATGACAATGGGAAGTCTTAATGGAAATAGTAAGCATATAGAAGGAAAGTATAATAGTTTTAATGGTAAGTATTTTAGTAAAGTAAAATTGAAGGATGGGGACAGTGTGGAATACCAAACTTCTATAAATACTGATGATGGAAGTATGAAACTAGTATTATTGGACGAAAAGAAAAGTGTTTTAGTAAACTTAGAATCTACAGGTTTAATAGAAATAACTGAAGATGGAAATTATTACTTTACGGCCATAGGAGATCATCATAAAGGAAGCTTTGAGGTAGAATGGAGCATAAAATAGAAAGATACAATCAGGATAGACTTATGAAATTTAATATAAAATTATAAGTAAATTATAAAGCTTGGGAAGAGGTATTACTTTATAGATTTTAAAGTGATATCTCTTTTAATATGTATCAATAATTGTATTAAGTTAAATAGTTATTATAAAAATAAATAGTAACTTTTTTTAATTTACGGCTTTGGTATAATAAGAATAATGAAGTGAAAATGTAAAAGATAAGGAGATAATTAACATGGAACCTAAATATAAGATTTTTGATACACATGCTCATTATGATGATGAAGCTTTTGATGAAGATAGAGAAGAGGTATTAAAGCAAATACAAGAAGCTGGAGTTATAGGAGTTTTAAATTGTGCTTGTTCTAGAAAAAGCTTAACTACAACAAATGATTTAACATTAAAATATGATTTTATATATGGTGCATTAGGAATTCATCCAAGTGATGCCTATGACTATAATGAAGAGGTTAAAGATGAAATAATAGAAAAAGTTAAAGCTAATAATAAAATATTAGCTATTGGAGAAATTGGATTAGACTATTATTGGGATGAAAATCCAGATAGAGAAACTCAAAAGAAAGTATTTAGAGAGCAAATGGAACTTGCTAAAGAGTTAAACCTGCCTGTGGTTATACATGATAGAGATGCACATAAGGATACCTTAGATATAATGAAGGAATATCCAAGTGTTAAAGGGATAGTTCATTGCTTTTCAGGAAGTGTAGAATTTGCTAAAGAGTGTGTAAAGTTAGGATACTATATTGGAATAACTGGAGTGGTTACATTTAAAAATGCTAAGAAGATAATTGAAGTAGTTGATGCTATTCCTTTAGATAGATTATTGGTAGAAACAGATTGTCCATATATGGCACCAGTACCTAATAGAGGAAAAAGGAATAAATCGGATTATATTGAATATATAATAGAACAAGTAGCTGAAATAAAGAAAATTGACCCAATAAGTACTAATATGGAATTAAATGATAATTTTAAGAGGTTGATTTCAGAAGGAAAGTAAAGTAAAATAATAATACAGTTTTCCTTTTATTTACAAATGCAACAAATATCATCTAAAGTTTAAATCTTAATAACTATAAAAACCGCTATCATTTCACTTATTTTATTTTTTATGTACAGTGGTACATTTTTAATAGTTAAATATAGTAAGAGTGGTAAATTTGACAAAAATAGCGATTCTATAATATAATTAAAACACTCTTGCCAAAGGAGGTTTAGGTAGATGATGGAAAAATGTAAGGAATACCTTAAGAAAAATTTTTCTAATAGTCCTAAGGCAAAGATTTTGTTATGTGCTATTGTGGCGGTAGTTATAGCATTATCTGTAGCGAGTCTGAGAAAAACTGTAACGTTAGTTGTAGATGGAAATGAAGTAGAAGTTACAACGTTTAAAGGGACTGTTAAAGATCTATTATTAGATCAAGACGTAGAACTTACTGAAAAAGACAAAGTGCAACCGGCTTTAGAAGACAAATTATCAGAAGGCGAAAAGATAACAATTACAAAAGCTGTAGAGGTTCAGTTAACAACAATGGATAAGGAAGTATCAATTTTGACAGCTGAAGCAACTGTAGAAGATATGTTAGAAGCTGAATACGAAGCGCTTAAGTCACAAGGTATTGAATTTATAAAAAATATAGATGAGGTTGAACCTAATCTTGATACAAAAATACAAAAGAATTTACAAATTAAATTAGTTAAGGTTGAAGAGGTAAATGAAGTGGCAACTGAAACAATTCAATTTGATACAGTTACAGAAGAAGATGGAAGTTTAGACATAAGTGTTGAAGAAGTTAGACAAGAAGGGGTTCCTGGACAAAAGGAAATTACTTATAAAGTACTAAAAAAAGATGGCAAAGAGGTTTCAAGAGAAGTAGTAGGCTCTAAGGTGGTAGCTGAACCTGTTAATGAAATAATTGTTCAAGGAACAAGAAGGACTTTCGCAAGTAGAAGTGGAGAGGTTCTTGATTATAAAGAACTTCTGTATTGTGAGTCTACAGCTTATACAGGTGATGGAATCACCGCTACTGGAACTGTTCCAGTTTATAATCCTGATGGGATAAGTACTATAGCTGTTGATCCAAGAGTAATTCCGCTAGGATCATTAGTATATGTAGAGGGCTATGGAAAAGCTGTTGCAGCAGATACAGGAGGAGCTATTCAAGGGAGTATAATTGATATATATGTAAATAGTTATGACCATGCTACCAGTTGGGGTAGAAAATATGGAGTACCTGTATATATATTAGCTTATCCAGGAGAATGGTAAAGAAAAGAGGTTAGTTTGTACTAGCCTCTTTTTACGTGTATATAAATAAAGTTTATATTATAAAATGTAGTTTTTAATTTTTTTGGCAAACTTTATTTGCGATTATAAGTTTGACATAATAGAGATATAGGGATACATTAATATAAGATATACTATGAAAGGAAGATAGTACTTTGATTAAAGAAGTTATAGTAGTAGAAGGAAGAGATGATATTACCGCAGTAAAGCAAGCAGTAGATGCAGAAATGATTGCAGTTGGTGGATTTGGAATTAATGCGAAAGTAATAGCAAGAATTAAAGAGGCCCAAAAGAGAAAAGGTGTAATAGTTCTTACAGACCCAGATTTTGCAGGAGAAAAAATAAGAAAGATAATAGCTAAAAGAGTTCCAGGAATAAAGCATGCCTATATCGCACAAGAAGACGGAATTAAAGGTGATGATATAGGCGTAGAAAATGCAACTCCTGAAGTTATAATAGAGGCATTAAACAGAGCTAAGGTAACTATAGAAGTAAAGGAAAAAATATTTGATTATGAAGATATGATTTATTTTAAGCTTACTGGAGATAACAATTCTAAGGAAAGAAGAATTATGTTAGGAAAAGAGCTTGGAATTGGATATGGAAATGCTAATCAAATGTTATCAAGATTAAATAATTATGGAATTACTAAAGAAGAATTTATAGATGCTATAAATAAAATAGATAAAAGTTTAAAAGAGGGCAAATAGATGGATATACAAGATGTAAAAACAGCTGAATTGGTTAAAAAATATAATTTTAAATTTACTAAAAGCTTAGGACAAAATTTTTTAGTAGATCAATCTGTTCCAAGGGATATAGTAGATGGAGCTGATGTTGGACCAGAAGATCTAGTTATAGAAATAGGGCCAGGAGTAGGTACATTAACAGCTCAATTATTAAAAATAGCTAAAAGAGTTGTAGCTATAGAGCTAGATGATACATTAATACCGATACTTACTGAAGAATTGGGAGAATATCCTAATTTTAGTCTTATACATAATGATGCATTAAAAGTAAATTTTGATGAAGTAATAGGTGATGAGCAAAGTGTAAAATTAGTTGCTAATCTTCCTTATTATGTTACTACCCCTATAATAGTGAAGTTATTAAAAGAAAAACATAAATTTAAATCATTAACTATAATGATTCAAAAAGAAGTTGCAGAGAGAATGAATGCAGAGCCTGGTAACAAGGATTATGGTGCATTAACTCTGTTAGTTCAATATTATTGTAATACTAAGATTGTTAGAAAAGTACCACCAGCTTGTTTTATACCAAGACCAAAGGTAGATTCTATAGTTATAAGATTAGATAAACTTGATGAACCAAAAGTAAAAGTAGATAATGAAAAGTTATTTTTTGATATAATTAGAAGTTCGTTTAATATGAGAAGAAAAACTTTATGGAATGGTGTAAAGAGCATTGGACCTGCCAAGGAAAAGTTAGAAGCAGCATTTGAAAAAGCTGGAGTTGATCCTAAGAGAAGGGGAGAAACTTTAAGTATACAAGAATTTGCAACACTATCTAACTGTATAAACGAAATACTTTAATAGTTAAAAATTAAAGATGAAACTGCTAATGCGGTTTCTTATATAATAAATTAAAAGGCCAGCATATGCTGGCTTTTTAATTTAATTAATAATTATAAATTCTTCGTTTTCAATTATTAACATATTTGGCTATGCTATGCATATAATATATGGAATTTATATAAATTGGAGGTTCTATAGAGTGGCAAGCAACAATAAATTGTATAGAAACTTTATAATATTGCAAGAAGACGAGAGAGGATATTCTAATGCGTCAGATAAAACGCTATCAGGATATTCTAAAATTGAGGCAAGAGCAGAAAAGTGCAAAGTTTCTTTTTATGCTCAGAACTTAAAAAAAGATACTGATGATTATCACATGATACTTATCTGTTGCAAGAAAGATTGTAAACAAATAATTGATCTTGGAAAAATAGTAATAGGTGATTCAGGTAAGTGTGAAATGACAAAAGAGTATGACGCATCTAATATAGGTGGATTAGGAGTTAGCTTTGACAAGATATGTGGGGCTGCTTTAGCGAAAATGAAAGATGGACTACCTATATATGTTATGTGTGGATTTTTAAATAGTGAGCAACCTTCAGACAGTTGGAAGAATTATAAGGTTGTAAAATGCAATGAACATAAACAAACAACTATGGAGAAGAAGCCTAAGAAAGATGAATGTAAGGATGATAAAAAGTCAGATAAAAAATCAGAAAAGAAATCAGATAAGTGTGAAGAAAAGTGCGAACATAAAAAGAGAGATGACGATGATAAACCTGTAGAAATTTCTTCAATTAGTAAGGAAGATAATGATGGTGATGTTCAAGAGAAACCTAGGGGTGAAGAAGTAAATACAGAAGAGTCTAAAGTAGAAGAGCCAAAGATAGAAGAATCAAAGATAGAAGAACCAAAGATAGAAGAAGTTCCATATGTTCCTAGAGAAAACTTAAGAGGTAAGTTTGAGGATTATGAAGAACAAATTGAAGCTGTAAAGGAATTTGACCCTGATGTTTCTGATATAAGAGGTAGTATAGGTGAGTATTTTGAAGCTGTATCAGATGGATTCCAAAGATGTAAGGGTAAATATAAGGAAGTTAAATTTACAAAATGGTATAAGGTTCCTGTAAATGACTTATATGAAATGTGTAATATGTCTAATTATAATAAATATACATTAGCATATTATCCTATGCTTAATTATTATCCTTATATTAAAAAGCATGGATATTTTATGTTAGGATATAAATGCGATTCAGAAGGAAATTTAAAGTATATAGTTTATGGAGTTCCAGGAAAGAAAGATAAAGATGAACAACCTTATGATGGAAAGACAGGATTTGTTACATGGGTAAAAGACAAAGATGTTGACGATGTTGGATGTTGGTTAATGTTCTACGATTATAAGAATTCAACTGTTGTTGTTCCTATGCAATAATTAGGTGATATATTAAGCATATAATATAATTATTATAATTTATAATGATTATGTGTAGGTAAGATATAACATTAATGTTTGCGATTAATTAATTAAAGTATTATAATTATTTATAATTAGGAGAAGTATTTATACTTCTCCTAATTACTTTAATTAAGAAGTACATAAAGGAGAGAAAAATGACAAGAAAAACAAAAGTGGCTTTGTTATCAATTTTTCTAATCACGATAACCATTTTAGGGGGATGTAAACCTATAGAAACTATAGAAAAAAAATTGGGTGTAAAGAATGATTATTTTGAGTTTTTAAATAATAATAATGTGGATAAGATTAGTATTCAAAGTACAAGAGACCCTGGTTTTAAATTTATTGTAACTGAAGATAGTGCAATAAAAGATATGTATCAATTATTATCAAGAGCCAAAGTAAGTGAAACAAAATCAACATTAGAACCTGATTATATATTTGAGTTTCAAATAGGTGAAGAGGTAAAGAATTTCTACTATGTTGTTGGGTCAGATGAAGGTAATTTTTATAATGATAATGAAATATTTACGGCTTCTAAGAGACTAGATGAAGGAATAATACAAAACCTTTCATTTATAAGAAAGCCAAGAGATTTTGATTATATATATTATCAATCAATTTTAGATGTATTAAATCTTCTTAAAGATAAAGTAAAATTAAGCGACTATAATATTGGAATAAATATTCAAGGAGATATTGAATGTTTAAAATATATATTTTCAGTTGATTTAAAGAGCTTTTTAGAAAAGGCTAGAAAGATAGCTCCTAATTTAGAATTAGTAGAAAATAATGATGAAAAGTTTGACTTGGTAATAACAGTTAAAAATAGGGGATATGACAGTACAAATTATAAAACAAAGATAACTGTTAATGATAGAATACAAAAATATACTGATGAATATTTCATAACTGCAGTGAATGAATTTAAGGAATGGAATATTAAAGTAAGCGAAGTAAATAATAAACCTAAAGATTGGTAAGGAGGAGAGAAGAGTGGGAAATTGCTCAACATGTCCAAGTAAATCTAGCTGTAATGCTAGTAAATCTGAAGAAAATAGCTGTGGAAAAATATCTATAAAACATGGCCAAATAAAAAATGTAATTGGTGTTATAAGTGGTAAAGGTGGAGTTGGAAAATCAACAGTATCAGGAATTTTAGCAGTTAATTTAGCTAAAAAAGGATATAAAGTTGGTGTATTAGATGCTGATATAACGGGGCCTTCAATGCCAAGATTTTTTGGTGTAAATGAACAAAGAGCTAGAATGATAGCTGTAGATGAAAATAATGCTATCTTTGAGCCAGTTATAACTAAAAGTGGTATAAAACTAATTTCTATGAACCTTTTAATACCTAAGGAAGATGAACCAGTAATATGGAGAGGACCAGTAGTTACTGGAGTACTTACTCAAATGTTTACTGATACAAACTGGGGGGAATTAGATTACTTAATAATTGATATGCCACCAGGAACATCAGATATAACATTAACTATAATGCAAAGCTTCCCTATATATGAGCTTGTAGTAGTATCAACTCCTCAAGACATGGTATCTATGATAGTTAAAAAAGTAGTATCTATGGCCGAGAAGATGAATATAAGAATTAAGGGATTAATTGAAAATATGGCTTATATAGTATGTACAGATTGTGATAAAAAGCTAAAAGTATTTAGTAATAAGTCATCTGAGGAGCATGCAGAGTATTTAGGCTTACCTTTATTAGGGGAGTTACCTATAAATTTAGAGCTAACTGAAGCTGTAAATGAAGGCAAAGCAGAAGAATATATAAAAGATAATAGTTTATATAGCTTAATTTTTGAAGGATTATATTAAAATATAAAAATTTGATACATAAAAATCATCATCTGGGGAAAATTAGTATTGTGATTTTTTTTATAAGAGGTGATAATTATGAAAGCAAACGTAGATAAGGAGACTTGTATCGGATGTGGAATGTGTCCATCAATTTGTCCAGAAGTATTTGATATGGATGATGACGGAAAAGCACATACAATAGTCGATGAAGTTCCAGCAGGAAAAGAAGACGAAACACAAGATGCAGCAGATAGCTGTCCAGTAACTGCAATATCAGTAGATTAAAAAAAGATGCCTATTAGGCATCTTTTTTATATATTTATATTTGAACTAGGTCTAAGTGTTTTTAATATCTGATTTAAAGGCATTAATGCCAATATTACTAAACAAATTAAAAGTTCTACACCTACAGCAGGACCATTTACTACTAATGAGTATATTATAGGAGACATACCAGCAGGAGCATACTCGCCAAAGAAAACAACTCCAGAAATAAAATGACATACAAATCTTAAAAACATTCCTACAGTAGCTCCAATTAATTTTTTATCCTTAAAGAAAGCAGCTATACCTACAGCCATAAATGGAAGTGGATAATCAAATAGTACTTGAATTGGGCTTAATATATAGGGATTAATCATCAACTTTAATAAGCCAAAAAGGAATCCTGTAAATATACCAACAGATGGGCCATAAGCATATGATATTATAAAGATTGGAATCATACTTCCAAGGGATACACTTCCACCACCATTAGGAAATGTATAAAGCTTTATCATATCTAAAATAATAGCTAAGGCTAAAGCTAGTCCAATTCTAGCCATAAGTTGAGCATTAAATTTTATAGATTTAAATTTAATGAATGCAATTAGTAAAATTCCGCATGCAAGTAATGTTAATAGTGTTAGTGGACTACTAAATAGTGTTTTAATATTTTCTAATAAGGTCGCTAGAAAATTTGTCATAAAAAAATACCTCCTTGTTTTGCGCAAGAGGTACCAGTTAAACGAAAATAATATAAATCCGTATATAGCTTCCCTACGCTGGTATTATCCAGATCAGGTAAAGAAGGGTTAATGATAAAATCATTTCTCAGCCACTTGGCACCCCTAGCACCTTATATAAACTATATTATATAAACTGTTAAAAAAAGTCAACAGACTTATCATATATCTTTGAAGGTTTATAATTAATACTGTATGTACCATTATATAGTCTACTTAAACTTATATTACTACCTATTGGAGTTGTATGAGTAAATGAAGATAATGGTATAGTAACAACTGAATCATCCTCTAATAAGATAAATGCTTCTGTTGGTGTGTAATCTAAAATAGTTCCTTTCATGCTTGTTCCTCCTTGGTTAACTTAGTTGTAGTTTATGTAATTTTCAAAAAAAATACACCTAAGGATTTCCCTTAGATGCAAAATTTATAAATATAAATCACCATAAACTAATCTAAATACTTTTAAGGATTCTTCAATTTTGGGTTTAAGTAAAGATTTCCTATAAGAAAATTCTTTTTCTCCAATAGGGGTCAAAGAATATAACTTTTGATTTTTCTTTTTGGGGTTATCCCACTCACCAACAACTAAACCATCTTTTTCTAACTTTTTTAATAAAGGATATATTCCACCAGTACTAGGAGACCAAAGGCCTTTAGTTCTCTCAGTTATCTTAGTTGCTATATCATTACCATTAGTAGGACCCATACTTAATATATATAAAACGTATATAGGCAAAAGTCCTTTGGCGAATACTTGACCAACAGCTTCCTTTTCTTTTTGAACTTTTTTTAGTTCTAAAAGTTTTTGCTTATACTCTTCATGGAGTCTTTTTTCTTCAGCTTTTAAATCTTCTATATTACTAAAATCGTAATCAGCCATAGTTGTTAATCAACTATCTTTACACAGAAGCCCATTAACCCTGGACCGCCATGTACACCTAAGGCAGGACTTATTTCTGAAAGTTTTAAAGTATTAATATTTTCTAAGCCTTTTAAAGATTCCATATATTTTATAGCTTCAGCTTCGCAGCCACCTTGAAGTACTGTAACATCACATTTGTTTTTAGAAAGATGAGATTTTAATAAATCTGTAAGCTTTGATAAAGCTTGTTTTCTACCTCTAGCTTTAACAATATTATAGTATACACCATTTTCGTCTGTAGTAATTACAGGTTTTAAATTTAACATTTCTCCTAAAGTTCCAGCTACTCTTCCGATTCTTCCACCCTTCTTTAAATACTCTAAAGTATCTATAGTAAAGTACCCTGTTATTTTTTCACGTATCTTAGGCAAAGCTTCGATTATTTCTTCGAAAGTTTTTCCAGACTTTATAAGTTTTGATACTTCTATAACTACTTCACCTTCAGGATAAGCCAATATTTTAGTATCGTAAACATAAGAAATAAGATTAGGATGATCTTCTAAGCTTAATCTTAATGAATTAGCAGTTCCAGAAAGACCACCAGATATACATATTCCGATTACATGAGTATATCCTTCTTCTTCTAATTTATTTAATATTTTTTCTGTTGTTTCTGGGCTTGGTAAAGATGTCTTTGGAACTTCTTTATCTAAGTTAGCATAAACATCACTAGCCTTTATATCTATTTTATCTTGATATTCACCAGTAGAATAAGAAATTCTAAGTGGTAATAAATTTACGTTATATTCTCTAAGCTCCTCTAAACTAAGGTCGCTAGCGCTATCAGTTATCAAAGCAATTTTTTGCATAATTAAACCTCCGAAACTTTTTGTTTAATTTTATTATATCACAAAAGATACCATTATCAATACTGATAACTAATCAACATTATCAGTATTGATAATATTTATAAATATAGTTTATACAATTTTAAATAAAATAGACATCTTTAATAAATGTTAAAAAAGTAAGATAAAATAGAGAAACATTCAAAAATAAGGTTAGATTACCAGATATCTATTTAAATCGAAATTGCTTTAAATTTTTAAAATAATTATAATTAAAATACAAGATATTGTGTTTGAGGAGTGAGGAAATGCTATATGTAGTAAAACGTGATGGTAGAGAGGTAAGGTTTAATTCTGAAAAAATTGCTAATGCAATAAAAAAAGCTGCAAAAGAAATAGAATATAATTTTAAGGAAAGTCAGGTTTTAGAGATTGTACACAAGGTGATAAACTACATAGAAATGACTGGTAAAGAGAAGGTTTCTGTAGAAGAAGTACAAAATTTAGTAGAAAAGGCTTTAAAAGATAGTGGGCACGAAAGAATTCAAAAAGTTTATTCAACTTATAGAATTGAAAGAACACGAGTGAGAGAAATTAAATCAGACTTAATGAAAGCGATTAATAAAATTGGAGTTGAAACTGACAGGGATAATGCAAATGTAGGTAATAATTTTAGTTCCAAACTATTAAGAATAGCTTCAGAATCCAACAAGTGGCACAATCTATCAAATATGCCTAAACATTTAGCAAAGGCTCATGAAAATGGTGAACTATATTTTCATGACCTAGACTCATATAACTTAACTATAAATTGTCTTCATATTCCAACAAAGGAGATTTTAGGAAGAGGATTTAATACTGGGTATGGAACAATAAGCCCTCCTAAAAGAATAGAAACAGCGGCAGAGCTTTCTTGTATATTACTTCAATCAAGTCAAAATGATATGTTTGGAGGGCAATCCCATCCGGATTTCGATAATGATATAAGTGTTTTTGTAGAACCAACAAGACAAGAGGTAAGAAAAGAACTAGAAGAGTTAGGTGTTGATGGTGAGAGATTAGATGAATTAGTGGAGAAAAAATTAAATAAGAGAATTCACCAAGCTATGCAAGGTATAGTATTTAATTTAAATACTATGCACTCTCGTGCAGGGTCCCAGGTGCCATTTTCTTCTATAAATCTAGGAATTCCATATACAAGAGATGCTGCACTTGTATGTGAAGCATTCTTAGAAGAATATGAAAAAGGATTAGGAAAAGGTGAGCAGCCTATATTCCCTAATATTATTTTTAGGGTAAAGGAAGGTATAAATAGAGAAGCTGAAGACCCATATCATTATCTATATCAGTTAGCATGTAGAGTAGCCTCTAAAAGAATGAACCCTACCTTTATGAATATAGATGCAGATTTTAATAAAGAATTTTATGACAAGGGATATATGCCAGCAACTATGGGGTGTAGAACCTATTTAATGAAAAATATTAATGGTGAACCAGGATGTAAGGGAAGAGGGAACATAGCTCCTGTTACAGTAAACCTTCCAAGAATAGCTATAGAGTCAGGAAAGAGCACTGATAAGTTTTTTGAAATATTACAACAAAGATTATCACTAGCAAAAGAAGCTTTATTAAACAGATATGGAGTTCTTAAAAATCTTAAGGTTAAAGACTTACCATTTGTAGCTGGGCAAGGATTATTAAAAGGATCAGAAGGATTAAAAGAGGGTGATTCTATTGAACCAATTTTAAAGCAAGGAACATGGGGAATTGGGTTTATAGGACTCGCGGAAGCTCTTATTGCTTTAACTGGAAAACATCATGGTGAAAGTGAAGAAGCAAGAGAACTAGGGTTAAAGATAGTAGGATTCATAAGACAATATACAGATAGATTAGTTGAAGAAACTAACTTGAACTGGAGTTGTTATGCTACTCCAGCAGAAGGGTTATCAGGAAAGTTTATAAAAAATGATAAAAAGATTTATGGACTTATAAAAGATGTAACAGATAAAGAGTACTATACTAATAGTTATCATATTCCAGTAAAATACCCAATATCAATAAAAGATAAAATTGATATTGAAGCGCCATACCATAAGCTTTGTAATGCAGGTCATATATCATATATAGAAATCGATGACAGACCTTCACCGGAAACTATTATGGACATATTAAATTATGCTTATAGAGAAACTAATATAAGTTATATAGGTATCAATTTTCATATAAGATATTGTAAAGAGTGTGGAAATTACTTGTTAAGTCATGAAGTATCTTGTCCAAATTGTAAAAGTAATAATATTCAAGGTATATCAAGAGTAACAGGATATTTAAGTTTAGATGAAAGATTTGGGCCAGGAAAATATGAAGAAAGAAGAGATAGAATATCACACTCTAGTGGGAGCAAGAGTAATTATGAAATAATTTAATTTATTGAAAAGTGATGTGAGTTTATGAATAAAACTATTAGATTATCAGGGATAGCTTATGAAAGTTTAGTGAATGGACCAGGGATGAGGCGGGTTTTCTTCGCTCAAGGATGCAAACATAATTGTGAGGGCTGCTTTAATCCAGAGACGCACGACTTTTCTGGTGGAGAAGAAAAAAATATAGATAATCTTATAAAAGATGTGTTAAAAAATAAAATGATAAAAGGGATCACTTTTAGTGGAGGTGATCCCTTAGAACAAGCAGATGAATTTTCATACATGGCAAAAGCCTTTAAAAAATCAGGGTTAAATATATGGTGCTATACAGGATACACATTTGAAATATTATTAGAAAAAATGAAGAATGAAGATAGTATTAGGGAATTAATTGAAAATATTGATGTATTAGTAGATGGAAGATTTGAAATTAATAATAAGAAAGAAGGGCTTAGATTTAGAGGTTCAAGTAACCAACGGATAATAGATGTAAAAGAGAGTTTAAAGCAAGAGAAAATATCTATTTTAGAATATTAAAGTTTATAACCTTATGCATTGATAAAGAATGCTTAAGGTTATTTTATTGTTTAATTGTGATATTATTAATTCAAGTAATTGATAAATTAATAGTAAAGTAATTATTTTCTTATTGACTAAACATAGACGAGCAAATAGAATTTATATATTACAATGTAAAAAAAGAGAAAAGAGGGAATGAAATGAGTAATAAAGAGGTAAGCAAACTTTATTCGTGGCCTGTAATCGTTATATCAATTATATTCTTTTTGCCATTAGGAATATATTTGATATATACAAAAAAGAAAGCTGATAAGGGAGATGAGCTTAAAACAACCAATAAGATTTTAGAATATACATCGTATTCTTGCTTTTTACTATCTTTAGGCTCGGTTATAGTTTTAATTGAGGAAGGATTTAGTGGAAGTAATTTAGCAATGATGATATATTTCCTTATTATAGGGGTTGGATTATTTATGTATTCTAAGCGACTTCAAAACAATGCAGTTATATATAAAAAGTATATTGCCATAATTATAAAGGGAAAGATACGTTCTTTAAATGAAATAGCAAATGAAATGTCTCGCCCTATTGATGTTGTTAAAAAAGATTTAAATGATATGATTAAGAATAATTATATTGAAGGTGCATATGTAAGTGATGTAACTAATTCAATAGTTTTCTTTAGTGAGATTAATTATGATGAAGACGAAGATGAAAATGAAGAGCAAGTAAAGCTTGTAGTATGTAATTGTTGTGGAGCAAAAAATAAAGTAGTTAGTAGTTATGCAGATTGTGAGTATTGTGATTCTCCATTATAAAATAATATAAATAACAAAAAAAGCGCTTACGCGCTTTTTCATTAATAATGGGGGGATGGGACCTGCATTAAATGCAAGTTGTTATTACATTATAAGTATGGACTCAAAGTGGAATTTATATTCAATAAATTTATAAAAAATAAAAAAATAAAAAAAAGAACCCTACTTTGGGTTCTTTTTTTAGAAGTCTGATTGACCAGTTGTTCTTGGGAATGGGATTACGTCTCTTATGTTAGACATACCAGTAATGTACATGATTAGTCTTTCAAATCCAAGACCGAATCCAGCGTGCTTAGTTTCTCCGTATTTTCTAAGCTCTAAATACCACCAGTAATCTTCTTCCTTAAGTTCTAATTCAGCCATTCTAGCTTTTAATACATCAAGTCTTTCTTCTCTTTGGCTACCACCAATGATTTCTCCTATTCCAGGAACTAAACAATCAGTTGCTGCAACAGTTTTTCCATCATCGTTAAGTCTCATATAGAAAGCTTTAATATCTTTTGGATAATCAGTAACAAATACTGGTTTTTTGAATATTTCCTCAGTTAAATATCTTTCATGTTCAGTTTGAAGATCAATTCCCCATTCAACTGGATATTCAAATGTTTTACCACAGTTCTTTAACATTTCAACTGCTTCAGTGTAAGTAACTTTTCCAAAATCAGAAGTTACTATATGATTTAACTTATCTAATAACCCTTTTTCTATGAATTGGTTAAAGAATGCCATCTCTTCAGGACATTCATCCATAACGTATTTAATTACGTATTTTAACATTCCTTCAGCTAATTCCATATCATCTTGTAAGTCAGCGAAAGCTATTTCAGGCTCTACCATCCAGAATTCAGCAGCATGTCTAGCTGTGTTTGAATTTTCAGCTCTGAAGGTTGGTCCAAAGGTATAAACATTTCTAAATGCTAAAGCATAACATTCAGCATTTAACTGACCTGAAACTGTAAGGTTAGTTTCTTTTCCAAAGAAGTCTTCCTTATAGTCTATGTTTCCTTCTTCAGTTTTTGGAGTGTTGTGTAGATCTAAAGTAGTTACTCTAAACATTTCTCCAGCACCTTCACAGTCACTTCCTGTTAAGATTGGAGTGTTTGTATAAACAAATCCTTGATCTTGGAAGAACTTATGGATAGCATAGGCTGCTACTGATCTTACTCTAAATACTGCTGAGAAAGCATTACTTCTTGGTCTTAAGTGAGCTATTGTTCTTAAATATTCAAATGTGTGTCTTTTCTTTTGTAATGGATAATCTGAAGATGACATACCTTCTATAACTATTTCTTTTGCTTGTATTTCAAAAGGTTGTTTAGCATCAGGCGTAGCAACTAAAGTACCAATTACTTTTATAGATGAGCTTATTGGAAGCTTTGATACATCTTTAAAGTTTTCTAAATTATTATCAAAAACCACCTGAACATTTTTAAAGAAGCTACCATCGTTTACTTCTATAAAACCAAATGCGTTAGATGCTCTTAAAGTTCTTATCCATCCAGATATAACAATATCTTTAGATAAATACTCTTCAGAGTTTCTGTAAAGTGATTTAATTAAAACTTCGTTTTTCATAAAATTTTACCTCCTTGTAATATTATTAAATAAAATAAAAAAACCCCTCATTCCCATAAAATATGGGACGAAAGGATTACTTACGTGGTACCACCCAAATTGCCTAAAAAGGCCACTTAGTAAATTGTTAACGGTATTTAGCCGTCTAAGCCTACAGAAGCTTTTGCTTTTTCGGTTAGAAACTCCGAGATGTTCTTCGCTTTTAACTTCGTATAAGGCTTACACCATCCCTTACTCGCTAAGACTACATTTAAAAGTTACTCTTCTCATCATAGTTAATATTAGTTTATGTATAAATAGCTATGTTTGCTACTTATTATGATTGTAACCAATATGGTTAGTTTTTATTAATACGATTTTACAATACTTTACTAACATTTGCAACCAAAATTCATAATATATATTTATAGAGTATTCATTGGAGGCACTAGATGAATAAGAAGGAGTTTTTACAAGAAAAATATGAAGAAATAAATAGACTGAAGATATCAATTCAAGATTATCCAAAAGAATCTATAGATAACATACTTAAATCTATTAGCAATATATGTGATGAAATAAATAAGCATCTAGAAGAAAAAAATAATAAGGCGAACATTGAGGTTAAGAATGATAATAGTAAAGCAGATGAAGGAGAGTGTGAGTATAAAATTAAAAAGAATATAGATAATGCCGCTAAGGATAAGAAATCAAATGAAATAACTCATAATATTTCAACAGATGAGATTGTGCTTACAGAACAAGAATTATCCGAGTTTAATGGAAGAGATGGTAAACCACCTTATGTAGCTATAGATGGAATAGTTTATGATTTAAGTAAGATAAGTAAGTGGAAAAATGGGAAACATCATGGAATGCTAGCAGGACAGATATTAACTGAGGAGTATTATAGGTGTCATAGTAAAAAGTTAAATTTGATTAAGAAATCAAAAGTAGTTGGAAGATTAAAGGATGAAAATAGAATAGGAAGTGTTTTTACTAAGGAAGAATTAAGTAAGTATGATGGGAAAAATGGAATGCCAGTTTATGTAGCTGTAAATGGAATCGTATATAACTTTACCAAAATTCTTCAATGGCAAGGCGGAATGCATTATGGATTAATGGCCGGACAAGATTTAACAGCATATTTTGCAGGCTGTCATTCAGATAACTTAGACATATTAAAAAATGGAACTATAGTAGGTACATTAGAGGAAACAAGGCAAGCATTACCAGAGTATACTCTTGAACAATTATCAGAATTTGATGGTACAGGAGAACAATTAGCTTATATAGCTATAAGTGGAACTGTATATGATATGACAAGTATAAAACAATGGGCTAATGGAATACATCATGGATTGCAGGCTGGAAAAGATGTAACAGAATTTTTTAATACTTGTCATAAGGATAAACAAGAGATATTGAATAGACTTAAAGCTGTAGGAACACTTAAGGATTCATAGAATGGAAAAAGCCTCCGATAGAATATCTAGTCGAAGGCTATATTTTTTTCCGAAGACGTATATTAATCTATTCCATATAGATATATTTTCTCTCTTGGAAAATAATATATTATTCTTGTCCGCTTTCATAAGATTGAGTTATTGCGCTAGGAAAGTTTAACATAACACAATCTTTAACTATTCTTTTAAATTCATATTCAACTTCTCTAATAGAGACATTTACTTTGCCATCATCAGATATATCTATAAGTGCATAAGTACAGTTAGGACGTCCTATTTTAGGTTTTCCTACACTACCTACATTGACAAAAAGTTTATTGTCAAAGTTTTTACAAGATGGTATATGAGTGTGAGCACAAACTAAAACATCACCAGAAAAATCTTGCATAGTTTGAGATGTATTTTCCCCATCTTCAAATAGATATTCATTTATTTTTGTTGGGCTTCCATGAGTGAAGACTACATTAATCCCATTAATAGAATACTCTAATTTAAGAGGTAGTGAATCTAAGTAATATTTATTAGAAACTCTAACTTCATTAACAGCCCAAGGTAAAGAAAAGGAGTTTATAGTTGTATTTCTAATGAAAGTATACTCACCATCTACAACAGAAGCATCATAATTACCTTTAATACAAGGAATTTCTCTTCTTCTAATCAAAGCGACTACTTCATTAGGATGTGGTCCGTATCCTACTAAATCACCAAGACATACTATTTTATCAACTCTTTGCTCATCTATATCTTCAAGCACCTTCATAAGTGCATATAAGTTTCCATGAATGTCTGATATTGCAGCTATTTTCATAAATTTATCTCCTCCTATTTACTAATAATATAATTATAGCATTCAATTTTATTAATAAAAGAATAAATTCAAACTTGTAGATATTATAAAAATTTTGAAGTATTATTTATATAAAGAAACTCATTTAGTAGATACTACAATGAGCAAAAAACAATAGCAATGGAGGGCATAAAAAATGAAAGACTCAAGAGTTAAAAATGTATTGGCCCAAATGGGGAAAAATAATTTATCTCAAATTATAGTTACATCACCTGAATCTATTTTTTACTTAACAGGAAAAATGATTCATCCAGGTGAAAGATTTTTAGCATTATATTTAGATATTAACGGAAATCATAAGTTTATAGTAAATAAGCTTTTTCCTATACATGAAGATTTAGGAGTAGATATTGTTTGGTATGATGATATTGAAAATCCAATAGATAGATTATCTAAAATAGTTAAGGTTGGAGAAGCTTTAGGAGTAGATAAAGATCTTCGTGCAAATTTCTTGATTGATTTAATGGATAGAAATGTAGTTAAAGCTTTTGTAAACTCATCACCAATAATTGACACTTTAAGAGCTATTAAAGATGAAGAAGAAATTCAAATAATGAAGGAAGCTTCAAAGATTAATGATGCAGTTATGTTAAAGCTTTGGAAGAACTTAAAGCCAGGATACTCTGAAAAATATTATGCTAATCTTTTATCAGAAATATATGAGGAAGAGGGTGCATCAGGATTTTCATTCTCTCCAATAATAGCAACTAGCCCAAATGGAGCAGATCCTCATCATGGAACCGGTAAGGATAAGATTAAAGCAGGAGATAGCGTAGTTTTAGATATTGGTGGAAGATACAAAAATTATTGTTCTGATATGACTAGAACAGTATTTATAGGTAAAGAGCCAAGTAAAGAACATGCGGAAGTTTATAATATAGTTAAAAGTGCCAATGAGAAAGCCATTTCAATAATAAAAGAAGGTGTTAAGTTCTCAGATATAGATAAGGCAGCTAGAAACTTAATAACTGATGCTGGATATGGGGAGTATTTTACCCATAGAACAGGTCATAGTATAGGTATTGAAGTTCATGATTTTGGTAATGTTAGTTCAGTAAATCATGATGAAGTAAAGGCTGGAATGATATTCTCAGTTGAACCAGGAATATATCTAAAAGATAATATAGGAGTTAGAATTGAAGATTTAGTTCTTGTAACTAAAGACGGATGTGAAGTTTTAAATTCTGTTACTAAGGAAATAACTATACTTTAGTTAATTAAGAGTTAATGAAAAAAGTCGGCTGAAGCCGACTTTTTTTAAAATTAAGAAACCTCGATGAAGCTTCAACAGTAATTTATAATCTAAAATTATTAATTTTTGATTGATTAAATTATTTCTATAACTCTATTCATCAATTTTATAAAGTCATTTTTAACTCTAGCAGAAGTTTCAATAACTTCTTCATGGTTTAAAGGTTGGTCTAAGATACCAGCTGCCATATTAGTTAAGCATGATATACCAACTGTTTTGATTCCACTGTGGTTTGCAACTATAACTTCTGGAACTGTAGACATACCAACAGCATCTCCACCCATAATTTTAGCCATTCTAACTTCAGCAGGAGTTTCGTATGTAGGCCCAGAGAACATTACATAGACACCTTGTTTTAAATCTAATCCAAGTTCTTTACCTACATTTAAAACTTTATTTCTTAACTCTAAGTTATATGCTTCAGACATATCAGGGAATCTTGGCCCAAATTCATCTAAATTATGTCCAAATAAAGGATTTGAACCAGAGAAGTTTATATGGTCAGTTATAACCATTAAATCTCCAGCGTTAAAGTCTTGGTTTACAGCACCACAAGCATTGGTTACTATAAGTTTTGACACTCCTAATAACTTCATAACTCTTACTGGGAAAGTTATCTTTTCCATAGAGTATCCTTCGTAATAATGGAATCTACCTTGCATTGCAACAACTTGTTTTCCACCTAAGGTTCCTATAACTAATCTTCCTGCATGACCTTCAACAGTTGAAGTAGGGAAGTTAGGTATATCAGAGTAATTATAGAATTCTGGGTTTTCTATAGAGTCAGCTAAAGAGCCAAGTCCAGAACCAAGTATTAGTCCAATTTCAGGTTTGTAGTTGCTTTTGCTTAATATAAAATCGGCAGAAGCTTTAATTTGATTTAATAAATCCATTTAAATCACCTCGTTAAAATTTTTCTCTAGTAAAGTTATATTTATCTTGGAAGTAGTAGAAATTTATATAACAGTTTTATCTGTCTAATAATAGTTCTCCTACGTTAACAACGTCTCCGGCACCAACAGTAAGGATTAAGTCATCCTTTTCAACTTTTGAAGCAAGATA
The DNA here is from genome assembly GCA_000753455.2 of Clostridium jeddahitimonense. GTDB lineage: Bacteria > Bacillota > Clostridia > Clostridiales > Clostridiaceae > Clostridium > Clostridium hominis. Next base: position 105,517 of record LM994669.1, read on the forward strand.
CTCCGCAACCTCTTTATGAGTATGAAGGTTTATACAATTTAGACCAGTAGATCTAATTGCTTCTCCTAATTGATCTGATGAAACAAGACCTGTATCTTTTTCTCTTGCAGCATATATATCCATTAATATAAGCTCATCTGAGTTTTCGAAACAATGAGTAAACTCTTCAAAAAGAGTCTTAGTTCTTGTGTAAGTATGAGGTTGGAAAACACAATATATTTTCTTATGAGGAATAAGTTTAGCTGTTGATAAAGTAGCAGCTATTTCTACTGGATGATGAGCATAGTCATCAATTATTGTAGCACCATTAAACTCACCTTTATGTTCAAAACGTTTATGAGCTCCCTTACAATCAAGTAAACCTTCAACTATATATTCATGTGGTATGTTTAATATAAGAGAAGTACAAATACTAGCTAAAGCATTTAATATATTGTGCGTTCCTGTTGTATTTAATTCAACATCGAAAAGATACGTATCATCTTTAAATGCTCTAAAGGTTGCACATCCCTTATTGTTGAACTTTATGTTACGAGCAGTTACGTCACCTTTATTTATACCGTAGCTAATAGTATTACATTTAGCGTAATTTAAAACTTCCATAACTCTATTATCTTCTGCACAACCAATTAAATAGCCATCAGCAGGAATTAAGTCAGAGAATTTTTTAAATGTATCTTCTATATGGTTTATATCTTTATAATAATCTAGGTGATCTGCATCTATATTTAATATTATTCCTATATAAGGGAAGAATTTTAAGAAAGATGCTTTGTATTCGCAAGCTTCGGTAACGAAATATTCACTTTCACCTATTTTAAAGTTACCATGTATAGCATCAACGTCTCCACCAACTAAAATAGTTGGATCAAGGTTTGCGTTTAAAGTTATATGAGAAAGCATAGAAGTAGTTGTAGTTTTCCCATGAGTACCAGCTACAGCTACATTATATTTATGTCCTTTCATTATATAACCTAAGAACTCAGCTCTATCCATAAGTTCTATGTTTTTTTCTTTTGCTTCTATTATTTCTGGATTGCTAGCAGGAATTGCAGCAGTATATACTATTAAATCTACATTTTTAATATTGTTTTTATTGTGACCTATGTATATTTCAGCGCCAGATTTTCTTAATTTATTTAATACTTCAGATTCTTTAGCATCAGAACCAGAAACTTTATATCCTTTAGTTAATAAAACAGCAGCAAGTCCACTCATGCTTACTCCACCTATACCGATGAAATGAACTTTCTTTTTTTTATCAGTATTTAGATCGAAAGACAAAATATCAACTCCTTTAAATAGAATAGTTTCATTTATAATTATATACAAATTTATGAAGTTGAACACAAATTTTGAGAAATATATGAAATAATTTATAGAAATAAATATAAAATTCAAATATAATTAGAAGAATTATTTAAAATTAACTAGGGAAACTATTGATAATAGAAGGAATATAGAATAAAATATGAATATTAGAGCGAATTGAAGTTGGAATAATTCGGATTTTAAATAAACGGAAAGGAGAAAATTTATGGAAAAATTAAGCAGAAACAATAGGGTTGTTGCCATTACAAAGATATTAACGGAAACTCCTAATAAAGTTGTTGGGTTAAATAAATTTTCGGAACTTTTAAATGCTGCTAAATCTACAATAAGTGAAGATATAGTAATAGTAAGAGAGTTATTAGAAAAATTAGAAATGGGTAGAATTGAAACTATTTCAGGTGCAGCAGGTGGAATAAAGTTTATACCAGATATGGGAAGCGAGAGTAAATTAGAGTTCTGTAATGAATTATGTGATTTATTATCAGAAGAAGGTAGAATAGTACCAGGAAATTTTGTTTATTTAACTGATATAATGTATAACCCACAAATAATTAGTAAAGCAGGGGTAATTTTATCTTCATACTTTAAGAATATGAATATTGACTACATAGTTACCGTAGAAACTAAGGGAATACCATTAGCTTATGAAGTAGCCAAGTGTTTAGGTATTGAATTAGTTATAATAAGAAGAGATAACAAGATAACAGAGGGCCCTACAGTTACTATAAACTATGTTTCAGGAACAAGCGGAAGAATTCAACAGATGTCTTTAGCTAAAAAGTCAATGAAATCATCAAGTAAATGTGTATTTATAGATGACTTCTTAAGAGGCGGGGGAACTGCTCAAGGAATCAAGGATCTTTTAAAGGAATTTGACTCTGAATTAGTAGGGACTGGTGTATTAGTAGATAATATAGGTATAAAGAATAAAAGAGCTAGTGAATATATAACTCTTATAGAATTAGAGTTCGATGAGAATACTGGAGAGTTAAAAGTAAGACCATCAGAATTTATTAAATAATATAAAACCAACAGTTGTTTTAGATAAATAAGAAATTTAAGTAAAAAAAAGGATTTTAAAACTTTTTATAGAAATATATCTAATATAAAGCAACTGGAGGTGAAGTGAAATGACAATCACAGACGTTAGAATCAGAAAAATAGCAACTGAAGGAAAAATGAAGGCTATAGTTTCTGTAACTTTTGATAATGAATTTGTTGTTCATGATATTAAAGTCATTGAAGGACAAAATGGATTATTCATTGCAATGCCAAGCAGAAAGACACCAGATGGAGAGTTTAAGGATATAGCACATCCTATAAACACTGACACAAGAGAAAAAATGCAATCTTCTATATTAGCAGCTTTTGAAGAGGCTATGAAAGAAGATTTAAATGTTGTAAACGAATAATTAGTAAAATAAAAGGGGGATAACACTCCTTTTATTTTTTTGCTTAAATTAATAAAGTATATTATTCTGTCAAAGGTTGAAATAATTATTCTTATGAAATATAATATATAAGAATGTACACGAACGTTTTTGGATAAAATAAAAATTTTGTCCTTGATTTATAAAAGAGGTGAATTTATGTATAAATGTGCTTTAATCTTAGCAGCTGGGCAAGGGACTAGAATAAAATCAGACTTACCAAAAGTTTTACATAAAGCTTGTGGAAAAGAAATGGTTAATCATGTAATCGACACTTTAAGAAAAGCTGATATTGCAGATATTAACGTAATAATTGGTAAAGGCTCAGAATTGGTTAAAGAAAAGACTTCATCAAGAGAAGTAAGCTATTCTCTTCAAGCAGAACAATTAGGAACAGGACACGCAGTAAAATGTGCTATAGACTTCTTAAAAGATAAGAAGGGAACAGTTGCTATTTTCTGTGGAGATGCACCATTAATTAAAGAGGAAACAGTAGTTAGCTTATTTGAAGAGCATAACTCAAATAATAATACAGCAACTCTTTTAACTTCAATTTTAGATGATGCTACTGGGTATGGAAGAATCATAAGAGATGGAAATGAAGTATTAAAAATAGTTGAACATAAAGATTGTAACGAAGAAGAATTAAAAGTTACAGAAATGAATGCAGGTGTATATTGTTTTGATATAGAAAAATTATTAGAAGCTTTAAATAAATTATCTAATAATAACTCACAAGGGGAGTATTATTTAACAGATGTTATAGGAATACTTAAATCTGAAGGAGAAAAAGTTGGCGCTGTAGTGATAGACTTTGAAGAAACTTTAGGTGTTAATTCAAGAGCTCAATTAGCTCAAGTTGAGAGTATATTAAGAAAAAGAATAAATGCAAAGCATATGGATAATGGAGTAACTTTAATAGATCCAAATAACACTTATATTGGTGCTGACGTTATTATAGGAAAAGACACAATAATATATCCAGGTAACGTATTAGAAGGTAATACAGTTATAGGTGAAAGATGTATGCTATATCCAAATTCAAGAATAAATAATAGCACTATAGAAAATGATGTTGAAATTCAATCTTCAGTTATTTTAGATAGTAAAGTAGGAGAAAAAACTACTGTTGGACCATTTGCATATATTCGTCCAGATTCAGTTATAGGTAGTCATGTAAGAATTGGAGATTTCGTTGAAATAAAGAAATCAGTAATTGGTAACAATACTAAAGTATCTCACTTAACATATGTTGGAGATGCTGAAGTAGGAGAAAACTGCAACTTTGGGTGTGGTACAGTGACTGTAAATTACGATGGTAAGAATAAAAATAAGACTATAATAGGCAATAATAGCTTCATAGGATGCAATACAAACTTAATTTCACCAGTTAAAGTTGAGGATAATGCTTATATTGCAGCAGGATCAACTATAACAGATGATGTTAAAAGTGGAGAACTTGCAGTAGCAAGAGCCAAACAAAGAAATATTGCCGGTTGGGTGGATAAAAGAGGATTACTAAAGAAATAATTTAAATTAATATATATTTATTTTGTTTATAACTAAACTATGTAGAGCAAATTTTAAGGAGGTTCTTACACTTATGATAACGCATGGAAAGAGTATAAAGATATTTACAGGAAATTCTCACCCAGAATTAGCGAAGGAAATTGCTGATTTATTAGGTCTTCCACTAGGAAAAGCTAAGGTTTCTACTTTTAGTGATGGAGAAATATCTGTAGATATAAGTGAAACAGTAAGAGGATGTGATGTATTTATAGTACAATCTACAAGCTCTCCTGTTAACAATAACTTAATGGAACTTTTAATAATGATAGATGCATTTAAGAGAGCATCAGCAGGAAGAATTACAGCTGTTATGCCTTATTACGGATACGCAAGACAAGACAGAAAAGCAAAATCAAGAGATCCAATAACAGCAAAATTAGTTGCTGATATATTAACAGCAGCTGGAGCAGATAGAGTATTAACTATGGATTTACACGCAGCTCAAATACAAGGATACTTCAATATCCCAGTTGACCATATGTTAGGGTCACCAATATTAGCTAAGCACTTTGTTAATAAGGGATTTGCAGATCAAGATGACGTAGTTGTTGTATCTCCAGACTTAGGAAGCGTTACAAGAGCAAGAAAATTTGCTGATAAATTACATGCTCCTATAGCTATAATTGACAAGAGAAGACCAAAGGCTAACGTTTCAGAAATAATGAACATAATCGGAGAAGTTGAAGGTAAGAGATGTATCTTAATTGACGATATGATTGATACTGCTGGAACTATAGCAAATGCAGCAAATGCATTAAAAGATTTAGGTGCAACTCACGTTTATGCTTGTTGTACTCATGGAGTATTATCAGGACCTGCATTTGAAAGAATAAATAACTCTGCTATCGAGGAATTAGTTATGTTAAATACTATTCCGCTACCAGAAAGAAATGATTTAGACAAATTCAAGGCACTATCTGTAGCACCTTTATTTGCCGAAGCAATAAAGAGAATTTACGATGATGAACCAATAAGTAAATTATTCGAAAACTAATAATTAAAGATAAAGAAAGAGGAGTTATTAAAAATAACTCCTTTTTTTATTAATATTGTGTAACAAATGTAAACTTTATGAGAAAACTATTATTGTTTAAATATTTATAGTATAAAATGTTTATAAGGGAAGGTGGAATTTCAAGTGGATGATAAGTTTGGAAAAGTTTTAGTTGTAGATGATGATACACATATAAATGAGTTAATTGATATGTATTTAAAAAGCTCGGGGTATGAGACAAAGCAATGCTTCAACGGAGTAGATGCTTGTAATATTGTAAATGATCAAAATATAGGCTTAGTAATTTTAGATATTATGCTACCAAGTAAAGATGGAATGGAAGTTCTTAAACATATAAGAAAGACTTCAAACATACCAGTAATAATGCTTACAGCTAAAGGGGAAGTCTTTGATAAAGTGTTAGCTTTAGAACTTGGGGCAGATGATTATGTAGTAAAACCTTTTGATCCAAAAGAACTTATGGCCAGGGTTAAAGCTGTTTCAAGAAGATATACAGCACCAACTACAAATGAAGATTTATTAAAATTTAATGGATTGACTATTGATATTGGAGCTTATGAAGTTATTTATAAAGGAAACAATGTAAAATTGGCGCCTAAAGAGTTAGAATTACTTCACTTTATGGCTAGTAACCCTAATAAGGTATTTACAAGAGAGCAATTAATGTATGAAGTATGGGGATATGATTATCCTGGAGATTCAAGAACTGTTGATGTTCATATAAAAAGGTTAAGAGAAAAGATAAAAGGTGGAGAAGGCTGGGAAGTACAGACTGTTTGGGGTGTTGGCTATAAATTTGAGGTGAAGTAAGTTTGAAGAAAAAGAGTATAGTAATAAAACTAATAATAACTTTTGCCTCAATAACAGGTGGAGTACTAACTCTAGTTGGCCTTATATTAACTGTATGGATTAGTATGATCTATACTGAAGAAAGAATAGAAACTATAGATAAGCAAATATCTATAGTAGAAGAAACTGTAAGAGGGTATTTAAAACAAGAAAATGACTATGGTCAGGTTGAAAAAATATTAACTATGGCAAGCCTAGCAAGTAATACTGATGCAATAATAGTAGATAAGTTAGGGTATGTTTATATAGTTTCAAATTCTAAGTATAATGATATGAAGTATACCAAGATTCAAATGCCCGAAAACGTTCAAACCAAAATTGATCAGAAGAAAAGGCATGGAAAAGCAGTTACATTATTTAAAAATGGTCAATTATTAACTTATGTTAAACCGATGTATTCAAATGGAGAGATAGATGGATATATAATTATGGTTCCTGATAGCTATTATGCTAGCAAGCACATAATGTGGATAATTTGGTTATCTATAGTATGTGCAATGATAATTTCAGGGTTAATTATAAATTATTTTGCAAAGAGATTGGTTGTTAAGCCTTTAGGTGAAATAAATAATGCAGCTAAAAGATTGACACAAGGACAGGTTAATGAAAGAGTTGAAGTAAGATCAAATGATGAAATTGGTCAATTAGCAGAATCTTTTAATATTATGGCTGAATCGTTAGAAAAGGTTGATAATACTAGAAAAGAATTTATATCAAATGTGTCTCATGAGTTAAGGTCTCCGATAACTTCTATAAAGGGATTCGTTGGAGGAATCTTAGATGGAGTTATTCCTAAGGATAAGGAAGCGTATTACTTTAAAATAGTATATGAAGAGATAAATAGACTTGCTAGATTGGTAAATGATTTGTTAGATATATCTGCAATGGAGGCTGGAAAGTTTAATCTGCAAAAGATTGATTTTGATATAAATGGAGTTATAAGTCTTTGCATATTAAATCTTGAAGGAAAGATTAAAAGTAAAGGATTAGATGTAAGGGCTATATTTGAAGAAAAACGAAATTATGTAATAGCAGATAGAGATAGAATAATTCAAGTTCTAACAAACCTTCTTGAGAATGCTATAAAATACAGCAATGATAATGGGCAGATTGAAGTAACTACATATACAAAGGGAGACAAGATATATATAAGTATATTTAATTCAGGGGAAAATATATCAAAAGAAGATTTAAACAATATCTGGGATAGATTTTACAAGAGCGATAAGTCAAGGACTAATAAGGTTAGTACAGGACTTGGGTTAGCGATAGTTAGATTGATTTTATCTCAACATAATGAAGATGTTTGGGTAAAAAACATAGATGGAAAAGGTGTTAAGTTTACCTTTTCTCTAAAAAGATCTGACTAAATAAAGTGCATTTGGAGGGGAGACAATGGTTCATAAGAATATTCCAGAAAAGAATTTAAAGAATAATGATGAGGAAAAAAGTTATAACATAAGCTTCAAAAAGAAAAGAACCAAATCAAGTATAAGATTTGGAGCGAAGCTTTTGACTTATTTAATTATTGCAGCAGTATCAGGAGCATTTTTTTCAAGAATAATGATAGATATTAAGTATGGGAATACTATAAAAAGTATTGAGGAATTTGCTAGCGATGATATGATAATAACTGACTACACTAAGGTTATAGATGTTATAAACCCTTCAATTGTTACTATAGGAAACTCATCAGGAATATATAGTGGTGAAAGTTCAAGTAATACGACTGGAATAATTTTAGATGAATCAGGAAATATAATTACAAGTTATTCTCTTATAAAAGACTTTAAAGAAATTTTTGTAAAACTATCAGATGATAGTTCAGAACCTGTAAATGCAAAATTAGTTGTAAAAAGTGAAGATATAGATTTAGCAATAATAAAAGTAAAAACGGATGAAGAATTAACACCAGTGAAGTTTGCTGAAGACAATGATTTATTTATAGGGCAAGGTATAGCAGTGTTAGGAAATACAGAAGGTAAAGATGGTGTAGATACTGTTAGCCCGGGAATAATAACATCCATAGGGGAAGATACTAATGTACAAGGAAGACCTTATCAACTATTACAAATAAGTGCTCCTATAAATAAAAAAAATGGTGGAGGGCCTATTTGCAATTCGAAAGGTGAGGTTATAGGTTTAGCAAGCTATAATCTATCTCAAAGCAATAAAGATAGTGGATTCTATTATGGTATTCAAATAAAAGATTTGAAAATATTAATAAATTCAACTAATGCATTTAAAAGTGTATTAGGGGTAAATGAAGGTGGAATAATAGCAGATAAAAATACTGAATATAAGGGATTTTATGTGCAGGATTTAGATAAAAAGGGCAATGCTTATAAAGCTGGAATCAAACCAACAGATATAATATTAGAATTAGATGGTACTCCCATAATAACTGTAGACGATGCAACGTTAATACTTAGAAATAAAAAGTCTGGTGAAACTTTAAAGTGTAAGGTTTTAAGAGAAGGAATTATAGAAGAAGTAGATGTTAAAATAAATTAATACTTAAGCAAGAAAGAAGTGCAAAACACTTTAGTTACAAGTTAAGGGTGACAAGTGATAAGTTAAGAAATAAAATAAGCTATGTCTTATTTTGAAAAATTAAAGAAATTGTGAAACAATTTCAACTAAAACTTGTCAATTGTCATTTATAATTTGTCACTAAAAAGTTGTTTCGCACTTTTTTGTATTGAAAATAAAATATGTGATAAAACATAGTGATAAGATGGTATAATATAGAATAGGTCTATATGCTTAGGAGGAAATTATAAAATGTTTTTAATAGTAGGATTAGGAAACCCAGGAAAAGAGTATGCAGGAACTAGACATAATATAGGCTTTGAAGCTGTAGATTATATAGCTGATAAGTATAATATAGAATTAAATAGGATAAAATTTAAAGGTATATTTGGCGAAGGTATGATAAATGGTAAAAAGGTTATTTTACTTAAACCAACAACATATATGAACTTAAGTGGAGAGAGCATAAGAGAAGTAGTTAATTTTTATAAAATATCAAATGAAGATATAATTGTTATATATGACGATATAAGTTTAGAAGTTGGAAGATTAAGAATAAGAGAAAAAGGAAGTCATGGTGGTCACAATGGTATAAAGAGCATAATAGCCAATTTATCAAGTGATGTATTTCCAAGAGTTAAAATAGGAGTAGGAGGTCCAAAAGGTGACCTTGTTTCTCATGTATTAGGAAAGTTTTCAAATAGTGAAATAGAAGTTTTAAGAGAGTCTATAATGGCAACATCAGAAGCAGTTGCTACTATTTTATCAAGAGATACAAAAGAGGCCATGAATAAATTCAATGGGTTTAAGGCAAGTGCCATAAGTGATTAAGGAAGGTGTATTTTGATGAGATTAGAGGGGCTAATGAAACCCTTACGAGATAATGAAGAATTTAACCATTTATTAGGATGCATGAATAAGGGACAATATCCGTTAAGTGCTTATGGATTATCAGAGTCGGGTAAAAGTTACTTAATAAATGGTATTTTTGAAAATAGAGAAAACTCTATAGTTATAGTTACTCATAATGATATTGAAGCTAAGAATTTATATGAAGATTTAAGCCTTTACTCAACGGAAGTTTATTACTTCCCGGTGAGAGAAGTTGTGTTTTACAACATAGATGCTATTTCTGGAGATTTAAGGTGGGCTAGGTTAAAAGTTATTAAGGAAATTTTACAAAATAGAGATAAAAAGATAGTTATAACTTCTATTGATGCGTTAACATCTTTATATACTCCAAGGGAGTACTACTTTAATTATAGTATGAATATTTCACAAGGGTCTGAATTAGATCTGAAGGGTTTATCTAAAAAATTAACAGAGTGTGGATACGAAAGAGTTGAATCTGTAGAAGGAAAAGGTGAATTCTCTTATAGAGGAGGGATACTAGATGTATTCCCTCCTACGTCTGTATATCCTTATAGAATTGAGCTTTTCGGAGATGAGGTAGACTCTATAAGAACATTTAATACTGAATCTCAACGTAGTATAGAAAAGATAAAGAGTTTTGATATATTCCCTGCGAAAGAGATAATAATAAATTCTGAAGTTCAAGAAAAAGCTAGTGAAAAAATAAAAGAAGAGCTAAACAATATATTAGATAACGCTAGTAAAAATGATAACGAGAGAATTGAGAAGTTAACTAATATTGTTAGAAAGAACTTAGAAGCTTTAAAGGAAAGTTATACTTTTGAAACAGTAGATAGTTATTTACCTTATTTTTATGATAAGCCAGAAAGTCTTTTTGATTATTTAGAAGACTACCTATTTGTTGTAGATGATATTAAAAGATGTAATGGTAAAATAGATAGTATATACTATGAGTTTAATGAAAATTATACTGCATTCCTTCAAAGAGGAGATATATTACCGTCTCAAAATAAATTATTATTAGATAAAGAAGATTTTTCTATAAAGCTTAATAGAGAAAATGTAATTACGATAAATACATTTTTAGAAAATACTGATTTAATATCAACTTATGAAGATATAGAGTTTAGCCAGGTAACATTAAGTCATTACCATGGGCAACTTGATTTATTAATAGATGATATTAAAGATAAAAAGAATAAGGGTTATAGAACTGTTATCTTATCAGGTACAAGGGTAAGAGGAGAAAGATTAGTTGAAACGTTAAGAGATAGAGAAGTTGAAAGTGTTTATAGAGATATAATAGAAGATATTAAACCTGGTGAAGTTGTAATTACTTTTGGTAATCTTCTAAAAGGATTTGAATATCCAGATTTAAATTTATGTGTAATTTCAGATAAAGAAGTATTTGGAGAAGCAAAAAGAAAGCTTACTAAAAAAGTAGCACAAAGAAAAGGTGTTTCAAAAATACGAAGCTTTGCCGAGTTAAAGCCTGGAGATTATGTAGTACATGCTAATCATGGAATTGGTGTATTTAAGGGAATTAAGCAGATAGAAGTAGCTGGGAGCACTAGAGATTACTTAGATATAGTTTATGATAAAGGTGATAAATTATATGTTCCAGTTGATCAATTGGATTTAGTTCAAAAGTACATTGGAAGTGAAGGGAAAACTCCAAAGGTAAATAAACTTGGAGGAGCTGAATGGCAAAAAGCCAAAGCTAAAGTAAGAAAATCTATAAATGAAATTGCAGAAGATTTAGTGAAGTTATATGCAGCTAGATCTACTTTGAGTGGGTATAAATATGCCAAAGATACTGAGTGGCAAAGGCAATTTGAAGATGAGTTCCCATATGAGGAAACTCCAGACCAATTAACATCTTTAGAGGAAATAAAGCATGATATGGAATCAGATAAGCCTATGGATAGATTGCTTTGTGGAGATGTTGGTTATGGAAAGACAGAGGTTGCTATAAGAGCAGCTTTCAAGGCTGTTATGGATGGAAAACAAGTAGCGTTCTTAGTTCCTACAACGATATTAGCTGAACAGCATTATAAGAATTTTATTAAGAGATTCTCTGACTTTCCTGTTAAGATTGATATGATAAGTAGATTTAGAACTGCGAAACAGCAAAAAGCTACATTGCAAGCATTGAAAGAGGGAAATGTTGATATATTAATAGGAACTCATAGATTAGTATCTAAGGATATAGTTTTTAAGGATTTAGGGTTATTAATAATAGATGAGGAGCAAAGATTTGGAGTTGCTCAAAAAGAGAAGATTAAAGGCTTAAAGAAAAATATTGATGTTTTAACATTAAGCGCAACGCCAATCCCTAGAACTTTACATATGTCTTTGACAGGTGTAAGGGATATTTCCGTTATCGAAACTCCTCCAGAAGAAAGATATCCTATTCAGACATATGTAGTGGAACAAAATGATCAATTAATAAGAGATGCAATATTAAGAGAAATAGGTAGAGATGGGCAAGTTTATTTTGTTTATAACAGAGTAGGCACAATTCAAGATATGGCAAACTATATTAAAGATTTAGTTCCAGAATGTAAAGTAGGAATAATTCATGGGCAAATGACTGAAAAAGAGTTAGAAAAAGAAATGATTGCTTTTATGAATAAGGAGTACAATGTACTCGTATGTACAACAATTATAGAAACGGGAATAGATATTCCAAATGTTAATACTATGATAGTCCATGATTCAGATAAGATGGGCTTATCACAACTTTATCAATTAAGAGGAAGAGTTGGTAGATCTAATAGAATTGCATATGCATACTTTATTTATACTAAGGATAAGGTATTAACTGAAGTTGCAGAAAAAAGATTAAAGGCACTTAAAGATTTCACAGAGCTTGGATCAGGATTTAAAATTGCAATGAGAGACTTAGAGATAAGAGGTGCTGGGAACATGATGGGATCATCCCAACATGGGCATATGGCAACTATAGGATATGATTTATATTGTAGAATGCTAGAAGATACAGTAAAGCTTATTAAAGGTGAAATTGATAAGGAACCAGTAGAAACTACAGTTGATATAAAGGTAGATGCTTATGTTCCTTCAAGATATATAGAAGATGAAATACAAAAAATAGAAGTATATAAAAAGATTGCAGCTATAAGTAATATTGAGGATTATGAATATATTAAAGAAGAATTAGAAGATAGGTATTCCAATATTCCAGAAGCTGTTTATAATCTTATGGATATAGCTTATATCAAGAGCTTAGCTAAGTCGTTATCTATAGAGGAGATAAAAGAAATGCCTAAGGAAATTAGGTTTAAGTTTGTGGCAGATTTTAGAGGTTATAACAATATTTATAAAGTTTTACTAAAGCAATTTAAAGAAAATGTAGTATTATACTTTGGAGAAGTTCCATCATTTGCAATTAAGTTAAACACAATAAAGAAGGAAGAAGCATTGAATTTCTATAAAGAAATGCTTATAAAAATAATTCAAAATTCATAGAAAAATCAGATGGTAAAGTTTGAATAAAAAGAATATTATTGATATACTAGTAAAGATGAATAATAACTATAATATGTAAAGTGAGGGAAATGATTTGAGAAGTATAAAAAGAATAGTACTTGCTGCAGTAGTCGCAACAATGGCTTTCTCTATGGCAGGATGTAAGTTAATACAAAAGACTCCAGAAGCTATACAAAACACTGTTTTAGCTAAGGTTGGAAGTGAAAAGATAACTTTAGGTGATGTTGATGCGGAGTTAAAAGCTGACATTGATTACTTAAAAGAGACATATGGTGATGATTTTGAATCAAAGATAGATGATGAGCTTAAAGCTAAATTAAAAGAAGTAAGACAACAAGTTTTAAATGCATTAGTAGAAGAAAAAATACTTTATTTAGAAGCTGAAAAGAAAGGCTTAGTTCCAACTCAAGAAGAGCTAGATAAGGAAGTTGCTGAAAGAACAGCTGAAATCCAAGAAGCTTGGGGTGGTGAGGAAGCATTTGCACAAGCTAAAGAATACTATGGATATACTGATGAGACTTTTAAAGCATTTTTAGAAGATCAAGTAGTAATTCAAAAAGTTAAAGATGAAATGTTTAAAGATATTAACATAACTGACGACCAAATAAACAAATACTACGAAGAGCATAAAGATGAGTTTGTAAACTACGGGCAAGCAGACTCAAGACATCTATTATTCAAAACAGAAGAAGAGGCAAAGGCTGCAAGTGACAAGATAAAGAGTGGAGAAACAACTTTTGATGCTTTATTTAAAGAATACGAAGGAAATAAAGCAAAATCTACAGCTACAGATGCAACAGAAGAGGATAAGGCTCTACCTATATCTGAAGATTTAGGAACTGTTTCTCATAATCAACAAAACTTCGACCCTTTATTCTTAGAAGGTTTAAAGCCACTTAAAGAAGGTGAAGTTTCTGAACCAGTAAAATCAAGCTTTGGATATCATATAATAGAAGCTACTAATGTTACTGAAACTACTCCTAAGGAATTTAATGATGAATTAAAAGCACAAATAAAGACAACTTTAGAAAATGAAGAAAAGAAGAGTATATATGAAACTCAATTAGATTCATTAGAAAAAGAATATAAAGTGAAAACTTACGAAAATAGACTTTAATTTAAATAAAATATAATTAAAATTCAGAGAATAAAATTATTCTCTGAATTTTTTTATTATAAAAATATATTAAAACAAGTTAACATTAGTTTTCTTGCCAGAGAATTGAATTAATTCCTCTTTAATTAGATAAGGATAAATATTGGGTATATGTGTATAAAATTTCTAATAACTCAAATAATAATATTGCAGTAAGATATTTATAATTATATAAGGAGGTAACTCAAAGTAATGAAAGCAACAGGAATTGTTAGACGTATCGATGATTTGGGAAGAGTGGTTATACCAAAAGAAATAAGAAGAACTTTAAGAATAAGAGAGGGAGATCCGCTAGAGATATTTACCGATAGAGAAGGTGGAGTAATTCTTAAAAAATATTCTCCAATAGGAGAGTTAACAGATTTTTCTAAGGAATATGCTGAAAGTTTACAAGGATCAATTGGACATATTGTGCTAATTGCGGACAAAGATACATTTATATCAGCAAGTGGAGCTCCTAAAAAGGATTATCTAGAAAGAAAAATAAGTTCTGAGTTAGAAAATATTATGGATGATAGAAAAGCCGTTATAATTACAGAACAAAACAAGACAATCCCTCTACATAATGATGAGGATGAAAAGTTATATTCAAATCAAGTTATAGCACCTATAATTGCTGAAGGAGATGCAATAGGAGCTGTAATGATACTATCAAAAGAAGATGGTGAAAAATTCACTGATCTTGAACTAAAGCTTGCAGAAACAGCTGCTGCTTTTTTAGGAAAACAAATGGAACAATAAACTTGGTTTTTAAAAAGTGCAATTGTAAAAAATTAAACTTAAAAAATAAATTAGTAATAATACCTCTAAACTTAAAATAATAATTATTATTAGTGATAAATAACTTTATAGGTTTGGGGGTATTTTATGAAAAAACAATCTTTGATTAAAGGAAGTATAATTCTAGGAGCTGCTGGTATGATAGCAAAGTTCTTAGGATTATTTTTTAGATGGCCACTTATAATATTAATAGGTGATGAGGGAATAGGATATTATCAATTATCTTATCCGTTATATATGTTTTTTGTAGCTATGGCATCAGGAGTGCCTGTAGCTATGTCTAAGATAATATCGGAAAAAAATGCAGTAGGAGATATAGAGGGTACCTACGAAGTAGTTAAAGAATCAACTTATTTAATGTTATTACTAGGAATAGGAACATCATTTATATTATTTTTCTTTGCAAAACCTATAATATCTTTCTTGAAGTGGGATGCAAAATCATATTATGCTTTAATAGGAATCTCATTTGCGCCTATAGTAGTCTCTATTATGACTATTTTTAGAGGCTTTTTTCAAGGGCTGCAAAATATGACTCCATCAGGGATTTCACAAATATTAGAACAAATAGGTAGAGTAGTTATAGGAGTTGGACTAGCGTTTATATTACTTCCAAAAGGAATAGAGTTTTCAGCAGGAGGAGCAGCTTTTGGGGCAGCAGCAGGAGGAACTATAGCATCTATATACTTATATATTAAATATAGAAAAGTAAGAAATAGTATGGGTATACGTAAAATAAGGACAAACACTGAGGTGTTAAACCAAATATTAAAAATGGCTATTCCTATATCAATAGGTGCTACAGTAGGAACAATAATGAATTTGATTGATGCTATATTGGTACCACAAAAGCTTATAGAGTCTGGTGTAGTAGATGCAACTGCTTTATATGGACAGTTGACAGGTAAAGCAGCAGTACTTGTCAATATACCTTTAACATTATCTATGGCTATATGCACATCTTTGATACCAATAATAGCAGAGAACTATGTGTTAAGAAAGAAAGTAGAATTGCAAAATAAGACCAACTTGGCAATGAAACTATCAGTAGTAATAGCTTTTCCTTGTACAGTAGGTTTGTTTTGTTTAGCTGGACCAGTTATGAAACTACTATTTTTTAAAGCTTATGATGGGTATGAGATTTTAAAATATCTTTCATTATCTATACCATTTATAATCGTGACGCAAACTACGACATCTATATTACAAGGGACAAACCATTATATTAGACCAGTTATAAACCTTTTTATAGGATGTGTAGTAAAAGTAATATTAACTATGTTTTTAGTTCCAATTCCACAGATAAATATATTTGGGGCAGTTATAGCTAGTATAGCTGCATATGTAACTGTTACAATACTTAATATAATTGCTTTAAAGAGCAAAATAAAAACAAAGTTAGATGTATATGATGCTATGATTAAGCCATTATTAGCATCATTAATAATGGGAATGGTTGTAACTTTAACGTATATTTTTGCTATGGGACGAACAAATAATAATAGTATTTCTTGCTTATTATCAATATTTGTGGGTATTATTATATATATAATAGCTATTTTAGTTTTTAGAGTTTTTAGTATAAATGAAATTAAAAATAGGGTAGTTAGAAAATGATTTGTAAGGAGAGTACTATATGATAAAAATAGTAGGGTTAGGGCCTGGTGCACCAGAAGCATTAACTATTGGAGCAGTAAAAACTTTAGAAGAAAGTAATAATTTATATTTTAGAACAGAGAAACATCCTACAGTAGATTATTTAAAAGATAGATTAAAGACGTTTAAAACTTGCGACAATTATTATGAAGAAGGTAGTAGCTTTGATGAGGTTTATCAAAACATAGCTAAAGATATCATAGAGGAATATAAGAAAACAAAAGAATTAGTTTATGCAGTTCCTGGACATCCATTAGTAGCTGAGAGATCGGTTTTAAACATAATAGAGTTATGTGATAAGAATAATATTGAATATTCTATATTACCAGCAGTTAGCTTTATTGATGCTATGATGGATAGACTAAAGATTGATCCTATAGAAGGATTGAAGGTAATAGATGCTTTTGATATAAAGAATCAAATATTAGATAAAAGAATAGGAACGATAATAACTCAAGTGTATAATGGGCTAATAGCTTCTGAAGTTAAATTAGAATTATTAGAACACTATAATGATGATACTGAGATAATATACGTAAGAGCAGCGGGAATAGAAGGTCAAGAATCTATAAGAAGAATTCCGCTTTATGAATTAGACATGCAGGAAGATATAGATTATTTAACATCTGTATATATTCCTAAGGATTTAAATAACAAAAAAGATTTCTATGATTTCTTAAATATTATAGAAACTTTAAGAGGAGAAAATGGGTGTCCTTGGGATAGAGAGCAAACTCATGAAAGTATAAAAAATAATCTTTTAGAAGAGTGCTATGAAGTAGTTGAAGCTATTGATGAAGATGATATAGATTCGTTAATAGAAGAACTAGGAGATGTACTTTTACATGTGGTTTTCCATGCTACAATAGGAAAAGAAGATGGATATTTTAATATTAATGATATAATAGAAAGTGCTTCTAAGAAGATGATTTATAGACATCCTCATGTTTTTAAGGATGATAATGTAGAAACATCAGAAGAGGTTTTAGTAAATTGGGAAGAACTAAAGAAAAAAGAAAAGGAATATAACACTATATCTGATGAAATAGATGGTATAGCTAAAACTTTACCTGCATTAACAAAGGCTCATAAGGTTCAGAAAAAGGTTGCTAAAGTTGGCTTTGATTTTGAGGATGTAAATGAGGCGGCAACAAAGGTAGAGGAAGAATTAAAAGAAGTTTTAGATGTATATAAATCCAATAATAGGGAAAAGATAATAAATGAGGTCGGAGATTTGATATTTGCCTGTGTTAATGTTTCTAGAATGTTAAGTGTTGATGAAGAGGAGGCTCTAAATGCTAGCATTAAGAAATTTTCAAAGAGATTTTCTTTCATTGAGAAAAACATTTTAGATTCAGGTAAAAACATAGATCAGGTATCTCTTGCTGATATGAATAAACTATGGGAAGAAGCTAAAAATTTTGATTAACAAAAGAGGACTTGTTTTATAAATATTTAAAGTTTTCATAATAAATATTATAGATTAATAAATTAGGTGCTAAATTACATGAAAATGATGTAATAAATATATTTTTATAGTAAAAAAACCATATTTCTATAGACTAGCAAAGAAAGTGGAGATATAATAGGTAAATGTAGTATAGTACATAATACGGTGGTTTACTACCAAACTACAACTGTTTATTTAAGGAGGATGTAATCGTGAATAAAGCAGAATTAATTACTAAAATGGCAGAAAAAAGCCAATTAACTAAGAAAGATGCTGAAACAGCTTTAAAGGCTTTCGTTGAATCAGTTCAAGAAGCTTTAGAAAATGGTGAAAAAGTTCAATTAGTTGGATTTGGTACTTTTGAAACTAGAGAAAGAGCTGCTAGAGAAGGAAGAAATCCAAGAACTAAAGAAGTTATAAGCATCCCTGCATCTGTAGTTCCAGTATTCAAAGCAGGAAAAGAATTTAAAGAAAAAGTTAACAAGTAGTAGTAAAAACCCGAGATTACTCGGGTTTTTATAATATCTATATATATTTAAAAGGAGAGTTAAATTATGAGATTAGATAAATATTTAAAGGTTTCTAGAATAATAAAGAGAAGAACGGTAGCTAAGGAAGCTTGTGAAGGTGGAAGAGTTTCTATAAATGATAAAGTTGCTAAGCCATCTACAGTTGTAAAAGAGGGAGATATAATAGAAATAGCTTTTGCAACTAGAAGCCTTAAAGCAAGAATAGTAAACATTGCTGAACATGTAAGAAAAGAAAATGCAAAAGCAATGTATGAGATATTAGAAGGCGAAGAGGATAAAGAATAAAATAGACTACTTACTCATATATTTTAAACAAGAAGTATATGGGGGAGTAGGTATGGAAAAAAAGGATGTAAGCAAAATAGAAGAAAATAAAGGAAATCTAGTTCTAGAAAATAGAAAGAGATTGACACTTTCAGGAGTAGTGGAAGTAATAAGTTTTGATGAAGAAAAGATATTACTAAATACGAAATTAGGAGCGCTAACTATAAAAGGAAATGAATTAAAAATGAATAAACTAGATGTCCAAAATGGTGATGTGACAATAGTTGGAGATGTATGGTCTATGGTGTATAGTGGTAAAGAAATGAAAAAAGAAAAAGAAAGTATAATCGGAAGGCTATTTAAGTAATAGATTATGCCACTGTCAACAAGTGCACAGTTTAATATAATTTTATATTCAATATTAGCAGGGATATTAACTGGTGCTATGTTTGATATATATAGAATTATAAGAGGCAGTAAAGTTCCTAAAATAATAGTTGTAATTGAAGATATGTTATTTTGGATTTTAGCTGCCTTAGTGGTATTTTGTTTCTTACTATACACCAATTATGCATTTTTAGGAGCATATGTATACTTATTTATGCTCGCAACATTATTTGTTTACTTAAAGTTAGTTAGTCCAATTTGTCTAAAATTCGAAATTAGTATATTAAATTTTTTAGGAAAAGTGTCAAGAATACTATTTAAGAATATAGTATATCCTTTCAAAATTATATTTTATAACATTATGGGAAAAAATAATTAAGGATAGAAGCTATAACTTATGTAAAAATGACTTGAATAAAATATGTAGAGTGTTTAAAATATAAATATAGATTATTAAAAAGAGGGTTCTATATTTATGAGGAAAAAGATAACCTTGAGAGGCATAGTAATTATTGTTCTGTTTTTAGTGTTTGGTTTTAATGTTGTAAAGCAGACCATGGCAATAAAAAGAATAAATAATGATATAGCAGAAAAAAGTGAACAACTCAATGAAAAGAAAGAAGAAAATAGGAAGCTACAAGCTGAGTTAGAAAGGGTACAATCAAATTATGATTACCTAGAAAAACTAGCGAGAGAAAGACTTGGACTTATTAAGGAAGGTGAACAAATAATACTTCCTTCAGAGCCACAAGAATAATATGATTAACATAGCACTAAAAAGGTTATTATTAATAATGACATATATTTATTTAAAATTTAAGGAGGATTCTTTGTAGCATGACATTAGCGGCAGGAAAAATATTAGAAGGTACAGTGGTTAATATCACAAATTTTGGAGCGTTTGTAGAAATAGAAGGAAAAACTGGATTAGTTCATATTTCAGAGGTTGCAGATTCTTTTGTAAAGGACATAAGAGAACATCTTAGTGAGCAAGATAAAGTAAAAGTAAAAGTTATCTCAATTGATGATAATGGAAAGATCAGCTTATCTATTAAACAAGCTAATGTTAAGAAGAAATCAGTAAAGCCTGTAGAAGTTGAATGGGGCACAGAAAAGAAGAAAGCTAATACAGCTAATTTCGAAGATATAATGTCTAGATTCTTAAAAGATAGTGAAGAAAGACAACAAGATTATAAGAAGAATCAAGAATTCAAAGGCAGAAGTAAAAAAAGCTTCTAATTAGAAGTTTATAGATTATATATAAATAATAAAGATTGTGTAAAGACAGTCTTTATTTTTTTATATAATAGTTATGTTATGAGGAAATTTCAAAAAAATATAACTTGTAAGTATATAATTAGGTTAATAAATTAATAGAAATATGGCTATTATATATTTAAGAAATAGCTATATTACTGGATTTATAAGATGTTATTTAGAGATATTTCTGTATAAAAGAGATAAAAAATAAAAAAAAACAAAAAATATGTTGACAGTATAATAATCATGCTATATAATTAATTTTGTCGTCAGGCGGCGACAACAAAACGTGCTGAAGTGGCGGAACAGGCAGACGCACAGGACTTAAAATCCTGCGGTAGCGATACCGTACCGGTTCGATTCCGGTCTTCAGCACCAAAGTAAACTAAATTCAACTTTTAATATCGCGGGGTGGAGCAGTTGGCAGCTCGTCGGGCTCATAACCCGAAGGTCGTAGGTTCAAGTCCTGCCCCCGCAACCAAAGATGGCGGAATAGCTCAGCTGGCTAGAGCACTCGGTTCATACCCGAGGTGTCGTAGGTTCAAGTCCTATTTCCGCTACCAAATACGCTGAAGTGGCGGAACAGGCAGACGCACAGGACTTAAAATCCTGCGGTAGCGATACCGTACCGGTTCGATTCCGGTCTTCAGCACCAAGTTGAATTTAGTTTAATAATATCGCGGGGTGGAGCAGTTGGCAGCTCGTCGGGCTCATAACCCGAAGGTCGTAGGTTCAAGTCCTGCCCCCGCAACCAAAATATGGCGGAATAGCTCAGCTGGCTAGAGCACTCGGTTCATACCCGAGGTGTCGTAGGTTCAAGTCCTATTTCCGCTACCAGATACGCTGAAGTGGCGGAACAGGCAGACGCACAGGACTTAAAATCCTGCGGTAGCGATACCGTACCGGTTCGATTCCGGTCTTCAGCACCAAGAGTTAAAACTAAGTTTTAACTCTTTTTTATTTTGAAAATGTTTTTGAGTAAGGTCTCACTTTTGTGAGATCTTTTTTTATTAAAAAAATATTATATGAATTTATTTAAGAAAGTATTACAATAATTAATTTTTAAAAAATGATTTTAAATTAGTTTTTGCGACAAAAAATAGACTTGAAAAGTAGATAAGAGAAAAAGTTTTATGTAGCCTTGAAGGTAAAAGGATACATAAATATAGAAAAATATGTTTTATTGTCTTATGAAAAAACATATGTAGATACATTAAATGACATAATAGTAAACGATGAGATGATATAATTTAATATACAAATTATGGAAAAAGGGTGAGGGTTATGCAATACGAGGTTAAGGTACCTACATATAAAAGGGTAAATAAAAGAAAACTAAATTTAGAGAGTAATGTAGTTACAATAATAGTAGCTTTTATTATTGGACTTACATTGGGCAGAGTAAATCTTAGTTTTGTGGAAGGGCTAACTTTAGCGCCTTTTGGAATAGCGTATTTATTTTCAACAATACTTAAGAGAAGGGAAAAGGAGTATTTAACTGCTTTCATTTCTGTGAGCTTAGGATATTTAACTACTTATAAAGTTATCGATAATGCATTTGTTTATTTTGTAATAGCATTGTCTACTGTAATATATGGATATGTAATGAATAAGTTAGATAAAAAGATAAGTAAAAAGGTATTGTTTTTATTATCTATAGGTATTTATGTATCACTTGGAACATTTGTTGGAAGTCAAGGATTGAGTATAAGTTTTGGATTTTCGCTTATAGAGGCAATATCAATAATACCATTCTTTTATATGATTAATTATGGTATAAGCTGTTTATCTGAAATAAGAACAAACTATATATTTTCTGTAGAAGAACTTATAAGTATAGCTATAATATTATGTTTAATAGTAGCAGGAATAGGTGGAGTTGAGGTTTTTGGAGTAAATATAAGAAATCTTTTAGGGATAATGGTAGTAACGACAATTGCGTATTCAGGGGGTATTTCAGCAGGAACTATAATTGGAGTAACTATGGGGATTATAATAGGGATAACAACTAGGGATTTATTTTTGCCTATAGGTATTTACAGTATATGTGGATTAATTGTAGGGATATTTAAGGATACAGGTAAGATTTTTTCAGTATTGGCATATGTAATATCTTATTTTTTAGTAGTGATGTATTCAGAAAGTATTGGATTACCTAATATTTTAGAAGTTTCTATATCTGCTATATGGTTACTTTTAATTCCTAATAATTTTATTAAAGATATACTAGCAGAAATAAATAATGAGGAAAAAAGTAAAAGTATAAATGAAATACAAATCCAAGGAATAAAGAATGAATTTATGGATAGATTAGATGGATTTAAAAATATATTAAATACTATATCATCCTCTTTAAATAATTTATCTGAAAATAATAACTTGCTTATTAAAAATAAAAGTGTAGCTCTTATAGAAAACCTAGCTGATAGAGTATGCTCTAACTGTGAATTAAATAATAAATGCTGGGGAAGAGAGTTGCATACTACTTTTTCTTGTTTTGGGGAATTGATAGGAAGTTGTGAGAGTGGAAAAATTATAATTCCAAAAGAGTTAGATAGAAAATGTGTTAAGTTAAATACTTTATTAAAAGGAACTGAAAATTTACTTAATAATTATACTATAAATGAAAATGTTAAGAGTAGATTAGTTGAAGGAAGAAGATTGATCGCAAATCAAATGAATAATATGTCTATAGCAATGGATGATATTATAAGAGATTTTGAAAAAGATGTTACTAATTGCAGTGAAGTTGATAAATTATTAAGAAAAACTTTTGTAAAGAATAATATAAAATATAGTGAAGTATATAGTTACACTGATAGGTGTGGACATTTAAAAATAAAAGTTAAAAGAGAAAATTGTGAAGGATGTAGTTATTGTATAAAAAATGTATTGCCGGTAATAAGTGATTTAATAAAATTACCACTATCATTAACTGATGATGGATGTAGAATAAATCCGAGTAATAATGAATGTACATTTGTAATAGAAGAAACACCAAAATATAATATATTATCTTATGCGGCATTTACTCCTAAAGATGGAGAAAAATATTCAGGTGATACTTTTAGCTTTGGTAAAAATAAAAATGGATTATATGTAACTACTATTAGTGATGGAATGGGATCAGGGCCAGAAGCAAGTGCTGAAAGTAATATAACTGTAAATCTTATAGAAAAGTTTATAGAACAAGGCTTTGATGAAGCTACATCACTAAATACGATAAATTCTATAATGGGAATGAAATTTAATGAAGATGAAAAATTTACAACATTAGATATGAATACTATTGATTTGTATACAGGAAATGTTTCTTTTGTTAAGGTTGGTGGAGTGGTAAGTTTCATAAAGAGAGGAAATGAAGTTGAAGTAATTGAAAGTTCTGAGTTGCCTTTTGGAATTTTAGATAGTATTGAAGTTAAAAAGATAAAGAGGAAAATAAAACATGGAGATATCATAGTTACAATAACTGATGGAATATTAGATGTTGATAAAAATAATGCTGGAAATTATAGATGGGTTAAAGATTACCTAGAGAAGAGTACAACTAATCCAGAGTATTTATCAAGAGATATCTTAGAGAAGGCTAAGGAATTGTGCAATGGAAAGATATTTGATGATATGACAGTTGTTGTTTCAAAGGCATACTCAATTTATTAATTAATAATGTATAATTAACAATTATAGTTGGAACTGCTTTAAAAGTTCCCCTAATGAATAAAGTCAGCATTGCTGACTTTATTCATTAGTTTTTAATTATTCTCTGCTAATTATTAATTAGTATAAATATTTACATTAAAATATCATAAAGGTATTATATATATAATATTAAAAATATAATTGTAGGAGAAAACAAGTGTTAGATAAAGTAAGAGAGTATATTTTAGAAAATGAACTTATAGATAAAGGCGATAATATTCTTGTAGCCCTATCAGGAGGACCTGATTCTGTATGTTTATTACATATATTAGCTAGATTGAGAAGTGAATTTAATTTAAGATTGGGAGCAATACATATAAACCATCTATTAAGAGGTGAAGAAGCTATAGATGATGAGAACTATACAAAGGAATTATGTAGAGCCTTAGATGTAGAAAATTATGTAGAAAGAATTGATATAAAGGCTATAGCAGAAAAAGAAGGTCAATCTATAGAATTAGCTGGTCGTGAGGAAAGATATAAAGCCTTTAACAAAATAAAAGAGAAGTCTTCTTATAATAAGATTGCAGTAGCGCATAATTCTAATGATCAAGCAGAGACTATTTTAATGAGACTTATGAGAGGAAGTGGATTAGAGGGGTTAACTGGAATCAAGGCAAAAAGAGAAGATGGAATTATAAGACCTATCCTTTGCTTAAATAGAAATGAAATTGAAAGATATTGTGAAAAGTATAGACTAGAGCCAAGAATAGATAAAAGTAATTATGAAAAGATATATAATAGAAATAAAGTTAGATTAGATATTCTTCCTTATATGAAGGAAAATTTCAATGAAGATATTATTGATACTTTAAATAGAATGGCTTTATTGTTGCAAAAGGATAATGAGTATTTAGAAGAAGTTGCAGCTATGGCATACAGAAAATATTGCAAAGAAGAAAATGATAAAATAATAGTACGTAAAGAGTTGTTTGAAAATGAAAAAGAAGCTATAACTACTAGAGTATTAAAGAGAAGTTTTAAGAATATATCAAATTCTCATAAAAATTTCGAAATGAAGCATATAGTAGATATTATAGAATTATCAAAGTTAGGTACTAATAAAGAGGTGCACTTAACAAATGGAATAGTAGTTCAAAATATTTATGGGGATATAATATTTAAACAGAGAAAAGATAAGGAAGAGAGTATTAAAGCACAAGAGGTCTATATAAAAAAAGAAGATTTAGTTGACGAAATCGAATTTTCAAAATATGAAGTTGAACTACAAATTATTAGCAAAAAAAATAACATAGAATTTTCCAATAATGACTTAATAAAGTTTTTTGATTATGATAAGATAGAAGAAGGAATTATTATAAGAAATCGTAAGGATGGGGATAAAATGGTGCCTATAGGAATGAAAGGTACCAAGAAGTTAAAAGATGTATTTATAAATTCAAAAATTCCCAAGGAAATTAGAAATATAATTCCTATAGTTTGTTTTGATGAAAAAATAGCTTGGGTTGTAGGTGTTAAAGTTTCTGAACAATTTAAAGTAACTAGTAATACAAAACAAATATTAAAAATAACATTTAGAGAAAGGGTTTAAAAAAATGGTGAATGACGTTCAAGAAATACTATTAAGTGAGGAAAAAATAGCTTTAAAAATAAAGGAATTAGGAAAAGCTATAAGTGAAGAGTACGCAGGAAAAGAATTATTAGTTGTAGGAGTATTAAAAGGTTCAGTAATATTTGTTTCAGACCTAGTTAGAAATATTTCTATTCCATGTGAAATGGATTTTATGTCTGTATCAAGCTATGGTGTATCATCAGAAAGTTCTGGAGTGGTAAGAATACTTAAAGATTTAGATAACAGCATAGAAGGCAAAGATGTAATAATAGCAGAAGATATTATAGATAGTGGAATTACTTTAGAATATTTAGTTGATTTCCTAAAAGGAAGAAATGCTAAGTCTATAGAGATAGTTACATTACTAAGTAAACCAGCTAGAAGAAAAGTTGACATAGATGTAAAATATGTTGGATTTGAAGTTCCTGATGAATTCTTAGTTGGATATGGGTTAGATTATGCTAATAAATATAGAAATTTACCTTTCGTAGGAATTCTAAAAAGATCAGTTTATGAAAAATAATATTTAGGCAAATAGATTAAAGTGAAGAAAGGGGGGCCTTGGATGAAGAAGTATTCAAGTGCAACTGTATGGATAATAGCCATATTTTTATTAATTCTATCAGCTACATTTTTACTAAATGGAGGCAATACAGCTGACAAAATAGTATTTAGTGATTTTCAACAAAAATGGATAAACAATGAGATTGAAAGTGTTACTATTCAAACTGATAAAATGACCATTACAGGAGAAACGAGAGATGGTAATAAGTTTACCGTTTACGCACCAGATACTATGCTAGAGGCACTTAATGCTCAATATCCTAAAGATGACGTTAAGATGGAATACATACCACCATCAAATAATAGTTTTTGGGTAAGTATTATTCCGACAGTTATGATAATGGTATTATTTGGGGTATTTATATTTATATTCACCCAACAATCCCAAGGTGGTGGTGGCGGAAAGGGAGTTATGAACTTTGGAAAAAGCAGAGCTAAGATGATGACTCCTGATAGTAAGCGAGTAACATTTGATGATGTTGCAGGAGCTGATGAAGAAAAAGCTGAGTTAGAAGAAATAGTAGATTTCTTAAAACAACCATCAAGATATACAGAAATGGGAGCAAGAATACCTAAGGGTGTACTTTTAGTAGGACCTCCTGGAACAGGTAAAACTTTATTAGCTAAGGCTATAGCAGGAGAAGCGGGTGTTCCATTCTTTAGTATATCAGGATCTGATTTCGTTGAGATGTTCGTTGGAGTTGGAGCTTCAAGAGTAAGAGACTTATTTGAGCAAGCAAAGAAAAGTGCTCCATCGTTAGTATTTATTGATGAAATTGATGCTGTTGGTCGTCAAAGAGGAGCAGGATTAGGTGGAGGTCATGATGAAAGAGAACAAACACTTAATCAGTTACTAGTTGAGATGGATGGATTTGGAGCTAATGAAGGAATAATTATGATAGCGGCTACAAATAGACCTGACATACTAGACCCAGCTCTTCTAAGACCAGGTAGATTTGATAGACAAATAGTTGTAGGAAGACCAGATAGACAAGGTAGAGAAGCTGTACTAAAGGTTCATACTACAAAGAAACCTCTAGACCCAAGTGTTAGCTTAGAAGTTTTAGCTAAGAGAACGCCAGGATTTAGTGGGGCAGATTTAGAAAACTTAGCAAATGAAGCAGCTCTTTTAGCTGTTAGAAAAGATAAAAAGACAATTGGAATGGATGAATTTGAAGAAGCTATAACAAGAGTTATAGCAGGTCCGGAAAAGAAGAGCAGAACTATTAGTGAACATGATAGAAAGCTTACAGCTTACCATGAGGCAGGGCATGCTGTTGTAATGAAATTATTAAAGCATTCAGATCCTGTACATGAAATAAGTATTATTCCAAGAGGTATGGCTGGTGGATATACTATGCATTTACCTACTGAAGATAGAGCTTATACATCAAAGGAAAAATTAAAAGATGAGATGGTAGGCTTACTTGGAGGAAGAGTAGCAGAAAAACTGATTCTTGGAGATATAAGTACTGGAGCTAAAAATGATATAGATAGAGCTTCAGCTATTGCGAGATCTATGGTTATGGAATATGGAATGAGTGATGAGATAGGAACTATTTCATATGGAAGTGATAATAATGAAGTCTTCTTAGGAAGAGATTTAGGTAGAGGCAGAAACTTCAGTGAAGAAGTAGGGGCTAAGATAGATATAGAGATTAAGAAATTTATATCAGAAGCATATGATACAGCTGAAGCCTTATTAAAGACCAATATATCAAAGTTACATGCTGTAGCTATTGAGTTATTAGATAAAGAAAAAATTGATGGTAAGGAATTTGAAGCAATATTTGATGCGAACTAAATAACGAAAATAATGTTATAGAATGAAAAGGATACTGTATTTAGATATACTGTATCCTCTTTTTATTTGATATTTAGTATTAATTATTTTGTAACTACGGTTTAAGAAAATTTGATTAGAATAAATTATAGTTATAACTCAATATTAGATGACAATCTTGCTATTGTAATGAAAGGTGATTTTAGAGATTGATAATAATTTTTATAATAAGGTGTATTAAAAGGGAATACTATTGTTATAATTAATGATAAAAAATTACAATTTAATTCTGGAGATATTATTATAATTAATACATATTTTCTATAGTTGAGGTTTTCTGATTATAGGTATATTAATAAAGCTTTTAAACGTTGTTGTAGATGCACTTTAAAAAATTAAACAAAAGCATATTATACTAAATTCCTCAAAAAATTTATGAGGATAAAGAAGTGCTAGATATAATTATGAGAGCATTTGATGATTATAATTTGCTTAAATCCCAATCGATTTAGACAGTAAAGATTATGTATATTACTTTGAAGACGTTATTAATGAGAAATAAAATAAATGTTAAATTACTAAATCACTTTTACAAAAAGAGTGAAAAAAGTAATAAAGTGTGCTACAATACGAATGAAAAGTTAAAAAAACAAAACTATGTTCGTATGGAGGTATAGGATGAGAAATGTTTATGATACACCGCTTAACACAAGATACGCATCAAAAGAAATGAGTTATATATTTTCCGATGATATGAAATTTTCTACTTGGAGAAAGCTTTGGGTAGCTTTAGCAGAGGGAGAAAAAGAGCTTGGATTAGAGATAACTGAAGAACAGTTAGAAGAATTAAGAGCGAATATAAATAATATAAATTATGACGAAGCAATAAAAAAGGAAAAAGAAGTAAGACATGATGTAATGAGTCATGTTTATGCTTACGGGCTTCAATGTCCTAGTGCTAAAGGAATAATACACTTAGGAGCTACAAGTTGTTACGTAGGAGATAATACAGATATTATTATTTTAAGGGATGCTTTAGAGTTAATAAGAAATAAAGTAGTTACAGTTTTACATAGATTAAGCAATTTTGCAATGGAGTATAAGGGAATGCCTACATTAGGATTTACACATTTCCAACCAGCGCAATTAACTACAGTAGGAAAAAGAGCAACTCTTTGGATGCAAGACTTAGTTATGGATATAGAGAATATTGAATTTCTTTTAAGCACTTTAAAATTAAGGGGAGTTAAAGGGACTACAGGTACTCAAGCCAGCTTTATGACTCTTTTTGATGGTGATGAAGAAAAGGTTAAAGAATTAGATAAAATTGTTGCTAAGAAGATGGGGTTTGAAAAAAGTTACGGTGTAACAGGCCAAACTTACCCAAGAAAGCTTGATTCAATAGTGTTAAATACATTATCTGAAATTGCACAAAGTGCTTATAAGTTTAGTAATGACTTAAGATTACTTCAAAGTATGAAAGAAATGGAAGAACCGTTTGAAAAGAATCAAATAGGGTCATCTGCTATGGCTTATAAGAGAAATCCTATGAGAAGTGAAAGAATAGGAGCACTTGCTAGATATGTTATAGTAGACTCATTAAACCCTGCAATAACAGCGGCTACTCAGTGGTTTGAGAGAACATTAGACGATTCAGCTAATAAGAGAATAGCAGTAGCAGAAGCATTTTTAGCTTTAGATGGCGTATTAAATCTTTACATAAATATTTCTGAAAATATGGTTGTATATGATAAGGTAATAAGAGCTCATGTTGATAGTGAACTTCCATTTATGGCTACTGAAAACATCATGATGGAAGCTGTAAAAAGAGGTGGAGACAGACAAGAACTTCACGAAAAAATCAGGTTACATTCAATGGAAGCTGCTAAGAGAGTTAAAGGCGAAGGCCTTGACAATGATTTAATTAAAAGAATAATTGCGGATGATTCATTTAAATTAACTGAAGAAGAAATATTAAGTATAATAGATCCAAAATTATTTACAGGAAGAGCAGAAAGTCAAGTCGTTGAATTCATTGATGAATATGTAAATCCTATAGTAGATAGATATAAAAATGCAGTGAATATAAAGAGTGAAATAACAGTATAATAAATGCTCCCTTAGGGAGCTTTGGTATTTATAATAATTATGCATATATCTACGAATTATATAAAAAATAAAGGTGAAAAGTATTCGTAATGAATATTGAAAGGTTTAAACGACTTTGATACCCTGATACAGGGATATAAAATGTCTCTAAATACTTTTAAATAGAAAATTATGTCTTAAAAGGAGGCAGTTGAAATGTCGACATTTATTATTTTAGGAGCTCAATGGGGAGATGAAGGTAAAGGTAAGATGACAGATTACTTAGCAGAAGAAGCTGAAGTAGTTGTTAGATTCCAGGGAGGAAATAATGCAGGTCATACTGTAGAAGTTGGTGAGAAACAATACAAACTTCACTTAATACCTTCAGGAATATTACATGATGAAAAATTAAATGTAATAGGAAATGGTGTAGTTGTAGATCCAATAGCTCTTTTCTCTGAAATAGATTATTTAGAAAGAGAGGGAGTTAAAGTAACTCCAGAAAAATTAATAGTAAGTGATAGAGCACATGTTATAATGCCATATCATAAGACTCTTGATAAATTAAAAGAAAAAGCAAGAGGTAAAAATGACATAGGAACTACAGGAAAAGGCATAGGACCATGTTATACAGATAAATTTGAAAGATGTGGAATAAGAATATGCGACCTTATAAATAAGGAAGTATTTAGAAAAAAATTAGAAACAAACATAAGTCTTAAAAATGATTATATAACTAAAATACTTGGTGGCGAACCTCTAAACTTTGATGAAATATACAATGAATATATAGAACATGCTGAAAGATTAAGACCTTTTGTTCAAGATACATCAGTAAGAATTTATGATGATATAAAGAAGGATAAAACTGTTCTGTTTGAAGGAGCGCAAGGAATGCTTCTTGATATAGATTACGGAACATATCCATTCGTAACTTCATCAAACACAACTGCTGGAGGAGTTGCAAGTGGTGTTGGTATAGGACCCAATATGATTATAAATGCTGTAGGTATAGCTAAAGCATACACTACTAGGGTTGGTAAGGGACCATTCCCAACAGAATTAGATAATGAAATTGGAGAATGGATAAGAGAAAAGGGTCATGAATATGGAGTAACTACTGGTAGATCAAGAAGATGTGGATGGTTAGACATAGTTATCTTAAAAACATCTGTAAGAGTAAGTGGATTAACGTCTTTAGCTGTTACAAAGATTGATACTTTAGCTGGATTAGATAAAGTTATGATGTGTGTAGGATACAAGTTTAATAATAAAGTAATAGATTACTTCCCAGCTAGCTTAGAAGATTTAGCTAAGTGTGAGCCTATATATGAAGAATTTGAAGGTTGGGATGAATCAGTAGCTGATGCAAGAAGCTATAAAGAGCTACATCCAAATGCAAGAAAGTATTTAGAGAGAATTGAAGAGTTAACTGATACAAGAATATCAATAGTTTCTGTTGGGCCAAAAAGAGACCAAACTATGAGAATTAAACCATTATAATTATAAAGAGTAAAGCTGTTGCAAATTATGCACAGCTTTATTTTTTACACTTTTTTATATGAATAAATAAATCAAATCATTTCTAAGTTGATCAGATTTATTAGTTGAAGAAAGTGATAAGAATATACTATATACGAATAATAAGATGAATAAAATGTTAATAATATGTTATATATTACGAACAATAAAATAATATTTTTAAAAAATGTTGACTTATTTTGAGGTGTAATGTTATTATTTAAATAACGAGGGATAATATGGAAAAGAAGATTTTAAATAAAATTTGAATATTATTGGAGGAGAATTTATGGCTTGCAATAGAATTATATTCGTTGAAAAAAAAGAAGGTTTTAATGTTGAAGGTAAATTGCTTTTAGAAGATTTTAGGGATAATCTTGCTATTAAGACGTTAGATAATGTTAGGGTTTTAAATAAGTACATAATTGGAGAGATTGAAGAAGAGTATTATGAAACAGCATTAAAGACTATTTTTTCTGAGCTACCAGTGGACAACGTTTATGAAGGGAAATTAGATATTAAAGAAGGGGACATTGCTTTTGGGGTAGAGTTCTTACCAGGCCAATACGATCAAAGAGCTGACTCTGCTTCAGAATGT
Source organism: Clostridium jeddahitimonense (assembly GCA_000753455.2). GTDB lineage: Bacteria > Bacillota > Clostridia > Clostridiales > Clostridiaceae > Clostridium > Clostridium hominis. Next base: position 137,936 of record LM994669.1, read on the forward strand.
TTAATGCTTTTAACAAAGGAAAAGAGAGTAGATGTTAAATGGAGCAAAATTATAATTCTACAAGGTAATATATCTAATAATGATATAGAAAAAATAAAATCATATTTTATAAACCCTGTTGATTCAAGAGAAGTAGATATAAATTCAGTAGAGCTGACAAATGAATATAGGGAGCCTGAAGCTGTAGAAGTTTTAAATGGGTTTATTAATAAAAATATAGATGAGTTAAAAGAATTCCATAAAGCTATGGGATTAGCTATGAGCATTGGAGATTTAGAGCTGATAAGAAAGTATTTCTTATCAGAAAATAGAGATCCAAGTATAACTGAAATAAAGGTTATTGATACTTATTGGTCAGATCATTGTAGACATACTACATTCTTGACCTCAATAAAAGAAATTGAAATAGAAGATGGAAAGTACAACGTTCCAGTAAAAAAAGAATATGAAGCTTATATGAGTTCAAGAGATTTTGTTTATGGAGAAGATACAGATAGAGATATAAACTTAATGGACCTAGCTGTAATATGTATGAAGGAATTAAGAAAAAGAGGACTTACAGAAGATTTAGATATATCAGATGAGATTAATGCATGTTCAATAAATATAAAGGTTGAAACAGAGAGCGGAGAAGAAGAATATCTTCTAATGTTTAAAAATGAAACACATAACCATCCAACAGAAATTGAACCTTTTGGAGGAGCAGCAACTTGTCTTGGAGGAGCTATTAGGGATCCTCTTTCAGGAAGAACTTATGTATATGGGGCTATGAGAGTTACAGGAGCAGCAGACCCAACAGTTAGCATAGAAGAAACTATAAAAGGAAAGTTACCTCAAAGAACTATAACTCTTGGAGCAGCAAGTGGATATAGTTCATATGGAAATCAAATCGGCCTTGCAACAGGACAAGTTGATGAGGTTTACCACCCAAATTACGCAGCTAAGAGAATGGAAGTTGGAGCAGTTATTGCAGCAGCACCAAAGGAAAATGTTAGACGTGAGGAACCACAAAAAGGTGATGTTGTAGTTCTTCTAGGTGGAAAGACAGGAAGAGATGGAATCGGAGGAGCAACAGGTTCTTCAAAGGAGCATACAGAAGATTCAATAAATGAATGTGGAGCAGAAGTTCAAAAAGGGAATCCGCCTACAGAAAGAAAAATTCAAAGATTATTTAGAAATAAAGAAGTTACTAGAATGATAAAAAGATGTAATGATTTTGGAGCAGGTGGAGTTTCGGTAGCTATTGGAGAATTATGTAGAGGACTTGATATAGATTTAGATAAAGTTCCTAAAAAGTATGAGGGATTAGATGGAACTGAAATAGCTATATCAGAATCTCAAGAAAGAATGGCAGTAGTTATAGAAAGAGAAAATATAGAGAAGTTTATAAAGTTATCCAGTGAAGAAAATCTAGAAGCTGTAGTTGTTGCAGAAGTTACCGATACAGAAAGATTAAGAATGTTCTGGAGAGGTAACACAATTGTTGATATAAAGAGAAGCTTCTTGGATACAAACGGAGAGACTCAAGAAACAAAAGTGAAAGTAACAGCTCCGGCTGAATATCCATTTGCAGTAGGTGAAGTTAATGTAAAGGATAAGTGGATAGAAACTCTTAATCAGTTAAATGTTTGTGATAAAAAAGGTTTAATTGAAAGGTTTGATTCGACGATTGGAAGCGGAACAGTTCTTATGCCATTGGGAGGAAAATATTCAAGAACTCCAGCCGAAGGTATGGTATTTAAGATTCCAGTGCAAAAAGGGGAAACAAATTCAGCATCAATAATGACTTATGGATTTAATCCAGAGCTTGGAACATGGAGTCCGTTCCATATGGCATATTATGCAGTTATAGAATCAATAACTAAACTTTCTTGTATCGGTGGAGATTATAGAAAAGCAAGATTAACATTCCAAGAGTACTTTGAAAAGTTAGGAGATAAAAAAGAAAGATGGGGCAAACCTTTCTCAGCACTTTTAGGAGCATATAAAGCACAGATGGATTTAGAGATACCTGCTATAGGTGGTAAGGATTCAATGTCAGGTAGCTTTGGAGAAATGGATGTACCTCCAACACTTATATCATTTGCAGTTGGAATGATTAATAGTGAAGATGCTATATCTCCAGAATTTAAGAAAGCAGGGTCTAAGATAATATTAGTTAAATCAGAAAAAGAAGAAGATGGAACTTTAAAAACTGAGATGTTTAAAAATAACTTAGTTACTTTAAATGAATTAATAACTGATAAGAAAGTTTTAAGCGCATATTCACTTAAATTTGGTGGAGTAGCAGAAGGTTTAAGCAAAATGGCGTTAGGAAATAAAGTAGGAGTTAAGTTTAATTCATTAACTAATGAAGAGTTATTTGGATTTAACTATGGAAGCTTTATTTTAGAAGTTGATAAAGAATTACATGAAAAAGAGCTTAGCACTATGAACTATATAGTAATAGGTGAAACTATAAATGAAGAAATGATTTTATCAGAAGATCTTGATTTAAATATTTCATTAAATGAAGTAAGTGAAGAATATGAAAGAAAATTAAAAAATGTATTTAAATCAAAAATAAAAAGTTCAGAAGGAAAACTAGAAGAAGTTTTATATAAAGAAGGAAGTAAGGTTTCTCCTTTAATAAAGGTAGCAAAGCCCAAAATAGTTATTCCAGTATTCCCAGGAACAAACTGTGAATATGATTGCAGGAGAGCTTTTGAAAGAGAAGGCGGAGAGGTCAGAGAGGTAGTTTTAAGAAACTATAATAAAGAAGCACTTCTAGAATCTTTAGATAGCTTAAAGAAAGAAATAGATAACTCACAAATCATAATGCTTCCAGGTGGATTCTCTGCTGGAGATGAACCAGATGGATCGGCTAAATTTATAGTTAATGTTTTAAGAAATGAAAAGATAAAAGAAGCTGTAATGGAGCTATTAAATAATAGAGACGGATTGATGCTAGGAATCTGCAACGGCTTCCAAGCACTTATGAAGTTAGGTCTTCTACCATACGGTGAAATATGTGATATAGAAGAAAATATGGGAACATTAACTTTCAATAATATAAATAGACATATGTCTTCAATGGTTAGAACTAAGATAGTTTCTAAAAAATCACCATGGTTTAACGCAGTTAGCTTAGGAGATGTTCATACCGTACCAATATCTCACGGAGAAGGTAAGTTTGTTGCGACAAAAGAACTATTAGAGTCATTGGTGAAAAATGGACAAATAGCTACACAATATGTTGATTTTGAAGGAAATATATCGATGGACATGCCTTTTAATCCAAATGGGTCAATGTGTGCTATAGAAGGTATTACAAGTCCTGATGGAAGAATATTAGGAAAGATGGCTCACTCTGAAAGAACAGGAAGCAATCTTTATAAGAATATGGAAGGTAACTTTGAACAAGGCTTATTTAAATCAGGAGTGAATTATTTTAAATAAATTATTCGAATTGAGGAGAGTGTATTTATGAAGGTAGCAATATTTTTTGGAAGTAAATCAGATACCGAAGTTATGAGAGGTGCAGCTAACTGTTTAAAAGAATTTGGAGTAGAATATAAAGCCTTTATTCTTTCTGCTCATAGAGTGCCAGAAAAATTAGAAGAAACTTTAAAAGAAATCGAAAAAGAAGGTTATGAAGTAATAATAGCAGGAGCTGGACTTGCAGCACATTTGCCGGGAGTAATTGCATCTCAAACTATATTGCCTGTAATTGGAGTTCCTGTTAAAGCAGCCATTGAGGGGCTAGATGCACTTTTATCAATTGTGCAAATGCCAAAGTCTATTCCGGTTGCAACAGTTGGAATAAACAATAGTTATAATGCTGGGATGTTAGCAGTTCAAATGCTTTCATTAAAATATCCTGAAATAAAAGAGAAATTAGTAGATTTTAGAATAAATATGAAGAAAAAATTTATAGAAGAGAATGGACAAGGAGTGGAATTATAATGGTTAATAAGTATGAAAAATTATATGAAGGTAAAGCAAAACAAATTTTTAGAACTGATAATGAGGAAAATGTAATTGTTCATTACAAAGATGATGCAACAGCTTTTAACGGAGAAAAGAAGGCTCAAATACAAAATAAAGGTGTTCTTAATAATCAAATTACATCAATGATTTTTGAAATGTTAAATAAGAATGGAATTAAAACTCACTTCATAGAAAAGTTAAATGATAGAGATCAACTTTGCAAAAGAGTGGAAATAGTACCCCTTGAAGTTATAGTAAGAAATGTTGCTGCTGGGAGCATGGCAAAGAGATTAGGATTAGAAGAAGGCTTTAAATTAAAAACTACTGTATTCGAATTATCTTATAAAGATGATAGCCTAGGAGATCCATTAATAAATGATTATCATGCCGTTGGTATTGGAGCAACTACTTTTGAAGAGTTAAATAGTATTTATGAAATGACTGCTAAGATAAATGAACTTCTAAAAGAGTTCTTTAAAAAGCAAAATATAGATTTAATAGATTTCAAAATTGAATTTGGTAGACTACCAAATGGGGAAGTAGTTTTAGCTGATGAAATATCACCAGATACATGTAGATTCTGGGATTCAACTACTGGAGAAAAGTTAGATAAAGATAGATTTAGAAGAGATATGGGTAACGTTGAAGAAGCATACGTAGAAATTTTAAAGAGAATACAAGGGTAAAATAAAGAATTTAAGGGAGATTTAAAAATGATAAATTCATCAATTGACATTATGGATCCTGCAAATGATAAATTTAAAGACGAATGTGGTGTTTTTGGGATATATGTAAACCAACCAGTTGATGTTGCATCAGTAACTTATTATGGTCTTTATGCACTTCAACATAGAGGACAAGAAAGTGCAGGAATAGCAGTTGCTAATGGACAAGAAGTAAAGATTCATAGAGGACTGGGTTTAATTACAGAAGCTTTTAATAATGATAATTTGGATTATCTTAGATCTTTAAATGGGAATATAAGTATAGGTCATGTTAGATATTCTACAGCTGGAGCTAAAACGGTTGAAAATGCACAACCTCTTTTAGCTAATACAAAGCTAGGTCCTATAGCTATGGCTCATAACGGAAACTTAGTAAATGCTGATGTTATACGTGAGTTATTAGAGGATGGTGGACATGTATTTCATACATCAGTTGATTCAGAGGTTTTAGCATCACTTATAGCTAGAAGTTCAAAAAGAGGCATAGAAAGAGCTGTTGTTAATGCAATTTCTGCAGTGAGAGGTTCTTTTGCAATGGTTATTATGACAAAGGATAAGTTAATAGGAATAAGAGATCCACATGGAATAAGACCTCTTTGTCTTGGAAAGATTGAGGAAGGATACGTTCTTTCTTCTGAAAGTTGCGCTTTAGATTCTGTAGGAGCGGAGTTAGTTCGTGATATAGAACCAGGAGAGATAGTGGTGATTGATGGTGATGGGATTAAATCTATTAAGTATTCAGAAGGAACTACATGTCAGACTTGTGCTTTTGAATATATATACTTTGCAAGACCGGATTCAGTTATAGATGAATTGGATGTTTATAATACAAGAGTTAAGCAAGGAGAAGTTCTTTACCAAGAACATAAGATAGATGCTGACTTAGTAGTGGCAGTTCCTGATTCAGGAATACCAGCGGCTGTTGGATATTCTAAGGCTTCAGGAATTCCTTATGAGATGGGATTTGTTAAAAATAGATATGTGGGAAGAACATTCATATCACCATCTCAAGAGTTTAGAGAAAGAGCAGTGGCAGTAAAGTTAAATCCTCTTAAAGTTAATGTAAATGGAAAAAGAGTTATTCTTATAGATGATTCTATAGTAAGAGGTACTACATCAAAGCATTTAATAGATTCTCTAAGAAGGGCAGGAGCTACAGAAGTACATTTTCTTGTAGCATCACCAATAGTTAAATTCCCTTGTTATTTTGGAATAGATACTCCTTATAGAAGTGAACTTATAGGAGCTAATAAATCAGTAGAAGAAATAAGAGAATCAATAGGATGTGATTATTTAGGATACTTAAGTTTAGAAGGAATGTATGAAGGTTTTTACGGAAGAAGAAACTTCTGTGTAGGATGCTTTAATGGAGTTTATCCAGTTTCAGCACCAATGGAAAAATTAAATGAGAATCTTGAGGAGGAAGAAGTGTTATGCTAACTTACAAGGAATCAGGGGTTAATATAGAAGAAGGATATAAGTCTGTAAAGCTTATTCAAAACTACGCAAAAGAAACTATGAGTAAGTATGTTTTAAATGGCTTAGGATCTTTCGGAGGCATGATTGAAATACCAGAAGGATATAGAAGACCAGTTCTTGTTTCAGGAACTGATGGAGTAGGTACTAAATTAGATATAGCTTGTAAAAAGAGAAAGTATGACACTGTAGGTATAGATTGTGTTGCTATGTGCGTTAATGATATTTTATGTCATGGAGCAAGACCTTTATATTTCTTAGATTATATAGCATGTGGAAAGCTTGAGGCAGAAGTAGCAGCGGATTTAGTAAAAGGTGTTTCAGAAGGATGTCTTCAATCAGCTTGTGCATTAATTGGTGGAGAAACTGCTGAGATGCCAGGATTTTATAAAGAAGGAGATTATGATATTGCAGGTTTTGCAGTAGGAGTGATTGAAAAAGACCAAATAATAAGTGGGCAAGACATTAGAGAGGGAGACAAGCTTATAGGAATAGCTTCTTCTGGAATTCATTCAAATGGATATTCGCTTGTAAGAAAAGTGTTTAATGATTTAGATAGAGAGTTTAATGGTAGACCAATATATGAAACACTTTTAGAACCAACTAAGATATATGTCAAACCAGTTTTAAGTATACTAGATAAATTTATAGTGAAAGGAATGGCTCATATAACTGGTGGTGGATTTATTGAAAATGTTCCAAGAATGTTTAATGGAAGAGAAAATTTAACTGCAGTTATTGAAAAGGAAAGTTACAAGCTTCCAGAGATATTCTTAGAGATGGAAAGATTGGGTGTTAACAGAGAGCATATGTATAACACTTTTAATATGGGAATAGGATTTATTTTATGCGTAGATGAAAAAGATGTTAATGACATTTTAAATGAGCTTAAGGAATGTGGAGAAGAGGCTTATGAAATTGGATATATAACATCTGGAGGTGAGGGTATTTGTTTAAAATAGCAGTACTTGCTTCTGGTGGAGGGTCAAACCTTCAATCAATAATAGATAAGATTAATGATGGATATATAAATGCTTCAATAGATGTTGTTATTGGAAGTAAAGATGGAATATATGCTTTAGAGCGAGCTAAAAAGCATAATATAAATACTTGTGTTATTAGTAAGAAAGAATTTGGATGTGAAACGTCTAATAAAATTTTAGAAGTAGTAAGAGATGCTGATTTAATAGTATTAGCTGGATATCTATCAATATTAGAAGGGGAAATATTAAAGGTATTTAAAAATAGAATAATAAATATTCATCCTTCTCTTATCCCAGCCTTTTGCGGAGATAAAATGTATGGCGAGCACGTACATAAAGCTGCTATTGAAAAAGGTGTTAAATATTCAGGGTGTACAGTTCATTTTGTAAATGAAGAGGTTGATGGAGGTGCGATAATCTTACAGGATATAGTAAGTGTAACACCTGACGATACCTATGAAACTCTTCAAAAAAAGATTTTAGTAAAAGAACATTTAAATCTTCCTAAAGCAATTAAGCTTATAAGTGAAGGGAAAATTGAGATAGTAAACAATAAGGTTATTATAAAAGAAGAGGTGTAGTATGAAAAAAAGAGCTTTGATAAGTGTTTTTAATAAAGATGGAGTTTTAGATCTAGCTAAATTTTTAGAAAGTATAGATGTAGAAATTATTTCTACAGGAGGAACATTTAAATACTTAAAAGATAATGGCATAAATGTTATTGAAGTAAATGAAGTGACAAGTTTTCCAGAAATGCTAGACGGAAGAGTTAAGACATTACACCCACTTATACATGCAGGTATATTAGCTATAAGAGATAAAGAAGAGCATATGAATACCTTAAAAGAAAGAGAAATAAATACAATTGACTATGTTGTAGTTAACTTATATCCTTTCTTTGAAAAAGTTCGTGAAGATTTAAGCTTTGAAGAAAAAGTTGAATTTATAGATATAGGCGGACCAACAATGCTTAGGTCAGCAGCTAAGAATTTTAGAGACGTTGTTGTTTTAAGTGATAAAGATGACTATGAGAGAGTTATAGATGAAATAAAGAAAAATGGAGAGGTTTCATTTAAATTAAGAAAGATTTTAGCAGGTAAGGTGTTTAACTTAACGAATGCTTATGATGCAGCTATATCTAATTTCTTATTAGAAGATGAAGAAGAGTACCCTGAATATCTTTCTATTTCATATAAAAAGAAACAAAGCTTAAGATATGGTGAAAATCCACATCAAAGTGCTGCTTATTATTCATCAAATGAGTTTGACGGAGCTATGAATAGCTTTGAAATATTAAATGGGAAAGAGTTATCTTACAATAACATAAAAGATTTAGATATTGCATGGAAAGTGTGTAATGAATTTGCGGAAACAGCTTGTTGTGCATTAAAACATAATACACCTTGTGGAGTTGCTATAGGAGAAACTTCATTTGAAGTTTATAAGAAAGCTCATGATGCAGACCCAGTATCTATATTTGGTGGAATTGTTGCAGTAAATAGAGAGATAGATGAAGAGACTGCCATGGAGATGAGTAAAATATTCTTAGAAGTTGTTGCAGCACCAGCGTTTACTGAAGGAGCTTTAGAAGTTTTAAGAGCTAAGAAAAATTTAAGAGTAATAAAATGTAATCAAAAGCCAAGTGCTAAAAAATTTATGGTAACTGTTGATGGTGGAATACTAGTTCAAGAGGAAGATTTAAAGTTAAAAAATGAGTTAAGTATTGTTACTAAAAAGAAACCAACTGAATCTGAATTAAGGGATATGGAATTTGGAATGAAGGTTGTTAAGTATGTAAAATCTAATGCTATTGTTGCTATTAAAGATGGTGTTGCAGTAGGAATTGGTGGTGGACAAGTTAATAGAATTTGGGCAACTACTGAGGCTTTAGAAAGAGGAAAGGGAGCAACTGTATTAGCATCAGATGCATTCTTCCCATTTAGAGATTGCGTAGATGAAGCAGTTAAATACGGTATAAAAGCAATAGTTCAACCAGGTGGTTCAATAAGGGATGAAGAATCTATAATCGCATGTGATGAACATGAAATATCAATGGTGTTTACAGGAGTTAGACATTTTAAACACTAATTTTATAAAGCTATATGAAACTAATTTTTCATATAGCTTTAATTATAGGGGGATTTTTAAATGAAGATTTTATTAGTTGGTTCTGGCGGTAGAGAAAGTGCTATTGCTTTTAAGATAATTCAAAATGAAAAGGTATCTAAGATATATGTAGCGCCAGGTAATGGTGGAACAGCTTTATATGAGAAATGTGAAAATTTAAATATAACTGATATAGATGAACTTTTATCTTTTGCAAAAGAGAATAATATAGATTTGACTATTGTAGGACCTGAGGAACCTTTAACTAAAGGGATAGTAGATAAGTTTAGAAGTGAAGGATTAAGAATATTTGGACCTGATAAAAAAGGTGCTGAACTTGAAGGAAGTAAAAGTTTTTCAAAAGACTTCATGAGAAAGTATGGAGTTAGCACAGCTGAGTATGAAGTATTTTATGACGCTGAAAAAGCAAAAGCATATTTAGAAACTTGTAATTATCCAATAGTTATAAAGGCTGATGGATTAGCAGCTGGAAAAGGCGTAGTTATTTGTGAAGAGCTAAGTATGGCTTTAGATACTATAGATTTATTTATGATTCAAGATATGTTTAAGGGTGCAGGTAAGAAGATTGTTATAGAGGAGTTTTTAGTTGGAATAGAAGCATCAATTCTTTCTATAACAGACGGAAAAACAATAATCCCATTCTTATCAGCAAAAGATCATAAACAAATTTTTGATGGAAATAAGGGACCTAATACAGGTGGTATGGGGGTCGTATGTCCAAATCCATATGTAAATGATGAGGTTTTAAAGGATTTTTACAATAATATAATGAATAAAACTTTAGTTGGTATTAGAGAAGAGAAAATGGATTTTAGAGGAATAATATTCTTTGGAATAATGATAACTGAAAAAGGTGTTAAGCTTTTAGAGTATAACGTAAGAATGGGAGATCCTGAAACTCAATCTGTTCTTACTTTAATGAAAACGGATCTTTTAGAGTTAATAGAAAAATCGTTAGATCAAAAGTTAGAGGATACTAAAGTAGAGTGGGAAGAAGGTTATTGTGTAAATGTTGTTCTTTCTTCAAAAGGATACCCAGAGAAAGCTTACACTGGATATGAAATAGAAATTGATAATATAGAATTAAACAATGTATTTATAGCTGGAGCAAAGTTAGAAGGAGATAAGCTTATAACTACTGGAGGAAGGGTTCTATCTGTTGTTGGAAAAGGAAAAAGTTTAGAGGAAGCAAAGGAAGTAGCATATAAGATTAGGGAAAAGGTGAATTTTGAAGGTGCTTACTGTAGAAAAGATATTGGAACTGCAAAATAATTATATTTTAAATATTATGTTAAATTTGTATGTTTAGGTGATATAATGAAAAAAATAATAATAAATGCCGAGTTAGGGGGTAATGAAAATGAAAAGTGATATAGAAATAGCGCAAGAAGCTAAGATGGAACCTATAGTAAAAGTTGCAGAATCTATAGGTTTAGATGAAGATGATATAGATCTTTATGGAAAGTATAAATGTAAATTGTCTTTAGATATTTTAAACAAAGAAGGAAAAGATGGAAAGTTAGTTTTAGTAACTGCAATAAATCCAACACCAGCTGGAGAAGGAAAATCTACAGTTACAGTTGGGTTAGGTCAGGCTTTATGTAAATTAAATAAAAAGTCTATAATAGCATTAAGAGAACCTTCTTTAGGACCTGTATTTGGAATAAAGGGCGGAGCAGCTGGAGGTGGATATTCTCAAGTAGTTCCGATGGAAGATATTAATTTACACTTTACAGGTGATATGCATGCTATTACAAGTGCAAATAATTTATTATGTGCAGCTATAGATAATCATATCCATCAAGGAAACTTATTGAGAATAGATACGAGAAAGATATTATTTAAAAGAGTTATGGATATGAATGATAGAGCTTTAAGAAACATAGTAGTAGGAATGGGTGGACCAATTAATGGATTCTTAAGAGAAGATGGATTCATGATAACAGTTGCATCTGAAATTATGGCTATTCTTTGTTTAGCATCTGATTTAAAAGATTTAAAAGAAAGAATGGGTAATATATTAGTTGCATATGATTTAGATAATAATCCTGTATATGCAAAGCAATTAGAAATTCAAGGTGCTATGGCATTATTAATGAAGGATGCTATAAAGCCTAATTTAGTTCAAACTTTAGAAAATACTCCAGCGATAATTCATGGAGGTCCTTTTGCTAACATAGCTCATGGGTGTAATTCAATAATTGCAACAAAGATGGCTTTAAAGCTTTCTGATATAGTAGTAACAGAAGCAGGCTTTGGGGCAGATTTAGGTGCAGAGAAATTCTTCGATATAAAATGTAGATATGGAGAATTAACACCAGGATGTGTAGTTTTAGTTGCTACAATAAGAGCACTTAAGCATCATGGAGGCTGTAAAAAGGAAGAACTAAGCATTCCAAATGTAGAAACATTAAAGAATGGATTGTCTAACTTACAAAAACAAATAGAAAATATTCAAAAGTATAATGTTCCAGTAGTTGTAGCTATAAATAGATTTTTAACTGATAGTAAAGAAGAGGAAGAAGCTATAAAGAAGTTCTGTGAAGAACTAGGAGTTAAGGTTGCGCTTTCGGAAGTTTGGGAAAAAGGTGGAGAAGGCGGAGTAGACCTAGCTAATGCAGTTATTCAATCTTTGGAGGAAAAATCAGAATTCGCACCTATATATAATAAGGAAGAATCTATAGAAGAAAAGATATTAACAATAGCGAAAGAGATATATGGAGCAACTGGTGTTAACTATACTAATGCTGCTAAAAAGCAAATTGCTAATTTAGAGAGAATGGGTCTAGATAAATTACCAATATGTATGGCTAAGACTCAATATTCATTATCAGATGATCCAACCCTTTTAGGAAGACCGGAGAACTTTGTTGTAACTGTTAAAGAAATAAGAGTTTCAAACGGTGCAGGATTCATAGTTGCATTAACTGGAGATATAATGACTATGCCTGGATTACCAAAGGTTCCTGCGGCTAACAAAATGGATATACAAGAAAATGGAAAAATTGTTGGATTGTTCTAGAGAATAAAGGCTAAATACTTGACAAAAGTTATGTAATTGTTAAAATTAAAGTATTGATTAAATTAATTAGGATATAAAGATTAAAGGCAGCTTAAAGGCTGCTTTTAATTATATTAAGGTGGTGCTTGTATGATATTGTTAGTAGATGTAGGGAATACAAACATAGTTATAGGAATATATGAAGATAACAAATATATAGCTAGCTGGAGACTTTCTACAGATACCAAGAAAACTTCTGATGAATATAGTATTCAACTTATGCAGTTATTTACTCAAAATGGATTAGATCCTAAACAAGTAAAAGGTATAATCATATCATCAGTTGTACCTAACATAATGCATTCTTTAGAGAATATGGTTAGAAAAAGCTTTGATATAGAGCCAATAGTTGTTGGTCCTGGAATCAAAACTGGAATTAATATAAAGTATGATAATCCTAAGGAAGTCGGAGCAGATAGAATTGTAAATGCAGTAGCGGCTAATGAACTTTATAATAAGGATTTAATAATAATAGATTTTGGTACAGCAACGACTTATTGTGCATTAACTAAGGAAGGAAATTATTTAGGTGGATGCATATCACCAGGAATAAAGATATCTTCAGATGCTTTATTTGAAAGAGCAGCTAAATTACCAAGAATAGAGCTAGAAGTACCAAAAAATATTATATGTAAAAATACAATAACAAGTATGCAAGCTGGAATACTTTATGGTTATATAGGTCAAGTAGAGTACATTGTTAAGAAGACAAAAGAAGAGATGAAAAGCTTAGGATTAGGAGAACCTTTTGTAATAGCGACTGGAGGGTTAGCGAACACAATTGCTAGACAGACAGATGTTATAGATGAAGTTAAGGGAGACTTAACATTAGAGGGGTTAAGAATAATATACGAAAAGAATAGGGAGTAACAAAGGATGAAAATAGGGAACCTTACTTTTAAAAATAATGTTTTCTTAGCACCTATGGCTGGAGTTACGGATATTTCCTTTAGAGGATTATGTAAAGAAATGGGATGTGGTTTAGTTTACACAGAAATGGTTAGTGCGAAGGCATTATATTATGGAAGTGATAACACTAAGGCATTATTAAGAATAGCAGATGAAGAAAAACCTGTTGCTGCTCAAATTTTTGGAAATGATCCTAAAATAATGGCAGAGGTAGTTCAAAAATATTTTAACCCAATGGAGGATATTTGTATTTTAGATATAAATATGGGATGTCCTGCACCAAAAATAACAAAAAACAATGAAGGATCTGCATTGATGAGAGATCCTAAATTAGCAGCAGAAATTGTAAGTAGTATAAAAAAGGTTTCGAACAAGCCCGTAACTGTAAAATTTAGAAAAGGTTATGATGAAGAAAATATTAATGCTGTAGAATTTGGGAAGGCTTTAGAAGAAGCAGGTGCTGATGCTATTGCTATTCATGGTAGAACAAAAAAACAAATGTATGAAGGTAAAGCAGATTGGGATATAATAGCTAAGGTGAAGGCTGCTGTTTCAATTCCAGTAATAGGGAATGGAGACGTGTTTACACCGGAAGATGCTTTAAGAATGAAAAATATTACTAATTGTGATGCTATTATGATAGCAAGAGGAAGTATGGGTAATCCATGGATATTTAAGCAAATAGAAGATGTTTTAAATGATAAAGAACCTTCTATAGTAACTGATACAGAAAGAATAAATATGTGTATTAGACATTATGAATTGGCTTTAAAATATGATGGAGAACGTAAAGCTGTAAGAGAAATGAGAAAACATGCATCGTGGTATCTTAAAGGACTACCAAATAGTAGTGAGTTAAGAAATACTATTAATTCTATGAATGAAAGTTCCAAGGTTATAGAGATGCTAAATGAGTATAAAAATCTTTTGATATAAAATAATACTTATAGTAGTAATTTATATCAAAATATAGAATATTATTAAGAAAAGCGCTATTTTTTATGGAGTGTAATTTTATTGACATATCAAAAGGGCTGCTTTATAATATTTAAAATGATTTCAAGATTATTAACCTATAAATAGGTATTTAATAAAGTAAGATTCGAAGGGGAGAAAGATATGAGTCAAACAAAAAAGTTTATAATGACTTATGAAGGAGTTAAAAAGCTAGAGGAAGAGTTAGAGTATTTAAAAACAGTTAAAAGAAAAGAAATAACTGAAAAAATTAAGGTAGCTTTAGGGTATGGGGACTTAAGTGAAAACTCAGAATATGATGAAGCAAAGAACGACCAAGCATTTACAGAAGGAAGAATCCTTCAACTAGAAAATATGTTAAAAAATGCACAAGTAGTAGATGAAAGTGAAATCCCAAGCGATACAGTTTCAGTAGGAGCAGTAGTTAAGGTTAAGGATTATGACTTTGATGAAGAAGTTGAATACACAATAGTAGGATCAGCAGAAGCGGATCCAATGAACTTTAAAATCTCAAATGAATCACCAGTAGGAGAAGCATTACTAGGTAAAAGAATTGGGGATGTTGTTGAAGTTACAGTTCCAGAAGGAATTAGTAAGTTCGAAGTTCTAGGAATTAGAAGAGCTTAATTGGAGGTAGAATTAATGTCAACTGAAGAAATGAATATACAAGAGCTAGAGTCTCAATATAGTGAGCAAGAAGCTTTAAGAAGAGAAAAACTAGCTAAATTACAAGAAGAAGGAAAGGACCCGTTTGATGTATATAAGGTTAACAGAACACATTCTTCAAAAGAAGTAAAAGATAATTTTGAAGCTTTAGAAGGTAAAGAAGTTACTGTAGCTGGAAGAATTATGTCTAAAAGAGGTCAAGGAAAAGTAGTTTTCTCTGATATACATGATAGAGATGGAAAAATCCAATTATTCATAAAGATTGATGAAGTTGGAGAGGAAGCTTTAAAGCAATATAAGACTAATGATTTAGGTGACTGGGTTGCTTGTACTGGTGAAGTATTTAAGACTAAAACTGGAGAAGTTTCTGTTAAAGCTAAAGAGATAGAGTTAATCTGTAAATCTTTAAAACCACTTCCAGAAAAATGGCATGGATTAAAGGATCCAGATTTAAGATATAGACAAAGAGAAGTAGATATTATAACTAATCCAGGTGTTAAAGAAACTATAATAAAGAGAACTCAAATTATCAAAGGAATTAGAGAATTCTTAGATAATAAAGGATTCTTAGAAGTTGAAACACCAATATTAGGGGCAATTGCTGGTGGGGCTGCTGCAAGACCATTTATAACTCACCATAATACTTTAGATATAGATATGTATTTAAGAATAGCAACAGAATTATACTTAAAGAGATTAATAGTTGCAGGTCTTGAAAAAGTATATGATATGGGCAAAAACTTCAGAAACGAAGGAATGTCTGTTAGACATAATCCAGAGTTTACTATGATTGAATTATACGAAGCTTATGCTGACTATAATGACATGATGGAAATAACTGAAAACATGATAGAGTATGTTTGTAAAAAGGTAAATGGAACTACTAAAGTTACTTACCAAGGTACTGAAATTGACTTTAAGGCACCATGGAGAAGAATAACTATGGTTGATGCTGTTAAGGAATATGCTGGAATTGACTTCAATGAAATAAAAACAGATGAAGAAGCTCAAGCTATTGCTAAAGAGAAGCATTTAGAGTTCCCAAAACCATTAAATACTGTAACTAAAGGTGAAGTATTAAACATGTTATACGAAGAATTTGGTGAACAACATATGATTCAACCAACATTCATTATAGATTACCCAGTAGAAATTTCTCCTCTTACAAAGAAAAAGAGAGGAAATGAAATGTTTACTGAAAGATTTGAAGGATTTGTATTCGGTAGAGAATTATGTAATGCATATTCTGAATTAAATGATCCTATAGTTCAAAGACAAAGATTTGAACAACAAGCTAAGGAAAGAGAACTTGGTGATGATGAAGCATACATGATTGACGAAGAATTCATGAGCGCATTAGAAACAGGTATGCCACCAACTGGTGGACTTGGAATTGGAATAGATAGATTAGTTATGTTCTTAACTGATTCTGCTTCAATTAGAGACGTTATATTATTCCCAACGATGAAACCACAAAACTAATCAAAGTCGCCGAAAGGCGACTTTTAAAATTTTATTATATAAAATTTAAAAAAAGGGGTTGCATTTTATATAAAAGTTGATATAATAGATTATGCAATGACGTTCCGCGATAGCTCAATGGTGGAGCACTCGGCTGTTAACCGATAGGTTGGAGGTTCGAGCCCTCTTCGCGGAGCCATTTTTAAACTTCATTGCAAAAGTTAAAAGGAAACTCACTCGACAGAGTTGAGGAGTACGAGATTCTAGCTAAATTATAAATTTAGAGAATCATAGAATATTCCGCGATAGCTCAATGGTGGAGCACTCGGCTGTTAACCGATAGGCTGGAGGTTCGAGTCCTCTTCGCGGAGCCATTTTAAACTTAAGAAAAAAGTAACTAGCTCAGTTAAGCTGAGAAGTACGAGATTCTAACTAGATCAGAGATTTAAAGAATCATAGAATATTCCGCGATAGCTCAATGGTGGAGCACTCGGCTGTTAACCGATAGGCTGGAGGTTCGAGTCCTCTTCGCGGAGCCATTTTTATTTTAAAAGAGTTTTGTAAGAACAGATTAGTCTGATTTTACAAAACTCTTTTTTATTCTTTAGAAAATTTTTATTAAATATATTATATTGTAATAATTATTTTAGTGATAACTCTATAGTTTACTCTAATAATCCACCTAAACTGGTATCAGCAGATTTAAATCCTGATGCATATACAGCATATTCAATAGGACGCTTATTACATAAAGAAAAAAGAGCAGGATCATTGAGACGCTTTAAACTAACTTTTAATGGTTTTCCATTTACTTCGATAATCCATATTCGTTTATTAGTATCTATAGCTATATCTAATCCTAGCTCTACGCAATCTCCGAATTCACTCTCGATAGACGAACATACTTCTTTTCCGTAATAAAGTATATTGGAATATATTCCATTTGGTGTATCGTAGCTTTCATTAAATGTTCTTTTTAAAATAACCTCAAAGTTTTCTACTCTTCCACCACTTCTTGGGCTAGTTATGACACTACCAGGAGCGCTTATTCTACCAGAAATTCCACTAATGTGCCAAGTTCCTTGCCAATTTTTTTGAAATAAAACTCTTAAGTCAAAATCGCTGTCATCAAATGGTGCTTTATTAATTTCTTTTTGGATAAGATATCTGCCACCTTTTTCATAAAATGGAGCCATTACATTTTCCAAATTTAAAAGGTTTGTTAGTGTAAATTTATGATTTTCTTCAGCAGTTCTATATTCTACACCATATTCAATGTCAGAAATCTTTCTTACTCTAAAAACCCCTTTACCTTTACTAAGGGCATCTGGTTTTAAATAAATACTATGATATTTGTTTAAGGCATTTTTTAAATCATTTACATCTTCATACGGAATAGTTTCAGGAATAATATAATTAAGTTTAGGATTTTTTCTTAAAGCATCGAAGGTTTGTAATTTTGCAAGCTTAGGAATAGAATTTAATATATGGCAGCTATCTCTTAGATTGTTTCTTAATAAGATACTCTCAGCTCTGCAATTATTTTCTACATTACGATCGTAAATAATTTTTGGTAGCGGAAAAGTATTCATAGTCCATTGAGAATTCTTCTTAGTCAATCCTTTGATTAGTTTATTATTCCAGTCAATAGTTTCAATAGAAAAGAAGCAACATAATCCATATAAGCTTTCACAAGCTTTAAAAAATTGTGTATAAGCAGTTATTCCTTTTCCTCTAAGGAGATAATCAAATTTTTCTTGATTAATAAAAACACCTATTAAAGGGCCTATAGATAAATGATTATTATCAATTTGTTTAAGTTGAAGTAAAGTTCCTTCATCTAAATATATATAGTTTTTTACGTTTTTAGACAAGTATAGCCGATTCAAATTAAGATTATTATGCTCATCTAGTATAACTACATTTAAATTAATGTCTAAAGATCCTACAGAGAGGATAATTTGATTTTTATTAATATTTAAGTTAAGGTGTTTAATTTGTGATTCAGTAAAATAGCAACATGAGATATCTGATGAATCTATATAAGTTATTTTAACTTTTGACAACATAGTTTTTCCTCCATGAAAATACAGCCTAATAGATATTAGGAATATAGTAATATCAGTGTATTATATGATTAATGAAATAAATATGATAATAAAATAATTTGTAGGAGGTAATAAATAAGGTGATATGAGTACTTTCACCATTACCTTAAGTTGTGAATAACATAGTATTAGTGATAAAAGGCAATTATGTAGTAAAGCTATGAATTTAAATTTGGCAGATTTGGAAATCTAGGAATTGATTTAGCGATTGATGAAAAAGATGAGATTTGATTACAGGATATTGTAGTGTAATTAATCTGAGCGTAATAATAAAAATTGGAGGGAGAAATGTTAAACGTTAAAATAATAATATTGTTAAATAATGTAGATAAAGATATTTGCTTATTAGGAAAAGATATATATAATAAATTGAAAATAGAGGATAATAAGCAATATAATATCCACTTAGGACAATTGAAAGTTAGATCTGCGATTAAGTGTAATATGAATGAAGAAGAAAGCATGAGCTTTTCAGAAGAAGTATCAAATGAAATATTACTATATGATGATATTATTTTAAATATATGGAGAAAGAATGAGAATATTTACCTTGGACCGGTGGTAGGTGTATTTATGCCGATTAATTATTGTGAGGAGATTGGAAAAGGAGCTCCACCACTTGAAGCTATAGAGCATATTCAGGAAGCAAGTCCTCATGAAAGATGTATGGCGTACTGTTTTTCAGTTAAAGACATTGATTGGGAAAATAATAGAATTAAGGGATATACGTTTAGGGTAGCATCGAATAGGTGGGAATATAGATGGTTACCTATGGCAGATATTATTTATGATAGGATTGCACATGGAAATGAAGAAGAGAAAAGATTGGTTAAAGAAGAAAGACAAAATTTAAGAGAGAATTCTAATATAAGGTTTATTAACCCAGAAGGAAGTTTAGGAAAATGGCCGTTATATAAAAAATTATTCATGTATGATGAGATGCATAAATATTTACCGGAAACAATTTTATATAAAAGTTTTAATGATATAGTATCCATGCTAAATAAGTATAATTTTATATTTATCAAATCCTCTATGGGAAGCAGAGGTGAAGAAGTACTTTCCATAGAGAAGGTTGATGGAAAATATAGGATTGATTTTTATAATAGAAAGCTTAAGTTAGTATTTGTTGAAAGCCTAGATCTATTGAAAAATTATATAGATAAATTTATAAAAGAAAAACAAAAGTATGGAAGAGTGTTTTTTGTTGTACAACAAGGTATTAATTTAATAAAGTATAATGGGCATAAAATGGATTTTAGAATAACATTGGAAAAAGATGAATATGGTATATGGAAAGCCACAAATTATTATGCAATACACTCTAAGGAGCATTCTAATATAACAAACTATTGTGTTGGAGGAGTATTACACTTATATGAAGATGTTTATGAAGTATTAAAAGAAAATTATAAAGATGTATATATACCAACCGAGGATGAATTTGGTAAAGAGACTATTAAAGTTGCAAAATATATTGAAAAGCAATTTGGAACTTATGGAGAGATAGGAATGGATATGGCTATTGATGAAGACGGTCATATATGGTTAATAGAAGGTAATGCAAAGCCTGATAAATATCGTGTACCAGGTATTGATGATATGGAAGGACCATCCCCACAATCATGTGCTATATTTAAATACTCTAAATATTTAGCTCAACTTAGAAAGTAATGATTAATAAGAAATGGTGTGTTGTAAAATACAACACACCATTTCTTATTAATCATAAACAAAAGATTTTTCTATTCCTGGAGAATTGCAAGCAAACAGAAGTGCTGTATAATCAAGTTCAAAAGAAATGATATCTCCTAATTTATATTGAGTTAAACAATCTTCAATATCTATTATTGTATGATTTGAGGTTTGTCCAACAATTTTAATTAACGGATCTGTAGCATAAATATTTTCATAGGGGATATCTTGTATTCCAAAAGATAAAATAGCACGCTTTCTATTACCTTTATCAATAAAGGACTTCTTCTGCATAAAAGCATCAAATCCTAATTCACCAAAAGGTATAGTAGGCTTAATATTTAACTCTATAATTTCTGCTTTAAGAATATAGAGGTTAGATGAAAAGTTTTTTATATCCATATCAGAATGATAATATTCATCTAAATATTTACCGAATGCATATTCAATTCCGAATTGATGCAGACCTCCAATTCTTAAATGGTTTATTTCAGGAGGTAAAAGACCTTGTTCTATAAGATAGTAACTAGTCGCATTTCCTGCTGAAAGGTATTTAAAATTAAAATTAAATTTATTTTCTAATTCTTTTGCAATACTTATAAATAAATTATTATTTTTAACAGTTGGCAGAACTGTACCGTAGCAATTAAAATTAGTTGCCAATCCATAAATTTCTATATTAGGTAGAGAAAGAACTTCTGAAACAAAATCTTCAATTTCTGATTTGTTTTCAAACCAAATACCTTCTCGCAGATCTCCTAAATCAATCATTATCAATATTTTATGAATTTTATTTTGCTTTATAGCTTCCTTAGATAATTCTCTAACAATATCAATTTCAGAATTTAAAGATATGTCAGCATAGCGTATAACGTCTTCAATTTCACTTAAAGCAGGACTTCTTAAAAGAGCCTTTTCACAATGGAGATTTTCAATTTTTTTTAGATTGGAAACAAGAGCTTCGGCAATAACAGTAATCCCGCCATTAACGATAGCTTCTGCAGTTTCATAAAGTCCGTTAAAAACCTTATTAACTCCCATTATTGTAATTCCTATTTTAGAAAAAGAGTCAACCTCTATTTTTGCATTATATTGTAGTTTTCTTAAATTAATATCAAGTTTTGGGTAAGTCATATAGTTTCAGCTCCATATAAATATTTAAATTTTAATAAATATCATAACTAATAATGTCATCAAAGGTATCCTCTCTTCGGATTAACTCAATATTACCTTCTTTAGTGATGAGAGCAACGGCGCTTCTAGGTCTATTATTATATATAGTTTGACTTTCGATAGAATAGGCGCCAGTATCTATAAAGGCTAGGGTATCTCCGAGTGAAGTGTTTTTTGGCAATAAAAAAAATTCTTCATAAACACCTTGATGGAAATAATCTCCACCATCACATAGTGGACCAGCTATCTTAGTTAATAGGGTGTAATCGTCTTTAATATTTTTGGTGTTGAAAAGATAGAAGAACCAATTAAAATGAAGGCTATCGGATAATATGCTATAACCAGCATCGATAAATTTCCAATTTACTATGTCTAGTATATTAAACTTATCATCATAATTAGTTTTAATTTTTTCGCTGTAGATAGTTGTCAATAATACTGCCGCACTACTTACTATTTTCCTGCCGGGTTCAATACATATTTCTATGTCATCTCTCCACTTTAAAACTTCATCAATAATTATATTTGCAAAATCAGAAGAATTAAGAGATGTATATAAATAATCTTTTAATGGATTACCTTGCCCATATTTATAAGGTACTGGAATACCTCCACCTAAATTTATAGATTTAAATTTAATATTTAATGAGTTTTCTAATCGTTTTGCTTCATCAATAATAACTTTTACGGCCTTTGAAAAAGGATCAATTATTGGAATTTGATCACCTATGTGTATATGAAGGCCTTTAAGATTTACATAAGGCATATTTATTATTTTTTTACACATTAGCTCTGCATCTTTTAAGTCAATTCCGGCTTTAGCGTGATAGGCTGTTACACAATCAGGATGAGTGGGAGAAGATACATTTGGCTCTATCCTTATAGAAACATTGGCTTCTATTTGTAGTTCATTTGTAATCTCTTCGATGAGGTCTAATTCATAAAAACTGTCTACATTTATAGAATAGATATTATTTTTTATGGCATATTCTAAATCGCTTTTTTTCTTAAGAACACCATTGAATATTATTTCAGATCCCTTAAAACCACTTTTTATACATTTCATTATTTCGTAAATAGAATTAGCTTCAGCAAATATCTCATTATCTTTAACTATTTCTAGTATTTTAATTAGAGAACAAGCCTTTGAGGCATAAAATATCTTGGTGTTAGGGTAGTTTTTAAAAGCTTCCTTAATTTCAGTAATATTGCGGATTATTTCTAATTCAGAATATAGGTAGAATGGAGTTTGAATTTTTTTAGAGATATCATATAGGTCGATATTTTCAAATAATAAATGATCGTTTTTTTCAGAGAAACGTCTATCTGATGATATGATTTTTTCCCTAGTAGTATTAAAAGTATCAATAGACTCCTTTTTTTTATCAGTGGATATTAAATCTTTGTTCATAGTATTTACATCCTTAAGTTAACTAATTAATTTAGTTATTTTTTTATAGTACATAATATGAAAAGAAAATTTTGTTGGTGACTAATTTATAATAAGCAAGAAAATTAGAATTATTTATATCGAAAAATGGAAAAATTCATATATTAGTAATGAAAGGTTATAGTTTATAGACTATAAAATAATAATATGTAGGTTGATAAGATGAACAATACAACTAATGAACAGCCAAAAGAAAAGTTAACATTAAAAAGAGAGCTTGGAATTGTTGCTACAACAGCTATAGTAGTTGGAAATATGATTGGATCAGGAATTTTCATGGCCCCGCAAGGATTAGCTGAAGCATCTAATCCTATAGCAACTTGTATTGCCTGGTTAATTACGTCCGTTGGGTCTATTTTCCTTGCTTTAAGCTTTGCAAGACTTGGAAGAGTTATGCCTCAAACTGGAGGTCCTATAGTTTATACAAAGGCAGCATTTGGGGAATTCGCATCATTTTTAGTAACATGGACCTATTGGATAGGAATTTGGGTTGGTGATGCAGCAATTATAACTGCAGCTACAAGTTATTTGAGCTACTTTTTTCCGGTACTTGCAGTTAATAGGTTATGGGCATTTTTAGTATCAAGTCTCATATTGTGGATATTTACCATAATAAATATAAGGGGAGTAAAGCAATCTGGAATTGTAGGGATAATTACTACTGTATTTAAGATTTTACCTTTAATAGTATTTGCTTGTATCGCTTCAATGCATTTTAATGTTGAGAATTTTAATACGGTATCTGCAACATCTACAACAGGACTATCTACAATACCTATAGCTGTTAGTATAACTTTATGGTCATTTTTAGGACTAGAAAGTGCTACTATTCCTGCAGGAGAAATAAAAGATCCAGAAAAAAATATAAAGAGGAGTACCATTTGGGGAATTGGAATAACATCTGTAATTTATATAGTTATAAGTGTTCTAGCAATTGGAGCTATTTCACAAGGTACGTTGGCAACATCAAATGCGCCTTTAGCAGATATTATAAATGTTACAACAAATAGCAATTGGGGAGGGCCTTTCATTGCCTTTGGAGCAATAATCTCTATATTAGGGGCGATAAATGGTTGGGTTTTATTATCAGGAAGATGTTCTTTTGCCGCAGCTGAAGAAAATCTATTCCCAGCTATATTTGGAAAAATTCATAATAAGTATAGAACTCCATATATGTCGATATTAATAGCAAGTATAGGAACAACTATTATTTTAATCACTAATTATATTACTACTTTAACAGGAGCTTTTAATTTTATAGTATTATTATCAACTTTATCTGTTTTGCCTGTATACACTTTTACTGCAGCAGCAGAGATGATTATATTGAAAAAAGAAACTGGAAAGGTTAGTTTTGCTAAATTTATCAAAACATCAATATTTGCTTTGATAGCATTTGCATATTCCATATATGCTATATATGGAACTGGTGCAGAGATAGTAATGTATGGGTTTATATTAATTCTTATAGGAATTCCATTTTATGCTTACCTCAAAATAAATAGAAACTAACTTAGCTATTAAATAGTGTAAGGGATTTGTATTTAATGTATTGTGAGAATAATAGGAAGGTAATATGAAACGTTTATTTATAAATTATAAGGAGAGATGGTTATGACAGAAAGGTCTAGTTTAATTAAAATTATTATTTTACAAGACTTTATATTAGATCCACGAGAAATAAGCATTCCTAAAAAAGTAATTGAAAAGATAGATTTTAATAAAGAAATATTTTTTAAGTTTGGAGCAGAAAAAAAAGAAGTTAACTGTACTGCAAATGATACTGAAGATATTATATATATATCAAGTAGCTTGGTTGATGAATTCTCTGTATATTCAGGTATGAAGACAAATTTTATTATAAATGAGAATGTTATTTGTATTGGACCAGTAATCGGAAGTTTCACAGATACTACAAGTGTACGTATTGCTAGTGAACAACGACCTGGAACTAAGCTTAAGTGTCTATGTGAGTCAAATAGGGATGCAAGAACAATTTTATATTTTTTTTCAGTAAATGATTTTGATAGTGAAAATGAAAGAATACATGGAACTTATTATAATTATGTAGCTGAAAGGTGGGAAAAAGGATATTTTCCTATTCCAGATGTTTTGCATGATAGGGGTGGAGGTATATTAAATAAACAAAAAGGTGCATCTCAATATATTAGAGAGACAATTGAAAAAGATGAAAATGTTATGAGATTTAACCCAAGATATTATTTTGATAAATGGCAGGTTTATGATAAACTCAATAGATATGATGAAGTAAAAAAATATCTTCCATTAACAATTAGGTATAGAAATGCAAGTGATTTATTGATGATGCTAGAGAAGTCAAAAACTCTATATATAAAGGATAGGGTTGGAAATAGAGGAATTGGAGTCACTAGAATAGTGAAGCTTTTAGATGGAACCTTTGACCTAAGTTATTTCACGAAAGAATTGTTTCAAGAAAGATATTATAGTTTTGAAGGGTTAGTAAGTAGAATAGATGAATTATATAAAGGTAAAAATGCTATAATCCAGCTATCTATAGATATGATAAAGGTAGATGAAGGAAATGTAGATATGAGGGCTACCGTTCAAAGAGATGGTAATGGTAATCTTGGTATAGTTGCATGTCCAGTAAGATTAGGTAAAAGTGGGGCTCCTATTACTAGCACTAGGTCAGGTTCTAAAGTGTATCGTTTTGAAGAATTTTTTATGAATATATTAAATTATCCAAAAGAAAAGATAGATGGAATTAAAGCTAAAATAGATGATTTTTTAATCAGCACTTATAAGGCTATAGAGGATATTTATGGAAGGTTTGGAGAGATTGGAATAGATTTTGCAATAGATAAAAGTGGGGAAATATGGTTTATAGAATGTAATGCGAAACCAGGAAAAGATACTGTATATTTATCTTATGATAAAGAAACCATAAAAAAAGCATTTTTAAATCCATTAGAATATGCAAAATATATAGCAGGATATTAATTTTATAATAAAAGGTGTTATGAAAACATTACTTTTTCATAACACCTTTTATTTATTCTTCTGTGCAATCGTCTATATCAGTAAATTCTAAAGATAAGCCAACCATAACTTCTAAATATGGGCCAGCACAATCTTCTTTAGGAGTTAAAGAAAAGAATGCAAAATTCCAGTCGATATATGTGGATGAGTCTTCTTCAAGTGACTTAGGAGAGCAACTAAAAGAAATAGTTTCATTAACAGGAATAATTATATTAGTAGAAGATGAAGAACGGGTTGGAAAGCATCCTCCATATCTTGGACATACCGGCATACTAATAGAAAATTCAACCTCACCTAATGCCTTTATTTGATATCCAGCTAGAGCTTCACATTCAATAGATTTTTCACATCTACAATTTGGAACTAACACTTTTTGAACAATTGGAGTTTTTACACATGATATATTAGAAAGATTAAAACATACGCTAGGAAAACCAACAACAAATTTAAAACCCCTTGGTAATTTTAAACGGGAACACCCTTTAACTAGTGATAGGCAAGAAGGATTATTTGATTTAAGTTCAGATGGTTTAATTGGAATACCAGACTTATCAAAAAAGTAAGTCTTACCAAACTCAAATTTATTAAAATTATCTTTAAAATCTTCATATTTAGCCATTTTAAAATAACACCTACTTTAATAAAATTTTTATATATAGTTTTTAGTCTACTAAGATTTATTTGCATATTTTATGCAGAAATATAGTGTCCTTTAATACATTATATGAAGACATTACGATAATTGACAATATTTGATAAAAATATATAAAATTAGTTATTTTTATCAATCATAGAGTTAAAATCATCTGTAGGGTAATTAGGATAATTAAAAATTTTACCTTCCCATGTTCTTATAGTTACATAATTTTTACCTCTAGAAATAATATATTCAGGCAGAAGTGGGGTTTTTCCATTACCATTTGGCGCGTTAACAATATATGTTGGAATAGCCATTCCAGAAGTATAGCCTCTTAAATACTCCATTATTTCAATACCATCGTCAATGGAGGTGTTAAAATGATGCGTACCTATTACGTTTTTGGCGTGGAAAATGTAATAGGGTTTAATTCTACATTTTAAAAGCTCTTGATTTAAAAGACGCATTATATATTTATCATTGTTGATTCCATTTAGCAGAACAGCTTGATTTCCTAGTGGTATTCCTGAGTTAGCAAGTTTATCACAGGCAGCTTTAGCATCTTGAGTTATTTCAAGTGGGTGATTAAAATGAGTATTAATATAAATAGGACGATATTTTTTTAGTATTTTTAGTAGGTCATCAGTAATTCTTTGAGGCATTGTAACTGGACATCTAGTACCTATTCTTACATAATCAACGGTGTTAATGCTAAAGAGCTCACTTAACAACCAATCTAATGTATTATCGGATAGCATTAGTGCATCTCCGCCTGTTAATAATACATCTCTTATTTCTGTATTAGCTTTTATATAGTTAATAGATTCTTGGAGAGTTTCTTTAGATTTATGTTCATCTATACAACCAATATTCCTTCTGCGTTGGCAATGCCTACAAAATGAAGGGCATACATTAGTTACATTAATTATTAGTCTATCAGGGTACCTTCTTGTTATAGAACCGGCAGGATTAGTAAATTCTTCTGACATCGGGTCTAATACACCTCTATCATCTAATTCAAGAAAAGTTGGGATTGATTGCAGTTTTATGGGATTGAATTTATCATCATCATCTATTAAAGAAGTATAATAAGGTGTAATACCCCAACGATATTTCTGTTCAACTTTTTTTATACTATCAATTTCTGAATCGGTTAAATTTATTATTTTGGACAAAAGAGATACATCGCTAATTCTATTTTTTAATTGCCATTTCCAATCATTCCAATCAGACTCGGTTCCATTTAAAATTTCTAGTATCTTTTTCTTTTTAGAGAGCATTTTTTCTTCTTGGAGTGGTGATAATCCTTTAGGAATAGTGTCCTTTATATCTAGGTAATCTTGTATTCTAGTTTTTAATTCAGAACATCTTTCTAATGAAATAGATTGTTTAGATTTATCTGAGCACATATATACTTCCTCCTTAATTAAGATTTTATTGTATTAAATAGATTGATAATTTCATATTATGCTTGTTTAGGAAAATAGTAACTATAAGTAGGGTATATGTGTAAGATTCTGATTAATAAAAGTCATTTTGCTTGACATATAAATGTGTTTTGGTAAAATTAATATATAATTTAATAAACACGATGAAAAAGAAAAGTAATTTTAATGTTTCTTTAAGAGAGATGATGGTTGGTGTGAATCATTAGAAAATTAAAATGAATGGAGCTTTGGAGTGTATTTTTTAAAGATGGGCTTGAGCCAAGAAGGGTGGAACCGCGGAATAGTTAATTTCGTCCCTTTGTGGTTATAAGGCTTTTTTTTATTTTATAATAAAAATTACTTTGAAATTTAATAATTTGAATTTAACTGAAAGTCCGAATCTAAGATTTGAGTACGTGAAGTTACACATGGTGTACTCATTCGACCTAAAGAGAAGGAGTTTCATTATATATAAGTTTAAAAAATAGGAGGAATTAAGTATGTCAGTAGAAAAGACTATGGATAAAATAGTTGCTTTATGTAAAAGTAGAGGTTTTATATTCCCAGGATCAGAGATATATGGTGGTCTTGCGAACTCATGGGATTACGGTCCATTAGGAGTAGAGTTTAAAAACAATGTAAAAAAAGCTTGGTGGAAGAAGTTTGTACAAGAAAGTCCATACAATGTTGGAGTTGATTGTGCAATATTAATGAATCCAGAAGTTTGGGTTGCGTCAGGGCACGTTGGAGGATTTTCTGACCCACTTATGGATTGTAAAGAGTGTAAGGCTAGATTTAGAGCAGATAAGTTAGTTGAAGATCATATGACTGAAAATGGAGCAGAAGTTGCTACAGCTGATGGTTGGACAAATGAGCAATTAATGGAATACATAACTAGCAATAACATAGTTTGTCCTAAATGTGGAAAAATGAACTATACTGATATTAGAAAGTTCAACTTAATGTTTAAAACTTTCCAAGGGATAACTGAAGATTCAGCTAGTACAGTATATTTAAGACCAGAAACAGCTCAAGGGATATTCGTTAACTTTAAGTCAGTTCAAAGAACCTCAAGAAAGAAAGTGCCATTTGGTATAGCTCAAATAGGTAAGTCTTTCAGAAATGAAATTACTCCTGGTAACTTCACTTTCAGAACAAGAGAATTTGAACAAATGGAATTAGAGTTCTTCTGCAAACCAGGAACAGATTTAGAGTGGTTTGGATATTGGAAAGATTATTGCTGGAACTTCTTGTTAAACCTAGGAGTTAAGGCTGATTGCTTAAGAATGAGAGACCACGGTGAAGAAGAATTATCATTCTATTCAAATGCAACATCTGATATAGAATACTTATTCCCATTTGGTTGGGGAGAACTTTGGGGAATAGCTGATAGAACAGACTATGACTTAAAAAAACATGCAGAGCACTCAGGAACTGATATGACTTACTTAGATCCAACAACTAATGAGAAATATGTACCATATTGTATAGAGCCATCATTAGGAGCTGATAGAGTTGCATTAGCATTCTTAGTAGATGCTTATGATGAAGAAGAGTTAGAAGGTGGAGATGTTAGAACAGTAATGCACTTACATCCAGCTTTAGCTCCATACAAAGCAGCTGTATTACCATTATCTAAGAAGTTATCAGAAAAAGCTGATGAGGTTTATTCAATGTTAGCTAAGAACTTCAACATAGAATATGATGAAACAGGAAGTATTGGTAAGAGATATAGAAGACAAGATGAAATAGGAACTCCATTCTGTATAACAATTGACTTTGAAACAGAAAATGATGGATGTGTAACTATAAGACATAGAGATTCTATGACTCAAGAAAGAGTTAAAATAGAAGAATTAAATGACTTTATAGCTAAGAGTTTAGAGTTTTAATTATTTTAAAGGGTTGTTTTATAAAAAACAACCCTTTTAATTTTTATATAGGTAAGATATTTTCCATCAATAGAATATAATAATTTAAAATGTTATAATAAAATTAGAATGGGATAAAATTCAAATAAAGAGAATTTTGTATGAAGGTATACTAGTACTTTGGAGGATAATATGAAAAAGGATTTTAAAGAATTTAAAGATTTTATTAAGAATAAAAATGTTGCTGTAGTTGGCATAGGGGTTAGTAATATACCTCTTATAAACTTTTTACTAAAGTTAGGAGCTAAGGTTACAGCTTTTGATAGAAAGACTAAAGAAGAATTAGGTGATGTATTTAATAACTTTGTATCAAAAGGAGTAAAATTAGAACTTGGAGAAAATTATCTTGATAATTTAACAGGGTTTGAAGTTGTGTTTAAAACACCATCTATGAGAATAGATTGTGATGCTTTAGTTAAGGTCAAGAATGAAGGTGCATATGTAACTTCAGAGATGGAAGAGTTCGTAAGATATTGTAAAGGTAAGGTATATGCTATTACAGGATCTGATGGAAAAACTACAACTACTAGTATAGTAGCAAAACTTTTAGAAACAGAAGGATATAGAACGTGGGTAGGTGGAAATATAGGAACTCCACTTTTTTCAAGAATAGAAGAAGTTGAAGATGGGCATATGGTAGTTTTAGAGTTATCTAGTTTCCAACTTATGACTATGAACTCGCCAGTTGATGTTGCTATAGTAACTAATTTAACACCTAATCATTTAGATATGCATAAAGGCATGGAAGAATATATAGATTCTAAAAAGAATGTCTTCCTATATCAAAATGAAACAGATGTATTGGTTGTGAATAGGGAAAATGATATAACATTCGGTTTTGAAAAAGAAGCTAAAGGTTATGTAAGGGAATTTAGTTCAAAGAGAATAATAGAAAATGGAGCTTATTATAAAGAGGGAAAACTTTATTTAGAAGGAAATGAAGTTTGTGAAAAAGATAATATAATTATAAAAGGAATGCACAATGTAGAAAATTACTTAGCTGCTTTTATAGCTACTAAAGATGATGTGAAAATTGAAACTATGAAAAATGTAGCAGAAAGCTTTGGTGGAGTAGAGCATAGATGTGAATTTGTTAGGGAAATAGATGGAGTTAAGTATTATAATGATTCAATAGCATCTACACCGACAAGAACTGTAGCTGGATTGAGAGCTTTTGAAAAAAAGGTAATATTAATTGCTGGTGGATATGACAAGCATATTCCTTTTGAACCGTTAGCAGAGGATGGATATCCTTATATAAAAGAAGTGATAATATTAGGAGCTACTAAATTTAAAATAAAAGAAGCCTTTGAAAAGCTTAAAATAGAAAAGGGAATAGAAATACCGACTATAATGGTAGATTCTTTAGAAGAAGCTGTAGAAGTTTCAAGAAAGATATCTACGGAAGGTGATGTGGTAACTTTATCTCCTGCATGTGCATCTTTTGATATGTTTCCAAACTTTATGGTAAGAGGAAATAAGTTTAAAGAAATAGTTAATGTTATAAAATAAGCGAGAGAATAATTAAAGTTTATAAGTGAAAATGAGTTAGAGTATATTATGTATAATCTAGCTCATTTTTATACTTACAAATAAGTAAATATAATAGTTAATATGTAAAAATAAACTCAACATATCCTGGCGTATCAATATGTGTATATTAAAGAAAAATAAAGAGAATTAAAGAAATAAAAAAATAATTTAATTGTATAAGTAGCAAGTTTTGTAAGAGAAAAGAGAAAGATGATAATATAGTAAAAGTCGTCAGCAGTAATTACAAATTACTAAAGATGATTTGTTGAAAACATCAGTTTGAAGTCAAAAAACTTTAAAAAAAGATGTTGACAACAAAAAAGATAAATGTTATCATAAGAAAGCAGTCGAAATTGATTGCTAAATGATCTTTGAAAATTGAACAGAATATAAATTAAGAACCAGCAATTCTTTTGAGAGTTTTTAAAATATTTAAAGACTCAAAGTAATTTGAGCAACAGATTAAACTTTTTATTGAGAGTTTGATCCTGGCTCAGGACGAACGCTGGCGGCATGCCTAACACATGCAAGTCGAGCGAGTGGAGTTCTTCGGAACAAAGCTAGCGGCGGACGGGTGAGTAACACGTGGGCAACCTGCCTCATAGAGGGGAATAGCCTCCCGAAAGGGAGATTAATACCGCATAAGATTGTAGCTTCGCATGAAGTAGCAATTAAAGGAGCAATCCGCTATGAGATGGGCCCGCGGCGCATTAGCTAGTTGGTGAGGTAACGGCTCACCAAGGCGACGATGCGTAGCCGACCTGAGAGGGTGATCGGCCACATTGGGACTGAGACACGGCCCAGACTCCTACGGGAGGCAGCAGTGGGGAATATTGCACAATGGGGGAAACCCTGATGCAGCAATGCCGCGTGAGTGATGACGGCCTTCGGGTTGTAAAGCTCTGTCTTCGGGGACGATAATGACGGTACCCGAGGAGGAAGCCACGGCTAACTACGTGCCAGCAGCCGCGGTAATACGTAGGTGGCAAGCGTTGTCCGGATTTACTGGGCGTAAAGGGAGCGTAGGCGGATTTTTAAGTGAGATGTGAAATACCCGGGCTTAACTTGGGTGCTGCATTTCAAACTGGAAGTCTAGAGTGCAGGAGAGGAGAAGGGAATTCCTAGTGTAGCGGTGAAATGCGTAGAGATTAGGAAGAACACCAGTGGCGAAGGCGCTTCTCTGGACTGTAACTGACGCTGAGGCTCGAAAGCGTGGGGAGCAAACAGGATTAGATACCCTGGTAGTCCACGCCGTAAACGATGAATACTAGGTGTAGGGGTTGTCATGACCTCTGTGCCGCCGCTAACGCATTAAGTATTCCGCCTGGGGAGTACGGTCGCAAGATTAAAACTCAAAGGAATTGACGGGGGCCCGCACAAGCAGCGGAGCATGTGGTTTAATTCGAAGCAACGCGAAGAACCTTACCTAGACTTGACATCTCCTGAATTACCCGTAACTGGGGAAGTCGCTTCGGCGACAGGAAGACAGGTGGTGCATGGTTGTCGTCAGCTCGTGTCGTGAGATGTTGGGTTAAGTCCCGCAACGAGCGCAACCCTTATTGTTAGTTGCTACCATTTAGTTGAGCACTCTAGCGAGACTGCCCGGGTTAACCGGGAGGAAGGTGGGGATGACGTCAAATCATCATGCCCCTTATGTCTAGGGCTACACACGTGCTACAATGGCAAGTACAAAGAGAAGCAAGACCGCGAGGTGGAGCAAAACTCAAAAACTTGTCTCAGTTCGGATTGTAGGCTGAAACTCGCCTACATGAAGCTGGAGTTGCTAGTAATCGCGAATCAGCATGTCGCGGTGAATACGTTCCCGGGCCTTGTACACACCGCCCGTCACACCATGAGAGTTGGCAATACCCAAAGTGCGTGATCTAACTCGCAAGAGAGGAAGCGCCCTAAGGTAGGGTCAGCGATTGGGGTGAAGTCGTAACAAGGTAGCCGTAGGAGAACCTGCGGCTGGATCACCTCCTTTCTATGGAGAACTGAAGTAACAAGATGTTTACTTCGTACTCGAAAGATACACTGGTATTAACTAGTCTGTTCAATTTTGAGAAACCATGTTTCTCAAGATGTTCTTTGAAAATTGCACATGAATTAATATATAACTTCAAAATATATTTGAGAAGTAAGCCAAGAAATATTCTTTGTGATATTAAATGCAAAACTTTGATATAAATTGACTGAATAGGTCAAGCTACAAAGGGCGCATGGTGAATGCCTTGGCATCAGGAGCCGATGAAGGACGTGATAAGCTGCGATAAGCTTCGGGTAGGCGCACATAGCCAGTGATCCGGAGATTTCCGAATGTGGAAACACACATGGGAAACCCCATGTACCGTATAGTGAATACATAGCTATACGGAGGTAGACCTAGGGAACTGAAACATCTAAGTACCTAGAGGAAGAGAAAGAAAAATCGATTTTCTGAGTAGCGGCGAGCGAAAGGGAAAGAGCCCAAACCAGAGATTTATCTCTGGGGTTGCGGACAGAACATTAACGAGAAGTTTTCATTAACCGAACATTACTGGAAAGTAAGACCGTAGGAGGTAATAGTCCTGTAGGTGAAAGTGAAAATGATCAAGTTCTGATCCAGAGTACCACGAGACACGTGAAACCTTGTGGGAAGCAGGGAGGACCACCTCCCAAGGCTAAATACTACCTGATGACCGATAGTGAAGCAGTACCGTGAGGGAAAGGTGAAAAGAACCCCGGGAGGGGAGTGAAATAGAACCTGAAACCGTGTGCCTACAACCGGTCAGAGCCCCATATGAGGGTGATGACGTGCTTTTTGTAGAACGAGCCAACGAGTTACGGTATGTAGCAAGGTTAAGTACTTAAGGTACGGAGCCGAAGGGAAACCGAGTCTTAATAGGGCGACTAGTTGCATGCCGTAGACCCGAAACCGGGTGACCTATCCATGGCCAGGTTGAAGCGAGGGTAAAACTTCGTGGAGGACCGAACCACGTTGCTGTTGAAAAAGCATGGGATGAGCTGTGGATAGCGGAGAAATTCCAATCGAACTCGGAGATAGCTGGTTCTCCCCGAAATAGCTTTAGGGCTAGCGTCGGATATGTGTAGTGGAGGTAGAGCACTGAATGGGCTAGGGGGCGTATCGCTTACCGAACCTTATCAAACTCCGAATGCCATATACATTTAGTCCGGCAGTCAGACTACGAATGATAAGATCCGTNTAAGAGAGGAAGCGCCCTAAGGTAGGGTCAGCGATTGGGGTGAAGTCGTAACAAGGTAGCCGTAGGAGAACCTGCGGCTGGATCACCTCCTTTCTATGGAGAACTGAATTGACAAGATGTTAATTCGTACTCAAAAGATTTGGTCTTAATTTTCTGTTCAATCTTGAGAGATCATTAGATTTCTTATGTGGGGGTATAGCTCAGTTGGGAGAGCACTTGCCTTGCACGCAAGGGGTCAAGGGTTCGACTCCCTTTACCTCCACCACATGGGTCTATAGCTCAGCTGGTTAGAGCGCACGCCTGATAAGCGTGAGGTCGATGGTTCGAGTCCATTTAGACCCACCAATTGTTCTTTGAAAATTGCACATGAATTAATATATAACTTCAAAATATATTTGAGAAGTAAGCCAAGAAATATTCTTTGTGATATTAAATGCAAAACTTTGATATAAATTGACTG
>LM994665.1 GCA_000753455.2 Clostridium jeddahitimonense
ATTTTAAAAACTCTCAAAAGAATTGCTGGATTTATTTTAACTATATTCTGTTCAATTTTCAAAGACCATATTTTGTTATCGCTTTAAGCGACTTCCTTATCTTATCACCGACTTAACTTTGTGTCAATAACTTTTTTCAAAGTTTTTTTCACATCATTTCGTTAGCAACGAGACTTATCTTATCACCTATAAAATAGATTAAATATTAATATTTTTATGATTTATTAAGATTAAACTGATTTTCCTTAAACTTTCTCCCTTTTACTTTATTTTAATACTATTGATACACTAGGTTCTGTGGTATATTTACTGTACTATAGTTATCCACGTTTCACACATTATCCACAACATAAATGTATTAAATCAATATTCTTATTAACATAATTAACACTATCCACAAATTATAAAAAATAAATAAAATCTAACTTTTATCTTCTATTTATATATATTAAGAGTTGCTTTATCATACTTAATAATAATTAATTACTTCTTTTAATTATTATATTATTTATTAAAGTACTAGTAATAGTTGGATGAATTTTAACTTTTTTCACTTCAACTATAAGTCCCTAATATATTTGTACTAAGTTAAATTACCAAATAATATTCTTATAAATTATAGTTTTTATAATCAATAAAATGAGAAAACTTTTTTATAATTATATAAATAATTATAAACCTATATCAAACTAGAAGTAGAGCCACTGATATAAAGCGATGACACTAACAAGTACTACTCATACTCTAAATAGGTTTATCACTCCTATATCTTTTCATTATGCTACAAAAATAACTAGTTACTCCTTATTTGATACCTTTTCAATAGTAAATAGATTCATTGCTCCAAATTTAATTGTATACATGCTAATTCTTCTTGTATATAGTTTCTGTATACATTTAAATAACTTTCTATTTCTTTCTACTATATTTATATAATACCCTCTATTATAAATATTGAAATATAATAGATGATTTTTTACTTATATTTATAGGCTTTTTAGTAGCATTAGTATAAATATTGGTATTAATTATATAACAAAAAAAGACCTAAGTACAACTTAGGTCTTTTTGCTAACCTAGCAACGTCCTACTCTCCCACACAGTCTCCCGTGCAGTACCATTGGCGCTGTAGAGCTTAACTTTCCTGTTCGGAATGGGAAGGAGTGTTTCCTCTACGCAATCATCACTAGATGTATTCAGAATGTTCTCTGAAAATTGCACATGAATTTTATATTTTTATTGGTCAAGCCCTCGACCTATTAGTACCAGTCAGCTAAATATGTTACCACACTTACACCTCTGACCTATCAACCTTGTGTTCTTCAAGGGGTCTTACTAGCTTATGCTATGGGAAATCTCATCTTGAGGTAGGCTTCACGCTTAGATGCTTTCA
>LM994670.1:0-28869 GCA_000753455.2 Clostridium jeddahitimonense
TGAGATTTCCCATAGCATAAGCTAGTAAGACCCCTTGAAGAACACAAGGTTGATAGGTCAGAGGTGTAAGTATGGTAACATATTTAGCTGACTGATACTAATAGGTCGAGGGCTTGACCAATAAAAAATATAAAATTCATGTGCAATTTTCAGAGAACACTCTGAATACATCTAGTGATGATGGCGTAGAGGAAACACTCCTTCCCATTCCGAACAGGAAAGTTAAGCTCTACAGCGCCAATGGTACTGCACGGGAGACTGTGTGGGAGAGTAGGACGTTGCTAGGTTATGTGGCTCGATAGCTCAGTCGGTAGAGCAGAGGACTGAAAATCCTCGTGTCCCTGGTTCGATTCCTGGTCGAGCCACCAGGAAAAAAGCACTAACTTTTGTTAGTGCTTTTTTGTTACATATTTTTTAAATCTTCTAAAATAGTATCTATGTGACCTTTTACTTTAACTTTTCTGTATTCTTTTACTAGAACACCTTCTTCGTTAATAATAAATGTACTTCTTTCTATTCCCATTACTTTTTTTCCATACATATTTTTTTCTTTAATAACTCCAAATAGGTTACAAAGAGTTTCATCTTCATCACTTAAAAGTAAGAATGGTAAATTGAATTTTTCAATAAACTTATCATGACTTTTTAGAGAATCTCTACTTACACCAATAACTATTGTATTCATGTCTTCAATAATAGAGTTATTATCTCTAAAGTCACAAGCTTCAGTAGAACATCCAGGAGTGTTATCTCTAGGATAAAAATATAGTATTATCTTTTTTCCTTTATATTCACTTAAAGAGTGTTCTTTTTTATCAGACCCGATAAGTGAAAAGTTAGGAACTATAGAATTTATTTCAATCATATATACCTCCTAAGTATAAAATATTATTTAATAATAATTATTATATAATTTAATTTTTGTATTTACAATAATAAATTTATTTATGTATACAACATTGGAAAATCTGTTATAATTTTAAATATAAAGATGAAAAGGAGTTAATGTTATGGAAAACAAAGTATTAGCAATAATTTCAGGAAATGAAATAACAGAAAATGATTTAAATAATATAATAATGAGATACCCTGAAGATAAGAGAGGATATTTTTCTTCTGATATGGGTAAAAAGCAATTATTAGAACAAATGGTTCAATTTGAATTAATGAACAAATTAGGACTAGAAATGGAATTAGATAAAACTGAAGAATTTAAAGCTCAAGTAAAGCAAGTTGAGAAAGATTTATTAACTCAAGCTACAGTTAATAAGGTATTATCAGAAATTA
Source organism: Clostridium jeddahitimonense (assembly GCA_000753455.2). GTDB lineage: Bacteria > Bacillota > Clostridia > Clostridiales > Clostridiaceae > Clostridium > Clostridium hominis. The sequence goes on from LM994670.1 coordinate 1,288, forward strand.
CTGTAACTGAAGATGATGCAAAGAAATATTATGAAGCTAATAAAGATATGTTCAAAGGAAAAGAAGCTGTATCTGCTAAGCATATATTAGTTGATAATGAAGAATTATGTTCAGAAGTAAAAGCTAAGATTGATAATAATGAATTAACTTTTGAAGAAGCTGCAAATCAATATTCTTCATGTCCATCAAAAGAGCAAGGTGGAAGCTTAGGTGAGTTTGGTAGAGGAATGATGGTTCCTGAATTTGAAAATGCTGCATTTGAATTAGAAACTGGAGTAGTAAGTGAACCAGTTAAAACTCAATTTGGATATCACTTAATAAAAGTAGAGTCTAAAAAGGGTGCGGATGTTNTATGGCGCCATAGCCAAGTGGTAAGGCAGAGGTCTGCAAAACCTTTATTCATCAGTTCAAATCTGATTGGCGCCTCCAAAAAACCTACAAGCATTGCTTGTAGGTTTTTATTTTTGCTTAATAGCAAAGTTTATATATTTTAGATTTATATTCATTAAAAAAATATACACAAAAAAACAATATATCCACAGGCAAATTTTATTTACCTGTGGATATATTTTATATTAGTGGATAACTATTAAATTAACTAAACATATCTTTCTTATATAAAAGTATTGCAACAAACCCTGTTAATAGGAATGTAAAAATCATTATTATATTAAAGGCAGCAGGATCATCGGGTTTAAAAGGAAGTAAAACATTCATTCCAAATATACCACCAATGATAGTTGGAATAGCCATTAATATTGTAACTGATGCTAATACCTTCATAACTATATTAAGATTATTTGAAATTACTGAAGCAAAGAAGTCCATTGTACTTGCAAGTATATTACTATATATATCAGTCATTTCAATTGCTTGCTTATTTTCAATAATAACATCTTCTAAAACATCTTGGTCTTCAGGATATTTCTGCATTATTTCAAGCTTCAGCATCTTCTCTAATGTTATTTCATTTGCTTTAAGTGAAGTAGAGAAATAAACAAGAGATTTCTCTAATGAATGAAGTTGTATAAGTTCTCTATTTTTCATTGACTTATGTAATCTTTTTTCAATCATTAAACTTTTTTTGTCAATTTGTCTTAAATATATTAAATAATATGTAGAAACTCTATTTAATATTTGAAGAATGAATCTTGATTTTTTAAATGAGAAGAAAGATTTGACCTTATTGTTTATAAAATCAGTTAATATTCTACTGTTTTTTAAGCAAACAGTTACTATTTGCTTTTCAGAATGAATAATTGCTAAGGGATATGTATCATATGTTAAAGAGTTATCTTCCATTTCTGTAAAAGGAATATCTACTATTACTAAAAGATAACCATCTTCAAAGTCAATACGAGAAGTTTCTTCATCATCTAAAGGAGCTCTTAAAAAACTTAAGGGAACTCCTGTCTTTTTTGAAACTAATATAATTTCTTCCTCAGTAGGAGCTACCATATTGACCCAACATCCAGGTTCAATACTATTTAAAGCTTTTAAATGAGGATTTGTTTCACTTAAGCTTTTGTATATCTTAATCATAGGATACCTCCAATAAATTGTGTAATATTATTATATTTATTAGTATATCATAATAAAATTAGTAATAGATTTAAAACCTTAGATTAAGGTAGATTTTTTAAAGATTTATTGACTATTTTCATATAACCTAAGAATAAGACGAAATTTAGGAATGGAATTATACTATAATAATTAGTATAATCATAACATTGTCAAAATTATTATATTTTATGGGGGATATATATTATCATGCATAGAGAAGTTGTACACGGAAGGAAAATTCCTGCTATAATGATATCACTACTAGCTATAACTATTGCTTTATATGCCATTGAAATTGCTGAAATAATGGTAGGTAAAACTTTTCAAGTTTATAGAGTAATAGAAGTTGTTTTATTACTAATGATAGTATTTGTATTATTTAAGGAATTTAAACGCTGTAGTTTATCTTATAAATATTCAATCATTGCAGATAAGTTAATAATCAATAAATTAAATTGTAAAGGAGATAATATCTTAGAAAGCATAAGAATGCAAGATATTGTTTTTATAGGTAAGAAAGTTGAGATACCTAAAAAGCTATCAAGGATTAAATCACATGGTAGTTACTTAAGTACAATAACTACTTCTAAGAAGTGTTATTGTGTATATAAAAAAAATGGACAACTAATTAAATTTTCATTTGAGCCAAGTGAAAGATTATTAAGAAGAGTATATGATAAAGTTAATATAATAAATGGTGAAGCTAATTAAATAGCTTCACCATTTATTTTTCTTTAAAAAATTCATCTTTAATTTCATTTAATAAAGTATTATTTGTTATTAAATCTACTGCAGTAGCTGCTAATGCTAATGAAGCCTTCATAGATTGCTCAAAAGCAAAGTTAGATATTGTAGCTTCTGAAAATTCTTTAGTGCCGTATCTAATTCTATTATCTTCAATTATATTTACATAAGGGTGTATACAAGGAACAGTTTTACTTACTATACCAATGCTTAATCCTGAACGAACATCTTTTGGTGAACCGATATCGATTATTCCATTCTCCTTTAGATTGTGACTAAATAATCTATTTAAAGTTCTATTAGTAATCAATTCTTCATTAGGACACTCATATAGAGAAAAAGAATATTTCACTCTAATAAGTTTAGAGACATATATAGCTATTTCTCTTAATTTATTTTCTGCTATTTTTGCTATATCCATCTCTGTAGCTCTTATATAAAATTGGGCTTCACTTTCCATTGGAAGTAGAAGTGGAGTAAATCCACCTTGAGATAGTATTGAATTAACCTCAACATCTTTAGGGAATCCTTTTAATATAGAATTTAGGATATTAAAAGTTAATAATATACCATCTAAAGATGTATAAGTATCGTTGTTTAAAAAGCTTAAACCACTATTGCCTAAGAATTTGATTTTTAAAGGGACTATGGCAGCAGAAGTACCACTTTCATTGGTTGTTACATCAGGATGTGCTACTAATACCGCATCGATATCTTCAAAAACTCCTTGTTTAACCATAATGGATTTTGTACCACCACGATATTCACCTGGGCACCCTATTACTATAGTAGTTCCACCTATATTATCAATAACCTTAGAAAGTGCTAAGGAAGCTCCTAAGGATATAGTGGTTAATAAATTATGCCCAGTTAAATGTCCTTCTCCGGGGACAGCATCATACTCACATAAAAAGCATATCTTAGGATAAGTATTTCCTTTTGAAGCATAAAAAGATGTTTCTAAATCAAGAAAATTCTTTTTCACATCAAACCCATGTGATTCTAATAAATTACATATAGAATCACAGGCAGAGAATTCCTTATAGCTATCTTCAGGATTATCATATAACTTTTGGTTTAGGTCACGTAATTCATCATAACATGTAGATAAATAAGAAATCATTTCTTGGTTCATTTAGTGATTCCTCCATTTTAAAGTTTTAATATTATTTTCCCATAAAATATTTATTTTATAGCTTTTTTAGATTAAAGTATAAAAATATTAATTCTTGTCCAAAATTTAATATTAGATAGGGAGGGGTTAAAATGATTAATAACAAAGAAATAATCGTAAAAAAGAAAAGATATTGTAAAATTTGTGGTGAGGCTCATTATGATGGTATAATGATTATAAAAAGTTTCATATGTGATAATTGTGTAAATAGCATCACTAATGAAGAGTTTGATGATAAGCAATATGAAGATATGAAAAACAAAATAAAAGATATATTATTTTAGAAGTTAAGTAATATACCCTACATACTTGAAAGGTGGGCTTATTTATGGGTAAAGGTAAATTAATTATTATAGAGTCAGGATCAGATGCTAGCGGAAAAGCAACTCAATCTAAAAAGTTATATGAAAGACTTATTAATGAAGGTTATAATTGTATGAAAATAACTTTTCCAGATTACGATAGCGAATCTTCTGCGTTAGTAAAGATGTACTTAAGAGGTGACTTCGGAAGTAATCCTAATGATGTTAGTCCTTATGTAGCATCAACTTTTTATGCTGCTGATAGATATGCATCTTTTAAAACAAAGTGGGAAAAGTTCTATAATGAAGGCGGAATAATAATATCAGATAGATATACTACTTCAAACATGGTACATCAAGCAGCTAAAATGGATGAAGAAGAAAAAGAGAAATTTTTAAACTGGTTATGGGACTTAGAATTTAACTTATATGGTATACCAGAACCAGATCAAGTTATATTCCTAGATGTAGATCCTATGGTAAGTCAACAGTTAATGAAAAATAGATTGAACAAGATAACCGGGGAAGAAGAAAAGGATATTCATGAAAGCAATGAAGAGTACTTAGTAAATTCATATAATAATTCACTAAAGATTGCGGATAAATATAGCTGGAATAAAGTTAAATGTACTGAAGGAACAGCATTAAGAACTATTGATGATATCCATGAAGAGATATACAAGAAGGTGAAAGAAACAATCTAAAAAGTTAGAAGAGACTTACAAATTAAACTATTGTAAAATTATAGATATATTTTGCGTAAAACTAACATAAAAAGTATTAAAACACTTAAATAATATGATAAAATAATATAAAAGGGAAATATATTGAGTGGAGGTAATTTTATGAAGTTAGTAATAGCAATAGTACAAGATGATGACGCATTAGATTTAATTGAAGAACTTAACGATAAAGGTTTCAGAGTTACTAAATTAGCGACTACTGGAGGTTTCTTAAAATCTGGTAACACAACATTAATGATAGGTGTAGAAAAAGAGAAAGTTACTGATGTAGTTAAAGTAGTTGAAGATGTTTGTAAGATGAGAAAAGAAATAATACCAACTCCAACTACTATGTCTAATGGAACAGGTATGTATATGCCATATCCTATGGAAGTGGAAGTAGGAGGAGCTACTATCTTTGTATTAGATGTAGACCAATTTATTAAAGTATAAATTTATAAATGAAAAAGAGGCGTGAGTATGAGAAAGTTTATTGGGTACAAAGACTTAATTATAAATTTCAACAAGCGATGTTCAAATGGAACTCTTTCTCATGCACACCTTATTTGTGGTGAGGATGGAATAGGAAAGAGCGTCCTAGCTTTAAATCTAGCTAAACTAATATTAAAAGGCGACTTAGATAGGGAATATGTAGATATTATAAATTATAAGCCTGAAAAAACTTCTTTTGGAGTAGATGACGTAAGAGGTATTATAGAGGAAGTTCAAAAAAAGCCTTTTGAGGGAGATAAGAAGGTAATTATTATTCATGAAGGTAATAAACTTACAGTTCAAGCTCAAAATGCATTATTAAAAACTATAGAGGAACCTCCTTTAGGGGTTTACATAATAATACTATGTGAAAGTTTAGAGTTGGTTCTAGATACTATAAAGTCTAGATGTGAAATATTTAAATTAACGCCATTATCAAAAGAAGAATTATACGAGTATGTTGAAATAAAAGGCTATGATAAAAATGCACCAGAAACGAAGGCAGCTATAGCATTTAGTTCAGGAATTCCTGGAAGAATAGATAGATATCTTAATGATGATAAGCTTAAAGAATTAAGAGATAAAGTTATAATGTTATTAATTAAAATAACAAAAAATGATCCCGAAGCTCTTTTAGAAGAAGAAGAAGTTTTAAATTCTTATAAAGGAGATAAAGAAGAAGTGCTAAGTATAATTGGGGATTTCATAAGAGACATATTAATACATAAGGAAATAGAAAACGAAAATCTAATTATAAATAGTGATAAGATAAATGAAATAAAAGAGCTTACTAGAGAAATGTCCTTTAGAAAGCTAAATAATTTAATAAGTAGTATTGAAGAAGCTAGAAGAAACATTAAAAGTAATGTCAATTGGGCAATAACTATAAGGGTTATGCTTATGAGCTTTTTGGAGGTTTAAAAAGGATGATAAAAGTCGTAGGAGTGAGATTTAAAAAGGCAGGAAAGATATATTATTTTGATCCAACTGATTTAAAAATAGAAAAAGGTAATTATGTAGTTGTAGAAACAGCTAGAGGAATAGAATTTGGTGAATGTGTAATTGGAATAAAGGAAGTAAGAGAAGAAGATATAGTAGCACCACTTAAGAGTGTTATTAGAATAGCTTCACAAGAAGATATAGATAAGCATTTTGATAATAAAGCTAAAGAAGAAGAAGCTTTTAATATATGCTTTAATAAGATTCAAGAACATAATTTAACAATGAAGCTTATCGATGTAGAGTACACATTTGATAATAATAAAGTTATATTCTACTTTACTGCAGATGGAAGAGTAGATTTTAGAGAGTTAGTTAAGGATTTAGCTACTATATTTAAAACACGTATTGAGTTAAGACAAATAGGAGTTAGAGATGAAGCTAAGATGCTAGGTGGATTAGGACCTTGTGGAAGACCTATGTGTTGCTCATCATTTTTAGGTGATTTTGCATCAGTTTCTATAAAGATGGCTAAAGAACAAAATTTATCTCTAAATCCAACAAAGATATCAGGGATATGCGGACGTCTTATGTGTTGTTTAAATTATGAGCAAAGTACATATGAAGATATTAGAAAGAGAATGCCTCAGGTTGGTTCAATAGTCAAAACTGAGGAGGGAACAGGAGAAGTTATAAGTAATAATACTGTTAAGGAAACAGTAAGAGTAAAATATAAGAGAGCTGGAGAAGAAGTAATTAATGACTTTAATATAGATAATATCGAATTAATAGAAGGCAATTATGAAGATTCAGTAGATGATTCAGATATTAAGTTAGAGATAAGTTCTGAAGAAGATAAAAAATTCATTAAGGCATTAATTAAAGACAACTAAGGAGGAGATTATGAAAATATCAATAAGAATTTATAATTTAAATAAGTCTGCTGATATAACAACTATTAGAAATATACTCACAAATGAAGAAGGTATAGTAGCTTGCGAAATAAATAAAGTTAAAAAAGAAGTTCAAATAGTGTATGATAATTTAACAATAACATCAGAAGATATTATAAATCTTATTGAAATGGCGGGATATATGATCGAGAGTTAGTGTCAAACTTTATGTCACGTATTAAAAATACTTTGAAAAAAATATTGACTATGATACAATAGAGATGAAATTTAATAAGTGAGGGGGTTTTTTTAATGGCATACGTAATAGAAGACTCATGCGTAAACTGTGGAGCTTGTGCAGCTGAATGTCCAGTTAACGCTATTAGCCAAGGAGATACTCAATTCGTTATAGATGCAGATACTTGTATCGATTGCGGAAACTGTGCAAATGTTTGTCCAGTTGGAGCACCAGTAGCTGAATAGTTGATTGAAAGGGTCACCAAAGTGGTGACTCTTTTTTTAATGCTTTAAAAGCACAGTTAACGGTGTGTTATTAGGAAAATCTTTAATATTAATTTCAGAAGTATTTGTGTTAAAAATATTTTTGCATTTAGATATATAGTCTAAGGGACCATTAAAATAAAAATCACAATTATCACATTTATAGCACATTGGTATAATATATTTAGGAGTAAGTAGCTCTGATAATTTATAACTTTCACTACCATTTAAACAGATATTTCCACCAATAGGAAGAAATAGAACATCTACATTTTTCAATGTATTTATTATTTCAGCATTAAGAAAATGTCCTAAATAGCCAAGGTGACATAGTCTTAACCCATCTATTTCATAAAGGTATATATAGTTTTTACCACGTTTTAATCCTTCAACAGCATCACTATATGATAAATAACCTTTAATCTTAATATTATTTTCACTATAAATTTCATCACGTGTGACTATCTTAGCACCATATTTACTTAAATCAAAGTTACTTATTTTATGAAAATCCTTGCTAAATGTTATTATATCAACAGTAGTATCTAAATCTAAAAGTTCTAATGGAGTAAAGGGGTCTATAAGAATTTTTTTTGATAAAGATGTTTTTATTAAAAAAGTACTATTTCCTAGCCATTTAATCTGCACTTGTTATCACATCCTAAAATCTTGTTTAACATCTATATTTTAAGAGTATTGACTAAATAAAACCTAAATATTACAGAAATTAAATGAATTTTATTTAAAAGGGAAAACTTTAAAGATAGACACTTAAAAAATATTTGTATATAATTAAAGTCAAAGAAAGTCAAAGATGTTTAGGAAGGTGTTTTTATGGCAAGAATATCAGATGTTATAGCTGAATTTATAAATAATATGCTAGAAGAGAAAAGCAGCAAGGAAATAATAATTCAGAGAAACGATTTAGCTGATAAATTTAATTGTGCCCCATCACAAATCAACTACGTATTGACTACTAGGTTTAGCCATGAAAGAGGTTATATTATAGAGAGTAGAAGAGGCGGAGGCGGGTATATAGTAATTAAGAAAATATCACATGATAATAATGAAAAAATTGCTATGATGCTTAACGAATCTATTGGTAGAAGTATTACTTATCAAGGAGCATTATCTTTAGTTCACTACTTATTAGAATTAAGCTTAGTAACTGAAAGGGAATGTGAGCTTATAAAAATGTCTGTTAACGATAGGAATTTAACATCAGTGGAAGATAAAAATAAAGTTAGAGCAGATATATTAAGGGGTATGATGGCTGTTATTTTATCATAGTAATTAATATAAATTTAAATTTAATAGTTAATTAATTAAATTTTATATAAATTATAACCTAGGGTATGGAGGTATAAGAATGATATTTGGGAGGTTTACTGAAAGAGCACAAATAGTTCTGATAGAAGCACAGCAAGAGTCTCAAAAGTTTAAGCATGGGTATATAGGAACTGAACATGTACTTTTAGGGATATTAAAAGAAAATGGGTATGCTAGTCAATTATTAACTACTAAAGGATTAACTATAGATAAGGTTAGAGGTCTTACAGAAGAGTATTTAGGCTTTGGAGATGAAGAGATATTATCAGGAGATATATTATTAACTCCTAGAACAAAAAGATTATTTGATGATAGCTTAGAGGTAGCAAGAAAATATGGTCAAAATTTTATTACTCCAGAGCATATTTTATTATCTTTAATTAACGATGGTGAAGGTGTAGCTTATGCAATACTTACAAGTTGTAAAGCTGATATTAACTCAATGAAAGATGATGTAGAAAAATATATCACGGGAAGTGAATTAAAAGAAGTTAAAAAGACTCCTTCAAAAGAAAAGAAGAGTAATAAAACACCTATGTTAGATCAATACAGCAGAGATTTAACTCAATTAGCAAAGGATCAAAAATTGGATCCTGTCGTAGGAAGAGATAGTGAGACACAAAGAGTTTTAGAGATTTTATGTAGAAGAGTTAAAAATAATCCATGTTTAATTGGTGAACCAGGTGTTGGAAAGACTGCAGTAATAGAAGGATTAGCTCAAAGGATAATTTTAGGTGATATTCCAGAAAGTCTAAAAGATAAAAGGATTTTAACTTTAGATATAACTGCTATGGTTGCTGGGGCTAAATATAGAGGAGAATTTGAAGATAGATTAAAGAAAATTATGGCTGAATTACGTCAGGAAGAGGATATAATTGTATTTATAGATGAAATACACACTATAGTTGGAGCTGGAGGAGCTGAAGGGGCAATAGACGCATCTAATATTTTAAAACCTGCATTAGCAAGAGGGGAAATAAAGTGTATTGGTGCAACTACTATAGATGAGTATAGAAAGCATATAGAAAAAGATGCAGCATTAGAAAGAAGATTTCAACCAGTAAATATTGATGAGCCATCTCCAGAGGATACTTTAGAGATATTATTTGGACTAAGAGATAAATATGAAGCACATCACAAAGTTAAGATAACCGACGAAGCATTAAAAATGGCAGTTAGTTTAGGAGAAAGATATATAAATGATAGGTATATGCCAGATAAGGCAATAGACTTAATTGATGAAGCGGCAGCAAAGGTAAGAATATCTAAGCTAACATTGCCACCTGAAATAAAGGAAAAAGAAGTAGCTATAGAAAAAGCTATAAATGAAAAAGAGGATGCCATAAAAAATCAAGATTTTGAAAAAGCTGCTAATCTAAGAGATAAAGAAAAGCAATTAAGAGACGAGTTTTATGAAATTCAAAATAGATGGAACACAAAGAATTGTTCTGAAGTTTATCTTGTAGATGAAGAAGATGTAGCTAAAGTAGTATCAACTTGGACTAAGGTTCCTATAGCACGACTTACAGAAAAGGAATCAGATAGACTTATACATTTAGAAGATATATTAAAAGAGAAGGTTATCGGTCAAGATGATGCAATAAGTGCTATATCAAGAGCTGTAAAGAGAGCAAGAATTGGACTTAAGGATCCTAATAGGCCTATAGGAACTTTTATATTCTGTGGACCAACAGGAGTTGGAAAGACAGAGTTATCAAAAGCTTTAGCTGAATCTATGTTTGGTAATATGAATAATCTTATACGATTAGATATGTCAGAATATATGGAGAAGCATTCAGTTTCAAGACTTATAGGATCACCACCAGGATATATAGGATATGATGAAGGTGGGCAACTATCAGAGGCTGTTAGAAGAAAACCTTATTCTGTCGTATTATTAGACGAAATTGAAAAGGCACATCCAGATATATTTAATATTTTACTTCAAATTATGGAGGATGGAAGATTAACAGATAGTAAAGGGAAAATGATTAATTTTAAGAATACTATAATTATAATGACTTCCAATGTAGGTGCTGAAAATATTAAAAAGCAAAAACAAGTTGGATTTGCATCAAATCAAGATAATGGTAAAGCAGAATATGAAAAAATGAAAGAAGTAATTCAAAGTGCATTGAAAAAAGAATTTAGACCAGAATTTTTAAATAGATTAGATGAAATAATAATCTTTAATCAACTAAATGAAGAAAGTATATTAAAAATAGTTGATATTATGATAAGTGAAACAATGGGAAGATTAAAGGAAAAAAATATATTTATCGACTATGATAAAGACTTAAGCAAATTTATTGCTGAGAAAAATAAAGAAAAAGATTTTGGTGCAAGGCCTTTAAGAAGAATAATTACGCGAGAAATAGAAGATAAATTAAGTGATGAAATAATTAAAGGTGATATTGTTGATGGAGATAAACTTCTAATTCAATGTAATGAAGAAGGAATTGAGTTTGCTGTAAATAAAGAGTAAATCATATTTAATATATAAATTTTGTAGATAAGATTGGTTAAATATGGAGATTTAATATTAATGTGAAAAGTAAAAGAAGCTTAAATATAAATTTAGGCTTCTTTTTTGTGGCTAAATTATTAAACATAGAATTATTATAAAAGTAAAATATGTAGGGGAAAATAAATAAGAGATTAATATGGAGGAAGGAAAGTATATGTTTAGTAATTTGATTGGGCAAGAGAGAAAGTTCAGAAATTTAATCAATGGTCAGTGGTGTGATAGTAAGAGTGGGAACTTTATTGACATTAAATCACCAACAGATGGGAAAATAGTTGGAAAGGTTCCAGCAATGACAAAGGATGAGGTAAATGAAGTGATTGTGGCAGCACAAAAGGCTCATAACCAGTGGAGGGATATTCCTATAAATGAAAAAGCAAAAATTCTTTATAAAGCTGCTGATATATTGCAGGAAAGAATAAATGATTTAAGTGATATTCTCATAAGGGAAATTGCCAAAGATAAAAAAAGTGCCGAATCTGAAATTAATAGAACCGCTGATTATATAAGATTTACTGCAGATACAGCTAAAAATATATTTGGAGAAACTATAGCAAGCGATAGCTTTCCAGGGTTTGATAGAAGTAAGATATCTGTTGTAACTAGAGAGTCTATGGGAGTAGTACTTGCAATATCTCCATTTAATTATCCTATAAACTTATCTGCATCAAAAATTGCACCAGCATTAATAGCCGGTAATACTGTGGTTTTAAAACCTGCTACTCAAGGTAGTCTTTGTGGATTATATTTAGCAAAAGTATTTGAAGAGGCAGGAATTCCGGCAGGAGTCTTAAATACGGTAACAGGAAGAGGTAGTGAAATAGGCGATTATATAGTTACTCATCCAGAGATAGATTTTATAAACTTTACAGGAAGTACTGAGATTGGAATGCGAATAGCAAGTATAACAAGTATGGTTCCTTTGTTGATGGAGTTAGGAGGAAAAGATGCAGCAATTGTATTAGAGGATGCAGATCTTGACTTAGCAGCCTCCAATATAGTGGCTGGAGCATATTCTTATTCAGGACAAAGGTGTACTGCTGTTAAAAGAATATTAGTAATTGATAAAGTAGCTGATGAATTAGCAGAAAAGATTAAGAAACACGTATTAGAGCTTAAGGTTGGGAATCCAACTGATGAAGGTGTAACCATAACTCCGTTAATAGATAATAAATCCGCTGACTTTGTTTGGGAGTTAATAGATGATGCACGAGAAAAAGGCGCACATTTATTAGTTGGAGGAAAGAGAGACGGAAATATTATTTATCCAACTTTATTTGATTTTGTTACAGAAGATATGAGATTAGCATGGGAAGAGCCTTTTGGGCCGGTATTACCTATTATTAGAGTAAAGGATAAAGAGGAAGCTATAAAGATAGCAAATGAGTCTGAATATGGATTGCAAGCGTCTGTATTTACTAAAAATATTGATGAAGCCTTTTATATAGCAAAGAAGTTAGAGGTTGGTACTGTTCAAATTAATAATAAACCAGAAAGAGGGCCAGATCATTTCCCATTCTCAGGAGTAAAAGCATCTGGAATAGGTACTCAAGGAATTAAATATTCAATTGAAGCTATGTCTAGGTTGAAGGGAACGATAATTAATTTAAAATGAGAATTAAGAATTAAAATTAATGAAAAAAGCCAGCAATATGCTGGCTTTGATACATTGTAGAAAAATTTTAATTTTATAATACTTAATTATAAAATTAAGCTAATAATTAGATGTTAAGAGCTGTATCGATAGCAGGTTTATCAAAACCTATTATTATAGTTCCGTTTACATCTAGAACAGGGACTCCCATTTGCTTAGATTTCTTTATCATTTCTTCTCTAGCTACCATATCATCTTGAACATTTAATTCTTCGAATTCTACCTCTTTAGATTTTAAATAACTTTTAGCCTTATCACACCAAGGACAAGTATTAGTTGTATAAACTTTAACCATAAGTACCTCCTAAAATAGTAAATTTAATATTAATATATCATATAATATTAATTAGAAATAGTTATTTAATCACATTACTGTTATCTAGGTTAGAATTAATAACCATATTTTCTAAAGAAGAGTCAGTAAAGTTATTAAGAGAATTAGTACTCATGTCTTTTGGCGTATAATCAGATAAAATATTTTTACCGTTCATATTATCATAATAAGATTTTGGAATCATAATAACATCTCCTAAACTTTTTATAATTAGTATTAGTAAAATTGATAAAAATATACAAAAGATTTTTATCAACTGGTATAGACATCTATAAATCTGCACGTTATAATATGCTTAGGAGGCGATACTATGATTGATAAGAGTAGTCCTATACCAGTATACTTCCAGTTAAAAAATGATTTAGTTAAAAAGATAGCTCAAGGTCTTTGGAAACCTGGAGAATGTATAGCAAGTGAGAGAGAATTATGTGAAATCTACGGTGTAAGTAGAATGACGATAAGACAAGCTATAGGTGAGTTAGTTCAAGAAGGGGTTTTAACTAGATTAAAAGGTAAAGGTACGTTTGTATGTGAACAGACTGTAAAGCAACAAGATATGATGAGTTTTACAGAGATGATAAAGCAAACAGGTAGAGAGTTAAAGACAGAAGTTATTAACTTCGATGTAATAGATACACCAGACGATATGCAAGATATTTTTATGCTTGATAAAGTTTATAAGATTGAGAGAAGAAGAATAGTTGATGGAGAGTGTATAGCAGTTGAGACTGTATTTATACCAGTAGATTATTGCGGTCATATTAATGAAGAGATGCTAAAAGGGTCATTATATAAAATTTTAGAGAATTTTGGATACTCAATAAGCAATTCTACTTCTTCTATAGTAGCAGCAGATATAACAGATGAAGTAAAGGAAAAGTTTAATACTAAAGAAAACTTTCCAGTGCTTAAGATGATAGGTAAAACCTTTGCTAATAAAAATAAATTATTATTTATTGAAGAGGCATTATATAGATCAGATAAATTTACATTACAAGTGAATATTTCACGTAGAGAGGGAGAGATATTATGAAATTAATAGTTACAAAAAATTATGAAGAATTAAGTAAAATAGCAGCAGAGGAGTTTGCTAAAGTTGTAATAGAAAAACCTACAGCAGTTTTAGGATTAGCTACTGGAGGATCACCAATTGGAATGTACAAAGAGCTAATAGCTAAGTGTGAAAATAAGGAATTAGATTTTTCTAAATGTACTTCAATAAATTTAGATGAGTATATAGGATTAAATCCAGAACATGAGCAAAGCTATAGAAACTTTATGAATACAAACTTATTTAATCATATAAATATTGATAAGACTAAGACTTTTGTACCAAATGGTTTAGCAAAGAACTTAGAAGAAGAATGTAAAAACTACGATAATAAGATTGAAGAACTTGGTGGAATAGATGTTCAATTATTAGGTATCGGTAACAATGGACATATCGCATTTAACGAACCAGGAGATGAGTTATCAGCAGGAACTCATATAATTTCATTAACAGAGAGTACTATAGAAGCAAATGCTAGATTCTTCGATTCAATAGATGAAGTTCCAAGAAAAGCGTTAACTATGGGTCTTGGTGGAATAATGAAAGCTAAAAAAATAATATTAATAGCATCAGGTGAAGGAAAAGCTGAAGCTATTAAAGGGTTATTCTCAGGAAAAATCACTACAGATAATCCAGCTACAATGTTACAAATGCATAGAGATGTAGTAGTTGTTGTTGATGAAGCTGCAGCAAAACTAATAAAATAGTTATAATTTGTAAAAAATCATCGTTAAAATTATTAACGATGATTTTTTGTATTTTATATATTTTTTTATTTTAATTATGATATATTAGAAAGAGTGAAATAAGTTAAGAATACTTATATATAAGTATAATAGAAGTGGTGAATCGGTATGGCAAAAATAAAAACAGTTTATGTGTGTAAGGATTGTGGGTATGAAACACCAAAGTGGTTAGGAAAATGTCCAGATTGCAACAATTGGAACACCTTTGAGGAAGAAGTAGTTCAAGCTAAAAGCACAAGTAAAGCTATAACTACATCAAGAACACCTAAGAAGGTAGCAAAGAAACTTACAGAAGTAACATCTAGTAAAAGCGATAGAATAGTTACAGGAATTAATGAGTTTGACAGAGTTATGGGTGGTGGAATAGTAAGAGATTCTATTACTATAATTACGGCTAGACCAGGTGCTGGAAAGTCAACCTTATTGTTACAAGTTGCTGATTGTATAGCTAAGAAAGGGCATAAGGTTATATATGCATCAGGAGAAGAAAGCGATAGTCAAATAAAGAATAGAGCTGATAGAATATTAGATAATATAAATGAAAATATATGGGTAGTTCAAGAAACTAGTTTAGATAATGTTGTTGATTCTATAGAAGAGATAGATCCAGATTTAATTATTATAGATAGTATCCAGACATTTACTATGGAAGGATATTTACCTGCAAGAGCTGGTTCTCCAACTCAAACTATGGAATGTGCTAACGAATTATTAAGAGTTGCTAAAAATGATAAGAGACAAAGAGCTGTTATAATAGTTGGACAAATGACAAAAGCAGATGAGCTCGCTGGACTTAGGGCTTTAGAACATTTAGTGGATACTGTACTTATAATAGAAGCTGATAGCGATGAAGAGCTAAGAGGACTTGTAAGTTCAAAAAATAGATTTGGAAGTACTGGAGAAACAGGATTTTTTCAAATGACTGAAAAAGGTATGATGTCTATAGATAATCCATCTGAATTTTTTATGACCAAAAGGGATGAGGGAGAATTAGTATCAGGAAGTACATTAACAGTTATTAAGGAAGGATCAAGACCTATAATAACAGAAATAGAAAGTTTAGTATCAAAGACGTTTACCCCTTATCCAACTAGGATAGGAGAAACTTTAGGAAAAGATAAATTAAATACACTAATATCTATTCTTGAACAAAGAGGTGGAATAAATCTTTACGATAAAAATGTAATAATAAAAACCACTGGTGGAATGAGAATTAGAGAGCAAGGTATTAATTTAGCAGTAATAATGAGTATAGTATCTTCGGTTAAGCAAAAAGGAATAGAAGGAAATATTGCTTTTATTGCTGATGTAGGATTAACTG
The DNA here is from genome assembly GCA_000753455.2 of Clostridium jeddahitimonense. GTDB lineage: Bacteria > Bacillota > Clostridia > Clostridiales > Clostridiaceae > Clostridium > Clostridium hominis. The sequence goes on from LM994670.1 coordinate 17,577, forward strand.
GAGAGCTTAAAAAAGTGCCTTCTTTAGAAAGTAGAGTTAAAGAGCTTGCTAGAATGGGATTCAAGAGAGTATATGTAGCAAAAGATTCTTTTTCTAAAGGAACTGTATTTAAAGGAATAGATGTTATAGCATTAAAAACTCTAAATGATGTAATATTCCATGTCTATAGGTAATAAGTAATAGGGATTTATAATAATATAATTAATAATTAGGTGAGTATAATGAGGATAAAGGAAGATAATGAAATTAAAAATATACTTAAATTAGTTAGTCCAGGAACAAGCTTAAGAGAGGGATTAGATAATATTTTAAGAGCTAAAACTGGTGGACTAATAATAATTGGTGATAATGAAAATGTAATGAAGCTAGTTGATGGTGGATTTAATATTAATTCAGAATACACTCCTGCATATGTGTATGAATTAGCAAAAATGGATGGAGCAATTGTTATAAGTGGAGATCTAAAAAAGATAGTATGTGCTAATGCTCAACTTATTCCAGACTCAACGATAGCTACATTTGAAACTGGAACTAGACATAGAACGGCTCAACGAATAGCAAGACAAACAGGAACTCTTGTTATAGCAATTTCGCAAAGAAGAAACATAATTACAATATATAAAGGCGATTTAAAATACATACTTCAAGATAGTAGCGTTATTTTAGCAAGAGCTAATCAAGCAATACAAACTCTAGAAAAGTATGTTAATGTATTAGAAAAAGTTATTAATAACTTAAACATTCTTGAGTTTCAGGATTTAACTACGTTATTTGATGTAACTACAGCTATTCAAAGAACAGAAATGGTAATGAGAATAGTTGAAGAGATTAAAAAGTATATAGTTGAATTAGGAAATGAAGGAAGACTTATTTCCATGCAACTTAATGAGTTAATAAAATATATTGAGAGAGATGGAATACTTCTAATAAAAGATTATTGTAATGATCAAGCTGATGGCGATGAAATATATAAAGAAGTTCAAAAATTAAGCTCTGAAGAACTAATAGATTTAGATAACTTATCTAAATTATTAGGTCATGGTGGAGTATCACTAGTGGATACTTTAATATCTCCAAAGGGATATAGAATTCTTTCTAAGATTCCTAGAATACCGACGAGTATAATAGAAAACCTTATTAAGCATTTTGATAGTCTTAAAAATGTTATTAAAGCATCAAAGGAAGATCTTGATATGGTTGAAGGTATAGGGGAAGCAAGAGCTACAGCGATAAGAAATGGATTAAAGAGAATTAAAGAGCAGATATACTTAAAGAAAGAATTATAGAATATTTGGTATATAATTCTTTTATATGGCAAAAATAATATGGCAGTAGTAATACTGCCATATTATTTCTATCTGAAATTAAATTTTCCTAAAGTATTAATTTTATTATCTTCTTTTATAAGCACGTCATATAAACTTATATTAAGTGCATTACATAAAGAAGTAAGATAAAATAAATTATTACCCATTTCTCGCTCGATTACTTCACGACAAGTTTCACATGGTTCACCGTTTATATGGCTATTTAAGCTCTTATAAAAGTCTTCAAGGCTATCTTGGTCTTGAGGTGAAGATTGTTTGTCTGCATTTATCTTAATGCAACCACAATTTGTAACGGCCTTAGCAACAGCTCTATTTACTCTAGCACTAGACTCGGAATATTTTGTTAAAATATCTAAAATACTTTTATGTCTTAGTAGTGAATCATCCACATCATTTTGGAAGTTATCAAATATAACGTCCTTCATCTCGCCTCAACTCCTTAGAATAATAATGCTTGTAAGTTAATTATAGTTTTTTTCAGATAATTCTGTCAATATATCCATCGGCCGAAAGATTAATATTATAATAATAAATGTAATTAGTTTTTGATAGGGGGTAAATAAATATATTTATTATATAATTAGATAATTACTGATTTAAATAATAAATACTGTGTTATAATTAATATGGTTATTTATGTATCTATAAGATAAATATAAGGGTATAATAGAAAGTATAACATTTGTGAAAAAAGGAGGTTAAAAAGTGTTAAAAAGAGTATTTAGAGCAATAATTACTACTATAGGACTTATTTTAGGATATGTAGTAGGAGATGGATTGCTAAATGTGTTAAATGATTTAGGGGTGAAGCTATTACAGAGTCTAATAAGTAAGATAGTATTTTTGTTATTTGTTATTTTAGTTTTCGGTATTATATTATATTTTATATCACCTACTATCTACAAAGGACTTAATAAAATAATAGACACCGTAGAAAAAAATGTTCAGAAGGTAAGTGCTAGTGAGTTAGTATATGGAACCGTTGGGACTATAGTTGCATTACTTATAGCATCTCTTATTGGAATTCCTGTTTTAGGTATTCATCCTATAGCGGGACCAATATTATTTGTATTAATTGAATTAGTAGCAGTGGTAATTGGTATAAAGATATTTGTTGAGAAAAAAGATGATATTAATGTTATGATTGGAAACATGAAGAAAAGCTCTTCAAAAGATAAAAAACATAAAAATAATACTAAGAATATATCTAACGTATTAGATACATCTGTAATTATCGACGGTAGAATCTTTGATATATGCAAGACTGGATTTATTGCAGGAACTTTAATTATACCAAGTTTTGTATTAGATGAATTAAGACATATTTCAGACTCTTCAGATGCATTAAAAAGAAATAGGGGTAGAAGAGGTTTGGATATATTAAATAAGATTCAAAAAGAACTTGAGATAGAAACAGAAGTATGGGAGGGAGACTTTCCAGAAATAGCTGAAGTTGATTCTAAATTATTAAAATTAGCTCAAACATTAAACGGAAAAGTAATTACTAATGATTATAACTTAAATAAGGTTGCTGAAGTTCAAGGTGTGCCTGTGTTAAACATTAATGAATTAGCTAATGCAGTTAAGCCGGTAGTTCTTCCAGGAGAAGAAATGAAGGTTGTTGTGAATAAAGAGGGAAAAGAGTCATCTCAAGGTATAGCTTATTTAGACGACGGAACTATGATAGTAGTTGAAGGTGGAAAGAAGTTTATAGGAGAGCAACTAGATGTAATAGTAACTTCTGTATTACAAACGGCAGCAGGAAGAATGATTTTTGCAAAACAAAAGGAGAATTAAGATTAGCTTATGACTAGTGTTATTATATTAGCCGGTGGAAAAGGAAAAAGAATGGGGAGTAAAGTTAGTAAGCAGTTTATTGAGATAAAAGATAAGCCAATTCTATACTATACTTTAAAAAGGTTTATAGACAATAAAAATATAGACCAAATATTTTTAGTTTTACCTAAGGATGAAATAGAGTATTGCAAAAAAGAAGTTTTAGAAAAGTACTCATTAAAAGTTGATAAAATAGTAGAGGGTGGATCTGAAAGACAGGATTCTGTATATAATGCTCTTAAAAGAATGGACAACACAGATATAGTTCTTATTCATGATGGGGCAAGACCAATAATTTCTGATAAGATAATTGATGAAGGAATTAAATACGCTAGAGTTTATGGAGCTGCTGCGCCAGGTGTTATGCCAAAAGATACTATAAAAGTGAAAAATGAAGAGAATTTTTCTGTAAATACTCCAGATAGAAGCTCCTTGGTTGCTATTCAAACACCACAAGTATTTAAGTATGAAAATATAATGAGATGTCATGAAAAAGTTAAAGAAAATGGTGATATAGTTACAGATGATACTATGGTGGCTGAAAAATATGGCTATAAGGTTTATCTATATGATGGTGAATATACCAATATAAAAATAACTACTCCGGATGATATAATTTTAGCGGAAAGGCTTGTATAGACTAATAATTACTAATGTTGACATAAGTTTTTTAGGACTATATAATAATAAATTATAAATATTAAATTTAAAGCAGTGAAGAAGAATAGTAGAAATCGCTTTTTCAGAGAGAGAGTCCTTGGCTGTAAGATTCTCAAATAGATTTTGAACCAGCTTCGGAGTTATAGGTAAAAACTATCGGTTTAACACCGTTATCATTATCAAGAGCACAAATTTAGGTGGTACCGCGATATAAGTCGCCCTAATTATATAATTAGGGGCGATTTTTTTTATAATTAAAAGTTAAGAGTGAGTAGTGCAGTTTAAAATTCATCATCAACTTTAACTTTTTACTTGTAGAATAATATGCTAAATTTCATAGTTGATTTTAATTATGAATAGCGATGATTAATATAAACAAATTGGAGGAACTAATTATGAAGATGTCAAATATGTTAGTATCAACATTAAGAGAAGTGCCAGCAGAAGCTGAAATTGATAGCCACAAGTTAATGCTTAGAGCTGGAATGATTAGAAAAATGGCTGCTGGTGTATATAACTATATGCCAATAGGTTTAAAGGTATTAAAAAATGTTGAAGATATAGTAAGAGAAGAAATGAATGCAGCTGGAGCTCAAGAATTTTTAGCATCAGCTCTTTTACCAGCTGAATTATGGCAAGAATCAGGTAGATGGGACGTATATGGAGCAGAGCTATTTAGATTAAAAGATAGAGGGAGCAGAGAGTTTTGCTTAGGACCAACTCATGAGGAAGTATTTACTGATATTGCTAGAAATGAAATAAAATCTTATAAGCAATTACCAGTTAATCTTTATCAAATTCAAACTAAATATAGAGATGAAAGAAGACCAAGATTTGGAGTTATGAGATCAAGAGAGTTCATAATGAAAGATGCTTATAGCTTCGATAAAGATCAAGCAGGATTAGATTTATCGTATGATAAAATGCATGATGCTTACGTAAAGATATTCAACAGATGTGGAATAGATGCTAAATGTGTTGCTGCTGACTCAGGAGCTATCGGAGGATCAAATTCAGCTGAATTTATGGTTAAATCAGAGGTTGGAGAAGATGATGTAGTATTCTGTACTTGTTGTGATTATGCAGCTAATATAGAAAAAGCTCCATCAACACCAGATGTTGCTGAAACTGAAGAATTAAAAGACATGGTTAAGACTGAAACTCCAAATGCTAGAACAATAGAAGATTTAGTTAAGTTCTTCAATACAACTGAAAAGAAATTTGCTAAAACTTTAATCTTTAATGCTGATGGTAAGATAGTTGCTGTTATGGTTAGAGGAGATAGAGAAGTTAATGAAGTTAAAGTATCAAATGCTTTAGGTGGGGTTGTAGATTTAAATATGGCTACAGCAGAAGAAGTATTTGCAGCTACTAACGCTAAAGTAGGATTTGCTGGACCAGTAGGTATAAAAGTAGATGCTTTATTAGTGGATGAAGAAGTTTCAAAGATGTTTAACTTTATAGTTGGAGCTAATGAAACAGGATATCACTTAGAAAATGTTAACTATGGAAGAGATTTTGAAGGAACAGTTGGTGATTTTAGAAACATTACTATAGGAGAAAAGTGCCCTGAATGTGGAGGAGAAGTTACTATCGCAAGAGGTACTGAAGTAGGTCATATCTTCAAATTAGGAACTAAGTATTCTGAAGCTATGAATGCAACATTTATAGATGAAAATGGTAAGAATGTACCATTTGTAATGGGATGCTACGGAATAGGTGTTACTAGAACTATGGCTTCTATAATAGAACAACACCATGATGAAAATGGTATTGTATGGCCTCTTTCAGTTGCACCATATCATGTGTCAGTAATTCCTGTAAATATTAAAGATGAAGCTCAAATGGAAATTGCTAATAAGCTATATAATGAATTAAGAGCTATGGGTGTAGATGCTATATTAGATGATAGAAATGAAAGACCAGGAGTTAAGTTTAAAGATTCAGAGCTTATTGGAATTCCAATGAGAGTTACTGTTGGTAAAAAGATTACTGATGGAGAAGTTGAATTTAAGTTAAGAGATGGAGAAATGGAAGTAATAAAAATTGACTCTGTTTTAGACACTGTAAAAGCTCAGTTTGAGAAGCAAGGGGTAAGATTATAAGGCAAATAAAACTTGTTTTTTAGGTGGGAAATAAGTAAGTTTTAAAATATATTTTAATTAAGGAGGTTTGAAGAGGATGAAAGTTTTTAATAGCTTAACTAGAAAAAAAGAAGAGTTTGTGCCGTTAGAGCCAGGAAAGGTTAAGATGTATGTTTGTGGACCTACAGTATATAACTTCTTTCATATAGGTAACGGTAGAACATTTATTGTTTTTGATACTATAAGAAGATACTTTGAATATAGAGGATACGAAGTTAACTTTGTTCAAAACTTTACTGATATAGATGACAAAATGATAAACAAAGCAAATGAAGAAGGAACCACAGTAAAAGAAATTGGTGATAAATATATCTGCGAGTATTATCAAGATGCTGATGGATTAAATATTAAGAGAGCTACTGTAAATCCAAGAGCTACTGAGTATATAACTGATATTATAGAGTTCGTAAAAGGTTTAGTTGATAACGGATATGCTTACGCAGTAGATGGAGATGTATATTTTAGAACTAAAAAGTTCGAATCATACGGTCAATTAATTGGTCAAAATTTAGATGATTTACAATCAGGTGCTAGAATAAATATTGATGAGAGAAAAGAAGATCCAATAGATTTTGCTATTTGGAAAGCTCAAAAACCAGGTGAGCCTGCTTGGGAAAGCCCATGGGGACTTGGAAGACCGGGATGGCACATAGAATGTTCTTGTATGGCAAAGAAATTATTAGGTGATACTATAGATATACATGCTGGTGGTATGGATTTAACATTCCCACACCATGAAAATGAAATAGCTCAAAGTGAAGCTTTAACAGGAAAGAAATTTGCAAACTACTGGTTACACGCAGCATTCTTAAATGTTAATAATCAAAAAATGTCTAAATCATTAAATAACTTCTTAACGGCAAGAGATGCGTTAAAAGAATATGATGCAGATGTTATAAGATTCTTAATGCTTTCAGGACATTATAGAATTCAATTAAACTTTAGCAATGAATTATTAGATTCAGCAAAAGCTTCAGTTGAAAGATTATATAATGCTATAGGAAATTTAGAAAGCTTAATAAGTGAAGTTAAGATAGAAGTTATGACTGATGAAGAAAAGAAATATCTTGATAGTTTAGATTCTTATAGACAAAGATATATAGAAAAAATGGATGATGATTTTAATACTGCAGATGCGATTTCTGTTTTATTTGATTTAGCAAGAGACATAAATACCAATGTAACTATTAATTCGTCAAAAGAACTTTGTGAAAAAGCTTTAGAATTAATAAGAGAACTAGGTATGCCTTTAGGAATACTACAAAAAACAACTAAAGTAAGCTTAGAGGAAGAAGTTGAAGCTTTAATTCAAGCAAGACAAGATGCAAGAAAAAATAGAGATTTTGCTTTAGCAGACAAGATAAGAGATGACCTTAAAGCTAGAGGGATAATTTTAGAAGATACTCCTCAAGGAGTTAGATGGAAGAAAGCAGATTAATAATTAATTAATAATGCAAAATGTACAATGAAAAATTAATTTAGAAACTTCTTGAAGTAGTTTCAGAAAATATATTATAACAAAGTCAGCTTTGCTGACTTTGTTCATTAATTTACAATTTATCATTTTAAGTTTTTCATTAATATAACGAGGTGAAAAATGTTACAGGATTATAGAGAAAAGGAATTTACACCTAAAGATGCTAGATTATTAAACCCACTTCAGCTAGCTTTAATAGGAGATGCTGTTTATGAGCTTTTCGTAAGAAATTATATATTAGCTAATAATATAGAGTTAACAGCACATAAAATTCATGTGAAGGCTATTGGATATGTAAAAGCGCAGAGCCAATCTACTATTATGCATTTATTAGAGGAAGAATTGACAGAAGAAGAAAGTTACATATTTAAAAGGGGAAGAAACACAAAATCTGCTACAGTTCCTAAAAATGCAGATGTGAGAGATTATAGAATGGCGACTGGTTTTGAGACACTTATTGGCTACCTACATTTAATTGGTAATTATGAAAGATTAAATTATATAATGAATAAAGCAGTGACTACAGAACTTAATAAGAAATAAAGGAGAGTCCATTATGGCTAAAAGAGAAAACCCAAGAAGAAAAGAAAGAGAATTTAATAAACTACAAGAGAAACAAAATAGAAGTGAAAGAAAAAGAGAATATCTTGAAAATAAAAAAAATAGAAATAATGGTGCAGCGGATAATAGAATAAAGAGAAATAACGTAGAATTTGGAACTGAAGAAATAAGAGAAGATTTAGTTTTAGGTAGAAATGCTGTAATAGAAGCATTAAAAAGCAATACGACAATAGAATATATAAGTGTTGCTAAAGGTGATTTAGAAGGTTCTATAAAGGTAGTTCTTGGTTTAGCTAAAGAAAAAAATGTTATAGTTAAAGAAGTAGATAGAAGAAATTTAGATCAAATGTGTGGAGGAGCAAGTCATCAAGGTGTTATTGCTAAGGTTACTCCATTTAAATATTCTGAAGTAACAGATATTATAAACCGTGCTAAGAGAAAAGGTGAAGATCCCTTCATAGTAATATTAGATGAAATAGAAGATCCTCATAATTTAGGTTCAATAATAAGAACAGCAGAGTTATGTGGTGTTCATGGAATAATTATTCCTAAGAGAAGAAATGTTGGTGTAACGCCTACTGTATACAAATGTTCAGCAGGAGCTATTGAACATATGAGAATAGCTAAAGTTACTAATATAAATGCAACAATAGACCAATTAAAAGAAGAAGGTATATGGATATATGGGGCAGATATAGACGGTAAGGATTTCAGCTATAATACAAACTTCTCTGGACCTTGTGCTCTGGTTATAGGTAGTGAAGGTAGAGGAATTTCTAAACTTACATTAAAGAAATGCGATGTATTAGTTAAAATACCTATGATTGGAAAAATTAACTCTTTAAATGCTTCAGTTGCAGGTGGTATAATGATGTATGAAGTCTTAAAAGGAAGATTAACAAAATAATTGTTATATAAAGGTGTTCAATGTGAAAATTATATTTGTTGATGGTTACAATGTAATAAATAGCTGGGGTAATTTAAAAAGAGAAAAAGAAACCAGTTTAGATAGTGCTAGACAAAAACTAGTTGATATATTGCACAACTATGGAGCTATTAATGGATGTAAGATTGTTATTGTTTATGATGGTCATAAGGTAACTGGTAATATCGAAAACAAATACGAACACAATAAAAATTTGTTAGTTGTATTTACTAAGGATGGAGAAACTGCTGATTCTTATATTGAAAGAGAAGTACATAATTTAGGAAGAAGATTTGAAGTTTATGTTGTGACGTCTGATTCCTTAGAACAACAAACAATCTTTCAAAGGGGTGCTGTTAGAATATCGAGTGTAGAATTTTATAATTTAGTACGAGTAGATATTGAAGATGTAAAAAAAAGCAGTAAAAAAGCTCGGGTATCAGCTAAAAATACTTTAGAAGATAATCTAGATGATGATGTTTTAAGAAAGTTAGAAGCTATTAGGAGAAGTTAAATTCGGGTATTAGGGGGTGGAGGAATTTTATGAATGAAGAAAAAGCTTTTAATTCTGTAGAAAGTTTCTATAAATGTGAATCCGAAGAACAAATAGTTGAAGAAGCTAAAAAAGGTAATAAAAGAGCTCAAGAGTTTATTATTTCTAAGTATGAGAACTTTGTTAAGGCTAAGGCTAAATCTTATTTCTTAATAGGAGCAGATAAAGAGGACATATACCAAGAAGGCATGATAGGATTATATAAAGCAATAAGAGACTTTAATGGAGAAAAGTCTACTTCATTTAGAGCTTTTGCAGAATTATGTATTACACGACAAATAATAACTGCGATAAAAACAGCTACGCGACAAAAGCACATTCCTCTAAATACATATATATCTTTGAATAAACCTGTATCAGAAGAAGAATCAGATAGAACATTATTAGACATAATATCTAATATAAGAATAACTGATCCTGAGGAGCTTATAATAAGTCAAGAACAGAAGGAATTCATTGAAGAGGAAATAAACAAAGTATTATCAGACTTAGAAATTCAGGTATTACAATCCTATTTGGAAGGTAAGTCATATCAAGAAATAGCTTGTGATTTAGATAGGCATTCAAAGTCTATAGATAACGCTCTACAGCGCGTTAAGAAGAAACTTGAAAAATGCCTTGTAAATAATAAATAATGTATTAATCTATATTGACAAAAAAAACAAATGCTAGTAAACTTTATAATTGGTATATTAAAGTGTATTACACTTTAATGCTCACGTAGCTCAGTCGGCAGAGCGTCGCCTTGGTAAGGCGGAGGTCGTCGGTTCAATCCCGATCGTGAGCTCCAATTATATACATTTAGAAATGCAAACGCTAGGCAAGGTGTATCTAAAGAAGTAAGGAGGAATTTCAAATGGCAAAGCAAAAATTCGAAAGAAGCAAACCACACGTTAATATCGGAACAATCGGTCACGTAGACCACGGTAAGACTACATTAACAGCAGCAATCACTACTGTATTATCAAAGAAGGGATTCGCTGAAGCGTTCGATTACGCAGCAATCGATAAAGCTCCAGAAGAAAAAGAAAGAGGAATCACAATCAATACTTCACACGTTGAGTATGAAACAGAAAACAGACACTACGCTCACGTTGACTGTCCAGGACATGCTGACTATGTTAAGAACATGATCACTGGTGCAGCACAAATGGATGGAGCAATCTTAGTTTGTTCAGCAGCAGATGGTCCAATGCCTCAAACAAGAGAGCACATACTACTAGCTTCAAGAGTTGGTGTTGAATACATCGTTGTATTCTTAAACAAAGCAGATATGGTTGACGACGAAGAATTATTAGAATTAGTTGAAATGGAAGTTAGAGAATTACTTTCTGAGTATGAATTCCCAGGAGATGACATTCCAGTAATTAAAGGATCAGCTTTAAGAGCATTAGAAAACCCAACAGATGCAGAAGCAACAGCTTGTATCATGGAATTAATGGATGCTGTAGACAGCTACATCCCAACACCAGAAAGAGCAACAGATAAGCCATTCTTAATGCCAGTAGAAGACGTATTTACAATCACTGGTAGAGGAACAGTTGCAACAGGAAGAGTTGAAAGAGGAGTTCTTCACGTATCAGACGAAGTTGAAATCGTAGGATTAATGGAAGAAAAGAGAAAAGTAGTAGTAACAGGAATAGAAATGTTCAGAAAGTTACTAGATGAAGCTCAAGCTGGAGACAACATCGGAGCATTATTAAGAGGTGTTCAAAGAACTGACATCGAAAGAGGTCAAGTATTAGCAAAAGTTGGATCAGTAAATCCACACAGCAAGTTCGTAGGTCAAGTATACGTACTTAAGAAAGA
>LM994670.1:30649-31862 GCA_000753455.2 Clostridium jeddahitimonense
GGAGGAATTTCAAATGGCAAAGCAAAAATTCGAAAGAAGCAAACCACACGTTAATATCGGAACAATCGGTCACGTAGACCACGGTAAGACTACATTAACAGCAGCAATCACTACTGTATTATCAAAGAAGGGATTCGCTGAAGCGTTCGATTACGCAGCAATCGATAAAGCTCCAGAAGAAAAAGAAAGAGGAATCACAATCAATACTTCACACGTTGAGTATGAAACAGAAAACAGACACTACGCTCACGTTGACTGTCCAGGACATGCTGACTATGTTAAGAACATGATCACTGGTGCAGCACAAATGGATGGAGCAATCTTAGTTTGTTCAGCAGCAGATGGTCCAATGCCTCAAACAAGAGAGCACATACTACTAGCTTCAAGAGTTGGTGTTGAATACATCGTTGTATTCTTAAACAAAGCAGATATGGTTGACGACGAAGAATTATTAGAATTAGTTGAAATGGAAGTTAGAGAATTACTTTCTGAGTATGAATTCCCAGGAGATGACATTCCAGTAATTAAAGGATCAGCTTTAAGAGCATTAGAAAACCCAACAGATGCAGAAGCAACAGCTTGTATCATGGAATTAATGGATGCTGTAGACAGCTACATCCCAACACCAGAAAGAGCAACAGATAAGCCATTCTTAATGCCAGTAGAAGACGTATTTACAATCACTGGTAGAGGAACAGTTGCAACAGGAAGAGTTGAAAGAGGAGTTCTTCACGTATCAGACGAAGTTGAAATCGTAGGATTAATGGAAGAAAAGAGAAAAGTAGTAGTAACAGGAATAGAAATGTTCAGAAAGTTACTAGATGAAGCTCAAGCTGGAGACAACATCGGAGCATTATTAAGAGGTGTTCAAAGAACTGACATCGAAAGAGGTCAAGTATTAGCAAAAGTTGGATCAGTAAATCCACACAGCAAGTTCGTAGGTCAAGTATACGTACTTAAGAAAGAAGAAGGTGGAAGACATACTCCATTCTTCGATGGATACAGACCACAATTCTACTTCAGAACAACAGACGTTACAGGATCAATCAAATTACCAGAAGGTATGGAAATGGTTATGCCTGGAGACCACATCGATATGAATGTTGAATTAATAACTGAAGTTGCTATGGACGAAGGTTTAAGATTCGCAATCAGAGAAGGTGGAAGAACTGTAGGTTCAGGAGTTGTTACTTCAATAATCGCTTAATATTAA
>LM994670.1:32530-50534 GCA_000753455.2 Clostridium jeddahitimonense
ATCGAAAGAGGTCAAGTATTAGCAAAAGTTGGATCAGTAAATCCACACAGCAAGTTCGTAGGTCAAGTATACGTACTTAAGAAAGAAGAAGGTGGAAGACATACTCCATTCTTCGATGGATACAGACCACAATTCTACTTCAGAACAACAGACGTTACAGGATCAATCAAATTACCAGAAGGTATGGAAATGGTTATGCCTGGAGACCACATCGATATGAACGTTGAATTAATAACTGAAGTTGCTATGGACGAAGGTTTAAGATTCGCAATCAGAGAAGGTGGAAGAACTGTAGGTTCAGGAGTTGTTACTTCAATAATCGCTTAATATTAAATTGATTAAAAAAAGTATAAATTCTAACATAATATAATTAGCGGACATAAAGGGCTGGGTTACATTACCTAGTCCTTTACAAAGCTGATATTATTGACATAATAATGGTTTTATGATAATGTGTTTAAGTAATTAACGAAATACTGAAACACAATAGCATAGAGACTTATGATTATTTAAATACTGGAGGTGCAGACTGTGAGAGTTAAGATAACATTAGCATGCACAGAGTGTAAGCAAAGAAACTATAACACAATGAAAAACAAAAAGAACAACCCAGACAGAATGGAAATGCACAAATATTGCAGATTCTGTAAGACACATACAACTCATAAAGAAACAAAATAATTAGCTTATATAGTAATGACACATACTCGCAATAGTTTAAGGATGTGAAACGATGGCTATTAAAGAAGGTGTAAAAACTAAAAGTAACTCTGAGAAAAATAGTATCGCTAAATTTTTCAGAGAAATTAAGGCAGAGGTTAAGAGAATAACTTGGCCGTCTAAAGATGACACAAAGAAAGCGTTAATTGCAGTTGGCGTAGTTGTACTAATATATATTGTATTAGTAGGTGGGTTAGATTATATTTTTTCAAGCCTCTTTAAATTAATTTTTAATCTGAAATAAAGGAGGTTTAGGTGAAATTTTTCATCTAAAAAATATATGAGTGAAAGAGCAAGATGGTACGTAGTACATACATACTCAGGTTATGAAAATAAAGTGAAGGCTAATATAGAGAAGACTGTTGAAAACAGAAATCTAGAATCTTTAATTCATGATATCCAGGTTCCAATGGAAGAAGTTATTGAAGAAAAAGATGGTAAACAAAAAGTTTCACTTAAAAAGAAATTTCCAGGGTATGTACTAATTAAAATGCTAATGACTGATGAGTCATGGTATGTGGTTAGAAACACAAGAGGTGTAACGGGATTCGTTGGACCGGGTTCTAAACCAGTACCGCTTACTGATGAAGAAATTGAAACTATGGGCGTTGTAGAAGTGCCAGTGGATATAGATTTAGAAGTAGGTGAAAGTGTAGTTGTTATTTCAGGACCGCTTAGAGAATTCGTAGCGATTATCCAAGAAATAAGTATTGAAAAGCGTAAGATAAAAGCTTTAATCGATATGTTCGGAAGAGAAACTCTTGCTGAACTAGATTTCAATCAAGTTGAGAAATTAGTTTAATATTACTATATAAACTAATGTTTTTAATTAAGTGGGAGGATTATTATAAAATCCGTATTACCACAGTATAGGAGGAATAGTAAATGGCTAAGAAAGTAACAGGAATGATTAAATTACAACTTCCTGCAGGTAAGGCAACACCAGCACCACCAGTAGGTCCAGCTTTAGGACAACACGGTGTTAATATTATGGGATTCTGTAAGGAGTTCAATGCAAAAACTGCTAATCAAGCTGGATTAATAATACCAGTTGTTATAACAGTTTACCAAGATAGATCTTTTAGTTTTATCTTAAAGACTCCTCCAGCAGCAGTTCTAATTAAGAAAGAATTAGGATTAGAAAGCGGATCTGGAGTACCAAACAAAACAAAGGTTGGTAAGCTAACTAAAGATCAAGTTAGAAAAATTGCTGAATTAAAAATGCCAGACTTAAATGCAGCTTCAATCGAATCAGCTATGAGCATGATCGAAGGAACAGCAAGAAGTATGGGCGTTACTATTGAAGAGTAATTCTTTAAAAATAAGTGGGAGGTAAAAACCGTTAGTACCACGTAGGAGGCTTATTATGGGAAAGAAATATGTTGAAAGTACAAAATTAATAGATAAAAGTGTTTTATACACTCCATCAGAAGCTTTAGATTTAGCTGTTAAAACTGCTAAAGCTAAGTTTGATGAAACTGTTGAATTACACGTAAGATTAGGGGTTGACCCAAGACATGCTGATCAACAAGTTAGAGGAGCAGTTGTTCTTCCAAACGGAACTGGTAGATCAGTTAGAGTTTTAGTATTCGCTAAGGGTGCTAAGGCTCAAGAAGCTCAAGAGGCTGGAGCAGATTTCGTTGGAGCTGAAGAATTAGTTCAAAAGATCCAAGGTGAAAACTGGTTCGACTACGATGTAGTAGTTGCAACTCCAGATATGATGGGTGTTGTTGGTAGATTAGGTAGAGTATTAGGACCTAAGGGATTAATGCCAAATCCAAAATCAGGAACAGTAACATTCGATGTAGCTAAAGCTATCGCTGATATCAAAGCTGGTAAGGTTGAATATAGAGTTGATAAAACTGCTATCGTTCACTGCCCAATCGGAAAGGTTTCATTCGGAGTTGAAAAGCTACAAGAAAACTTCCACGCTTTAATGGAAGCTTTAGTAAAAGCTAAACCAGCAGCTGCTAAGGGACAATACGTTAAATCAGTATCTGTATCAAGCACTATGGGACCTGGAGCAAAAATTAATCCAACTAAAGTTTTAGATTAATTATTGACATAACGTTAAGTTTATAATATAATAAATTTCGTTGTGAAAAAAGAATACTGTTTCCGTAGACAGTAGGTGCCGAAAGGTTTAAATAATTGCCTACCTAGGAATCAAAATAAGGTAAGTAATTATTTTGGTCTTCCTATGTCTATGGGAAGACCTTTATTAATATATTTTGCAGTTAAGAAACTGTGAGGAGGTGGACACACAGTGATGAACAAGAATAGAACATTAAAAGAAGCTAAAGTAGCTGAAATTAAAGAAAAGTTAGAAAAAGCTCAAGGTGTTGCATTAGCTAACTACCAAGGTTTAACAGTTGAAGAAGATACAATGTTAAGAAAGAGCTTAAGAGAAGCTGGTGTTGAATATAAAGTTTACAAAAACACTTTAGTAACATTAGCAGCTAGAGAATTAGGTTTAGAAGACTTAGTTCAACACTTAGAAGGACCAGTTTCAATAGCATTAGGATATGAAGATGCTACTGCTCCAGCTAGAGTATTATTTAACTTTGCTAAGGATCATAAGAAATTAGAGCTTAAGGCAGGAGTTGTAGAAGGTATTGTTTATGACAAAGCTGGAGTTGAAAAACTTGCTACAATCCCATCAAGAGAAGTTCTTATCGCAAAACTTCTTGGAAGCTTCAAGGCTCCATTATCAAACCTTGCATACTTATTAAATGCAATCAAGGAAAAGAAAGAATCAGAATCAGCTGAATAATTGCTGGTTATTAATTTTAAAAAAGAATTTGGAGGGAATTTAAAATGACAAGAGAAGATATCATTCAAGCTATAAAAGAAATGACAGTTTTAGAATTAAACGAATTAGTTACTGCATGTGAAGAAGAATTTGGTGTTAGCGCTGCTGCTCCTGTAGCTGTTGCTGGTGCTGTTGCTGGTGGAGCTGCTGCTGAAGAAAAGACAGAGTTCGACGTAGTATTAACTAACGCTGGAGCTAACAAAATAAAGGTTATCAAAGTTGTTAGAGAATTAACTGGATTAGGATTAAAGGAAGCTAAAGAAATAGTTGACGGAGCTCCTAAGACAATCAAAGAAGCTGTAGCTAAAGAAACTGCTGAAGAAATGAAAGCTAAATTAGCTGAAGTTGGAGCTGAAGTAGAAGTTAAGTAATTTCTATTTAAATAAAAAAGGTGCTATAAAGCACCTTTTTTATTTGCCAATACATTAATAAAATGGTGTTTGTTGGGCAAAATACTATTATATTAGATGTATATAATTAATATACAAAAGTATTGACAAAAAATATTGCTTATGGTACTATTACAAAATGTACTGTTCAATATGGAAAACTATATATTCTTGCGGAAAATGAGTATAATTTTTTGGAAAAAGGTTATACTAAGACGTGATGCCTCCGAAAGCATAAGTCCCTAGGGAAAGTGTGCTTTTGGTTATTTTACTTTATACAAGGGGTGAAAATTCATGGTACATCCTGTCCAAGTTGGAAAAAGAACTAGAATGAGTTTTGCAAAAGTTAAAGATGTAACTGAGATGCCAAACTTAATAGAAGTACAATTGGATTCTTACGAATGGTTTTTAAGAGAAGGATTATTAGAAGTCTTTGATGATATTAATCCTATTACTAACTTTACTGGGAATCTTGTGCTTGAATTCGTAGACTACAAACTTGATATGGACAATATTAAGTATTCGGTGGAAGAGTGTAAGGAGAGAGACGCTACTTATGCTGCTCCATTAAAAGTGTCTGTAAGACTAACAAATAACGAAACTGGAGAAATAAAAGAACAAGAAGTGTTTATGGGAGATTTCCCATTAATGACTGAACAAGGTACTTTTGTTATTAATGGTGCTGAAAGAGTTATCGTAAGCCAATTAGTAAGATCTCCAGGTGTTTACTACAATTATTCAGTTGATAAGAGCGGTAAGAAATTATTCTCTTCAACTGTAATACCTAACAGAGGAGCATGGTTAGAATACGAAACTGATTCTAACGATATTATCTATGTAAGAATAGATAAAACAAGAAAGCTTCCAATAACTATCTTAGCTAGAGCTATGGGCTTCGGAAGTGATCAAGAGCTTTTAGAATACTTCGGTGAAGAAGAAAGATTTAAAGCTACAATAGAAAAAGACAACACTAAAACTAGAGAAGAAGCATTATTAGAAATATACAAGAGATTAAGACCAGGTGAACCACCAACTGTTGATTCAGCTGTATCTTTAATAGACTCTTTATTCTTTGATGCGAAGAGATATGATCTTTCTAGAGTTGGTAGATACAAATTTAATAAAAAGTTAGCTATTAACTTAAGACTTATAAATCAAATAGCAGCTACTGATATAATAAACCCTACAACAGGTGAAGTTATGGTTGAACAAGGGCAAAAAATCAGCAGAAATATGGCTGAAGCAATCCAAAATGTTGGAATTAATTCAGTTGACATATTAGTTGAAGATAGAGTTTTAAGAGTAATAGGTAACCATTTTGTTGACATTCATAAGTTTGTAAGCTTTGATATAAGCGATTTAAACATTAGAGAAGCAGTTCATTACCCTACTCTAATGGAAATATTACAAAATTATGATGATGAAACTTCAATTAAAGAAGAGATTAAAAAGAACATAAATAGATTAATACCTAAGCATATCGTTAGAGATGATATATTTGCAACTATAAGTTATGAAATAGGTTTAGCTTATGGTGTAGGATATACAGATGATATCGACCACTTAGGTAATAGAAGATTAAGATCTGTTGGTGAGTTATTACAAAACCAATTTAGAATTGGTTTATCAAGAATGGAAAGAGTAGTTAAGGAAAGAATGACTATTCAAGACCAAGAAGCGATAACTCCACAAATGTTAATCAACATTAGACCAGTATCAGCAGCTATAAAAGAATTCTTTGGTAGCTCACAATTATCTCAATTCATGGATCAAACTAATCCATTATCAGAATTAACTCATAAGAGAAGATTATCTGCATTAGGACCAGGAGGTCTTTCAAGAGAAAGAGCTGGTTTCGAAGTAAGAGACGTTCACTATTCACATTATGGTAGAATGTGTCCAATTGAAACACCTGAAGGTCCAAATATAGGTCTTATCAACTCTTTAGCTACTTATGCAAGAGTTAATGAATATGGATTTATTGAAACTCCATATAGAGTTATAGATAAAGATACAGGTATAGTTACAAATGAAATTAGATACTTCACAGCTGATGAAGAAGATTTATACTTAGTTGCGCAAGCAAATGAGCCGATTGGAGAAGACGGAAAGTTCATTGACAGTAGAGTTACTGTAAGACATAAGCATGACATTTTAGTTGTTGCTGCTAAGGAAGTTGACTTAATTGACGTATCTCCAAGACAAATCGTTTCTGTTGCTACAGCTATGATTCCTTTCCTTGAAAATGATGACGCATCAAGAGCACTGATGGGTTCAAACATGCAACGTCAAGCAGTTCCACTATTAAAGCCACAAGCACCAATAGTAGGTACAGGAATAGAATATAGAGCAGCTGCAGATTCAGGAGTATTACCTAAGGCTAAAAATGCTGGTAAGGTAATATACGTTTCAGCTGATGAAATAAGAATAAGAAGAGATGCAGATGGCGGAATTGATACTTATAAGTTACTTAAGTTTAAGAGAAGTAACCAAGGTACTTGTATAAACCAAAGACCTTTAGTTGATAATGGTGAAATAGTATTTAAGAACCAAGTATTAGCTGATGGACCATCAACTGATTTAGGAGAAATTGCATTAGGTAAAAACATCAGAATGGGATTCATAACTTGGGAAGGTTATAACTACGAGGATGCGATGCTAATTTCAGAAGAATTAGTTAGAGAAGATGTATTTACATCTATCCACATCGAAGAATATGAATGTGAAGCAAGAGATACAAAGTTAGGACCAGAAGAAATAACAAGAGATATTCCTAACGTTGGAGAAGATGCTTTAAGAGATATAGATGAAAGAGGTATAATCAGAATCGGTGCTGAAGTTAGATCTGGTGATATCCTTGTTGGTAAGGTAACTCCAAAGGGAGAAACAGAATTAACTGCTGAAGAAAGATTATTAAGAGCGATCTTTGGTGAAAAAGCTAGAGAAGTTAGAGATACTTCTTTAAGAGTTCCACATGGAGAAGCAGGTATAATCGTTGATGTAAAAGTATTTACAAGAGAAAACGGTGATGATCTAAATCCAGGTGTTAATGAACTTGTAAGATGTTATATAGCTCAAAAGAGAAAAATATCTGTTGGAGATAAGATGGCTGGTCGTCACGGTAACAAAGGGGTTATCTCAAGAGTTTTACCAGAAGAAGATATGCCATTCTTACCAGATGGTAGACCACTACAAATTTGTTTAAATCCACTAGGGGTTCCATCACGTATGAATATCGGGCAGGTATTAGAGGTTCACTTAGGATGGGCTGCAAGTCAATTAGGATGGCATATAGCTACTCCGGTGTTTGATGGTGCAACTGAAAGTGATATTGAAGCATGTTTAGAAAAGGCTGGATATAATGCAAATGGAAAGACTGTATTATACGATGGAAGAACTGGGGAAGCGTTTGATAACCCTGTTACAGTTGGTATAATGTATATCTTAAAACTTGCTCACTTAGTTGATGATAAGATCCATGCTAGATCAACAGGTCCATACTCATTAGTAACTCAACAACCACTTGGAGGTAAAGCTCAATTTGGTGGTCAAAGATTCGGTGAGATGGAAGTTTGGGCATTAGAAGCATACGGTGCTGCTCATACACTACAAGAAATACTAACAGTTAAGTCAGATGACGTTGTTGGTAGAGTTAAAACTTACGAGGCAATCGTAAAGGGTGAAAACATACCAGAACCAGGAGTTCCAGAATCATTCAAGGTTCTAATTAAAGAGCTACAAGCTTTATGTTTAGATGTTAAAGTATTAAATGATGCAAATGAAGAAGTTAGATTAAAAGAGTTTGCTGAAGAAGATATGGATGATTTAGAGGTAAATATTGAAGGAACTGAAGAAATAGTTAATGATATCCCAGTAGGGGATGATAGCTATACTTCAGGTGAAGAAGAATCAGAAGAAGAGATAGAATTCGATGCTGAGGCATTCACACTTGATGGGTTCCATGAAGAAGAATTAGAACTAGATGATTTTGTCAATGATGAACACTAAAATTGAAGGGAGGATATACCCTTGTTTGAATTAAACAATTTTGATGCTATACAAATTGGTTTAGCTTCACCTGATCAGATTAGAGAGTGGTCTAGAGGTGAAGTTAAGAAACCTGAAACAATTAACTATAGAACATTAAAGCCAGAAAGAGATGGTCTATTCTGTGAAAGAATATTTGGACCTATGAAAGACTGGGAATGTCATTGTGGTAAGTACAAAAGAGTTAGATACAAAGGTATCGTTTGTGATAGATGTGGAGTTGAAGTAACTAAGGCTAAAGTAAGAAGAGAGAGAATGGGGCACATTGAACTGGCTGCCCCAGTATCTCACATTTGGTACTTTAAAGGAATTCCATCAAGAATGGGATTACTTTTAGATATGTCACCAAGAGCTTTAGAAAAAGTTCTTTACTTTGCTTCATATGTTGTAATAGATCCAAAGGAAACTCCATTACTTAAGAAGCAATTATTAAGTGAAAAAGAGTACAGAGAAGCAGTGGATAAGTTTGGTGAAGAAAGCTTTGTAGCTGGAATGGGTGCAGAAGCTGTTCAAGACCTTTTAGGTGAAATAGACTTAGAAGGTCAAAGCAAGGATCTTAAAGAAGAACTTAAAACTAGCACAGGTCAAAAGAGAGTAAGAATAATAAGAAGACTTGAAGTTGTTGAATCATTCAAAAAATCAGGAAATGATCCAAGATGGATGGTTATAAATGTTATTCCAGTAATACCTCCAGATTTAAGACCAATGGTTCAATTAGATGGTGGTAGATTTGCTACTTCTGACTTAAATGACCTTTACAGAAGAGTTATAAATAGAAATAACAGATTAAAGAAGCTTTTAGATTTAGGAGCTCCTGATATAATCGTTAGAAATGAAAAGAGAATGCTACAAGAAGCTGTAGATGCTCTTATAGATAACGGTAGAAGAGGAAGACCAGTTACTGGTCCTGGAAACAGACCTCTTAAATCATTATCAGATATGTTAAAAGGTAAGCAAGGTAGATTTAGACAAAACTTACTTGGTAAGAGAGTTGACTACTCAGGAAGATCAGTTATCGTTGTTGGACCTGAGCTTAAGATGTACCAATGTGGTTTACCAAAAGAAATGGCTTTAGAATTATTTAAGCCTTTCGTTATGAAAAAATTAGTAGAAGATGGAATAGCACACAATATTAAGAGTGCTAAGAGAATGGTTGAAAGAGTAAACAATCAAGTATGGGATATACTTGAAGAAGTTATTACTGACCATCCAGTTTTACTAAACAGAGCACCTACTCTACATAGATTAGGTATTCAAGCATTCCAACCTGTATTAGTTGAAGGAAGAGCTATTAAGCTTCATCCATTAGTATGTACAGCATATAACGCTGACTTCGATGGTGACCAAATGGCTGTTCACGTACCTTTATCAGTAGAAGCTCAAGCAGAAGCTAGATTCTTAATGCTTGCAGCAGGTAATATAATGAAACCTTCAGACGGTAAGCCTGTATGTGTACCTACACAGGATATGGTTCTAGGTTCATATTACTTAACTATGGATAAAGAAGGTGCAAAGGGTGAAGGAAGTTATTTTGCTGATATAGACGAAGCTATAATGGCATATAACACTGGAGCAATTGCAGTTCACGCTTCAATTAATGTTAGAATGTTCAGGGAAGTTAATGGTGAAATGAAACATGGAATCATTAAAACAACTGTAGGTAAGATTATATTTAATGAATCTATACCTCAAGATTTAGGATATGTTGATAGAGAAAATCCTGATACAATGTTCAATCTTGAAGTTGACTTCTTAATAACTAAAAAGACACTTGGTGTTCTTATAGATAAATGCTATACAAAGCATGGCCCAACTAATACATCAATAATGCTTGATAAGATAAAAGCTTTAGGATACCATTATTCATCAATTGGAGCAGTAACAGTAGCTGCATCTGATATGATAGTACCTGATGCTAAGTATGAACTTCTTAAAGACGCAGAACAAACTGTTGATAAGATAGAAAAGATGTATAAGAGAGGGTTCATATCAGAAGATGAAAGATATGAAAGAGTAATCGAAAAGTGGAGTAAAACTACTGAAGATGTTGCGAATGCACTTATGGATAGTTTGGATAAATTCAATCCAATATTCATGATGGCTGACTCTGGAGCCAGAGGATCTAAGGCTCAGATAAAACAATTAGCTGGTATGAGAGGACTTATGGCCGCTCCATCAGGTAAGATTATCGAGTTACCAATCAAGGCATCATTCAGAGAAGGTCTTTCAGTATTAGAATACTTCATATCTACACACGGTGCTAGAAAGGGTAATGCCGATACAGCACTTAAAACTGCCGACTCAGGATACCTAACAAGAAGACTTGTTGACGTATCACAAGATGTTATCGTAAGAGAAGAAGATTGTGGTACTGACAGAGGTATAATAGTAAGCGAAATCAAAGAAGGTAACGAAGTTATCGAAGGATTAGCTGAAAGACTATATGGAAGATATACTGCTGAAGATATCATTAACCCTGAATCAGGAGAAGTAATGGTAGCTAAGAATCAATATATCGACGGACATATGGCTGATAAAGTTGTTGCAGCTGGTGTTAAAAAAGTTAAGATTAGATCTGTATTCACATGTTCTTGTAAGATTGGTGTTTGTGCTAAATGTTACGGTATGAATATGGCTACAGCTCAAAAAATAAATATTGGTGAAGCTGTTGGTATAATAGCTGCACAATCTATCGGAGAACCAGGTACTCAGCTTACAATGAGAACATTCCATACTGGTGGTGTTGCCGGTGCGGATATCACTCAAGGTCTTCCTAGAGTTGAAGAATTATTTGAAGCTAGAAAACCAAAGGGATTAGCTATAGTTAGTGAAATTTCAGGTTCTGTAAGAGTAGAAGAAACTAAGAAAAAGAGAACTGTTTATGTAATGGGTTCTGACGGTGAAGAACGTAGCTATGATATACCATTTGGATCAAGATTAAAAGTTTCAGATGGAGATGTTGTAGAAGCTGGAGATGAAATAACAGAAGGTTCAGTTAACCCTCACGATATTATGAATATCAAAGGTGTTGAAGGAGCTAGAAGATACTTACTTTCTGAAGTTCAAAAAGTTTATAGACTTCAAGGGGTTGATATCAACGATAAGCACTTAGAAGTTGTTGTTAGACAAATGACAAGAAAAGTTAAGGTTTCAGATTCAGGAGATACTGATTTACTACCAGGAACTATGATAGATATGTTCGACTTCGAAGCTGAAAATGAAAGAGTAAGGGAGTTTGGAGGAGAAGAAGCACAAGGTGAAATTGCTTTATTAGGTATTACTAAAGCAGCGTTAGCTACTGATAGTTTCTTATCAGCTGCATCATTCCAAGAAACTACTAGAGTTCTTACAGAAGCAGCAATCAAAGGTAAGGTAGATCCTTTAGTTGGATTAAAAGAAAATGTAATTATAGGTAAGTTAATTCCAGCTGGTACAGGTATGATGAAATACAGATCTGTAGACCTAGATGTAGACAATGAAGAAGAAGAAATTGAAGCAATTGATGTAATTGAATAATACAATGTAAATTTATTGACATGTGTATGCTTAAATGATAAAATACCAATTGTGTGATTTTTAAAAAGCTACACTACAAGATAAATGTCTGCATGATTCATAGAGACATGCAAATGTCTCTATGAACTTTATAATGAGGGGGGATTTCATGTTAGACAAAATTGTAGGAAAGAAAGTCATAGGCGTAAAACAATGTCAAAAACTCATTAAAAACGGCAATGTTTTATATGTAGCTAAAGATGCAATTAGTAAGCTTGTATTACCTTTAATAGAGCTTGCTAAAGAGAATAACGTAGAGATAGTAGAGATTGCTACTATGAAAGAACTAGGGAAAATGAGTGGTATTGATGTTAAATCAGCTGCTACATTAGTACTTAAGGATTAATATGCGTTTATCTTATTTAATATAGATAAATAAATTTCAGGAGGTGACAAAATGCCAACTATAAGCCAATTAGTAAGAAAAGGTAGAAAAACTGTTGTTAACAAATCTACAGCACCAGCACTTAACGAGTGTCCACAAAGAAGAGGAGTTTGTACTGTTGTAAAAACTACTACTCCAAAGAAGCCTAACTCAGCTTTAAGAAAAATTGCAAGAGTAAGACTTACAAACGGATTCGAAGTTACTGCTTACATCGGTGGTGTAGGACACAACTTACAAGAGCACAGCGTTGTTCTTATAAGAGGTGGAAGAGTTAAGGACCTTCCTGGTGTTAGATACCATATCGTTAGAGGAGCACTTGACTGTGCTGGAGTAGCTAACAGAATGCAAGGAAGATCTAAATACGGTGCTAAGAGACCTAAGAAAAAATAGTTTCTTAAACTAAAATGGTGCTTATCTTCGGCATTGATTATACACTATAGATAGCAATACATATGGTTTATATAAATGTAAGAAGCGAAGCACTTTGCGGTAGGGTAAGACTTTACCGAGTACCGATGAACTTAAATTTAAAATTGTTAAGGAGGGAAGAAAAGTGCCAAGAAAAGGATTTATCGCTAAAAGAGATGTATTACCAGATCCAATGTATAACTCAAAAGTTGTTACTAAGTTAATAAACAACGTTATGGAAGATGGTAAAAAAGGAGTAGCACAAAAGATATGCTACGAAGCGTTTGAAATAATGGCGCAAAAAACAGGCAAAGATGCTTTAGAAGTATTCGAAGAAGCTATGAACAATGTAATGCCTTTATTAGAAGTTAAAGCTAGAAGAATAGGTGGTGCTAACTACCAAGTTCCAATAGAAGTTAGACCTGAAAGAAGACAAACTTTAGGTTTAAGATGGATTTTAGCTGCAGCTAGAAAAAGAGGCGAAAAAGTTATGGCTGAAAGATTAGCTGGAGAATTATTAGATGCAGCTAACAATACTGGCGCTGCTGTTAAGAAGAGAGAAGATACTCATAAGATGGCAGAAGCAAACAAAGCATTCGCTCACTACAGATACTAATACAAAACTGTTTTGGCTTGTGCCAAAACAGTTTTGTCGAATATAAAATTACTCATTGAGAGGAGGACATAAAATGGCTAGAAAATATCCATTAGATAAATTCCGTAACTTCGGAATAATGGCTCATATAGATGCTGGTAAGACTACAACTACTGAGCGTATATTATTCTATACAGGAAAAACTCACAAAATCGGTGAAACACATGAGGGTGCTTCACAAATGGACTGGATGGTTCAAGAGCAAGAAAGAGGTATAACAATTACTTCTGCAGCAACAACTTGTTTCTGGGAAGGTCATGAATTAAACATCATTGATACCCCAGGACACGTAGATTTTACAGTTGAGGTTGAGAGATCATTAAGAGTTCTTGACGGAGCTGTTACAGTACTTGACGCTAAGAGTGGGGTTGAACCTCAAACTGAGACTGTTTGGAGACAGGCAGACAAGTACGGTGTTCCAAGAATGATTTATGTTAATAAGATGGATGCTACAGGTGCTGATTTCTTCAGATGTATAAACACTGTAAGAGATAGATTAAAAGCAAATGCAGTTCCAATACAAATACCAGTAGGTGCTGAAGCTGACTTCAGAGGTATGATTGACTTAATAGCTAATCATGCTATCATAACTTATGATGATTTAGGTACAGATGTAAGAATAGAAGAAATTCCTGCAGATTTAGCTGATCAAGCTGAAGAGTATAGAATGGCTATGATTGAAGCAATTGCTGAAACTGATGAAGAATTAATGGAAAAGTACCTTGAAGGTGAAGAAATAACTGAAGAAGAGTTACATGCTGCTTTAAGAAAAGCTACTATAGCTAACGAAATAGTTCCATGTATCTGTGGTTCTTCATATAAGAACAAAGGTGTTCAAGAAATGATTAATGGGGTTGTTGCTTACTTACCATCTCCATTAGATATCCCAGCTATCCAAGGAACTAGCTTAGAAGGTGAAGAAGATTCAAGAGAAGCTTCAGATGAAGCTCCAATGGCTGCTTTAGCGTTCAAAATTGCTACTGACCCATTCGTTGGAAAGCTTGCATTCACAAGAATCTATTCTGGTACAATGAACAGTGGTTCATATGTTCTTAACTCTACAAAGGGTAAGAAAGAAAGAATCGGAAGACTTGTTAAAATGCATGCTAATACAAGAGAAGAAGTTGAATCTTTAGAAGCAGGTGAATTAGGAGCGGTAATCGGATTAAAGAACACTACAACTGGTGATACTTTATGTGATGAAAACTCACCAATCATACTTGAATCTATGGAATTCCCAGAACCAGTTATATCTGTAGCTATCGAGCCAAAGACAAAAGCTGGTCAAGAAAAGATGGGATTAGCTTTATCTAAGTTAGCTGAAGAGGATCCAACTTTCAAAACTTGGACTGATCAAGAAACAGGTCAAACAATTATCGCTGGTATGGGTGAATTACACTTAGATATCATCGTTGATAGACTTCAAAGAGAATTCAAAGTTGAATGTAACGTAGGAGCTCCTCAAGTTGCTTACAAAGAAACTATTAGATCTGCTGTTAAAGCTGAAGCTAAGTACGCTAAGCAATCAGGTGGTAAGGGTCAATATGGTCACGCTGTAATTGAAATGGAACCAACTGAAGGAGAATACGTATTTGAAAATGCTATCGTTGGAGGAGCTGTTCCAAGAGAATACATTCCTGCAATTGATGCTGGTATCCAAGAAGCTTCTAAGAACGGTATAATAGCTGGATACGAAGTTATAAACTTCAAAGTTAAGTTAGTACACGGTTCTTACCATGAAGTTGACTCATCAGAAATGGCATTCAAAATTGCTGGTTCTATGGCGTTCAAGAACGCTATGCAAAAAGCAAGTCCAGTATTACTTGAACCAATGATGAAGGTTGAAGTAACTGTTCCTGAAGAGTACATGGGAGATGTTATTGGTGACATCAACTCAAGAAGAGGTAGAATGGAAGGAATGGAAGCTGTTAATGGAGCTCAAGTTATAAGAGCATACGTTCCACTAGCAGAAATGTTCGGATATGCAACTACTTTAAGATCTAGATCTCAAGGTAGAGGTAACTACTCAATGGTATTCGATCACTATGAAGAAGTTCCAAAGAGCATTCAAGAAGAAGTAGCTGGAAAAAGATCTAAATAATATGTAATAATTTTTTATGATGTTGTTCATAATTAGATTATGGGCTTCATCATAAATATTAAATATAAACTAAAAAATAATAAATTTAAATAATTGTAAAATTTAAAACATAACAGAGTAAATATTCTGTTGAGTAAAAATTTTATTTCCATAAGGAGGAATTTCAAATGGCAAAGCAAAAATTCGAAAGAAGCAAACCACACGTTAATATCGGAACAATCGGTCACGTAGACCACGGTAAGACTACATTAACAGCAGCAATCACTACTGTATTATCAAAGAAGGGATTCGCTGAAGCGTTCGATTACGCAGCAATCGATAAAGCTCCAGAAGAAAAAGAAAGAGGAATCACAATCAACACTTCACACGTTGAGTATGAAACAGAAAACAGACACTACGCTCACGTTGACTGTCCAGGACATGCTGACTATGTTAAGAACATGATCACTGGTGCAGCACAAATGGATGGAGCAATCTTAGTTTGTTCAGCAGCAGATGGTCCAATGCCTCAAACAAGAGAGCACATACTACTAGCTTCAAGAGTTGGTGTTGAATACATCGTTGTATTCTTAAACAAAGCAGATATGGTTGACGACGAAGAATTATTAGAATTAGTTGAAATGGAAGTTAGAGAATTACTTTCTGAGTATGAATTCCCAGGAGATGACATTCCAGTAATTAAAGGATCAGCTTTAAGAGCATTAGAAAACCCAACAGATGCAGAAGCAACAGCTTGTATCATGGAATTAATGGATGCTGTAGATAGCTACATCCCAACACCAGAAAGAGCAACAGATAAGCCATTCTTAATGCCAGTAGAAGACGTATTTACAATCACTGGTAGAGGAACAGTTGCAACAGGAAGAGTTGAAAGAGGAGTTCTTCACGTATCAGACGAAGTTGAAATCGTAGGATTAATGGAAGAAAAGAGAAAAGTAGTAGTAACAGGAATAGAAATGTTCAGAAAGTTACTAGATGAAGCTCAAGCTGGAGACAACATCGGAGCATTATTAAGAGGTGTTCAAAGAACTGACATCGAAAGAGGTCAAGTATTAGCAAAAGTTGGATCAGTAAATCCACACAGCAAGTTCGTAGGTCAAGTATACGTACTTAAGAAAGAAGAAGGTGGAAGACATACTCCATTCTTCGATGGATACAGACCACAATTCTACTTCAGAACAACAGACGTTACAGGATCAATCAAATTACCAGAAGGTATGGAAATGGTTATGCCTGGAGACCACATCGATATGAATGTTGAATTAATAACTGAAGTTGCTATGGACGAAGGTTTAAGATTCGCAATCAGAGAAGGTGGAAGAACTGTAGGTTCAGGAGTTGTTACTTCAATAATCGCTTAATATTAAGCTGATTAAAAAAGTATAAATTCTAAAATTAATTTAAATAAGAGCGCTATATAAATGTCATGACTTTAATAAAAAGAGTAAGGGGACGCCCTTGCTCTTTTTTATTTTAAAAAAAATTTTTTTATAATGATAATGTTTAACATAAGATATTTAGGGAAAAATTAAAAAAGGCAAACTAAAAAAGGTTAAAATTACATTCAAATAACTATTGATAAAAATTAAAAATCATTATAGAATATTAATTGCAAATTGAGAAAAAACACAGAAATTATTTACTTAATAATCTAATAAAAACGATGAAAAAACAATGAAAAAAGTCTTGATAAAGATATGTAAACATAGTATAATGAAGAAGTTGTGTAATATGACGCGATGAATCAAGAGGTTGTCGGACTTCCGGGTTATTCTTGAGGAGCAAGTTAGGATCTAGAATCCAACGACAGTGGTAAGTTTCGTGTTTTATCATATGAAACACCAGGAGCAGTTTACAGAACTATCACTGTTGTGCGTTAGAAGTAANGGCTCCAGAAGAAAAAGAAAGAGGAATCACAATCAACACTTCACACGTTGAGTATGAAACAGAAAACAGACACTACGCTCACGTTGACTGTCCAGGACATGCTGACTATGTTAAGAACATGATCACTGGTGCAGCACAAATGGATGGAGCAATCTTAGTTTGTTCAGCAGCAGATGGTCCAATGCCTCAAACAAGAGAGCACATACTACTAGCTTCAAGAGTTGGTGTTGAATACATCGTTGTATTCTTAAACAAAGCAGATATGGTTGACGACGAAGAATTATTAGAATTAGTTGAAATGGAAGTTAGAGAATTACTTTCTGAGTATGAATTCCCAGGAGATGACATTCCAGTAATTAAAGGATCAGCTTTAAGAGCATTAGAAAACCCAACAGATGCAGAAGCAACAGCTTGTATCATGGAATTAATGGATGCTGTAGACAGCTACATCCCAACACCAGAAAGAGCAACAGATAAGCCATTCTTAATGCCAGTAGAAGACGTATTTACAATCACTGGTAGAGGAACAGTTGCAACAGGAAGAGTTGAAAGAGGAGTTCTTCACGTATCAGACGAAGTTGAAATCGTAGGATTAATGGAAGAAAAGAGAAAAGTAGTAGTAACAGGAATAGAAATGTTCAGAAAGTTACTAGATGAAGCTCAAGCTGGAGACAACATCGGAGCATTATTAAGAGGTGTTCAAAGAACTGACATCGAAAGAGGTCAAGTATTAGCAAAAGTTGGATCAGTAAATCCACACAGCAAGTTCGTAGGTCAAGTATACGTACTTAAGAAAGAAGAAGGTGGAAGACATACTCCATTCTTCGATGGATACAGACCACAATTCTACTTCAGAACAACAGACGTTACAGGATCAATCAAATTACCAGAAGGTATGGAAATGGTTATGCCTGGAGACCACATCGATATGAATGTTGAATTAATAACTGAAGTTGCTATGGACGAAGGTTTAAGATTCGCAATCAGAGAAGGTGGAAGAACTGTAGGTTCAGGAGTTGTTACTTCAATAATCGCTTAATATTAA
>LM994670.1:51073-220273 GCA_000753455.2 Clostridium jeddahitimonense
ATCGAAAGAGGTCAAGTATTAGCAAAAGTTGGATCAGTAAATCCACACAGCAAGTTCGTAGGTCAAGTATACGTACTTAAGAAAGAAGAAGGTGGAAGACATACTCCATTCTTCGATGGATACAGACCACAATTCTACTTCAGAACAACAGACGTTACAGGATCAATCAAATTACCAGAAGGTATGGAAATGGTTATGCCTGGAGACCACATCGATATGAATGTTGAATTAATAACTGAAGTTGCTATGGACGAAGGTTTAAGATTCGCAATCAGAGAAGGTGGAAGAACTGTAGGTTCAGGAGTTGTTACTTCAATAATCGCTTAATATTAAGCTGATTAAAAAAGTATAAATTCTAAAATTAATTTAAATAAGAGCGCTATATAAATGTCATGACTTTAATAAAAAGAGTAAGGGGACGCCCTTGCTCTTTTTTATTTTAAAAAAAATTTTTTTATAATGATAATGTTTAACATAAGATATTTAGGGAAAAATTAAAAAAGGCAAACTAAAAAAGGTTAAAATTACATTCAAATAACTATTGATAAAAATTAAAAATCATTATAGAATATTAATTGCAAATTGAGAAAAAACACAGAAATTATTTACTTAATAATCTAATAAAAACGATGAAAAAACAATGAAAAAAGTCTTGATAAAGATATGTAAACATAGTATAATGAAGAAGTTGTGTAATATGACGCGATGAATCAAGAGGTTGTCGGACTTCCGGGTTATTCTTGAGGAGCAAGTTAGGATCTAGAATCCAACGACAGTGGTAAGTTTCGTGTTTTATCATATGAAACACCAGGAGCAGTTTACAGAACTATCACTGTTGTGCGTTAGAAGTAAAGCGTACATGAAAAGGAGGGAAACCAGAATGTCAAAACAAAAAATAAGAATCAGATTAAAGGCTTTTGATCATACAATATTAGATCAATCAGCTGAGAAAATCGTTGAAACAGCAAAGACTACAGGTGCAAAGGTTGTAGGTCCAGTACCACTACCAACTGAGAAAGATGTAATAACAATCTTAAGAGCTGTTCACAAGTACAAAGATTCAAGAGAACAATTCGAAATCAGAACACACAAGAGATTAATCGACATCGTTAATCCATCACCAAAAACTGTTGATGCTTTAATGAGATTAAACTTACCAGCTGGTGTGGATATCGAAATAAAGCTATAATTAATATTTAAACAAAAAAGTTGAACGGTTATGATTGCTAAGCAATCCGCTAATACGTTTAGGAGGTGTAAATACATGAAAAAAGCTATAATCGGTAAGAAGATAGGTATGACTCAAATATTCGATGAGAATGGTAAGGTTGTTCCTGTAACTGTAGTAGAAGCTGGCCCATGTGTTGTTGTTCAAAAGAAGACTATCGAAAAGGATGGTTATGAAGCAATACAAGTAGGTTTCGGTGAAGTTAGAGAAAAGTTAGTGAATAAGCCAGTTAAAGGTCACTTCGCTAAAGCAGGAGTTTCTTTAAGAAGAAAATTAAAAGAGTTTAGATTAGATAACGTTAACGAATACGAAGTAGGTCAAGAAATAAAGGCTGACGTTTTCGCTGCTGGTGAAAAAGTAGACGTTTCTGGAGTTTCTAAAGGTAAGGGATTCCAAGGGGTTATCAAGAGGTGGAATGCTAACAGAGGACCAATGTCACACGGTTCTAAGTTCCACAGAGCAGTAGGTTCTATGGGAGCTTCATCAGATCCATCAAAAACATTCAAAAACAAGAATATGCCAGGACACATGGGTGCTGTTAACACTACAGTAATGAACTTAGAAGTGGTTAGAGTTATCCCAGAAAAGAACTTAATACTAATAAAGGGTGGTATCCCTGGTGCAAACAAGAGCACAGTAGTAATAAGAAACGCTGTTAAAGCTTAATTCTGTAGAAAGGAGGAAATAGGATGCCTACAGTAGGATTATTTAACAAAGAAGCAAAGCAAGTTGGAGATATCCAATTAAATGATAAAGTATTCGCAGTAGAAGTGAACGAAGCTGCAATGCATCAAGTAGTTGTTGCATTATTAGCTAACAAGAGACAAGGAACTCAATCAGCTAAAACTAGAGCTGAGGTTAGAGGAGGCGGAATCAAGCCTTGGAGACAAAAGGGAACTGGTAGAGCAAGACAAGGTTCAATCAGAGCACCACAATGGATCAAAGGTGGAGTTGTATTCGCACCAAAGCCAAGAGATTACAGAATGTCAATACCAAAGAGCATGAAAAGAGTTGCTATGGTATCAGCATTAACTAGCAAGGTTCAAAACAACGAAATGGTAGTTTTAGAAAGCTTAGATTTCGAAGCACCAAAGACAAAGCAAGTTGTTAATATGTTAAAAGCTTTCGAAGCTAAGAAAACATTAATAATAACTGCTGAATCTAACGAAAATGTTTATAAATCTGCTAGAAATATTGAGGGGGTAGCAGTATTACCTGTTAACAATATCAATGTTTATGATTTATTAAAGTATCCAACAGTAATGGTAACTAAGGATGCCGTAACAAAGATTGAGGAGGTGTACGCATAATGAAGTTAACAAGCCACGATATAATAAGAAAGCCTGTTATAACTGAAAAATCTATGACTGCTATGGCAGAAAAGAAGTACACTTTCATAGTTCATATGAATGCTAACAAAGTTCAAATTAAAAGAGCTTGTGAAGAAATTTTCGGCGTTAAAGTTGAAAAAGTTCAAACAATCAGAACTATGGGAAAAACTAAGAGAATGGGCGTACATGTTGGTAAGAGAGCTGACCAAAAGAAAGCTATCGTTACTTTAGCTCAAGATAGTAAAGCTATTGAATTCTTTGAAGGAATGCAATAATTAGAAAAGCGTAGTATTGGCAGCAAGCCAGAGAAGCTTAAAGAAGGAGGGAATTAGCATGGCAGTTAAAAAGTTTAGACCTACTACACCATCAAGAAGAGAAATGACTATGGCTACTTTTGAAGAAATAACTACAAATAGCCCAGAGAAATCACTTCTTGTTTCTTTAAAGAAAACTGGTGGTAGAAATGCTCAAGGTAAAATAACTGTAAGACACCACGGTGGTGGAGCTAAGAGAAAATACAGAATAATAGATTTCAAGAGAAATAAGGATGGTATTCCAGCAAAAGTTGCTACTATAGAATACGATCCAAATAGAACAGCTTACATTGCGTTAGTTGTATATGCTGATGGAGAAAAGAGATACATACTTGCTCCAGTAGGATTAAAGGTTGGAGATACTATTGTATCTGGACCAGAAGCAGATATCAAAACAGGTAACTGTCTTCAATTAAAGCACATGCCAGTTGGTACAGTAATTCACAATATCGAATTACAAGCTGGTAAAGGTGGTCAAATGGTAAGATCTGCTGGTACTTCAGCTCAATTAATGGCTAAGGAAGGCAACTATGCTACATTAAGATTACCATCAGGTGAAATGAGATATGTAAGAATCGAATGTAGAGCTACAATCGGAACAGTTTCTAATACTACTAACGATATCATCAACATTGGTAAAGCTGGTAGAAAGAGACATATGGGATGGAGACCTACAGTTAGAGGTTCTGTAATGAACCCTTGCGATCACCCTCATGGTGGTGGTGAAGGTAGATCACCAATCGGTAGACCAAGTCCAGTTACTCCTTGGGGTAAACCAGCTCTTGGATACAAGACTAGAAAGAATAAGAAATATTCTGATAGATTTATAATTAAGAGAAGAAAAAGCAAGTAATTGAAGAGAATTTTAATTCTCTTCGAGGTTTGCTAAGCCTAGAGATTATGAAGGGAGGCAAAAATAGTGAGTAGATCAATTAAAAAAGGGCCTTTCGTACACGAAGGACTTTTAAAGAAAATAGAAGAAATGAACGCTAATGGTGAGAAGAAAGTTGTTAAAACTTGGTCAAGAAGTTCAACAATATTCCCACAAATGATCGGTCATACAATCGCTGTTCACGATGGAAGAAAACACGTTCCAGTTTATGTTTCAGAAGATATGGTTGGACATAAGTTAGGAGAATTCGTTCTTACTAGAACTTATAAAGGACACGATTACGACGAGAAAGCATCAAGAAAGAGAAAGTAATCTCAGAAAGGAGGAACATAAATGGAAGCTAGAGCTATAGCTAAATACGTTAGAATATCTCCGATGAAAGTAGGAGTTGTTCTTGATTTAATAAGAGGAAAGAGTGTTAACGAAGCTTTCGCTATTTTACAATATACTCCAAAGGATGCTGCAGTTGCTATAAACAAAGTTTTAAAATCAGCTGTTGCAAACGCAGAGAACAATCATGACTTAAACGTTGAAAACTTATATGTTGCAGAAACATTCGTAGGTGCTGGTCCAACATTAAAGAGATTCAGACCAATGGATCACGGTAAAGCATTCAGAATCAACAAAAGAACAAGTCATATTACAGTAGTAGT
This sequence comes from Clostridium jeddahitimonense, assembly GCA_000753455.2. Lineage (GTDB taxonomy): Bacteria > Bacillota > Clostridia > Clostridiales > Clostridiaceae > Clostridium > Clostridium hominis. The sequence continues at coordinate 55,492 of LM994670.1, forward strand.
TAAAGAAAGAGCTTAATAAAGAAGGAGGGAAAACAAGTGGGTCAAAAAGTACATCCTCACGGACTTAGAGTAGGAGTTATCAAAGGTTGGGATGCAAAGTGGTACGCTGATAAGAAGACATTTGCAGACAACTTAATCGAAGATAACAAAATAAGAGAATTCGTAAAGAAGGAACTTTTCTCAGCTGGTATTTCTAAGATAGAAATCGAAAGAGCAGCAAAGAGAGTTAAGTTAAATATATATACTGCTAAACCAGGCGTAGTTATTGGTAAAGGTGGATCTGGAATCGAAGCTTTAAAAGCTAAGGTTGCAAAATTAGTAAACGGAAAGAATATCTTAATCAACATCGTTGAAGTTAAGAATGCAGAAGCTAATGCTCAATTAGTAGCTGAAAATATAGCTGCTCAATTAGAAAAGAGAGTATCTTTCAGAAGAGCTATGAAGCAAAGCATCCAAAGAGCTATGAGATTAGGAGCTAAGGGTGTTAAGACTGCTTGTTCAGGAAGATTAGGCGGAGCTGAAATCGCTAGAACTGAACAATATCATGAAGGAACAATTCCACTACAAACATTAAGAGCTGATATCGATTATGGATTTGCTGAAGCAGATACAACATACGGAAAAATCGGAGTTAAAGTTTGGGTTTATAATGGAGAAGTTCTTCCAACTAAAAAAGTTGAAAAGAAGGAAGAAGTTAACGCATAAGAAAGGAGGAATAAGTCATGTTAATGCCTAAAAGAGTAAAGCATCGTAAGGTACAACGTGGTAGAATGAAAGGTAAGGCAACTAGAGGTAATTTCCTTGCATACGGAGATTTCGGTATACAAGCGCAAAACTGTGGTTGGATTACAAGCAATCAAATTGAGTCTGCCAGAATTGCTATAAATAGATACATTAGAAGAGGTGGAAAACTTTGGATAAAAGTATTCCCAGATAAGCCAGTTACTGAAAAACCAGCTGAAACAAGAATGGGTTCTGGTAAAGGTTCACCAGAATATTGGGTAGCTGTAGTTAAACCTGGTAGAGTATTATTTGAATTATCAGGAGTTAACGAAGAAGTTGCAAGAGAAGCAATGAGACTTGCATCACACAAACTTCCTGTAAAGTGTAAGTTCGTTACAAGAAGAGATTTTGAGGAAATGGGTGGTGAAGAATAATGAAGGCTAGAGAGTTAAAAGAATTAAGAGCAAATAATCCTCAAGATTTAAAGGTTAAATTAAACGACCTTAAAGCTGAATTATTCAATTTAAGATTCCAATTAGCTACAGGTCAATTAGAAAATCCTATGAGAATAAAAGAAGTGAAGAAATCTATAGCCCAAATCAAAACCATCATAAGAGAAGAAGAGATCAGGGCATTTGAACAGTAAATCTGGAAGGAGGTAGCCCCTAATGGAAAGAGGATTAAGAAAAAAGAGAATCGGTAGAGTTGTATCTGACAAAATGGATAAGACTATCGTTGTTGCTGTTGAAACTAAAGTAAGACATCCACTTTACGGGAAAACAGTAAACAGAACTACTAAATTTAAGGCTCATGATGAAAATAATGAAGCAAGAATTAATGATAGAGTATTAATAATGGAAACTAGACCATTATCTAAAGATAAGAGATGGAGACTTGTTGAAATAGTTGAAAAGGCTAAATAGGCTTTAAAGACTGAAAGGAGGGTAAAATTCAATGATACAACAACAAACCTTACTAAAGGTAGCAGATAACTCAGGTGCAAAAGAAATTATGTGTATCAGAGTTCTAGGCGGATCAAAAAGAAAGTTCGGTAACATTGGAGATATAATAGTTGCTAGCGTTAAAAGTGCAACACCAGGCGGAGTTGTTAAAAAAGGTGACGTTGTAAAGGCTGTTATAGTTAGATCAGTAAGAGGATTAAGAAGAGCTGACGGTTCATACATCAAATTTGATGAAAACGCAGCAGTTATAATAAAAGACGATAAGCAACCAAGAGGAACTCGTATCTTCGGGCCTGTTGCTAGGGAGCTAAGAGATAAAGAATTCAATAAAATATTATCATTAGCACCAGAAGTTCTATAATAAGGAGGTGGCTAATTTGAAGTTACACGTTAGAAAGAACGACACAGTAGTAGTTATTTCTGGTAAAGATGCTGGGAAGACTGGTGAAGTTTTAAAGGTATATCCAAAGACAGGAAAGGTTCTTGTTCAAGGAGTTAACATAGTAAAGAAACACCAAAAGCCAACAAGAGCAAATGCTCAAGGTGGTATAATTGAAAAAGAGGGAGCTATATTCAGCTCAAAAGTTATGTTATACTGCACAAAATGCAAAAATGCTACAAGAATTAGCAACAAAATCTTAGAAGATGGTACTAAGGTTAGAGTTTGTAAGAAGTGCGGAGAAACATTCTAGAATTTGAAAGGAGGTACTTATAATGACACCAAGACTTCAAGAAAAGTACAAAAATGAAGTAGTTCAAGCGATGATTGAAAAGTTCGGATATAAAAATATTATGGAAGTTCCAAAGCTTGAAAAAATAGTTATAAACATGGGAGTTGGAGAGGCTAAAGATAACCAAAAGGTTTTAGAATCAGCTGTTGCAGATTTAACTTTAATCACTGGTCAAAAGCCAATCTTAACTAGAGCGAAGAAATCAGTTGCAAACTTTAAGATAAGAGAAAACATGGCATTAGGATGCAAAGTAACATTAAGAGGAACTAAAATGTTTGAATTTGCTGACAAATTAGTGTCAATAGCTCTTCCAAGAGTTAGAGACTTCAGAGGAGTTTCAGATAAGGCTTTCGATGGTAGAGGAAACTATTCATTAGGAATTAAAGAGCAATTAATATTCCCAGAAATAGAGTACGATAAAATCGATAAAGTTAGAGGAATGGATATAATCTTCGTTACTAGTGCAAACACTGACGAAGAAGCAAGAGAATTATTAAGATTCCTTGGAATGCCATTCGCTCAAAAATAAGGAGGGAAAACTGTGGCACGTAAAGCTATTATTGAAAAGTGGAGCAAAACACCTAAATACACAACAAGAGCTTATACAAGATGCAGAATATGTGGAAGACCACATGCAGTACTAAGAAAATTTGGTATTTGTCGTATATGCTTTAGAGAACTTGCTTACAAGGGTGAAATCCCAGGATGTAGAAAAGCAAGTTGGTAGACTTGAACCAGTGAAAGGAGGCAAATTAAATGGTTATGACAGATCCTATCGCAGATTTACTAACTCGTATTAGAAATGCAAACTCTGTGAAACACGAAGTTGTAGAAGTACCTTCTTCAAACGTAAAGAAGGCTGTTGCAAATATATTATTACAAGAGGGATACATCAAAAATATTGAAGAATATAATGACGGTGTAGTTCCAATGATGAGAATAGCTCTTAAATATGGCTCAAACAAAGAGAGAGTTATAACTGGTATAAAGAGAATATCTAAACCAGGTTTAAGAGTTTACTGTAAGAAAGACGAAGTTCCAAGAGTTCTTAACGGACTAGGAGTTGCTGTTATATCAACTTCTAAAGGAATAGTAGTTGATAGAGAAGCTAGAAAAATGGGATTAGGCGGAGAAGTTCTTTGCTACGTTTGGTAGTTTCTAAAACAAAAAGAGAAATTAACTAGATTAACATATATATCTAACAAGTAAAATAGGAGGTGCGATTATGTCAAGAGTAGGTAGATTACCAATAGCTATCCCTGCTGGTGTAACTGTAACTGTTGCTGAAGGTAACGTAGTAACTGTTAAAGGACCAAAAGGTGAATTAGTTAAAACTATGGCTAAAGACATTAATATTGCAGTTGAAGACAACCAAGTTGTTGTAACTAGACCTAGCGATGTAAAAGAGCATAGAGCTCTTCATGGATTAACTAGAGCTTTAATCAACAACATGATTATAGGAGTTGAAAAAGGATTCCAAAAGACTCTAGAATTAGTTGGTGTTGGTTACAGAGCTCAATTACAAGGTAAAAACTTAGTAATGAACTTAGGATTCTCACATCCAGTTGAAATAAAGGCAGTTGAAGGGATAACTTTCGAAACTCCAGCAGCTACTAAAGTAGTTATATCTGGTATAGATAAACAAGTAGTTGGAGCTGTTGCAGCTGATATAAGAAAATGGAGAAAGCCAGAACCATATAAGGGTAAAGGTATTAAGTTTGAAGGCGAAGTTATCAGACGTAAAGAAGGTAAGACTGGTAAGAAATAATAGAAAGGAGTGAACCGTATGTTTAAAAAGGTAGACAAAAATTCAAATAGAGTAAAGCGTCACCTTAGAGTACGTAAGAAAGTTTCTGGTACTCCTGAAAGACCAAGACTTTCAGTATATAGAAGTGAAAAGAATATATACGCTCAAATTATAGATGATGTAAATGCTGTTACTTTAGTATCTGCTTCAACTTTAGATAAGGATTTAAACTTAAAAGTTGGTGGAAATAAAGAAGCTGCAAAGCTTGTTGGTGAATTAATCGCTAAGAGAGCTGTAGATAAGGGTATAACTGAAGTTGTATTTGACAGAGGTGGATACGTATATCACGGAAGAGTTCAAGTATTAGCTGATAGCGCTAGAGAAGCAGGCTTAAAATTCTAATAAAACAAGGAGGGAAATCAATGAGAATCGATCCTAGCACACTAGACCTTAAGGAAAAGGTTGTTTTTATAAACAGAGTTACTAAGGTTGTTAAGGGTGGTAGAAACTTCAGATTCAGCGCTTTAGTTGTTGTCGGTGACGAAAACGGACACGTAGGCGTAGGAATGGGTAAGTCAATCGAAATCCCAGAAGCAATTAAAAAAGGTATCGAAGACGCTAAGAAAAACATGGTTAGCGTTGCTATAGTTGGAACAACAGTTCCTCACGAAATATATGGAAAATTTGGAACTGGTAAAGTTCTAATAATGCCAGCTAAAGAAGGTACAGGAGTTATCGCTGGAGGTCCAGCAAGAGCTGTCCTTGAATTAGCAGGATTAAAGGATGTTAGAGCTAAGTCTTTAGGTTCAAACAATCCAAGAAACATGGTAAATGCTACAATCAATGGTTTAGCAAGCTTAAGAACAGCTGAAGATATAGCTAAGTTAAGAGGCAAAACTGTTGAGGAAATTTTAGGTTAGGAGGTATAAGCAATGGCAAAGATAAAGGTTACTTTAGTTAAGAGCTTAATCGGAAGAAAGAAAGACCATATCGCTACTGCAAATGCCCTTGGTCTAAGAAAAATCAACAAGACTGTAGAGCATGAGGATACTCCTCAAATCAGAGGTATGATCAACAAAGTTGACTACTTATTAAAAGTAGAAGAAGTATAAGAACGAGGAGGTGCACTAAGATATGAAACTTCATGAATTAAAACCAGCAGCTGGAAGCAAAAAAGCTCCTAAAAGAGTTGGTAGAGGTACTGGTTCAGGTTTAGGAAGAAACGCTGGTAAAGGTGAAAAAGGACAAAACGCTAGATCAGGTGGTGGAGTAAGACCTGGTTTTGAAGGTGGTCAAATGCCTTTATACAGAAGACTTCCTAAGAGAGGATTCACAAATATCTTCGCTAAAAAGTACGTTTCTATCAACGTTGATAGATTAAACATATTTGAAAATGGTACAGAAGTAACTCCTGAATTATTATTAGAAACTAGAGTAGTATCTAAGGTTCTAGACGGAGTTAAGATATTAGGTAACGGAACTATAGAAAAGAGCCTAACTGTTAAGGGATGTAAATTCTCTAAACAAGCGGCAGAGAAAATCGAAGCAGCCGGAGGAAAAGTTGAGGTGATTTAATATGCTATCAACCCTACGTAATGCCTGGAAGGTTCCCGAATTAAGAAAGAAATTTTTATGGACGATATTTTTAGTAGCAATTTTCAGGATAGGGATACATATTCCTGTTCCTGGGATTGACACATCATATTTGACACAAGTAACTGAATCTGGAGGATTATTAAGTTTTTATAACTTGATATCAGGAGGAGCTTTAAAAAACTTTAGCATATTTGCTTTAGCAGTTTCTCCATATATTAATGCTTCAATCATAGTGCAATTATTAACAATTGCAATTCCTTCATTAGAACAACTTTCTAAAGAAGGTGAGGATGGTAGAAAGAAGATACAAAGTATCACTAGATATTTATCAATAGGAATAGGATTCGTTTTAGCGATGGGAATATTCACTATGATATCTTCTCAAGGTGCTGCTACTGGATTAAACACTGCTGAAAAAGCAGTAGTATTAATTTCTTTAGTAGTTGGATCTACATTCTGTATGTGGCTTGGAGACCAAATAACTCAAAGAGGATTCGGTAACGGGGTATCAATATTAATATTTGTCAATATCGTATCTCAATTACCAATGACTTTAATGTCATTATTTACATTAAAGGAAGCTGGTCAAGTAGGAATAGTTGAAATTACCTTATTCCTAGTAGCTGCAATTGCACTACTAACAATAACTATTTTCTTCTCATTAGCAGAGAGAAGAGTGCCTGTACAATATGCTGGTAAAGCTGTTGGAAGCAAAGTTATGAAAGGGCAATCTACACATATTCCACTAAGCATTATAGGATCAGCAGTTATTGCTATAATCTTTGCAATGTCAGTAATGATGTTCCCTGAGACAATAGCTAATTTCTTCCCTGGTAAGAGTTGGTCAACATGGATTTTACATAGTCCATATAGTATATTCAATAAAGAAACATGGATGTATCCAGTATTCTATGCTGCGTTCACTATATTCTTTACTTGGTTCTATACTCAAATCACTTTTAAACCAGATGAAATGGCTGAAAATCTTCATAAATCTGCTGGATTTGTTCCAGGTGTTAGACCGGGAGCTCCAACAGAGAAGTATTTTGAAAAGTTACTTACTAAAGTATCTTTAATCGGAGGAATATTTGCAGCGATTTTAGCAGTATTACCAACGTTAGTTAATAACTATACAGCATTCAAAGGAATTCAATTTGGTGGAACATCTGTATTAATTTTAATCGGAGTTGGATTAGATTTCTCTAGACAACTTGATTCACAATTAGTAATGAGACACTATCAAGGATTCTTAAAATAGATTAATAATGGAGATGATGCCCGTGAAGATAGTATTATTAGGTCCTCCTGGGGCTGGAAAAGGAACACAGGCAAAATCAATTAGTAATAGATATTCTATACCACATATTTCTACTGGGGATATCTTTAGAAAGAACATTTCTGAAGGAACCCCATTAGGGATAGAAGCAAAAGGTTACATTGATAAAGGACAATTAGTTCCAGATGAAGTAACTATTAATATGGTTAAGGATAGACTTACTTGGGAAGACTGTAAAAATGGATATCTATTAGATGGTTTTCCAAGAACTGTTGCTCAAGCAGAAGCTCTTGAAGGGTTTTTAGCAGATAGAAATGAAAAGTTAGATACTGCTCTTTCAATAGAAGTACCTAGCAGTTTTATTCTTGAAAGAATGACAGGAAGAAGGGTATGTCCATCTTGTGGAGCTAGCTATCATGTAAAGTTCAATCCACCAACTAAAGCTGGTGTGTGCGATGTTTGCGGAAGTGATATAGTACAAAGAAAAGATGATACTGAAGAGACAGTTAGTGAAAGACTAGAGGTCTACGAAAGACAAACACAACCACTGATTGATTTTTATAATAATAAAAACTTATTATCAACAGTAGATGGAACTAAAGCTATAAACGAAGTTTTTGAGAGTATCTGTAGTATATTAGGAAGTGTTAAATAATGATAATTATTAAGACTGAAAAAGAAATTGACCTAATGAGACAGGCAGGAAAAATCGTTGCTGAAACTTTATTACTTGTTGAAAAAAAGGTTAAACCAGGAGTAACTACTGCTGAACTGGATAGAATAGCAGAAGAATTTATAACTAAGCATGGGGCAAAACCTTCATTTAAAGGGCTCTATGGATTTCCTGCTTCACTATGTATATCGGTTAATGAGCAAGTAGTTCATGGAATACCAGGAGGTTATGTATTAAAAGATGGAGATATTATCAGCGTTGACTGTGGAGCTGAAATAAATGGATTTCATGGTGATGCAGCAAGAACATTTGCTGTTGGTGAAATTTCCGAAGAAGCAAGAAGGCTTATAACTGTAACTGAAGAATCTTTCTTCAAAGGAGTTGAAGCTGCTGTAATTGGAAATAGGCTATCTGATATTTCTCATAATATACAAAAACATGTAGAGGCTAATGGTTTTTCAGTTGTAAGAGATTTCGTAGGTCATGGAATAGGCAGAACCGTTCATGAAGATCCTGAAGTTCCTAACTTTGGTAGACCTGGCCGTGGTCCCAAGTTAGTTACTGGTATGGCACTAGCTATAGAACCTATGGTTAACATAGGAACATATAGAGTGAAAACCGCAGGTGATGATTGGACAGTTATTACTGCAGATAAGAGCTTATCAGCTCACTACGAAAACACTGTTGTAATTTTACCAGATGGGCCAGAAATATTGACACTGATTAAATAAGTGTTGCTTAGTTATAAATTCGCATGATACCAAGAGGTGGCTTGTAAATTTATGGCTAAGGTAATCATCGAGGTGAAAAATTTGCAAAACAATGACTTAATTGGAAAAGTTGTTCTTTCAATATGTGGAAGAGATAAGGATCATTATTATGTTATTGTTAAAAAGTTAAATGATGATTATTACCTTCTTAGTAACGGAAGGACTAAAACTATTCAGATGCCGAAGAAGAAAAAGCTAAAACATTTTACTGTTTTAGAAGATGTAAATGATGAGATTAAAGCATCAGTTATATCCCAAGATAGAGGTGCTGATTTAAAGATTAAAAAATTTCTAAAAGAAAAAGGCATTGTTAAGGAGGGTTGATTACCTTATGTCAAAAGATGATGTAATAGAAATGCAAGGTGTAGTTTTAGAAGCTTTACCTAATGCAATGTTCCAAGTTGAGTTAGAGAGTGGTCATAAGATTCTAGCTCATATATCAGGAAAGTTAAGAATGAACTTCATAAGAATTCTACCTGGAGATAAGGTTACTATAGAACTTTCTCCATATGACCTAACAAGAGGAAGAATTACTTGGAGAGCTAAATAAATTAAACTAAGTAATTAGTTTACCATAAATAACAAGGAGGGTTAGCGATGAAAGTAAGACCATCAGTTAAGCCTATTTGCGAAAAGTGCAAGATTATAAGAAGAAAAGGAAAAGTAATGGTTATCTGTGAAAATCCAAAGCACAAGCAAAAACAAGGCTAATATAATTAAGTATTAGACATATGTATTTACAAATATTAATATATTGACTTTTTACTGAAATTTCAATATTATTATATAGGCGTTAAATTAGATGAAAATAGTTTTTAGGTACGGCTGACAATAGGAAAATTTCTATTGACCTAAAAATTTATTATAAATAAAACAAGCAAATACAAGTGCATTTCAATTATCAGGAGGTGTAAATTAATGGCAAGAATAGCAGGTGTTGACCTACCAAGAGAAAAAAGAGTTGAGATAGGTCTAACATATATATACGGAATAGGTTTATCAACTTCACAAAAGATTTTAGCTACTACTGGAGTTAATCCAGACACTAGAGTTAAGGATCTTTCAGAAGAAGAAGTAAATGAAATCAGAAACTACATTAAGAACTTATTAGTTGAAGGTGACTTAAGAAGAGACACAGCTTTAAACATTAAGAGATTAGTAGAAATCGGATGTTATAGAGGAATTAGACATAGAAAAGGTCTTCCAGTTAGAGGACAAAAAACTAAGACTAATGCTAGAACTAGAAAAGGTCCTAAGAAGACTATCGCAAACAAGAAGAAGTAATAAGGAGGGAAACTCATGGCAGCTAAACAAGTCAAAAAGACTAGAAGAAGAAAAGAAAGAAAGAATGTTGAGCACGGTGCTGCACACATTCAATCAACTTTCAATAACTCAATAGTTACTTTAACTGATGCAGTTGGAAATGCTTTATCATGGTCAAGTGCTGGTGCATTAGGCTTCAGAGGATCAAGAAAGAGCACTCCTTTTGCAGCGCAAATGGCAGCAGAAACTGCAGCTAAAGCAGCTATGGAACACGGTTTAAAGAGTATAGAAGTATACGTAAAGGGACCAGGTTCAGGTAGAGAAGCAGCTATCAGATCATTACAAGCTGCTGGATTAGAAGTAACTTTAATTAAAGATGTTACTCCAATTCCACACAACGGATGTAGACCACCAAAAAGAAGAAGAGTCTAGTTATTATATAAATTCAACAGGAGGTGTAACGAATGGCAAGATATACTGGAGCTACATGTAGATTATGTAGAAGAGAAGGTCAAAAGCTATTCCTTAAAGGAGATAGATGCTTTACAGATAAATGTGCTTTCGTAAGAAGAAGTTATGCACCAGGACAACATGGCGCAGCTAAGAAGAAGATGTCTAACTACGGAGTTCAATTAAGAGAAAAGCAAAAAGCTAGAAGAATATACGGAGTTTTAGAAAGCCAATTCAGAACATATTATGAAAAGGCTGATCATATGAAAGGTATTACAGGTGAAAACTTACTTAAGTTACTAGAAATGAGACTAGATAACGTTGTTTACAGACTAGGGTATGGTGCTTCAAGAAACGAAGCTAGACAATTAGTTACTCATGGACATTTCTTAGTAAATGGTAAGAAGGTAGATATCCCTTCATACAAAGTTTCAGTAAATGATGTAGTTGCTGTTTGTGAAAAGAGCAGAGGAACTGAAAAGTTCAAGACATTTGTTGAAAATCCAAAAACATTACCAAAATGGTTAGAAGCTAACGTTGAAAACTATGAAGGTAAAGTTGTTGCTGAACCAGCTAGAGAAGACATTGACGTACCAGTTAACGAAACTCTAATCGTTGAGTTATACAGCAAATAATAAATTAATATTTGTTTTAAGACAAATATATCTTAGATTTAAGTATGGAATCAGTTGCCCTCGTAATAAGGTTGCCATTTTAAATATAAGGAGGGTTTGTACATGTTAGAAATAGAAAAGCCAATAATCGAGTGTATAGAATCGAATGAAGACGGTACTTACGGTAAGTATGTAGTAGAACCACTTGAAAGAGGTTACGGTATAACACTTGGAAATGCTATGAGAAGAATACTTTTATCATCACTTCCAGGTGTGGCTACTACATCAGTTAAAATAGACGGAGTATTACATGAATTCTCAACTGTACAAGGTGTTAAAGAAGATGTTACTGAGTTAATCTTAAACATTAAATCTTTAGCATTAACAATGGAAGGTGAAGGTCCAAAGACTATCTACATAGATGCTCAAGGGCCTGGAGTAGTAACAGGTGCAGATATAAAAACAGATGGAGACGTTGAGGTTGTGAATAAAGACCTACATATTGCAACTTTAGACGATAACGGAAAGTTATATATGGAGTTAACTGTTAATAGAGGTAGAGGATACGTTACTCAAAATAAAAATAAGAGTGATGAACTTCCATTATCATCAATAGCTGTTGATTCTATATACACTCCAGTAAAGAGAGTTAACTTCACTGTAGAAAATACAAGAGTTGGTCAAATTACTGACTACGATAAGTTAACTTTAGAGATCTGGACTAATGGAACTATTAAGATTGATGAAGCTATCAGCTTATCAGCTAAGATTCTAATTGAGCACTTTAAGTTATTCATGTCTTTAGGAGTAGCTACTAACGACGTTGAAATTATGATAGAAAAAGAAGAAGATAAGAAGGAAAAAGTCCTAGAAATGACAGTTGAAGAACTAGATCTTTCAGTTAGATCATATAACTGTTTAAAGAGAGCTGGTATCAACACTGTTCAAGAATTAGCTAACAAATCAATGGACGACATGATGAAAGTTAGAAATCTAGGAAAGAAATCCTTAGAAGAAGTTGAAAGAAAGCTTAAGGAATTAGGCTTAAGCTTAAAACTAAGCGACGAGTAGTAAGTAAGGAGGTAAATTCCATGGCAGGTTATCGTAAGTTAGGTCTTTCTACAGACCAAAGAAGAGCTATGTTAAGAAGTCTTGTTACAAGCTTTTTAAAGCATGGTAAAATAGAGACTACTGAAACAAGAGCTAAAGAAGCTAGAAGTATAGCTGAAAAAATGATCACTCTTGCTAAAAGAGGAGATCTTCACGCTAGAAGACAAGTTTTATCTTACGTTTTAGAAGAAGAAGTAGTTAAAACTTTATTTGAAGAAATCGCTCCAAAGTATGCTGACAGAAATGGTGGATATACTAGAATGATTAAAAAAGGCCCTAGAAGAGGGGACGGAGCTGAAGTTGTTATACTTGAATTAGTATAATATATTAGGGGATTAAGTTTATACTTAATCCCCATTTTGTATATAATTAGATATTATATAAAAGTTTTACCTTTTCTCTTAAAGTATATACACTTGTAAATAATTTAACATGATATATAATTAATTTATGGAAAAAATATAAAGTTTTTATATGATATTTATTATTACTTTCTAAGGGAGGGATTGAATTGACAAAAATGGTTGAGTGTAAAGACTTAGTTTTTAAATATGAAAATTATGAAGATAAAGCTCCGAAGTATGCTATAAATGGTGTAAACCTTGAAGTAGCGCAAGGAGAATTTCTAGTTATATTAGGACATAATGGATCTGGAAAATCAACTATAGCAAAGCATATGAATGCTTTATTATTGCCAAGCGAAGGAACTGTGGTGGTAAACGGGCTAAATACTTCAGATGATAAAAATTTATGGGATATAAGAGCTGCAGCAGGAATGGTTTTTCAAAATCCAGATAATCAATTAGTTGCAACTATAGTAGAAGAAGATGTTGCCTTTGGACCAGAGAATTTAGGAGTACCTCCTGAAGAAATTAGGGAAAGAGTTGATGAAGCTTTAGAAAAAGTAGGTATGCTAGAATATAAAAAGCATGCACCACATTTATTATCAGGTGGACAAAAGCAAAGAATAGCCATTGCAGGTATTTTAGCTATGAAGCCTAAATGTATAATATTTGATGAACCTACAGCGATGTTAGACCCATCAGGACGTAAAGAAGTTTTACGTAATATAAAAGAAGTAAATAAGAAATATGGAATAACTGTAATATTAATAACTCACTATATGGATGAAGCTGCTGAAGCTGATAGAGTTGTTGTTATGGATGGCGGAAAAGTTATATTAGAAGGAATACCTAGAGATGTATTTTCACAAGTTAAGAAAATGAAAGATATAGGTTTAGATGTACCACAAGTAACAGAACTATGCTATGAGTTACAAAAATCAGGTATAAATATTGATACTAAAATTTTAAATGTGAATGAGATGGTGAGTGCGATATGTCAATTAAAATAGAAAATTTAACACATATCTATATGCCAAGAACTCCTTTTGAAAAAAAGGCATTAGATGATGTTAATTTATACATAGAAGATGGAGAGTTTATTGCTTTAATAGGACATACAGGATCAGGAAAATCAACGTTAATACAACACCTAAACGGCTTATTAGAGCCAAGTAGTGGAAAGATTATAGTTGATAATATTGATATAACAGAAAAAGGTGTCAAGCTTTCTGATATTAGAAAAAAAGTTGGATTAGTGTTTCAATATCCAGAATATCAATTATTTGAAGAAACAATTGAAAAAGATATAGCCTTTGGACCTACTAATTTAGGGTTAGGTCAAGAGGAGGTATTAGTAAGAGTTAAAAGAGCCATGGAGATGGTTGGGCTTGATTATGATAAATATAAAGATGTTTCTCCATTTGAATTAAGTGGTGGGCAAAAAAGAAGAGTTGCAATTGCTGGTGTTATTGCAATGGAACCTAAGGTTTTAATTTTAGATGAGCCTACAGCTGGATTAGATCCAAAAGGAAGAGAAGATATTTTAGCTCAAATTAAAAAATTACATGATGAGTATAAGATGACTATAATATTAGTTAGCCATAGCATGGAGGACGTTGGTAAGCTTGCTAAAAGAATAGTAGTTATGAATCATGGGAAAGTAGCTCTTCAAGGAGAACCTAAAGATGTATTTAAAGAAATAGATACATTAGAAGAAATAGGCCTTGGAGTACCACAAGTAACTTACTTAATGAGAGAGTTGAAGAGAAGAGGATTTAATGTTTCTGATGAAGTATTTACAGTGGAACAAGGAAAAGAAGAGTTATTAAAGATATTTGTTAATGATAAAAAATCTAATATGGGAGAAAAGTAATTATGATTAAGGATATAACTATAGGTCAATATTTACCTGGCGATTCATTTGTTCATAAATTAGACCCAAGAACTAAAATATTATTATCAATATTATTTATAGTTTGCCTATTTGTAATTGATAAATTTATAGGGTATGCATTTGTTGTTGCTTTCTTAGCATTAGTAGTATATATATCACAAATCCCACCGAGATATTTATATAAGGGATTAAAACCTGTATTTTTCTTAATAATTTTAACTGCAGCTTTAAATATATTTATGCTTAGAGGTGGAACTTTATTATTTGAATTTGGTTTTATTAAGATATATGAAGAAGGAATAAGAACAGCTGTATTTATGGCTGCAAGATTAGTATTGCTTATAATGGGTACATCCGTATTAACACTTACTACATCACCTATAGAGCTTACAGATGGCATAGAAAGACTATTAAAGCCTATAGGAAAGGAAATAGCTCACGAGCTTGCTATGATGATGACAATAGCATTAAGGTTTATTCCTACTCTTATAGATGAAACTGATAAGATTATGAAAGCGCAAAAGGCAAGAGGTGCTGATTTTGAAACTGGAGGAATAGTTCAAAAGGCTAAGAGTTTAATACCTTTATTAGTACCACTATTTATAAGCTCATTTAGAAGAGCAGATGAGTTAGCTATGGCAATGGAGGCAAGATGCTATAGAGGGGGAGCAGGGAGAACTAGAATGAAGGTATTAAAGTTCTCATCAAAAGACTTTATAGCTTTCGGAGTTTTCTCACTTTTAGTTATAGCAAGTTTTACAATAAGATTTGCTATGTAATATTAAATCAGTAAGGTGATAATGTGAATAATATAAAGCTAACAATAGAATATGATGGAACAAATTATTATGGATGGCAAAGACAAAAAGATAAAATAACTATACAAGAAGCAATAGAAGTAGCTATTGCTTCTATTACTAAAGAGACTATTGAAGTTATAGGATCATCTAGAACCGATGCAGGAGTTCATGCAAAAGGTTTTGTAGCTAACTTCAAGACTAATAGCTCTGTGCCACCAAAGAGGTTTAGAGAGGCATTAAATACTAAATTACCAGATGATATAGTTATAATTAAATCAGAAGAGGTAAATGATGATTTTCATGCGAGATATAATGCAAAAGGAAAGACTTATGAATATAATCTTTTAAATACAGAAGCCCCTTCTGCTTTACTTAGAAACTATTCTTATCATCCTAAGTATGACTTAGACGTGGATGCCATGAAAGAAGCTGCTAAATATTTTGTAGGAACTCATGATTTTATAGCATTTAGAAGTCAAGGAAGCTCTGTGAAAGGAACGGTAAGAACTATTTTTGATTTAAAGGCAGAAGAAAAAGATGAAATTATAAAAATTTCGGTGACAGGTGATGGTTTCTTATATAATATGGTTAGAATAATAGTTGGAACACTTATTGAAGTAGGTAGAGGGAAGAACAAACCACAGTATATAGAAGAAATTATAGCAAAAAAGGATAGGAAATTAGCTGGATTCTGTGTGCCAGCTAAGGGATTACTTCTAAAAGAAGTTTATTATTAAAAAAATTCAAAAATTTGTTGACACACCCGAAACCGTGTATTATAATAAGTTTTGTTTGTTAGAATATTTATGTAGGTAAGATCCGCTAGCCCAGGATCTTAACATAAATCGGTAATTATAAAAAATTACTTTAAATGTAAGTTCAGGGAGGGAAAAACATGAAATCATACATTGCAAAAGCACAAGAAGTTGAAAGAAAATGGTATGTTGTTGACGCTGCTGGAAAGCCACTAGGAAGAGTTGCTTCTCAAGTTGCTTCTATCTTAAGAGGAAAGAACAAGCCAACATTTACACCAAACGTTGACTGCGGAGATCACGTAATAGTAATCAATGCTGAACAAGTTGTTTTAACTGGTAAGAAGTTAGATCAAAAAATGATGAGAAAATACAGCGGATACGTAGGTGGATTAAAAGAAACTCCATATAGAGAAGTTTTAGCTAAGAAGCCAGAATTTGCTTTCGAAGAAGCTGTTAGAAGAATGCTTCCATCAGGAGTATTAGGAAGAAAAATGCTTGGTAAATTAAAAGTATATAGAGGTTCTGAGCACGATCACGAAGCTCAAAAACCAGAAGTACTTGAATTAAAGTACTAATACAACAATCTCGGGAGGAGGAATAAAAAATGGCAAAAGTTCAATACATGGGTACTGGAAGAAGAAAAAAATCAGTTGCAAGAGTTAGACTTGTACCAGGAAATGGTAATGTAGTTATCAATAAAAGAGATATCGAAACATACTTTGGTTTAGAAACTTTAAGAATGATCGTTAACCAACCATTAGTTTTAACAGGAACTAAGGAAAAGTTCGACGTTTTAGTTAATGTTCACGGTGGTGGATTCACAGGTCAAGCTGGAGCTATCAGACACGGAATAACTAGAGCTTTAATTAAATCAGATGAAAACTTAAAGTCTGAATTAAAGAAAGCTGGTTTCGTAACAAGAGACCCAAGAATGAAGGAAAGAAAGAAATACGGTCTTAAAAAGGCTAGAAGAGCTCCACAATTCTCTAAGAGATAGTTTGGTGTTCAAAGAGAGGTTTTACCTCTCTTTTTTTTTACTCAATTATTAGAAATTTCTTCTAACTACAAAATGTAAAATTATTAATATTTTTAAATTTAATCTATTGTTATTTGGTTTATTTATAAATATTTAATAATGTACTTTTAAAATTTATCTAAATGAATATAGTTATATTAAATCTATGTTAAAAAACGGGCAGAACTCTTAACAATTGTTAAGAATTATTGTAAACTTACTCTAGAAAATAAATTAACTTTAGTATTATATAGAAAAGGAGAATATTATCTTTGGATACTTTAATGGTTATAATTAAGTTATTAGGTGGTTTAGGACTATTTATTTACGGAATGAAATTAATGGGTGATGGTCTTGAAAACGCTGCAGGAGAAGGTTTAAAAAAGATACTTGAAAAGGTAACTAAAAATCCGATTATAGCAGTTATAGTTGGGGCAATAGTAACTGCAGTTATTCAAAGTAGTAGTGCTACTACGGTAATGGTAGTAGGATTTGTTAATGCAGGTCTTATGAATCTTGCACAAGCAGCAGGAATCATAATGGGGGCTAATATTGGTACAACAATAACAGCTCAACTTGTAGCCTTTAAATTAAGCACAATAGCTCCAATATTTGTTTTTATTGGTGCTATGATAGTTATGTTTGTAAAAGTAAAGAGAACAAGAGAAATTGGTAATATCATTTTAGGATTTGGTATTTTATTTACAGGAATGGGTTCTATGAGTTCAGCAATGAAGCCATTAACTGATTCAGTAGTATTCCAACAAATATTATCAACTGTTGGTGGTAACTTATTCTTAGGTGTTCTTGCAGGAGCTTTAATAACAGCAATATTACAAAGTTCATCTGCAACTACAGGTATTTTAGTAGCATTAGCTACAGCTGGAGCATTAGACATAAATCAAGCATTACCAATAATAATGGGATGTAATATAGGTACTTGTGTAACTGCTATGATAGCAACTGTTGGTACAAATAAGACAGCACATAGAGCAGCTTTATTACATTTAATATTCAATATAGTTGGTACCGTAATATTCTTACCGCTTATAGCTACAAATATATTAGGAAATTTCGTATCTGGATTTACTTCAGATGTAAGCAGACAAATAGCAAATTCACATACTATATTTAATGTAGTTAATACGTTAATAATGGTGCCGTTAATACCTATATTAATTAAGATCGTTACTAAATTAATTCCAGGTGATGATGACGATGAAAAGGCTGGAGTAAAATATATAGATGATAGATTATTAGAAACACCAGTAATTGCTGCTGGACAAGTTATTAAAGAAACTATTAGAATGGCTAACAAATCTAAGAAGAGTTTAGAATTAGCTATGAGTGCATTTACTAGTAATGATGAAAGATTAGCTCAAAAGGTTTATGAAAATGAGAATGTAATAAATATTCTTGAAGAATGTATTACAACTTATTTAGTTAAATTATCTAAATGCGATTTATCAGATAAAGAAAAGAATATAGTAGCAGCTACATTCCACATAGTTACTGATATAGAGAGAATTGGAGATCATGCAGAGAATCTTGCTGACTTAACAATTCAAAAGATAAATAAAAGATTAGAATATAGTATTGAAGCTTTAGATGAATTAAGATCAATATATGAATCAACTTTACAAGCTGTAGATATAGCTATTGAAAGTTATGAAAATAGAGATGTTGAAAAAGCTAAGACTGTTATGGATGTAGAATCACAAATAGATAAGAAACAAAGAAAATTCAGAGATTTACACATAAAGAGATTATATGATGGAACTTGCAATGCGTATGCAGGTGCGGTTTTCCTAGATCTATTAAGTAACCTTGAAAGAATAGGAGACCATTCAACTAATATAGCTGAGAGTGTTATAGAAAATAATTAATAAGTCAAAAGATGTTATAGAGTAAAATCTATAACATCTTTTTTTATCTAATTTAGTTATAAAAGATAGATATTAAATTTAACTAATATAAGATGGTATAAAGAATGAAGCATTAAAGAATACTAATATCAGATATGTTTAGTTGGAGGAATAATATGAAAAAGATTATTATATTTGCATTTAGTATTTTTGTTCTATTATCAATTTGTACAATTCCTACAAAAGCAAGTATGGAAAGTGATGACTCTAAAGTTGTATTAATAGATCCAGGTCATGGAGGAATTGATGGAGGAGCCCAATCTAAGAATGGAACTATTGAAAAAGATATAAATCTTCAAATAGCATTAAAGCTTAAAGAAAACCTAGTTAGTAAAGGATATACTGTCTATATGACTAGAGATGAGGATGAAGGTTTATATCAAAAAGGAAGTACTATTAGAGAGAAAAAACGTGATGACCTAAAAAGAAGGGCAGACATGAAAGTAGAAACTAATTGTGATATCTTTGTTTCTATACATCAAAATATGTTTGCTCAAAGCAAGTGCTATGGAGCACAGGTGTGGTATGCATCTAATGATAAGAGTTCAACATTGGCTAATGTAGTTCAAGATTCCTTAAAAGAGACAATTAAAGATAATAATAAAAGAGTTGCTAAGCCTGCTGGTGAAGCATACTTAATTCTAAGAGATAAGTTTGATGGAGCATCAATATTAGTTGAATGTGGATTTTTATCTAACCCTGAAGAGGAAATAAAACTAAAGAGTGAAGAACATCAAAATTTAATAGTTGATGGAATTTCTTTAGGAATAGATAGGTATTTCAGTGAAAATAGTAATAATACTAACGAGAATAGCAATTAATAGGGATTTCCGAGGAAATAACACGAAAAGTTAATAGAGAAGAGTTAGAAGTTAAAGAACAAAGTTATTGTAACTTTATTGTTTTGGAAGCTACTTTAGTAGTTTCATCTTTAACTTTTAACTCTTAAATTTTAGCTATATATTTACGAATCCTTTGCCCTTAACCTCTGAAGCATCGATTATTGTAATAAATGCTTTAGGATCAATACGAAGAATTTTATTTTTTAAACTGATAAATTGTGATGATGTTATAGCTACATATAACATCTTCTTTTTACTGTGAGTATATTCACCTTCTGCCATAATTGATGTAATACCACGATGTAAATCATTAATAACATAGTTTATAATATCATTTTCTTTTTCAGTAAGAATTAACAATAGTTTCTTGCTGGTAAATCCATTTAAAACCTTATCTAGAAGTGTTCCTTGTATAAACATAGATATAAGGGTATATAAAGCTTGTGGCAAACCAAAAATAAGTGCTGCGATAGCTACTATAATCAGATTGAATCCGAAATTAAGTTTACCAATTTCAAAATTAGAATAATTCTTTCTAATTACCATAGTTATAATATCTATTCCGCCTGTAGAACCATTTCTATAAAATACTAGTCCCATACCTACACCACATAAGACTCCACCATATATACAGTATAGTAGCATGTCATTAACTTGAACTAATGATGATAATGGCTTAGTTAAGATTAATGATAATGAAATTGAAATCATACCTATAGCAGTATACAAAGTAAATCTTTTGCTAAGGAACTTATAACTTACAAAGAATAAAGGAATATTTAATAGGAACACAGTAACCCCTGATGGAATATCAGATGCATATTGAAAAATAAGTGCTATCCCTGTTACTCCCCCACTTACAAGCTTTGCATTAGTTAAAAAAAGGTTGACCCCTAGAGAATAGATAAAACATCCTAAGATTATAACTATTACATCAATATAAAAAGTTTTTGATTTAATTAAATCTTTCATTAGTGCACCTCGTGTTGCAAGTATTCTTTATCACAAATTTGATTATATATTAGTTTTTAGGAGATGTTAATATGATATTCATAAAATTATCAATAAAATATGAAAAGATTTCAATAAGTAATATTAAGTAGTAGCGATTATTAGATAGTAAAAATATTAGAGAATTTAAGAAATAGAGAGGAAAGTATGTTATTTTCTCTTTTTTTTAAATCTTTTTTAATTTTACAAGTATATATAGCAAAGTTATAATTAACAATATATTGTGTTAGAGTGTTGAAAAATAAAGTATAGTATACTATATGTGGTGGAGGAAACAATGGGATATTTACAAAAAATATGTGATTATGCAGTTAAAGGAATAGAAGGGGAAAATGAGATATATACAAGTAAGAAGTTAATAGAAAGCTGTGCGAATATAATAAGACCATCAATGAGCAATGATGAGGTCAGAAATTCAGTAATTCAAATTTCACTTGAATTAACAACAGATAGTGAACCTAAGTGGCAATATGTCGCTTCGAAATTATATATAGATAAATTATATGATGATATAAGAAAAAATAGAGGGTTAGAAGAGGGTTCTAATGTATACGGTGATTTTTATAACTTCATAAGTGCTATGACGGAAAGAAAGCTTTATGGAGAGTATATATTAAATAATTACTCAAAAGATGATATAGATGAATTAGAGAAAAAAATAAAGCCAGAGAGAGACTTTATATTTACATATAGCGGAATAGATTTGTTAGCAAAGAGATATTTAATTCAAGATTTTAATAGAGCTGTTTTAGAATTACCTCAACAAATGTTTATGGGGATAGCTATGCATTTAGCAATTCCAGAGAAAAAGGAAAATAGATTATATTGGGCTAAAAGATTTTATGATGTTTTAAGCTCACTAAAGGCAACTATGGCTACTCCAACAATGTCAAATGCAAGAAAGCCATTTTATCAATTAAGCTCATGTTTTATAGATACAGTAGATGATAGCTTAAAAGGAATATATAAATCATTAGATAACTTTGCTGAAGTATCTAAATTTGGTGGAGGAATGGGAATATATATTGGGAAAGTAAGAGCTATGGGATCTACTATAAGAGGATTTAAGGGTGCAGCAGGTGGAGTTATACCATGGATAAAGTTATTTAATGACACAGCTATTGCAGTTGACCAGCTAGGAGTTAGAAATGGGTCAGTAGCAATATGGTTAGATGCTTGGCATAAGGACTTACCAGAGTTTTTACAATTAAGAACAAACAATGGTGATGATAGAAAGAAAGCACATGATGTGTTCCCTGGACTTTGTTATCCAGATCTTTTCTGGAAGTTAGCAGAGAGTGATATAGATGCGAACTGGTATATGATGTGTCCTCATGAAATAAGAACTGTAAAAGGATATAATCTAGAAGATTTTTATGGTCAAGAATGGGAAGAAAGATATTATGATTGTGTTAATGATGACAGAATAGAAAAGAGAGTAATGTCTGTTAAGGATATAGTTAGATTAATTATAAAGAGTGCAGCAGAAACTGGTACTCCATTTGCTTTTTATAGGGATACAGCCAATAAGATGAATCCTAATAAGCATAAAGGTATGATATACTCTTCAAATCTTTGTACAGAAATAATGCAAAACACAAGCGCTATGGACATACAGCAAACAGAAATAACTGATGAAAATGGAGATAAAATAATAGTAGAAAAAACTAAAGCCGGAGACTTTGTAGTTTGTAATCTTTCATCAGTAGTTTTAGGAAATGTAGATGTAAATTCAGATAAAGAAATTGAGTATGTAGTTGAGACTCAAATAAGAGCTATGGACAATGTAATAGACTTAAATTATTATGCAGTACCATTTGCAGAGGTAACTAATAAGAAGTATAGAGCTATAGGTCTTGGAACAAGTGGATATCACCACATGTTAGCTAACAATAGAATACATTGGACAGAAGATAAGCATTTAGAGTTTGCTGATAAAGTTTATGAAAGAATTAATTTCTATGCAATAAAAGCTAGTATGGATATTGCAAAAGAAAAAGGTTCATATTCATATTTTGAAGGTTCAGATTGGCAAACAGGTGAATACTTTGACTTAAGAAATTATAAGTCAACAATGTGGGATGAATTAAGAAAAAATATTAAAGAATTTGGGATGAGAAATGGATATTTATTTGCAGTTGCTCCAAATGGATCTACTGCTACTATAGCAGGAACTTCAGAGGGTGTTGATCCTGTAATGGCAAGATTCTGGTTAGAAGAGAAAAAGGGAAGTATAATACCTAAAACAGCACCAAATTTAAGTTGGGAAAACTTCTGGTATTATAACTCTGCATATAATATAGACCAAAAGTTATGCATACAAGTAAATGGCATAAGACAAAGACATATAGATCAAGGGCAGTCGTTTAATTTATATATAACTACAGACTATACAATGAGACAAATAATGAATTTATATATAGAAGCATGTAAATGTGGAGTTAAATCAATTTATTATGTAAGATCTAAATCATTAACTGTTGCAGATTGCGAGAGTTGTTCAGCATAAAATAATTAAAAATTAATAAATAACAATTTTAAATTTAGGAGGAAACTGCTAATGCAGTTTCTAACTTTTAAAAATATAATAGTTAAATAATAATAAAGAGTTAAAGAAGTAAATTAGATAAATTGATTTTATAAAATTGAAAACTGCATAAGCAGTTTAACATTAATTATAAATTTTTAACTTTTAATTCTTAATTAAATAAGAGTGAGGAGAAATGAGAGATGAATGTTAATAGAAAGCCTCTGTTTAATGAAAATGGGGATATAGAAATAAGTAAGAAAAGAATGATTAATGGAAATACAACAAATTTAAATGATTTTAATAACATGAAATATAGTTGGGTTTCTGATTGGTACAGACAAGGAATGAATAACTTCTGGATACCAGAAGAAATTAATCTTGCTCAGGATTTAAAAGATTATAATAGGTTAACTAATGAAGAAAGAACAGCTTATGATAAAATACTTTCTTTCTTAATATTTTTAGATTCAATACAAACTGCTAATTTGAGTAATATAAATAATTTCATCACAGCTAGTGAAGTGAATTTATGTTTAACGATTCAAGCTTTCCAAGAGGCTGTTCACTCTCAAAGTTATAGTTACATGTTAGATACTATATGTTCTCCAGAGAAGAGAAATGAAATACTTTATCAGTGGAAAGATGATGAGATTTTACTTAGTAGAAATAAATTCATAGGAGATTTATATAATAATTTTATAGATTCACCTACAAAAGAGAATTTGATTAAGACTATAATGGCAAACTATATACTAGAAGGTATATATTTTTACTCAGGATTTATGTTCTTCTATAATTTAGAGAGAAATGGAAAAATGCCTGGATCAGCTCAAGAGATAAGATATATTAATAGAGATGAAAATACTCACCTTTGGTTATTTAGAAATATAATGAGAGAACTTCAAAGGGAAGAGGAAAATCTATTTACAGAAGATCTTAAAGAAGAATTAAGAGAGATGATGAGAACAGGAGTAGAGAATGAAATAAATTGGGGCCATTATGTTATTGGAGATAATATACAAGGGATAAATAAAAATATGATAGAATCATATATAAAATATTTAGGAAATAAGAGATTGAAGGAAATAGGATTAACACCTTTGTATAAAGGTTATGATAAAAATCCAGCTAATTGGGTAGATACATTATCAGATGCAAACTCAGTTAAGACAGATTTCTTTGAGGCAAAATCAACAGCATATGCAAAAGCTAGTACATTAATAGATGATTTATAGAAAGGTTTGCTTAATTTGTAGGGAAAATGATATAAGATTTTTGTCGAATTGGAAAAAATGTAAACATTTTTTATTAACAATAATAAAAAATATGTTATAATGAAAATTAGTGATAATTATTTGATAAAATTTTAAATTAATTTTCAACTTAAGAACAACAAGATTTATGCTTAAGGTATAGGGAGGAATTCAATAATGAAAAAAGGTATTGCTGCATCAAAGGGTTATGCAATAGGTAAAGTATTCATACAAGAACATGAAGAAATAGTTATAACTGATGCTAAGGTTTCAGACGTAGCTGCTGAAAAGGAAAAGTTACAAAAAGCTTTAGAAGCTTGTAAAGAGCAATTAACAGCTATAAAAGAAAAAACCCTTGCAGAAATAGGAGAGCACGAAGCACAAGTTTTCGAAGCTCATTTAACTTTATTAGATGACCCAGAATTCACAGGTCAAATGGAAATGACTATAGAAGGTGACAGCTTAAATGCTATGAAGGCAGTTCAAAGCGTTACAGATACATTTGTTATGATCTTCGAATCAATGGAAGATGACTATATGAGAGAAAGAGCTGCTGATATTAAAGACGTTTCTAAGAGAATAATCTCTAACTTAGCAGGAAAAGGTGGAAGTGGATTTGCTATAACTGAAGCAAATACTGTAGTTGTTGCCTATGATTTAACTCCATCAGATACAGCTCAATTAGATAGATCAAAGGTTGTTGGTTTCTTAACTGATATCGGAGGAAGAACTTCTCACTCAGCTATCATGGCTAGAACTTTAGAAATCCCAGCTGTAGTTGGTTTAGGAGATATAACTAAATCAGTTAAAAATGGTGATTCAATCATAGTTGACGGTATGGAAGGATTTGCTATAATCAATCCATCAGAAGAGGTTATTGCTGAATATGTTGCTAAAAAAGAAAAATTTGCAGCAGAACAAGAAGAATTAAAGAAACTTATCGAAGTTAAAACTGTAACTAAATCAGGTAAGAGAATTGAAGTTTGTGGTAACATCGGTAAGCCAGAAGATATAGATCAAGTATTAGCTAACGGTGGAGATGGGGTAGGTCTATTTAGAACTGAGTTCTTATACATGGACAGAGATTCAGCTCCAACTGAAGAAGAACAATTCCAAGCTTACAAGACTGTTTTAGAAAAAGCTAACGGTAAGCAAATAGTTATTAGAACATTAGATATCGGTGGGGATAAAGTATTACCATACTTACCATTACCGGAAGAAATGAACCCATTCTTAGGATACAGAGCTATAAGATTATGCTTAGATAGAAAAGACATATTCAGAGTTCAAATAAGAGCTTTATTAAGAGCTTCTGTATACGGAAATCTTTGCGTAATGTTCCCAATGATTTCAGGATTAGAAGAATTCCAAGCTGCTAAGGCTTTCGTTGAAGAATGCAGAGCAGAATTACATGCTGAAGGTGTTAAGACTTCAGATACAACTCAATGGGGTATCATGGTTGAAATTCCAGCTGCAGCAGTTATGGCTGATGAATTAGCTAAATATGTAGACTTCTTCTCAATCGGAACTAACGACTTAATCCAATACACATTAGCTGCTGATAGAATGAGTGAAAAGGTATCATACCTTTACAATCCAATGCATCCAGCTGTATTAAGATTAATAAAGATGACTATTGATGGAGCTCACAAGCATGGTAAGTGGGTTGGAATGTGTGGAGAAATGGCAGGAGATGAAGCTGCTATCCCAACATTAGTAGAATATGGACTAGACGAATTCTCAATGAGTGCTACTTCAATTCTAACAGCTAAGAAGATAATTTTAGAACAAGAGTAGTCATTAATAATTTAAAATGAATAGTTATTAATTAAAGTAAAAAGTGCGCTTAGGCGCACTTTTTTTGTTTATTAATTTCCAATCATGAATTCTTAATTGACTAAACAGTATCTTTAAATTTTCGACAGGAATAATAAAAAGAAAGAAGAATATTAATTATAAGGATACTTATATGTAATTTGAGGTGTAATATGGAAAAAGTTTTAGGACTATTTTTATCAATATTTAAGATAGGAGCTTTTACATTTGGTGGAGGCTATGCGATGATACCATTAATTGAAAAAGAAGTAGTAGGAAATAAAGGATGGATTACTAAAGATGAATTTGTAGATATTTTAGTAGTTTCTCAAAGCCTACCAGGGGCCTTGGCTATAAATACATCAATATTCTTAGGATATAAAATTGCAGGGTTGTTAGGTGCTATAGTAGCGCTACTTGCAGTAATATTGCCATCATTTTTTATTATTTTAATCATTGCAGTATTTTTTATGCAATTTAGAGATAATTATTATGTAAATGCGGCATTTAAAGGGATAACAGCAGCAGTACCAATGCTAGTTTTAGTGGGAGCAATAAGTCTTTCAAAAGGTTTAGAAAAGAATATAAGAACAGCTATAACTATTATTATTGGACTGATTGCATTGGCGTTTTTTAATATACATCCTGTATTGGTAATAATACTTTCAGGTCTATATGGGATTATATTTTTAAGAAAGCAGGTGTAAGGTTATGGAGATATTAATTAGACTTTACTTAGCTTTTTTAAAGATAGGTACTTTTAGCTTTGGTGGCGGATATGCAATGTTACCTTTCATGCAAAAAGAAATAGTAGAAAATAATTCATGGATATCTATGTCTGAATTTAGTGACATAATAGGTATATCACAAATGACACCAGGGCCTGTAGCTATAAATTCTGCGACCTTTGTTGGATATAAGGTAGGAGGTGTTATTGGAAGCGCCATAGCTACAATAGGAGTAGTTACAACATCATTTATATTAGTAAGTATAATTAGTAAAATATTAAATAAGTTTAAGGAATCTATAGTTATAAGGTCTATGTTAGCTGGAATGAGACCAATACTTATAGCACTTATAATATATGCATTTATAGATTTAGCAAAAGAATCTTATATAGATTTTAAAAGTATAATTATAACAATAATAATAGGAATCATATTATTATCCAAGAAAGTACATCCAATTTTAGTTGTAGTTATTGCGGCAATATTAGGATTAATATTCTATTTGTAACTAATAATATTAATATGATAAAAAAATATAACTTAGATAAAGTTTTTAAGAAAAGTATAGGAGGAAAATAATGATTACTGTTATTAAGAATATACATGTTTACGCACCAGAAGATCTAGGAATTAAAGATGTAGTAATAACTTCAAATAAAATTGAAGGAATATATGATAATGTAGAGATTCCAAATAATTTTGTAGCAATAGAAATAATTGATGGAAAAGGAAAGTTACTTTATCCAGGATTTATAGATAATCATGTTCATATATTAGGTGGAGGTGGTGAAGGTGGATTTAAGACACGTACACCAGAGATGCAGTTATCAACACTAATAGAAGCGGGAGTAACTACAGTAGTAGGATGCATTGGAACTGATGGAGTATGTAGAAATATGAGATCATTAATTGCCAAAGCTAAAGGCTTAGAAGAAGAGGGAATAACTACTTATTGTTATACAGGTTCTTATGAGATTCCAGTTAAAACAATAACTGACAGTATTAAAGGTGACATGATGATGGTTGATAAGGTAATAGGAGTTGGAGAAGTTGCATTATCAGATCATAGAAGCTCTCAAGCTACATATCAAGACTTTGTTAATACAGTAGCTAGCGCAAGAGTTGGAGGATTGTTATCAGGAAAAGCAGGAATAGTAAATGTTCATTTAGGTAATGGGGCTAGAAAATTAGAGTATTTATCTAAATTAATAGATGAAACAGAAATTCCACCAACACAAGTATTGCCAACTCATATAAATAGAAGTGATAAGTTATTTTATGAAGGTGAAGCATACGCTAAACGAGGAGGATTTATAGATTTAACAACAAGCAGTGATCCTAACTTTTTAGAACCAGGAGAAATAAGAGCTGGTGAAGGTCTAGCAATTCTTTGGAAAAATGGAGTAGATATAGAACATATAACATTTTCATCAGATGCAAATGGAAGTATGCCTAGATTTGATGAACAAGGACATTTAATCGGTTTAGGAATATGTTCAGTAGCTAGTTTATATAGAGAGGTTAAGGAAAGTATAAAAAATCATAATGTTCCGATAGAAGAAGCAATAAAAGTAATAACTTCTAATGTAGCAAATATACTTAAGCTTGACAATAAAGGAAGAATAACAGAAGGAAGAGATGCAGACTTTGTAATAGTAGATGAAGAAAGTTTAGATATAGATATGGTAATAGCTAAAGGTAAAATAGTTGTTCAAAAAGGAGAAGCTGTTATAAAAGGAACATTTGAATAAAAGTGCGAAGCACTTTTAAAGTTAAGAGTGAAGAGTTAAAAGTGAAAAGTTTAGGAAGAAACTGCTCTGCAGTTTCTAAAATATAATATTTTAAAGTCAGCTTTAGCTGACTTTATTTCTAAACTTCTAGCTATTCTCTTTTAACTCTTAACTAAATAAAGTGCGTCGCGCTTTATTTAGTATAATGAGAAGAAAACATGATGGCCTATAGGTGTTATATTAGTTTTATCAACTTGTTGCATCCAACTACATGTTGCGATTTCAGGGTTATAAAAGAATAACGCCTCTCTTGTTGGATCATGACCATTTATTGCTTCATATACTGCATCGAAACATTCTTGAGAAGGTGATACGTGTATTTCATTATCTATGACGCAAGAAAAAGCATTTGGCTGAAATACTACCTCCTCAATAGTATCAGGAAAGTTAGGAGATAATACTCTATTAAGTATTACTGATGCAACTGCTACCTTTCCTTCAAAGGGCTCCCCTTTACTTTCAGCATAAACTATTTGCGACATAAGATATATATCATTTTGAGTTAAATAAATCATTCTATCGTTTTGATTAAAAACTTCTACATACTCATCATTGGATATATCTATAAAATTATTTATTGAATTGTCGTTTGCTTTAGTTGTTAAAAGTATGTTTGCGCTATCCTGAACCATAAGCATATCATTTTCGCAAGCAAAATTAGGATAACTATATAGCGCTGAAAGAGAAAGGGTCAAAATAAAAGAAAATACTTGTTTGAATTTTTTCATAAAAACCTCCTTTTGGATATAACCCAATCAAACAATATTTTTACCCAAAATAAGAAAATTAATACTAAAAATTTTCTGAAGATTTTTCTAGAGATTTTAATGAGTCATTAACATCATCCAATTTAGAAAAAGCATTTTTATAATTTTTATCTATACTTTCTTTATTATCTTCATAATTACTAGATGATTTTTCGAATATTATAGCTACCTTTAGTGTTTTTAAATAATTAGAATATAAGTTACAGGTATCAATTAGAGAAGTATAGTATGATAAATAGCCTTCAGGAATAGAAATACTATTAATACTACTTTTTATACTTAAGTATTTACTTTCTTTATCGGCCAAATCTTTTAATATAGCATCGAAAGACCTATTATCTTCTCTAACTTTTGATATAGCAGGTTCAAGGTTTTCAGCTAATTGTGATAAATCGTTAACAGCAGTTTTAAAGCTCTTTATAAATAATTCACCTTGAGATGTATTTACATTACTCTTTTTGGTAAGAGTCTCTAAATTACTCAAGTAATTTATTAGTTTGTCGAAAAATATTAAAGAGTCATCAGTAAATCCTATTTCTATGCCTAAATAATTTAAATCAACATAGCTTTTTAATAAGTCAAATTGTTGCTCATTTATTTTACTTACATAGTCAGAGGTAGATGATATGTTTTGATATTCTAAAGACGAAATGCAACAATTATATAGATTTTGGGCAGACTCTATAGAAGAAAGAATTTTAGAAGAAGTTTCTCTACCGTAATCATCAACAATTACTAAAGAGCGTAAATTATTTTTAACTTTTTCTAAATTATCAATATTGTTTTTAAGAGTAGTTACTGTGTTTTTATTATTTAGAGTAAATTCAGTAGAGCACTCTTCAATTGAATTGTTTATAGTATTTAATTCATCAACTATATGATCAAAAGTATTAGATTCTTTAACATTATTTTTAAGTTTATAATTATAAATAAATATTATAGATAGTAATGTTAGTAAAACTAATAAAAATAAAATTACTATAAACTTATGATTTCCTCTAAATTTAATTTTTAAGTTTTCCATTATATACACCTCGAAAAAGTATTCTTTACATAAATTTATATTAATGAAAGTAAATAAATATTAATAAGTTAAGGAAAAATAATAAAATAAAATTTTTTATACTAAGACTTGGAATAATGGTGTATAATTTTAATTAGAAAATTTATGGTGGTGGACTAAATGCAAGAGTTTTTTACAGTGGTTACAAATTCACTAGCAAATATTTCAATAATGTCTATTGTAGATATTTTAGCAGTTGCATTTATTTTTTATAAAGGATATATGCTTATAAAAGAAACTAGAGCAGAACAATTATTGAAAGGTATAGTTTTTATAATTATATTAATTCCTATAAGTGGATTGCTAAATTTAACGATGTTGAATTTTATATTGAATAAAACATTAACTATAGGAGTATTATCAGTAGTAATTATTTTTCAACCAGAAATAAGAAGAGCGTTAGAGCATTTAGGAAGAAGTGCATTTGAAGATGTACATGGTTTCGAAGATAGTGAAAAAAGAAATATATATGTAAAAGAAATAGTTACAGCTGTATCTAACTTAGCCGAAACTAAGACTGGAGCATTAATAGTTATTGAACAAAGTACAGGGCTTGCTGAAATAACATCTACTGGAACTATATTAGATGCAAGAATTTCAGCAAATCTTTTAGAAAATATATTTGTAGTAAATACACCGTTACATGATGGTGCAACGATTATAGGGAAAAATAAAATATTAGCATCAGGTTGCGTGTTGCCTTTGACCGGTAATAAGGATATTAATAAAAAGCTTGGAACTAGGCATAGAGCAGCTATTGGATTATCTGAAATATCAGATTCAATAGTTATAATAGTTTCAGAAGAAACAGGAACTATTTCATTGGCTATAAATGGTAGATTAACAAGAAACTATGATAAAGAGAAATTAAGAGTAATTTTACTGAAGATAATGGAACATAGAGAAGAGAAGAAAGTTAAAACGGCAGGCAAGAAGGTGAAATTATGGATAACTGGAATAATAAACAAAAAGTAATAGTTCAAATAGTATGTCTTTTATTATCCGTAGCTTTATGGTTCTATGTAACGAATGTAGAGAACCCAATTAAGACACAAGATATAAATAAAGTACCTGTCAAACTTATGAATGAGGGAGTGCTTAGAGATTCTAATCTTATACTGGCTCCTAACCAGCAATTCTTTGTTAACTTAAAGGTTGAAGGAACGACTCAAGATTTACGTAAAATAAGTAAGGATGACTTTGAAATTACTATAGATTTAAGCGAATATGCTTATAAGGTTGGAGCTAATAAGATTCCAGTTCATATAGTTGATTCACCTGCTAGAGTGGCAATAAAGAATAATAGTTCATTGACCTTAACGATATATATAGATGAATATATTAAGAGAGATGTAGAGATAACTTCAGAGATAGATATAATAGCAAAACCGACTTATTATGTTGCGCCAATAGAATTTGCTAAAAGTAAAGTAACTATTAGTGGACCAAAATCAGCAGTAGATAAGGTTTATTCAGTAGTAGCTAGAGGTGAAGAATATAATGTAAATGAAACAATATCTAAGAGTTATCATTTATATCCTGTAGATGAGAATGGTAATAAAATTGAAAATGTAACATTATCTCAAGATACAGTTGATGCAACTATAAAAGTAAATGAAGGAAAAGTGGTTCCTATTAAAATAAATACAGTAGGTCAACTAACAAGTGGTTTAAGATTAAAAGATTTTACACCAAATTATAAAGAGGTTGAATTAAGTGGACCTAAGGAAATTTTAGATACTATTGATGTAATTGAAAGTGATGTAGTAAATCTATCAAATATTACAGGAAATACAAGTATAGATGTAGCATTAAAAATACCTGACAAAGTACAGGTTAATCTAGGAGAAGTTCAAAGCATTTCTATAAATGTTGTTGTGGAAAGTGAAGTAAGTAAAGAGGTTACTGTAGATGTTGCATTAAATGGATTAAATGAAGGATTAACGCTTGATGCACCTAATAAAAGTATAAGGATAAAAGTTAGTGGTTATGAAGAGGATATAAAGAATATAACGTCAGAATCAATAACTGCTAGTTTAGATTTATCAAGCTATACTGAAGCAGGACAATTTACAGAAGCTCCAACGATAGCGTTAATTACACCTAATGATAAGGTGAGGATAGAAGCTTTGGATAAAGTATCTTTTAATATAGAAAAGATAGTTACGGAAACTCCGCCAACAGAATAAATTTATAGATAATATTTGATTAATAAAGCCATCAATAAGATGGCTTTATTTTTTTATAAAAAACTGTATTAATAAATAAGATATGATAAAATATAGAACTATAAGTAATATCAAAGGTTAAATTTTTAATCAGCTATGTATTTAAAGAAATTATCGCAGATTGAATTACGACTTGATAAATAGAATTATAAACCAGTAGGTTATAGTTCCTTAAAAAACAATTTGAAAGGTGATTATATGACTATAAGAATTAACAATATAGTACTAGGATTAGATGATGATATAGAAGTAGTAAAGAAAAGAGTAAGTAAAAAATTAAAAGTATCAATTGGTGAAATAGAAAACTTTAAAATTATAAAAGAAAGTTTAGATGCAAGAAATAAGAATAACATTAAATTTACATATGCGGTTGAAGTTAATCATAAAAACGAAAAGAAAATAGTTGATAAACTTCATGATAATAATGTAAAGATAGATGATACAAAGTATGATCCTGATGTAGAGCCAGGAAATGAGAAACTTAACAGTAGACCTGTAGTAGTAGGATTAGGACCAGCAGGATTATTTGCAGCTTTAATGTTGGCTGAAAAGGGATATAGACCTTTAGTTATAGAAAGAGGAGAAGATGTAGATAAAAGGACTGAAACTGTAAAAAGGTTTTGGGATAAGGGAGAACTAAATTTAGAATCTAATGTTCAGTTTGGAGAAGGAGGGGCAGGATCGTTTTCAGATGGTAAGCTAACTACGAGAATTAAAGATAAAAGATGTGATTATGTTTTAGAACAGTTAGTTGACGCAGGAGCGCCATCAGAAATTATATATGAAGCTAAGCCTCATGTTGGAACGGATATACTAAAGGATGTAGTTAAAAATATAAGAAAGAAAATAATAGCTTTAGGTGGAGAAGTTATGTTTTCATCAAAGCTTGAGTACATAAACGGAAAAGATGGTAAGATTAAGAGTATAGTAGTTAATGGAAATGAAATACCTTGTGAGGCTTTAGTTTTAGCATTAGGACATAGTTCAAGAGATACATATGAGATGTTAAAAGAAATAGGGATATTTATGGAACCAAAAGCTTTTGCAGTAGGGGTAAGAATAGAGCATCCTCAAGAGATGATTAATATTTCTCAATATGGTAAATATCATAACCACCCAAGATTAAAAGCTGCAGATTATAAGCTTACATACCAAAGTAAAGATTTAAATAGAGGAGTTTATTCGTTTTGTATGTGTCCAGGAGGAGTTGTTGTTGCAGCTTCTTCAGAAGAGAATAGATTAGTTTCAAATGGAATGAGTTATCATGCTAGAGACTTAGAAAATGCAAATTCTGCTTTAGTAGTTACAGTTAGCCCTGAAGATTTTGAAGGAAATGATGTTTTAAGAGGAATGGAGTTCCAAAGACATTATGAAAGTTTAGCATTTAAACTTGGAGGAAGTAATTATAATGCACCAGTTCAGTTATTAGGAGACTTTTTAAATGATAGAAAGTCTACTAAGTTAGGAGCTGTAAATCCAAGCTATAAGCCAGGGTTTGAATTAGTTGATATGAGAGGATGCTTACCAAATTATGTAGTAGAAGCTATAAAGGAAGGTGTAGGTAACTTTGATAAGAAGATTCAAGGGTATGGAAGAGCAGATGCAGTTCTTACAGGTATAGAAACTAGAACTTCTGCCCCAGTAAGAATAACTAGAAATGAAAACTTAGAAAGTATATCTATGCATGGCTTATATCCAGCTGGTGAAGGAGCTGGATTTGCTGGAGGAATAATATCAGCAGCAGTTGATGGAATAAAAGTGGCAGAAAGAATTATAGGAAAGTATAAATTAATTAATAGTTAAGAATTAAAAATTAAGAGTTATAGAAGGAATTGCTTACGCAATTCCTTTTTTTATTCTTTAGGAAATTATATTTTTAAATATCTGTGCATAACTTTATCAAAAGTTAATTAATAAATATCGTCAATATGGAGAGTAAATAAGGATTTTAAGCTAAATGTGTAGAAAATTATTTTGGAAAAATATTGAATATAATTTCAAAATAGTAAAATAGTGGTATAATAGTAATAATGATACAAATTTAACAAAAAATAAAGAAAATATGGAATAGTATGAGGTGTTATATGGGAAAGAATTTTGAAGAATTATTTTCACAATTAAAAGCTGTAAGTACTAAGAAGTTAGCCGTAGCAGTAGCTCAAGATGAGCCTGTCTTAGAAGCTGTAAGCTTAGCAAAGGACAGAGGTATTGTAGATGCAATCCTAGTAGGAGATAAAGAAAAAATTGAAGAAATAGCTAAGAATATTGATATGGATTTAAGTAAGTTTGAAATAGTAAACGAAAAGAATCCTCAAAAAGCTACGTTGAAGGCTATGGAGTTAGTATCTAGTGGACAAGCTGATATGGTAATGAAGGGGCTTGTAGATACAGCTACATTTTTAAGAGGAGTATTAAATAAGGAAGTGGGATTAAGGACAGGAAAACTTATGTCTCATGTTGCAGTATTTGAGATTGAAGGGATAGACAGACTGATTTTACTTACAGATGCTGCATTTAATACTTATCCCGATATTAAAGCAAAGATTCAGATTATTAATAATTCAGTAATGGTAGCTAAATCTTGTGGAATAGGGTATCCAAAGGTAGCTCCAATTTGTGCTGTAGAAGTTGTAAATCCAGACATGCCAGCCACAATAGATGCATCACTTTTATCTAAAATGAATGATAGGGGTCAAATCAAAGGATGTATAGTAGATGGTCCATTGGCATTAGATAATGCATTATCAGAGGACGCTGCTCACCATAAGGGTATAAAAGGTGAAGTTGCTGGAAAAGCAGATATATTAGTATTTCCAAATATAGAATCAGCAAATGTAATGTATAAAGCATTAACATATACAGCTAAAACTAGAAATGGAGGAATTTTAGTAGGAACATCAGCACCAGTAATTCTAACATCTAGAGCAGATAGTTGCGAAACTAAAGTTAACTCTATAGCTTTAGCAGCATTAGTTGCAGAATAAAATAAATAAGGGGATAAAGGGGAGATTGAGAAATGTCATACAGGTTATTAATAATTAATCCAGGATCAACATCAACTAAGATTGGAGTTTATGATGGAGAACATGAAGTTTTAGTTGAAACTTTAAGGCACTCATCAGAGGAAATTCTTTCATATGAAACTATATATGATCAAAAGGGGTTTAGGAAAGGTGTTATTTTAGATGTATTAAAAAATAAAAATTTTGATATAAAAACCTTAGATGCTGTAGTTGGTAGAGGTGGAATGCTTAAACCTATGCCAGGAGGAACTTATGAAGTTGATGATTTGATGATAGAAGATTTGAAAATAGGAGTACAAGGACAGCATGCATCTAACTTAGGTGGAATATTATCAAAAGAAATAGCAGATGAATTGGGAATAAAAGCTTTTATAGTTGATCCAGTTGTGGTAGATGAACTTCAGGAGGTTTCAAGAATTTCAGGCCTACCAGAACTACCAAGGAAGAGTAAATTCCATGCTTTAAATCAAAAGGCTGTAGCTAAGAGATATGGAAAAGAAAGTGGAAAAGGATATGAGAACCTTAATTTAATAGTTGTTCACATGGGTGGAGGAGTTTCTGTTGGAGCTCACAAAAACGGAAGGGTTATAGATGTTAATAATGCATTAGATGGTGATGGACCATTTTCTCCAGAGCGTGCAGGTTCAGTTCCTGCAGGCGATTTAATAACAATGTGTTATAGTGGAAAATATACTGAAAGTGAAATGCATAATAGATTAGTAGGTAAAGGTGGTTACGTAGCATATTTAAATACAAATGATGCTAGAGACGTATTAAAGCTGAAGGATGATGGAGATGAGTATGGGAGCTTAATATATGATGCATTTATATATCAAGTTTCTAAAGAGGTTGGTAGCATAGCAACTGTATTAAAAGGAAATGTTGATGCTATTATTTTAACTGGTGGAATAGCATATGGTAAAAAAGTATGTGATGATATAAACTCATACGTAGGATGGATTGCGCCGATGGTAGTATATCCAGGAGAAGATGAATTGCTAGCATTAGCACAAGGTGCAATTAGAGTTCTTAGTGGAGAAGAAAAGCCTGAAAAATATGTTTAAAACAATGTAGAAATAATAAATTAAAGTGCAGAATAATAGTCTGCACTTTTTTATTATTAGGGTATAAAGTTTTTACTATAGTGTCCGTATATCTAAAATAATTAGATTAGTTTTGCTAATAGGAATGATTGAGGTGAGCAAATGTTAGATATGATACAGGCTTTAGGAAATAAAAGTACATATGGGTTAAATAGTTTTAATAATTGTAGTTGTAGTTCTGATTCAGGAGCTTTTAATATGGTAATGGAAAGTTTGTTAAAAGCTATGAAAGAAAGTAATAAAGATTTAAATATGAATGAAATAGAAACATCACTAGAAAGTATATTTAATAATACTAATAGATTAGATATTACCACAGATTCTTTAAATATCGATGAGAAAATAGATAATGCAATAGAAAAGTATTCTAATAAATATGGGGTAGATTCTAAATTAATAAAATCAATAATAAAGGTTGAATCAAATTTTAATCCTAATGTTGTATCAGAAGCAGGAGCACAAGGGCTTATGCAACTTATGCCAGAAATATCTCAATCGTTAGGAGTTACAAACCCTTTAGATATAGAGCAAAATATTAAAGGTGGAGTAATACATATAAAAAGTTATATAGATAGATATAATGGAGATATTGAAATGGCTCTTATGGCTTATAATGGAGGACCAACTAGAATGATGAACAGAGGGGTAACTTCTATAAATGATATATATAAGATGCCGAAGGAAACACAGAATTATGTTCCCAAAGTAATGAGCTATTACAGGAGTTTATAGATGAAGATTGAAGGGGTAAATATCAATAGAAATATAGAGTTGAAAGATAAAGTGATAGGTAACAAACAACAATTTTCTGATAGCTTCATGAAGTCATATAAATCAGCAACAAAAGAGGAACTAGAGAATTATATAAAGGATATTAAGAAAAAAGGAAATAGGTTGATAGTAACTAAAAGCTATAATGATGTTAAAAATTATAAAGACACGATAAAAAAATACTTAAAAACAGTAGTGGATTATACATATACATTAAATAAAAATATAAGCTTTTGGGAAAATCAGTATTACTCTACAGTAGAAACTATAAATGAAAAGTTAGAAACTTTAACACAGGAATTATTAAAAGAGGAAAAAGAAAACTTGGATATATCATCTACTATAGATAGCATTCAAGGATTATTATTAGATATATACAGGTAGGGGGAATAAGAATGGAAACAATGCTTAAAGAAAGATTATATGAGGTAGAGTTCGAAACTTTAGAAAAAAAACAAATTGAAGCATTTGAAAATAAATCTGCTATATTAAATGCAAAATTAGATATGAGTGTAGTTATAGGAAAGTGCGAAAAGAGTATAAAGGATATAATAGATTTAAAAGTTGGAGATCTTATATATTTAGATAAGACTGTAGATGAAGATTTAGATATAGAGATAAATAATAAAAATGTAGCAAAAGGTGAGACTATAAAATTAGATGAAAAAATATCAGTAAGAATATCGGAATTTAAATGAGATTCAAATAAAAATAGAAATAAATAAGGAAGTCTTATAGGTGTAGTGGTAAAAGCCCTATACCTATTTCTTTTTTATAAAAAGCTAAATAAATATTGCAATATGCCGATAATATAAGTATAGATTAATGGAGAAGAATTTGAGTGGAGGTAAATATGAAGATTGATTCAATACAAAGAAATAATATGATAAATGCCTATACTAAGCAAAGACAAAATTATAAAGCAGAAGTAGTTAATAAATTGCCTAAAGATAAAGTTACTATTTCAGAAGATGCAAAATATTTAAATAAAATAACTAATGAAAATGAGAATATAGATTTAGATAAGATAAGTGAGATCAAAAATAGAATAAAGCAAGGCACATATACTGTTGATTCTAGAAAGGTAGCTGAGAAAATTATTAAGTCTATAAAGGAGAGTAAATAGATGAATGCAGAATTAAAATTAATAGTTTTTGAAGAGAAAAATATTCTGCAAGAGTTGTTAGAACTATTAGATAATCAGTACAAAGCGATAATAGATAAAGAAATAATATTGCTAGAAAATATAACAATAAAAATTGAATCTATTGGAAAAAAGCTTGCGACTATAGAGATAAAAAGAAGAAATTTTATTAAAGATGAAGACTTTAAATCTATTATAGAAAATAGCGAAGATGACCATATAAAAAGTGTATATGGAGAGATAAAGGTATTATTAAATAATTTAGAATTACAAAAAGATACTAACAATACTTTAATAAAGCAACAATTGTTTTTTACAAACAAAATGATAAAAGTTATAAAACCATCTAAGTCAGTTGGTACATACAATTCATACGGAAAGATTAGTAGATAAAGGAGAGAATATTATGCCTAGTTTAATGGGAACGCTTCATTCGGCAGCATCAGGAATGACTGCAAACCAAACAGCAATTCAGACTACTTCACATAATATAACAAATTTAAATACACCAGGATATACAAGGCAAAGGGTAGAACAAAAGGCTAGTAGGCCATATAGTCAGATTGGTTATAACAGTAGTATGGGACCGGGGCAGCTTGGAACAGGAGTACAGGTAACAGATATTACAAGAATAAGAAATACATTTTATGATTTTCAATTTAGAAGTGAAAGTCATTCATATGGAGAAATAAGTGTAAGATATGATTACTATAAAAACATAGAAAATATATTTAATGAGCCATCAGATAATGCTATATCTTCATCATTAAATAAATTTTTTAATGGATGGCATGAGTTATCTAAAGATCCAAATAATATAGGAGCTAAAAATATAGTAATTGAGAATGGAAAGTTTTTAGCCAACAATATAAGTCAGTCATATAGTAAGCTTGAAAAACTTAAGGAGAATATAGATAAGCAAACATCAGATATGTTAAATGATGTAAATTCTATGTTGGGGTCATTAAAAGAGTTAGAAGAAAATATTAAGATTGTGCAAGCAACTGGAAAGTCTCCTAATGACTTAATGGATGAAAGAGATAGGATATTAGATGATCTGAGCTTTAAGCTAAATATACAAAATGATGATGTAAAAGCAGCTATGTCAGATGGAAAAGTTACTTTAGATGAATTAGAAAAAATAGATGCTTCAGGAGAAATAAGTGGAGCATTAAAAATGGCTAAGGAACTAGATTCATATATGAATGATTTGAAAACATTAGCTAAAGGAATAGCTGATAGTGTAAATAATATTTATAATGATGGTCTTGGAGCAGATGATGTAAAAGATTTATTTGTATTTGATGAAGATAAAAATCCAATGCTTGGTATAAATGAAGAACTTTTAAATGATAGTAGCAAGTTACAAATGACTACAGATAAAGCATTAAAGTTATTTAATTTAAAAGATGAAAAAGTAAATATAAATGGGAAAGATATAACTATTAATAATTACTATAATTCGATAATTGAAAAATTAGGACATGCTACTCAAAACGTAGTTAGAGAAGAAAAAAACCAAAGTCAGTTAATGCTTAGTATAGATAATTCAAGATTAAGTGTATCTGGAGTTTCTATGGATGAAGAGATGATAAATTTAATACAATTTCAACATGCGTATAACGCAAGTGCAAAAGTAATATCTACTATAGATTCTCTTTTAGATGTAGTTGTAAATGGATTAGTGAGGTAGAAAGGAAAAGCTATTATGAGAGTAACAAATAGAGCTATGACTAACACTTATTTAAGTGATGTTCAAAAGAGTTTACAGTCAATAAATAAGTTAAATACGCAATTAAATACTGGAAAGCAAATAAATAAGGTATCAGATAATCCTTATGAAGCTATAAAAATACTTAATATGCAGAATGAGATAAATGATGTAGAAAGATATAATTATAATTGTGATGAAATAACAGGATGGCTTGATTCTACAGATGATGCCTTAGATAAAATAGGAAATATAAGTAGTGAGATAAAAGTTTTGCTTACATCTATAAGTGGTTCTTATGGAGAAGATGAAATAAAAGCTATAAAAAGTGAGATAAATGAAAAGGTGAAGCAAATCGGAGAGGCATTAAATACAACTTATGCTGGTAGATTTATATTTGGTGGAAGTAATACCGATGAAGCACCAGTTGAAATATTTGAGAATGCTGATGGAATTGTAGAGTTAAGGTTAAAGGCAGGAGCTAATGAAGATAAGCTAAAAGCAGAAATATCTGATGGAATAGGAATAGATTATAACTTAACAGCCTCACAAGTTACAGATAATTTAAAGGGGTTAAATACAATAAATAATATTTTGGTTGAGCTTGGAAATAATCCAGTAGATAAAGATAGAGTTCAAGAGTTAAATTCAGAATTAGGTGATTATATGAATCATGTATTAAATAATAGATCAGCTATTGGAGCTAGAAGTAATACTGTATCAAATGTTAAATCAAGTAATGATGAAAATATACTCAGACTTAAAGGTGTATATTCTGATATGCAAGATGTTGACTGGGCTGAGAAATATATAGAATTAACATCTGCTCAAATGGTATATAACTCAAGTATGCAAGTTGGAGCTAAGATGATTCAACCAACTTTATTGGATTATTTAAGATAGGAGTAGTTTTATGCAAATAATATTTAAAAGAGGAATACCAGGATTTGAAAGCCTTAAGAACTTTAAAATAGATGAGATTAAAGATAATGAAAAGTTTAAAGTAATGTCTTCTTTAGATGAGGAAGTAAGTTTTGTTGTAGTATCTCCTTTTGACTTTTATAGTGAATATGAATTAAATTTAGATAATGAAACTATGAAAGATTTAGAAGTAAAAGATTCAAAGGATGTTTTAATATTAAATATTATAACTTTAGGAGAAACATTAGAAAAATCAACCATAAATTTAAAAGCTCCTATAGTCATAAATATAAATAATAATTTAGCAAAACAATATATTATTCAATATGATACATATGATACAAAACATCCTTTAATAAGGAGAGAGAAAAATGTTAGTAATTACTAGAAAGAAAGATGAGTCAGTATTAATTGGAGATGATATAGAAATAACTGTTATAAAGTTAGAAGATGGAAGTGTTAAGTTAGGTATATCAGCACCTAAGGATAAAACTATACTAAGAAAAGAAGTGTATGAAAAAGTTAAAGAAGAAAATATTAAGGCTATAAGCAAGGAGATAGATTTAAGCAAACTATTAAAATAAAGAAACAATTAGGGGGAAGTAGTGGATGTATGCTGCAAATCCATACAATGTATATAAGCAAAATTCAATAAATATGTCATCAAAGGAAAACCTATTGCTTATGTTAGTAGACGCAACAGTTAGATGTACAAAGCTTGCAAGAAAGGCTATAGAAGAAAAAAATATTCAATTGGCACATAAAGAATTAACAAGAGTTCAAGATATATATACTGAACTAATTTCAACATTAAATATGAATGCCGGAGATTTTACTAGAGATTTACATAATTTATATTCTTTTATTAAAGAAAGGTTAGCAATAGCAAATATAAAAAAAGATGTGACTATAATAGATGAGATATTGCCATTAATAGAAGAGATCAGAGATATGTGGCATGAAGCAAATAAAATAGCAAAATTAGCAAAATAGGAGGGATAGTATGTCTTCAGTAAATTCAGTTAGAATACCAGGGTTAGCAACAGGAATGGATACAGACCAGATGATAAAGGATATGCTTACTGGTGAACAAAGTAAAATTGATAAAGTATTTCAAAATCAACAGATGGTAAAATGGCAGCAGGAAACATATAGAGATATAACTAAAAATGTAAAGAGTTTTTATGATAAATACTTTAGTGTAACTTCTAAGGATTACATATTAGGAAGTAAAAGCTTTAACACTATCACAGTTAATAGCTCTAATAATAGTGTTATAACAGCTACTGGTAGTTCAAGCGCAAGTAATATTAATTATAAGTTTGATGTTAAGCAATTAGCTACATCTAAAACTATGAGCGCATCAAGTGCAAGTAATGGAGTAACTATAAAGAAAGATAGTACTCTAGAAGAATTAGGATTATTAGTTGATGGAGCTACTTTCAAAATAAGTACTGGTGAAGGTAAAGAATCAAAGGTTATTACAATAAATAAAGATGATAAAGTAAGTGATTTGATAAATAAAATAAATGAAAGTTTTCCAGGAGAAGTTAAGGCTTCCTTTAGTGATATGACTGGAAAATTAACTATTTCATCTAATACTACTGGTGATAGTTCAACTTTGAAAATTATAGATGTTGAAAAAGATGCAGATGGTAACTATGTTAATAAAGATACTTCAGATTCGCTATCCTTTTTGAAGATGAGTGAAACTGAAGGAAAAAATGCAGAAGTTATTGTAATGGATAGTGCAGGTAAGGTGATTAAAGAATTAAATGAAATTAAAAATACATTTAATATAGATGGAATAACATATAACTTAAATGGTGTTGGACAAGCATCTTTAACTTCAACTCAAGATGTAACTCCTGTAGTTGAAAAATTAGAAAGTTTTATAAATGATTATAACAAGATAATGGATGATATTTACGATTTAGTAACTCAGAAAAAATCAAATGGTTATCCACCTCTTACAGAAGCTCAGAAAAAGGAAATGACAGAAGAGGAAATAAAAAATTGGGATAAAAAATCTAAAGAAGGTATGCTTAGAAATGATAGTGAGCTAAGAGCCTTTATGGATGATATGAAAAGTGCAATGCTAGGACCCTTTGAGAGCTTAGGTAAGAGTTTATCAGACATAGGTATTACAAGTGTTGATAATTACAATAAACCAGGTCAAATAAAACTTGATGTAGATAAATTTACAAAAGTTCTTCAAGAAAATGGAGATTTAGCAGAAAAAATTACTACTGGTGTATTTGATAAAGTAAAAACTAATATGTATAAATATGTAGGAAGTTCTACTAGTATATTTGCTAAAAAAGCAGGTATTGAAAAGACATCAACTGATCTTAATAACTTATATTCTGAACAAATTAGAAAACAAGAAGAGCAAATTAAAAAGTTAACGAGTAAGATGAAGACAAAAGAACAACAGTTATATTCTAAATTTGCAAGATTAGAAGCAACTATGAGTAAGCTTAACTCACAAATGAATTATTTCGTTAATCAGTAGGGGAGTATAGCATGGAAAGCAAAATAAAATTGTATAAAGAGTTAACTATAGCTATGTTAGAATCCCTACAAGATGAAGATTATGAAGGATTTGATTTATTAATAGAAGAACGGGAAGGATTTATAAAAGTATTAATAGCTAATGATGAAATAGAGAGTTTTAAGCTGTTGTATGATAGAGAAAAATTAAGAGGTTTAGAGCTTGAGATTAAATCATTATTAGATAGAAAAATTCAAGATACTAAAAAGGAAATAAAGGAATATAAAGTTAGTATCCAAGGAAATAAATTATACAATAATATAAAAAAAGAAAATTTAAATATTTTTTCAAAAAAAGTATAAAGTATTCAAAGCATGCACCGATATATATAACATAAGGTTCTTCAAGAGGAAGTTAAGCCTTATAAAATATAAAAGACAAGGATGTCGTCAAAAATCAAGGAGGGTTTTACAATGATCGTAAACACAAATATGAATGCTTTAACAGCACACAATGCAATGATGAAGAATACTGCTTTATCAGGGAACTCAATGGAGAAGATTTCTTCAGGATTAAGAATTACTAAGGCTGGAGATGATGCTGCGGGATTAGCTATTTCTGAAAAAATGAGATCTCAAATTAGAGGATTAGACCAAGCTAACAGAAATGTTCAAGATGGTATTTCTTTAATCCAAACTGCTGAAGGTGGTATGGAAGAAATAGGTAATATACTTCAAAGAATGAGAGAATTATCAGTTCAAGCTGGAAATGGAACTAATTCTGCAAATG
This sequence comes from Clostridium jeddahitimonense, assembly GCA_000753455.2. Taxonomy (GTDB): domain Bacteria; phylum Bacillota; class Clostridia; order Clostridiales; family Clostridiaceae; genus Clostridium; species Clostridium hominis. Next base: position 100,123 of record LM994670.1, read on the forward strand.
AAACAGATGCTGTTCAAGCAGAATTAGATGAATTAATAGGAGAAATTGATAGAATTGCTGGTTCAACTAAATTTAATGGTATTGAGTTAATAGGAGAAAATGCAGCTGATATTGAAATTCAAGCTGGATCTAATGACAATGCAGATACATTCCAAAAGATAACTATAAGTTTAAGTGATATGAGAGCTGCAACATTAGGTGTAGATGGCGTTGTTTCAACTGATAGTGATGCAGCAATCGTAGCAATAGATACAGCATTAGAAACAGTGAATACAGCTAGAGCTACACTTGGAGCTCAACAAAATAGGCTTGAGTATACTCAAAATAATTTAACTACTTCAAGTGAAAACTTAACAGCTGCTGAATCAAGAATTAGAGATGTTGATGTAGCTAAGGAAATGGTTAACTTATCTAAGTTAAATATTTTATCTCAAGCTTCTCAATCTATGATTTCTCAAGCAAATCAACAACCACAAAATGTATTACAATTATTAAGATAATTAGTTTTATAAGGGTAAAGCAATTGCTTTATCCTTTATTTAATATGATTAGAATATAAGTTTAAAAAGTAAAGTTTAATAATAAAAAAAGTGTAATTATAAAAATGATTTAAAATATAGGTAAAATTATGTAAAAAAATTGTGAAAAGTATAGAAATAAATAGAAAAAGGGTATATAATGATACTTGTAAATTAAATATGGCAAACTTAGGGAAATCTAAGGACGCAAAGCTATAGGGGCTAAAATTAGAAATCATGCCAGCCAGTTGCCGAAGAGTCAGTGAACTTTTTGTTTTGAGATTCATGTTAAAATATACAAGTATTATTATAATATTTAAGTATAAGGGGTAATTATATCCTACACTTAATATAGATACTTGTCTTTTAAATAGAATTTTATTAACTACTGTCTTCGGACAGTAGTATTTTTTTGCAGAATTTTAAAATTGAATAGGCAAAACTAGGGAAACCTAGTGACGCAAAGCTATAGGGGCTAAAATTAAAAATCATGCCAGCCAGTTGCCAAGGAGTCAGTGAACTTTTTGTTTTAAGACTTTGTTTATGTAATATTAGACGATAGTTATAATAATTATTATTATATTTAAGTTAATAATAATTGTTATTAAAGTATGTGTTTTAATAGTAGATACTTATACAATGTTTTTTAGAATACTACTCTCTTTGGAGTAGTATTTTTTTTGTTAAAAAATTCAGAGAATTAAAAAAATTGAAAATAAGAAGGGGAGTAAATATGGAAATATATAGACTTTTAAAGACAAGCCTAGATGCTACTGAGATTAGGGGGAAGACTATAGCAAATAATATAGCAAATATAAATACACCTGGATACAAGAGAAAATATGTAACTTTCGAAGAAACTCTAAACAATATAAATAAAAGTCCAAAGATAGAAGTTAAAGAGGATAAGTCAACATCAATAAGAACAGATGGAAATAATATTGATTTAGAAAATGAAAAAGTAAATCAAGCCGCAAATACACTTATGTATAACGGATTGGTTAGTGTAACAAATACAAAATTAGCAATAGCTAAAAGTGTGATAACAGGAAGGTAATTAATATGAGTATATTTAATGGTATGAGAATAAGTGCAAGCGGTTTATCGGCAGAGAGACTAAGATTAGATGTAATTTCATCCAATATTGCAAATTCAAGAACTACTAGAACAGAAGATGGAGGGGCTTATATAAGAAAAACAGCTATATTCTCTGAAAATTATGATAAAAAGTTAGGGTTATTAGGTGTAAAGACAACAAAGGTAGAAGAAGATAAATCTCCTTTAAAAAGAGAGTATGATCCTAGTCATCCAGATGCAGATGATGAAGGATATGTAGAATATCCTAATGTTGACTTACTAGTTGAAATGTCAGATTTAATATCGGCATCAAGAGCATATGAATCGAATGTTGATACATTAAATGCTCAAAAGAATATGATATCTAAAGCTTTAGAAATAGGAAGGTAGTGGGTAGGTTATGAATATACAATCAATAGGGTCAAGTTCATTATTAAATAATATAGGAATGCAAAGCTTAGAAAAGAACATAGATGAGAAAAAGAGTTTTTCAGATGTCATAAGTAATGCGATTAATAATGTAAATGAAAAGCAGATAAATGCAGATAACAGCATAGAAAGCCTTATAAAAGGTGATGATATTACAATGCATGAAGTAATGCTTTCAATGCAAGAGTCACAGCTTTCAATGCAATTACTTATAGAAGTAAGAAATAAAATGGTTGAAGCATATCAAGAAATAAATAAAATCCAACTTTAAAATCCATTAAGAGGTAAATAATATGCAGAAGAATTTTATAGAAAGTATAAAAGAATTCATAAATAAGTCAGTAGATGGATTCAAAAAGTTAGATAAGAATAAGAAATATGCTATAGGAATTGGTGTAGTAGCTATAGTGTTAGCTATCATATTTAGTTTCAATTATAGTGTTAAGAATAAATATGGAATTCTATTTTCAGGCTTAGATACATATGATGCAGCCAACATAAGCAAGGCTTTAGAAGACAAAGGTGTTGAGACTAAAATAGAAGGAAATACTATATATGTTCCAAAGGAGCAAGTGGACAGATTAAGATTAGAACTATCTTCTACCATTACTAATGGTTCAAAAGGGTTTGAGTTAATGGATGAGGGGTCAAGCCTTTCTATGACTGATGAAGAGTTTCAAATAAAGAAATTAAGAATGTTGCAAGGGGAGCTTGAAAAAACTATAAAGACATTTCCACAAGTAGAAGATGCTAGAGTACATATTACACAAGGAAAAGAGTCTGTGTTTACCAATGAAAATAAAGAAGGTAAAGCCGCTGTTTATATAGCTTTGAAAGCAGGAGGAGAGTTAGATGAATCGCAAATAAAGTCGATAATGTCTTTAGTTTCTGCTAGTAGCACAAATGTACCAAAGCAAAATATAGAAGTTATAGATCAAAATATGAATTTGCTATCTGAAGATATATATGATGAAAATGGAAATCCAATTAAAAATGTTGGATTAGCATCTTCTAGATCGGCAGAAAGAGAGCTAAGCGAAGAGTTACAAAAATCAGTAGTTTCAATGCTTGAACCTATTTTTGGTAAAGATAAAGTTAAGGCTACTGTAAATGCTAATTTGAATTTTGATACAGTAGAAAAAAGTGAAATCAAAATAGATCCAGATAAGGTAATTAAATCAGAACTAAGAACTGAAAATTCAATTCTAGATAGTAGTGCGACAGGATCGCCAGTAGATAATAATATGACTAATACAGGAGAAGGAGAGAATAGCAATAGTACATCTAAAGAAGAGCAAATAGAGTACGAAGTAGGCAGAACAGAAACAAAAACTATTACTACCACTGGAGAGGTAAAACGTATAACAGCTTCTGTAGCAATAGATGGGGATATTACAGAAGAGACTTTAGCTAATGTTGAGAAGATGGTTTCATCAGCTATAGGAATGGACACAAATAGAGGAGACCAACTATCGGTAGTAGCTATGAAATTTAATGGACAAGTAACGGATGTATTTGCTGATGATGAAGCTATGATGCCAGATATAACTAATATTGCATATATTGCAGGTGGATTAGCACTTTTAATATTAATAATTATTATAAGTGTACTAATTTATAGAGGTAGAAAAGGAAAAGAGGAAGATGAAATAGATGAAGTTTTTGAGTCTATAAATAATAAGGATATCATAAATGAAATATCACAATTAAGAGAACAACCTAAGAAAGAGATAACTCTAGAAGATGAAATTAAATTAATAGTTTCGAAAGATCCTGAAGAAGTAACTAAGTTAATTAAGACTTGGATAAATGATTAAAGGTAGGTGATAAAAGTGGAGAAAGATATTTTAATTAGAGGGAATGCCTATGATTTAGGGGATATAAAAAAGGATAAGATAAGTGGTGCGAGAAAAGCTGCTGTATTACTAATGACTATAGGTGTTGATTTGTCATCTAACATAATAAAAAATCTATCAGATAAGCAAATACAAAAAATAGGAGTTGAAATAGCAGGGTTACATACAGTTACTGCGGATGAACGAAGAAAAATATTAAACGAGTTTTTAGAGATAAGAAAAAGTAGAGATTTTTCAATAGAAGGTGGAATAGATTATGCGAAGAGTCTTATTCAAGGAAGCTTTGATGACTCTAAAGCAAGCAAACTTATGGAAGGTATAAACTATGAAGCTTACACTAAGGTTTTTACAGCTGCTAGGAAAGCTGATGCAAATCAAATACTTTCATGTATACATGGAGAAAGCGCTCAAACTATAGCTATAGTTTTAGCTCATATTCAACCAGAAAAGTCTGCACAAATAATATGTAATTTAAATGAGGAACTACAAAGAGAAGTTGCTTTAAAACTAGGATCAATAGAGAGAATATCTCCTGTAGTAATAAAAGCTGTAGATAAGATTCTTGAAGAAAAATTAGCATCAATAAGTGAAAAGAAAATAGGTCGCTCAGATGGATTTGATAATTTAATAGATATTTTAAGTAAGGTAGATGGAAGAACGGAAAAAAATATTATGAATTTCCTAGAAGTTAAAAACACTATTTTAGCTGAAAAAGTTAAATCTAGTATGTTTGCTTTTGAAGATATATTAACTCTAGATAATAATTCAATCCAAAGAATATTGAAGGAAGTAGATTTAAAAGATGTAGCTATTGCACTTAAGGGAAGTGGCAATAGCATATCAGAAGTAATATTTAGAAATCAATCTAATAGAGCAGCTGAAGTTCTTAAGGAAGAAATTAGCTTATTAGGGCCAGTGAAGGTTTCACAGATAGAAGAATCTAAGAGAAATATAGTAAAGGTTGTTAGAAACTTAGAATATGAAGGACAAATAAGTATAAGTAAGGGAACGGAGGAAGAGCTCGTTGTCTAATAGCAATAATATACTTAGAAAAAAACAGATTCATATAGAGGGGAAATTAAGCTTTAGTATATCAGATGATGGAGAAGTAGTAAGTAATATACCGGAAAAGTTGATTAAAGAAAAAGAAGATATAGAAAGAAAAATAGTTGAAGCGAAAGAAGAATATAACAATATTTCTAAAAAGACTTCTTTAGAGATAGAAAAGATATTAAATGAGGCTAATATTGAAGCAAAAGATATAGAGAGAAAAGCTTATGAATTAGGATATGAGCAAGGATTAAAAAATGGGTATGAAGATGGATTTAAAGAAGCATATCAGAAAAATATAGATAAAGCAATTAAGGAAAGTAGAGCAATAAAAGATGAAGGATACAAAACTTTACTGCAAATAAGAAGTGAAGCAGCAGATTATATAAAAGAGAGTAAGAATAATATTTTACAGGTATCTATAGAAATAGCAGAGCAGGTTCTTAGGGAAAAGTTTGAAGACACTGATACTATGAACAAGCTTTTAGAGAATGTAATAAAGGAATATAACTTAAAAAAAGATATGGTAATAAAGATAAATCCGACATATATAAATCAATTACAAATTAGTGATATAAAAAATAAGCTTGATTTAACTCAGAGAGTATTTGTTATATGTGATTCAGATATAGAAAAGGGAAATGTAGAAATAGAAACAGGTAGTGGAAAATTAATAGTAGGAATAGATGGGGTTTTAGAAAAGATAAGATCGGAACTATTATAGTGGAGGAAATATGATATCTATAGATTTTAATAAGGTGATTAAAAAGATTAATAATATAACTCCATATATATCAGAGGGGAAAGTTAAAAAAATTATTGGATTAACTGTTGAAGTTGAGGGATTAAAAACTTCGGTGGGAGAGTTATGTACAATATATAATCAGTTTAATAATCCAATAAGTTGTGAAGTAGTTGGATTTAGAGAAAATGAAATTATATTAATGCCATTAGGTACATTAGTTGGAATAGGTCCAGGCTGTAGAGTGGTTGCTAGTGGAAATCCTTGTAGTGTTAGGTGCAGCGAGGAGCTTCTGGGTAAAGTAATAGACCCATTAGGGAATCCTATAGATGAATATAAGATAGAAGCAGGAGAGAGATACAGTTTATCTAATAAGCCGCCAGATCCTATGAAGCGTAAGAGAATTAAACATATAATGCCTACTGGAATAAAGGCAATTGATGGATTTATAACTTGTGGTGAAGGGCAAAGAATAGGGATATTTGCAGGTAGTGGAGTAGGTAAAAGTACAACTTTAGGAATGATAGCAAGAGCAGCTGAAGCTGATGTTAATGTTATTGCATTGGTAGGTGAAAGAGGTAGAGAAGTTATGGACTTTATAGAAAGGGATTTAGGTCCAGAAGGTATGAAAAGATCTGTAGTAGTTTGTGCTACATCGGATAAACCACCATTAGTAAGACTTAAGGGAGCGTTAACTGCAACTTCAATTGCTGAGTATTTTAGAGATCAAGGAAAAAAGGTAATACTAATGATGGATTCTGTAACTAGATTTGCGATGGCTCAAAGAGAAGTTGGACTTGCTATAGGAGAACCACCGGCACAGAAGGGGTATACTCCATCAGTATTTGCGGAATTACCTAAGCTTATGGAAAGAACAGGACTTTCTGATAAAGGCTCAATAACTGCTTTTTATACAGTGCTAGTTGATGGAGATGATTTTAATGAACCAATTGCTGATGCTGTAAGAGGTATTCTTGATGGACATATAGTTTTATCTAGGGCATTGGCACATAAGAATCATTATCCAGCTATAGATATTTCAAATAGTGTAAGTCGTCTTATGAATGATATATGTGAAGACGAGCATAAAGAAGTAGCATCTTTTGCGAGAGATATAATTGCAACTTACAAAGAGGCTGAAGATTTAATAAACATTGGAGCTTACGAAAGAGGGTCAAATAAAAAGATAGATATAGCTATAGATTATATCGATAAGGTGAATGAATTTTTAAAGCAAGGGATAAATGAAAAAAATACATTTGATGAAAATATAAGTAGCTTAAAAAATATATTTGCATAAGGAGAAGAGGTTATATGGAAAACTTCAAGTTTAGTCTTCAAAAGGTATTAGATATTAAGGTTAAAAATGAAGATGAAAGTAAAATAAACTATTCGAAAGCTCAGAATGAAAAAAGAGAAGTAGAAGAAAAGTTAAAAGGTCTAGAAGTTAGTTACGAAAAATATTCTGATTCAATAAATATTGAAAATATAGTAGAGAGAAAAATAACTTCAAACTATTTGAATTTTATATCAACAATGATTGATGAAACTAATGATGAATTAAACCAAAAAGAGGAAGTAGTAAATAAAGCAAGAGTTGATTTAATGAACAAACAAATTGAAAGAAAATCCTTAGAAAAACTCAAAGATAATAAATATATGATTCATAAAAAGAGTGAGGATCATAAGGAGCAAATTATAAATGATGAGTTTGGAATGTATGCGTACTTAAGAAATAAAAGTAGCGTAGGTTAGGAGCTGGATAAATATGAAGATAGATATGTTATCAATGGCAATGAATAACTCAATTAATAATGATAACAAAATAGAAAAAAGCGAAACAGGATTCTCATCTATTTTAGAAAATGAAGTTGATAATATTTTTTCAAAAGATATTAAAGATGAAGAAGTAGAGATTAAAGATGAATTATTGCAAATTATATATTCATTAATAAGTAAATTAAATATCAATAATGATGTTGATAGTAAAAAAATAGAAGAGTTAGATTCAATTATAGAGAAAATAAATCCAGAAAGATTAAGTGAACTTAATACAAAATTAGATAAAGATAAAATAGCTACAGTATTAAATGATATTAATTTAAATAGTTCAGAGATAAAGCTTATAAATAATAAGTTAGAAGATATTATTAATAGAACAGTAGAGAGTGTTAGAAAAGAAATAAAAGATATACATAAAAATAGTTTATTAATTAAAGATAATAGCAATACTGAAATCAAGTTAATTGAAGATATTAAGAAGGGTTTAGAAAATAACTTAAATAAAGAAAGTAATGGCAGTACAGTTGAAAACTTAATAAATAATAATTTTAAGCAAATCCGATATGTAGAAGATAATTATTTAGACAAGGATAAAAATATATTATTGAAAATTAGTGAAGGTAATAGTGATACTATATTACCTACTAAAGAGATAGAGTCTGGTGATAATAATTTAAATATCTTAAATAATATATCTAATTTAGAAAAAAATTTAATGGAAGACATTACTGATATAAAACCGGTAGAGATTAGAAGTGGTTATATAGTAGATGATATAGGACAAGCAATTAGATATCTAAAAAATAACGGGATTGAGGATTTAACTTTAAAGATAAATCCTAAGGAGTTAGGAGAATTAACTATAAGGTTAATAAAGAGTAAAGGGGAAAACAAAGTTATTATTACTTCATCAAGTAGTGAAACCTTTAAATTAATAAATGAGAATATCAAGGATGTAGAGAGTCATTTATTAAATTTAGATATTAAATTAAGTCAAGTATCGGTAGAAATTAAAAATTATGGTCATGGTGATTTTTCAGGTGATTTAAATCAACAGTTTAATAGAAATACTTCAAAAGAAGAAAGAAAAAATACATTTACTAATGATAAAGATTCAGAAGAAGAAATAAATAAGGTATCTGAAGAGACAAATATCAATTTATTAATATAGGAGGGGCATATGGAGATATCAAATATAAAAAGCACAACGTATGGAAAAACAGAAAATGGAACTCCTATTGTGGAAGCAGGAAAGGAAACTGACAAAGATATATTTTTAAAGATGTTAGTAGGTCAAATGGCTAACCAAGATCCTTTTAATCCTCAGGATCCAACACAATATATTACTCAATTAGCTCAGTTTTCTAGTCTAGAGCAAATGATGACTCTTAATGATTCAATGGAGTATTTAATAGGAGTAAATAATGGAGTTTTAGTTAATAGTGCATTACAAACAGCATCATCATTAATAGGAAAAAATGTTGAAGTATCATCTTTAGATGAGGATGGAAAGTATCAAGATTATTCAGGAAAGGTCCAAAGCGTAGCTGTAAAGGATGGAACTGTAGTTTTAGAACTAAAATTAGAAAATGGAGAAGTGAAAGAATTCGAATATTCAGAGCTTGTTAAAGTAAATGAAAGTAAAAATATAGAAGAGTAAAGGGGTAAGGAAAAATGTTAAGATCAATGTATTCAGGAATAAGTGGAATGAAAGCTAATCAAGTAAAGATGGACATAGTAGGTAATAATGTAGCTAATGTTGGAACGACAGCATTTAAAAAATCCAGTGCAAGATTTTCAGATGCCTTAAATCAAAGTATGATATATGCAAGTGGAGCATCAGCTACAGTAGGTGGAGTAAATCCTGGACAAGTAGGGATTGGAACAAAAGTTATAGGAATAAATAAGTATATGACTCAAGGTTCATTACAACCAACTGGAAGACCATCAGATTTAGCTCTTGATGGAGATGGATTTTTTGTAATAGATTTAGGCGATGGGGAGATTGGATATACGAGAGATGGGTCATTTAATATAGATACTGATGGTCAATTAGTAACAGCTGAAGGATATAGAGTGTTAAATTCAGATGGGGATCCGATAACTATTGATTTATCTACATATATATCATTCACTGTGGGGAAAGATGGGGCTATTACAGGTATAGAGAAAGATGGTAATAAAGTAGAACTTGGAACTATAAATGTAGCAACATTTCCAAATCCAGAAGGTTTAGAGATGATCGGTGGAAATATATACAAGGCAACAGTTGCTTCAGGAGATGTTGTAAATAACAGTGCAGTTTCGGGTTCGGTAATACAAGGAGCAATAGAAATGTCAAATGTAGATTTATCAGAGGAGTTTACGGATATGATAGTTACAACAAGAGCATTCCAAGCTTCAAGTAAGGTAATAACTACAAGTGATGAATTATTACAAGAAATAATAAATCTTAAGAGATAAATAAGAGGTTAATTATGAAGAAACAAGATATATTAACACCAGTTGGATTGTTATTAGGAATAAGCCTTATCATATTTGCAATATCAAGTGGTGAAGTTGGTTTAGGTGGTTTTTACGATGTAATGTCCATAATCATAACTATTGGTGGTTCATTTTCTGCTTTACTTATAACATTTCCACTAGATGAAATGATAAATATTTTAAAGATGACTAAAAGTTTATTTACAACACCAGCTGTATCTAAAGTTGAAATGATAGACACTTTTAAAAATTTATCTATGAAATCTAGAAAAAATGGATTGCTTTCAATAGAAGATGATATAGAAGACATAGAAGATGATTTTTTAAGAACTGGGCTAGAATTAGTAGTAGATGGTGTTGAAACAGAATTAATAGTAGATATTTTAAATACTAATATTTCAGAAGTAGAAAATAGATATAACAAAGGTGCAAAGATATTTAAAGCATGGGGTTCATTTGCACCAGCCTTTGGTATGATAGGTACATTAATTGGGTTAATAGAAATGTTGGCACAGTTGGATAACCCAGACAATATAGCAAGTGGTATGGCAAAGGCTCTTATAACAACCTTCTACGGAGCATTGCTTGCAAATTTAGTTTTAAATCCTCTTGGGTTTAATCTTCAAAATAAGGGCGAAAAAGAAGTTGAGATAAGAGAAATGATATTAGTTGGTATCTTAAGTATAAAAAATGCTGAATCAACAAGAGTGTTAGAGGAGAAATTAGTAAGCTTTTTAACTGTAGAAGAAAAAGCCAAATATTTAAACGATGGAATATTAAATAAGAGGATGAATAAACATGCAGCGTAGAAGAAGAAAGCAAGATGATATTAATACAAATGCATGGATGGATACTTACGCAGATACCATAACATTATTGCTAACATTTTTTATACTATTATATTCATTTTCTACTATTGATAATGAAAAGTTAAAACAAATTGCATCATCACTTAAGGGGCAGGTAAGTGGAACTCCAATGGTTGTTGAACCAATAGGAGATGAAGTGGAAATTTTAGAGCCTGGAGTAGGTAGTAAAAATCCATACGATATATTAGTTGAAAAAGTAACTACGATTATTGAAGAAAATGGATTAAGTGACGTTATAACAATAAGGGAAGAAGATGCAGGAGTAATTCTTCAATTAGGAAATAGTATACTGTTTGATTCATCTAAAGCTATATTGAAAAGTGAGAGCTTTGAAGCTCTTGATGTAATAAGCAGTATAATACCACAGATTGATAATGAAATTATGGTGCAAGGACATACAGACAATAGACCTATAAATTCTTATGTATATCCATCTAACTGGGAGCTATCTACTGCTAGAGCAGTTGCTGTAGTTAAGTACTTTATTAATGAAAAAGGGCTTGATCCTGCTAGATTTTCAGCGACAGGGTATGGAGAAAATAGACCTTTAGTAGAAAATACATCAAGTGCAAATATGGAGATAAATAGAAGAGTTGATATATTAATAGTTCAACAAAAGGAGACTACAGAGTAGATAATGGATAAAACACTTATAGAATACTGGATTAACATAATTATAATAGTACCGATTATAGTTTCTTTAATAATAATTTCGCTAAGACTTAGTAGAAAGAGTATAGAAACGTTAAATATAGGTTCATATACTCAGGTTATTGAAAGATTTAATATGACTAAAGATACGACATTATATGTAATAAGAACAGGAAAAACAGGATGTGTATTAGTATCTTCAGCTCATCACACGGAAGTAATTAAAGAATTAAGTGAAGAAGATGTTAATGAAATTATTAATGCTAAAAAAGAGAAAAGAGCTTCTATAAGTTTATCAGCAGTATCTGAGATAAATTTTAAAGAAATATTAAATAACAACTTTAAAGGAAAAAGAAAAGATGGATATAATAAGCGAAATTTTATCTAATACAGAATTAACTTCAAGTATGCAGATGTTATTCTTTATGACTATTCTTATGCTATTGCCAACGATACTAATTATGATGACAAGCTTTGTAAGAATAATAATTACATTTTCATTTATAAAGTCTGCATTAGGGGCTCAACAAACAATACCTAATACTATATTAATTGGATTAGCTTTGTGTATGACCATGTTTATTATGAGTCCTGTTGTAGAAAAAATAAATCTAAACTCTATACAGCCTTATATGGGTGAAGAAATAAATGATGAACAAGCTTATGAAGAGTTAAAAAAACCAATAGTAGAGTTTTTACTTAAGAATACAAGAGAAAAAGATTTAGAGTTATTTGTAAACAACTCATCAATCAAAGGTGAAAATATAGATAGAGAAGAGTTACCACTTAATATAATAGTGCCAGCATTTGCAATAAGTGAGTTAAAAACAGCCTTTCAAATAGGTTTTATAATTTATATACCATTTTTAGTTGTAGATCTTATAGTATCTAGTACTTTAATGTCTATGGGAATGTTTATGCTTCCACCTGCAATGATTTCATTACCATTTAAATTGCTTTTATTCGTAATGGTTGATGGATGGAACTTATTAGTTAAGTCCCTAATTGAGAGTTTTATATGATAGGAGAAAAATATGAGTGAAATAATGATAATGACAATAGTTAAAAAAGCATTAGTAGCAGGAATAATGGTAGCAGGTCCGATACTCCTTATATCGTTAATAGTTGGACTAGTAATAAGTATCTTTCAAGCTACAACGCAAATTCAAGAACAAACTTTGACCTTCGTACCTAAACTAGTAACTATAATTTTAGTTTTAGTTTTATGTGGACCATGGATGTTAAATAAATTAGTTATGCTTACGACAGAGTTATTTAATATGATATCATCAATAGCTAAATAATTATGATAATATATGTATTTTTTAGGCTAACAGCGTTCTTTATAGCTACTAATATAATATTTCCGAACGGAACACCTAAATTGTTTAAGGTTGCATTTTCACTTTTCTTATCAATAGCAATAGGAATTAACGTAGACGTAAATATAGAAATAAACAACTTTTATGAACTGATAAGATGTACTGCTATTGAAACAGCTAATGGATTAGTATTAGGGTATATAGTTAATATATGTTTTTATACATTGAAGATGGCGGGTAAGTTAATAGATAACCAATTAGGATTATCTATGGCAAGTACATATGACCCTAATACTCAAAGTCAATCAACTATAATTGAAAACTTAATGTACTTTGTAGGAATTGTAATATTTTTTGTGGTAGATGCCCATCATATTTTGATTGATTCTATACAAAAAAGCTTTAACTTAATACCTATAGGATACTCTATATTAGAAAATAATCTAAGTTATATAATACATGTATTTACACAGTATTTTATTATAGGAATAAAGCTGGCAATACCAGTAATAATTGTATTAATATTAACTGATTTAATAACAGGAATAATATCAAGAAGTATTTCAGGCTTAAATGTAATGATTATAGGAATGCCATTAAAGATGTTGGTAGGAATAATATTTTTAATGAGCGCATTGCCTTTTATTTTAAATCAAATACAGGATATGTTTAAGGGATTAATAGATGTGTTAGAAGGAACATTAGCATATAGTGGTCCAATTATAAATTTAATAAGTGAATTAATTTAAAACACATAAATATAAATTTAGGGGGAGATACTTTGTCTGCATCAGATAAGACAGAACAACCTACCGCCAAAAGGAAAAAAGATGAGCGTAAAAAAGGTAATATAGCAAAAAGTAAGGAAGTCTCAAATGCTTTTACTTTAATAGGTGCTGTAGGTTGCATTTACATAATGCTTAATAGTTCAATAAAACAATTAAAAATAATTATCTCCTCGTCTTTAACCATGAACTTTAATACTGATATAACTAATGGAATGGGACATTCTTTACTAGTTGATGGATTGTTTAATTATGCCAAAATATTTATACCTATAGGTGTTGTAATTATGATGCTAGGAGTTATATCGAATGTAGCACAAACAGGATTTTTATTTAGTAAAGAAGCAATAAAACCTAAGTTTTCAAAGTTAAACCCTATAAGTGGATTTAAAAATATATTTTCACAAAAAGCAGCGGTATCGGCAATAAAAAACACTATTTTATTAATAGTTCTTGGATATATAGGATATTCATTCATTTCAAAAAAATATATAGATATTTTGAAGTTGGGAGATATTTATTTTCCATATTTAATTTATTCAATAATTGAAATAGTAAAAGAACTATTTAGTATAGCAATACTTATAGCAATAGTTATTGGTGCTATAGATTTTGCTTACCAATTATATTCTCATAAGAAAAACTTGAAAATGACTAAGCAAGAAGTGAAGGAAGAATATAAACAGTCAGAAGGGGACCCTCTTGTAAAGTCTCAAATTAGACAAAGGCAGAGACAGATGTCTAGTCAGAGAATGATTCAAAATGCAAGAGAAGCAACTGTGATAATAACAAATCCAACTCATATATCAATAGCTATTAAGTATGAAAGGGATGTAGATTCAGCCCCTACGGTAATTGCAAAAGGAGCTGATGTTTTGGCTATGAAGATAAGAGAGATAGCTAAAGAAAATGATATTCCTATAATAGAGAACATACCGTTAGCAAGACTTATGTATAGAGAAGTAGATGTGGATCAGGAAGTTCCAGCAGATATGTATGAGGCAGTAGCTCAAGTTTTAGTTGCTGTATATAAAATAAAAAATAGATATAAAAAGAATAAATAGAGAGGTTATAAATGAGTAAATTCAACATTAAAAATAGATTTGATATATTAGTTGCCTTTGGGGTAATTGGAATAATACTAATGATTATAATACCATTGCCTTCATTTGTTCTTGATATATTACTAGTAATAAATATTAGTTTGTCAGTATTGATTTTACTTATGACTTTATTTTCAACTAATATACTACAATTATCAATATTTCCAACAATATTATTAATAACAACATTATTTAGATTAGGGCTTAATATTTCCTCAACAAGACTTATTTTAGGAGAAGGTTATGCTGGAAATATAATTGAATCCTTTGGAAGTTTTGTTGTAAGAGGTAACTATGTAGTAGGAATAATTATATTCTTAATAATTATAATAATACAATTTGTAGTAATTACTAATGGATCAGGAAGAGTTTCAGAGGTATCTGCAAGATTTACATTAGATGCTATGCCAGGTAAACAGATGGCTATAGATGCAGATTTAAATGCAGGTATGATAGATGAAACAACTGCTAGGAAACGAAGAAAAGAGTTGCAACAGGAGGCAGACTTTTATGGATCTATGGATGGTGCATCTAAGTTCGTAAAAGGTGATGCTATAGCAGGGATAATAGTTACCTTAATAAATATAATAGGTGGAATAATAATTGGAGTCATGATGTTAGATATGGAGTTTGGAGAAGCAGCTCAAAACTTTATAAGTTTAACTATTGGAGATGGACTTGTTAGTCAAATACCAGCGTTATTAATATCGACTTCAGCAGGTATTCTTGTAACTAGAGTCAATAGCGATGAAAGCTTTGCTAGTCTTGCTGGGAAACAATTAACATCTATTCCAAAGGCCATAACAATAACAGGTGTAGTACTACTTATACTTGGAATGATACCAGGATTACCTAAGTTATCTTTTTTAACACTTGGTATTGGATGTGTTGCAATTGGCTTTGTATTAAGAAAGAGTGAGCAAGAAAGTAGAAATGAAATTGTAAATAATGAAGTAGCAGTAGATGAAAGTGCTACGTTAAATGAAGTAGAAGATGTAACAGATTTATTGAGTGTAGAACCATTAGAGGTTGAAATAGGGTATGGCCTTATACCTTTAGCTGATGAAAGTGGTGGAGGAGATTTATTACAAAGAATATCTTCAATAAGAAGACAATGTGCAATAGATATGGGGATAATAGTTCAACCGATAAGAATAAGAGATAATCTACAATTAAATCCAAATCAATATTGTATAAAAATAAAGGGAAATAAAGTAGCTACATATGACTTAATGCCAACAATGATTTTATGTATGGATCCTATGGGATTAGGGTTAGATATAGAGGGAATAAGAGCAATTGAACCAAGTTTTGGGTTAGATGCTATGTGGATAACTAAAGATAAAGTTGAAGAAGCTGAATTAAAAGGATATACGTTAGTAGACCCTTCCACTATATTAGTTACTCATTTGTTAGAAATAATAAAGGAAAAATCTCATGAGCTAATGGGAAGGGAAGAAGTTAAAGCTATAATAGATGCAACTAAAGATAGATATAGTGTAGTTGTAGATGAGCTTATACCAGATTTAATGACATTAGGAGAGGTTCAAAAGGTATTACAAAATTTACTTAAGGAAAAAGTATCAATAAAAGATAGAGTAACAATACTTGAAACTTTAGCTGATAATGCCATAAATACAAAAGATATTGAATTGTTGACTGAGTATGTAAGAATGGCGTTAAGCAAAGGAATTTGTTCGCAGCTTATAGATGAAAATAACTATATAAATGTCGCAACATTATCAAGTGATGTTGAAAGATTAATATCTAATAGCTTACAAAAATCTGCCCATGGAACTTATCCAGCAGTAGATCCAGATAATACAAATAAAATTTTTAGCAGTATAAAAAATATAAGTGAAAACATTGATTTTTATAATAATAGGCCAATAATTTTAGTTTCGCCAAAAATAAGAGCACCATTTAGAAAACTTGTTGAGATGGTATTTCCGAATGTATCTGTGCTTTCGCTAAATGAAATACCAAATGAAGTTCAAATAAAAGCGCAGGCTACAGTTAGTATATAGTAGGGGAGGGTATTGAGTTGATGAAATCAGAGCAAGAAAAATACATATTAGAAAATATGAATTTAGTAAGATATATAGCATCTAAGTATTATACAGAAAGTATTGGAATAGAATATGAGGATTTAGTAAGCTATGGAACAATGGGGCTTATAGATGCTGCTGATAAATATGACGAAGATAGGAACTGTAAGTTTTCAACATATGCATCATTAAAGATAAAATCTTACATAATAGATGAAATAAGGAGACACTCTCCAATTTCAAGAAAAGATGTATCAATGATAAATAAATATAATTCTGCTATACAAGATTTACAAAATAACTTATTAAGGGAACCTACTGAGACTGAAATATCTAAATATTTAAATATATCTATAAAAGAAGTTAAAAAAATAGAAAATAGTATTCATCTTATGACAACAACATCTTTAGATACAGTTATATTTCAAGGAAATAATGATATAAGTCTTAAAGATACAATAAAGGATGATAAGACTTTATTGCCATTACACGTTATTGAGGAAGAAGAAAAATTAGATATACTTTCTAAGGCTATAGATATGCTTAAGGAAAAGGACAAGCTAGTTTTATCTTTATATTATTATGAAGAATTGAATTTAAGAGAGATTGGAATGATTTTAGAAGTATCTGAATCAAGGGTATCACAATTACATAGTAGAGCAATAGTTAACTTAAGAAATATAATGAAAAGGCTTAATTACAATATAGCTTAGGGAGGTAATTATGTTAAGAGGAATGTATTCATCAATATCAGCAATGATAAATTTACAAGCTAATCAAAGCGTAATAAGCAATAATATGGCTAATATAAACACTATAGGGTATAAATCAGAAACATTAGTTTCTAAGAGCTTTGATGAAATAGTGCTAAGTAATAAAGATAGATATATTAATGGAGAAGGTAAAAGACAACAAATAGGAAGTTTGAATCCAGGTGTGAAAATAGATGAGACAGTAACAAATTACTCTCAAGGAACAATAGTTGATACGGAAAGTGACACTGATTTTGCTATATTAGGAGATGGATTTTTTACTGTAAGAGATAATGATGGGAATACAGCATATACACGAGATGGAGTATTCAAAGTTGATAGTAAAGGGTATTTAGTTACTTCTTCAGGTGAAAATGTATTAGGAGTTAATCAGATTACTAACAGAGTTGAACCAATTTATGTGGGTAATAAAAAAGTATCTGTGGATAACAATAATAATTTGTTATTAGATTCAAAGATATCTTACAAATTTAGCATAGTAGATTTTGAAAATTATGATAGTTTAAATAAAGTTGGACAAAATCTCTTTACAGGTGAAAATCCAATAGGAACAAATAATTATAAAATACAAAATAGAGCTAAAGAATCATCAAATGTAGATATGATTGATGTAACATCAGCATTAATGGCAAATTTAAGGGCCTTTGAGGCTAATCAAAAGGTTGTACAAATTATGGATTCAACTTTAAGTAAAATAGCTAATGAAATAGGAGCAGTTAGGTAGGTGAATATAAATGTATAGTATATTAAGCACTAGTAAAACTGGGATGAGTGCAAATCAAAATAAGATAAATATAATATCTAACAATATAGTTAACGTAAATACAACTGGATATAAAAAGCTAGAAATGGGGTTTCAGGATTTAGTAAGAGATACTTTAAATAGAGATTCGTACCCTGTAAATAATAAAAATTCTACTATTGGGACAGGAGTTAAAACCAGTAGTGAAGTAAGAAATTTTACTCAAGGTAGTTTAAAAGAAACTAAGTTAGTTAGCAATATGGCTATAGATGGAGAAGGGTTTTTTAGAGTTATTAGACCAGATGGAACATATGCGTACACAAGAAGTGGAGAATTTAATATAGATGCAACAGGGAAGCTTGTAGATGACAAAGGTAATGTTTTAGATATACAGTTTGAAGGAAGTAATAATTATTTAAATTCAGGAATTACTTCTGAAAATTTTACGGTTAATAAAAAAGGTGAGGTATTTGCAGGTGACAAGAAGGTAGGAAGTATAAAACTGTATGTTGGAGAAGGTATGGATGACTTTTTAGCGGTAGGAGATAATTTGTTTACTCCTAAGGATGGATCAAACATTAAAATTAGCAATAAGGCTAATATTATGCAAGGATATGTGGAAGCTTCAAATGTAGATATTTCACAAGAAATGACTGAATTAATAGCAATACAAAGAGCTTTTCAATTAAACAGTAAGGGAATTACTGTTGCAGATGATATGTGGTCTATGATTAATAATCTACAATCAAGATAGAAAGAGGATATAGATGGAAGATATAAGATTATATGACTTTAAAAGAAGTGAAAAATTCTCTATAGAAAATTTAAAACATTTAATTCAAGTTAGCGAGGAGTTTTGTAAGACTTCAAACATGCAAATAACTTACGAGACGAAAAATAAAACTTTTAAAATGGGATTAGATAGATCAAGTCAAGTTTCATATGGAGAACTAATTGAAAAAATAGATAATAATAGTTTGGTTGTTGAATATAATATTTGCCCTGTAGTAGAAAATCTAACTCTATTTATAGATAAATCGGTGGCGTTAAGCTTAGTTGATTTATTATTAGGAGGAAATGGAGTAATAGAGGATTTAAGAAGAGAATTAACTAATATCGATTTAGAGCTAATTAAATACTTAATCCAAAATTTGTTGAAGAGAATATATATACCATATGAATATGAAAGTATAAGCATTGTAAATATCTATACTAATTCTGTTCAGTATCAAGGATTAAGCAACAAAGATATAGTGTTTAATTCCTTTATAAAAGTAAATTTAGAAAATGAAGCTATAGGAGATATGGTAATTTGTATGCCATACAAAAATTTAGGGCATATTGTAAACTCGCTAATGTATAAGGAAATAGATGAAATATGTTGTGATAGAGATATTGATATAGAGACAAATGAAATTTTTAATTCAGTAAAAAATGTTAAAGTTGATGTTTGTGCAATTTTAGGAAGCACAAATATAAGTATTAATGATTTAATCAATTTAGAAAGTGGAGATGTAGTTCTTTTAAATCAAAAGATTAATGATGAGATTAAGTTAAGTGTAGGAGATGAATTTATCTATAAAGCTAAACCAGGATTAATAGGTATGAAAAAGGGCGTAGAAATAAGTGATATTGTAAATGAGGAGAGATAAAAATGACTGATAAAATAGCTAGAATTTTAGATATACCAATAGAGATAACTGCAGTTTTGGGAAGAACTAAGATGTCTTTAAATGAAGTACTAGAATTAGGTAGAGGTTCATTAGTGGAATTAGATACATTAGAAAACCAAGAGGTAGAAATACTTGTGAACAATAAGAAGATTGCGTATGGACAAGTTGTGGTTGCTCAACAAAACTTTGGAATTAAGATAACTAAGGTATTAGATTCAGAGGATTTAATTAAGAGTTTAAAGTAAATGAAAAAAGTGTTGATGTTAGGAAATAGTGATATTGTAATCTACAACTTTAGACGTGAACTTATAGAAAAGATGATAAAGTCAGGTTATGAAGTATATGTATCTTTACCGTATAGTAAAAGAACTGAGGCTTTAAAAGATATGGGATGCATATTTATAAATACAGAGATTAATGGAAGAGGTACTGATATTTTTGAAGATATTAAATTATGTTTAGAATATCTAAAGACTTTAATAAAAGTAAGGCCAGATGTAGTTTTAACTTATACAATAAAACCTAATATATATGGAGGAATAGCTTGTAGACTTATGAGAATTCCTTATATTTGTAATATTACTGGTTTAGGAAGTGGATATCTAAAAAATGGACTAGTGAAGAAAATTATAAAGATATTATCTAGAATATCTTATAAAAAAGCTACTAAGATATTTTTTCAAAATACATCAGATATGAATACATTAATAAACGATAATATTCTAACTCAAAACTATGATTTACTGCCAGGATCAGGAGTAAATTTAGAGAGATATAATTTGTTAGATTATCCTGATAAAGAATCAGAAGTTAACTTTAGTTTTATAGCTAGAGTAATGAAAGATAAAGGTATAGATGAATATTTAGAAGCTGCAAAAAGTATAAAGGTCAATTACCCTAGAGTAAACTTTAGCATAATAGGTAAAATAGAAGAAGTTAAATATAGAAGTATCTTAAGTGAGTATGAAAGAAGAGGAATTATTAAATATGAAGGATTTAATGATGATATTATTCATGTTATAGAGAAAAGTAGTTGTATAGTTAATCCTTCATATTCAGAGGGGATGTCAAATGTTTTATTAGAAGGTGCTGCTTGTGGAAGACCTCTTATAGCATCAGATATTCCAGGATGTAGAGAGATAATAGATAATGATATCAATGGACTATTATTTAATGTTAAGAGTGCGGAAGATTTAATAGAAAAGATAGATAAATTCATAAATTTAGATTATAGAGAAAAAGTATTAATGGGTTTAGCAGGAAGAATTAAAGTTCAAGATAGTTTTAATAGAGATATAGTTGTAGATAAATATATGAATTTAATAAACTCTATTGAAAGAAATAATAAAAAATATAAGCTGTTTAAGATAATAAGAGCAACTTAAAAAAGACAGATAATTTAGGGGGGACTATAGTGGGATACAAACATCTTAAGTTTCCAAAGGATAGTAAATTTTTAATAACCGGTGGAGCAGGATTTATTGGTTCTAATTTATGTGAAGCTATATTGAACATGGGATATAGTGTAAGAATATTAGATAATTTTTCTACTGGTAAAGAAGAAAATATTAAGGAATTTATTAATAATGAAAAATTTGATCTAATAAAAGGTGACATAAGAGATATAGATATATGTAATAAGGCTTGTAAAAATATAGATTATGTATTACATCAAGCTTCTTGGGGATCAGTTCCAAGGAGTATAGAAATGCCTTTAATTTATGAAGAAATAAATATTAAAGGTACATTAAATATGATGAATGCTTGTAGAGATAATAATGTTAAAAGATTTGTTTATGCATCATCTTCGTCAGTATACGGAGATAGTACTGCTCTTCCAAAGATAGAGGGTGGAGAAGGAAATGTACTTTCACCTTATGCGTTAACTAAGAAGGTTTGTGAAGAATATGGAAGACTATATTATAAGCTTTACGGATTAGAAACTGTAGGGATGAGATATTTTAATGTGTTTGGAAGAAGGCAGGATGCTGAAAGTTATTATGCGGCTGTGATTCCTAAGTTTATTAAAAGTCTTATAAATGATGAAATATGTACAATTAATGGTGATGGTAAACAGAGTAGAGACTTTACATATATAGAAAACGTAATTGAGGCAAATTTAAAAGCTTGCACAGCACCTAGTGATGTTGCTGGTGAAGTTTTAAATATTGCTTTTGGAGGACGAGAATATTTAATAGATATTTATTATAAAATATCTAAATTATTAGAAAAAGATATTAAGCCTAAATTTGGAAAAGAACGAATAGGTGATATAAAACATTCAAATGCATCGATTGAAAAGGCTAAGAAATTAATAGGATATGAACCAGAGTATAGCTTTGAAGATGGATTAAAATTAGCAGTTAATTGGTATAAACATAATTTAACTTAAGGAGACAATATATGAAAGTATTACATATTATTAATAGTTTTGATATTGGTGGAGCTGAGAAGCTACTTTATAACTATATACTTGAAACTAATAGTAAATGTAATTCTATTGCTATATTTAAAAGTTCTAATTCGTTTTTATATAAGGAGTTAACTAAAAGAGAAATAAAGTTCATATATATGTGTGATAAAAATCCAATATCAAAATTTATTAGATTGGTTAAAGATATTAGGAATGAGAAATATGATGTAGTACATGCTCACTTATTTCCATCAAATTATTATGCTGCTATAGCAAGTTTATTCTGTAAGAAAAGTAAATTTATATTTACAGAGCATAGTGTTACAAATAGACGAAGAAAATATAAGATATTTAAGTTTATTGAAAGAATTATATATAGACAGTTTGATGGAATAATAGCTTGCTCTGAAGAGGTAAAGAGTAGCTTGTTAAGATGGCTAGAAGAAAATATAAATGTTTATACAATAAATAATGGTGTTAAGGAAATAAAAAAAATAGATACAAATAAAGAATATGATTTAATTACAATTGCCTCATTAAGAAGCAATGTTAAAGGTATAGATATACTACTTAAGGAATTAAGTTATATAAAAGATGATTTTAATAATGCCATTATAATTGGAGATGGAGTAGAAAAAGATAATTTATTGATATTAAGAGATGCTTTAGGTTTAGATAATAAGGTTAGTTTTTTAGGGATAAGAGATGACATAGGAAGTATGTTATCTAAATCTAAAATATTTGTTATGTCATCAAGAAATGAAGGATTTCCATTAGCACTCTTAGAAGCTATGAGTGCTAAAATTCCTATTATAGCTTCTAATGTTTCAGATATACCTAAGATAATAAGAAGTAATGAAAATGGAGTTTTAGTTGACATAAATAAAAAGGGTGAATTGAGTAAGGCTATAAAATGTTTATTAAAAAACGAAGATATGCGTATTAGTCTAGGGGAATATGCCTATAAAACATATAAAAATAACTATAATATAGAGATTTATTGTAAAAATATAAAAAAGTTTTATGAATATATAATTAAAAAATAACAGGGGAGTAAAAATGAAAAGAATAAGTATTATAATGTCTAGTTTTTATCCTAAGATTGGAGGTTCTGAAAAACAATTACAATTAATCTCTGAAAAGTTAATAGAAAAGGGGTATGAAGTTGAGGTAGTAACTAGGAGGTATACAGGATTAGCGAAAGTTGAATATGTAGGTAATATAAAGGTAAGAAGAATAGGAATAATGAAATTCAATAAAGGTGCTGAAAAGATATCGTTTTGCATTAATTCTATTTTATATTATCTTATGAACTTTAAAAGTAAACCAGATATAATAATTGCATCTCAAACAGGGATAGCAGCTAGAGTTGCTATATTTATAAAGGGAATATTTAATTGTAAGGTGTTAGTTAGAATTGCTGGTGGAGAGCTGAAGAAGTTTGAAAGTAATAAAAGTAAATTTTCAAGGAAATTTAAGAACGTAGATAAGTTTATAGTTCTAAGTGAAGATATGAAAAAGGCTATGGAAAATTTGAATGAAAAAAGAGTTGAGAAGATAACTAATGCTGTGGTAAAGCAAGTTAACATAGATTCTAATCTAGGAAGATATGTATTGTTTTGTGGAAGAATAGAAAAAGTAAAGGGATTAGATTTGCTTTTAGAATCATGGAGACAGATGCAAAAGGCTGGAGTTGATATTCCTTTAGTAATAGTTGGAGATGGAAGTTTAAAAAAAGAGTTAGAAGATGAATATAGTGATCTAAGGAGCGTTAAATGGATTGGCGAAGATAAGAATACCTCTAAGTATTATAAAAATGCTAGATTATTAATTAATACATCAGAATATGAAGGTATATCCAATACAATATTAGAGGCTCAGAGTTATGGAATACCTGTAATAGCATCAAATGTTGGTGGAAATAAAGATTTAATTTCTAATTATAAAAATGGAATATTATTTGAGAGAGATCCTAATGATGTTATTAAGACTATATGTGAAGTATATTTTAATGAGAAAAGAATATTAGATATGAAAAGTAATTCATTAGAATATATTAAAAATCATTATATAGAAAATATAATAGGCAAATATATAAAGCAATTTAATTAAGTGGGGATTAATATGAAGATATTATTTGCTATAAGCACAATGCAAGATGGTGGAGCGGAAAGAACAGTAGCAAATCTAGCTAATTATTTCGCAAGTCAAAATAATGAAATAATAATAATGGTATTAGATAATAATGAAAGTTTTTATAACTTAGATGTAAAAATAGATTATAGAAGGCTAGATTTATATAGGGATAATAAAAAAGTAATTAACAAGATATTAAGATATAAGAAAATAATTAATAAGATAAGAAAGCTACTTAAAGAAGAAAGACCGGATATAGTACTAAGTATGAATTACAAATTACTTCCTATTATAATAATGGCAAATATATTTATTAATATTCCAATAGTTTGTAGCGAAAGATCTAACCCATATATTTATCCAAGTGGTTTAACGTGGAGATATTTAAGAAAAATTTTATCAATTGTATGCGATGGATACATATTTCAAACGGAAAGAGCTAAAAAATATTTTCCTCTAAAAACTCAAAGTAAAAGTGTTATTATACAAAATCCTATAAGTAGTCAATGTGAATTATATAAAGATAGATATATAGGAGATAAAAAACAGATAGTAGCTGTTGGTAGGTTAAATAAGGTTAAAGGATTTGATTCATTAATAAAATCCTTTAGTCATATAGCTGATGAAATTCAAAATATAAATTTGATTATTTACGGGGAAGGTCCTGAAAGAAAAAATTTAACTAATTTAATTAAAAAGTTAAAGCTTGATAATAGGGTAACTTTATACGGAAAATCTACTGATGTATTAAATGAAATAAAAAACTCTAAGATGTTTATACTTTCATCTAGAAATGAAGGAATGCCAAACTCATTAATGGAAGCTATGGCAATAGGACTTCCATGTATATCTACTAAGTGTGAATTAGGTCCTGAAGAATTGATAGAGAATAATATTAATGGATTATTAGTCGAAGTAGATGATGTTGAAGAGATGTCCCAATCTATATTAAAGCTTATTAATGATAGGGGATTTGCAAAGATATTATCTAAAAATGCATTAAAGATTAGAGAAACAAATTCTCTAAAGAAAATATCTATGGAGTATTATACATATTTTCAGCGAGTAATAGAAAAGAAAAAGTGTAGCATTATTACAGAGGAGATTATAAGTGTAGGCAAGAATGTATTAAAAAATATTCTTATTAGGCTTAATTTATTGGAGTATGTATATGAAAAGATGGATGACATAGAGTGGCTACGGTTAAGGTATTTTACTTCTAAAGATGATTATAAATATGCAATTGACTATTTAAGTATAAGAAATAAAGGAAATTACGATATAAAAAGTCCTAAAACTTTTGATGAAAAATTATGGTGGCTAAAATTAAATTATAGAGATGACTTGCTAACCTTATGTACAGATAAATATAAGGTAAGAGAGTATATAACTGAATGTGGATTTGAAGATATATTAGTAAAGCTATACGGGAAATATGATAGCTTTGAAGATATTAAGTTTGAAAGCTTACCAAGTGAATTCATAATTAAAGCAAATCATGTTTCAGGAGGAAACTATATTTGTAGAGATAAAAGTAAATTAGATAAGAAAAAACTTTCAAGAAAGTATAAAAAATTACTTAAAAGAAATTACTATCTAAGGTCAAGAGAGTGGAATTATAAAAATATAAAGCCTTGTTTGATAATAGAAGAGGTTTTAAATAATAATGATGATTTACCTTTACTAGATTACAAATTTATGTGTTTTAATGGACAACCAAAGTTGTTATTTATTGATATAGGTGTAGCTAAGAATGATGGATCTCATTCAAGAAATTATTATAGAAATATTTATGATATGAATTTCGAACCAGTTAATATGAAAGAAACTAGAGAAAGCTATAATTATGAATTAATAGATAAGCCAATTAATTTTGAAAGGATGATAAAAATTGTAAGAAAATTATCCAAGCCTTTTCCACATGCTAGGGTTGATTTATACAATGTAAATGGAAAGATATATTTTGGAGAAATTACATTTTATCATGGTGGAGGAGTTAATAATATTGAACCACAAGAAATGGCTTTTGAAATGGGCAACTGGATAAATTTAAGTAGATTTTAAAAGAGGTAAATTAATATGAGGATAGTGAATTCAATAAGAAACTCTTCAGTTGGATTAGTAGTACATATATCTATTATGATATTAAATTTTATTTCAAGGACATATTTCGTAAGGCTTCTTGGTGCTGAATATTTAGGGATTAACGGGCTTTTTACTAATATTATATCTATGTTAAATCTTGCAGAGTTAGGGGTAGGTAGTGCTATTACTTATACTTTATATAAACCATTAGCTTTAGGCGATAAAAGTAAAGTTGCTACTATAATGGGAGTTTATAAAAAGATATATTATAAAATAGGCACTGTAGTTTTAGGAATAGGGATTGCACTTATTCCTTTTTTGAATTTATTTATTAATGGAAGGTATGATAAAAACATTGTACTTATATTTTTATTGTTTTTAATAGATACAATAATATCATACTTTTTAGGATATAAAAGAACTATATTGGAAGCAGATCAAAAGATATATATATTAAAGTTAGTTAATTTTGTACAACAATTAGCTTCTAATATATTAGCAATAGTAATTTTGATTTTAACTAAAAATTATGTTTTATATCTATTGATGAGAATATTAGTCCATATTTTAGAAGATATATTTATTATTAAGGTTGTTGAAAATAGATATTCATATATAAGTTACGTTACTAGGACAGAGTTTTCCTTAGAAGAAAAAAAGGAATTGAGCAAAAATATTAAAGCTCTATTTTTACATAAAATAGGTGGATATTTCATTTTTTCTACAGACAATTTAATAATTTCAAAATTTATTAGTATATCAACAGTTGGGATATTTTCAAACTATACATTAATAATTGAATCTATAAATGGTGTTATAAAACAAATAATAAATAATATATCTGCTAGCTACGGTAATCTTATAGCAAAAGAAAGTCATGATAAAAAGTTTGATATATACAATAAAATAATGTTTTTAAATTTTTGGATAGGCGGAGTAAGTGCTATTGCACTTTTTTGTTTGATTAATCCATTTATAACGTTATGGATAGGAAATGAATATACATTTGATATGAAAATAGTAATAGTTATGGTTATCAATTTTTATATATTATCTATGAGAATGTCAATTAATATACCAAGAACAACGGCAGGTTTATTCTTTAATGATAGGTATGTATGTTTAATTGAAGCAGCAATAAATATAATTACTTCAATTATATTAGTTAATAAGATAGGAATTATAGGAGTATTATTAGGAACTACTATAACATCTATATCAGTCCAATTTATTACTGTTCCATATTTATGTTATAAGCATATATTTAAAAGGCCGTTGAAAGAATATTATATTAGATATTTCTCTTACTTTATGACAACGTTAGTAACAGCAATGATAACTTGTTTTATATGTTCTATTAATATAAATAGTAATAGTTATATTAATTTTTTATATAAGGTTGTTGTTTGTGTAATTGTGCCTAACGTAATATTTTTATGTAGATATATTAAATTAGAGGAGTTTAAATATTATATTCAGCTATTAAAGGTGATATGGAGAAAGTACAAAATTATAAATAATATAAGTAATTAATATTGTATTTGGAAGTAAATATATTAGGTATTAAAAATAGTATAATTGTCAATAATTTGGACAAGGGGTGAGGTCATGAAAACAACGGTTAAGGTTAATAATAAATTAGCTATGATTTCAGAAATGATTAATGATTCAACTTTTCAAATTCTTGAGTATGAAAATTTAAGTGGGATAAGCTCTGTAGAAAATACTATAAATATAAATAGACTGCAAGATTGTGGGATAACTTTAAAGCAGGTAAAAATAATATTAGATAATAGTTCAGTAAAAATTCAGTCAGGGGCTTTAAGCTTTATGAAGGGGAATGTTTCTATAAAAAGTAATATAGAAAATAAAACTAAATTTTCGCAAATGATATTTAAAAATAAAAAAATAGATGAATCTATGATTAAACCTATTATCCAAGGTAAAGGAGAATTGTTTTTAGAATCAAGTATAGAATATTTTACTCTTATAGAGCTAGAAGATGATGAAATAATAGTAGATGATAGTGTATTTTATGCCTGTGAAGAGGAGATAGAGATATATAAGCTCATTAAAAAAACTTCCCAGATAATAAATAATGAGGAAATACAACTGAAGCTAAAGGGTAGTGGAATAGTATTATTAAAGATTCCAATACATGAAAGTGAGATATTACGCTGTAAGCTTTATAAAGATAGATTAATAGTAAAGGATGATTTAGTAATATTAAGAACAGGTAATATAAAACTATCAGTAGAAAATTCAGGGAACACTATAATTAGAGATGCTATTGATAATGATGATAAGGTAAATGTTTATAGTGGAATAGGTGAGGTATGGATAGTTCCTACAAAAAAAATCTATAATGAATCTGTTACTATAGAAGATGATTGTTATTATGTTGAAGAAGATGATGCTTATGAGGAGGAAGAATAAAATAAAGACTGTCACTTATTATATTTTAAGGCGTAAATTAGAAAATTAAGGCTTAGGGTTACATCTTAAGTTATGGATATAATATAAATAGAGGTTTGTATAATGAAGTTGTAAATTAAAGGAATAAGATGTATACTATAGTGGGGTTTTACTAGTTCATTCAAGTATATACAATAAAATAAGTGAGGTAATTTAAATGAGTAGAATGTTTGGAACTGATGGAGTAAGAGGTGTAGCAAACACTGAATTAACTGCAGATATAGCTTATAGTTTAGGAAGAGCAGGAGCTTATGTTTTAACAGAAGGTACACATAAACCAAAGATACTTGTAGCAAAAGATACAAGAATATCTGGTGATATGTTAGAGGCTGCTTTAGTTGCAGGAATACTTTCAGTAGGAGCTGAAGCTATATTATTAGGAGTAGTGCCAACACCAGCAGTAGCTTATTTAACAAGAAAGTATAACGCTGATGCAGGAGTTATGATATCAGCATCTCATAATCCAGTTCAAGATAATGGAATAAAGTTCTTTGATAACAGAGGATATAAATTAGATGATAGTATAGAAGATGAAATACAAAGAGTTATAGAAAGCAATTTCGCAGAAGTTCCATCACCAATAGGAGGAGCTATAGGTAGATGTAGTACTGAGCCAAGAGCTTTAGATGAATATATAGATTTTGTTAAGTCAACTATTTCAGGAGATTTAAAAGGAATAAGAGTTGGACTTGACTGTGCTAACGGGGCAGCTTATGAAGCAGCAGTTAAGGCATTCAGAGAGCTAGGAGCCGTAGTTAGAGTAATTAACGACAATCCGGATGGAGAAAATATAAATGATGCCTGTGGATCAACTCATCCAGAAGAGTTAATGGATTATGTTGTAAGAAAAAATTGTGATTTAGGATTTGCTTTTGACGGGGATGCAGATAGATGTATGGCTGTTGATGAAAAAGGAAAATTAATTCACGGAGATTATGTCTTGACTTTATGTGCTAAGCACTTAAAGGATCAAGGTAAGTTAAAAGATGATACTTTAGTAGTAACTGTAATGAGTAACTTAGGGTTAGATATAGCTTGTAAAGAAGAAAATATCAAAACTATTAAGACTAAGGTTGGAGATAGATACGTATTAGAAGAAATGCTTAAGCATGGATATGTTTTAGGTGGAGAACAATCAGGACATATAATATTTTTAGAACATAATACAACTGGAGATGGTTTATTAACAGCTCTTCAAGTTGCATCTATTAAAAAGCAAACTGGAAAAACTTTAAGTGAATTAGCTGGAATAATGAAAGAACTTCCACAAGTATTAGTAAATGCTAGAGTTACTAACGATAAGAAGAATATTTATTTAGAAGATGAAGAAATAATAAACTCTATTAAAGAAATGGAAGCTAAACTTAATGGAAAAGGTAGGGTATTAATAAGACCATCAGGAACTGAGCCTCTAATAAGAGTTATGCTTGAAGGTGAAAATCAAGAAGAAATTGATAAAATGGCTCATGATCTTGCTAACTTAATACTAAGCAAAATATAAAATTAAAGACCACAAAAGTGGTCTTTTTATTTTTTAAGTAAATTATAGTTAAATCAATTTTATAAATAACATTAGAAGTATAGAAAAAACATAAGACTAGCGAATAAGATTTTTTAATTTAGTAAAAAAGAATTGGGTGAAATTTAAAGAGGAATGATGAAATGATAAAAATATAGTTATACAAATAATAAAGTGGTAAAAAAATAACCGATAATTGATAAGTAGGTAAAATTGTGTTAATTTTAACAATTATGTTGAAAAAATAACAAATTTGTTGTACAATCTTATCATGATAACGATTAATAAAATTATTTTTAGGGGGATAATATTTATGAAAAAGAAAGTAATCGCAGTTACATTATTAGCAGCTATGGCATTAACAGGTTGTGGATCTAAAGGATTTACAGGGGAAAAAGTAGGAAAAGTCGAAGATTCTAAGGGAAATACAACTATGGCTACAGTTCAATTTGAAGATGGTAAGGCTAAATCAGTTGATATTGATGTTAAACAAGCTGATGGATCAATGAAATCAGAAGCTTCTAAATCAGGTGCTTACGACATGAAAAATGAACCAGGAAAGAAATGGCATGAACAAGCTGATCTATTAGAAGAGTTTATCGTTGCTAATGATTTCGATCTAAGCAAAGTAACTTTAACTAACGATGAAGGAAACACTGATGCAGTATCAGGAGTTACAATAAAAGTTAAAGGTTACTTAGACGCAGTTGAGGATGCATTAAAACAAGCTAAATAATAATTGATATAATAAGTAGGTATCATTCAAAAAGGAATGATACCTTTTTGTTTAAAATAAATTTACTTTACAATATAAACGCTAAAATGTATAATTTATCATGTCGAAAAAAACAAAAAATGTAGGAAATTATATATTTTAGGGGGATAACACTTATGAAAAAGAAAGTAATTGCAGTTGTATTATTAGCAGCTATGGCATTAACTGGATGTGGGTCAAAAGCATTTACAGGAGAAAAAGTAGGAGAAGTTCCAGGTGGATTTGGTGGAACAACTAAAGCTACAGTTAAATTTGAAGAAGGTAAGCCAGTTTCAGTTGAGCTTGATAATGTAGAGGATAATGGTTCAAGTAAAGCAGAAGCTTCTGAAGCAGGAACTTACGATATGAACAATGCTCCAGGAAAGAAATGGCACGAACAAATTAATTTATTAGAAGAAGCTATCGTTTCTAATGAATTTGATTTAAGCAAATTAAATGTAACTGATGGAAAAACTGATGCAGTATCAGGAGTTACAATTTCAGTTCAAGAATTCGTAGATGCAGTTCAAAATGCTTTAGAACAAGCTAAATAGTAACTAATATGAAAAAGGTATTATTCAGAAATGAATAATACCTTTTTACTTTGAGAATAAATTAACTTTACTATACGAAGAATGTATTGTATAATTATGGTTAAAATAGAGTAATTTATTTGGATAAAAGTAAATTTAAGGGAGTGGTAATTGTGAAGAAAAGAGTAATTGCAGTTGTGTTATTAGTTGCTATGGTATTAACAGGATGTGGATCTAAAGGATTTACAGGAGAGAAAGTTGGAAAAGTTAAAGATGAGTTTGGTGGAACAACTATAGCTACAGTCAAATTTGAAGAAGGTAAGCCAGTTTCAGTTGATATTGATACTGAACAAGAAGATGGATCAATGAAATCAGAAGCTTCTAAGTCAGGCGCATATGATATGAAGAATGAACCAGGAAAGAAGTGGCATGAGCAAGTTGATTTATTAGAAGAAACTATTGTTAAAGATGAGTTTAGTTTAGATAAAATAACTTGCGATGATGAAGGTAAACCAGATGCAATATCAGGAGTTACAATTAAAGTTAATGGTTACTTAGATGCTGTTCAAGATGCTCTAGATCAAGCTAAATAATAATTATTATAAAGTACTATTCAAACTTGGATAGTACTTTTTTACTGTAAAAATGATTAAATAATTATATAATTTTAAACTTAAAATTGTTTTTTTGCTTTACAAGAAAAAAGCGTAATTGTATAATTAATCTGTTATATGTAGACAATAGTAATATAAAAATTAAATATTAAGTGATGAAAAAGAAGAGTAAGTATTTCATTAAATTAAAGAGAGCTAGGTATGGTGAGAACTAGTATTTAATATTACTGAAGGAAGCTTTGGAGCTATATTTTAATTAAGTGGGTTAATATTTAACCAATTTAGGTGGTAACGCGGAAGATATGTCTTTCGTCCTAAGAATTTTTCTAGGACGAAGGACTTTTTTTTTTATTATTAAATTTTAATTGGAGAAAGAGGAGAGCAAAATGGCATTTGAAAAATTAGCAGAATTAATATTCCCTAATGTTGATAAAACAACACAATATTATCTTGAAAAATACCCTAAAAGAAATTTAAAGGAAGGTGCTGTAGTATGTAGATACGCACCATCTCCAACAGGTTTCCAACATATTGGGGGAGTATTTGCAGCTTTAATAAACGAAAGATTAGCAAGTCAAACTGAAGGAGTATTTTTCTTAAGAATAGAAGATACAGACCAAAAAAGAGAAGTTGAAGGAGCTATAGAAGATACTATTGCAACAATGCACAACTTTGGGATGGACTTTAGTGAAGGAATGACTGGACAAAACACTTCAAAAGGTGAGTATGGTCCATATAGACAAAGTGAAAGAGCAGATATATACAAAACATTTGCAAAGGATTTATTATTAAAAGGATTAGTTTATCCTTGTTTCTGTACTCCAGAAGAATTGGCTGAATTAAGAGAAAGACAAGTAGCAAATAAGATAACTCCAGGGTATTATGGAGAATATGCTAAATTCAGAAATATAACTGAAGAAGAAGCTATAGAAAGAATAAACAATGGAGAAAGTTATATTTTAAGATTAAAATCACCAGGAAACATAGAAAATAGAGTTGAGTTCCATGATTTAATTAAAGGTGATATATCTTTCCCGGAAAACAATCAAGACGTTGTTATAATTAAAGGTGATGGACTTCCAACATATCACTTTGCTCATGCAATAGATGATTATCTAATGAGAACAACTCATGTTATTAGAGGAGAAGAGTGGTTATCATCACTTCCAATACATGTTCAATTATTTGATGTTTTAGGATTCGAAAGACCACAATACGCACATATTCCAACAATAATGAAGCAAGAAGGCGGATCAAAGAGAAAGCTTTCTAAGAGAAAGGATGCAGAAGCTGCAGTTTCTTACTATAAGGAAGTTGGATATCCAACAGTATGTGTTATTGAATACTTATTAAATATAGTAAACTCAACATATG
Organism: Clostridium jeddahitimonense; assembly: GCA_000753455.2. Classification (GTDB taxonomy): domain Bacteria; phylum Bacillota; class Clostridia; order Clostridiales; family Clostridiaceae; genus Clostridium; species Clostridium hominis. The sequence continues at coordinate 133,930 of LM994670.1, forward strand.
AAGAATGGAGAGCAGAAAATCCAACAGCTGATTATCATGAATTTAATGTACAACTAGAAAAAATGAGTAAGAGCGGGGCATTATTTGATTTAGTTAAGCTAAATGATGTATCTAAAGATGTTATTGCTAGAATGCCTGCAAACGAAGTATATGACCAATATACAACATGGGCTAAAGAATTTGACAATGAAATGTTTGAATTAATTACTTCAAATGAAACTATGGCTAAAGAAGTATTTAATATAGATAAAGAAGGGCCAAAGCCAAGAAAAGATTTCGCTAAGTGGGATGAAGTTAAAGATAAAATATTCTACTTCTTTGATGAATTATTCTATAATGAAACAGCAGAACAAGTTGAGCTTCCAAAGACTTTATCTTTAGAAAATGCTAAGGCTGTAATAGAAGAATATGCAAAGAGATTTACTTTTAATATCGGAAGTCAAGAAGCTTGGTTCGAAGAACTAAAAGTAATAGGTGCGGAACTTGGATATTGTGCAAATAGAAAAGAATTTAAGGCTAATCCAGATGCCTTCAAAGGAATGATTTCTGATGTAGCTGGTGCAGTAAGAAGTGCATTATCACACAGAACTAATACTCCAGATCTTTATACTATAATGCAAATTATGGGTGAAGAAAAAGTAAGAGAAAGATTTGAAAGATTTTTAAGTCTATAAGTTGTTAAATATTCATATAAAAACTCTCTATTTATTAGGGAGTTTTTATTTTTTATAATAATAAAATTAGATTGGATTTAAATATTATAATTTAAATATTATTGGATAAAATCATTACAATGCTATTTTCAACAATTAATACAAGGTATCACAGAGATTATAATGTACAAACTATTATTGTAGCGGTGGTAGAACTAAGTATTAGACTTAGCTGTATCAGGGCTAAATATATCTTTAGGAGGAGATTTATATGAGCAAACATTCAAATTGCAAATGTCATAATGAAGATAAGCATGATAGTACTTCAAATTGTACTTGTGGATGTTATGAAGCTGAGAAATCCGCTGTTAATAATCAATGGGCATCACCAGCTAGCGTAAAATCAAGCGTTTATGATAATTGTAAATGCAACAAAAAACAAGAGAAGACAGCAACAAATAATCAATGGTGTTAATTAAATGAAAAATAACTGTCTAATTAAGCATTAATATATAAACTTAGAAATAAGTTCTATGTATTAAGGCGAGTTTAAGGGACATACTATTATTGTAACTTAATGAAGGAGGAGATTTCTAATGCATAATTATTGTAAAACAGCTACAAATAACGCATGGGCATCAAAACCTACATCAAGTTTAAATAGTTGTCAAAGGTGTAGCAATCATAAAGATGATAAAACTGCTACAGATATTAAATGGACATCTACACAATAAATTTGGCGACTCAGAAGTAGGTACAAACCCGATACTTTACTTCTACTAATTTCAATCATTTCACCTTATTACAATGAGGTAATCAACGGAAATGAATATAAAAATGGATCTTTGAGAAATTAATAAATTTCAAAATAATTTTCAAATTTATATTCAAACAAAAAAGAGGTGGCCATTGGCCACTTCTTTTTTATAATTTAAATGATGATTTTAAAGGTACAATTCTATTAAATACTAACTTTTCAGGAGTAGTATATTTAGAATCAACTGTAAAGAAGCCGTTTCTAACCATTTGGAATTTATCCAATGCAGAAGCATTCTCTATAGCAACTGGTTCTATAAAACCTTGTAATATTTCCATTGAGTTAGGGTTTATTTGTTCTAAGAAGTGCTTACCTTCATTTTCTTCTTGATCATCTAATATTAATGGTTCATATAATCTAAACTCAGCTGGCTTTGCAGTTTTAGCATCAACCCAGTGAATAGTAGCTTTAACTTTTCTTCCTGTAAACCCTGAACCACTCTTAGTTTCTGGATCATAAGTACAATGAACTTCAATAACTTCTCCGTTTTCATCTTTAATTATATCTGTACATTTTACAAAGTAAGCACCTTTTAATCTAACTTCGTTACCTGGGAATAGTCTAAAGTACTTCTTAACTGGTTCTTCCATAAAGTCTTCTCTTTCGATATATAATTCTCTAGAGAATGGAACTAATCTTTTACCAAAAGATTCGTCCTTAGCGTTATTTTCTATTTCTAACATTTCTGTTTGATTTTCAGGATAATTTGTTATAACTAGTTTTAAAGGTCTTAAAACAGCCATAGCTAGAGGAGCCTTCATTTGTAAATCTTCTCTTATAAAATAATCTAGCATTTGAGAATCAACTATTGAATTAGCTTTTGCTACACCTATAGCAGAGCAGAAGTTTCTTAATGCTTCTGGTGTGCATCCTCTTCTTCTAAGACCAGATATAGTAGGCATTCTTGGGTCATCCCATCCATCAACAACACCTTCATCAACTAATTGTTTAAGCTTTCTCTTGCTCATAACAGTATTAGTCATGTTTAATCTAGCAAATTCGATTTGTCGTGGAGTAGATTCCATTTCACATTCTTTAACAACCCAATCATAAAGTGGTCTGTGATCTTCAAATTCTAAAGTACAAATAGAGTGAGTTACAGATTCAATAGCATCTTCTAATGGATGAGCGAAGTCATACATTGGGTATATACACCATTTATCGCCTGTGTTGTGATGAGTTGCATGAGCTATTCTATAAATTATTGGATCTCTCATATTCATATTAGGAGATGACATATCTATTTTAGCTCTTAAAACTTTCTCTCCATCTTTGAATTCACCTTTTCTCATTCTTTCAAATAAATCAAGGTTTTCTTCAATAGATCTACTTCTATAAGGACTCTCTTTACCAGGTTCAGTTAAAGTGCCTCTATATTCTTTAGCTTCATCAGGTGTTAAGTCACAAACATAAGCTAATCCTTTTTTTATTAATAAAACAGCTCTATTATACATTTCTTCAAAGTAATCCGAAGCAAAGTAAAGAGCATCCCAGTTTCCGCCAAGCCATTTAACATCTTCTTTTATTGATTCAACATATTCAGTATCTTCTTTAACTGGATTAGTATCATCAAATCTTAAGTGAGTTTTACCCTTAAACTCTTCAGCTAATCCAAAATTTAAAAGTATAGATTTAGCATGACCTATATGAAGATAACCATTAGGTTCAGGTGGAAAACGAGTTATTATTTCCTTATGCTTTCCGCTATCTAGGTCTTCTACAATTATATTTCTTATAAAATTAGAAGAATTAATTTCATTTGACATAGTATTACCTCTCCTATTATCGTATTTTAGTTTGTTTTGAAATTAAATAAATATTATGAAAATAAATTATGAGTCATTTAAATTTCAATGGATAAACTATAGTTTATATATTTACTATTAATAATAATTTTAATCTAATATAAGGAAAAAAGAAAGTAACCTTATATAAAAACTTATATAAATACAATAAATTTGACAATTAATTTATATATGTGAATAAAACAAACATTATTTCTTAAAATATATATAAGACTTGTTTGCATTTTAGGAGGAATAATATGACTAATTTAACTTGTAGTGTAGAAAATTGTATACATAATAATTCACAATGCTGTTGTAAAGAAGGAATAACAGTGGGAGGTGCTGAAGCTGTATCATCTTCAGCAACTTGTTGTGATAGTTTTGAAGAAAAACAAGGAACTTTTACAAGTAATTTTGAAAATCCAAAATCAAGTTTATCTATTCAATGTGAGGCTGAAAACTGTACTTATAATGAAAATCGTATGTGTGCTGCAGAAACAATACATATGGCAGGTATGAATGCCTGCGCAACAAGAGAAACAGAATGTAATAGCTTTGTACCAAAACTTTAAATTTGACTCCATCAAATGAGAAATATTACTATGGGCAAGAGAAATGCGTGACTATATCACAAGGAAATATTTGCTTTCACAAAGATAAATGGATGCTTTTGAAAAAAGCATTTTTATCTATCTGAAGGTATATTTCTCTTTACAAAGTGAATATTTCTCTTCACCCTAAATGAATATTTATCCTGGCGGAGCTACTAGAAGAAGTGTATAATTAATTGTATAATAATAACAATTTTAAAGGGTGTATGATGAAATTAAATTATGTTAAAAACTTAAATAATGGAAGTTTAGAGATTAAACCTATTACTTTTTGGAAAGCTTTATTATTATCATTTCTTTTTGATATAACATATAGCTTTGTATATACTCCAATAAGTTTATTTATAAATTTTTATAGAGATATAATTTTTGTAAATAGTTGGAGTGAGAATATATTAAACTCAATAACCGACTTTATCTATCAGTATGGAGTTATATTAATTGTTATAGTGGTGATTAATAAAAGCTTTAAAACTAACGGAGAAATACTGTATAGAGAAGAAATATCTAAGAAAAAGTATTTAGCTGGTGTAGGATTGATGATTGGGTATATATTTATAACTTATGGAGTGTTTGATATTTTTCTATATTCAATGCCTACATTAAATGATGGATTATATGAATATTTAGAAGAGTACCTTTTAAATACATCCTATATTTTTATATTTATTTCTACCTGTATTATTGCTCCTATTTTTGAGGAGATTTTATATAGGGGTGTATTATTAAATGGGCTATTAAAAAAATATAATTATAAAAAGGCGATAATATATTCAGCTCTTATATTTGGTATAGCACATATGAATTTACCACAAGGAGTAAATGCATTTTTCTTAGGTGTAATAATTGGACTAGCTTATTACTATACAAGGTCAATTTATCTTTGTATGGCTATGCATTTTGTTAATAATTTCTTAGTGAATTTTGTAGTATATCCAGAGTCAAAATTATGGACAGTAATTTTATTTATTATAGTGCCTATAATAGGAATACTTATTTTTATTAAGTCACTTAGAACAATTAAGAATAATAAAGGAATTAATAATGAATAAAAATGTTATTAGAAAGCAAATGGCAAAGTTAAAAAATAATTTAAAATTAGAGGATAAGAAAACTTTAGATGAAAAAATATTTAATTTTTTAATAGAAAGTGACTTTTATAAAAGGTCAAAGCGAATATTTATTTATGTAAGCTATAACAATGAAGTAGATACAAAAGAAATAATAGATTATTCATTAAAGAATGATAAGGCAATTTATGTACCTAAAATTAATATAGAAGAGAAAACTATGAAAGCAATAAGAATTCACAGTTTAAATGAATTATATGTTAATAAGTATGGTATATTAGAACCAAATATTGTGGATAAAAATTATATTGACTCAGATTTTGATTTAATAGTCCTTCCAGGAATAGCTTTTGATAAGGTAGGAAATAGAATAGGTTATGGTGGAGGATATTATGATAAATATTTATCTGTTTTAGAATGCAGAATAAATAAGGTAGCATTAGCATATGGATTTCAAGTAATTGATGATATAGAAGTAGAAAAACATGATATAAAAGTAGATTATGTAATTACTGATAATGAGATAATTTATATATAAAATATAATTTAAAGGTAACATAGAAACAAATATAAAGTGGATAATACAATATAAATATAGAAGAATTTAAGGAGATAGTTATATGAATAAAGGTATAACTAAAAAGTTTCTTATACTAAATTTATTAATCTGTTTTATGATGTTATTATTAGTTTCTTGTGAATCTAAGGCTGTTAGCTTAGCAGAGGATGAGAAAACAAATATAAGTGAGGAAGCAAAAGAAAATAATACTAAAGAAGAAATAGTAAAGAATTCAACAGATAATTATGTCGGTGAAAAGGTATATGAAGAAATTATACTTAATTACTCTTTGATACAAGGTGATAAATTTAATCTTCCATTAGAAGGCGTAATAAATTCAAATGGACAAAATATAACTGTTCCTATAACATGGGAAACTGAATCTGTAGATACGACTTTAGTTGGAAATTATGTGTATAGTGGAATTAATGAAGAGTATGGTAAAAATTTTGAATTATACTTGAAAGTGGAATATAAGCCTCTTACAGAAGTAGAGGTAAGAGATATTACAGCTAAGGCAAAGAATGCATTGACTGATGTAATAAATTGTTTGAATTTTGATGATAGCACAATGATTACTGAAGGTGGGAGAAGCTTTGCTATATCTAATATATACAAATCAAGAGAAGATGTTTATAATGCTTTGTATGACTATTATACAGATGATGCAATTTATTCTTTTTTAGATAACTATACATTAGAAAAAGATAGTACATTTTATATAATATATGGACAAGGAGGGGTAGGTTTATCTGTAGTAGATGATGATTTATATATAGAGCAAACTGAAACTACTTTAAGAGCTGTTTATACAAAGACTATAGCTGATAATTGGACAGTAACTCAAGAGTATAACTTTATTAAATACGATAATTGCTGGATTAGATCGGAGATAACATTATATCCTTAATAGCATATATAAATAAAAGGAGGCTGAAATCAGCCTCCTAAAATTTTATCTTTCTTTATTAGCTATTTCAGATTTTATTCTTTCAACAAATGAATCTAAAGCAATAGCACCTTCATCATCATTTTTTCTACTTCTTACTGAAACTTCATTGTTTGCAGCTTCTTTTTCACCAACAACTAGGATGTAAGGAACTCTTTCAAGTCTAGCTTCTCTAATCTTATAACCAATTTTTTCAGTTCTATGGTCAACTTCAACTCTAACACCATTGTTTTTTAAAGTTCTAACTACGCTATCAGCATAATCAGCATACTTATCTGAAAGAGGTAAAACTTTAGCTTGAACTGGAGCCATCCATGTTGGGAAAGCACCTGCATATTTTTCTATTAAAGTAGCTATAGTTCTTTCATAACATCCAATAGAAGATCTATGGATAACAAATGGTATTTTCTTTTCACCATCTTTATCGATATAGCTCATACCAAGTCTTTCACCTAAAGCAAAGTCAATTTGAACTGTAATTATAGTATCTTCTTTTCCATGAACGTTCTTAGATTGAATGTCAAGCTTTGGTCCGTAGAATGCAGCTTCACCTTCAGCTTCAACATAATCTATATTTAAGTGGTTTAATATAGTTCTCATTTGATTTTGAGTAGCTTCCCAAGCTTCTGGATTGTTTATATACTTTTCAGTATTTGTTGGATCCCACTTAGAGAATCTGTAGCTTATATCTTCAGATATTCCTAGAGTTTCCATAACATAATTTATTAAGTCTATAACTTCCTTAAATTCTGATTCAACTTGCTCAGGAGTACAGATTATATGTCCTTCTGAAAGTGTAAACTGTCTAACTCTAGTAAGACCGTGCATTTCACCAGAAGATTCTTTTCTGAATAGAGTAGAAGTTTCAGCATATCTTATTGGAAGATCTCTATAGCTATGTTGTTCAGCATTATAAACAGTAAATTGGAATGGACAAGTCATAGGTCTTAAAGCCATAACTTCTGCATCTTTTTCCTCATCACCTAATACAAACATACCATCTTTATAGTGGCTCCAATGTCCAGAAGCAACAAATAAGTCATTCTTAGACATAAATGGAGTTTTAGTTAAAACATAGCCTCTTTTTTCTTCTTCATCTTCAATCCATCTTTGAAGAGTTTGGAATAGTTTAGCTCCTTTAGGCATGAATAGTGGAAGCCCTTGACCTACTTTTTCGTCAGTAGTAAAGATTCCAAGTTCTCTACCTAATTTGTTATGATCTCTTTTTTTAGCTTCCTCTAAAGCTGCTAAATGAGCCTCTAAATCTGCGTTCTTTAAGAATGCTGTTCCGTATATTCTAGAAAGCATCTTATTCTTTTCGTCACCTTTCCAGTAAGCACCAGCGCTTCTTATAAGCTTAATAGCTTTAATATTTTTTAATGACATTACGTGAGGACCAGCACAAAGGTCAGTGAAATCACCCATCTTGTAGAATGAAATAACTTCATCTTCTGGAAGTTCATTTATTAACTCAACTTTATAAGGTTCATCCTTCATAAGCTCTAGAGCTTCATTTCTAGGAAGTTCAAATCTTTCAATTTGAGGGTTTTCCTTTATTATTTTTTTCATTTCAGCTTCGATCTTTACTAAGTCTTCAGCAGTAAAAGCTTTTTCTACATCAAAGTCGTAGTAGAAACCATTAGCTATTGAAGGTCCTATAGCAATCTTAGCTGTAGGGAATAATCTTTTAACAGCTGCAGCTAGCACGTGTGAAATACTATGTCTTACAGCATCCTTTCCTTCTTGAGAATCAAAAGTACATATAGCTAATTCACAATCTTCATTTAATGGTGTTCTTAAATCAACAACCTTCCCATTAACAATACCACATTGAGAATTTCTAGCTAATCCTTCGCTTATAGATTTAGCAACGTCTAAAACTGATGATCCATTTTCAATTTCTTTAATAGATCCGTCTTTTAAAGTAACTTTTATCATATTTAAAATCTCCTTTCGTTTCCTTAAATTTTAACTTTTTACCCAAAATAGTTTTTAGAATGTTTAATATAATAATATAAAAGCTGATTTTTTTGTATAAAAAAAGCTCAACGTCACTTTTCTTATACAAAAAATAGTATAGAAAAGGGACGAGAGCATATAATTCTTCCCGCGGTTCCACCCTTAATTGCCTAAACTAGGCCTCTTAATAAACATCGTAACGTGATGAATACGGACTTGATTAGAGTCACTCAGAGCTGGTCTTCAACTAGTTTCAAATAAAAATACTTACAGCTGATGTATTTTCTCTCTGTAAATGAAATCATAGTTTACTCGTCTCTTCAACGCTTTAGTATATTTAAGAATAATTATAATTATCTATGTGATTTATGTCAACATTTAGGGAGAAGGAAAATTTTAATGGTTAATAGAGAGTTGCATTAAAAATATACTTTTTATTAGAGATGAGGTTTGTTTGCAAAATTAAATTAGAATGGTTTTGGAAAAAATATAAAATTAATTAGTTAAAGTATTGTAAAACTTTAAATTGAGAGTATAATAGAAAATATAGTAAGCAGATGTGGCGAAATTGGCAGACGCACTAGACTTAGGATCTAGCGCCCTTGGCGTGGGGGTTCGACTCCCTTCATCTGCACCAAAAAAATCCTCGAATTTATTTCGAGGATTTTTTGTTATTAACGCATCATTAATAGTGTGATTTTTATTATTCATTTTTTAGGTGATTACAAAAAAGTGCCTAATTGTTGAAAAGTTTTTAAGTTGATAGAATAAAGACAAATATGAGTGAATCATTAAATGATTTATTTTCATTAATATAGAGTAAGGTGGTAGATTGATTGAATAAACAAAAGATGATAATTTATATATTTTTAGTATTTATTATAGGATTATCTGGAGGCTTAATTATTAATCTTAACAAAGATAAAAAATTAGATGATAACAACAATCACGAACAAATAGTATCAGGATATTCTTTTGAAACAACCGATAAAAATGTGATAAATAAAGAATATGATGGAACTTACTTAAAAAGTTTTGTAACTGTTGCAGAACAGCAAGATGAATTTATTATAAATTTAAATGGAATAAACAGTGATAGTGAAGTTATGATGATAGATCCTAATAATGGAGATATGAAACCTATGGATTATGAAAATGGAGTATTTACTCTTAAAGCTAGTCTTGATAATGATATAACCTATGGTATTATAATTGATTTTAAATTATCAGGATCAATTAGAGTAGTTAATGACTTAAACTCTGTAGATAAAGATAAGCTTTTTAATGAAATATTAATAGCTTTAGGGTGTGGATTATAAAAAAAATGTCAGTGTAGCATTATTTAAATAGATTTTATATCTAAATAAATAGTGCTATTATTTTTTGTTTTTGTAGTATAATCAATTCATATAAAGAGAGAAGGTATGGTATATGAATATAAGACATTTAAAAATTTTTATAACTGTGGCTGATTGTGGAAAAATGAGTGAAGCTGCAGAAAAACTTTTTATATCACAACCATCAGTAAGTCAGGCAATAAAAGAGATAGAAGATTATTATGGGGTTAAATTATTTGAAAGGCTTTCAAAAAAGCTTTATATAACAGACAGTGGGAAATTGCTATTAAGATATGCTAGACACATTGTGGGATCTTTTAATGAAATGGAATCAGCTCTGAAAAATTCAGGAGAAAATATTTGTTTACATATTGGAGCAACTGTTACTGTAGGAACTTGTATGTTAAATGAAATTATAAATAAGTTTGAAGAAGAAAATAAAGATATATCAACTAAGATAGTTGTAAATAATACCAATATTATTGAAAATATGTTATTACATAGTGATTTAGATATAGGAATAGTTGAAGGTAAAGTTGATGATAAGGACTTAGTTAAAATTCCTATATATAATGATAGATTGGTATTAGTAGCAGGTAGAAATCATAATTTTTATTATAAAGATGAAATAAATATAGAGGAACTTACAGGACAGGATATGATTTTTAGAGAAAAGGGGAGCGGAGCTAGAGAAAGCTTTGACTCAATATTAGAAGAAAATAATATATCTGTAAATGAAAAATGGAATAGTAATAATACAGAAGCTATAAAGAATGCTGTTATTGGAGGGCAAGGTTTAGGAATATTATCTACTTTAATAATAGAAAATGAACTTAAAAATGGTACACTACATATAATTCCAATAAGAAATATAGATATTTTAAGAGAAATATGTGTGGTGTACCATAAAGATAAGTTTATATCAGAGCATTTGAAAAAATTAATTGAGTGTATAAAATGCCTAAAAAAAGAATTTTAAAATGCCATATAAGCTATCGTTCCTATTAATCCTGAACCGAAAATAACTAGTATTGGATTAACTTTAAATTTTCTAATGGCGAAAAGACCGATCGCAAATAATAAAAACTCTATAGGTCTAAAATTTGATAATACTATATCTTGCTTTTCAGCTTGAAAAATAGCAAGAGTTAAGATTGATAGTCCAGCTGAACTTATAAGAGCAACTACTGCAGGACGAAGACTAGCAAGAATAGTTTGAACTCCTCCAAAGTTACGATACTTATAATAGTAATGAGCTAATATAAGACAAATAATAAATGAAGGAATAATACATCCTAAAGTACAAATAAGTGCACCAGGTAAACCAGCTAACCTAGTTCCAACAAATGTTGCAGAGTTAATAGAGATAGGTCCTGGTGTCATCTCAGCAATAGTAATTAAATCAGCAAACTCTGGAAGAGTCATTAATCCATGAACATTTACTATTTGATTTTGAATTAGAGGTATAGCAGCATATCCACCACCGACACTGAATAATCCTACTTGAATAAAGCTTAAAAATAATAGTCCTATCATATTATACCTCCATGTTTGCTTGTTTCTTTGAATTTTTAATATCTAATATAAGATTTACAATACCTACAAGAATACAAAGTAAAATTACTGTTATTGCACTTATACCTAATACATAAGTCATAATGAATGCAATTATCATTAGAGCAATATATAAAACTTGTCCTGTTTTAATAACATTTGTAGCTAGGTTTATAACAACGTCACATATTACAGCAGCAACACCAGCTCTCATTACCATTAATGCAGTTCCGATAATTTGACTTTCTCTAAATTTAACATAAAATGAAGAGATAACAGATATAATAGCGATAGGAGGAATAGAAGTTCCTACAACAGCAACAATTGAGCCCAAAATCCCTTGCATTCTATATCCTAAGATAACGGATGCATTTATTGGAATAGGACCTGGGGAAGATTGTGCTATAGCTGTTATGTCTAGCATTTCACTTTCGTCTAACCATCCTAGTTCTTCGACAAATTTTTTCTTCATAAGAGATACGATAACGAATCCTCCACCAAAGGTAAAGGCACTAAGAACAAATGTTGATTTAAATAGTTGCCAAAGTACTTTCCAATTTCTTTTATTTCTCAAATTTTCCATTAATACATTCTCCTTCTTGTAATTGATACTTTTAACAAAGCTCTCTAATAGTATAAAGAGAAAAGATATATTAGTAAAATACGTATATTTTATAATTGATATAGGTATTTGCCTATATATAAGTATAAAAAAAGAAACTGCTAATAATGCAGTTCCTATATTTCATTTATTAATAAATCTAATGCAAGTTCATCTATCATCTCTGAAGAGTATACAACGCTTCCCATTAGTTTAAATATTATATCATTTTTGCTATATCCTTCTTTGTGAATTTTTAAGTCTTTTAATAACCTTTTTAGTGAACCATTATGGATTCCAAGTATTTCAGTTAGTTCTTTTGGCCAATAATAATCTTTTGAAAGGCAATAATATAATTTCTCTTGTAACTCAAGTTTATACTTTAGATCAACGAAACGGTTATGGTGAGGCCCGTCATTGCCACGATGATGGTTTGGACACAAATATTTATAGTTTATTTCAATATCAAAACCACCTTGACTTCTAAATACTATATGATGAATATCTGCTCTTTCACCACAAACTTCACATTTGTACAAACCTTTGCCCCCTTTTAATTTAATATATATATTATATTATCAATATTAATTTGTTTCAAATGTTACTATAGTATAATATATTAATTTAGAAAATAATATATTAATGAAATTTTATTATATTAATTAAGATAAATTAACCTTCTATAATATATTATATTAATTTGGAGATTATAATGTGATAGATTCGGAATGAATATTACATAAGTGGAGTAGTAAGTATTTATTAAAAAAATAGTATAGTAATTATTGACATTTAAAAATTCAGGTGATAAAATTTAATATGAAAAGAGACTTATGCGGGTATCGTATATCGGTAATACTCCAGCCTTCCAAGCTGGAAAGGTGGGTTCGATTCCCACTACCCGCTCCATTAAAATACTATAATTATAGTATAAAGTTAGTATTAAATATGCGCTATTAGCTCAGTTGGTAGAGCACCTGACTCTTAATCAGGGTGTCCCCGGTTCGAACCCGTGATGGCGCACCAAATAAAAAAGATGGATTATATTCCATCTTTTTTATTATGACTAGAAAACAAAGTTATTGACAGTGCTTGTTTAAATTTGTTAGTATAGTTATATAAAAAGAGAATACCTTATCAAGAGCGGTGGAGGGACTGGCCCTATGAAGCCCGGCAACCTATTTTCAATGGCAGATTGAAAATGGAAAATGAGAAATTATTACTTAAGTATTTTTCATTTTCCATTTAAAATTTATAATTTATCATTGAATTAAATGTGGTGCTAAATCCTGATAGATAAGAAGTATAAATATTAAGAATGCAGAGCTTCAGTATTTATTACTGAAGTTTTTTTATTTCTTAGATAAGTAAAAAGGAGAGAGGAAACACGATGCAGAAAAAGGGAAGTTTAAGTGCCTTATTACCATTACTAGTTTTTTTAATAGTTTATGTAGGTTTGTCAGCAATGGCTGGAGATATGTATGCAGTATCAGTAATAATACCATTTTCAGTGGCAGCATTTACAGCAATACTTATGAATAGAAAAGAATCATTATCGGATAAAATAGAAATCTTTTGTAAAGGGGCCGGTGATAGTAACGTAATATTAATGATATTAATATTTGTTTTAGCAGGAGCGTTTGCTCAAGTTGCAAAAGATATGGGAGCTGTTGATTCAACAGTTAATTTAGGATTATCAATATTACCAAGCAATCTTTTAATAGCTGGATTATTTATAATAGCATGTTTTATAGCGTTATCTGTAGGTACATCGATGGGGACGATAGTTGCCTTAGTTCCAATAGCAGTTGGAATAGCAGATAAAACAGGGGTGTTAGTCGCTTTAGCAGTAGGAGCAGTAGTAAGTGGGGCTATGTTTGGGGACAACCTTTCGATTATTTCAGATACAACTATAGCTGCAACTAGAACACAAGGATGTGAAATGAAGGATAAGTTTAAGATGAACTTTAAAATAGTTTTACCAGCTGCAATAATTACAGCTCTATTATTAGCATTTTTAACAAGAAATGCTGGAGTAACACAAGTGGAATCCTTAGAATTTAGTTTAATTAAAATATTACCTTATATAGCTGTAATTGTTTCATCTTTATTAGGATTAAATGTTATACTAGTTCTTTTAGGTGGAATTATAATAGCAGGTTGTATAGGTATATATTTTGGAAGCTTTGATATAATGGCATTATCTCAATCTATAGCAACAGGAGTTATGGGGATGGGGGAACTTATAATAATATCACTGTTAATATCAGGAACAATATCATTAATAAAACATAATGGTGGAATAGATTATATATTAAGTAAGGGATTAAGAGGATTCAAAAATAAGAGAAATGCTGAATTAGGAATAGCAACATTAGTAAGTCTTGTTGATATTTGTACTGCTAATAATACAATAGCTATAGTTACAGTTGGACCTATAGCAAAAAATATATCAGATGAGGTTGGTATTGAGCCAAAAAGAGTAGCTGGTATAATGGACATGTTCTCTTGTGTATTTCAAGGAATAATTCCTTATGGAGCACAATTAATTTCAGCAGCAGGACTGGCGGCTATATCACCATTTGCAATTATGAAATATTTATTTTATCCATACTTAATGGGAGTTTGTGCGATTATAGCAATATTCTGGCACTACAGGAAAATTAAAAATTAGAAATTTATAATTATAAATTAAATCTTAAAACTACTTCGTAGTTTTGTAAAAAAGTGATAAATAGGACAGTGATTAAAAAAATTACTGTCCTATTTACTATTGTATAGTTAAGTTTTTTTGTGTAGTTTTTATTATTGAAGTAAGTATTTTAGAAATAGTTGTACATTCTAGCAGTAAGGAGTTACCCCTTTGCTCATCTAAATAATTTGATTTAATTAATAGCTGTAACCAATATTGTGTTTCTTCTGCTTCTTTTAAAGCAATATACATTTTTGAAACAAAGTCTTTTTTAGACTGAGCTCTAAGCGCCTCTCTTACATTTGCTCCGATACTAGTTCCGGATTTTAATATTTGCTTTGATAATACATATTCTTTATGGAAAATAGAAATTTCTTTATAGAGATTTATAATATTTAAAGCAAAATCAAAAGATTTAGTAGCTATAATATTGTCCATTAGATACCTCGTTTTCATTAAAATCATATTTGAAATATTAACAAAAATAAAAAGAATTATTCAGTTTGAATAATTCTCTCTAATAATTTTGAATTTTGCATTTAAAATTTAGAATTGATTAAGCAGATGCTTTGCGATGAAATTCCTTTTCCTTCACCAGTGAAGCCAAGGCCTTCTTCTGTTGTAGCTTTAACATTTATTTGATTTATATTGATATTTAATGCATCAGCTATATTTTTTCTCATATCTTGAATATGAGGAGCCATCTTTGGTCTTTGAGCAATTATAGTTGAATCTATATTATTTATCTCAAAACCATTATCCTTTAAAAGTTTACCAACTTCTTTTAGTAAGTGTATACTAGAAATACCTTTATATTTTGGATCTGTATCCGGAAAGTGCTTTCCTATATCTCCAAGAGCAGAAGCTCCAAGTAATGAATCCATTATTGCATGCAATAAAACATCAGCATCAGAGTGTCCTAATAAACCTAACTCATAGGGAATTTTTACTCCGCCTAATATTAAGTCTCTATCTGCTACTAATTTATGAACATCATATCCCATTCCTATTCTCATTAAAATCACCTCGATAAAAATATAAATATATTTTACCACAAATACAATAGAAAATTTCAATTTTAAATAGAAGGATAGATTTTAATAATTAGAGCTTTGTTCTTTAGTTGATATAGTTGATTTTTTGTAGAGTTTTTTTAGAGAAGATTTAAGAAAAGATTTTCTTATTTTTGTATAAAATGAGTATAATAAAATCATAAATTTTGATTTTATTTTTTTTCGTGTAAATAGGAAGTCTACATAGACAACAGTATTTTTTTGACGATGCATGTTAAACCACCCGATCTTGAATATTATTGATTTCAAATAATATATTTAAAATACTTTATGCTATAATATATGTATAAAAAAGAAAATATGAACTTATTTAATAATTTAATTATGGGTGGTGGAGAAGTGGACAAGTTTAGAAGGATTATTGGATTACTACTTATAGTTGTAGGGATAACTATAATTGCAACAGTAGTGTATAAAAAAGTAGAAACTATTGGAAAACAAAAAGCTATTATTGAAATGTTTGAAAGTGGTATAAGTGAAGGTACTTCAACTGGAAATAAAGAGACAGTAAATCTAGATGAAATTAATGGATATACACCTATAGCTATAATAGAGATACCAAGCATAAAATTATCTCAAGCATTAGTTGAAGGTATATCAGATGATGTTCTTAAATACTTTTTAGGACATTTTACTGATTCTGCTGCTCCAGGAGAGAAAGGGAATTTTGCAGTAGCAGGACATAGAGTTTCTGATTATACAGATGCTTTTATTAATTTATATAAAGTTAAGGCCGGAGATGAGGTAATAGTTAAAACTCAGGATAAAAAATATACTTATGTGGTAGAGGATAATTTTATTGTAGAACCTGAGGATGTTCAGGTCTTAGATAATACAAAAGAAGCAACTATGACATTAGTAACATGTACAGTAGGGGCAAAGCAAAGAGTTATAGTAAAGGGAAAGCTAATTTCAGAAGAAAGCTTAAGTAGTTAGGGGATAAAAATGGGTAAGGACGAAAGAACAGTATATAGGTTTTCATCTATGGCACCGCTTATAGTAATAAGTGATGAAATAATTGAAGAAAGAAAAGAACAAATTTTAGTATTAAAAAAAGAACTTATTAATTATAGAGTAGTACTAAAAGATTTAGCATTAAGAGAAGTACCTTATTCTATAAAAAATGAACTATTAAACATAGCTTTTTTTATAGTTCAAGATGTAGAGATATTAGATAAATTTAAAAGTAAAAAAAGTATTCCTATGAGTGTAGTAGCGAAGGAATTTGGCAAGACTAGAAGATATTTAGAGGAATGGAGAGATAATATAATAACGTATGTTGTTATATTATCAGATCCTAAATATAAGCATATACAAGACTATTTAAGAGTCATAGAAGATGAAGAAAGAGATATAGATGTAAATGCATTAAGTATTTTAAAAGATAATAATGATGTGAAGGGTATTGTTATAAGCTGCAGAAAAAAGAATGTTATGATAATGACATCTATGGGCGACTTAATAAAGGTTAAGACAAATGATATAACATCTATAGGTGAAGAGGTTACAGCAACTCCGAAGAAATTATTGAGTGATTATAAATTTCACATATCCATGTTAGCTGCTATTTTTATAGTTCTTATTGGAATAACAATTTTTAGATATACTAAAGTAGTAAGTACTGTAATGGTAGGAACGACATCAGATATTATATTAGAGGTAAATTCTTTTGATAAAATAAAGAATATATACTCTAGAACTGAAAGAGGAAACAAAATGGTAGAAACCATTGATGTTATTGATAAGGGAGTAGATTATGCAATATATAGTATAATTAAGTATGCAAATGAGAACGACATGATGCCTCAAACAGGTATAATAGTAGCTGTAAATGGAAAACCAATAAAATATGGTGCATTGTCTAAGACAGAGGATTACATATATGTTGAACAAATAGATTTTAAATTAAATAATTCTGGAATGGAGCAGAATTTATATTAGTAAGAGGTAAGTATATGAAACAAAATTCACAAAGGATTAATAAGAAAATAATTATACATAATGATAGACCAGATGATATAAGACTTAATAAATATATAAGTGAATCGGGATATTGTTCAAGAAGAGAGGCAGATAAATTAATTGAGAGCGGAAGAGTTACTATAGATAATATAAAAGCTACTATGGGAACCAAAGTTTCAAAAGGTCAAGTTGTAAGAGTTGATGGAAAAAAGATATATAAAGATGAAGAATTAGTTTATATAGCTTTGAATAAACCTGTGGGTATTACATGTACAACTGAACATAAGGTTAAGGGAAACATAGTTGACTTTGTTAAGCATGATAAAAGAATATTTCCTATAGGAAGATTAGATAAAGATTCACAAGGATTAATATTCTTAACGAATGATGGTGACATAGTTAATAAGATTCTTAGAGCTGGAAATAATCATGAAAAAGAATATATAGTAACTGTAAATAAACCAATAAATGATGAGTTTGTTAGAAGAATGAGTAATGGGATAAGAATATTAGGTCAAGTAACGAAAAAATGTTACGTAAGAAAAGAAGGTAATAATACTTTTAGAATTATACTTACACAAGGCTTGAACAGACAAATTAGAAGAATGTGTGAAGCTTTAGGCTATGAAGTTACAAAACTTAAGAGGATAAGAATTATGAATGTTAATTTAGATAATTTAAAGGTTGGCCAATGGCGGGATTTAACTGAAAAAGAGCTAAAAGATCTTAATGAATTAATATCAACATCTATAAAAACTAAAGATGTTGAGTAAATAAAAGAGAATTATTATTAAAATTATTTGAAACTGCCTATGCAGTTTCTTTTTTTGCCAAAATTAAAGGTAAAAACGTAATTCAATATCTAGTATGAAGAGATAGATGATGTTTTTTGGTGGATTATATAACGAATTAATTAATGTGTATAATAAAAAAATATTTGGGAAAATTTAATCTAAAATTATTTTTTACAAATAAAGGAGTTACACACACTTTCCACAGGTGGCTGTGGATAAGTTGTTATAAATTTGTTGATAGTGATGTTAATAATTATAAACAAATATGTAGATAATATTAACAAAAGAAAGTAATATGTCGAAAAGTGAGGAGAGATATCGATGAAATGGCTAAAACAGGCGATTTTAGTAATAGTGATGTTATCAACAATTTTTCAATCTTATCCACAAAGTATGTTGATAACTAGGGGAAGTAGTAATATTTTTCCACAAGTTAATGTTGTGGATAAAATATATAAGAGTAAAAATGATTATTTGCAAATCGATGTAATTATTCCACAGATAAAAGGATTGGCGAATGAAGATAAAGAAAATAAAATAAATAATTTAATTGTAAATTGGACAGAAGAGTGGATAAATGATGTTAAATATATTTCTGATGAGTATTTTAAGAATGGAACACCTCCATTAAACCCATATCAGCTTATGTCTAAATATAAAATAACTAGTTTGCAAAAGATTGTAAGTTTGTATATTGATTATTATCAATATACAGGAGGAGCTCATGGGGCAACAACTAGAAAATCATATAATATTGATGAATTAACAGGAGAAATATTAACGTTAAAAGATCTTTTTAAAGAAGAATATAATTACAAAAATATAATTGATTCTAGTATTAGAAGTGAAATAAATAAAAATCCGGACATGTATTTTTCAGGAAAGGAAGGATTTAATGGAATAGATGAAAAGACAAAATTTTATATAGAAGATGGAAACCTAGTTATCTACTATGGACAATATGAGATAGCACCATATGTAGCTGGAATGCCAGAATTTCGTATGCCTATAAATATATTTGAAGGAAATTTTAAATATGATAAAATTTAATTAAGGATATATTTAGAGAGGTAGATATGAAGGAGATAGAATTAATATTTAGTGAACAGAAAAAGTTTTTTGAATTAGGAAAAAGTAAAAACATTGATTTTAGAATTAATGAATTAAAAAAGTTGAAAAAAATTATACAAAAAAATGAAGAGGAAATATTACAAGCTTTAAAGAAGGATTTAGGAAAATCAAATTTTGAGGCTTACGCAACAGAGGTTGGTATAATATACGATGAGATTAATTTACATATAAAGAATATTAGAAAGTGGGCGAAAAGAGAAAAAAGGAGTTCTCCTATTGTTCATTATCCATCTAAAAGTTATGTGTATAAAGAACCTTATGGAGTTACTTTAATAATTGGTCCATTTAATTACCCATTCCAGTTAGTTCTTGCACCGCTGATTGGGGCTATATCAGCAGGAAATACAGCAATAATAAAGCCTTCAGAGAATACTATAAATACAGCTAAGTTATTAGAAAAGATTATAAATAATAATTTTGATAAGGGTTATATAAGAGTTGTAGATCCTTTAGGAGGAAAAGAAGTAGTATCTTATCTTTTGGATTTACCCTTTGATTATATATTCTTCACTGGTAGTGTAAGAGTTGGGAAAATAGTTATGGAAAAGGCAGCGAAAAACCTTACTCCTGTAACTTTAGAACTCGGAGGAAAAAGTCCTTGTATAGTAGATAGTGATGCTGATATTAATTTAGCTGCAAAGAGGATAGTTTGGGGAAAATTTTTAAATGCAGGTCAAACTTGTGTTGCTCCTGACTATTTGTTTATACACAAAAATATAAAAGATAAATTTTTAAAGGCTTTAGTTAAAGAAATTAAAAATCAATTTGGAGAAAATATAAAGAAAAGTCCAGATTACCCTAGGATAGTAAACACTATATCTTTAGATAGATTTTCTAATTATTTAAAGGATGGAGAAATATATTTTGGAGGAGAAATTGATAAAGAAACATTATATATGGAGCCAACCATTTTAACTAATGTAAAATTAGAGTCATTAGTTATGACTGATGAAATTTTTGGACCAATACTTCCAGTAATAGAATTTAATGACCTAAATGAAATAATTAGTATTATTAACAAGAGAGAAAAACCGCTAGCTTTATATTATTTTTCTGAGAGTAACAAAAAAATAGAATATGTTATAGAAAGAACTAGTGCTGGTGGAGTAACTATAAATGATACTATAATACATGTGGCTAATGGAAATCTTCCTTTTGGCGGAGTTGGACCAAGTGGTTTAGGAAAATATCACGGGAAAGATAGTTTCAATACATTTACTCATACTAAGTCAGTAATGAAAAGAGGAACATTTATAGAATTTAAGATAAGATTTGCACCTTATAATGATAGGATAAAGCTATTAAGAAAAGTAATGAAATAAACTATTCAAATAACTGTAAAGAGGCCACCAATATGGTAGCCTCTTTACAGCAATGATTTTATACAAAATCATCAAATTGCTCGCTAGTATTAAGGTCATTTAATAGATGTTTAATTTCCTGGTCTTTATTCTTATCCATAACAAGGATAACATCACCGGCATCTACAACTACTAAATCCTTAACGCCAAAACCTATTATTAAATTTTTATCTCCAAAGATTGAACAGTTTTCACAATCTTGAACATATACATTCTTACTGATATTGTTACTGCTAGACTGACTTAAAAAGCGACTAAGTGCAGTAAAACTACCAATATCATCCCAAGCAAAGTTACCTTTGATTACATATGCCTTTCGAGTACGTTGCATTACGCCAAAGTCAATAGATATTCCATCTATAAGATTGTATTGTTCCCTAACTACTTGCTCTTCAAATTCTTCACCGATGTTTTGATAAATCTCCATAAGTGATTTATACATCTTTGGAAGATATTTTTCTATTTCACGCAGAATAACATCTGCTCTAAAGATAAACATACCAGAGTTCCATAGATAAGTGCCTTTTAGTAGAAAATCCTTAGCAACCTCTATATTGGGTTTTTCAGTAAATCGAGCAATTTTGTAAGCTGCCTCAGAAGATACAATTCTTTCTCCCATTTCAATATAACCATACCCTGTTTCAGGTCTAGTTGGATTAATGCCAACAGTTACAATACCTCGACGTTTATTAGCTATATCAATAGCTTCTGATAATACATCTAAATATTCTTTCTTACCTTCTACATGGTGATCTGAAGGTAAGACGACCATTATGGCATCTTTATCCTTTTTTAAAAGCTTGACTGCAGATAAACCTATGCAAGTTGCGGTTTCCTTGTTTTGAGGTTCTGTAAATATATTATCAGGATTTATATCGCTTAGCTCTTCCTTAATTTTATCTACATAATCTTGATTAGTAACAACGTAAATATTCTCCTTATTAATAAGAGGAGTAATTCTATCTACAGTGTTTACTAAAAAGCTTTTACCATTAATTAGTTTTAAGAATTGTTTTGGTTGGTTAGTCCTTGATAAGGGATATAACCTAGTACCTTTTCCCCCTGCTAGAACTAGTGCGTATATCAAATGATTCAACTCCAAGTAATGCTATAGTGTATTATATGAGAGGGAAATAATATTTGTGAAATGTAAAAACAGATATTTAATTAGTATAAATGTAATAAATGAGAAATAGTAGTTAAAATATATTGCTTTTTAACTACTATCTTTTGGATTTATATATTATTTTAAGTTTTTTTGTAATGTCTTAAACCTAGTTATATATGTAGGTGTACTTTTTACAATATTATCTGATATATCGTTAGTTAATGTATTATTTGAATATTTTAAGCCCTTGAAGCATATATTTTAGCTTCAACATCGATAAACACTTGAGCAAGTACTTCGTAAGTTTTGCCCCAAGCATCTATAATTTCATCTGTAGCAGCATCTCCTAAAACTTCTTTAATAGAAAGTAATAAATTTTCTCCAACTATTGGATAATGTTCAGGTTTTACTCCTGAATCACAATGTCTTATAGCTATTTTTTCAACTACAGGCATTATAGCTGATAGGTTGTCTATATTTTGAGCAGAAGCTAGTATTGACATTGCTAAAGCTTTAGGTTGTTCTCCAGATTTTTGCCTATCCATATTAAATAGTGGGGCAACTTCAGGGTTTCTTTCAAACATTGTTTTGTAGAAAGTTTTCGTAATCTCTAATCCATGTGCCTTTAAAGCTGGGACTGTACTTTTTATTATATCTATTGTTTTTTTATCTAACATAATTAAAACTCCTTTTGAATCTATATTATTTAATAATCATTATCTATGAATATAATATAACACTTTGAAATTAAATGTGCAAGTAGAATATACATTTAGTTTTAAAATATTATTTTGAAATTATGGGAAACTTAATATCATTAATGAATGTATGGAGTGACAAAGATGAAATCTATAAAAATTTTAAAGCTTACATTTATTGCAGTTATAATTGGATTATTATCAGGGATTTCTATAGGCGTTTTTTTAATATTACTAGAAAAAGCTATATATTTAAATTTGAATTATTATAATCTTATATGGATGTTACCTATTTCAGGAGTATTAATGACATTTCTTTATAAGAAGTTTGGAGGAAACTCTAGTAAAGGGAATAATATAATAATTGAAAATATAAACGGTAGCACAGAAGAAATTAAGTTTATTATGGCCCCATTAGTATTTGTAGGTACAGTATTAACTCATTTATTTGGTGGGTCTGTAGGGAGAGAAGGAACTGGGGTGCAAATTGGAGGAACAATAGGTAATTATTTATGTAAGATGATAAATAAAAATCAAGATAAAAAGATTTTGTTAATTAGTGGAGTTGCAGCGGGATTTTCATCTGTCTTTGGAACACCTCTTACAGGAACAGTATTTGCATTAGAAGTATCATATATTGGAAGTTTAAGTTACGATTCAATGTTACCTGCAATAACTGCAGCTATAGTAGGGGATAGAGTTGTCAGGTTTTTAGGAGTAAAGCATACACATTTTAATATTCCACCAGTAGAACCATTTATGTTTACTAATATATTAAGAATAATAGCCTTAGCTATTTGCTTTGGTTTAGCTAGTAAATTATTTATAGATATGACTAAGCTTTTCAAATATGTATTAGGTAAATATATAAGTAATAATTATTTGAAAATATTTGTAGGTGGAAGTTTAATGATGATTGCAACACTTATTATAGGTAATAGAATGTATAATAATTTGAGTCTAGGATTATTAACAGATGCATTTATTAAAGAAGTGCCTAATTTTGCTTTTTTGATTAAGCTAGTTTTAACAACACTTTGCTTGGGTGCAGGATATCAAGGTGGAGAAGTAACGCCACTATTTGTAATTGGAGCAACATTAGGGTCTACTTTATCCAATATATTTGGAGTTCCAAGATCGGTAGCGGCAGCATTAGGGTTAGTTGGGGTATTCGCTGGAGCAACCAATGCTCCAATAGCATGTTTTATTATGTATCTTGAATTGTTTGGATCTGTAAATATAGTATTTGCTATGAGTGTTTGTATAATAAGTGTGATTATTTCTGGAAAGGGGGGGATATATTCATCACAACTTTGGGTAGAGTAAAAAATATAAAAAAATTAACAACCTCTAAAAATATAAACTATGAAATTTATATTTTTAGAGGTTGTTTAAATTAAATACACTATGCTAATAATTTAGCTATATTATTATATCTTTTAGAGTTTTCTACGATTGATACTTGATGTTTTGCTGTAATAAATCTTTGGCTTAGACCTAAGGTCCCATTTTTAGCTACAGTATGTATTACGCCATCAATATCTACTATAGCTCGATTATATTTATCGAATCCTTTTAAAGTAACTGTTAAACCAGAGTTTCTCATAAAATTTAATGCTTTAGCTAATAATTCATCATCTTCAGTAGAAGAAGTATCAGACAGGAATACTTCTATACAATCATTACTAATATAAAATATATGGTTCATAAGTCACCTCGCTAAATACTTTTATAATATAAATATTCGGCAAGAATAAAAAAATTCCTTTAAAACGTTTACAATAATAAAAAATTAAAGTAAAAACGAAGGTATTAGCAGATTACCTTCGTTTTCAAACCTATTTTTGCCTGGTAGGTTTATGCCATTATTATACCATAAAAATACAGTTAAGGGTATATATTTTAATAAATCAGTTATTTTTTTTAATTTGTTAAATAATTGTAAAATGAATTATAAATAATTGACATTTTAAAATAAGTGGTATATAATACTATATAAAGTTAATATTGATTAAAGGGGAGTAGTTTAAAATATAACATCAACAATCGCGACTTTTAAGTCTGGTGTTATGTGCCTACCGGGTTACGAGACTTTTAATATAATTCTTATAAAGATAACATTTAAGTTATTTTAATGAGAACTATATTAAGAGTCTCTTTTTATATTGACTCATATTATTGTAAATTTGATAAGGGGGAAAAATTATGAAAAGTTATTTTAATACTAACGTAGAAGATTCATTAAAAGATTTTAATGTTACAAAAGATGGTTTAACATCACAGCAAGTGACGGAAAGCTTAACTAAACATGGATTGAATGCACTTAATGAAAAGAAGAAACAAACAGTTATCCAAGTGTTTTTAAGTCAGTTTAAGGATTTATTAGTATTTATATTAATCATTGCAGGAATAATATCAATGATGAGTCATAATGTAGAAAGTACATTAGTAATATTTGCAGTTATTATTCTAAATGCAATACTTGGAACTGTGCAACATTTTAAGGCAGAGCAATCTTTAGATTCTCTTAAAGCTTTATCATCACCTTCAGCTAAGGTTATAAGAGATGGAGCAAAAATAGAGATAGATTCTAAAAATGTAGTACCTGGAGATATTTTAATATTAGAAGCTGGAGACTTAGTAGCTGCAGATGGAAGAATTATTGAGAATTATTCACTTCAGGTAAATGAAAGCTCATTAACTGGAGAATCTTTAAGTGTGGATAAGACAACCGAAACGATAGATAAAGAAGAAGTTGCCTTAGGTGATCAAAAAAATATGGTATTTTCAGGATCTCTAGTTACATACGGTAGAGCATTAGTATTAGTTACTTCAACAGGTATGAAAACTGAGATTGGTAAGATAGCTACTCTTATGGAAGAAACTCAAGAAAAGAAGACTCCACTACAAGTTAGTTTAGATGATTTTAGTAAAAAATTAGCGTTTATAATATTGGCTATTTGTGTTGTTGTATTTGGATTATCATTATATAGAAAAATGGATGTGCTTGATTCGTTAATGTTTGCAGTTGCCCTTGCAGTTGCAGCTATTCCAGAAGCTTTAAGCTCAATAGTAACTATAGTTCTTGCTTTAGGCACTCAAAAGATGGCTAAGGAAAATGCTATTATTAAGAAGTTAAAAGCTGTAGAAGGGTTAGGATCAGTGTCTATAATTTGTTCTGATAAGACTGGTACATTAACTCAAAATAAAATGACTGTTAAAAAAGTATATGTTGACGGAAAACTTATAGATGGTGAAAGTTTAAGTTTAGATGATAATGTGCAAGCGTACTTATTAAAGAATTCTATACTTTGTAATGATTCTACATCACAAGATGGAAAAGAAATTGGAGATCCTACAGAAGTTGCTTTAGTTAACTTAGGGCATAAGCTTTCAATTGATGAGTTAAGATTACGTGGAGATATTTCTAGATTAGCAGAAATTCCATTTGATTCAGATAGAAAACTTATGAGTACTCTTCATAATATAGATAACAAGAATATAATGTTCACCAAAGGTGCATTAGATGTAATGCTTGATAGAGTTAAGTATATTATGACTTCTGAAGGTATTAAGGAAATTAGTTATGAAGATAAGCAAAATATAATAATAACTAATAAAGAACTATCTGAAAATGGATTAAGAGTTTTAGCTTTTGGATATAAAGAGTTATCAGAAGTTAGAGATTTAACTTTAAATGATGAAAATAACTTTACTTTCATAGGATTAATTTCAATGATAGATCCTCCAAGAGAAGAAAGTAAACAAGCTGTTGCTGATTGTATAAGAGCAGGTATTAAACCTATAATGATTACTGGAGACCATAAAATTACAGCATCAGCTATTGCAAAGGAAATTGGTATTTTAAGAGATGGCGATAGGGCTATAGAAGGTCTAGAAATAGATAAAATGAATGATGAAGAATTGAAAAATAATATTGAGCATATCTCAGTTTATGCTAGAGTTTCACCAGAGCATAAGATTAGAATAGTAAAAGCATGGCAAGAAAAAGGTGAAATAGTTGCTATGACTGGTGATGGTGTTAATGATGCTCCAGCATTAAAGCAAGCTGATATTGGTATAGCAATGGGTATTACAGGAACAGAAGTTTCAAAGGACGCAGCATCTATGATATTAACAGATGATAACTTTGCAACAATAGTTAAGTCTGTTGCTAATGGTAGAAATGTATATAATAATATCAAGAACTCAATTAAGTTCTTATTATCAGGTAACACTGCAGGTATAATTGCTGTTTTATATTCTTCAATAATGGCTTTACCAATGATATTTGCACCAGTACACTTACTATTTATGAATCTTTTAACTGATAGTCTTCCAGCTATAGCTATAGGTATGGAAAAGGCTAATAAGGGATTATTAAATGAAAAACCAAGAGGAAGAAGTGAATCAATATTAACTAAAGACTTCTTATTAGGTGTTGGACTGGAAGGATTACTAATAGGAGTAGTTACTTTAGTAGCATTTTATATGGGAGGAGCTAAAGGGACAACTCCATTAACAGCTTCAACTATGGCATTTGCAACACTTTGTTTAGCTAGATTATTCCATGGATTTAACTGTAGAGGTAAAAATTCAATATTTAGATTAGGAGTATTTGGTAATAGATATGCTTGGGGAGCTTTTGGAATTGGATTAATATTATTAAATTCAGTTTTATTTGTACCATTTTTACAAAACTTATTCCAAGTTGAAAGTTTAAGCTTAAATCAATATGGATTAATATATTTACTAGCAGTAATACCAACTATAATAATACAAACAGTTAAGGTTGTTAAGGAAAACATTGCTGATAGAAAAGAAAATGTTACTATAATAGAAAAAGAAGAAAAACTAGAAAATATAGCATAATTATAAATATATCAAAATAAATTGTAAACTTTTTTGATATATGGTAATAAACTATAGTATAGAGAATTCTCAAATATAAGTCAGATAACAGCACGAAAGAGAGCCAAAGATTTGGGCTATGCAACAAATATTTAACCTGTTATCAGATATTTTTATAAGGAGGCTAGTGCTTAGGCACAGCCTTTTTTATTATTAAATATTAACTGATACTGATGGTTTAATAAAAAGTTTTATGTTAATACTTAAAAATATTAAATCTATTAGGGGATATTAGAATGAAAACATATTCATATAAAAGTGAAATATTATTAATAGTTTTATCAGCTATTGTAAGTGGAATAGCATTTACTGTTGATAACTTAGGAGTACTTATGTGGATAAGTTTTATTCCTTTGCTTTATATATTAATTAGACAAGAAAATACTTTTATAAAAATATTTAAGATAGGAACTATTTTTGGAACTACTTACTATTTAGTAATATTACATTGGATATTCAATTTATATCCTTTTGAGTGGCTTGATTTGGGAAAAGCGAAAAGCATGTTAATACTTTTTTGTGGGTGGATATTAATTAGTTTATTAGAAGGTTTAGTAATAGGTATTGTGCTTGGAATTTTTAAATATCTAAAAGTAAAAAGTAATTTATTAAATATTTTTACTATAGCAAGTTTGTGGTTTGTAATTGAATATATACAAGAACAAGGGTTGTTAGGATTTCCATGGGGGAAGCTTGCTATATCTCAGGTAGATTACTTACCTGTAATTCAAAGTGTATCTTTATTTGGAAGTAGCTTTATTAGCATTATAATAATAGTTTTTAATGGGATGATTTTAGAAGGAATTATTAATTATAAGAAAAGTAAAGTTATAGCTATGAAGTCAATTTTTATAGCTATACTAATTTTTGTTATTAATATATCTTATGGATACTTCAGCTTAAATGAAGAGAACTATGGGGAAAAGGTAAATGTAACTGTAGTACAAGGAAATATTAATACCACCGAGAAATGGCAAAATGGAGACACATTAAAAAATTTTAATATTTATAAAAAATTAACTATAGAGGCAGTTGAAAATAGCAATAAATATGGCAAGAAAACTGAAGTAGTATTATGGCCAGAGACTGCTATACCTGTAGATATTTCAAATGATAGCTGGATATTAGAAGAATATAAGGAATTAGCTAAAAGTCTGAATATTACATTTATGACTGGTACCTTTTATACTGACTATAAAAATGATTGTTATAAGTATAATTCTATAGTGTCTATAGATAGTTCTGGGAAGATTGAAGATATTTATTTTAAGAGGCATCTAGTACCATTTGGTGAAGCATTACCTTTTGAAGAATTTCTATTAGAAAAGATTCCCATAATTAAAGAATTAAACCTAGTAGATGGAGATCTTAAAGCAGGAGAGAAATCAGTAATTATTGATGACAACAACCTTAAAATAGGGTGCTTAGTATGCTATGAATCGGTATTTCCTCAATTAGTAATAGAAAGTGTAAAAGATGGGGCTGAAGTAATATTTATAGCAAGTAATGACTCTTGGTTTAAAGATTCTAAAGCGGTTTATGAACATAATAATAATGCGGTTCTAAGGGCTATTGAAAATAATAGATATGTTGTAAGAGCGGCTAATACGGGAATTTCTTGTTTTATAGATAATAAGGGAAGAGTAGTAGAAAGGTTAAGTACTTTAAAACAAGGATATATAAATTCATCTGTGGATATTATAAATGATAACACATTATATACAATGATAGGTGAATATATAATTTACATAATTATTGTATTTATAGTATGTGTATTCTTAATAAAAAATTTATATAATGAAAAATTCTAAAGTATAAATTATAAATTGAAGAGAGGAATTCATTTATAGTAGTCTTAAAAAAAGAAACTGCCGTAGCAGTTTCCACATTAATTTAGAATTATAAACTTATAATTTTTCATTAAAAGTGCTTCGTACTTTTTTATTAAGCTAGTATACCTAATACGTATCCTATAATTCCAATTCCAAATAATCCGAAGATTATCCATAAAGGATTAACTTTTTTCTTAAGAAGTTTCATACAACCAAAAGTCATCAATAAAGGAATTAAACCTGGAAGTAAGCTATCAAGTACACTTTGAATTGTAGTAACTACGTTTGTACCATCTTGAGCAGTATATTCTGCTAATACAAATGGAATATTAACAGTTGTCCACTTACAAATTAAAGCTCCGATTACGAATAAACCAAGAATTGAAGCTCCTTCTGTTAATTTTTGAAGCTTATTTCCACCCATGTCTTTGATTATATCAGTACCTTTAGTATAACCATATTCGATACCTATCCATCTAAATCCAAGGCGAACTACATTGAATAGAAGGAAGAAAAGAAGAGGTCCAAGTAAGCTACCGGTAAGTGCTAAAGAAGCTCCTAATGCAGCAGTTACTGGTCTTAAAGTACCCCAGAATATTGGATCACCAACACCTGCTAAAGGTCCCATTAAACCAACCTTTAAACCATTAATTGAACCATCATCTATATCAGCACCATTTGCTTTTTGTTCTTCCATAGCAAGATTAACGCCTAGTATAGGGGCAGTTACAAATGGCTGAGTATTAAAGAACTCTAGATGTCTTTTTAAGGCCTTCTTTCTATCTTCGCCTTGATATAATCTTTTTATTGCAGGTATCATAGCATAGCAATATCCTAAAGCTTGCATTCTTTCAAAGTTCCAAGAACCTTGATGAAGATTGGAACGAAGAAATACATGAATACGATCTTGTTTTGTTAATTTTATTTCACTCATTACTTACACTCCTTTCTTAGTCTAATAAATCATCATTATCGTTATTTGCTACTATTGTAACAGTTTTAGATTCGTTATATTTAGGGTTTAATTGAATGTAAACTATTGCAGCTACTGTTCCTAAAACACCAAGAGCTATAAGATTAAAGTCAGTAAATGCAGCAACTACGAATCCTAAGAATAGGAAAGGCATTAAGTATTTTGCCTCCATCATATTTATAACCATTGCATATCCAACAACAACTATAAATCCACCAGCAACTCCAAGGCCGCCACTTAACCATTGAGGGATAGCATTAAGCATGTTTTGAACAGCTTCAGTTCCTATGAATATAGCAACTATTAATGAAGGAATAGATACACGTAGAGCTTGGATAACTAATGCTAATAGATGACACATGTCAATTCCATTTAAATCACCTTTTTCAGCATATTTATCAGCTTGATGTTGGAAGAAAACAGTTATAGTTCTAGCGAATATAGTTAAAACTTGACCGGCAGCAGCTAGCGGAACTGCTAAAGCAATACCAGCTCCCATTTCTTGTTTTCCAGCTATAACTATAATAGTGGATATGATTGATGCTAAAGCAGCATCAGGAGCCATTGCAGCACCGATATTCATCCATCCAAGTGCCATCATTTCTAGAGTACCACCAATTATGATACCTGTTGTAAGATCACCTAATATAAGTCCGATAAGCGTACATGCTATAAGTGGTCTATGAGTTTGAAATTCATCAAGAACACTACCCATACCAGATATACATGCAACTAAAAAGATAAGAATAATTTGAATAGTTGACATAGAGTAGACCTCCCTTTTATATAAAAAAATTTATAGACTAATTAAAAAATTTTATTTATCAGAGGTATAATGTTAGTTTTAGAATCAGATGCAATCTTTCTTATTTCTAACTCTATACCTTTACTATCAAGATATCTGAAAGCTTTAACATCTTCTTCGTTTACAGATACAGCGGTAGTTAATTGCTTTTTGCCTTCTTTAAAGCACATACCACCAATGTTAACAGACTTAATAGTTACTCCAGCATCTACAAGCCTTACTACATCAGTAGGATTAGTAAATAAGAATAAAACCGTATCATTTGCATAAGTAGGATTGTTATAAACTCTTACAGCCTTATCTATACTTACAACGTGAGATTTTACTCCAGGAGGAGCAACTTGAGTTAATAAAGTTTTTCTAAGATTATCGTTAGCAACATCATCGTTACAAACAATAATCCTTTGGCATTTACATTCTTTTGTCCATACTGTTACAACTTGACCATGAATTAATCTGTCATCAATTCTAGCTAATCCAATTTTCATAACAAATCGTCATCTCCTTTATTTAGTTCTATAGATTTTTTTAATGAGCAAACACTTTTTTGAGCTGAATTTATAGCTATTTCCACTAATTCATTTAATGTAGAATTTTCTAAATTAGAGTAGACCTCTAACAACATAGGAAGATTAACACCTGTAACCACATCCATGTTAACGTTATCAAAGGCTAATATACTAGCGGCATTGAATGGACTTCCACCAAACAAGTCAACTAAGAAAAGAATTTTAGGATCTTGATCAAGTTTATTTACTATATCCTTATATTTATTAATCAAATCATTTTGGCCTTCTCCAGGAAGAAAGGTTATGTAGTTAACATTTTCTAACTTGCCATAAATAAGTTCAGCTGAATTGATAAGTTCTTTAGAAAAGCTACCATGTGTTCCAATTATAAGTGATATCATCAAATCATCTCCTTAATTTTTAAATTAAAAATAGTAAAGAATAATAAGGATCAAAGGGTTCAGCTTATATTCACTAAAATATTTACTTTATATCTATATGTTAATAAATTGTGAATAGAATAAATATTTTCATATTTTGAAATTTTAACATAGAAATAATGTTGACAAAAATACTAGGATAAGCATAATATATAAATATGAACATATGAACAATCATTCATATGAATGGAGGGTTAAGATGGAAGAAAAAAATGAAAGCTGTTTATGTAATGTAATACACAAGAATGTAGTAGAAGAAGTAAGAGAGAAATTACCACAAGAAGAGATGCTTTATGAGCTAGCGGAGTTTTTTAAGGTATTTGGAGATACAACGAGAATAAGAATACTTTGTGCACTATTTGAAGCTGAAATGTGTGTATGTGATTTATCAGCACTTTTAAATATAAGTCAGTCAGCTATTTCACATCAATTAAGAGGGTTAAAATCTGCAAGAATAGTTAAATTCAGAAGAGAAGGTAAAGTTGTTTATTACTCACTTGATGATGAGCATATTAAGCATATTTTTGATGAAGGATTTAGACATATATCAGAATAAAGGAGGGGAATTTAAATGGATGAAGGGATTAAAAAAATTAAGCTGTTATTAAAAGGGTTAAGTTGTGCAAATTGTGCTAACAAGATAGAAGTCAAAGTTAACAATATAAAAGGTGTAAAAGAAGCCTTTGTGAACTTTGCTACTAGTACTTTAACAATTGAAGTTTTAGAAGGATATAAAAAAGAAGATTTAATAGAGGAAATAAAAGATATAGTAAAATCCATTGAAAAAGGTGTAAGTGTTGAAAAAATAAAAGGTAGTTTAAAGCGTCCAACTAAAACAATAAGTAAATGTGAAGATGGTGCTTGTGTTATAAATGATAATAATTATGTAAATACGGAAATAATAAATAATAATAGCAAGATACTATTAAAAGGATTAACTTGTGCTAATTGTGCAAATAAAATTGAGAATAAGATTAGAAAACTTGATAGTATAAAAAATGCTACTATAAATTTTGCAACTACAACTTTAATAGTAGAGCTAAATCAAGGTAATGAAATAGATGAAGTGTTTAAAGAGATTAGTAAAATAGTAAAGTCTTTAGAACCAGACGTTGAAGTTGAATTGAAAAAGGAAGTTAAAAGAAGTAAGAAAAATAGAACTATTTTAAATGATAAAAATAGTACAGATGAATTAATAGTTGAGGATGAAAAGAAAACTATTGTTTCATATATAAAAGAAAATATAGCTCTATTTATAGGAATGATAGGTTTTATTATAGCTGTTATGTTAGAAGGTTATCCATTAGTAGCATTTATAATTTTTGTAGCTACCTATTTACTTATAGGTAAGAATGTGCTTATAACAGCAGCAAAGAATATATTAAGAGGTGAAGTTTTTGATGAAAACTTCTTAATGGCTATAGCTACTTTAGGAGCTTTTGCTATAGGTGAATATCCAGAAGCTGTGGCAGTTATGCTATTCTTTGAAATAGGAGAAGCATTCCAAAAGTATGCAGTTGAAAGATCAAGAAAATCTATATCTTCTTTAATGAATATAAGAGCTGATTATGCAACTATATTTGAAAATGGAAATGAGTTAAGAGTAGCGCCAGAAGATGTAGAAATTGATGAGATAATAATAATAAAACCAGGTGAAAGAGTTCCTTTAGATGGAATAGTTATTGATGGAACAAGTTTTATAGATACATCTGCATTAACAGGAGAATCAGTACCTAGAGAAATAACTGTTGATACAGAAATATTGGCTGGTGCTATAAATAATACTGGAGTGTTAAAAGTAAGGGTTACAAGAGAGTATGGAGAGTCAACTGTTGCAAGAATTTTAGAACTTGTTGAAAATGCTTCAAATAAAAAAGCTTCAGCAGAAAAATTTATAACAAAGTTTTCTAAGATTTATACACCTGTAGTTTGTTTAATAGCTTTATTGGTTGCAATAGTTCCACCATTAGTTATGAAGGATCAAACATTTTCTATATGGATATATAGAGCATTATCTTTATTAGTAGTATCATGTCCATGTGCATTAGTAGTATCAGTTCCACTTGGCATATTTGCAGGAATAGGTGGTGCATCTAAAAAAGGTGTACTAGTTAAAGGTGGAAATTATCTTGAAGCATTAAAAGATGTTGAAACAGTAGTTTTTGATAAAACTGGTACTTTAACTAAAGGTGTATTTAAGGTAACAGAAATAAATACTAATAATATTGATAAGGATGAATTACTAAAATTAGCTGCATACGGTGAGAGTAATTCTAATCACCCTATAGCATTATCAATAGTAAATGCATACGGAAAAGAAATAAATAAAGAAATACTAAGCAATTATGAAGAAGTTTCAGGTCATGGAATAAGAGTTAATATTGAAGGAAAAGAAGTTCTTTTAGGCAACTATAAATTAATGAATAAATTTAATATAAAGTTTAATGATGTAGATACTATAGGTACAATAGTTCATATTGCTATTGATGGACAATATAAAGGAAATATAGTTATATCAGATGAAATAAAAGAAACATCTAAGGAAGCAATAGAAACTTTAAAGAATATTGGTATAAAAAATACTGTAATGCTTACAGGTGATAACAGAGTTGTAGCTGATAAGGTTGGAAAGATAATAGGATTAGATCAAGTTTATTCTGAATTATTACCAGCTGATAAAGTAGAGAAGGTTGAAAAGCTAATGAATAGTAAATCTTCAAAAGGTAAGCTTGTTTTCGTTGGTGATGGAATAAATGATGCTCCAGTGCTTGCTAGAGCTGATATAGGAATAGCAATGGGTGGAATTGGATCTGATGCGGCTATAGAAGCTGCAGATGTTGTATTAATGAAGGATGATCCTAAGTCTATAGTTGATGCAATAAAAACAGCAAGAAAAACAAATAAAATTCTTTTACAAAATATAATTTTTGCACTAGCAATAAAAACTCTAGTTATGATTTTAGTAGCTTTTGGTTTAGGAACTATGTGGGAAGCAGTATTTGCTGATGTAGGAGTTACAATATTAGCAGTAATTAACTCTATTAGATGTCTTAGATAAAAGTTGACAAAGAATTTTACTTTAATTATAATTTAAAAGTCGAGAATATTTAGGCATAAGGGAGTAGCATGCAAGATCACCGCATCTTGTAGCAAAGTCAACATATTGATGTTAACACATCTGGCTTTGCTTTAAATTGTGAGACTTATGTATAACGGATCTGCTACGTTATACATAAGTCTCTATTTTTTTAGGAAAAATAAAATGATATTATTTACTAAAATAAATAAAAATTTGAATGAAAAATGCTATAGAGGTAATAAAGTAATTAAATATTTTATATATAAATTTAAAGTGTGGAGGAGATTATGGATTTATTAAGTTTGATTTTTTTAGCAGTAGGATTAGCTATGGACGCTTTTGCAGTTTCTGTAGCACTAGGGTTAAAGATCCCAGTAAGAGATAAGTGGAAAATAGCATTAAAAGCTGGATTGTTCTTTGGGATAGCACAAGGAATTATGCCTCTAATTGGATGGATATTAGGAAATGGATTTAGTAGTTATATTGAAAAGTTTGATCACTGGATAGCATTCATACTGTTAGCTATAATTGGTGGAAAAATGATTCATGAAGCTATTCACCCTGATGAAGATAGCGATGATGAAGTAGATACAGGAATGAAAAGAATGTTTATATTAGCGATTGCTACAAGTATAGATGCTTTAGCTGTTGGAGTTAGTTTTGCATTCTTAAATGTAAATATCATAAGTGCTGTACTGATTATAGGGATAATAACACTTGTAACTTCTGCTATAGGTGTTATAATAGGAAAGATATTTGGAGACTTATTCTCTGGGAAGGCTGAAATAATAGGTGGAGTTATATTAATCTTAATAGGATTAAAAATTTTGCTAGAACACCTTGGAATATTTTAAAAAATAATATACACTATTACTTGTTTGATATACAATTTAGAAAAAATATTTACAAAAATAAGTCATCTATATTTATTGAGAGATATAGAATACATATAAAAAGTATGTTATTATATTATCAATGTATAAAAGTAGAGAAAGTGGACTTAATTAAATATAAGATACTTTAAGGAGAATTTAGATTATGGAAAGAAAAAAACATGTTTCTATGGCTGTAATTAAAAGATTGCCTAAATACCATAGATATCTACAAGAGTTAATGGCAAATGATGTAGATAGAATTTCTTCAAAAGAACTTGGAGAAAAAATAGGTTTTACAGCTTCACAAATAAGACAAGATTTAAATAACTTTGGAGATTTCGGGCAACAAGGTTATGGGTACAATGTAAAAGATCTTTATAACCAAATAGGATTAATATTGGGACTAGATACAGAGTACAAAGCCTTGATAGTTGGGGCTGGTAATATAGGTCAGGCAATTGCCAACTATAGATTCTCTAAAGCTGGATTAAATATTAATGCAATTTTTGATGCTAATCCAAAATTACTAGGGATGAAAATTAGAGATATCGAAATAAAAGATATTGATGAATTAGAAAGATATGCAGAAGAAAATCCAACAGATGTAGGAATTATCTGTGTACCAAGAATAAATGCTCAAAAGGTATGTGATATTTTAGTTAAATGTGGAATAAAGGGAATATGGAACTTTGCTCCTGTAGACTTAAAAGTGCCAAGTGATGTAATAGTAGAAAATGTACATCTATCTGAAAGTTTATTAACTTTAATATATTTAATGCATAGTGAGGCAGAATCACATCTAGAAGAAGAGTAATAATAGAAATGTTCAACATATAAAAATCAATTTTTTATAATTATAAATTAATAGTTTTATTTAGTAGATAAACTACAAATATGTCTTTAGTGTATTTTTAATATGCTAAAGACATATTTTTTTGATAAAAACTAACTTGGTTTGAGAAAAGATATATGATAACATATAAACATATGGTTATAAATGTAAAAAAAGTAATATCATGGGGTGATGATGTGAAAAATATATTGAATCTTGATTCTATAGAAATTCTAGACATAATAAGTAAAAGAGTTGTTATAGTTGATAGCGAATATATAATTGTTTATATGTCTTCAGCTTACTGCGAATTTCTGAATGTATTTCAAGATGAAGTAATAGGAAAAAAGGTAATGGATGTTGTTGAGAATACGAGGTTAGATAAGGTTATAGAATCTAGAGTTCCGGAATATGCACAACTTCAAAATATTAAAGGGAAAAATATGATAGCTACAAGAATACCAATAATTAAGGATGGAAATGTAATAGGTGCATTAGGATATGTGAATTACAAAGATACTAGTGAATTTAAAGCTTTATATAATAAGATATCAAGTATGGAAAAACAATTAAATTGTTATAAAAGTAGTTTGAAAAATGATACAGCTTATAAATATTCATTTGAATCTATAATTGGAGATAGCACAGCAATTTTAAAAACTAAAGAATTAGCGGCAAAAGCAGCTACTACTAATTCAACTGTACTATTATTAGGGGAAAGTGGAACTGGTAAGGAAATTTTCGCTCATGCAATTCATTCATTGAGTAATAGAAGTAGTAAACCATTTATTAGAGTTAATTGTTCTGCAATTCCAAGAGAATTATTAGAGTCTGAGTTATTTGGGTATGAAAAAGGAGCATTTACAGGAGCTAATAAAGATGGAAAAATAGGAAAATTTGAGTTAGCTAATAATGGAACTATATTTTTAGATGAAATAGGAGATATGCCATTATTTATGCAAGCTAAGATTTTACGAGTTATTCAAGAGAAGGAAGTTGAAAGAATAGGTTCTAATATACCTAAAAAGTTAAATATTAGAATAATTGCAGGAACACATAGAGATTTAGAGGCAATGGTAGAAGAGAAGAGTTTTAGGCACGATTTATTTTATAGATTAAATGTAATAAGAATAACGATTCCTCCATTAAGAGAGCGGGAGGGGGATGTTGAAATTTTATCTAAGTATTTTGCTGATACATTATCAACAAAACTAGATAGATGTAGCAGTGATATTTCAATAGATGTCTTAAGGGTACTAACTAGATATAATTGGCCAGGTAATGTAAGACAGTTACAGAATACAATAGAAAGATGCTTGAATTTAGTAGATGACGGGGAAGTAATAACTTTAGAGCATATACCGAGGGAAATAAAGAATTATTCCCTATTAGATGATATAAACTCATTAGATGAAGAAAAAGATAATATTGAAAGAAGTACAATATATAAAGCTTTATTAGTATACAATAATAATAAAAGTCTAGTAGCTCGTAAATTAGGAATAAGTAGAGTTACACTATATGAAAAAATAAAGAAATATAATATAAAGATATAAAAAGAATTTAGTGCATGTAAACATGGTATTGTTTACATGTTTTTTTATAATTATTTAAGATTAAATTTTTATAATATATGAGATAAATA
Source organism: Clostridium jeddahitimonense (assembly GCA_000753455.2). Classification (GTDB taxonomy): domain Bacteria; phylum Bacillota; class Clostridia; order Clostridiales; family Clostridiaceae; genus Clostridium; species Clostridium hominis. The sequence continues at coordinate 172,547 of LM994670.1, forward strand.
ATTACTATGTTAGAAAATGTTTACAGAAGAGCTTATACCTAATAGAAAGTGTTAGGTTATCTTTACAGACATAAATTTTGTAGGTATTAAGGTGTAAACAATACCTTACACAGTTAAAAATTATGTTAAATAATAGATAAGCGTTAAGATAGGTTTATTGTGAGTTTTAGGTGTTAATAATTGGCATAAGACTTGCTATAAAAAGTTATGAGGACATTATTTTTTTATTAAGTGGAGGGGTGTAGTATGGCAAAATTTATATCTGCGTCTGATAGCGTAAAACTTATTAAGAACGGATCAACTGTTGCTGTAGGAGGATTTATAGGGGCTGGTCATCCAGAGGAGATATCTACTTATATTGAGAAGAGTTATTTAGAGAATAAATTACCTAGAGATCTAACTTTAGTATATGCAGCAGGTCAAGGTGACTCTAAAGATAGAGGACTGAATCACTTTGGACAAGAAGGACTGATAAAGCGCGTAATAGGAGGACATTGGGGATTAGTACCAAAGATACAAAAGTTAGCGCTAGAAAATAAAATAGAAGCTTACAATTTGCCGCAAGGAGTAATAAGTCATCTTTATAGAGATATTGCAGCAAATAAACCAGGAACAATAACTAAAGTAGGGTTAAAAACTTTTATTGATCCACGGATAGAGGGTGGAAAATTAAATGAAGTTACTAAAGATGAAATAGTGTCATTAGTAAATATATTAGATCAAGAATATCTACTTTATGAGGCATTTCCTATAGATGTTGTTTTATTGAGAGGAACTTATTCAGATAAAAATGGAAATATATCATTTGAAAAAGAGGTAGCACCTTTAGATGCAGTAGCTATGGCACAAGCAGCTAGAAATTCAGGGGGAATAGTTATTGTACAAGTTGAGGGTATTGTTAATAATGAAAGCTTATCTGTTAGAAATGTTAAGCTTCCTGGAATATTAGTAGACTATGTAGTTGTAGTTAAGGATAAGAAAAATCATATGCAAACATTTACTGAAGATTATAATCCAAGTTTTTCAGGAAGTGCTAGAGTTTCATTAAGTTCATTAGAGCCTATGAAACTAAATGAAAGAAAAATAATATCTAGAAGAGCTGCATTAGAATTAAAACCGAATTGTATAACTAATTTAGGAATTGGAGTGCCAGAAGGAATAGCATCAGTTGGAAATGAAGAGAATATTGGAGAATATATGAAGTTAACAATAGAATCAGGACCAGTTGGAGGAGTACCAGCAGCAGGATTAAATTTTGGAGCGTCATCAAATCCAGATTCTATTTTGGAACAAAATGTTATGTTTGATTTCTATGATGGTGGAGGATTAGATATTGCATTTTTAGGGTTAGCTCAATGCGATAAGAGAGGAAATATTAATGTAAGTAAATTTGGACCTAAGATTGCAGGATGTGGTGGATTTATAAATATAACTCAAAATGCTAAAAAGGTTGTATATTGTGGAACATTTACAGCTGGTGGTTTAAAGGTAGAAGTTAGTGATAATAAGCTTAATATTATAAATGAGGGTAGAAGTAAGAAGTTTATAGACGCTGTTGAGCAAATAACTTTTAGTGGAGAGTATGCAAATCAAATAGGACAAGTTGTCTTATACGTAACTGAAAGAGCTGTTTTTGAATTAACTTATAATGGAGTCAAGTTGATAGAAATAGCTCCAGGAATAGATATTAAAAAGGATATTTTAGATTTAATGGATTTTGAGCCTATTATTGATGAATCATTAAAAGTTATGGATTCAAGGATATTTGGGGAGTCATTAATGGGAATAGCTGATATGTTAAAGGAAAAAGAAGAAATAGAAGAGATAGAAGAAGTAATAGCTTAATTAAGGAGGGAAAGTCATGTTTGGAGTTTTAGGAATTATTATATCTCTAGGCCTTTTAATGTACCTTGCATACAAAGGTATAAGCGTTATTATACTTACACCGTTATTGGCTTTATTAGCAGTTGTATTAGGAGGAAGTATAAATTTACTTCCTGTCTATACGGGGACATATATGTCAAGCTTAGCTAATTATGTTGCAACTTATTTTCCAATATTCTTATTAGGAGCTATATTTGGTAAAGTTATGGATAGCTCAGGAGCAGCTCAAACTATAGCTAATGCAATAGCAAAGAAGCTTGGAAAAGAAAAAGCTATTATAGCAGTTGTTTTATCCTGTGCAATTTTAACTTATGGTGGGGTTTCATTGTTTGTTGTAGCATTTGCTGTTTATCCAATAGCATTATCATTATTTAGAGAAGCAGGTGTACCAAAAAGATTAATACCTGGATCTATTGCATTAGGAGCATTTACATTTACAATGACTGCATTACCTGGTACTCCTCAAGTTCAAAATGCTATACCAATGCCTTTCTTTGGCACAGACGTTTGGGCAGCTCCAATATTAGGAATTGTAGCTTCTCTTATCATGGGAGTTGGTGGATGTGCATGGTTAATGTATAGGGCTAAGAAAGCGATAGCAGCTAATGAACCATTTACAGATTCTGATGATAAAGTAGCTATGAAAGATGCTGTATCTGTGCAAGATATTAAAGTAAGTGCAGGTGCATTTGCTATAGCTATAACTCCAATAATTTTAGTATTAGTAGTAAATTTATTATTATCAAAATTTGTATTTGTTGAATCATTTATGGATTGGAGTTTTTTAAAAGATTTTAACACTACAATAGGGAGTATAGGTGGAACTTGGTCATTAATAGTATCATTATTAATTGCAATATTAACATGCTTATTAGCTAACTATAAGAAATTTGATCATCCAATAAAAGTATTAAATGAAGGTGCAAATGGATCATTATTAGCGATATTAAATACGGCTGCAGCAGTTGGATATGGTAACGTTATTAAGTCATTAGCAGCTTTTGGGGTAGTGAAAGATGGGTTGTTAGGAATATCAGATAATCCATTAATAGCTGAGGGGATTTCAGTAACTGCTCTTGCAGGAGTAACAGGTTCTGCATCAGGAGGTATGAGTATAGCATTGGAAGCATTAGGAGATAACTTAATTCAATTAGCTAATCAATCAGGTATAGACCCACAAGTATTGCATAGAATTGCAACAGTAGCCTGTGGAGGATTAGATACTTTACCGCATAATGGAGCTGTAATTACATTGCTAGCTGTATGTGGATTAACACATAAAAAATCATATTTTGACATAATGATGGTAACAGCTATAATACCTGTAATAGCCTTAATAGCAACTATAATATTAGGATCAATGGGAATAGTTTAATGATTAGATTATTAAAATAATATACTTTAGAAATTTTATGTATGGTATAAGGAGGTATTTAGGTGAAAGGTAAGACTATAAATGAAATAAATTTAGGCGATATATCTAGCTATAGTAGAACAGTAAGTGAAGCTGATGTTGTATTATTTGGTGGGGTAAGTGGTGACTTAAATCCTGCACATTTCAATGAAGAGTATTGTAAAGAGACAATTTTTAAAGGAAGAATTGCACATGGAATGTTGTCTGCAAGTTATATATCAACTGTATTAGGTATGAAATTACCAGGACCTGGAACGATTTATTTGTCCCAAGAACTTAAATTTACTGCACCAGTTAAATTTGGAGACACAATAACTGCAACGGTAGAAGTTATAGAAAAATTAGAGGATAGAAATAGAATAGTGTTAGAAACTATTTGTACAAATCAAAATGGACAAGTAGTTGTAAAAGGAAAGGCTACTGTAATGCCACCTAAATAAATATAAGGAAATGTAGAGGAGCTATAAATAAACTCCTCTATAAATAAAAAAATGTGGTATTTAATAGGATGAAAGCTATTATCATAAGCAAACATATGTAAAATATTAACTAAAATGTAAAAAGTTATTGAAAAACTCTTTTCAAAGTAATATAATAATCACATAAGTTAAATTATTCCAAATGCTATACTGAAGACGACAAAAAAGTATATTTTTTTAACAAATATTGTTAGAAAATTAACAATAAAATGTGTCTTATACTTTTTTTGATGATGAATTTTGTATAAAAGAGAGGAATGTTGAGAATGCAAGTTGATGTAGAATTAAAAAATGTCATTTTAGAAACTGAAGGTAATTTAGCAACTATTACTATTAATAGACCTAAAGCTTTAAATGCCCTAAATTCAGACACTTTGAGAGAGTTAGACATAGTAATAGATAGTATTGAAAATAATAGTGAGATCTATTGCGTAATAGTAACAGGAGCTGGGCAAAAGGCTTTTGTGGCTGGAGCTGATATTGCAGAAATGAAAGATTTAAATTCAACAGAAGCTGAAGAGTTTGGATTACTTGGTAATAAAGTATTTAGAAGATTAGAGACCTTAGACAAGCCTGTAATTGCAGCTATACCTGGATTTGCCCTAGGGGGAGGTTGTGAACTTGCTATGGCTTGCGATATAAGAATAGCATCAGAAAAAGCTAGATTTGCACAACCAGAAGCTGGCCTTGGGATAACACCAGGATTTGGAGGAACTCAAAGACTTCCGAGATTAGTAGGATCAGGAAAAGCTAAGGAGCTTATATATACTTGCGCAATGGTAAATGCTGAAGAAGCTTTAAGAATTGGATTAGTTAATAAAGTGGTACCTGTAGAAAGTTTAATGGATGAAGCTAGGAAAATGGCAAGTTCAATAATTGCAAACGCACCAATAGCAGTTAAGTTATGTAAGGATGCAATAAACAGAGGAACCCAAGTAGATATGGATTTAGCTATTAAGGTTGAAGCTGAAGATTTTGGTAAATGTTTTGATTCAGAAGATCAATTAGAAGGTATGACAGCGTTTTTAGAAAAAAGATCTAAGAACTTCCAAAATAGATAATTAAAAATAGATATAAGAATCAGGAGGTAACAAATATGGAATTTGGATTAACTACGGAACAACGATTAATAAAGCAAATGGTTAAAAGTTTTGCTTTAAATGAAGTAAAACCTATAGCAGCTGAAGTTGATGAAACTGAAAGGTTCCCAATGGAAAATGTTAAGAAAATGGGAGAGCTTGGAATGATGGGGATTCCATTTGATAAGAAATATGGTGGAGCTGGTGGAGATGTATTATCTTACATCTTAACAGTAGAAGAATTATCTAAGGTTTGTGCTACTACTGGAGTTATTGTTTCTGCACATACTTCATTAGGTGCCGGAGCTATAAATGACTTTGGCACAGAGGAACAAAAACAAAAATATTTAGTTCCACTTGCTAAAGGTGAAAAAATAGGAGCTTTTGGTTTAACTGAACCAGGTGCTGGAACAGATGCTGCAGGACAACAAACAGTAGCAGTATTAGATGGAGATCATTATGTTTTAAATGGTTCGAAGATATTTATAACTAATGGCGGAGTTGCAGATACATTCGTGATTTTTGCAATGACAGATAAGAAACAAGGAACTAGAGGTATATCAGCATTTATAGTTGAAAAAGACTTCCCAGGATTCTCTATTGGAAAAGTAGAAGATAAGCTAGGAATAAGAGGATCTTCAACTACTGAACTTATATTTGAAAACTGTATAGTCCCAAAAGAAAATTTAATTGGTAAAGAAGGAAAAGGCTTCGGTATGGCTATGAAGACTCTTGACGGAGGAAGAATAGGTATAGCAGCACAAGCTTTAGGAATAGCTGAAGGAGCTTATGAAGAAGCTATTAAATACATGAAAGAAAGAAAACAATTTGGTAGAAATTTAGGAGCATTCCAAGGATTACAATGGATGATTGCAGAAATGGACACTAAGATTGAAGCTGCAAGACATCTTGTATATAAAGCTGCATGGCTTAAACAAAATAAATTACCTTACTCAGTAGAAGCTGCAAGAGCTAAGTTGTTTGCTGCTGAAGTTGCTATGGAAGTAACAACTAAGGCTATACAAATCCACGGTGGATATGGATACACTAAGGATTATCCAGTAGAAAGAATGATGAGAGATGCTAAAATAACTGAGATTTATGAAGGAACTTCAGAAGTTCAAAAGATGGTTATTTCAGGCGCAGCATTAAGATAGGGAGGTATTTTATATGAATATAGTAGTTTGTTTAAAACAAGTACCAGATACAACAGTAGTAAAAATAGATCCAGTTAAGGGAACTTTAATAAGAGAAGGTGTACCTTCAATAATAAATCCAGAGGATAAGCATGCTTTAGAAGCTGCATTACAAATAAAAGAAAAAAATGGCGCTCATATTACAGTAATAAGTATGGGACCTCCACAAGCTAAGGAAGCTTTAAGAGAAGCATTATGCATGGGTGCTGATGAAGCAATACTTTTAACAGATAGAGCTTTTGGTGGAGCAGATACACTTGCAACATCTAAGACTTTGGCAGCAGCTATTAAAACTTTAGACTATGACATAATATTTGGGGGAAGACAAGCTATCGATGGAGATACAGCTCAAGTTGGTCCAGAAATAGCAGAGCATTTAGAAATTCCTCAAGTAACTTATGTACAAGACGTTGAGTTTGATGGAAATGACTTAATAGTAAATAGAGCTTTAGAAGATGGATATGAATTAATAAAAGTTCAAACACCATGTCTTTTAACAGCTATTGAAGAGTTAAATCATCCAAGATACATGAATGCTAGATTGATATTTGATACAGCAAATAAAGAAGTAAAGGTAATGACATCAGCTGACTTAGATGTAGAAGCTAATGAAATAGGATTGAATGGATCACCTACAAAGGTTAAGAAGTCAATGACTAAGGAAGCAAAAGGTGCAGGAGAAATAGTTAAAGATTCAGTACCAGAAGCAGTATCATATGTTTTAAGTAAATTAAAAGAGAAACATTACATCTAAGAGAATGGAGGGATTTATGATGAATATAGCAGATTATCAAGGAGTTTGGGTATTCGCTGAGCAAAGACATGGTGAATTACAAAAAGTATCTTTAGAGATATTAGGTGAAAGTAGGAGATTAGCTAACGAATTGGGAGTTAAGTTAACAGCTGTATTATTAGGAAATAATATTGGACATTTGGCTAATAGATTAGGAGAGTATGGTGCTGATGAAGTATTGGTAGCTGATCATACTGAGTTAGAAAATTATACTACTGATGGATATACAAAGGTTCTTTGTGACTTAGTTAATGATAAAAAACCAGGAATATTCTTTATAGGAGCAACATTTATAGGAAGAGATTTAGGGCCAAGAGTTGCTGCAAGATTAAGAACTGGGTTAACTGCAGATTGTACATCTTTAGCTGTTGAAGTTGAAAATGGAGCATTATTAGCAACAAGACCTGCTTTTGGTGGAAATATAATGGCTACAATAGCTTGTCCTGACCACAGACCGCAAATGGCTACAGTAAGACCAGGAGTATTTTCTAGATTAACTGAAAAGAACTATGATTTTACAGTGGAAAATGTAGAAGTTAAACTAGAAACTTCAGATATAAGAACTACAATTTTAGAAATAGTAAAAGCTAATAAAGAAGTTGTAGATATAAGTGAAGCTAAAGTAATAGTATCAGGTGGTAGAGGAGTAGGCTCAAAAGAAAACTTCTCATTGCTTCAAGAATTAGCACATGCTTTTGGTGGAGTAGTAGGAGGATCAAGAGGAGCTGTAGATAAGGGATGGATAGAAAGAGATTATCAAGTTGGTCAAACTGGTAAAACTGTAAGACCAAGCATATATATAGCTTGCGGTATTTCAGGGGCTATTCAACACGTTGCTGGTATGCAAGAATCAGATATGATTGTTGCTATAAATAAAGATGAAGCAGCTCCAATAATGAAGGTTGCAGACTATGCAATAGTTGGAGATTTAAATAAAGTAATACCAGAAATGATAAGCGAATTAAAATCAATGGAATCTAAAGACTCAGAAATAGCAGTAGAGTTAGTATAGTTAATTTGAAGAATGAGAGGGGTATTGGTTATGAAAAAGATTTTTGTTTTAGGTGCTGGAACTATGGGTGCTGGAATAGTTCAGGCTTTTGCCCAAAAGGGATATGAAGTTATAGTTAGAGATATAAAAGATGAATTTGTTGAAAGAGGAATTGCTGGAATTAATAAGGGGTTATCTAAGCAAGTAGCTAAAGGCAAAATGACTGAAGAAGTTAAGGAAGAAATACTTTTAAGAATTTCTGGAACTACTGATATGAATTTAGCTGCTGATTGTGATTTAGTTGTGGAAGCAGCTATTGAAAATATGAAAATTAAAAAAGAAATATTCGCAGAATTAGATAAGATATGTAAACCTGAAGCTATATTAGCTTCAAATACTTCTTCTTTATCTATAACAGAAGTAGCTTCAGCTACATCAAGACCAGATAAAGTTATTGGTATGCATTTCTTTAACCCAGCTCCAGTAATGAAGTTAGTTGAAATTATAAGAGGAATGGCTACATCTCAAGAAACATTTGATGCAGTAAAAGAAGCATCTTTAGCAATAGGAAAAGAACCAGTAGAAGTAAAGGAAGCTCCAGGATTTGTAGTTAACAGAATACTTATTCCTATGATAAATGAAGCTTCATTTATACTTCAAGAGGGGATTGCATCTGTAGAAGACATAGATACAGCTATGAAATATGGTGCAAATCATCCTATGGGGCCTTTAGCTTTAGGTGATTTAGTAGGATTAGATGTTTGTTTAGCTATTATGGATGTTTTATATAATGAAACAGGAGATACTAAATATAGAGCTAGTAGCGTATTAAGAAAATATGTTAGAGCTGGATGGTTAGGAAGAAAGACAGGAAAAGGATTCTACGATTATAGTAAGTAATACCTAGCGCTAAATTACAATTAGGATATAGGAGTATTTTTTAAATAAAAGTACTTCTATATCCTTTTTTAGTGTAAAATAGTTTCGGAATAATAAAGGAAGCGTGTTTAGTATTTGGAGTTAGAATGCTAATATAAAAATGGATTATTAGTAATGGAGGATGAAAAATGTTAGTAGATTTAGTTATGAAATATTATGATAAAGAATATGATTTAAACTGTGCAGAATGCATGCTTGTAGCAGCAAATGAGGAGTATGATTTAAATATTTCTAAACAAACTTTAATGACAATGGCTTCTTTTGGTGGAGGAATGGCCGTAGGAAGTATTTGTGGAGCTATAACAGGTGGTGCGGCAGTAATCGGATTAATGTTCACTACGGAAAGAGGACATAAAAGCCCACAAGTTAAAGAGATGACATCAAGATTTATAAATGAATACAATAGGAGAATGGGAACTTTGGAGTGTATTCCTTTAAAAGAGAAATATTATGAGCAGGAAGCTCCAAGATGTACAATTATGATGAAAACAGCTGCAGAAGTGCTACAAGATTTAGTAGAGGAATATAAAAAATTATACATAATAAATAGATAAATGTTAGATTAGCTAACGACAATATTATGTTTATTTTAGCTTAGAGAAAAATGCCTTCGGTAAATTAGTGTACCGAAGGCAGTTATTTTTCTTTCTAATAAATTATTAAAAATATTGAAAAAATAAATTATTTAATATAGCATATAAATAAAAGAAAATATTAACTAATAATCTTTTTCCTTGGAATATAAATTAAAGAATAAAGAGAAGATAATATAAGTAGAGACGTTAGGAGAAATATTCACTTTGTGAAGAAAAATATATTTTCAACAGATAAATATAACTTTTTAGAAATTAAATTTAAATTAAATGAGGTGTAGTAATGAATTATAGAAATATAATAGAAAATGATAATTCAATAATAATTGAGGGTGTTAAGGATTTTAATATAAAGCAAATATTAGAATGTGGACAATGTTTTAGATGGGAAAGAATCTCTGATAAAAACTATATCGTAGTAGCTTATAGAAGAGTTATAGAAGTAGTTCAAGATGGTGACAATGTAATTATTTATAATACTAATCTTAATGATTTTAATGAGATTTGGAAGAATTATTTTGATTTGGATACAGATTATTCAGTTCTTAAGGGTGAACTTGCTAAGGATGAAACTTTAAGAAAAAGTGTTGAGTTTGGATATGGAATAAGAATTCTTAATCAAGACCCATTTGAAATGCTAATAAGCTTTATAGTATCAGCAAGAAATAGTATACCTGCAATAATGAAAACTATAAAGAAAATGTCTGAGAAGTGGGGAGATGAACTTTCTTATAAGGGTAATACATATTATGCATTCCCAACTCCAGAACAATTTAAGGATGCAACTTTAGATGAGATAAAAGAAACTGGTGCATCTTTCAGAAGTAAGTACATATTTGATACTATAAGCAAAGTAAATGATGCAATTGAAGCTAAAAACAATGGTACATTAACTGAAGAATTAAAGATATTTGATTTAGAATATATAAAATCATTACCTACAGATGAATGTCATATAGCTCTTCAAAACTTTATGGGAGTAGGAGCTAAAGTGGCGGATTGTATAATGTTATTTTCTATGGAAAAGAAATCAGCTTTCCCTGTTGACGTATGGGTAAAGAGAGCTATGATACATTTCTATGTAGCACCAGATGTTTCTTTAAATAAGATAAGAGTTTTTGGAAGAGATAAATTTGGTGAATTATCAGGATTAGCACAACAATATCTTTTCTACTATGCTAGAGAAAACAATATAAAACTTTAGGATAGCTAAGAGTTAAGTGTAAAAAAGCAGCAATGGCTGCTTTTTTTATGAGTAATTATATATAATGTTTATAAATTGTTTAAATAAATTATAAGAGAAAAAAGTCCATTATTAACCTTTATTAAAGATATTGAAAAAATGATAAAAAATATACAAATATACATATTATGTTATATAATAAAGACGAGATATGAGTATAAAAGGTATTAATGAATTTAAAGGAGGACATAGTATGAAGTATGTAATAACAGCATTAATCGCAATATTAATAGTTTTAATTTTTTCTTTTATTTTAACAGCATTTATAAACAAGGGAAAGTCTTTCAAAGAGAAGCTGAAAATAACATTTATGTTTAGCTTAGTAATGTTGCCTATAGTATTATTACTTCCAGTAAGTTTATTTGCTACATTTAAAGCATCAGCAGTAATACTTTCTTTAGAAGTAAGTAATTATCAGCTTTTCTTACTATCAATTTTAGGATTATTTATAATATTTATTTGTGATTTTGTAAGTAAGCAAGCTGTAACAAGTATTGGTTCTAATATGCTTTCTAAAAAGTATGGGGATCAAGATTTATCAGAAGAACAGATGTTAGAGATAATAGGTAAAAAGCAAGCTAATATAAAGATATGGAATATTGTGATAATATTCTTAGCTAGCTTAGTTTTGTATATGGCTAGTATGGCTATTATATCAATTGAGTTTACAGGATTATTCTTAGTTATAATATCAATCATTAATATTTTAAATTATCAAGTATTCTTTAGAAGTAGCTATAAAACAGTTAAATAGAAATTAATTAACAATATGTAATTATAGATAATAATTTGTCTAATAATTGCATATTGTATTTTTTTGAGTTTTAGACAAAATTTCTAATATATTTACCTTATAATTATGGAGTGTGAAAAAAGTCTAAAAAAGTCGCTTAAAAAATTATTAAAAGCAGAAAATTTTATTGGAATATATTAGAAAATAATTTATAATAACATTAAGTGGTAATTACCAGCTTAGGAGATAAAGATGAAAAGTATTGATAAAAATTTGAAAACACCACTATATTTGCAATTGGTAAATATATTAATAGAAAAAATAGAAAAGAATATGGAAGAGCATGAACAGATTCTTTCTGAAAGAGAGATATGTGATATATATGATGTTAGCAGGACTACAGTTCGCCAGGCACTAGATCAGTTAGAAAAAGATGGGTATATATATAAAGTTCATGGAAAAGGTACTTTTGTATCACCTAAAAGGTTAAATCAAGATTTAAGTTCTTTTTATTCATTTACAGAAGAAATGAAGAAGTTAGGAAAGAAGCCTAATTCAGAAGTTATAGGATTTGAAATAGTTAATGTTGATGAAAGGATTAGTCGTATATTTAATTTGAATGATGATGATCTTGTATATAAAATTACTAGGGTAAGAAAAGCTGATGATATACCGATGATGTATGAAATAACCTACTTACCATATAGCTTGTTTGCTGGATTAAGTAAAGATAAATTAGAAACTATTCCTATGTATGAAATATTGGTAGATGAGTTTAATGCAAAACTTACATCAGCTGAGGAGTATTTTGAGCCTATAATTACTAGAAGATTAGAAAGTATATATTTAGAGATACCTGAAGGAGCTCCAAGCTTAAGAATAGAAAGACTTACTTATGATCACGATGTTTTAATAGAGTATACAATAGGGGTAGCCCGTGGAGATAAGTTTAAATATAGAGTTCAATTACTAAATAAATAAGAATATAAGTTTTATTTGCATAATAAGATTTATTATATACGTTGCAAAAATTAATAAATATTTATTAATGAGTTACAAAGGAGATGATTAAATAAAATAGTGCTTTTATGAAACAACTGGTAATTACCTGTTGAAGTGTGGTATTGAGAAAATAAATATTAGATAAATATGAGAGGTGGTTATATTATGCATCCGATTAAAGAATTAGTTTCAAGGTATAAAAGTGGAGAAAAAGCAGGAATATTTTCAGTATGTTCTTCTAATAAATATGTTATAGAAGCAGCGATGGATAGATTAAGAGATAAGGACATGCATCTGTTGATAGAATCTACAGCAAATCAAGTTGATCAGTTTGGTGGATATACAGGAATGACTCCTAAGGATTTTATGAAATATATTCACAATTTAGCAGAGGAAAATAATTTTCCTGTGGATAGAATTATCTTAGGTGGAGATCATCTTGGACCTTTAACATGGACTAAATTAGGTGAAGAAAAAGCTATGGAGAACTCTAAAACGTTAATTAGAGAATATGTATTAGCTGGATTTACAAAAATTCATATAGATACAAGTATACCTATAATAGGTGATTTTGAAAATGGTGTGTTTGGAGATGAATTGATATCAGAAAGGGCTGCAACTTTATGTAAAGTAGCAGAAGATGCATTTGTAGAACTTTTAAGTGGAAATCCAGAAAGTGTACATCCTGTTTATGTTATAGGTAGTGAAGTTCCGATACCAGGTGGAGCACAAGCTGAAGAAGAGGAAGAAGAAGGAATATCAGTCACTAAGGTAGAAAATTTAGTGAATACAATAGAGACATTTAAGAATGCTTTCTCAAGACATGGAGTATCAGATGCTTGGCAATATGTTGTTGGAGTTGTAGTTCAACCAGGAGTTGAATTTGGTAGTGAGCAAGTATGGCAATATGATAGAGAAAAGGCTATTAAATTATCAGAAGCTTTAAGAGATTATCCAGAACTAGTATTTGAAGCTCACTCAACAGATTATCAAACAGATGAATCTTTAAATGAAATGGTTGAAGATGGATTTATAATTTTAAAAGTTGGACCAGCATTAACTTATGGATTTAGAGAAGCTGCTTTTGAATTAAACTTAATGGAAAATGAACTATTAAAATATAATGCTAATCTTGAACTTTCAAAATTTAGAGAAATATTAGAGTTTAATATGGTAAAAAATAATGGATACTGGAAAAATCACTATTCTGGAACTCAAGAAAAGATTAAATTTGATAGAATATATGGTTTATCAGATAGATGTAGATATTACTTACCAATAGAAGAAGTTAACTATAGTTTAGAAAAAATGATAGACAACTTAAAACAAGTTGATATTCCATTAACTTTGGTAAGTCAGTATATGCATAATCAATATAAAAAGATTAGAAGTGGGAAAATGGAGCTAACAGTAGAAAATTTACTAAAAGATAGAATTGGTGAATATATAGACGATTATATTTATGCTGTTGAAAATCATAAAGTATTGCAAATGAATTAGTTTATATCTTAAAAAACCTTGATTATCAAGGTTTTTTATTGTTAAGAGAAAGTTATCAGAAAATTTAAAATAGTAGTAAAAATAGGTAAATATTGTATAATAGAGTTATAATAATTTATGAAGGGATGTGATTTTATGTTTCAATTTGAAACTCAGCTAAAAAAACTTAAACATGAAGTATTAACCGAAGTAGCTAAACTTGCCAAAAAAGATGAAATATCTTTAGAAAGTATCGAAAAAGTTCCTTATGAGGTTATAAAAGGCGATAAAGCCCAGTATAGATGTTGTGTTTATAAAGAAAGAGCCATTGTTCTAGAGAGAGCAAAACTTGCAGCTGGTTATTTAGCAAATGGAGACAACTTTGATACAGAACTTATAGACATAAGACCGGATGAACAAATTATATATATTATAGAAGCGGCTTGTGACAGATGCCCAATAGATAAATTTAATGTTACAGATTCTTGTAGAAACTGTCTTGCTCATAGATGTAAAGAAGCTTGTAATTTTGGAGCAATAACTATAGTTGGAGGAAGAGCTTATATAAATCAAGAGCTATGTAAAGAGTGTGGTATGTGTAAGAGAGCGTGTCCTTATGATGCTATCTCAGAAGTTATGAGACCATGTAAGAGATCATGTCCTACAGGAGCTTTAGATATAAACGAAGAAGATAGAAGAGCAATGATAAAGGAAGAAATATGTGTTAACTGTGGTTCTTGCATGAGATCATGTCCTTTTGGAGCTATATCAGATAAGAGCTTAATAGTTCCTGTAGCTAAGAGACTTGGAAGACATAGAAAGATGTATGCAGTAGTTGCACCAGCTATTACAGGGCAATTTGGACCTACTATGAATTATGGTAAGATAAGAAATGCATTTAAAGCATTAGGGTTTGAAGATATGGTTGAAGCTGCATTAGGAGCTGATGTTGTAACAGTTCATGAAAGTAATGAATTTGTAGAGAGAATGGAAAGAGGAGATAAGTATATGACTAACTCTTGCTGTCCAGGATTCCTAAGCTTTATAGAAAAGACTAATTCAACTGAAAAGGATAGAATATCAGGAACTGTATCTCCAATGGTAGCTACAGCAAGATATATAAAGAGTAAGGATCCAGATGCTAAAGTAGTATTCGTTGGACCATGTACTGCTAAAAAAGGAGAAGCTGTTAGGTTAGGAGTAAGCGAAGCAGTAGATTATGTTTTAACTTTTGAAGAATTATTAGCTTTGTTTGAAGCCTTTGATGTAAATCCTTTTGAGATGGAAGATGAAAATGTAAATGATGCTTCAATATTTGGAAGAGGTTTTGGTATGGCTGGAGGACTTACAGCAGCAATAAAGAATTATGTATCTGATAGCGGATGTAAAGTTGAGTTTAAACCGGTTCAAGTTTCGGGATTAGATTGTAAAAAGACTATGAATCTTGCTAAGATGGGCAAACTTCCAGGAAACTTTATAGAAGGTATGATGTGTGAAGGTGGATGTATAAATGGTGCGGGAACAATAGTACCACCACTTAGAGCTAGAGGTGCATTTACTAAGATTAATAATGGAACTACAATAAAAGCTGTTCTTAAAAATAACATATTAAATGATTTTGAAGATATAAATCTTGAAAGAGAGTAATAATATAAGAGGGATTGAAAATTCAGTTCCTCTTATATTTTTGCAATAATTTGAAAAATTAAAAAAATGAGTGAAAAAATGAGTTATAATAAAATAAATAGTTCTAACTGGTAATAATTAACCATATTAAGGTAATAATATAAAAAGTAATTGTTGAAAGATTCAGACTAAAAAGATATATTATAAATATAAAGTATTAGCACTCGTTTATAGTGAGTGCTAAAAATAGAATGATATTTTAGGAGGAAATAAAATGAATATAAAACCATTAGGCGATAGAGTAGTAATTAAAAAGTTAGAAGCTGAAACTACAACAAAGAGTGGAATAGTTTTATCAGGATCAGCTAAAGAAAAACCACAAGAAGCAGAAGTTATGGCTGTAGGACCTGGAGCTATACATGAAGGTAAGAGAATAGATATGGAAGTTAAAGTTGGAGATAAAGTATTATATTCTAAGTATGCAGGAACAGAAGTTAAGGTTGGCGGAGAAGAATATACAATATTAAAACAAGACGATATTTTAGCTATAGTTGAATAAGGAGGTATTTGAGAGATGGCAAAGATGATTCAATTTGGAGAAGAAGCAAGAAGAGCAATGCAAGCTGGTGTTGATAAACTAGCTGATACAGTAAAGGTTACTTTAGGACCTAAAGGTAGAAATGTAATATTAGATAAGAAATTTGGTTCACCACTTATAACTAACGATGGTGTATCAATTGCAAGAGAAATAGAATTAGAAGATCCATATGAAAATATGGGAGCTCAATTAGTTAAAGAAGTTGCAACTAAGACTAATGATGTTGCAGGGGATGGTACTACTACAGCTACTCTTTTAGCTCAAGCTATTATAAGAGAAGGGCTAAAGAACGTAACTGCAGGAGCAAATCCAATATTACTTAGAAATGGTATAAGAAAAGCTGTAGAAGTTGCAGTAGAGGAAATTAAAAATAGTTCTAAGCCTGTAAATGGTAAAGAAGATATTGCTAGAGTTGCTGCTATATCTGCTGCAGATAATGAAATAGGTAAGCTTATAGCAGATGCTATGGAAACAGTAGGTAACGAAGGTGTTATAACTGTTGAAGAATCTAAGTCAATGGGTACTGAGCTAGAAGTAGTTGAAGGTATGCAATTTGATAGAGGATATGTATCTGCCTATATGGTAACTGATACAGAAAAGATGGAAGCTGTTTTAGATAATCCACTTATTTTAATAACTGATAAGAAGATTTCTAACATACAAGAAATACTTCCAATATTAGAGCAAATAGTTCAATCAGGAAGAAAGCTTTTAATTATAGCTGAAGATATTGAAGGGGAAGCTATGACTACTTTAGTAGTTAATAAGCTAAGAGGAACTTTCAACTGTGTAGCTGTTAAAGCACCTGGATTTGGAGATAGAAGAAAAGAAATGCTTCAAGATATAGCTACACTTACTGGTGGAGAAGTTATTTCTGAAGAATTAGGAAGAGACTTAAAGGAAGTTACTTTAGAAATGCTTGGAGAAGCAGAAAGTGTTAAAGTATCAAAAGAAAACACTACTGTAGTTAATGGTAGAGGAAGTAAAGATGCTATAAAAGATAGAGTTAATCAAATAAAAACTCAAATCGAAGAAACAACTTCAGAATTTGATAGAGAAAAATTACAAGAGAGATTAGCTAAGCTTGCTGGTGGAGTTGCTGTAATAAAAGTTGGTGCAGCTACAGAAACTGAATTAAAAGAAAGAAAGCTTAGAATTGAAGATGCTTTAGCAGCTACAAAGGCAGCTGTTGAAGAAGGTATAGTATCAGGTGGAGGAACTGCTTATGTTAGCATAATTAACAAAGTAGCTGAATTAACTTCAGATGTTGCAGATACTCAAGTTGGTATAAATATAATCTTAAGAGCTTTAGAAGAGCCAATGAGACAAATAGCTACAAATGCGGGAGATGAAGCTTCTGTTATAGTAGATAAAGTTAAGAATAGCGAAAATGGAATTGGATACGATGCTTTACATGGTGAATATGTAAATATGATTAAAGCTGGTATCGTTGATCCAACTAAGGTTACAAGATCAGCACTTCAAAATGCTGCGTCAGTAGCATCTACATTCTTAACAACTGAAGCTGCAGTTGTTGATATTCCAGCAAAAGAACCTGCAATACCAGCACCAGGAATGGGTGGAATGGACGGAATGTACTAAAATTAGTTAATAATTAAAAGTTTATAGTTAAGAGTTTTTAAAGAAACTGCCGTAAAGCAGTTTCTTTTTTTATACTATTTTCCATTTAAAGCCTAAAAAGGTGTTAATAAATCCATTGTTTGATATGAAATTTAATATAAACTTTAATATAAATAAAAACAAACTTAGAAAAGGATTTTTGGATGAAAAAGTTATCGACAAATAATAATTTTCGTAGAAGTAATATTTTTTTTTCGTGTATAATCTTAGAGGAACTTAGGGAAAATATAAGTTTTATGGAAAAGGTGATAAATTTTGGAATTATTTTTCGTTGTATTATTTGGATTGTGCATAGGAAGTTTTTTGAATGTTTGTATATATAGAATTGCTAGAGAGGAGTCTATTTCTTTTCCACCATCTCACTGTACAAGCTGTGGGTATGAGCTTAAACCTAAAGATTTAGTTCCAGTATTAAGCTATGCTTTTTTAGGTGGGAAATGTAGAAGCTGTAAAGAAAAAATAAGTATTAGATATCCACTAATAGAAATATTAAATGCTTTATTATATGTAGTAATTTATTTAAACTACGGATTTAGTTTTGAATTGTTTAAATTTGCAGTATTTGCTTCACTTATGATAGTTATTGGATTTATAGATTTTGATACAAAATATGTATTTAATTCAACAGTTATTTTGGGAGTAGTAAGTGGAATTATATTTTTAATAGCTGAATGGATAATTACTAAAAATATTCCTTGGACAAACCTTGCAGGAGCTGCTATAGGATTTGGAGTTATTTGGACAATAGTTGCTTTAACTGGAGGAATGGGTGAAGGTGATATAGATATAGCACTTATATGTGGATTGTTTTTAGGTATTAGAGGGATAATAGTTACTCTATTTTTAGCTTTTGTATTAGGTGGGGTAGTAGCTTTATTTATGATGATTTTAAAATTGAAAGATAGAAAAGAAGAGATGGCATTTGGACCATATTTAGCTATTAGTGGAATGATAGCAATGCTATATTCAACACAACTCATAGAACTATATTTAAAGTTATTTTAATAAATTAAGTGTGGTTATATTCAAAATAAGTGTTCAAAAAAGTAAAAAAATATAGGTAATTTAATATAGAGATTAAATATATGAAATTATGTATTTACTAACGGAGGAGAAATGTATCATAAAAAGAGATTAGGAGATATACTAGTTCAAAGTGGATATATAAGTGAGGAAGATTTAGGAAGTGCCTTAAAAGAACAAAAGAAGTTAGGCAAAAAGCTTGGAGAGATTCTTGTAGAAAAAGAGTTTGTTACTGAAGAAGATTTACTAAATGCATTAGAAGGACAGCTTGGAATTAGAAGAGTTTTTTTAGACTCAATTACTGTTGATAAAGATGCAGTAAAAGTTATTCCAGAAGCTTTATCTAGAAAATATAATGTATTGCCTATTCAATTTATTGAAGGAGAATTATTGGTTTTAACTAATGATCCATTAAATATATTAGCAGAAGAAGATGTGCGTATTGCATCAGGATATTCAGTAAAATTAGCCTTAAGTTCTAAAGAAGAAATTAAGACAGCTATTTCTAAATATTATTCAGAAGATTATATGCAAAAGACAGCAGAGGAATATAGACTTCAAGAAAAAAACGAAAATACAGAAGAACAAGAAGAACTAGAGACTGAACTTAAAAATGCCCCAGCGGTAAAACTTGTAGATTCTATTATAGAAAATGCAGTTAGAAGTAAGGCAAGTGATATTCATATAGAACCTTTTGAACATAGGGTTGCAGTTAGATATAGAATTGATGGAGAACTTAGAAAGCAATTCGATTCTCCAAAGGAGCCTTTAGCTGGATTGATTACCAGAATAAAAATTATGGGCAATATGGATATAGCAGAGAGAAGAATACCTCAAGATGGAAGAATATTTACTAGAGTAGATAATCAGAATGTTGATATGAGAGTTTCTATTCTTCCTACCGTAAATGGAGAGAAGGTCGTTATAAGAATACTTGATAAAAGTGCATTAAATGTTGATAAGGAAACGTTAGGATTTACTAGAGAGGATCTTGAAAAACTTAAAAGAATATCTTCAAAGCCTCATGGAATAATGCTTGTTACAGGACCTACAGGTTCAGGTAAGTCGACGACTCTGTATTCCTTATTAAAAGATTTAAATAGAGAAGATACAAATATTATCACAGTTGAAGATCCAGTTGAATTTTCGATAGATGGAATAAATCAAGTTAATGTTAACACTAAAGCAGGATTAACATTTGCTTCAGGATTAAGATCTATATTAAGACAAGACCCAGATATAGTAATGCTTGGGGAAATAAGAGATGCCGAAACTGCTGAAATAGCAGTAAGAGCAGCTATAACAGGACACTTAGTTTTAAGTACTATACATACTAATGATGCGGTATCATCTGTAGTTAGATTAAAGGATATGGGAATAGCATCTTATTTACTTTCATCGTCTTTAGTTGGAATAGTTGCACAAAGACTTATGAGAAAGCTTTGCCCTCATTGTAAAGAGGCTTATGAAGCTAATGATTATGAAAAAGAAGTTTTAAATGTACCAAAGGATAGTTCTTTAACTTTATATAGGAAAAATGGATGTGTTAGATGTTCTAATAATGGATATAAAGGAAGAGTTGGTATATATGAAATATTAGAAATAAATAAACAGATAAGGGAACTTATTAATGATGATGCATCAATAGAGCAGATTACAAATGCAGCATTAAAAAATGGCATGAAAACATTAAATATGTCTGCTATAAATGTAGTTTTAAATGGTAACTCTACTGTTGAAGAATTATTAAGGGTAACTTTATTAGGTGATTAAAAGGAGTAACAGTGTATGCCTATATACGTTTATGAAGGAAAAACACTAAATGGCTCTGTAGCAAAAGGGAAGGCTGAGTATTTTAATATAAATGAAGCTAGAGAATCTCTTAGGGGAAAAGGTATATTTATTAATTCTATAAAAGAAGAAACCGCAAGCATGAACATAGAATTTAACTTAAAAAGGAATATACCTTATCAAGACATAGCGATATTTTGCAGACAGTTACATTTTGGACTAGCTGCTGGAATACCCATGCTTAGAGCTATTTCAATGGTAAAAGATCAGATAGAACATAAAAAACTGAAAAAGATTTTAAATAATGTTTATGAAGAAATTCAAAAGGGATCAGCGCTATCAGAAGTGTTAGGACAACATAAGGAAATTCCATATATGTTAACAGCTATGGTTGAAGTAGGAGAAGCTACAGGTAATATTGATCATATCATGGGGGAAATGGCTGAGTATTATGATAAGCAACATAGACAAAAGAAGACTATTGATGCTGCATTAACTTATCCTAAATTCTTATTGGCATTTTCAATATGTATAGTTATAGGTCTTGTAACATTTGTAGTTCCAACCTTTGTTGATTCAATTTTATCAGCAGGACAAGAACTACCATTACCTACTCAAGTATTGATAGCAATAAGTGATTTTGTTAAAAATAATTTCTTATTATTAATAGTAGTATCAATTGGTTTATATATTTTTAAATTAACTTTAATAGATATAAATCCAAAGATTCAATATGAAATAGATAGATTTTTAGTAACTAATAAAAAGTTATCACCAATAACACAGCAAATATTTACAGCAAGATTTGCAAGAACCTTTGCGCTTTTAGTACAAGGTGGTATGAGTGTTATGAATGGATTAGAGATAGCAGGCAATGCTGTTGACAACCGTTATATTAAAAAGATGGTTGAAGAATGTAATTTACTAATTCAGAAAGGTGCTGGAATAGGAGATTCTTTGGAAACAAGGAAGATATTTCCTAAAATGATGACTCAAATGATGAAGGTAGGAGAAGAAACAGGAAGTATAGACGATATACTAAAGAAAACTTCAGAATACTACGAAATAGAAGCAGAATTTGCTATTAAAAAACTAACAGCTTTAATAGAGCCAATAATGATAGTATTTTTAGCATTTATAGTAGGATTTGTAGTAATATCATTAGCAATGCCAATGTTCCAGGTAATGGGAGCAGTTTAATAAGGTATATGGACAAAGGTCTTTATATAAAAATATGAAACATATTCAAGGGGGAATAAACAATGAAATTAAACAAAAAGAAAAAAGGATTCACATTAATCGAACTTATGGCTGTTATTGCTATTGTTGCAATATTAGCTGCAGTATTAGTACCAACTGTATCAGGGTATATTACTAGATCAAAGAAAACAGCAATAATAACACAAGTAAGGACAGTTGTAAATGCAATTGAAACACATAATGCTACTTCAACATCACCTATAACAACTGGGGATGTAAGTGATGTACCTGATAAAGTAGGGGCAGATTTATTAACAGCTAAAGATATTGATAAACTAGATGAAATGACAGTAGAACAGGCTATAGCAATAAATGGAGATGCAGATGCTATAAGAAAAATTGAAATTGAAAGTACAACAGGAACTTTTTCATCATATACAGAAGAAAAGGAAGAAGAAGGAACAAAATAATTTTAGAAACTTTACTTAGGTTATAAAATTATAAAAATCAGGACCATAAAGGTCCTGATTTTTTAAGAGGATATTATGAATAAGAATTATAAAAAAATGGGATTCGCATTAGTTGAATTAATGGCTGTTATAGCGATATTAGCTATCTTAGCAGCAGTATTAGTATCGAATGTAGCGGGGTATATTAATAAATCTAAAAAGCATTTAGTATTTATGCAAGCTAAATCTATAGTGCAAGCTGTAGAATCATACAACATATTTAATTCTCCTATTAATGACGATTTTTTGGGTGATGATATAGGTAAAGGTGTAATAACTATACTAATTGAAAATGATTTTTTGGATGGAAATTTTAAATTGGATAAGTTGAGTAGTAAAATGGCTTATTCAGATGTAAAAGATATAAGTGATAATATTAGCAAATTTGAGAGAATGGAATTAAAAAAAGGTGTTTTATATACATGGAAATTATCAGATGGAGGTACGTATATAAATAAAGACCTTCAAGAGTGGTAGGATAACTATAGATAAGAGGTGAATATATTGAATATTTCTAAAAGTAATAAAAGGCTATCTATTCAAATTACAGATTCGTCTATAAATATTCTTATTGGTAATAAGAATAAAATATTTGATGCAAAGTCAATAGATTTAGAAAGTGGGATTTTTAGTGATGGTAATGTAATAGATATAGATAGATTAGCTGATAAGTTAAATGGGTATTTAGAAGTTAATGCAAGGGATATTAAGGAAGTATCTTTTGTTTTAGCTGGTTCAGATATAATTACAAGGTATATTGAAGTTCCTATCCTTAAGGATAATGCTTTAAGAGAAGCTGTTCATTTTGAGTTTAATCAATTTATACCTGAAATAGATAGTTATTACATGAACTATGAAATAGTTGAAAAGATAAATACAAAAGAAAAGAAAGCATACAAGATTGTACTTGTTGCAGCAAGAAGAGAAAAGATTAATAAGTTAGTTGAGATATCCAACAAGATAGACAAAGAATTAGATGTAATTGATACTTTATCAAATAGTTTGGCTAGAAATTTAAAAGGTAGTAATTATTTAGTTACTGAAGAATCAACAGGAATAATTTATTTAGGATCAGATAGTTCTGTGCTTAGCATAATTGAAGATAGAGCATTAAAGTTTGAAAAAAATCTTCCTTATGGAATTAATAATATATTTGATGAAGTTTATGAAGAAGTAGCAGCAACAGCTATTGATGTTAGAAGTATAGATAAGGTTTTAGATTATTCACCAAAATCTAAAATAAGTTTTGAAGCTTTACTAAGCAATATTAATAATATTATTAGATTTTATAATTCAGATAGAAACAATAGATCTATTAGCAATCTGGTTATAGTATCTGTTAATAATTCTATTGAGGGAATAGAAAGATATTTTGAAAAATACTTTGAGATTCCATGTGTAGCTGTAAGACAACCATCTGATTTGAATTTAAAAGTAAAGTTTAATGATAACTTTACAAATTTCATACCATCTTATGGAGTATTACTAAGAGGAAACAGCAAATATTTACTTAATTTAAATCCAAAGGTTATTAATAAAGAAGAGAATAAGGAGGATTTAGATAAAAAACTAGTAAAAGCTACAGTATTAGTAGTTTCAGTGATGTTAGTAGCATCTATACCTTTATTTGTTATTAATAAAATAATAAGCAAGGATATTACTAGTTTAGAGACAGAGGTTGCTAAGTACTCAGAAATAGTTCAAAAGAATACCGATTTAAAAGCAAATAATGCAAAGGTAGAAAATTTTATAAATAGAATTGAAGGCGTAGAGGATAATGCTGCTAAAACTTCAATAATAATGGCGAAGTTAAATACTTATGTTCCAAAAGAAATAACTTTTAATAGCATGTCGCTCTCAGATTCAGGTTCAATTAGTATTAGTGGAGAATCAACAACCTATTATTCAGTACCAGAATTTTTAGCAAATCTTCAAATGAGTGATGAGTTTGCTAATGCAAAAATTAGCAATATAACGCCTATAGAAAATACTGTTGTGGTTGCTAGTGGAAGAAGTGCATCATCTTCAGATAATAATGGAGATACATCAGCAGTAAAGGTGGAAGAAGATTCTAAGAAAATAATTGAAGAGAAGTCAGGTTCAGATGTTGGAAAAGGAACAGATGGAGGAAGTACAACTTCATCAGGGTCGTCAGCTAGCAATGAACAAAACTCGAATAGGACAAGTAGTTCAAATAATAGTAATACAAGTTTAAGTTATAGTTTTTCAATTTCAATTGAGGGGGTAAGTAAAGATGGAACAGGAGCTAAATAACCTTGAACAATCTAAGAAACAAAATAGAGTTGTTGAATGGTTAAAAGCACAAAGTAAAAAAGATAAAATGATTTTAGCATCTACTATAATAATAGTTTCTGTTGTTTTAGCATTAAGATTTGCTATATTACCTCAGTTAGAAAACTATAGTAATAGTCTAATGAGATTAGATCAACTTAATACTGAGGTAGCTAGGATAAAAAGATTACCACAAGAAAATAAAGTATTAGAAGAAAAGGCTGAAGAATTACAAGCTTTATATGAAAATGCATTAGTAAAGCTACCAAAAACCCCTGAAGTAGCACAAGTGGCTTATGATATAAGATACTTTGTAAAAGATACTAATGTGGAGTTATTATCATTAGGTTTTTCTGAAGGCGATGTTGAAGAAGAGCAAATAATCAAAAAAGATGAAGTTAAAACAGATGAAAATGGCGTTGTAACTGAAGTTGATAGAGGTCTTGAAGGTGAAAACACTCAAGCTTCAGAAGTAGCACAAGAACATGCTGTTAAGAAGCAAGTTGTAAGCATATCAGTATCAGGTTTACATAAAGATATTATGTCTTTTATAAAGAAGATAGAAAACTATTCAAGAATTGCAGATGTTTCAAATATATCTTTAAGTAAAGCCGAAGGTAAAAATTTAAATGCTAGTATTACAGCGAATTTCTATAATTTAAACTATGAGGAGAAGGAAAGCTATGATTTCAATGATGGAACTTATGGAAGAGAAGACTCCTTTAACTAAAAATACTGACAAGAAGAAAGGGATGACACTAGTAGAAGTAATGGCTGCTATGGCCATCCTTTCTATTTTGTTTGCGGCTATAAGTGGTCTTATGATAAATACAGTTAAAATAGAGGATAGATCGAATGTTTTATTAGATAATAGTAGTATTATTAAAGCAATAATGCTTGTTTTTGAAACAGATAGTGATATTGGTAACGATTCAGAAAACATTAATAATGAAAGATTTAATCAATTAAAGCCAATAAATGATGGTGATATTAAAACTACTATTATTAACTTTGATACAATAGAAGGTATGCAAGATCAATTAATAAATGGAACTATATCATTAGTAGGTAAATACAAGGCTGAAATAAGTATAGAAAAACTTAGAGGAAAAAAGTTATATAAAATTAGTACTACTCTTACTAACACATTGAAACAACAAAGTATAGAAAAAGAGATTATTATAAATAGACAGTAATTTTTGAGAGGTGATATTATGAAAGGTAAAAAAGGTGGATTTACGTTAATTGAGCTTATGGCTGTTATGGCTATTTCTAGCATAGCGCTATTAATGATTAGCACTGTATTTGTTCAAGGTAATAAAATATTTAATAGAACTAATAATCTTGCTGCAATAGAAGATGAATTTAGAAATGCAATAGTAAGCATTGAGAGAAGTGTTGGTAATTCGGAAAGTGATAAAGTTAATGTTACTAACTTAGAATTAGCTGATAATAAATCAAAAGAACTAATAAGTATTACGGATGGAATGAAGTATATAGAAATTAAAAATGATGACGGAACAAATAGTTTGATTGAATTAGACTCAACTAATAATAAAAGCAAAGTATTAGTCAGTAGAATTACTAAGAAGCCAGAAGAACACTTTGTAGTAAATGTTTCTGAAAGAAATAAAATAATTAATATATCTATGCCTGGAATTACTAAAGGAAATACGGCAAGAGCAGATAATTATTCTGGTAGTATCGACATTAAAAATAATGCGAATATATGCTTGGAAATTGCTAATGAGGGTAATAGTAAACCAGAAGAAGATGAGTTTATAGCTAGCATGACTAATAATATTAATATTGTAGGAGATATTGAATTTAGTGGTAGTGACCAACATAATAAGGTTGATAATAGTTTAAGTATCGGAATTGGTGGAAAATTAGAAGGTAATGTTGATGGGGAAAGTAATATAGAAAAAGATAAAAAGTTAAAGAAAATTATATTTGACGATAAAGCTCCAATAATGGATACTTTAGAATTTACTGTAGCAGAGAATGGTAAAATTCCAAAAATCACAGCAACCCCCAAAATTATAAAACATAAGATTGGAGATTATGATTTATATTTGGTTAGAGGTAATACAAGGATACATTATATAAACTTTAAAGGAAATAAAGATGATAATCACGAAATTAGCATAGATAATTCTATAATAATATCAGGTGGAGATTTAATAATAAATATAGATAATGGTATAGGGAGCGTTGCAAGAAGATTAGAAGTAAATAATTCAATTATTTACTGTAATACAATGAAAAGTATAGATAATAAACAAGTACTATTATCAGCTAACCCAATTGATTCGCAACATATTTTAAATTCTTATGCCAAGTCTTTAGATGATGGAAGCGATAGTACTGTTGGAAAAGAAATGGTAAAGATAATGAATAATGTAGGGTTTACATTAGGAAAGTAAATGAATGTAAATAGGAGATTGATGATGAAAAAAAGAGGGTCAGCATTAGCAATTGTACTAATAATGATGTCTGCATTATTAATTTTAGGAACTGCAGTTTCAGCAGCAGTTGTTAACTCTACTAAATTTAATGCTAATTATAGTGATAATATTGATTTAGAGTTAGCTGCTAAAACCGGAGTTAATATATTAAGAGAAGACTTCTTTCATAAAGTACAATATAGTAAGGAACTAAAAGGTATTGATGAGATAAATAGATATGTAGAGAATAAAAGTTATATGAATTCTTCTCAAGTAATTAATATAATAGATGATTATAAAAACAATAAAGATATAATTATTTCATTAGATATGTTGATAAACAAAGTATCAGACCAATATGAAGTTGATATTATTGCTATAGCAAATGAGGTTGGTAAAAATGCAACGAAACAAGATAAACAGACTATTAAATTAAATCTTAAAGAAGAAGAAGCTAAAGTTGATATGGATAAATTTACTGATATTCTACTTAATAATTCTTTTGCCTTGTTACAGTTTGAAGAGAAGGAAGAATACTTTAATATTATCTCAGGGAGCTTTAATTCAAGTACGGCAGAGGTATATATTCAACCTTTTAAAGAGAATGTTAATGGATTAAATAATAAGTATGTAATTGGTAATAAAATGATATTAGGGCCAAATTTGAAATTTAATTATGGTCAATATTATTCATCTAAATATGGAGGAATAAGGGAGTTGGCCAATAAATCTGCAAGTGGACAAGAAATTAAGGATAAAGATAATAATAAAGTAATAGGTAAGGCTATAGATATAGAAGACAATAGTGGACGTGTAATAGGTAGTGCTATAGATTTAGGAACATATAAGATTGTATTAATTAACGGTGATTTAATTCTAGATAAGTTAAATGATGCACCGTACAAAACTATCATATATGCTACTGGGAAAATAATAATGAAAAATGTGTCAGGAACTCCTACATTCAATGCTAGTTACTCTAGCTTAACTTCCAGAGAAGGTATAAGTATTGAATCAGGTTCATTAGCACTATATTATAAACCGAATGATTCTACAGAACATAGAATATCTTTAAGCGAACAGGAAAAGTTTAAAGAAGTTTTGAAAAAATATGCAGTAGAATAATATTTACTTACGAAATGAAAAAATATAGTGACATAATAAACTATGGTATTAATACATACTATAACTTATAACACTTTCAGAATAAAACAAATGTTGACAACCTATATGCTATAAATTATAATAGTAACAATAATAAAATACGAACAATAAAGACTGCTTATATATCCCCCTAATATGGAGGGGAGTATCTACCGGAAACCGTAAAATTCCGACTATAAGTGAAGTTTGATATAGCTTGCTTTGCAAGGATTTTTTAGCACAGGCATATTATCTTCACTTAATGGAGATAGTATGTCTGTTTTTTTATAATAAAATGTTTAAGGGGATGAAGGATTATGGCAAGAATACTAAAAACAGCTTATACATTCGATGATGTATTATTAGTACCAAATAAATCAGAAGTTTTACCTAATCAGGTTAGTTTAAAAACTAAGTTAACTAAGACTATTACTCTTAATATGCCTTTAATGAGTGCTAGTATGGATACAGTTACTGAATCTAAGATGGCAATTGCTATGGCTAGAGAAGGTGGAATCGGAATTATCCATAAGAACATGACTATTGAAGATCAAGCAAGAGAAGTTGATAGAGTTAAGAGACAAGAAAATGGTGTAATAACTGATCCTATCTTCTTAAATGAAGATCATACAGTAAGAGAAGCTTTAGAGTTAATGGCTAGATATAGAATATCAGGTGTTCCTGTTACAAGAGGAACTCAATTAGTTGGAATAATAACTAACAGAGATATAGTATTTGAAACAAATTATGATAGATTAGTTTCTGAAGTTATGACTAAGAGTCCATTAATTACTGCTTGTGAAGGAACAACTTTAGATCAAGCTTTAGAAATATTAAAGACTCATAAAATTGAAAAGTTACCTTTAGTTGATTCTGAAAATAACTTAAAGGGGCTTATAACAATAAAGGATATAGAAAAGGTTAGAGCATTCCCAAATGCAGCTAAGGATTCAAGAGGTAGACTTCTTTGTGGAGCATCTGTTGGAATTACTGCTGATATGATGGATAGAGTTGATGCTTTAGTTAAAGCTCAAGTTGACGTTATTACTTTAGATACAGCTCATGGGCATTCAAAAGGTGTTATTGAAGGTGTTAAGAGAATAAAGGCTAAGTATCCTGAACTTCAAATAATAGCTGGTAACATAGCTACAGCAGAAGCTACAAGAGATTTAATTGAAGCTGGTGCTGATTGTGTTAAGGTTGGTATAGGACCTGGTTCAATCTGTACTACAAGAGTAGTTGCAGGTGTTGGTGTTCCTCAATTAACTGCAGTTATGGATTGTGTTGAAGAAGCTGTTAAACATGGCGTGCCAGTAATAGCTGATGGTGGATTAAAGTATTCAGGAGATATAGTTAAGGCTTTAGCAGCTGGAGCATCTGTTTGTATGATGGGTTCAATGCTTGCAGGTTGTGAAGAATCTCCAGGTGAAAGTGAAATATATCAAGGAAGACAATACAAAGTTTACAGAGGAATGGGTTCTCTAGGGGCTATGGAGAAAGGTTCATCTGATAGATACTTCCAAAATGGAACTAAGAAGTTCGTTCCAGAAGGAATTGAAGGAAGAGTTGCTTACAAAGGGTACGTAGCAGATACTTTATATCAATTAATAGGTGGAATAAGATCAGGGATGGGTTACCTTGGAGCACCTACATTAGTTGATTTATATGAAAATGCAACATTTGTTATCCAAACTGCATCAGGAATAAGAGAAAGTCATCCACATGATGTAAAGATAACTAAAGAAGCACCAAACTACAGCGTAAGCGAGTAGAATTTTAGTGACAAGTGACAAGTCGCAAGCTAAAAGTTTATAATTAATACTTAAAATAGAGTTTTAGAGATAATTTATATTTAAAATTAATAGATTTGGAATTGGGGAGGAAAGATATATAGACTTATAAATAAGGTTTTTATATTTTTACTCCCTTTTATTTTGAAAATACGAATTATATTTATTGATTTTAAAATAATATTCATATTTTTGTTGAAAAATGTATAATTTTACGAGATAATAAAGAAAAATACATTAGGGGGATTCTTAATGAATAGAGAATTAGTATTAGTACTTGACTTTGGAGGTCAATACAATCAATTAATAGCAAGAAGAGTAAGAGAATGTAACGTATATTGTGAAGTTCATCCATATAATTTAAGTGTTGAAAAAATAAGAGAAATGAATCCAAAGGGAATAATATTTACTGGTGGACCTAATAGTGTTTATGGCGAGGATTCACCACTTTGTGATAAGGCTATATTTGAATTAGGGATACCTGTACTTGGTATTTGCTATGGATCACAACTTATGTCTCATGTTTTAGGAGGAAGTGTTGCAACTGCTCCTGTAAGTGAATATGGGAAGACAGAAGTTTCAGTAGATAATTCATCTAAATTATTTGATGGAGTACAATCTTCAACTATCTGTTGGATGAGTCATACAGACTATATAGAAAGAGCTCCAGAAAACTTTAAAATAATAGGTCACACTCCAGTATGTCCAGTAGCAGCTATGGAATGTGAAGAAAAGAACCTTTATGCTGTTCAATTCCATCCAGAAGTTATGCACACTCAAGAAGGTACTAAGATGTTATCTAACTTCGTTAAGAATATCTGTAACTGTATCGGAGATTGGACAATGGATTCTTTCGTTGAAAAGACAATCCAAGAAGTTAGAGAAAAAGTTGGAAATGGTAAAGTATTATGTGCATTATCAGGTGGAGTTGACTCATCTGTTGCTGCAGTACTTTTATCAAAAGCTGTTGGTAAGCAATTAACTTGTGTATTTGTTGACCACGGTCTACTTAGAAAGAATGAAGGCGATGAAGTAGAAGCTATATTTGGACCAGAAGGTCAATATGACCTAAACTTCATAAGAGTAAATGCTCAAGAGAGATTCTATGAAGCTTTAGCTGGAGTAGAAGAGCCAGAAGCTAAGAGAAAAATCATCGGTGAAGAATTTATAAGAGTATTTGAAGAAGAAGCTAAGAAGATTGGCACAGTTGATTTCCTTGTTCAAGGTACAATCTACCCAGATATAATTGAAAGTGGACTTGGAGAATCAGCAGTTATTAAGTCTCACCATAATGTTGGAGGACTTCCTGACCACGTTGATTTCAAAGAGATAATCGAACCATTAAGATTATTATTCAAGGATGAGGTTAGAAAAGCTGGATTAGAACTTAACATTCCAGAACATTTAGTGTTCAGACAACCATTCCCAGGACCAGGACTTGGAATAAGAATAATAGGGGAAGTAACAGCTGAAAAAGTTAAAATAGTTCAAGAAGCTGATTACATTTATAGAGAAGAAATAGTTAAAGCTGGAATTGATAAAGAGATTGGTCAATACTTTGCAGCATTAACTAACATGAGATCAGTTGGAGTTATGGGGGATGAGAGAACTTATGACTATGCTATAGCTTTAAGAGCTGTAACAACTAGTGATTTCATGACTGCAGAGTCAGCAGATCTTCCATGGGAAGTACTTGGAAAAGTAACAACAAGAATAGTAAATGAAGTTAAAGGTGTTAACAGAGTAATGTACGATTGTACAGGAAAGCCACCAGCAACTATTGAGTTTGAATAAAAAATATTTTGCTAAAGAAAAGCCATTGAAATTATTTCAATGGCTTTTTTTATCTTGAAATGTAGTATTTTGTTGGAAAAGGATATATGGTAATAATTGACATGATATGTCTTGTGTTTTATAGTATAAATGTGGGAAATTTGAGGTATGAGGTGAGAGAATGGATAAAGACGATAAAATAATTGATGTAAATGAGAGTGAAGAATTAGATTTAGCACAAGAGGTACCACAAAATAATATTAATGATGTTGAGAGTGCTAGTAATAATGATGATTGGAAAGTTGTTGAAAAAGCAGAACATAAAGGTTCAAATGTACTTAAGGCAGTTGGAATGGTAGTAGCTATAATTGTTATTTTAGGTGGAATGGCTTGGAGTGGAATGAAGCTTTATGATTTAACTCAAGCACCTTCATATAACAAACCGGAAGGCGAAGTTAATCAAGTTGTAGGAAGCGGTGAAGAGAAGCCTGAAGAAGAGTCTTCAGAAGTGGAAGATACTACAATTAATGTTGATGAGCAAAGAATGGTAGAGATAAATGAGTATGTTCATCATATGGCAAATACTATAATATTAGCTGTTGATGGTAAAATAAATGGGACAAAGCAAATCACTATGGAAACTATAGATGAAGCTTTGGGTATGGTAAAAGATGTTGATTTGTATTTGTATAAGGAGATAAGTAAGTGGAAAGAGGGAGATTTCAGTAATGGTGTAGAGGTACATAATTATGTATGGAAGAATCTTGATGGAGAAATTGGTAAAGCAAGTAAGTTGGATGAGGAAGCTATACAAGCTGTAAAAACTAATTTAGGGCTATAATATGAATTTATAAAAAAAGCTGTTTTTGTAAACAGCTTTTTTGTTATGTTAATAACTAAATTATTTTTACGCATAATATATTTATTGAATATAAAAGTATATATAATTTGCATAGAGTTAATTTACTTTATTAGGTAACAAAATATTAGAAAAAAATATTAGGTTTTAATAATTTATGATATAATTAACATGGTAATTATTCCAGAAAATTTGGAGGTAAAAAAATGAATAAAGGTTTAAGCTTAGATTTATCAAAAGTTCAACCATATGCTAATCTTTCAGAATTAGATATGATGGAAGGTATGGTTAAATATGCTCATGATACAGTTCATGAAAAGACAGGAGCAGGTAACGACTTCTTAGGTTGGTTAGACCTACCTGTAAATTATGATAAAGAGGAATTTGCAAGAATTAAAGTTGCTGCTGAGAAAATAAAGTCAAATTCAGATGTTTTAATAGTTATTGGTATCGGTGGATCTTACTTAGGAGCTAGAGCTGCTATAGAAATGTTAACTAACAACTTCTATAATATGTTACCAAGCGATAAGAGAAAGACTCCAAAGGTATTCTTCGTTGGAAATAACATAAGTTCAACATATATAACTGATTTATTTGAAGCTATAGAAGGATTAGATGTTTCAGTTAATGTTATATCTAAATCAGGCACTACTACAGAACCTGCAATAGCTTTCAGAATGTTCAAAGACTTCATGGAAAAGAAATATGGAGTTGATGGAGCTAAGGAAAGAATATTTGCTACAACTGATAAAGCTAAAGGAGCTTTAAAAGGATTAGCAGATACTATGGGTTACGAAACTTTCGTTGTTCCAGATGACGTAGGTGGAAGATTCTCAGTTTTAACAGCAGTTGGTTTATTACCAATAGCAGTTGCTGGAATTAACATAGATGAAATGATGCAAGGGGCTGCTGATGCTAGAGAAGTATACTCAAACCCATCATTAAAAGAAAATGAATGTTATCAATATGCTGCAATGAGAAATGCTTTATATAATAAAGGTAAAAAGGTTGAAGTTATGGTTAACTATGAGCCTTGCTTACATTATTTCAATGAATGGTGGAAGCAATTATATGGAGAATCAGAAGGTAAAGACCAAAAAGGTATATTCCCAGCTGCAGTAGATTTCTCAACAGATTTACATTCAATGGGACAATTTATCCAAGATGGTTCAAGAATAATGTTTGAAACAGTTCTTAACGTAGGAAAGGCTACTAAAGAAGTTGTTATAGAAGAAGCAGAAGGAAATGTTGATGGATTAAACTTCTTAGCTGGAAAAACTGTTGACTTCGTTAACAAACAAGCTTTCAATGGAACATTATTAGCTCATTGCGATGGCGGAGTTCCAAATATGATATTAAACATTCCAGAGCTTAGTCCATACTACTTTGGACAAATGGTTTACTTCTTTGAAAAAGCATGTGCTATAAGCGGATACTTACTAGGAGTTAACCCATTCGATCAACCAGGAGTTGAAGCATACAAGAAGAACATGTTTGCTTTACTTGGTAAGCCAGGATACGAAGAGTTAAAGGCTGAATTAGAAGCAAGACTTAAGTAGTTAAGAGTTAAAAGTGAATAGTTAAAAGTTATGGATGAAACTGCTTAGACAGTTTCTAAAAGTATACTTTTTTTATAAAGTCGGCTTTAGCCGACTTTATTCATTAGCTTGTCACTAAGCATTTGGATTTGATTTTGGTATTTTATTAGTACTAAATCAAAGATAGGAGCATATTATGAGAATAATTGTTGATGGAGATGCATGTCCTGGAATTTCTATAATTGAAAGGTGTGCAAAAGATAATAACTTAGATCTTATTGTATATTGTGATATACATCATTATATAGTTTTGGACTATGGTGATGTTAAGATTGTTGATAGTGGATTTCAAAGCGTAGACATGAAGGTATCTAATGAATGTAAGGAAAATGACATTGTAGTATCTCAAGATTATGGGGTAGCTGCTATATGCCTTGGGAAAAGAGCTCATGTTATAAATCCAAGAGGAACTATTTATACAAATGATAATATAGGTGGTATGCTAGAACAGAGACATATATCTCAAAAGATTAGAAAAGCTGGGGGAAGAACACATAACGCTAGAAAAAGAACATCAGAAGATGATGAAAGATTGAAGAAAAACTTATTATTTTTAATAAAAAGTAATTTTAAGGAATAACCTGTAGAAATATATCTAAAGGTTATTCCTTTTTTTTATCTCTAATAGACAAATTTCAATTTTTATTGCAAGTAATAAAGAGTATAATTAAATTAGAAAAATATGTTAAATGGTGTAAAGTGTAATGAGGAAATTTGGTGGGGTGAGATATTGATGAAGGAGATAATATTAGATTTTGATAATAAAGGACCTATTTATGTAAATAATGATGTGAATATCGAGGCAAATTTAAATATAAAAGACGAAATAGAATACAAATTTATTGAAGGATACAATAAAGTATGGACTCCTATACAAGACTTTTCAGAAAAAAAGATATGTAGATGGACTCCTAAGAATCCAGGGAAGTATATGATTCTTGTTCAAGGAAAGGTAAAAGGATCAACAAAACCATATGATTATAGTACTAGATTAGAGTTTGACATTGTTGAGGATAATAAACTAATAAACAATGTTAATATAGATAAAAATAAAGTAACGGTTGGAGATAAGGTTCTAATAAACGTTGAAGGAAGGGAAGAGTTACTTTTATATAGATTTTGTGTGAAAAGTAAAGATGATTGGGAGCTTTTGAATGATTATTCAACAGATAATAAGTATATATTTACTGCTACAGAGCCTGGTAGCAAGGAGATCTTAGTTGAGTGTAAGAAGGTTGACTCAACTAACAATGTAGATGATTATATAAGATTAAAAATAGATATTAGAGGGTTAGAGGTTATAGAAATAACTGATTTTAAGGTATTATCTCATAAGATGGTAGTAAATGAAGAACTTATATTTAAGGTTGAAACCAATCATGAAGAGAATAGGCCATTGCTTTATAAGTTTGTAAAGATAAATAAAGAAGGAAAATATACTTGTGTTCAAGATTTCTCTTCTAAATCAATAGTATCATTTAAAGAAGAGATTGAAGGCGAATATAAATTATTATGCTATGTAAGAGATATTTTTTCAAATAAGGAATATGATGATAGAGCTCTTATAGTTTATGATATAATTCCTTATGAAAAAATTAAAATAAGAAGTTTTAAGACTGATATTGAGTCACCACAAGTTACTGGAACAAGAATAAATTTAGAGTCAGTAGTTGAAGGTGGAAGAGAACTTATATATAGATACATTATTGAAGGACCTGTTTCTGAGGATAGTGGATATATAAGAAGCAATAAATATTTATGGGAACCATCAGAAGAAGGAAAGTATAATATTACTTTAAAAGTTAAGGATATTTCTTTTAAAGGCGATTATGAGAGTATAAGTTCTATAGTATATCAAATTGATAAAAAAGGAGATAAGCCTGTACGTATAGTTGAAGTAAAATGCGATAAAGGAAGAGCTGCGCTTATAAATCAACCATTTAATATAAATGTTAAGTGTGAAGGTGGATGTAAGGTTCTTTATAAGTTTATAGTATATAAAGATGGAATTCAAAAAGAAGAGATGGATTATGTAAAAAATAATTGGATTAATTTTGTGCCAAAAGAAAAGGGCGAGTATGAAGTTGAAGTTAGAGTAAAGGATTTATATTCAATTAAGGATTTTGATTCATCAACATCTATATATATTAAATGTAATGATTTTATTCCTGCCAATATAGATTATGTTTTAACTAACAATAAGGAAATATATCTAGTAAATGATACTATAGAGATGGAAGCTATAATGCAAAACACAACAGATACTGTAGTGAAGTTTGTAACTAAAATTAATGGACAGGAAGTTGAAGATACGGGGTATGTTGCAAATAAGGCTATTAGAGTGAAACCAAAATGTCCAGGAAAGTATGCTTTTAATATCTATGCTAAAAATATTAAGTCTACTGAGGAATATGATTCTAAGAGGGAAATAATAATTTATGTTAAAGATGTAATGCCTGTAAATTCTACTAAGGTTGTAGCTAATAAAAAAGAAATTAAAGTTGGAGAAGAAGTAACTTTTGAGGTTAGCAGTAAAGGTGGAAAAGATGTATGCTATGAATTCTATATGATGAAGGAAAAGAATTGGGTTTTAGTTCAAGAATATAGTAGAAAAAATTACTACACGTTTTTACCATTTTCAGAAGGGCAATATAGACTCTTAGTATTAAGTAAGAGTTTTTATAAGAAGGTAAACTATGAAGATTATGAGAGTATTACATTTAATATAGTATAATTTAATATAGTATAGTTGATTATAAAAACCTATCAACATTTGTTGATAGGTTTTTTTATTGCAATTTAACTACTATAATAATAAAATATATGTTAAACATGATAAAACATTAGGAGGTCTTTAGATGGAAAGACTAGATAAGATATTAGCTAATTTGGGCTACGGAACTAGAAAAGAACTAAAGAAAATAGTTAGAAACGGAATAGTAGAGGTAAATGGAGTAGTTGCTAAGGATAGTGGTATGCAAGTTGACCCAGAGAAAGATAAGATAGTTATAAATGGAGAAGAGATATACTATAGAGAGTTTATATATTTAATGATGAATAAACCAGATGGGGTTATTTCGGCTACATATGATAATAGAGATGAGACTGTTATAGATTTATTAGAAGTAGAGCATCAAGTATTTGAACCATTCCCTGTAGGAAGATTAGACAAGGATACAGTTGGTTTATTATTATTAACTAATGATGGTGAATTAAATCATAGATTAATAGCTCCTAAGTGGAAAGTAGACAAAGTTTACTTTGCTAAAATTGATAAGGAAGTTACAGAGTCAGATATAAAGGCTTTCGAAAAAGGAATAACACTTGATGATGGATATGTTTGTAAGGAAGCAAAACTTGAAATACAAAGCGCTTCGGAAGAAGGTTCAGATGTACTTGTAACTATACAGGAAGGAAAATTCCACCAAGTTAAGAGAATGTTTGAAGCTGTTGGAAAGAAAGTTGTTTATCTTAAAAGAATAGAATTCGGAACATTAAAGTTAGATGAAGAACTAGAGGAAGGCGAATATAGAGAGCTGACTGAAGAAGAAATTGCAATTTTAAAAAGTTTTTAACGAATGAAAAACGCGATTACTTCTATAATATTCATAATGCTCGGAATTTGTCAAGATTTTAATTTAAACTTCTTGCATTTATGAATTTGTTTTAATATAATATTATTGCAAGGATAAATAAAAGGAATTAAATAGCCCCCTTTTTATTTATTGCTTATTGCTAAAGCGCAACCTGGCCCCAAGGGTTGCGTTTTTTTGTTGTCTAAAAAGCATATTTAATTAAGAAATAATTAATAATAATGAATGAAACTGCTTAGGCAGTTTCTTTGATTTTTACTAAAAAAGTAGCAATTATTTTATTGTAATATAACTTTTTTATTTTACACAGTTTTGGTAATAATATATATTAGTTATGTTATAATATGTTAAGTTAAGTGTATTGAAGGGAGGATGTTTCGTGGACTTAAAAGCGTTATTAAATAAAGAGCAATATGAAGGTGCTATAACTATAGATGGACCAGTATTAATATTAGCAGGTGCAGGATCAGGTAAAACTAGAGTTTTAACGTATAGAATGGCGCATATGATAGAAGATTTAAGAGTGCAGCCATATAAAATACTAGCAATAACATTTACCAATAAGGCTGCTAAAGAAATGCAAGAAAGAGTAAAAGCTATTATAGGTGATAGAGCTGATGATATGTGGATTTCTACATTCCACTCTACTTGTGTAAAAATTTTAAGAAGAGAAATAGAAAAGATAGGGTATAAGAAAAACTTTACTATATATGATACATCTGATCAAAAGGTTCTTTTAAAGGAATGTATAAAGGCTCTTCAAGTAAATGATAAAGAAATTACAGAGCAAGAGATAATGGGTAAGATAGGTAGAGCTAAGGATAATATGCAAAGCCCAGATAGCTATTATAGAGAAAATGAACATAATTATAGAGAAAAGAAGATAGCAGAAGTTTATAAGATGTACCAAAAGAGATTAAAGGAAAATAATGCTCTAGACTTTGACGATCTTATAATGAAAACTGTTGAACTCTTCAAAAAAGACCCAGAGACATTAGAGTTTTATCAAAGAAAATTCCAATATATAATGGTAGATGAATATCAAGATACCAATGGTGTTCAATATGAGTTTGTAAGATTACTTGCTGAAAAACACAGAAATATCTGCGTTGTTGGAGATGATGACCAATGTATTTATCAATGGAGAGGTGCAGATATAAAAAATATTTTAGGATTTGAGAAAGATTATCCAGATGCTAAGGTAATAAAGCTTGAACAAAATTATCGTTCTAAAGGTAATATTTTAGATGCAGCTAATGTTGTTATAGTTAATAATGCTAACAGAAAAAGTAAGGCATTAAGAACTGAACAAGAGGCTGGAGGAAAGATAAAGATTTATAGAGCTTATTCAGATGGTGATGAAGGAGCTTTTGTTGCAAATCAGATTAAGAAGATTAGCGATGATGATGGTAGAAGATATGATGAATTTGCAATACTGTATAGAACTAATGCTCAATCGCGTATTTTCGAAGAAAGTTTAAGAAGAGCAGCTATTCCTTATAAAATAATTGGTGGAACTAAGTTCTATGATAGAAAAGAAATTAAGGATATGTTAGCTTATCTTAAAGCGTTAGTTAATCCAGAAGATAGTGTTTCTTTAAAGAGAATAATAAATGTTCCTAAGAGAGGAATAGGAGATGCAACAATTCAAAAAATAATGGATTTTGCTAATGATTACGAAATAGGACTTTATGATGCGTTAAGTCAAGTAAGAACTATTCCTACATTAACTGCTAGAAATTGTGGCGGAATAGAAAAGTTCATGGAAATGATGGATAACTTAATGGTATTAAGTGAAACTATACCTGTTTCTACATTAATAGAAACAATCTTAAAAGAAACTGGATATATGAAAGAACTTGAAAGTTCAAAAGAAATTGAAGATAAGAGTAGAATTGAAAACTTAAAGGAACTTGTATCTGATGCTGTTGACTTTGAAAGAACAAGTGAAGATAAATCTTTATCAGCATATTTAGAGAAGGTTTCTCTTGTTCAAGATACAGATAAGTTAGAAGATATAGATAATGACGGGGGAACAGTTGTACTTATGACTGTTCATAGTGCTAAAGGATTAGAGTTCCCAGTAGTATTTATGGTTGGTATGGAAAATGGTATATTCCCAGGCCCATCATCATTTGATTCAGAATCAGAAATGGAAGAGTCAAGAAGACTTTGTTATGTTGGAATAACAAGAGCAAAAGAAAATTTATATATGACTTCAGCTGAAGTAAGAAGAGTTTTTGGTAGAACTGTGGCATATCCTCAATCAGATTTTATTTCTGAAATAAAGTCAGACTTAAGGGAATATGTTAGTGCTAGTGGAGATGTTAAAGGTGAAGGAAGTACTGGATCAAGACCAGGGTATGGAGCTGGATACAATAATAATCCACATAGTTTAAAGGGAAGCTATGTTCCATTCCAAAATAATAGATTTGCACCTAAACCAGCAACTTCTGGAGTAAGTACAGTATCATCTTCTTCAAGTCCTGCAGGTACATCAGAATTAACTTTAGGAAGAAAAGTTAAGCATGAAAAATTTGGAGTCGGAACTATAGTTTCTGCATCAGATATTGATGGTAAAAAGAAATTAACAATAGCATTCAACAACCAAGGAGTTAAAATGCTAATGGTCCCACCAGCAAACCTTGAACTATTATAGGAGGATATATGGATAAGAAGTTACGTATAGAAGAATTAGTAGAAATATTAAATAGATATGCTTATGAATATTATTCATTAGATAAGCCTAGTGTAACAGATAAAGAATATGATGTT
Source organism: Clostridium jeddahitimonense (assembly GCA_000753455.2). Lineage (GTDB taxonomy): Bacteria > Bacillota > Clostridia > Clostridiales > Clostridiaceae > Clostridium > Clostridium hominis. Next base: position 213,030 of record LM994670.1, read on the forward strand.
TTATATGATGAGTTAAAAGCTTTAGAATTAGAAATGGGATATGTACTTCCTTATTCACCAACTCAAAGAGTTGGAGACGTTGTGTTAGAAGGCTTTAGTAAATATACTCATAAGGCTAGATTATGGAGTTTAGATAAAGCTCAAAGCTTTGATGAGATAGTAGATTGGCACAATAGAAATTTGAAGTTTGTTCAAGAAATGAATTCTAGGGGAGAAAATTTACCTCCTTTAAAATATATAGTTACAAAGAAGTTTGATGGATTAACTATTAATCTTACTTATAATGAAGATGGAATACTTGATGTAGCAGCTACTAGAGGTACTGGGGAAACAGGAGAAAATGTAACAGCTCAAGTTAAGACTATAAAATCTATTCCTTTAAAGATAGATAGCAGCTCGGTGTTTGAAATACATGGGGAAGCTATAATGACTCAAGAAGCTTTTGATAGATATAATGAGGTATCTGAAGTCCCATTAAAAAATCTTAGAAATGGTGCTGCAGGTGCATTGAGAAATTTAAATGTAAAAGAGACTGCTAGAAGAAATTTATCAGCATTTTTCTATGATGTAGGATATAAAGAAGGAGAAGGCTTTAGAACATATGAAGAAATGCTTTCTTTTATAAAAGAAAAAGGGTTCCCAATGGATGATTATATCAAAGCATGCACAACACTAGAAGAGCTTCAAAATGAAATAAAGTATATTGAAGAAATAAGATTTGACCTTAATTATGATATTGATGGAGTTGTAATAGCTATTGATGATATGAGAACTAGAGAACTTTTAGGATATACTGTTAAGTTCCCTAAGTGGGCAATAGCTTATAAGTTTGAAGCACAAGAAGCAACTACTAAGCTTTTAGACGTTGAGTGGAATGTAGGAAGAAGCGGAAGAGTTGGGCCTACAGCTATATTAGATCCTGTTGAATTAGCAGGAGTAACTGTAAAAAGAGCTACTCTTAATAATATGGATGATATAAGAAGAAAAGGCGTTAAAATAGGTGCTGACGTATTTGTAAGAAGAAGTAATGATGTTATTCCTGAGATAATGGGTGTTGTTGAATCTACATTAGAAGGTGCAGTAGATATAAATGTACCAGAAAATTGTCCTTCATGTGGAAGTCATTTAGTGCTAGATGGAGCTCATTACTTCTGTGAAAATACTTTATCATGTAAACCTCAAATGGTAAAAAGTATAGTTCATTTTGCTTCAAGAGAAGCTATGAATATAGAAGGTTTTTCAGAAAAAACAGCAGAACAATTATTTGAAAAATTAGATATAAGATCAATAGCAGATTTATATAAATTGAATAAAGATGATTTAATCACTTTAGAAAAGTTTGGACCTAAGAAGGCTCAAAATCTTTTAGATGCAGTTGAAAGAAGTAAAAATCCAGAACTATATAGATTTATATATGCTTTAGGAATTCCTAATGTAGGGGTTAAAACGGCAAAAGATTTAGTAAATACATTTAAATCTTTAGATGGATTAAAAGAAGCTACATTTGAAAGATTAGTTGGAGTTAATGATGTCGGTGATATAGTGGCTAAATGTGTCTTAGAATTCTTTAAAGAAGAAAAAGTTCTTAGTACTATAGATGAACTTTTAAATCTAGGAGTTAATCCATGGTATGAAGAAAAGGAAGTTAAAGAAAGTGCTTTTAGTGGGAAGACTGTAGTTGTTACAGGAACTTTAACTAAGTACTCTAGAGGAGAAATAAAGGAAAAACTAGAAAGCTTAGGAGCTAAAGTATCAGGTAGTGTTAGTAAAAAAACTGATTATGTTATAGCTGGGGAAGAAGCAGGTTCAAAGCTTACAAAAGCAAATGAACTTGGAATAACTGTACTAAGCGAAGATGATTTCGAATCTATGATTTAAAATAATTATAAATTAAAAAATGGCAAATGGAGAATTAAGGATTAGACTAAAACTAGTTACTTAACTTTCCGTTTGCCATTATACATTTTATTAAGCATTATCCATCTTAATAACATTATTTGTTGAGTCTAAATTATTATTATCCAAAAAAGAATCATCAAAATCGAAATCTAATGAATCTACTACACTCTCGTTGTTATTTAAGTTTAGTGAGGATATACTTTTATTTATTTTGTCTAATAAATAATTATTAACCCTTTGATTTTTATATATTTTTAGGAAAATAATAAATGACCATATTCCAATAAACATAAATGATAACATAAATAAAATTCCTACAATATAAAATATCATTTGAATTATTTGTAAAGCTACAGACATATTCTCACACCTCCTAAAATAATTATACCATATAAATATACCCTTTATTAATAATAAAAATTCCTAAACAATATATAAAATACATAAAATGATTATATTTCATAATATTGGATATAATTATGTGTATATAAATATTGAAAGGAGAGTAAATTTGAAGAGGATTTTTGTAGTATTAGGACTATTTGTAGTATCTATAATATTTTTATTAGGGTTTGTAGATCAAAATCCATCAAAACAAGTTAAAAGTGAAGCAGATATAGTTTACTCTATTAATAATATACCAAGTAATTTAGAGACTGTTGGATCATTAAGTAAAAGGGAACAAGATATTATATGTGCTGTTAGTAAAGGACTAGTGGAATTAGATACAAATGGAGAATTGGTACCGGCATTAGCAGAGAGTGTTGACATAAGAGATAATGGAATTGAATATGATTTTAAAATAAGAGATGATGTTTATTGGAGTGATGGTAATAAGATAACTCCTTCTGAGATAGTTGAATTTTTTAGAGAAGTTGTTACGTTAGAAGCAGAAGATGATATAGAGCCACTATTAAATATTTTCGGAGTTTCTGAATATAGAAGTGGAAATAAATCCTTTAATAATGGAGTAGGTATAACAGCAACAGATACTAATTTGATAATTAGATTGAACTCACAAGATTCAAATTTCTTAAACGAATTAACTAAACCACAATATAGGTTAAGAAAAAGTGTAATACTTTGGGAAGAACTGGCTAGTAATTACACAACTATTCCTTACAGTGGGAATTATTCTATTGCAGATATAAATTCGTTAAATGAAATAACATTAAAAAGAAATAGCACAGCAGATCCAAGTTTAGCAAAAACAATTCATATGATTAAGGATGATGGTGAAGATTTAGCTTTAGCTGCTTTTGAAATTGGAGAAAGAGACATAGTTTTAAATCCACCAAAAAGTCAGTTAAGTAGATTATCTAAAGAAGATAAGTTAGTAAGTATTCCTTCAAATAAGTCTACATATTTGGCATTTAATAAAAATAATATCTTATCAATTGATGATAGAAAAGAAATATATAGATTGATAACTAAAGCTTTAGAAGATTATGAAGCAAATAATCAATCGTTAATTAAATTAGCAGATGGAAGTTACTTTAGAGATGAAGAACAAGATTTATCTAAGATTCAAGATAGGAAGGTAATGAGTAGTGTAGGGGAAGAAAGCGAAATTCCTGAGGTTGTATATTTAGCTTGTGAAGAAAGTTTATTAAATAAAGAGATAGTAGATTATATATCTAATTGGTTTGCGGATAATACAGATATAACATTAGTTGGATCTTTATTAAGAGAAGAAATTACAAGTGATATTTCATATTATGATATGGCTATAATAAATTTGGATGCTGATTATAATGATAAAGCGGAATTTTATGAGATTGTATCACCATATATTTCAGAAGAGTTAATAAATAAGGTTAGTATTTCAAAAACTGTAGAAGAGCAGAAAGAAATATTAACACAAATAGAAGATAACCTATTTGAAAACTACTCTGTATTACCATTGATTTTTTATAATGATAATATTGCTGTTAATAGTAGTATTGAAAATATAAATTTAGATGGAAACGGAAATTTAAAATTTGAGTTAACAAAAAAATAAGACCTTGGAGGTCTTATTTTTTGTTAATTATATTAATCATCAGTTATTTCAAGATTTTCTGAGAGAGTCTCATTTTCCTCAGATGGAATATCGGTGTTTGTATTTATAGATGCTTCTTCAACGATAGTATTTGAATTAGTAGTTGATGTTGGAGAAACACTGGCTATATAATTAATATCCATATCTGAAGCTTTAGAAGTAGAAGCTTGCAATATCTCAGGAATTGATTCGGGTTCATTGCTTAAATTAACTCTATCTAATGCTAAGCTTTTTATAAAATTGTCTTTGAATAGATAGATATATAGGTAGAATATTAAAAAGTTTTTACTGCTTTCAAAGGAACTCTTATTGACTGTAAAGGAATTTTTCCTTTTATTATAAGTAACGTATTTATTAAACACTGGAGCCATACCAGAACTACTAGGAGTTATTACGTTTGGCATTCTAAAATAGCTTTCATCTAACATATCTTTAGATACTAAAGAAAGACCTCTATAGCGCTCGTAGTCATCTAATGTAGGAGCTTCTGGCCAACTTGTAACTAAGCCAGAATTTATTAGATATTTCTTATAGACTGAAGATATTAGATTCTTATACTCACTTCTAGTATTATCATTTAAAATAAAGGCTAATAAGTAGAATGTTATATCTAATGAGGAATATTTAATTTCCTTCTTTGAGGAAAGCTTATAAAAACATTCATTTTCTTCATCATATAAAGAATATAGTTTGTCAATAATGGCTTTAGATTTATCCTTAAAAGCTATTATATTAGTATGTTTATAGGATAATGTTAGAACTATAGCGCATAATGCAGCTGTATCTAGAGAAGTCACGTAATAGTCCTTATCATCAAATTTGTTCATAGTGTAATCAGAAATATCTGCTATTAAAGTTTGAAGATTTTCTAGATGACAATAGCTATATAATATGTTGAATGCTAATAATATTTTACAAAGTTCATCTAAAGAACATTCATATATGTTTTCTTTAAAATCTAAAAACATTTGAAGAATTTCTAAAGAAAATGTTTCATAATCTTTAGAGGCTGCATCATTTTTATTTTTATAAGAATATAGATAATAAGCTAACATCATAAAAGCTTGATCTGAGAATTTGAATTTTTTATCTTTATCTACTAAATTATAGTTTTTAGAATTATTCTCAAACATATTCTTTTTGTCGGCAAATACACCCTCAGAATTCCTAAGATTTTCTGAATAAAATTGTAACTGCTCTTTTGTAAGAGAATTATATATTTCGTATATAGAATAAGTACTTCTTTCTATGTTTTCAAAACAGCGATAATAATCAAGTAATTCTAATAAGCATAATGTCATTAGAGCATTTGTTGAGGGATTTATTTCTTTCTTAAAACTATCTTCATCGAAGCCGTTAGAATTCTTGCTGTGGATAAAGTTTGGAGATGCTTTTCTATACACACATAATAGTGGAGAAAAGTTATTCATTGTGTTAATATCAAATGAGGGACTTAAATTTTTAAAGTTCTTTATTGATGAAACTAAACCACATTTCGATTCTAAAACAATAGTTTTTACAGCTTCTTTAGATAAATAGAATAGTTGTGCGTTTATTTCTTCTTGACTTAGACTATTCATTCTAAAAAATGGACCAATATATTTCAAAATTTTCACCTCTTATAATAATCCTTATATTAATAATATGAGATAGAATTTAAAATAGTTCACTTTTTTTGAAAAAGCAATAATTTTAAGAAGTATAAGAGTTGAAAATAACTTATATTAATAGAAATATATAAAGTTATATAGTTAAATTTTGTATTTATAGGATATATATTAAGCTTGGAGGAGATATTATGAGAAGTGATAATCGTAAGAATAATAGTGTTAGACACACAAAAATAACTAGAAATTATATAAAGCATGCAGAGGGATCAGTGTTAATAGAAGTGGGAGACACTAAGGTTATATGTACTGCATCAATTGAGGATAAAGTACCTCCATTTTTAAAAGGAACTGGAGAAGGATGGATAACAGCTGAATACAACATGCTGCCTAGATCTACAGCGACTAGAAAAGTAAGAGATATTGCAAGATTAAAACAAGATGGAAGAACTATGGAGATACAAAGATTAATAGGAAGAGCATTAAGATCAGTAGTTGATTTAAAGGCTTTAGGAGAAAAGACAATTTGGCTAGATTGTGACGTAATTCAAGCAGATGGAGGAACAAGAACTACATCTATTACAGGAGCATTTGTAGCTTTAGTAGATGCTATAAACAAAATTCATAGACATAAACCTTTTAAAGTATATCCAATAAGAGAGTTTGTTTGCGCAACTAGTGTAGGAATAGTAAATGGAGAAAAGATGATTGATTTATGCTATGAAGAAGATTCAAGTGCACAAGTTGATATGAACATAGTTGGAACTGGAAATGGAGAATTTGTAGAAATACAAGGTACAGGTGAAGAGGCACCATTCTCAAGAAAAGACTTAAATGAACTTTTAGATTTAGGGGAAAGAGGGATAAAGCAGATAATTCAAATTCAAAAAGATATTTTAAAAATGGATGCTTTATGGATAGGAACAGGAGAATCAAAGTAATGAAGAAATTAATTATAGCTAGTAACAATAAGAAGAAAATAAAAGAGTTAAAATCTATAGTAGAAAATTTAGGGTGGGACGTAAAGTCTTTAGCTGATGAAAATATAGATATAGAAGTAGAAGAAGATGGATTAACATTTGAAGAAAATGCAGAAAAAAAAGCAAGAGAAATATATGACTTTTTAATTCAAAGAGGTGATAAGAACTTTGCTGTTTTATCTGATGATTCAGGATTGGAAGTAGATTACTTAAATGGTGCACCAGGAGTATACTCAGCAAGATATGCAGGAGAGCATGGAAATGATGATGCTAATAATAAAAAGCTATTAGAAGAGCTAAAAGAAGCAACAGGTGAAGATAGAAGAGGTAGATTCGTTTGTGCTATAGCTTTAATAGGAGCAGATGGAAAGAGTAATATTGTCAGAGGAACTGTTGAAGGGTTAATAATGGAAGAATTAAATGGAGAAGGTGGATTTGGATATGATCCATTATTCTACTACGAACCTGCAGGTCAAACATTTGGTGAATTAGAAGCAATTGAGAAGAATAAGATTTCTCATAGAGCAAATGCACTTAGAAAGATAGAAGAGTACTTAAAATAAAGTGCGAAGCACTTTGGTGAAAAGTTTGACTTCGTCAAAGGGGAAAAGTCAGCTGACGCTGAGGGGAAAAGTTCACTTCGTGACAGGGAAAATATCGCCTTTGGCAATAGTGAAGAGTATCTGAGTATTGCACTTTTTACTGCTACGATAGTAG
>LM994670.1:222115-224206 GCA_000753455.2 Clostridium jeddahitimonense
ATAAAGTGCGAAGCACTTTGGTGAAAAGTTTGACTTCGTCAAAGGGGAAAAGTCAGCTGACGCTGAGGGGAAAAGTTCACTTCGTGACAGGGAAAATATCGCCTTTGGCAATAGTGAAGAGTATCTGAGTATTGCACTTTTTACTGCTACGATAGTAGGCTTTTCATCTCGACGAAGTCGACTTTTCACTTGCGCACTTAGTGCGCACTTTTATTCAATTGTAATTATATAAGTTTAAAATTAGAGAGGTGTTTATATGTTAATTGCTGTTGTTAGTGATTCTCATAATAATGATAGAGCTATAAAGGAAGTTAAAAATTATATAAAGAATGCTGATGTTTTATTATTCTTAGGTGATGGAGAAAATGATATATCTAAAATAACTGAGGATTTTAATGGGGAAGTGTATTCAGTAAGTGGAAATTGTGATTTCTTAGGAAAGAGTCCTAATGAAAGAATAGTTGAGTTAGGCGGAAAAAAGATATTTATGTGTCATGGTCATACTTATAATGTTAAGTATGGATACGATAATATATATTACAGAGGCTTATCATTAGGTGTTGATATAGTTTTATTTGGGCATTCACATATACCTATTGTAGAGAAGCATAATGATATATGTTTAATGAACCCAGGGAGTATTTCTCACGGAGCATGTATGGCAAAGAGATCTTTAGGGTATATTGAAATTAAAGAGGGAAAAATAGCACAAATATATACTAAAGAAATAAAAATGATATAAAAATAAAAAAAATGAAAAAAAGGTATTGACGTTTTAAAAATCATATTGTAGAATAATCCTTGTCGTCGCGAGATGATAAAACTCTTCGGGGTGTAGCGCAGATGGGAGCGCGCGTGGTTTGGGACCATGAGGTCGCAGGTTCGATCCCTGTCACCCCGACCAATTTAGTTTTTTAAATTGAAAAAAGTTATTGACTAAATAAGAGTTTTGAGTTAAGATATAACTCGGTTCTGAGTGAGGTTTCAATCAGAATAGGTTGTTTGTCAAATATGCGGGTATCGTATATCGGTAATACTCCAGCCTTCCAAGCTGGAAAGGTGGGTTCGATTCCCACTACCCGCTCCATAAAAGCTTTGAAAAAAGCTTGACAAAGTAAGGCGAATGTTTTAAAATAATAGACGTTCTCTGAAAAAAGTATGCGTGTTTAGCTCAGCTGGATAGAGCAACGCCCTTCTAAGGCGTGGGCCAGGAGTTCGAATCTCTTAACACGCACCATACTTCGGGGTGTAGCGCAGATGGGAGCGCGCGTGGTTTGGGACCATGAGGTCGCAGGTTCGATCCCTGTCACCCCGACCAGTTTTTAAAAAAACAAAACTTAATAAATATTAAGTAAATGCAAATATGCGGGTATCGTATATCGGTAATACTCCAGCCTTCCAAGCTGGAAAGGTGGGTTCGATTCCCACTACCCGCTCCATTATGCGTGTTTAGCTCAGCTGGATAGAGCAACGCCCTTCTAAGGCGTGGGCCAGGAGTTCGAATCTCTTAACACGCACCAATTATTTGCGGGTATCGTATATCGGTAATACTCCAGCCTTCCAAGCTGGAAAGGTGGGTTCGATTCCCACTACCCGCTCCATTATGGTGAACGTAGTTCAGTTGGTAGAGCGCCAGTTTGTGGCACTGGTTGTCGTGGGTTCGAGTCCCATCGTTCACCCCATATAGGGATATCGCCAAGCGGTAAGGCACCACACTTTGACTGTGGTATTCGTAGGTTCAAATCCTGCTATCCCTGCCATTTATACGGTTTACTAGCTCAGTCGGTAGAGCACTTGACTTTTAATCAAGGTGTCCGGGGTTCGATTCCCCGGTAAGCCACCAAATGCAGATGTGGCGAAATTGGCAGACGCACTAGACTTAGGATCTAGCGCCTTTGGCGTGGGGGTTCGACTCCCTTCATCTGCACCATATGCGAAAGTGGCTCAATGGTAGAGCGCCACCTTGCCAAGGTGGATGTTGCGGGTTCGAGTCCCGTCTTTCGCTCCAATAAATATGCGGGTATCGTATATCGGTAATACTCCAGCCTTCCAAGCTGGAAAGGTGGGTTCGATTCCCACTACCCGCTCCAT
>LM994670.1:225518-243018 GCA_000753455.2 Clostridium jeddahitimonense
TATATCGGTAATACTCCAGCCTTCCAAGCTGGAAAGGTGGGTTCGATTCCCACTACCCGCTCCATTATGGTGAACGTAGTTCAGTTGGTAGAGCGCCAGTTTGTGGCACTGGTTGTCGTGGGTTCGAGTCCCATCGTTCACCCCATATAGGGATATCGCCAAGCGGTAAGGCACCACACTTTGACTGTGGTATTCGTAGGTTCAAATCCTGCTATCCCTGCCATTTATACGGTTTACTAGCTCAGTCGGTAGAGCACTTGACTTTTAATCAAGGTGTCCGGGGTTCGATTCCCCGGTAAGCCACCAAATGCAGATGTGGCGAAATTGGCAGACGCACTAGACTTAGGATCTAGCGCCTTTGGCGTGGGGGTTCGACTCCCTTCATCTGCACCATATGCGAAAGTGGCTCAATGGTAGAGCGCCACCTTGCCAAGGTGGATGTTGCGGGTTCGAGTCCCGTCTTTCGCTCCAATAAATATGCGGGTATCGTATATCGGTAATACTCCAGCCTTCCAAGCTGGAAAGGTGGGTTCGATTCCCACTACCCGCTCCATTTGCGTGTTTAGCTCAGCTGGATAGAGCAACGCCCTTCTAAGGCGTGGGCCAGGAGTTCGAATCTCTTAACACGCACCATATACGCGCTATTAGCTCAGTTGGTAGAGCACCTGACTCTTAATCAGGGTGTCCCGGGTTCGAATCCCTGATGGCGCACCATTAATATGGTGAACGTAGTTCAGTTGGTAGAGCGCCAGTTTGTGGCACTGGTTGTCGTGGGTTCGAGTCCCATCGTTCACCCCATATAGGGATATCGCCAAGCGGTAAGGCACCACACTTTGACTGTGGTATTCGTAGGTTCGAATCCTGCTATCCCTGCCATTTATACGGTTTACTAGCTCAGTCGGTAGAGCACTTGACTTTTAATCAAGGTGTCCGGGGTTCGATTCCCCGGTAAGCCACCAAATGCAGATGTGGCGAAATTGGCAGACGCACTAGACTTAGGATCTAGCGCCTTTGGCGTGGGGGTTCGACTCCCTTCATCTGCACCATATGCGAAAGTGGCTCAATGGTAGAGCGCCACCTTGCCAAGGTGGATGTTGCGGGTTCGAGTCCCGTCTTTCGCTCCAATAAATATGCGGGTATCGTATATCGGTAATACTCCAGCCTTCCAAGCTGGAAAGGTGGGTTCGATTCCCACTACCCGCTCCATAAAAAAGCAATCATATAAATGATTGCTTTTTTTATTTGTTTTAAAATAAAATTGTAGGATATATATTTATCTTAAAAGGGAAGTATATTATCTATAGATAATGAAAGACAAACATCTAATCGAAATAGCTAGATGCTTGTCTTTTTTTATAATATAAAATATTTGTTTATTATGCTAATTTATTTTCAGTTTTATTTTTAGAGTTATTTGAACGAAAATCTTTAGGTGATATTCCGGTTATCTTTTTAAACATTTGACTAAAGTAAGATGAATTTGAAAACCCAACTATAGACGAAATATCTCTAATTGAATAGTTAGTAGTACTTAATAAGTTTTTTGATTCATCTATTCTTTTGTTAATCAGATAGTTGATAGGTGAAATTCCCATTTCTTTAGTGAATAGATGTACAAGATGAAACTTATTAACGTAAGTTAAGTTTGATAAAAAATCTAAAGTTATATTCTCTGAATAATGAGAATCTATATAATTTTTAATCTTCATACATTCTATATTTATTTTTTCAAAATTCTCTGTAATAAATATGTCTGAGCTAGTATTTCTCATAACTTGTATAAGAAATAAAGTTAATATACTCTTACATGCTAATTCATAGTTTAAGTTCTTTTCTTCTAATTCTCTTATAAGCGTATTTAAGTTGTATAAGATTTCGCTTTTTTTCTTATTAAAATTTAATATTTTATATGTATTCAAAGTATCTTTAGTATCATCATTAGTCAAATTTGAAGGTAATGTACCAATAGCAAGATTATTAATTGCAAATACTATATATTCTAGAGGGTTAGAAGAACTAACTGATCGCTCTGTATGTGAACAATTTGGATTAATAAGGATTAGATCTGATTCCTTAACTGAAACTATTTCGTCTCCTATTTGAAATGTACCTTGTCCACTAGTTATAAAAAATATTTCTGTAAATGGATGCATGTGAAGTGTACTATGCCAATCATTTTCAAATTTCGATTTACTTATATATATAAGTTCAAAATCTAAATCATATACATTATTTTTTGTTAATAAATATCTTGTGTTTCCCATAAAAAATACCTCTTGCACGCAATATATTATAATTATATCACAAAAAATATAAAAAATATAAAAATATGAAAAATATAGTAAAATTAGATTAAGACATATTGTTTATTATAACAATATAGTTAAATAAATAAGCAANGTATGCGGGTATCGTATATCGGTAATACTCCAGCCTTCCAAGCTGGAAAGGTGGGTTCGATTCCCACTACCCGCTCCATAAAAAAGCAATCATATAAATGATTGCTTTTTTTATTTGTTTTAAAATAAAATTGTAGGATATATATTTATCTTAAAAGGGAAGTATATTATCTATAGATAATGAAAGACAAACATCTAATCGAAATAGCTAGATGCTTGTCTTTTTTTATAATATAAAATATTTGTTTATTATGCTAATTTATTTTCAGTTTTATTTTTAGAGTTATTTGAACGAAAATCTTTAGGTGATATTCCGGTTATCTTTTTAAACATTTGACTAAAGTAAGATGAATTTGAAAACCCAACTATAGACGAAATATCTCTAATTGAATAGTTAGTAGTACTTAATAAGTTTTTTGATTCATCTATTCTTTTGTTAATCAGATAGTTGATAGGTGAAATTCCCATTTCTTTAGTGAATAGATGTACAAGATGAAACTTATTAACGTAAGTTAAGTTTGATAAAAAATCTAAAGTTATATTCTCTGAATAATGAGAATCTATATAATTTTTAATCTTCATACATTCTATATTTATTTTTTCAAAATTCTCTGTAATAAATATGTCTGAGCTAGTATTTCTCATAACTTGTATAAGAAATAAAGTTAATATACTCTTACATGCTAATTCATAGTTTAAGTTCTTTTCTTCTAATTCTCTTATAAGCGTATTTAAGTTGTATAAGATTTCGCTTTTTTTCTTATTAAAATTTAATATTTTATATGTATTCAAAGTATCTTTAGTATCATCATTAGTCAAATTTGAAGGTAATGTACCAATAGCAAGATTATTAATTGCAAATACTATATATTCTAGAGGGTTAGAAGAACTAACTGATCGCTCTGTATGTGAACAATTTGGATTAATAAGGATTAGATCTGATTCCTTAACTGAAACTATTTCGTCTCCTATTTGAAATGTACCTTGTCCACTAGTTATAAAAAATATTTCTGTAAATGGATGCATGTGAAGTGTACTATGCCAATCATTTTCAAATTTCGATTTACTTATATATATAAGTTCAAAATCTAAATCATATACATTATTTTTTGTTAATAAATATCTTGTGTTTCCCATAAAAAATACCTCTTGCACGCAATATATTATAATTATATCACAAAAAATATAAAAAATATAAAAATATGAAAAATATAGTAAAATTAGATTAAGACATATTGTTTATTATAACAATATAGTTAAATAAATAAGCAATAATATTGTTGTGAAAACAATTACTAAAAACTAAACTAGAAGTAAAGAATATAGGAATCATAGGATTGATAATAGTAGAATAGAGTTTAAAACAGGTGTTAATGATCCTATATACTTTAATATAGGGAGATTAAATGAAAATAATAATTTATATATAAGAGGATAGGAGAGGTGCAGGATGAACAAAGGGAGAGTAACTATTCCAACAGATGATAATTTTATAAAGGAAACTTTAGAGATTGCAGAAAAATGGGGAGCTGATGGAATAAGAGATTGCGATGGATTTAAGTTACCAAGAGAAATAAAGGGGTTAGCTGAAAGAATATATTCAACATATTTTGTTGCTCGTGGAGATAATGAGTGGGCTGAAGCTAATAGAGAAGAATTACAACAAACATATTTAATGACAAAACATCATGTTGCTGTAGAAAACAAGCTAACTATAAAAATAATGGATGGTTATTTTGCAGAACAAGTAGAACCAGATACTTATCATGATATAAAAACTTGGTGGGAAGTTATTGATAGAACTACTAATGAAGTAGTACCTACAGAAAATTGGACATACAGTGAAGAGAGTGGAGAAGTAACAATAAATAATGTTAGTAAGTGGCATGAATATACAGTATCTTTCTTAGCTTATTGTATTTGGGATCCAACACAAATGTATAACCATATAACTAACAATTGGGGAGACAAGCCTCATGAAATGCCATTTGATGCAAGAAAGCCAAAAACTAATAAACACATAATAGAAGCTATGTATAATTGGCTAGATGAACATCCAGAATCTAATGTAGTAAGATTTACAACTTTCTTCTATCACTTTACTTTAGTATTTAATGATTTAGCTAAAGAAAAATTTGTTGATTGGTTTGGATATAGTTCAAGTGTTAGTCCAGAAGCTTTAGATGAATTTGAAAAAGTAAAAGGATATAGATTAAGACCAGAAGATATTATAGACCAAGGTTATTATAATTCTCCATTTAGAGTTCCTTCTAAGGCATTTTTAGATTATATAGATTTTCAACAACAATTCGTAGCTGAAAATGTTAAGAAGCTAGTTGACGTAGTTCATGAAGCTGGAAGAGAAGCTATGATGTTCTTAGGAGATAACTGGATTGGAACTGAGCCATATGGAAAGTACTTTGAAAGTATAGGGCTAGATGGAGTAGTTGGTTCTGTTGGTGGTGGAGCTACTTTAAGAATGATTTCAGATATTCCTGGAGTTAAGTATACTGAAGGAAGATTCTTACCATATTTCTTCCCTGATACATTCTATGAAGGAAATGATCCAACTATAGAGGCTAGAGATAACTGGATAACTGCTCGTAGAGCTATTATGAGAAAACCAGTAGATAGAATTGGATATGGTGGATATTTATCTTTAGCTTATAAATTCCCTAAATTTGTTGAGTACATTGAATCTGTATGTGATGAGTTTAGAGAAATATATGATAATATAGATAATTCTAAACCATACTGTGGATTAAAAGTTGGAGTGTTAAATTGTTTTGGTAAATTAAGAAGCTGGCAAACTCATATGGTTGCACATGCATTATGGTATAAGCAAATATATACTTATCTTGGAATTATAGAATCACTAAGTGGAATGAGCTTAGATGTGGAATTTATAAGCTTTGATGATATAAAACAAAATGGTGTTCCAAGTGATATAGACGTAATTATAAATGCTGGTGATGCAGGTACATCATTCAGTGGTGGAGAAAAGTGGTTAGATAAAGAAATCGTAACTACTTTAAGAGGATGGATTTATAATGGAGGAGGATTTGTTGGAGTTGGTGAACCTTCAGCAGTATTAGAGGGAGGACACTTCTTCCAACTTGCAGAAGCATTAGGTGTTGATAAAGAATTAGGATTCTCATTAAGCACAGATAAATACTTCAAGACTCCTGTAGAGAAACACTTTATAACTGAAGATGTAGTTGAACCATTTGATTTTGGAGAAAGTCAAAAGAATGTTTACTCTAAGAGTAAGGATACAGAAATTATATGCTATGAAAATGGAGATCTTTTAATGTCTGCTAACAGATATGGAAAAGGTAGAGCTGTTTATATAGCAGGATTACCATACTCAATTCAAAATACACGTATTCTTATGAGAAGTTGCTTCTATGCTGCAGGAAAAGAAGATGAAATGAAAAAATGGTATGCAGATAACTTAAATTGTGAAGTATCAGCTTACTTAGAAACTAAAAAATATGCAGTTGTTAATAACTCAAATGAGGAGCAAACTACTTTAGTTTACGATGGAAATGGAAATTCAGTTCAAATGACATTAGATCCATGTGAAATAAAATGGATTAATATGGTATAATTATTTAAGTAAACCTCTGGGGAAAAATCTCCAGAGGTTAAATTAAAATATAGAGAGGTGAACATATGAAACCAGTATTAGTCGTGATGGCGGCGGGGTTAGGTAGCAGATATGGTGGATTAAAACAATTAGATAAAATAGGGCCAAATGGAGAGATTATATTAGAATTATCTTCTTATGATGCTATAAAGGCAGGTTTTGAGAAGATAGTATTTATTTTAAGAAAAGAAATTGTGGAAGAATTTAAAGAGCTTATAGGAAATAAATTATCTAGATTTGCAGAAATAGAATATGTAATACAAGATATAAATAACATACCAGAAGGATTTGAAGTACCAGAGGAGAGGGTAAAACCATGGGGAACAGGACATGCAATTTTATGTGCAAGAGATGTTGTTAAGTCCTCATTTTTAGTTATAAATGCTGATGATTATTATGGACAAGAATCCTTTAAATTAATGTATGAATATTTAAGTAGTAATACTGAAGAAAATAATCATGCTATGGTTGGATATGAGCTAAAGAATACTTTATCTGAAAATGGACATGTTGCAAGAGGAATATGTACTGTAGAAAATGGTGAGTTAAAAGAAGTTGTAGAAAGAACTAAGATTATTAAAAAAGGTGAATCTGCTTATTATACAGAAAATGAGCAAGATTGGATTGAAGTAGATTATAATTCGATTGTTTCAATGAATATGTGGGGATTTATGAATTCTATATTTGAAATTACTGAGAAAGGATTTAAAGATTTCTTGCGAAATGACTTAAAGAATAATCCACTAAAAGCTGAATACTATATACCTTTAGTTGTTAGTAATTTAATAAATAGTGGAGAAGGTAAAGTTAAGGTTATGAATTCGAAAGATAAGTGGTATGGGGTAACATATCAAGAAGATAAAGTATTTGTTAAAGAAGCTATTGAGAAAATGATAAATGAAGGTAAGTATAAGAAAAACTTATGGGAGGGAATAAAGGTAAATGGAAAGTAATTTTTTAGAGTTAACAAAACAAGCTTTGGATTTAATAAATATTGAGGGTGATGTAGTAGAGGTAGTTCCATTCGGAGGAGGTCTTATAAATGCTACTTTTTTAGTCAGAACAAAATTAGAAGTTGGAGAAGAAAGAAAATATATACTTCAAAGAATAAACCACTATATATTTAAAGAAGTTGAAAAGTTAATGGATAACTATTGTAGGGTTTGTGATTATTTAAAAGATATAGTAGCTAAAAATAATGGAGATATTGATAGAGAGACAATAACAGTGATAAATGCTAAGGATGGAAGAAGCTTTACACAAGACTCTGAAGGAAACTATTGGAGAGCTATAAAATTCATACCAGATACAATAACATATGAAACAATAAGTTGCGAAGATGATTTTTATAAGGCGGGAAAAGCTTTTGGTAACTTTCAAAATATGTTAGCTGATTATAATGCAGAATTACTTTATGAATCTATTCCTAACTTCCATAATACAAAAGAACGTTTAAAAACTTTTATTAATGCAATAAAAGAAAATAAATCAGGGAGAAAAGATAAGGTAGTTGCTGAAATAAACTTTATATTAGAAAGACAAGAACAAGCATCATCATTAGTAGATATGCTTGAAAGAGGGGAATTGCCTTTAAGAGTTACTCATAATGATACTAAAATAAGTAACGTATTATTAGATAAAGATACTAAGGAAGGTATTTGTGTCATAGATTTAGATACAATAATGCCAGGACTATCCTTATATGATTTTGGAGATGCAATAAGAAGTGGAGCAACATTTGCAAGGGAAGATGAAGAAGACTTAAGTAAGGTATTTGTTGATTTAGGATTATTTGAAGCATTTACTAAAGGGTTTATAGAAGGTGTGGATAATGGACTTACACCAAAAGAAATTGAGATGTTACCAATGGGAGCTAAGATAATTACTTTAGAGCAAGGTATGAGATTCTTAACTGATTACTTAGACGGAGATTTATATTATAAGACAAGCTATGATGACCATAACTTAGTAAGAACTAGAACTCAATTAAAACTTGTAAAAGATTTAGAGGATAAATGGGAAGAAGTAAATAATATCGTAAAAAAATACAGCTAATAAATATAAAAGGGGGGACTAAATATGATAAAGTTTGGGACCGGAGGATTTAGAGCGATAATTGGTGATGAGTTTACTAAAAATAATGTACAACAATTAGCTAGAGCAGTTGCTAGAATGATGAAAGATGAAAAGGTAGAAAAAGAGACAGTAGTAATAGGGTATGATAGACGGTTTCTTTCAAAAGAAGCAATGATATGGATTTCTGAAGTTTTAGCTTATGAAGGAATAAAGGTGATGATGATAAATAGGTCAATGCCTACACCTTTAATGATGTTTGAAGTTAAGAAACAAGGTTTAGATTATGGTATGGCAGTAACTGCAAGTCATAACCCTGCAATTTATAATGGTGTAAAGTTATTCACAAAAGGTGGAAAAGACGCAGATGAAGTTGTGACTAAAAATGTGGAAAAGTATATAGAAAGCTTAGAAAAGGAACCAGTAAATTGGATTGATTATGAGGATGCTGTTAATAATGGCTTAATAGTACCATATAATCCGTTTAATGATTATATTGATAGTATACTTTCGCAAATTGATTTAGAGAGTATTAAAAATGCTAATTTAAGGGTAGTTCTAGATCCAATGTATGGCGTCAGCCAAACTTCTTTAAGAACTATATTATCCACAGCAAGATGCGATTTAGATGTTATAAATGAGAGACATGATACTTTATTTGGAGGAAAGCTACCAAGTCCTAATGTTGATACTTTAAGAGCATTACAACAACATGTACTTGATAGGCATTATGATATTGGAATTGCCACAGACGGAGATGCTGATAGATTAGGAGTTATAGATAATAACGGAAGATTCCTACATCCAAATGATATATTAGTTCTTCTATATTATTATCTTGTAAAGTATAAGGGGTGGAATGGCCCTGTAGTTAGAAATATAGCTACGACACATTTACTTGATAAAGTTGCAGAAAGCTTTGGACAAAAATGCTATGAAGTTCCAGTTGGATTTAAGCATATATCAGCTAAAATGATAGAAACTGATGCTATTATAGGTGGAGAATCAAGTGGAGGATTAACTGTAAAAGGTCATATTCAAGGTAAAGATGGAGTATATGCAGCGTCATTACTTATAGAGATGATTGCAGTAACAGGAAAATCATTATCACAAATATATGAAGATATATGTCAAGAATATGGCGAGCTATTTATGACTGAAAGTGATTATGGAATGACTCATAAGAGAAAAGAAGAACTTATAAAACAAATAATGATAGATAAGAATCCTATAGAGTTCCCATATGAAATAGAAAAGGTCTCATATCTTGATGGATATAAGGTATATTTCAAAAATGGTGGATGGGTAATAATACGTTTCTCAGGAACAGAGCCAGTATTAAGAGTATTCTGTGAGATGGATGCCTTAGAAAAGGCACAAGAAATAAGTGAAATAGTTAAAAAGAGTTTAGAACTTTAGAAAAAAGTGAGAATCAATTCAATTGAAAATTATAAATTAATAATTTTTCATTAAATAAAGTGATTCTCACTTTATTTATTTGGTGCACCTAGAGGGACTTGAACCCCCGACGCCTGGATTCGAAGTCCAGCACTCTATCCAACTGAGCTATAGATGCATAATACTTTTTTATTATAAACTTAATTAGAAAATAATTCTATATTAAGTTTATAATATATCAAAAAGGTGTAAGTTTTTATAAAAAAATTAAATTTAATGACATTATAAAAATTGTAAAAAACGCCTAAATTCATGTTATAATTAGTCGATTTGTAAACGTTGAATGAAAAGGTTAACATAATATATAATAAAATTAACTAGGATAGCAATATATATAAAGGAAAGGCCAATATAGAGATTGTTTTCCTAAGGGTAAAAAGGCTATATTATTAATATAACATATAGTTAATTATTTTATGGTATAAAAAAGGGGAGGATGAATATTATGAAAATGAAAAAACTTATGTCATTGATTTTAGCAGGATGTATGGCGTTTTCTTTAACAGCATGTGGGAATAAAGATAACGGTGGGTCAACTGCTGAAGGCGATGCACCAGCAGGAAATGATACAACAACATCAGCAGATGCAGGGGAATTAACTTACTGGTCAATGTGGAACAATACTGAACCACAAGCAAAAGTAATTCAAGAAGCTATCGATGCTTATACAGCAGAAACTGGAATAAAGGTAAATGTAGAATGGAAGGGTAGAGATTTAGGAACAGTTCTACAATCTGCTTTAGAAGCTGGTGAAAAGATAGATTTCTTTGATTGGGATTATCAAAAGATAGCTATGGAATATGCTGATAAGGTATTAAGCTTAGAGGATATGGCTAAAGCAGTAAACTATGATGATTTTGCAATTAAAGCATTACCTGCAAGTGTTAGAAGATGGGCTGGAGAGTTAATAACTATTCCTTATCAACCATATACTTCAGGGGTATTCTATAACAAAGCTATGTTTGAAAAAGCAGGGATAGAAAAAGAACCTCAAACTTGGGCTGAATTCTTAGATGTTTGTCAAAAGATAAAAGATTCAGGAGTTGCTCCATTAGCTCAAGATGATGCTTATGTAGATTATGTATTTGGGTATCACTTAGCTCGTTATGTAGGACAAGCTGAAGTTGAAAATATAGCTAAGAATGGTGATTGGGCTGAAAACGAATACGTCTTAAAAGCTGCTCAAGATATAATTGATTTAAAAGATAAAGGTTACTTATCAGAATATGCACCAGGTGCTTATCCAGAAGGAGAAAATGAAGTTGGTTACGAAGAAGCTGCTATGGTAGTTAATGCATCATGGGTACCAAGTGAAATTACAAACAATACTCAATGTGATTTAGATTGGGGTATGTTTAACTATCCTTCAGTTGATGGCGGTAAAGATGCTAATACAATAGCTAACGTTGGAGCTCAAGGTTTTGCAATAAATAAAAACAGTGAAAATGCTCAAGCTGCATTTGATTTAATAATGAAGATAACTACTGGTGAGTTTGATCAAAAGATGGCTTTAGAATGTGGTGGTATTCCAGCTGACTCTAGGAATGAAGAGTGGCCAGAAGATTTAGTTGGTGTTAGAGATGCATTCTTAGCGCTTACTGAAACTTATGATTGGAATGCTGGATTAAATGCAAACCCAGATATTAAAGAAACAATTAAAACAAACTGCTTACAACTTTTCGAAGGTAAATTAACTGCACAACAATTTGTAGATGCTATGGAAAGCGCAACAAAATAATAAAAAAATCAAATTTGATTAAATAAAGGGATATTGCAGAATCTTAAAATTGTTGGCTTTGCAATAGCCCTTTTTATATTCAGAGTTTGAGTAGGAGGCATATATGAAAAAAAATAAGACTATGATTGTTGCATTTATTACGCCAGCAATCCTTACTTTCTGTATTATGTTTTTATATCCTGTTATAAGAACAGTTTTTATAAGTTTTTACTCTGTAAGTAGTGTAACAGCTCCAAAAGAGCAGTGGTTATCTGTGGGACTTGGAAATTATTTAAAGTTACTAACCTCTAGTTCTTTTAAAGTTTCTATGTTTAATATATTTAAGATATGGGTAATCGGTGGAATTATAGTGTTATCAATAGCGCTGTTATTTGCAGTAATATTAACTAGCGGTGTTAGGTTTAAGAGCTTCTGGAGAGCAGCTATATATTTACCTAATGTTATTAGTGCAGTTGCATTAGCAACAATGTGGTTACAATTTGTTTTCCAACAAAAATACGGTATCATAAATTGGTTTTTTAAAGCAATAGGAAATGAAAAGCTCGCAAGGTTAAATTGGTTATCAAGCGATATGAAATTCTGGGCATTGCTTATAGCATTCTGCTTTGGAGCTGTTGGATATTACATGCTTATATTTTTAAGTGGTATAGAAAGAATTCCAGAAGAGTATTATGAAGCAGCTACGATAGATGGAGCAAGTAAATTAAGACAATTCACAAGTATTACATTACCTTTATTAAAAGGTGTGTTTAAGACTAATTTAACATTCTGGAGTATTAATACTGTTATGTTTTTCGTATGGTCAAAGATGTTTTCACCATTAGGTTCAGAAGGATCTACAATAACACCAATGGTGTATATGTATGAGACTGTATTTGGAGGGACTGGATATAGTAACCGTGATGCTGGATTAGGAGCAGCTGTAGGTGTTATTTTAGCGGTTATAGTTGTTATTATATTTGCGGTGATGAATTTATTAATAAAAGAAGAAAAGATAGAAATGTAGGAGGTGGATGAATTATGGCTAAGGTAAAAGAAAAGAAAATAAAAGAACCTATTAATTGGAAAAAGGAATTAAAGCTTGCACCTGCATATTTAATACTTTTCGCATGGGTAGCATTTACAGTTATAATTATTGGATGGATATTTGCAGCTAGTTTATCTACTTCTCGTGAGATATTTAAAGGTGATGTTTTAAAATTTGCATCAGGATTCCATTGGGAAAACTATGTAACTGCATGGAAAACCCAAAATGTAAGTATATTCTTTATGAACTCATTATTTTATGCAACAATTTCATGCGTAGGAATATTACTTATCTCAGCTCCTGCGGCATATGTATTATCTCGTTATACTTTCTTAGGTAATAAGACGATTAAAACAAGTTTTGTAATTGGTATGAGTATACCAGTAATTATGATAATATTACCTTTATTTAGTATTGCAACTAAAGCTCATTTAACAGGTAATAGATGGTTATTAATAATTTTATATATCTGCTTAAATGTACCTTTTACTACTACATTCTTACTAAACTTCTTCGGCAGCTTAAGTAAGAGTTACGAAGAGGCAGCAGCTATAGATGGATGTAGTCCAATGAAAACTTTCTGGGTTATAATGCTTCCTCTAGCTCAACCAGGAATAATTACTGTAACTATTTTTAACTTCCTAGCAGTTTGGAATGAATATTTCTTAGCACTTATTTTTGCAAACTCTGATAATATGAAATCAGTAGGTGTTGGATTATTCTCAATGGTAGCAGCAC
The DNA here is from genome assembly GCA_000753455.2 of Clostridium jeddahitimonense. Classification (GTDB taxonomy): domain Bacteria; phylum Bacillota; class Clostridia; order Clostridiales; family Clostridiaceae; genus Clostridium; species Clostridium hominis. The sequence continues at coordinate 238,601 of LM994670.1, forward strand.
TTAGAGCAGTAGGAGATTACGGAAGCCTTTTTGCGGCGGTTATTATAGTATTCTTACCTACATTCTTAATATATATTTTCTTATCAGAAAAAATTATCGCTGGAGTTACTGGTGGTGGAGTAAAGGGTTAATAACTTTGAGAGGTTTATATGGAAAATTTATTGTGGTATAAAAGACCAGCACAAAATTGGAACGAAGCTCTTCCACTTGGAAATGGACAGCTTGGAGCTATGGTATTTGGAGGAGTAGAAACTGCACAATATGGATTAAATCATGATACTTTATGGAGTGGATATCCTAAGGATAATCATAATAATAACTTAAAACCTTATTATGATAAAAGTGTAGAACTAGCTATGAATAAAAAATATATACAAGCTCAAGATATTATAGAAAAAAATTTATGTACAGAATTTACTGAAGGATATATGCCTCTAGGAGATTTAAATCTACATTTAAGTGTAGATGGAAAAGTAAATAACTATGTTAGAAAATTAAATCTTGATACTGCATGTTGTGAGGTGCAGTATCAAGCTAATAATATTACATTTATGAGAAAGACCTTTATAAGTAAACCTCATAATTGCATGGTTATTAAATTAGCTGTAAATAAGGCGGGGGCTTTAAGTTTTGATACAGAATTATTAAGTCAGTTAAGATATGGTATAGAATTTATAGATAATAAATTGATTTTAGTTGGAAGGTGTCCTTCGCATGTGGACCCTAATTATGTAGAGAGCGATAATCCAATTATATATGATGAAAATAATCCAGGGATTTCTTTTGCTTGTGGATTATTAATAAGAACTGATGGGGATAAAGTTTTTGAAAATAAAATTGTTAAAGTAAAGAATGCAACTTTTGCAGAAGTTATTCTTTCAGTTGAAAGTAATTATATAGACTTTAAAACAGCTCCAATAAATTCTAAGAAAAATTATAAAGAGCAATGCTTAGATAGATTAAGTTTACTTGAACATATTACTTATGACGAATTATATGATGTTCACGTAAATGATTACAGTGAGTTAGAAAAAAGATGTCATTTAAATTTAGGTGGTTATGATTCAGTAAATAATATTCCTACTGATGAAAGGCTAAAGTTATTTGAGAGTAATAAAGATGAGGATTTAGGGTTATACGAGCTTTTATTTAGGTATGGAAGGTATTTACTTATATCTTCATCTAGAGATAAAACTCAACCGGCTAATTTGCAAGGAATATGGAATGATAAAATACGAGCTCCATGGGCATCCAATTATACTTTAAATATTAATACAGAAATGAATTATTGGCCTGTATTCATGACAGATCTAACTGAATGTGCGAATCCTCTTATAAAACTTGTAGAAGAATTATCAGAGACTGGTAGATATACAGCAAAAAATATATATGGAGCTGAAGGTTTTGTATGTCATCATAACACTGATTTATGGAGAGCATCTAATCCTGTTGGAGCTTATCAGAAAGATTGTGCTTGCTATGGATTTTGGTCTCTTGGAGCGGCTTGGTTGTGTAGAACTGTATTTGAATATTATGAATACACTCAAGATAAAAAGTATCTTAAGAATATAGCTTTTCCTATTTTAAAAGAAGCATCAAAATTTTTAATTAATATATTAAAAAGAAACGATGATGGAAATCTTATTTTATGTCCTACAACATCACCAGAAAATAATTTTTCTTGGGAAGAGGGGATTGTTAGCATATCTAAATCATCAGCAATGTCTCAAGGTATAGTTTATGATTTGTTAAATAATACATTAAAGGCTTGTGATTTAGTAGAAGAGTTAGAGTTTAAAGGAATAATAGAGAATGTTATAAAATCATTAAAACTATTTGATATTGGTGAAGATGGAAGATTGTTGGAGTGGAATGATGAGGTAGAAGAAGTTGAGTTACATCATAGGCACGTATCTCATTTATATGGATTGCACCCAGCACAATTAATCACACCAAGATATACACCAGAATTAGCTGAGGCTTGTAAAAAAAGCTTAAACGTAAGGGAAGACTGGGGAACAGGATGGAGTTTAGCGTGGAAGATTAACTTATGGGCACGTCTCAACGATGGGGAACGAGCAGGAAGTTTATTGAAGCAACGATTACATTATGTAAATAGTACGACATTAAATAATTTTGATGGGGGAGGAACTTATCCCAATATGTTTTGTGCACATCCTCCTTTCCAAATCGATGGTAACCTTGGAGTAGTATCTGGAATAACTGAGATGATAGTTCAAAGTTATAAAGATGAGATTACATTATTACCAGCTTTACCTGAAATGTGGAAGCAGGGAAATATACAAGGGGTTGCTTTAAGAGGAAATATAAAGGTGAATATTTTTTGGAAAGATAATGAGCTTATATTAGTTGAGCTTACATCTTTAATAGATAGGCACTGTAAAATATGGTACGGAAATAAGAGTAAGGAAGTTTGTTTAGAAAAGGATAAGAAACAAATTATAACTTTAGAGAATTTTGATTAGAAATATTAATTAAGAGGTTGTCTTTCGAGGCACCCTCTTATCATTATAAGTTAAAAAAGGGGATTTTAGAGATGGATAGGAGACCTAATATAATTTTAATAATGACAGATGAGATGAGAGGGGATTGCATGGGATTTGCAGGTCATCCTGATGTGAAAACACCATACTTAGATAGTTTAGCGTCAAAAGGTATATATTTTCCTAATGCATATTCTTCTTGTCCTACATGTGTTCCAGCAAGAGCAGTATTACATACAGGTTTATCTCAAAGAAATGCAGGTAGGGTTGGATATGAAGATAGGGTAGATTGGAATTATGAATGTACAATGGCAGGTGAATTAACTAAAGCTGGCTACTATACCCAATGTGTAGGAAAAATGCATGTACATCCTTTACGCAATTATTTAGGATTTAATAATGTAATATTACATGATGGATATTTACATGAGTATAGGTATCCTAATGTTGAGTATAGTGAGAACCAACTTATAGCTGATGATTACTTTTATTGGTTAAAGGATACAAAGGGAATAAGTGCTGATGTTTGCAATACAGGTTTAGATTGTAATGGATGGGTAGCTCGTCCTTGGATGTATGACGAAATGAGTCATCCTACTAATTGGGCAGTGACACAAAGTATTGATTTTTTAAGAAGAAGGGATCCACGTAAACCATTTTTCCTAATGACAAGCTTTGTTAGACCACATGCCCCATTTGATGCACCTCAATACTATTTTGATTTATATAGAAATAAGGAATTAAGAAAACCCTTTAAAGGTGACTGGAACGATGAAGATCTAATAAAACAAATAGGTCATCGTTATAATGCAACTACTGGACCATTGGATCCAGATTTAATTAAAGAAATGCAAATAGGTTATTATGCATGTATTACACATATTGATCATCAAATTGGTAGGTTAATTCAGGCTTTAGTAGAACATAAATTAATGGACAATACTGTAATAATATTTACATCAGATCATGGAGAAATGTTAGGGGATCATAATTATATTCAAAAAGCGAGACCATATCAAGGTAGTATTCATATACCTATGTTCATATCAGGACCTGAAGAATTATTAGGTAGAAAATATGGGATTAATGAGAGTCTCGTAGAATTAAGAGATGTTATGCCTACTTTTATTGATATAGTTGGAGAGACAATTCCAGAAAGTTTAGATGGACGAAGTATGTTAAAGAATATAGATAGAAGTTATATACACGGAGAACACTTATATGATTTTGAGCAAAAATCTCATCAATTCATTATAACTAAGAAAGATAAGTATGTATGGTACTCACAAACAGGAGAAGAACAATACTTCAATTTAGAAAAGGATCCACATGAATATCATAATGGAATAAATGATTTAGAATATAAAGAGAGAATAGATTTATTAAGAAGTATTTTGATAAGTGAATTAAAAGATTCTGAAGAGGGATACTCAGATGGCGAAAAGCTTATTGTGGGATGTAAAACTAAACCATCATTATCTAATGCAATAATGAAATAAGTTGTTCGCTAGCCTCACAAAGAGAAATATGTATCTAAAGCTACAGAGAAATATATGTCTTCGACATAGAAAAATGTTTAGTATGCTGAAGGGAAATATTAGCTTACGCCAGAATAAACAAATGCCAACGCTATAGATAGTCATCTGCTGTTAGCGTATCTTTCTTAAGCAAAGGTTAATATTACTCTGTCCGAAGGACATATTTCTATACACTGAAAGTGTATATTTCTCTGACAAGGTCATATTTCTCTTAGCATTAGCTAATATTTATCCTGTGAGCTTTAGAGAACAGTATATTTATCATACTCATTGCCACGTGTATCAATATATGTATTTTAAAGAAAAAAAGCGAAAAAGATAGAAAAATAAAAATAATTTTAGATATATTGGGGAATATTAACTGAGTAGAATTAAC
>LM994670.1:249573-1800701 GCA_000753455.2 Clostridium jeddahitimonense
TAAAGATATAAATTCATGTGCAATTTTCAGAGAACATACTCTGATTAATAATCCGCGATAGCTCAATGGTGGAGCACTCGGCTGTTAACCGATAGGTTGGAGGTTCGAGCCCTCTTCGCGGAGCCAAGGTAAACAGAAACAGTTATGTTTCTGTTTATTTTTTTACCTTTAATTACTTTTGTAACCTTTTTGTAACCTTTTTGTAACTATAAATAGTTATTTTGTAATGAATTAAGGAAGTTTAAATAATATAATCTAATTAAGGGAACAATTAAAGTGATTAAGGGGAGTTAAACTTATGAAAAACAATAGTAGCTATAAGCATTCAAATAAATCAAGAAAAAGAAATAAAAAAATAAATAGATGGATTAGAGTAACTATAATAGTATTTATTGCAGTTATATTAAGCACAGTAGTTTTAAAATCAGTGGATACAATGTCATTAGGAACTAATAAAGACACTACTGTAGACAATAAGGATAATGTGAATGTAATTAGAGATGATCAAAAAGAATTAGCAGAAAACAACATAACTACTAATGAATCAGATAATGTAGATAACACGTCTAGAAATGAAGAAAAATTAGAAGATGATCAAATAGTGTACTTGCCATTAGAAGCTGATAATAATGCTACAGATGCTAGAGAAGTTCAAAGTAGATTAACAGAGTGGAATTATCAGAGAGAAGACAATGAAAAAGTTGCATATTTAACATTTGATGATGGCCCATCAGAATATGTTACAGATGAAATATTGGATGTACTAAAAGAAAAGGATGTAAAAGCTACATTTTTTGTATTAGGAAGTATGGTAGATAAAAACGATTATGCTAAAAAGGCATTAAAAAGAATAGTTAAAGAAGGACATGCAATTGGAAATCATGGGTATTGTCATAGATATGATGTATTGTATCCAGGGAATGTAGTTAATGTAGATAGTTTTATGGCTGATATGAAAAAGTCAGAAGATGCTATGAAAGAAGTATTAGGAGATAGCTTTAGCACTAGTGTTATAAGATTTCCTGGTGGACATGGTTCTTGGGATACATCAGCTATAGATCCTGTTTTACAGGAAAAGGGATATTCATATATTGATTGGAATACTTTAAATGGAGATGCAGAAAGCCAAGGCTTAAGTTCTGAGCAGCTACTAGGTAGACTAAAGGAAACTGTAAGTGACTTAGAAGGAAATAATGATGTTATAGTAGTTTTAATGCATGATACAGATGAAAAGCAAAGCACAGCACAGTATTTATCAAACGCTATAGATTATTTAAGAAGTCAAGGATATGAATTTAAAACATTAAAATAAAAATAAGTGTCGAATAGGTAGTAGAAACTATTTATTCGGCATTTTTTATATAAAATATAAGCATAATAAAGAAAATTTCATCTTTAAATAAATATGTTAATTAGGGAGATGATATATTTTCTGGTTGGCTTATAGAAAATAATAGAAAAAGTGTTATATAATTATATACAGTGGAGGTAGAGAAGTGGATAAGATATTATTAGTAGAAGATGAAGCTAGCATAAGAGGATTTTTGAAAATAAATTTAAAAAGAAATAATTTTGAGGTATTAGAAACTGATAATGGTGAGGAAGGTTTAAGAATAGCTTTACTTGAAAGGCCTAAGATAGTTATTCTAGATGTTATGTTACCAGGTATAGATGGATTTGAAGTATGTAGAATATTAAGAGAAAAAATAAGCGATATAGGGATAATTATGCTTACTGCTAAAGGTCAAGATATGGATAAAATAATTGGATTAGAATATGGAGCGGATGATTATATTGTGAAACCATTTAATCCTATGGAAGTAGTACTAAGAATAAAAGCTATATTAAGACGTATAGATAAAGAAGATGATGAAAGTGAAACACTTAAGGATGGACCATTTAAAATAGATTTATATTCACAAAAGGTTAGTAAGAATGATGTGGATCTAGATTTGACTCCGAAGGAGTATTTACTTATGAAGCTATTTTTAGAAAATCCTAAAAAAGCATTTACAAGAGATGAATTGTTAAATATATTATGGGGAAAAAATTATTTTGGGGACTTAAAGATAATAGATGTTAATATAAGAAGATTAAGAGCAAAAATAGAGGATGATTCATCTACACCTAAATATATAGAAACAATATGGGGAACAGGATACAGATGGAATGGTAAAGAAAATGACTAGCATAAGAAATAAGCTTATAAAGAACTTTTTGATAGTAGTTATATCAACAGTAATAATTTTAGATATACTAATGATAATTTTCTTTAAGGAATATTATTATAACAATAGACAAGAATTTTTAACAAGTCAAATTGAATCATCAATAAACTTTTATGATAAGTATTTTTCAAGTCAAACATTAATACAAAATATCTATGACAATATAGATTCTTTTTGGAACAACATAAATGCACAGGTAGAAATATTAGACCCAAGCGGAAAGCTGCTTATGGATTCTATAGGAATAAGAGATAATGAGTTGTTACACACTCCTGATATAGCAAAAGCTATGAATGGTGAAACAGCTAGATGGGTTGGCAAAAGTGATTATTATAAAGGGAAGATAATGATTGTATCTCATCCTATAATAACAAATGGTGAATTAAATGGAATAATGAGAGTTATATCGTCATTAGAGGATATAGATAATACAATAAACTCCTTTATAGTATTATTTTTAGTAATATCTTTTATAGTTATATTAATAGGCTTAATATTGAGTATATTAATGGCAAAGTCTATTGTAGATCCTATTAAGTCAATAACTAAAGTTGCTAAAAAGATGGCCGGTGGAGATTTAAATGTCAAGAGTTCTATATATAATAATGAAGAAATAACTCAATTATCGAACACATTGAATTACATGGCATCTGAAATTGAAAAGAGAGAGAAACTTAAAAATGATTTTATATCTTCAGTATCACATGAATTAAGAACACCTCTTACAGCAATTAAGGGGTGGGTAATTACTTTAAATGATGATGCAACAGATAAAGATACACTGAAAATGGGGTTTGACATAATTGAAAAAGAAACTGATAGGCTTACAATTATGGTAGAAGAGCTACTAGATTTTTCAAAGCTTGTAAGTGGTATAGTGCAGCTTAGTAAAAGAAGTGTAGATATAATAAGCTTTGTAACTCATATTGATAATTATATGAAGCCTAGGGCGTTAAATGAAGGAATAAATTTTACTGTAGATATAAGTGAAAATGTATATAAAGGATTTTTTGATTATAATAAAATGAAGCAAGTTCTAATAAATATATTAGATAATGCATTTAAATTTACTGATAAAGAAGGTAAGGTAAGCTTATTAGTAGATCAAAATGAAGATTGTGTAAAGTTTACTATTATAGATACTGGAATTGGAATAAGCTCAGAAGAGTTGCCAAGGGTAAAAGAAAAATTTTATAAAGGTAAAAATAGTAACTCTAAAAATGGAATTGGATTATCTATATGTGATGAAATAATAAAACTTCATAAAGGAACCTTCAATATAGAAAGTGAACTTGGAAAAGGAACATCTGTTAAAATTACTATTCCTAATATTAAGGAGGAGAAATAATATGAAATATAAGAATGTTTTAATATTACTTCTTCTTAATATAATGCTTGTAGGATGCTCAAATAATATAGGCAGTAATAACTTAGATGTAATATTAGATGATGCGTTTAAGTATAAGGGAACGTGGAGGGTAGAAAGTTATTCTAGCATATCAGAGGATGGATATAATGAGATTGAAGATTTAACAGGCAAAGAAGTTCAGATAGAAAAAGATTCTATAAATATATTTAACTCCATAGTTGCTAATGTTAGATATAAACTAAAAGTTGTAGATAAGAGTTACGTTATATCATATGAAAATAATCTTACGGCAGAAAAATTTATGGGTTCAAAAGATAGTTTAGATATTATTTCAGCTATAGATAATAATATGACATTATGTGAGTTTATAATTTTAGATGATAATAATATCGTTATGATATATAGGTCAGAGTTAATATATTTAAAGAAAGTAAGTAGTAATACTAATTTTACTGTTAACAATGGTAATATAATTAATGATTCATCTATTAATGAAAGCAACAATAGTGATGTAGGAGTTATGATTGGATTAAAGACACCAAGAGTTTTAGATGAAGACGGTAACTATACAGAAGATGAATATAGGACTATATGGATAAGTTACAAGGATGATGATATAAATGCTATATATGAAAAAGAAAATATCATTTTTCCTAGAATGAATGGGATCTGGTCAATTAATGCTAAATATAGTGAAATAAATAATAAACACTTTGATTATTTTGAAGTAACTACATTAGAAGGAAAAGTAACTAGCAATAGTGAATATAGTAAAGAAGTAAGTAGTTATAAGAGTATAAATTTTATAGGAAATGATTATATAGCCTTAGAAAGTTATAATGGAGAAAACTTTATAAATGAATATCACGATTATAAAATTGTGCCTGTAGATAATATTAATTCTAATGAGGGATTAAGTATAGATCAAATATTTAATAAGGATATAAAAGATCTATTTAATACTGATTTTAAAAATGCTTATGAAAATATAACAGATGAAGATAAAAATAATTATAATAATTCTGTAGATTATACCAATATTACAATGGCTAGAAATGATGGTAGATGGATATTAAGAGGTAAGATTAGAGCAGTAGAAGAGAACAAAGAAGGAAAAGATTTTAATGTATCTATTGATCCTAATAAGAAGTTAATTAATTTTAATTCTTTATTGGTACCATGGAAAATATTAAAAGGAGAAGTACCTTTTTTATCAGATGCATATACTTCTCCTAATGGAGAAATAGCATTAGTTAGATATAAAAAGTATTTAAGTGTATACAGAATTGAAAATGGTCACTTACAAGGGTCACCATTAATAAATATACCACTACAAAAAAATGAAAGAATAATAATGGCAGAGTGGTGTACTAGTGGGTATGTAGATGAATGGCAAAAAGCTTTTAATGATGGAAGCGAGATATATATAGAGGAGGAATAGAATGTTATCAAGAGAAGTAGCACAAAGGGTTTTAGGAAGATGTTTAATTACAGGAGGAGACTTTGCAGAAATATTTGAAGAGGATACTATAAATAATACTATAGGAATTCTCAATGGAAAGGTTGAAAATTCTGTTGGTGGGAGAAGCTATGGAATAGGAATAAGAATATTTAAGGGGTTAAAAAGCGTTTATGCTTATACAAATAATAATAGCTTATCATCATTATTAGGTGTTGCTTACAAAGCTGCATTAGCACTTGGTGAAGCAAAGGAAGAGAAAAATATAGTATTAGACTGTACATCTATAAAAAGTGCACATCCTATTATACATATACCATCTAGTATTGGTATAAATAAGAAAATAGGAGTCATGAAAATAGCTTATAATGCTGCTAAAGATTATAGTAATGAGATATCTCAAGTTGGAGTGAATTATATAGATAAAGAACAAAATGTATTAATTGCTAATACTGAAGGTTTATATGTTGAAGATAAAAGAGTTAGAACAAGACTTGCAATAAATTCAGTGGCATCTCTTAATGGAGAAAATCAAACTGGATTTGAAGGGCCAGGAAGACATATGGGATTTGAGATGTTTAATTATATAGATCCAGAGTATTATGGAAAGGAAGCTTCAAGAATAGCTTGCACAATGCTACATGCTAAAAATTGTCCTGCAGGAAAGATGACAGTAGCAATAGATAATGGATTTGGTGGAGTTATATTCCATGAAGCTTGTGGACACTCATTAGAAGCAACTTCAGTAGCCAAAGGAAATTCAGTATTTACTGGTAAACTTGGTGAGCAAATAGCGTCAACTAAGGTAACAGCTATTGATGATGGTACAATTCCTAATGCATGGGGTTCATTAAATATAGATGATGAAGGTAATAAAACTCAAAAGAATGTTCTTATAGAAAATGGTATTTTAAAATCTTATATGATAGATAAATTAAACGGTAGAAGGATGGGAATGGCGCCAACAGGAAGTGGAAGAAGACAAAGTTATAAGTATGCTCCAACTTCAAGAATGACTAACACTTATATAGCTAATGGAGAGGATTCACCAGAAGAAATAATCAAGTCTATAAAAGATGGATTATACGCTAAGAAGATGGGGGGAGGCTCAGTAAATCCAGTTACAGGTGAGTTTAACTTTGCAGTATCAGAAGGATATATAGTTAAAAATGGAGAGATACAAGAGCCAGTAAGAGGCGCTAGCTTAATTGGTAAAGGTAGCGATATACTTATGAACATAGATATGGTAGGAAATAATATGACTCAAGGTCAAGGTATGTGTGGCTCATCATCAGGAAGTATACCTACAAATGTTGGGCAACCAATGATAAGAGTAAGTGAAATAACTGTAGGTGGAAGATAGGGGGTATATTTATGGAATTAAATCAATTTGTAAATGAATTATTTGATAAAGCAAAAGAAGTTGGTTTTGCTGAATGTGAAGTATATTATGTTGATAAAGAAAGTCTTAGCATAGGAGTTTATAAAGGTGAAGTGGAGAAATATAATTTAAATAATTCTTATGGACTGTCTTTTAGAGGAAAGATAAATGATAAAATAGGATATTCTTATACTGAAATATTAGATAAGGATGCTATAGAGATGCTTGTAAGAAGTGCTAAAGAAAGCGCTTTATCTATAGAAAGTGAAGATATTCAGTTTATATATCAAGGAGATAAAGAATATAAGGATATTAGCACTTATTATCCTGAATTAGAGCATATAGAAGCTGATAAGCTTATAAATATAGCATTAGGAATGGAAAAGGAAGCTAAGGAACTTTCAGATAAGGTAACAAGCTTTGGCGGTTGTGCAGTTAGCTATAGCTCAGGAAGCTATGGAATAATTAATACAAAAGGGTTAAATTTAAAAAACAAGTCTAATATATTAACTGCATATGTAGTACCTATACTTACAATAGAAGATAAGATGTATGATGGTTTTGGATATGTAGTAGCAAAATCATTAGATGAAGTAGATGTTAAGAAGATAGCTAAGCAAGGTATAGAAGAGGCTCTATCTAAGGTAAATGGAAAGAGTGTTGAATCAGGTAACTATCCAATAGTAATAAAAAATGAAGCCATGGTATCTTTACTTTCAACTTTTGCAGGAGTATTTAGTGCAGATGCAGCTCAAAAAGGATTAAGCTTATTAAAAGATAAAGAAGGAGAAGTTATTGCAAGCTCAAATGTATCTTTAGTAGATGATCCACATTTAGAAGATGGATTAGCCACTGTAGGATTTGACGATGAAGGGGTTGCGACTAAGAAGACTTACTTAATAAAAGATGGTAAGTTAGAAACTTTACTTCATAATTTAAAGACAGCTAATAAAGCAGGTGTAAAGTCAACTGGTAACGGATTTAAGGGATCTTATGCATCGCCTATATCAGTTTCACCGACTAACTTATATATTGAACCAGGACATAAGGATTTTGATGGAATAATATCATCAATAGATAAAGGATTAATAATTTGTGATTTTGCAGGATTACACTCAGGAGCTAATTCAATAACTGGAGACTTTTCTCTAGCAGCAAAAGGTTTCTATATTGAGAATGGTAAAAAGACATTTCCTGTTGAACAAATTACTATAGCAGGAAATTTCTTTGATATGTTAAAAAATATTGACGAAGTAGGAAGTGATTTATTATTCCCTATGAGTAGTGTTGGAAGTCCATCTGTTAGAGTAAATGGGTTAGCAGTAGCTGGAGAATAATAATTTACAATATATGTAAAAAGAGATAGAATTAAATTAAGAATCTGTTATATAGCTATTTATAAATTTTACATATATTTATAAATAGCTATAAATTTTTTTTGAGGTATTGTTATGAGGCATTTATTTATTATTAATCCTATTGCAGGTAAAGGTAGTGCAATCAAATATAAAGAGATAATAGAAGAGTACTTTAAAGATAAAGATGAATGTTATGATATAAGAATTACGGAAGGACCAGAGCAAGCTACAGATATAGTTAAAAATTACGATTATAGTGAAGAATGTAATGTATATTCTGTAGGTGGCGATGGAACATTAAATGAAGTTATAAATGGATTGATAGGTAAAAATGCCTCTTTAGGCATAATACCAGCAGGGTCAGGAAATGATTTTGTTAGAACTTATTTAGATAAAAGTAAATTAACAAATATTCTTAAGGAGACTATAGAAGGTAAAAGTAAAGAAATAGATATAGGATGTATAAATAATAAATATTTTATAAATATATCGGCAATTGGGTTTCCTGCTGATGTTAATTTAAATGCTAAAATATTTAAAAATCAATATGTTATATCAGGCTCTTTAGCTTATATATTAGGAGCTATAGTATCATTATTTAAGTTTAAATATGAGAAAATAAAGTTTATAATAGATGGTGAAGAAATTGATGATGAAATGTTCTTAGTTGCTCTTGCAAATGGAAGATATTATGGAGGCGGAATAGTTTTAGCTCCTGATGCAGAAATATCAGATGGAACTCTAGACTTTTATGGAATAAAAAAAACTAATCCTTATAAAATTTTAAGGTATCTAATAGCATTTTTAACTAAGAAGGATATTAGAGAGTTTAAAGATACTTATTATAATAAATGTAAAACATTAAAGATAATATCTGAAAAAGAGATAATAAGTAATATAGATGGAGAAATAATAAAGGCTAATGAATTTAATTTTGAAATAATACCAAAGGGGATAAAACTTATTATACCTAATGATGATGGTATGGAGGGATAAAATGAAGGAATACAGTTTAGTAATTATAGGCGCTGGGGCAGCGGGACTTCTAGCAGGGATTGCTGCATTAGAAGAAAAGATTGAAGACGTATTAATAATAGAGCAAGAAGAAGATTTAGGAGGAAACCTAAATTTATTTATAAATAATGATTTTGGAGAATTCCATTTAGGAGAGAATGTTCCTGGGCCAGCATTCGCGAGTATATTAATTACAACTTATGTTAGTCTAAATGGTCAATTTAAAAATAATACAAGAGTTATAGAAGTAAGTGATGATAGAAAGATTAAATATGTTAATCCATATGAAGGAGAAGTAGAGATAAAAGCTAAGAAAATAATATTAGCTTCTGGATGTAGAGAAAAATACACAGGTAATATAATTGTACCAATACATAAATATACAGGTATATTTTCAACAGCTTCAGCCCATAGATTAGTAAATTTCCAAGGGTTATTACCAGGAAAAGAAGTAATATTATCAGGCAATACTGTATGGTCATATATTTTGGCTAGAAGATTGGTTATTGAAGGAGCTAAGGTAAAAGGAATAATAACATCAAGGGAAAGCGTAAGTGAAGATCTTGCAAAGATAATAGATGGATTTGATATACCTGTTATTTGTAATAGTAAAGTCATTGAAGTTGGTGGTGGTGAAAGGATAGAATGGGCTAGAATAGAAAATTGCACTAAAAAAGAAGAATCTAAAATAATAGAATGTGATTCATTAATACTAGCAATAGGATATTATCCTGAGATTGATTACCTAAAAAACAGTACAATTAAGATAAATAATGAATGTTTACAGATTGAGAACTACAAGACTTCTGTAGAGGGAATATACTGTTGTGGAACTATTGTTCACGGTAGAAATGGATTGTTTAATAGTGGAGAAGAAGGATATAAGGTTGGGAAAATAGTATCTGCACAACTTAAATAAAGTACGGAGCACTTTGGTGAAAAATTTGACTTTGTCAAAGGTGAAAAGTCAGCTGACGCTGAGGGGAAAAGTTAACTTCGTGATGGGGAAAATATTGCCTTTGGCAATAGTGAAGAGTATCAGATTATTAGCACTTTTCACCGTTACGATAGTAGCCTTTTCATATCCACAAAGTCGACTTTTCACTTGCGTACTTAGTGAGTACTTTCCTTTAAGAACTCGTTTAACATAAGTTGTTGTCCTTGTGGATTTAAATGTATTCCATCAAGATAAATATTTTTTTGTATATTATTTTTTGTTAAAGAATAAAAATCAATGTAATCACAATCATAATTATTACAAAGCGAAATAAGGCTTTCTTTTAAAGTAGGTAATGACTTTTTACAATAATCATATGTAGGTGATGGCATAAATAAGTTATAAGCATCTTCTACTATTATATCTGGTGGAATTCCTATAATTATTGATGAATTAATTGACTTTAAGTCTTTTATCATTAATTCTATATTTGATACTATAGATGATATTGATCTATTACATAATAAATCATTTGTACCACCCATAATAAATGCTTTCTCAGGGATAAAAGTCATAACATCTTTATCAAATCTTACAAGCATATCAATGGTAGTACTACCATTAATACCTTTATTTATTATGTTTAAGTTAGTGTTACTTTCGAATAATGTAATCCAACAATCTTTTTTGTTTACTCCATAGCCAAATGTTAAGCTATCTCCTAAAAAAACGAAGTTATTTTTCATAATATATCTCCTTAGAATAGTTTGGTAAAGCAGGTTCTACATATAATAGTTTTTCCACCATCAGCTTTTACGCAGGAACTAATATCTACAGTTTTATTACAAATAGAGCAAATATTATTTGAATATTTGACCTTTTCTTCATTTTTCTTTATGGGATCTTTTGCAGATTTTTTTAATGAGGAATATAGAATCTTATCATTTTCTTCAGAATTTTCTACTAATGAATAAGATAATGAATATTTGCTTTCAGCAAAAAGTTCGAGTTCAAATCTAGGATTTTCCTTATCATAAAATTCTTCTACAACAATTCTTCTTATTTGAGCATCATTCACTATTAGACCGCTTTTCTCTATTCCATCAAAAATACTTTTTGTAATGTTAGCTGTATCTGGATGACGTTTTTCACTTTTATAATAAACTTTCAAAATTGCAATTAATGATTCTTCAAATATTATAGTAGGATTTTGGCTTCTAGCATAATAAGCTATCTCTTCTTCGTATAATGCATATTTATCATGAGCCTTACCAGTATTATAAGGTAAAATAGCTCTTCCATCTTTATTATGTAGTTTAAAGTTTGACTTTGAAATTGGTGAACCAGGAACAATAACTTTAGCATATGTATTCATAAAAATCTCCTTAAAAATCCAAAAAATGAAACAAAAAATGATGAATAATTTATTTAATAAGTATATAATATTCGTGATAGTTAAATGAAATTATATAATATGTTTTGTTAATAAAAAATATACAGTAGAATTAATAAATTAACAAGTAATAGTTTGAATATAAAGAATTGATGATATATAATACAAGTATTGTAAAAACAAGAAAAAGAAGAGGTATATATATGGAAAAAAAATATATTTTATCTATAGAGTCAAGTTGTGATGAAACTTCAGCGGCAGTAGTAGTAGATGGTAGAGAAGTTTTATCAAATGTCATAGCATCTCAAATAGATACACATAAAAAATTTGGTGGGGTTGTGCCAGAAGTTGCATCAAGAATGCATATTGAAGTAATAAGTGGAGTTGTAGAGGAAGCGCTTGAAGAAGCTAACGTAACTTTAGACCAAATAGATGCTATAGGAGTTACTTATGGACCAGGTCTTGTAGGTGCATTATTAGTAGGCTTACAGTATGCAAAGGGGTTAGCATTTGCAACAAAGAAACCATTAATAGGTGTAAATCATATAGAAGGACATATATGCGCTAATTATATACAACATAAGGATTTAAAACCACCATTTGTTTCATTAGTAGTATCTGGTGGACATACATTTATAGTTCATGTAAAAGATTATGGAGAATATGAAGTAATTGGGCAAACAAGAGATGATGCAGCTGGAGAGGCGTATGATAAGGTTGCTAGAGCATTAGGACTTGGATATCCAGGAGGACCTAAGATTGATAAATTATCAAAAGAAGGAAATCCCAATGCTATAGAGTTCCCGAGAGCTAAATTTCAAGAGGAAACATTAGATTTTTCATTTAGTGGAGTAAAATCAGCAGTATTAAATTATTTAAATAAATGCAAAATGCAAAATGTTGAGGTTAATGCAGCTGATGTTGCGGCTTCTTTCCAAAAAGCTGTAGTAGATGTATTAACTGAAAATGTATTATTAACTTGCAAGAAAAGAAAAGTTAACAAGATAGCTATAGCTGGAGGAGTAGCATCTAATTCAAGTTTAAGAGAAAATTTAATTAAAGTTGCTGGAAAGAAAGGAATAGATGTACTATTCCCAGATATGATTCTTTGTACAGATAATGCAGCTATGATAGGTAGTGCAGCATATTATAACTTTATGAACGGGAAAGAAAATAACTTAAGTTTAAATGCTAAGCCAAACTTGAAGTTATAGTTATACAAAAGAAATAGGGGGGAAGAGAAATGAAGCTATTACCATATTCAAATGGTTTAAGGCAAGTTAGCATGAAGAAGCATCGAACGCCTAAAGAGATATCAAAGCTAATTTTAATAATAGTAGGTATGTTGTTATTAGTAGGCTTTGTATATCAGAAAATAAGCAATTTTATTGCTAAAGAAACTTTAAGGCAAAGAGTTGATTATACTACAGTAGATGATAGAAGAATGGATTTTAGATTAAAGGGTGAAGGAAATTATACTGTAGTTTTTGATGGTGGGATAGGAGGAAATCTAGAACAGTGGACTCCTGTTGTCGATGAATTAAGTAGTGATAATGTAAGTACTTTTGTTTATAACAGAAGAGGTTATGGATATAGTGATTTAGGACCAGAAAGAACCCCAGAAGAACAAGCTCAAGATTTAAAGATATTACTTAGAAAGGCTGGAGCTCCAGAGCCTTATATACTAGTTGGAGAAGGTTATGGATCGTTAGTATTAACAAGTTTTGCTGAACAATTTAAAGATTCTGTTGCTGGTGTAATGTTAATAAATCCATTAGATGAATCTTATATAGGAACTAAGGACTATAATAAAAAACAAATTATTACTAAATTAAGAAGGAATATTGAAAAGATAGGTTCGAATTTTGGGTTAACAGAGTTATTAGATGCGTTAAGCTTAGATGTTACTTTAGATGATTTTGAAAATTCACTTTCAGGTGATGAACTAGAAGAGTTTAAAACTCAAAGAACTAAAACAAAATATACAACAGCTGTTTATAATGAGATGGATAATTTGTCAAAGGGATTAAGTAATAGTCAAAAAGCCGGGGTGTTCGCTGGAATGCCATACTACCTAATAACTAACTCAGATAGTGATAATTTGAAAAATTTGGGAGATGAATCGTTGACTAAAGTTTTTAAAACTGGAAACACATCATCATTCTCAGGTTTAAATAGTACAGAAAATGTTGTAAATGGAATTAGATATATAGTTAAAGAGTTACAAAGCAAATAAAGTTATAATAAAAATGAGCTAAACAAGGCTCATTTTTATTATTTCAATTTTGTCATATATTTGACACAATATAAGATTATATTATAAGTATAGAAAAAACCTAAGGAGTTGAAATTATGGATAACGAGAACATTTATGATGCGGTTTATAAAAATGAAAATTCAAACGAAATGGAAAATAGCAATTATTCTAATAATAGTAATAACAACAAGCCATCTAAGAAAAGAAGAGGAGCAATGGGGAAGATTGTAGCTATAATAGTTTCTTGTTCATTACTAGGAGGAATTACAGGTAGCGGTGTAACATATTTAATGTTAAAAAATAATAATGCTCCTACAGAGCAAAATAAACAAAATGTAGTAAATAATATTGATACTACAGATGTTAGCTTTAAAAAGGATGGAGCTTTATCTATAACTGAGGCATTCCAAAAGGTAGCGCCAGCAGTAGTAACAGTATCTACTAAAGGGGTAGCTACATTCAATGGATTCTTCCAACAAGAAGTTGAAGGAATAGGGTCAGGATTTATAATTAATGAGGATGGATATATATTAACAAACTACCATGTTATTGAAGGAGCAAAGGAAGTATCTGTTACTTTAAGTGACAATACAACTGTAAGTGCTAAGGTAGTTAACTATGATGCAAATCAGGATGTAGCAATGTTAAAGATAACAGATGAGAATGTTAAGGTGCCAGCGGTAGCAGAGCTAGGAGATTCAAATGCTTTACAACAAGGAGAAGAAGTAATAGCAATTGGAACACCTTTATCAGCTGATTTATCACAAACAGTTACAAATGGTATAGTTAGTGCATTAAATAGAAATGTTGAGACTGAATCAGGAGTTGTATTAAATCTTATTCAAACTAATGCATCTATAAATCCAGGAAATAGTGGTGGCCCATTAGTTAATACAAAAGGTCAAGTAGTAGGAATTAATACAATGAAGATGTCAGGAGAAAATACCGAAGGTATAGGATTTGCAATTCCTATAAATGATATAAGTGATAAAATAGAATCTTTATCAAAACCAATTTTAAATCTTGGAATATCAATAAGAACAGTAGATGAATCTTTAGCAAGCCAATTAAAAATGGAACAAGGTTTATATGTTGTTGAAGTAAATGAATTCTCACCAGCAGAAAAAGCAGGAGTAAAAGCTGGAGACTTAATAGTTAAAGTTGATGGTCAAAGAGTTAAGACATTTGATGAATTAAAAGAAATTAAGAATTCAAAAAATGAGGGAGATAGTCTTAAATTAGAAGTTATAAGAGACGGAAAGAGTAAAACAATGGATGTAACTTTAACATCAGAATAAACTAAATAATTTAAAATTAAAAGTCAGCTTTCGCTGACTTTTTTTATTAATCCATAATTTATTATTTAAATTTAGTTCATAAGTTTAAAGTTTTCATCTCTTAATTCGAAATTATCTTTAATTCCTGAAGTAACGTAAATTCCTTTTTCTTTAGTTACAAATATAGCATCTACATCATCTAATTTCTCAACGAATTTCATACCTTCTTCAATTCCAAGAGCAAATACTGAGGTAGATAAAGCATCACCAGTAGTTGATTTATCACTTATGATAGTAATTCCGGCGATATCATTTTCGTATGGATATCCTGTTTCAGGATTTAAAATATGATGATATTTAACTCCGTCAACTTCGATATATCTTTCATATATACCAGAAGTAACTATAGATTTATTTTTAACAGATATAGCTCCAACAATTTCACCCCTATTAGAGAATGGATTTTGTATACCTATTTTCCAAGCATCCCCTGAAACTTTTTCACCGTGAGCAAATATATTACCACCAAGATCTATAATGGCACTTTTTACACCTTCATCAGTTAGCATTTTAGAAATAACATCTGCAGCATACCCTTTAGCTATACCACCTAAATCAAGCATCATACCAGGTCTAGTTAAAAATACAGTTTTGTTAGCTTCATCTATAACAACATCTTTATAATTAGTTAATGGAAGGACCACATTTAGTTCGTCCTGAGTAGGAATATCTTCTGTAGGACGATCAGGTATATTCCAAAGCTTAACTAATGGACCTACTGTTATGTCAAATTTACCATGAGAAAGGTCAGAGTAATAAATCCCTTCTTTAACTACTTCGATCGTATCATCAGATACCTTTACTGGTTCTATACCTGCATTATCATTAATCTTATCTACTTCTGTTCCAGTTTCATTTATACTAAAAGTTTCTTCTAAATTTTTTACCTTATCAAAAACCTTATCAAGTATTGATTCATCAGTAGAATCATATAAAGTAACGCTAATTACAGTACCCATTAGCATTTCAGTACGCTTAACTGGTTCTTGCTGAGCTGTTTCTTCATTTTTTTTAGTATTTTGACTACAACCAACAAGCATAAATACTAAGGATAAACATAAAAGTGATTTAGCATATTTTTTTAATTTATACATAAGTGTTTTCCTCCTTTGAATAAAAGTACTTTGCAATTTATTTATATTGTTTACTAACTAATTATAAAATATAAAGAAAACATTAACAATATAAATAGATTATGTAAAAATATAAATGTTTTTATAGATATCCTTATAGAGTTTAAGAGAATAAGTTGTTTGTATAAAAATATAAAGAATTGTCTTAATGTGTAGACATTTTAACAAATAACTTATAGAATAATCTAGTAGTTATATTTAAAATAACTTAATTGAATACTAATAAAATTAAGATTAGATAATTAGTAACCTTTAGATAAAATATTATCAATTTTGATAAATAATAGAGAAGAGGAATTTATATGTTTAAAAAATGGGATTTTATC
Organism: Clostridium jeddahitimonense; assembly: GCA_000753455.2. Classification (GTDB taxonomy): domain Bacteria; phylum Bacillota; class Clostridia; order Clostridiales; family Clostridiaceae; genus Clostridium; species Clostridium hominis. Next base: position 265,766 of record LM994670.1, read on the forward strand.
ATTATTGCAGTTTTAATGATTTTTTCTTTTTTACCAGAAGTAATATTTGGTTTTGCTGTAGGAAGAGATTTTGATCAAACTTATGCAGAAGTTAGTATTAATGGGAAGGTTGAAAGAACAATTCCTTTAACAAATCACAAGGGAGAAGAAACTATAGAGTTCAAAAGTGATAAAGGGCATAATACTATAATTATAAATGACGACAAGATTGGAATAATTGATGCAGATTGTTCAGACAAGGTTTGTATGTATCCTGAGTACATAAGTAAGCCAGGAGAAACTTTAGTTTGCTTGCCACATAAATTTATGGTAGAAGTTAAAGGTAAAAAAAATGATGAAGATGAAGATATTATATTATCTCATTAGAGGTGGATTAGATGCGAAAGACAAGTAAAATGGTATATATAGGGTTATTAGTAGCTCAAGCATTAGTTTTACATATATTTGAGAGAATGATACCAGTTCCTTTTATAACCCCAGGTGCAAAGTTAGGATTATCAAATTTAATAACAGTAGTAGCTTTATATACATTAGATAATAAAAGAGATGCATTTCTCGTAGTACTTTTAAAACTTACATTATCTACGATGTTTGGTGGAAACTTATCATCATTTATGTATAGTGCTGCAGGAGGAATCTTAAGCTTCCTTGCGATGGTATTAGTAAAAGAAAGTTTTAAGGACAAGGTAAGTATAGTAGGTGTAAGTGCAACAGGAGCAATATTTCATAATGTAGGACAATTATTGATTGCATCGTCTATAGTTCACAATATATCTGTTATGTTGTATTTACCTGTATTATCTATAATAGGAATAGGAACAGGAATTTTTATAGGAGTTACTGCAAACTACTTAGTAAGACATCTATCAAGATTACCTGTATTTAGATAAAAAAAGTGAGAAGCAATTTATTTGATTTACAATTATAAATTTTCAATTCTAAATTAAGGAAGAAACTGCTTAGGCAGTTTCTTTTTTTGAAATTCCTACAAAGGAATTTCTTCCTTTAATTTATCATTCGGAATTTAGAATTTTCAATTTAATTACTTCGCACTTTTTTAATTAGTATTAATTGAATTATAAATGGTTTCATAAGCTTTTAATGTTAACTCTGCTGTTTTTGTCCAAGTAAAAGTTTTACTATTTTCATATCCTTTTTCAGAAAGTTCTTGACTCAAAGATGAAGAGGTTAGGACTTGTAATATAGAACTAGATAACTCGTCTTTACTAAACGGATCTATTAGCAAAGCACAATCTTTAGTAACTTCAGGTATAGAAGTAGAATTAGATGTAATTACAGGAGCTTTACAACTCATTGCCTCTAATGGAGGTAAACCAAAACCTTCGTAAAGTGAAGGATATACAAATAAAGAACAACCATTATAAAAGTATGGTAAGTCTTCATCTGGAACAAAGCCTGTAAATATAACGTTATCCTCAACACCAAGCTCTTTACAGAATTGTTTTAGTTTTTCACCTTCATCTTTTATAGAACCACATAAAACTAATTTATATTTACTTTTAAGTGTAGAATAAATATCTTTAAAAGAAATAATAAGTTCTCTTACATTTTTCCTAGAACTAAAACCACCTATATATAGAATAAAAGGAAAATCTATATCATATTTATCTTTTAAAAATTTATTACATATGCATTTTTCCATAGGATAAAAAGATGAGTTTGCTGCTAAAGGTGTTACAAAAATTTTATCCTCAGGAAAATTAGGAAAGAATTTAAGTATATCTTCTTTAGAGTACTCAGAAACTGTAAATATACCTTTAGAATTTTCTATAATATAAGGCATATCTTTTAAAAATCTTGTTAAATATCCTTTACCACAAGTTTCAGGCATAATGTAAGGAATCAAATCATGAATTGTAACTACGCAAGGAACTGGATAATCCTTAGACAAACCAATCCCGTTTTGAGGTATGTGATGTAAATCTATATCGTTATTTTGTAGATAATTAGGATGATAAAAATTTTCATAAAACATACCATGTTTTTTTGAAGTTAATACAATATTAGTATTAGGACCTTTAAACTCATCGTAATTATTTCCGGCCCAAAATATCGTATATTTATTTTTTTTATCAATAGCAATTAATTCCTTAAGTAGATTGGCAGTATAAGTACCAATTCCAGAACCGTTATAAAGTGTAATACCTCGACCATCTATGGAGAGATTCATTAAATTTCACTCCTTAAAGCTTTATAATATTATTAATATTATTGGAGATTTAATTATGTGATAACAAACACAATAAAATATAGTATTCATATAATAAATAAGAAGAAAAATATAGGAGTTTATTATGGATATTATCAATATAAGCAGGGTTATAGAAAATAATTACAATATAGATATAAATTATATTGAACAAATAAAAAATGCATACAAAATTGATGCAAAAGATAGAGGGTATTGTGTAAAGGTTATTGGATATCAATTCCCTCATTTTTATTTTATTCTATCTGCTATGAAGCATTTACAAAAAAAAGGATTTAAAACTATTCCAGCTATATTAAAAACTAAAAACAATATGGATTTCATAAAATTAGGTGACAAATTTGCTTATGTAACAGAGTGGGTTCCATCTAGAATAAGTAATTATGACAATCCTATAGAGCTTGCTAAAGTAGCAGAAAAGATAGGTGAACTGCATACTTGTAGTACAGGCTTTATACTAGATAGAAATATGACACCAAGATATGGATGGAATAAATGGATAGATGTTTTTAGTACTAGATGTGATGAAATATTAGATTTTGCCCATAGAATTTCTCAGAAAGCTAGGAAGTCTGAATTTGATAGATTATATTTAAAGCATTTAAATGAAGAAATAGAAAGAGGCTTAGCAAGTATAGAAGGTTTAAGAAAAAGTAATTATTTTTATTTAATGAATAAGGAAGTTATGAAGTGTGGTTTTTGTCATCATGATCTAGCTCATCATAATATATTAGTAGATAAGAATGGAGATTTAAATGTTATTGATTTTGATTATTGTATGTTAGATTCACATCTTCATGATTTAAGTTCTCTTATGATAAGAGCTATGAAAGATGGAAAGTGGAGTGATGAAAGGGCAGATTTAATATTAAATAATTATTCTTTAAGCAACAATATAGAAGATGAAGAGTTAAATATAATGAAGTATTTCATAAAGTTTCCACAAGTATTTTGGCAGGTTGGAATTCAATACTATTGGGAGCAGCAACTATGGGGAGAAGAGTTCTTTGTAAATAAATTAAGGAAGTATCTAGACGATAGAGAAGAAAGAGAGGAGTTTTTAGAGAGGTATTTTAGATAGGTGGTGTAGCATATGGATATAATAACTTATTTAAATAATAATAATATAATTGTAGATGAAAATATTACAAGAAAAAGTGATAGAAATATTATAGATATAAGTAATCAAATAGATTTAATTGTAATGATACAGAGTAGATTAATGAACAATGGAGTAACTATAATTCCAAGGATAAATAGCACAATTGGTAAAGAGGTAGAGGGTTTTAGAGTACAAAATAAAAAGGTAGAGAAAATACTTAAATCAATAAACTTAAATGATGATAAAAGCAACTTAGATTACTATATTTTGGAAAAAGGTAATATGGCTTTGGATAGGGCAAAAAAAACTTTTGATGCTATGGACAATGAAATTTATTTTGAGCTTATAAGACGTAGTATGAATAATTATGAAATGTGTTTAGGTAGAGTAGATGAAGGAAATTTAAAGTTAGAAGAAAATGAAGTAGTAAAAATAAGAACTACAAAATATATTTCATATAATTTGATAGAACATGATTTGTTTAATTATATTAAAAGAGTAAAGCGTAGAGGTTTTAACATACAAACAGAAAAAGTAATTGATGAATTTATATACAAATCATCATTATCAGAAAAAAGCAAAAATTATTTAACTGCATTATGTAATTATCCATTTGAAACTATGAAGTTAATATATAAGTACAGATATTACGAGGATAATAATTATGATGAGTGGATAAAAAAGATTAAGGTAGCTATAGAGATAGACGGTGATGAGATAATATAAGGGGGAGAATTGATTTGGTTAAAACCAGGTATGTCGATAAGGGTATATTATGTGAATATGAATTTAAGGAAGAATTCATAGATTTATTAGGAATAAAGATAACTGATGTTATTCCGCTAAGAAAGGTATTTGTGTTATTTACAGACAAGGGAAAGAAAGTATTGAAGATAACAGATTCCTCGAAAGAGAGAATTGATTTTATAGATAAAGCACTAAAAATAATTGAGAAGAAGTATCCTAGGGTTTTAAAATATACTAGAAATATTGATGATGAAATAATAACTTTATGGAAAGATAAGCAGTATGTATTGCTTGATATGGTTGAGGGTAGAGAGGCTGCATTTACTAATCCAGTTGAAGTTGAATTATGTAGTAAAGCTATAGCAGAAATGCATATAGCTTCTAAAAATTTAATAGAGGAGCTTTCTGAAGAAGAAATAAAAAATAATAGTGGAAAAAATTTAATAAAAAAAATGGAAGATGAATATTATACTTTAATACAACTACAAAAAGTTGTTGGTAAGTATAAATATAAAAATGAATTTGATGATTTGTTTTTAAAAAATGTAGATAATGCTAAGCGAGATCTGCTTAAGACAATAGAAGAAATTAAAAATAGTAAATATGATAGCATGATAAAGAATAGGGAAAATATAGTTTTATGTCATAATGATTTAGCACATCATAATTTTATAATAGATGGGGATAAGGTAAATATAATAGATTTCGATTATTGTTCTATAGATACAAGAATATTGGATATTTATGGATACACAATGAAGGTAATTAAAAATTTAGCTTATAATGAAGAGATAATAGAATTAATTATAAAATCATATAATGAAGTAAGCAAATTAGAAGATGAAGAAATAGAAATGTTAAGAAAGCTAATAAATTATCCAAGAGATTTTATAAGCATTTCAACAGATTATTATTTCAAACAAAAAATGTGGGATGAAGAAGTATTTTTAAGTAGGCTAAAAAATAAGTTAGAAATAGATAAATTTAGAATGGATATTTTGAATAGTTAAAGATTAATAAAAAGGGCTAGCTTCTGCTAGCTCTTTTTAATTTAAATAATGAGTTAGAGTAGTTTTAATTAAATTGCTACTCTTAACTATTTATTTTTAATTATATTCTTATATGCTGCTATGGTATCTTTAGCAGTATTAGACCAAGAATATTTTAAACAATTACTTAATCCACATTTAATCATAGAATCTCTTAACTTATTGTCTGATAGCAACTTACTCATAGATAAGCTTAACTCGTCTACATTATAAGGATCAACTAATAAAGCAGAGCCAGAACAGATTTCAGGAATAGATGTTACATTTGATGATATAACAGGAGTACCGCAAGCCATTGCTTCTAAAGGCGGCAAACCAAAACCTTCATAAAAAGAAGGATAAACTAAGAATTCACAGGCATTATAAAACAATGGTAGATGATCTAAAGGAATAAAATCAGTAAATATTACTGAATTTTTAATTCCTAAATCTTCAGCACGTTTCATATATATAGTATAGGAAATTCCTTTTTTTCCTGTTATAACAACGGAAAGATTTTCTCTTAACTTAGGATCTAAAAGAGAGAAAGCTTCCAATATACCTATGATATTCTTCCTAGGGCTATAACCACCAACATAAAGTAGGAAGTTTTTATCTATATTATATTTATTTTTTAGAAAATTTTTGCATGACTTTTTATCTAATGGTTTATAAATATCCTCAGCTCCTAAATAAGTAACAAAAATTTTGTCTTTAGGGAAATTAAATTCCCTGGCTATATCATCTTTAGAAAACTCAGAAACAGTAATTATACCGTCGCAGTTTTCTATTATTTTTGGTAATTGATTATTAAAGATATTAAGATATCTGTCACTTACTGTTTCAGGCATTCTTAAAGGGATTATATCATGGAGTGTGATAGTTTTTAAGCAGTTAATATTTTCTGTAAGTCCAACGCCATTTTGAGGAACATGATATAAATCTATGTCAGTATTATTCAAAATATTAGGAGCATTAACTTCATCCCAAAAGTTAGAATTAGTTGATTCTTCTATTGGTTTTATTGAAAAGTTATTATTTAATTCTAAGCCTGTATTTTGGGGAAGAAATAGTAGGTACTCATTTATATTATCAATATTATTTATATTACTTATAAGTTGATAAGTATAAGTTCCTATTCCAGTACCTCTATACCATTTTGCGGCTCTTCCATCAATACCTATATTCATAATAAAATCCTTTCGATATGGTTTTAATTTATTATATTAAATAAAGTTAAAAAACGTTAATAAAAGAATTGGTGAGTACATATAAATATATAAGGGGGGTGAGAGTAATGATGAGGGAGTTTGAAGTAGAAAGACAATTTGGAATTAAAATCGATAATATTAAAGCTAACAAAGGAGTATACTATTTAAAAACCAATAAAGGTGAGAGATGTTTAAAGAAGATAAATTATGGCCCTCAAAAGCTTTTATTTGTATATGGAGCCAAGGAGCATCTTATAAAAAATGGTTTTGAAGATGTAGATAGGTATTTTTTGAACATAGATGGAGAGCCCTATGCATTAGTTAATGAAGACTTATATACTTTATCTGAATGGCTAGATGGTAGGGAATGTGATTTTCATAACATAGAAGACGTAAAAATTGCGGCTAAAACACTTGCAAAATTACATGAAGCATCAAAAGGATATGATCCACCAGAAAATTCTAAGTTAAAAACTGACTTGGGAAGATGGCCTACATTAATGGCAAAGAGGGTTAAATCTTTAGATAAGATGAGAGATATGGTAAGAAAGAAAAATAATAAGAGCAGTTTCGACCTATTATATATAAAATCATTAGATTTTTATAAAAAGATAGGTAAAGAAGCTTTAAGAACTTTAGAAGAATCTGAATATGAATCATTGTGTGCTATAGCTGAAAATGAAAAGGGATTTTGTCATCATGATTATACTTATCATAATATTATAATTGGACAAGATAATCATATAAGCGTAATTGACTTTGATTATTGTAAAAGAGAAGTAAGAACTTTCGATATTTCTAATTTCATGACAAAGGTTTTAAAGAGATGTAATTGGAATATGGAATTTGCAACAGCTATAATAGATTCTTATAATGAAGAATCACCTTTAAAGGAAGAAGAGTACAAAGTACTTTTTGCATATTTACAATTCCCACAGAGGTATTGGAGATTAGCAAATAGATATTATTATAATGAAGTAAATTGGGGTCAAAATACCTTTGCAAGCAAATTAGAAGGTATAATAAATGAACAAGAAGAATATCTAAACTTCTTAGGACAATTTAAAGATAAATATAATATCAAGTAAGCATCGTTATTTTAACGGTGCTTTATTTGAGTCAAAATAAGTAAAAAAACATATTATAAAATGATAGTAACTTTAAGTGAGGTAGAGATGCAAATAGGGGATATTGTCGTAAGAAAGTCTTATGATAAAGATATTACATTTAAGATTATTGATATCAAGGAAGATAATGGACAGGTTTTATATATTTTAAAAGGGATCAGTATAAGGATAATAGCAGATTCTTCTGCTGATGACTTAGAAGAGGTTGATTCTGCATTCATAGGAACGAAGGAAAAGATATTAAATACAAGAGTAAATGAAGCTATAAATAAGGCGATAGGGCTTAGAGGTGATGTAGCGGCGAGGGAGGCGATAATGTCAAGGGGGAGTAAAAGTCAGAAGCAAAGTCCGAACAAAGAATTAATGTTTGGAAGACCGGGAAAGATACTCCACATTGACGGAGATAAAGATTATTTAGAAACTTGTTTAAAAGTATATAAGCAATTATCATTAGATGCCGTTGGGAGAGCTATTCCAGAGAAGGAACAATGGAGTTGCGTAGTAGATTTAGTAAAAGAGATAAAACCGGATATAGTTGTATTAACAGGACATGATAGTGTTTTAAGGGAAACTGATGACTTTTTAGATTTAGATAACTATAGAAATTCTAAATACTATATAGATGCAGTTAAAGCCCTAAGAAACTATAATTCAAGCTATGATGAATTGGTTATTTTTGCAGGAGCATGTCAATCTTGTTATGAATGTTTATTAGATGCAGGAGCAAACTTTGCAAGCTCTCCAAGTAGGGTTCTTATACATTGTCTTGATCCTGTATTTGTATGTGAAAAGATAGCATATTCAAGAATAGATACAGTTGTATCTATAACTGATGTAATAGATAGTACTATAACAGGTATACGAGGTATTGGAGGATTACAAACAAGAGGAAAATATAGAGAGGGATATCCAAAATCTCCATTTGTATAAATTGTGAAGCAATTTATTTAGTGACAAGTGACAAATTAAAAGTGATAAGTTGAAGTTGAAACTGCAAGTAGTTTTTAAAAATAGGTATTTTGAAATTCAGCTTCATATGAATTTATTTTCTATATTGTCACTTGCAACTCTGAACTTGTCACTAAGAATATTATGAGCATTAGCAAACAATATTTTTAAAAGATGTATAAATAACTAATAATAACCCCATAATATTAAATGTGGGAATTATTATTTTATATAAAAAGTAAAAGTTTACATTGACATTATATTAAACAAGTGATAAAATAATATATTTACTTTGACTAATAATGGTAAATATGTTATAATATAATAAAAAAAGGAGGGTGTTTATATGGAGTTAAACAAAACTATAGCTACCATCAAGAAAGATATACAGAATCATTTAGGTGAGAAAGTTACTCTTAAAGCTAATGGTGGTAGAAAAAAGATTTTAGTTAACGACGGAGTAATTGAGAGTGTACATCCAAGTATTTTCGTAGTTAGGCTAGAAAGTGACACCCAAAGAACAGTGACATACAGTTATTCAGATGTTTTAACAAAAACAGTACTACTATATTATCCTGTATAAACAATAGCTTCGATATGTATCGAAGCTATTGTTTATTTTAAAATAAAAAAAAGAAAGATGGCGGGTATCCATCTTTCAACTATGGTATAAAAGGGTATTGAGAATTTATGAGAGGTTATATGGTCAATAACCATCTTTATAATACGACATATTTAAACAATAGTCAACAACTTATTTAAAAAAAATTAAAAAAAGTTTTTATAAACCCTAAAATTCGACAAGAAAAATACAATTATACTCCTAAAAGGTAAAAAAATGAAATAAATTAAGCTTTAAAATATAACTTAAAAGAGAAACAGTTTATTTATTTTAGAATAAATATATATTTAGAGAAATATATATTAAATAGTAGTTATACTATGGGAGGGATATGATGTCACAGATAGATGTTATAAAAGAGAATGTTCAGTATGAACAATTATTAAGAGAAGGATCAACCAACCATGTTCTCAAAGGAGAATATTTAATTAAGGATTCACATCCGGACGCACATCAGATTTTAGGGGTAGATGCGAAAGCAACTGTAACTAATAAAGATATACTGGCTGATAAAGTTATGATAGAAGGTCAAATAAATTACTCTGTACTATATTTATCAGAAGATGAAAGTGGAATGCAAAGAGTGGATTCTGTTAGTTTATCTGAAAAGTTTGCTGATTATCTTGAGCTTAATAATGAAGAACATAAAATCCTTTGCGATGTAGAGTGTGTAATTGAACATATTCAAGCTAACATAATTAATGAAAGAAAGATTTCGATTGATGGAGTAAGATCAACTAAATGGAACATCTATAAAATTCAAGATCTTGAATTTGTAAAAGATATCGAAGGTAGCGGAGATGTACAAGTTCAAAGAAAGAGTGAAGAATTAAACCAAGTTAAAGGACAAAAGGATGTTGAATTCATAGGAAAGTCGCTTATAAAAGTTACTATGGATAAACCAGAAGTTGATGAAGTCTTAAAGTATTCAATGATGTTACACAAAAAGGAAGTTAAGCTAGGAGAAGATAAAGTTTACTTTGGCTGTTATTGCAAGATAGAAGTTCTATATAAGGGAAGGGAATCAGAAGACTTAGTACTATTACAAGATGATGTTTATTTATCTAAGGAAGAAGAATTAGTTGGTATTAATAGTGAAATGATGACATCTCAAAGTATAGATATAGTAAACAGTGATTGTACTGTTATGCCAGATGATTTAGGCGAAAATAGAAATATAAGTGTAGAGTTTGTAGCTAAAGGTAATGTTAAGGTTATGTCTAGAGAAATGGTAGATGTAGTAAAAGATGCATATTCACCAACAGTTTCAATGGAGTTAGTTGAAAACAAATGTGAGCTTGGAGTAGTTCATGGAAGCATGACAACAGATCTTATCTTAAAGGATAATTTATACTTAAAAGATGAAAATGAAAGACTTGGAAATATTATAATGGTTTATGGTTGTCCTGTTATAACTGATAAGACAGCTGAAGAGGATAAGGTTAAAGTTGAAGGTGTAATTAAAGTATCTGCTTTATATAAGACTGCTGATGAAGCATATAAGTTTAATATGTGTAATGGAGAAATACCATTTACATCAGTATTGGATATAAAGGGTACAAAACCAGACATGAATGTTATAGCTAAGGTTCAATTAGAAACTATAGATGGAACTGTAGAAGCTAATACTATAGCTATTAGAGCTACATTAACTGTTTCTGTAAAAGTATTATATAATGTTGATAAAAATTGGGTTGTTGATGTTGTTCAAAATAAAGAAGAAAAGAAGGAAAAACAATCATCAGTTACAATTTATGTTGTTAACAAAGGCGATACTTTATGGGAATTAGCTAAGAAGTTTAATACTACTATGGATGAGTTAATAAGAATTAATGAAATGGACAATCCTGATGTAATTAATATAGGTCAAAGAATTATAGTTCCTGGAAGAGCTATATTCTAGGCTATAATAAGATAATAAAAATAAAAGAGGAGTATATCTCGATTTTGAGATATACTCCTCTTTTATGATTTTGAATAATATGGTTTATGAATGGATAAAATACTGAATGTGTGATTTGAGGTGAAAATATGAATGAAAAAATAGAAGGAAATTTAATAATTATAGGAGGAGCTGAGGATAAAAAAGGTGATAAAGAAATATTGAAACGTGTAGCTAATTTTATTAATAAAGATAGTGATATGTTATTAATAGCTACTATAGCAACTGAATATCCGGAGAAAAGCTATAATAATTATCATAAAGTTTTTTCAGGGCTTGGAATAAAAAATATAGAAAAATTAGATATAAGTAATAGAGAAGATGCATGCAATAAAGATAATATAGAGTTAATAAAAAAATGTAATTTATTATTTTTTACAGGAGGAGATCAACTAAGAATAACTAGTATCTTAGGGGGGACCCCGATATATGATGCTTTAAAATACATATGTAGTGAAGGACGAGTAATAGCTGGTACTTCTGCAGGTGCTTCTGTGATGAGCCACACTATGATAGTTCAAGGAGAAGATGAGGAGTCACCAAGAAAATGTACCTTAAAGATGTCTCCGGGATTAGGGCTTATTGATAGTGTTATTATAGATCAACACTTTGCTCAAAGAGGGAGGATAGGTAGGCTATTAACTGCTGTAGCACAAAATCCAGAGGTTTTAGGTATAGGAATAGATGAAGATACTGCAATAGTTGTAAGCGATAAGGGTATTGCAGAAGTAATAGGATCAGGGGCTGTGTATTTTTTAGATGGCAGTTCAATAGTATATAGCAATGTATCAGAACAATATTGTGATGAAGTTTTAAGTATGTTCAATGTTAAACTTCATGTTTTAAAGGAAGGTAATAAATTTAATCTTATTAAAAAAGTACCTTTCGAGGAGGATAATTTAAAAAATGAAAATACTAAGTAGTAACATTTATGAGGGCAAGAATATATACTCACATAAGAAATGTATAAGACTCGATGTTGATTTAGAAGGATATTGCGAAACACCTAGTAAGGAAATTGAAGGATTTAATGATGAATTAGTAAAGATGATTCCTGAATTATACACTCATAGGTGTGGAATAGATGAAGATGGAGGGTTTGTAAAAAGACTTAAGGAAGGTACATATTTAGCTCATATATGTGAACACATTATTATTGCAATACAGAACATAATTGGGATAGAAGTTGCTTATGGAAAAGCAAGAGAGGTGGAAGGAGATATATATCAAATAATATATCAATACAAATATCCTAAGGCTGGTATAGAATGTGCGAAGTTAGCTATTGATATCATTAATGGATTAATTAATGGTATTGTTATAGACTTTAAAACTAGGGTATCAATAATAAAAGAGATGCTTAATGAAGAGTTAATAGGACCTAGTACTTTAGCGGTATGTGAGGCAGCGGAAAAGCATGGGTTGCCTGTTATGAAGTTAGGTAGTAGTAGTTTTTATCAAATAGGATATGGAAAGCAAGGAAGAGTCATAGAGGCATCAATTACAAGCAATACTAGCTGTATTGCGGCAGATATATCTTGCGATAAGTTATTAACTAAAGAGTTACTTGATTTACAGAATTTACCGATAGCTAGAGGTGCCAAAGTATATAACGTAATAAGTTTATTAAAAGAAGCTGATAGAATAGGATATCCTTTAGTTTTAAAGCCACAGTATGGAAACAAGGGTAGAGGAGTAATTTTAGATATAAAAAATGAAAAAGAACTTATAACAGCTTATCAAAAGTTAATAAATGAGTTTAATGATATTATATTGGAGGAGTACCATAGAGGAGATGACTATAGAGTTTGTGTAGTTAATAATAAAGTAGTTGGAGTTTCTTTAAGAGTACCGCCATATATAATAGGAGATGGGAATAAGAGTGTAGAAGAATTAATAGATGAGTTAAATTCACATGAATATAGAGGAGAAGGACATGAAAAGCCTTTAACTAAAGTTAAGAAAGATGCTATGCTAAATAGTTTTATATCAGAACAAGGATATGCATTAAATAGTATTTTAGAAAGTGATAAAAAATTATTATTAAGGAAAAATGCAAATTTATCCACTGGTGGTATAGCTATTGATTATACAGATAAGATATGTGAAGAGAATAAAGACATATGTATAAGGGCAGCAAAAGCTATAGGAATAGATGTATGTGGAGTAGATATATGTACAAATGATATATCAAAAAGTATTATAAACAATGGCATAATTATGGAGGTTAATACAGCGCCAGGATTAAGAATGCATATTTACCCTTCAGAAGGAAAGAGTAGAGATGTTGGTAATGAAATAATTAATATGATGTATAAAGATAGTATAAAAAATATACCTGTTGTATCCATAAGTGGAACAAATGGTAAAACCACAACTACACGTCTTATAAATTATACTTTATGTAAGCTTGGAATGTGTTCTGGAATGACTAGCACTGAAGGAATTTTTATAAATAACCAATGTATTGATATCGGTGATGATACAGGCATGGATAGTGCAAAATGCGTATTATTAAATAAGGATGTTGAAGTAGCTGTTCTTGAGACTGCGAGGGGTGGAATAATAAGAAGGGGATTAGCTTATGATTTAGCAGATGTAGCTGTAATAACAAACATAACTGAAGATCACTTAGGTTGTGATGGAGTCAAGGATATGGAAGACTTGTGTTATGTAAAATCCTTAATAGCAGAAGCTGTCAAAGAAGAAGGTTATGCGGTTATAAATGCTGATGATAAGTATAGTAAAACTATTATAGATAGAATAAAAGCTAATATAATATATTTCTCTAAGGATTATAAAAATCCACTTATAATTAATAGTATTAGAGAGGGAAAAACAGTAGTTTACTTAAAAGAAGATTATATATGCATAAATAAGAAAAGAAAAGAGTATAAGTTAAGTAACATTGATGATATACCTATAATATTAAATGGGGCATTGAAGTTTAACATAGAAAATGTAATGGCTGCTTGTGCAGCGTTAGTTGGATTAGATATAGATTATAATCATATAAAAAACTCAATAGAGAGCTTTGAGCTTAACTCAAAGGAAAATTATGGACGATTTAATATTCATGATTACAATGGGGTAAGAATAATATTGGACTATGGACACAACATAGAAGGCTATAAAAAGGCTTTAACAGCAGTTAAAGAGATAACGAAAGGAAAAGTTATTGGGGTGATAGGTGTGCCTGGAGACAGGAGCAATGACTCGGTAAAAGAGATTGGAAAGATTAGTTCAAAATTCATTGATAGAATTATAATTAAGGAAGATAAAGATAGGCGAGGTAGAAAATTAGGTGAAATTGCACAATTAATAAAATTGGGAATTGATAGCAGTAATGAAAATAATAATGCTAAAATAGTTTTAGATGAAGTTGAAGCTTTAAAAGAAGCTATCAAAGAATCAAATGTAGGAGATAGTATTATTGTTTTTTATGAAAAAATAAAACCATTAATAGAAGTTATAGATAAATTGAATGATAACAAAAATAATACTGATATAATTAAATCAATTTAATAAATATGTAAACCTAAGAGATATTTACGAGAAATAAAATAACTTATATAATATAGGTTATAACAAGATTTATAAAGTTCAGGTAATACCTGAACTTTATTTAAAATCTATAGTGAAAGTCGAAAGGAACTGAATGAGATGAAGATTAGAGCTTATGCTAAAGTGAATATTTCTCTAGATGTAGTTGGAAAAAGGGAAGACGGGTATCACCTTTTGAGAATGATAATGCAAAATATAGATTTATACGATGAAATTATTGTTGAAAAGCAAAGTAGAGATATTACTATAGAATGTAATAAGAATTATGTGCCAACAGATTCAAGAAATCTTGCTTATAAGGCAGCAGTGGCTTTTAAAGAAAGATATAATATATCAGAAGGTTTAAAAATAAAAATATTTAAGAATATTCCTGTTTCAGCTGGTTTAGCAGGTGGAAGTACTGATGCAGCAGCAGTTTTAAAGTTAATGAATAAGATATTTGAAGTAAATGCACCTAAAGAAGAACTTATGGAATTAGGGTTAAAATTGGGTGCGGATATACCTTATTGTATACAAGGCGGAACTGCATTGTGTGAAGGTGTTGGTGAGATTATTACACCATTAAAGTCTTTTAAGGATAAGATCATTGTTTTAGTAAAACCTTCTTTTGGTGTTTCAACTAAGGAAGTATATAAAAACTTTGATATGGAAAAAGTGAAAAAGCATCCAGAGACTGAAGCTTTAATAAAAGCTATGGCTGAAGATGATTTAAGATATGTTGCATATAATATGAGAAATTTATTAGAGAATGTAACATTGAAAAAGCATAAAGTTCTAATAAGCTTAAAGGAAGAAATGAATAAATATGGTGCAATAAACTCTATGATGAGTGGAAGTGGACCAACTGTATTTGCTTTCTTTGATGATATGCTTAAAGCTCAAAAATGTTTTGAGAAGATGAAAGAAAAATATAATGAGGTATTTTTAACAAGAACTATATAAAAATAAATATTACAATGAATAATCCCCTATAAATTGGAAATAATTAAACTAAGAGGGGGTTATATTTATGAAAAAGAATATTTTTTGTTTTATTATAATATTATTTGTTATTAATTTATTTGGAGGATGCGATATAGTTGAGAATGAAGAGTCATTAGATTTAAAGGAATTAAATTATGAAGAAATAGCGGACAAGCTAATAAGATTTCATGTAATAGCTAATAGTGATTCTGAAGAAGATCAGGCGTTAAAATTAAAGGTTAGGGATAGAATAATAGATAAAATGTCTATTAAGCTTGAAAAGGCTGAAAGTTTAGACCAAGCAAGGGATATACTAAACTCAAGTATAGAAGAGGTAAATAGTATTGCTAGAGAGGTAATTATTGAAGAAGGCTTTGATTATGATGTAAATACTATGTTGTCAAATGAGAATTTTCCAGATAAGATATATGGAGATTATGTATTTCCACAAGGTACTTATGAAGCTTATAGAGTAATAATAGGAAGTGGAGAAGGGCAAAATTGGTGGTGTGTAATGTTTCCTCCATTATGTTTTGTTGATGAGAGCAAAAATATAGTTGATACTAAAAAACTAGACGAAAATATAGCTAATTTAGATGATAAAGTTGAAGAAAATAAAGAAGATAATAAGAAGGTTATATTTAAGTTTAAGGTAGTAGAGGTTTTTAATAAAATATTTAACTAGTAGAGGAGTACTAATATGACAAAAGCGTTAGCGATGGTTTCAGGTGGACTAGATAGTATACTAGCCGCAAAACTTATAAAAGAACAAGGGATAGAAGTAATAGGTATTTGCTTTAGATCTTACTTCTTTAGTGAAGAAAGTGCTAAGAAGATGACAAAGCAAATAGATATTCCATTAGTAGTAGTGGATTTTTCTAATGAACATCTGGATATGGTTAAGAATCCTAAACATGGAAGAGGTAAGAATATGAATCCATGTATAGATTGCCATGCCATGATGATGAATTATGCAGGAAAGTTATTAGAAGAATATAATGCAGATTTTATTATAACAGGTGAAGTTTTAAATCAAAGACCTATGTCTCAAAATAGACAAGCACTTAACATTGTAAAAAAAGAATCAGGATTTGCAAATAAGATTTTAAGACCACTATGTGCTAAGAATTTGGATCCAACAGAAATGGAGTTAAACGGATTAGTTGATAGAGAAAAGCTATTAGATATATCAGGAAGAAGTAGAAAAGCTCAAATGGAACTTGCTGAGAAGTGGGGAATAACAGAATATCCATCGCCAGCAGGGGGCTGTAGGTTAACAGAACCTAATTATGCTTTAAGATTAAAAGATTTATTAGATTATAAAGATGAAGTAGAGGAAGATGAATTAAGTCTTTTAAGATATGGTAGACACTTTAGAACTAAGGATAATAACAAAATAATAGTTGCTAGAACCAAAGATGAAGGAGATATGATTAAAAATCATATAGATGGAAGCTATTATTCGTTCCATACTTCAGATTTTTCCGGAGCTCTTGTCTTATTAGAAAGTGAAGGCACAGAAGAAGACAGAAAGTTAGCAGCGAGAATATCAGGCAGATATAGCAAAGGAAAAGATGAAAAAATAGTAAAAGTTAAGTTTGGAAAGTATGGAAATAAGTTTAGCTCTGAAATAGAAGTAGAACCTATAAGTGATGATGAGTTACAAGAATACATAGTATCAGTTAAGTAGGAGGTAATTATGGAAAAGAATGCAGTAATTCAAGTGAAAAGTTTTTCGGATTTAGACGAAGGCGATGCAATTGAAGTTATTACTCCAGGTAAATTTATAGTTAAGGAAAATTTGTATGAAGTTGTATATGAGGAATCGGAGATTTCAGGAATGAAGGGAACAACTACAACTCTTAAAATAGAAGAAGATAGATTTATTTTAGAAAGAGTAGGAACAACTTGTACTACTATGGAATTTAAAATTGGAGAAATGGGTTTGTCGCTATATAATACTCCATATGGAATGTTACATTTACATATAGATACAAAAATATTAGACATAAATATAGATGAAAATGGTGGTTCTATTTATGCAAAGTATCTTTTAGGAGCAGAAGGTCAACCTCCGATAACTACGGATATAAAAGTGAAAATTAAGGTACAATAATAAAAAGTGGCTATATGCCACTTTTTTTGTATAGATGAAAAATTTTATGGCTATAAATTAAATATTAGATCGCTTGAGATGATAATTAATTTATAGAGGTGATAAAAATAGAAAGATATAGAGTTATTATAGAAGTTTTATGTAGACATTATGAAATTAGTGATTTAGATTTAATGACTTTGCTTAAAAATAAAGAGTGTAAGTATTTATTTTTGTTGTTGCTAAGCGAGTATGGATGTTTAGAAAAAGAGAAACTTGTAAGTGAATTGATATTTAGTAGTAATAAGAGTATAAATTATAATTTAAAGAAAGCAGAAGAAAAACTGCTTATTAATAAGCAATTCAGAGATAATTATTCCATTTTAGAAAAAACAGTAAAAAATGACTGATATGTGTCATTGATTAAAATTAAAATATTATGATATTATAGAAAAATGTTGATGAGCCTCACTTATTTATAAGGTGAGGTATTTTAAATTATACTAAATATAAAATCAAGAGTCAATAGGGAAAATGTATTTTTTGAATTAAAAGTTTCACGATTATTAAATATCAATTTTATTTGTTTAGGAGGAAGTATAAATGGGTACTAAATATGTTTTTGTTACAGGTGGAGTTGTATCTTCTTTAGGTAAAGGTATTACTGCAGCATCATTAGGTAGATTGTTAAAAAATAGAGGTTTGAAGGTATCAATTCAAAAATTTGATCCATACTTAAATATAGATCCAGGAACTATGAGTCCTTATCAACATGGAGAGGTTTTTGTTACTGATGATGGGGCAGAAGCTGATTTAGATTTAGGACATTATGAAAGATTTATTGATGAGAATTTAACTAAAAATAGTAATGTAACTACTGGTAAGATATATTGGTCTGTAATATCTAAAGAAAGACGTGGTGAATACTTAGGTGGGACTGTACAAGTTATACCACACATAACTAATGAAATAAAAGATAGAGTATTCAGAGTTGGGAATGAACAAGATGTGGATGTTGTTATTACTGAAATTGGAGGAACTGTAGGCGACATAGAGTCACTACCTTTTCTTGAAGCCATAAGACAAATAAAATATGATGTAGGAAGAGAAAATGTATGTTTTATACATGTAACATTAGTGCCGTACTTAGGAAAAGCAGGTGAATTGAAAACAAAACCTACACAACATTCAGTTAAAGAGTTAAGAAGTATAGGGATACAACCAGATATAATAGTTTGTAGAAGTGAGAAAGAAATATCAGAAGATTTAAGAGCTAAGATAGGTTTATTCTGTAATTTAGAAGCTAAATGTGTTATACAAAATTTAGATGCTGATCATTTATATGAAGTTCCATTAATGCTTCATAGAGAAGGTTTAGATAGATTAGTTGTTGAAAAGCTTGAGTTAGGCTGTAGAGATATAGATAACAATGAGTGGGTAGATATGGTTAATAAGATTAAAGGTATTAAAGAAGAAGTCAATATAGCTTTAGTTGGTAAGTATGTAGAACTTCATGATGCGTATATATCTGTTGTAGAAGCGTTAAAGCATGGTGGTCTTTATAATGATTCAAATGTAAATATTAAGTGGATAAATGCTGAGGATGTTACAAGTGAATCAGCTGAAAAATTGTTTGATGATATAAATGGAATACTTGTCCCAGGTGGTTTTGGAGATAGAGGGGTAGAAGGGAAGATAGAAACGATAAGATATGCTAGAGAAAATAATATACCATTCTTAGGAATTTGTTTGGGAATGCAAACAGCAGTAATAGAATTCGCAAGAAATGTTGTTGGTTATGAAGGAGCAAATAGTGCAGAGATTGATCCAGATACAAAATATCCTGTTATTGATTTAATGAAAGATCAAGAGGATATAAAAGAGTTAGGTGGAACAATGAGATTAGGGTCATATCCTTGTAAACTTGATAAGGAGTCTAATTCTTATAATAGCTATAAAAACGAATTGATACATGAAAGACATAGACATAGATACGAATTTAATAATGATTTTAGAAAATATATAGTAGAAGCTGGAATGAATATCGTTGGGACAAGCCCTGACGGGAAATTAGTTGAGATAGTTGAAGTTAAAAATCATCCATGGTTTGTAGCAACCCAATTCCATCCAGAATTAAAATCAAGACCTAATAATCCACATCCTTTATTTATAGGATTTATAAATGCATCATTAAAATATAAAAAATAATTGAATTATATTGAAGAAGCATAGTATAACTGTGCTTCTTTTTGATTAATTGTTATAAAAAATATAAAAAGGGATAAGCTTATAATATAAGTTTTTATTGTTTTTTAGCTTTTATTGCTTCATAATTATATATACATAAGCAAGAAAGATAAATTTCTGATTTAGTTAGTTTAAATTTCAGATGAAAATTCAGTTCATATATATCAGTTCTAAAGAGATAATCTAAGAATTCCCTAGGTAAAATAACAATTGGAGGTGTAGTTTTGACAAGAGAAAACTATGAAAAGATGACCTTAGCAGAATTAAAGGAAGTTGCTAAGAATTTAGGTATTAAAAATATAAGTAAGTTAAAAAAGTTAGAGTTAGTAGATGAAATAATAAAAAAATCACCTAACAAAATTGAAAAGGATGGAGTAGTGTTAGTTGAGAAAATTGCTCCTAAGGCAAAAGTTGTAGCTCAAGAAGCTGAAGTACAGCAAGAACAAATTAGTGAAGAGAATAGGGAAGAGAAAAAAGAAAGACTTAAAGTTATGATAAATGAGTCAGGATCTGCTAAAGGAGTATTAGAGGTTCAAGAAAATAATAACTTTGGTTTTTTAAGATGCGATAATTATCAAACAGGAGAAAATGATATATACGTATCTCCATCTCAAATAAGAAGGTTTAATCTTAGAACTGGAGATGAAGTTCAAGGTAAAGTAAGAGAGGCTAAAGAGGGAGAAAAGTTTAAGGCTTTACTTTTTGTTGAAAAGGTAAATGGCGAGGATCCTAATAAAGCAATAGGAAGAAAAGCATTTGAAAGTTTAACTCCTATATATCCAAATGAAAGATTACACTTGGAAAGTAAAGATAGAAATGATTTATCTTCAAGACTTATGGATATTATATGTCCAATAGGTAAAGGGCAAAGAGGTATAATAGTTGCTCCGCCAAAGGCTGGTAAAACAACTCTATTAAAGAAGGTAGCTCAAAATATCTCTCGTAATTATCCAGATGTTAAGCTTATAGTTTTACTAATAGATGAAAGACCTGAAGAAGTTACTGATATGAAGAGGTCAATAGATGGAGATGTTATATATTCAACATTTGATGAAGAACCACAAAATCATATCAAAGTATCAAGAATGGTGTTAGAAAGAGCAAAAAGAATGGTTGAACAAGGCAAGGATGTAGTTATACTTTTAGATAGTATTACAAGACTATCAAGAGCATACAATCTTACTATAACACCGACAGGAAGAACATTATCTGGAGGTTTAGATCCAGGGGCATTAATTATGCCAAAGAAATTCTTTGGAGCGGCTAGAAATATTGAAGAAGGTGGATCATTAACTATACTTGCTACAGCTTTAGTTGAGACTGGATCAAGAATGGATGATATGATCTTTGAAGAATTTAAGGGAACAGGAAATATGGAAGTTCACTTAGATAGAAAACTTCAGGAAAGAAGAATATTCCCAGCTATAGATATTTACAAGTCAGGAACTAGAAAAGAAGACTTACTATTAAGTGAGGCAGAAAAAGAAGTTGCTTTTGCAATAAGAAGAGTTATGTATAGAGATGGTAATATAGAAACTATAACAGAGAACCTTATTAATATGCTTTCTAAAACTAAGGATAATGAAGAGTTTATTTCAGTTTTCCCTAAGAGTGAAGCTTTTAAAAAGTAGTTAAGAGCAACAAGTTAATAGTTAAAGATGAAATTACTAAGCAATTTCTTAAATATAAAAAATCTAGCTATTGCTAGATTTTTTATATTACACTAAATGATAATTAGGAATTTGTTTTTTGTACTATCAACATAATATTTAATTAATTTATTGCTTTTATTTTTTTGCAAAAGAAAACAGGAAAGATATAAATCTTTCCTGTTGATCCAAAAAGTTAAATTACTTGTTAAGACCGAATTTCTTGTTGAACTTATCAACTCTACCGCCGATATCAACGATTTTTTGCTTACCAGTGAAGAATGGGTGGCATTTAGCACATATATCAACTTTTAACTCTTCTTTAACTGATCCAGTTGTGAAAGTGTTTCCACATGCGCACTTAACCACAGCATCGTGATGGTAATTTGGATGTATGCCTTCTCTCATTATGATTCACCTCTTTCGAAATTTAAGTATCATTAAACGACATATTTAACGACTAATAGAGTATAACATATGGGGTATAAAAGGTCAATGATAATTAAGGTGTAAAACATCTTTTTAATAATGGTTTAAAATGCTATAATCGATATATATAACTATCGAAGAAGGAGACGAATTAATGAGTAAATTATACTTTAGATACGGAGCAATGAATTCAGGAAAGTCGACTAACTTAATGCAAGTAGCTTATAACTATGAAGAGCGTGGAATGAGTGTGGTATTAATAAAACCTGCTACTGATAAAAAGGGTGGAGATAAGTTAGTATCAAGGCTTGGAGTAGAGAGAAAAGTTGATTTAGTAATAGATAAAGATATGAATATATATGATGAAGTTAAAAATTGGAATGATACGAAATGTATGATTAATTGTATATTAGTAGATGAAGTTCAATTTTTAAAATCATATCAAATAGACCAGCTTTTTGAAGTAGCTGTTGGATTAAATATACCTGTAATATGCTATGGATTAAGAACAGATTTTAAGATGCAAGGCTTTGAAGGTAGCACAAGATTGTTACTATTAGCTCATAGTATTGAAGAAATGAAGACAATATGCAAATGTGGAAGAAAAGCTGTATTAAATGGGAGAAAAATAAATGGTAAATTTGTTTTTGAAGGAGAACAAGTTGCCATAGATTTAGTAGATAATGTTGAGTATGAATCATTATGTGGACATTGTTATATAAAATATAAGGATCAAAAATAATTTTGAAAGAGTGATGATATGAGAAAATGTGATGTTGGGGGTCAAGCTGTAATAGAGGGAGTTATGATGCGTGGCTCAAAAGGATTGGCTACAGCAGTAAGAACTCCAAGTGGTAAAATTGAAGTAGACATGAAAAATGTTAAACCATTAACCAAAAGATACAAGTTTTTAAATATACCATTTATAAGAGGAATATTTATCTTAATAGATTCTTTAATAGTTGGAATTAAAACTTTAAATTATTCTGCAAGCTTTTTTGAGGAAGATGAAGAAGAATCTAAGTTTGAGCTTTGGTTAAAGAAAAAGCTAGGAGATAAAGGGGCAAATGATTTAATAGTTACAGGGACGATGATGTTTTCGCTTTTATTATCTGTAGGGTTATTTGTTGGGATTCCAACGGTATTAGCTGCTTTATTTAAAAGATTTGGATTACATCCGATAGCTTTAAATTTAATAGAGTCTGTGATTAGAGTAGGAATTTTAATATTATACATGTATTTAGTTAGTAAATTAGATGATATATATAGAGTATTCCAATATCATGGAGCAGAGCATAAAACTATTTTTTGTTATGAGAATGAAGAGAAGTTAACTGTTGAAAATGTTAAGAAATATAGTAGATTTCATCCAAGATGCGGAACTAATTTCCTGTTTTTAACTATGTTCGTTAGTATAATAGTTTTTTCATTAACAGGATGGGGTGGAGTTATACAAAGAATAATTCTTAGAGTTTTATTAATGCCTTTTGTGGCAGGAATAACTTATGAGTTAATAAAATGGCTTGGGAAAACTGATAGTAAGTTAGGTAAAATAATAGCTTATCCAGGATTAAAGTTACAAGAACTTACTACAAAAGAGCCGGATGAGTCACAAATAGAAGTAGCTATAGCTTCATTGCTAGCAGCAGAAGGAATTGAATATAAAAAGAAAATTGGAGAATTATTAAAAGGAGGGGCTGATATATTAAAGGAAGTCTCTATTGACACTTATATACTAGATTCTCAATTATTATTAGGCAAAGTTATAAATAAAGATAAATTGTATTTAATTACCAATAGAGACGAAGAAGTTAGCAAAAAATCAGAAAAAGAGTACTTTGAACTTATTCAAAAAAGAAAAGATAAAATGCCTATTAAATATATATTAAAAAGTGCTGAGTTTATGGGATTAGACTTTAATGTTGAAGAAGGGGTATTAATACCTAGACCGGATACAGAAATATTAGTTGAAGAAACCTTAAAGTATATTCCGAAAGATAAGGATATGAATGTTTGTGACCTTTGCTGTGGAAGTGGTGCTATAGGTATAGCATTAGCAAGTTTTAGGGAAAATATAAATATTGACCTAATAGATTATTATGATACGCCGAAGAAAGTAACAGAAAGCAATATTGTTAAGCACAACTTAAAAGAAAGAGCTAAATTTATAAAAAGTGACTTGTTAAAGGTAGTTATTCATCAAAATAAAAAGTATGATGTATTAGTTTCAAATCCACCATATATAAAAGAAGAAGTTATTTCAACTCTTATGGAGGATGTTAAGGATTATGAACCTCATACGGCTTTATCAGGTGGGCAAGATGGATTAGTATTCTATAGAAGAATAGTTGAAGAAAGTTCAAAGGTTTTAGGAGAAGATGGTATACTTGCTTTTGAAATTGGCCATGATCAAGGTGAAGAGGTTAAAGATTTGATGATTAACAACGGTTATAATGATATAAAAGTAATTAAAGACTTAGCCGGATTAGATAGAGTTGTAATAGGAACTTTAAAAAGTTGATAAAATCACATTTACTATGATATAATACTAAAATGTGAAAAATTAGAGTATGGAGTGATACTATGTTATTAGATAAATTAGCATTTACTGAAAATAAATATGAAGAACTATCAGTTAAAATATCAGATCCTTCAATAATGGCTAACCAAAATGAGTGGAGAAAGCTATGTAAGGAGCACGCAGAATTAGAAAACCTAGTAACTGTTTATAGAGAATATAAAAAAGTTGTAGAAGATTTAGCAGCTAATAAAGAGATGTTAAATGAAGAGTCAGATAAAGAAATGAGAGAAATGTTATCAGAAGAAATCTCTATGTTATCTGAACAAGAAACAGAATTAGAAAACAAGATTCAAATTATGTTATTACCTAAAGATCCTAATGATGACAAGAACGTATTTGTTGAAATTAGAGGTGGAGCTGGTGGAGATGAAGCAGCATTATTTGCAGCTAATCTTTTTAGAATGTATACAAGATATGCAGAAAGCCAAAGATGGACTGTTGAAATGATGAGTTCAAATGAAAATGATCTTGGTGGATTCAAAGAAGTTGTATTCATGATTAAAGGTAATGGAGCTTACTCAAAGCTTAAATATGAAAGTGGAGTTCATAGAGTTCAAAGAGTACCAGACACTGAAAGTTCAGGTAGAATCCATACCTCAACTGCTACAGTTGCAGTATTACCAGAAGTTGATGATGTTGATATAGAAATACATGATAAAGATTTAAGAATTGACGTTTATAGATCATCTGGTAATGGAGGACAATGTGTTAATACTACAGATTCTGCTGTAAGAATAACACATATTCCAACAGGAACTGTTGTTGCTTGTCAAGATGAAAAATCACAGCTTAAGAATAAAGAAAAAGCTATGAAAGTATTAAGATCTAGACTTTATGAAGCAGCTGAGGCAGAGAGAATGGCTGGAATAGCTGAAGATAGAAAGAGCCAAGTAGGTACAGGGGATAGAAGTGAAAGAATAAGAACTTATAACTATCCACAAGGAAGAGTAACTGACCACAGAATAGGTCTTACACTTTACAAATTAGATTCTTATTTAAATGGAGATATAGAAGAAGTTATAAATGCTCTAATCACTGCAGATCAAGCAGAAAAGATGAAAGCAATGGGAAATACTGATTCGATGTAATAAGATTAAAAGCCTTGCATTTATAATGTAAGGCTTTTAGAATAGGTAAATAAATTATGTATATAGATAAAGCATTAAAAAGGCAGAGTAAATTAAAAAAATTATTTTATAGTACTATGATATTTTTAAGTATATTCTTACCTATGATGGTTTACTTAGCAAATATAAGATCAAAGTTTATATATATCTATTTATTAGTTTTAGAGATATTAATTCTTTTATCCATAGTAAATAAAATTAACTTTTATAACTTAAAATTTTCATGCGCAAATAATAAATTAAAATTTAAAAGTGGATTGTTCTCAAAAGAGAATATCTTAATTTGTGATAAAATAGCTATAGTACATACAAATAATATTAAAGAAGATATAGAAATAGTAATAGTTACAACTATGAGATTTAGAAATAAATCATTGAAACCTGTTAGCAAGTCATTTTTGCAAAGGTATCCTGAGGCTAATCATGAATATTTAAAGCTTAAAAGGCTAAATCCTGAAGAAAGTTATTATTTTCAAGTAATTAGAAGAGGAGCTTTAAATAAGTATATTTTATTAGAAGTTATTTATAAAAATTGTGTAAAAGCTATATATACTTCATCTGCTATAGATAATATTAAAATAGCAAGAGGGCAAAATGAATTTTAAAAGAAGGAAGGTAAGTCTTGTGAAAACAAAGGTTGCCATAATAAATGATGTTAGAGATGATATAGAATATATAAAAGAGGCTGGAAGTGTAATTAAAGAGGGAGGAACAGTGGCATTTCCCACAGAAACAGTATATGGATTAGGTGCTGATGCATTAAATTCAGAAGCTGTAAAGAAAATATTTATCGCAAAGGGAAGACCACAAGATAATCCACTTATAGTACATGTTAGTTCTAAAGATTTATCATATTTAGTTAAAGATATTCCTAAAGTAGCTGAGGATTTAATGAATAAATTTTGGCCAGGTCCGTTAACTATAATATTAGATAAAAAAGATATAATTCCAGATGAAACTAGTGCGGGGCTTAGTACTATAGGTATAAGAATGCCTAATAATGAGATAGCATTAAAACTTATAGAATTATCAGGAAAACCTATTGCAGCGCCATCTGCAAATATATCAGGCAGACCTAGTCCAACGGAAGTAGAAAGATGTATTGAAGACTTAGATGGAAGAGTGGATTATATTTTAGGTGGAGACAGAAGTGATATAGGAGTGGAATCTACTATAGTAGACTGTACTGTTGAGCCTCCAATGGTATTAAGACCTGGTGGAATTACTTTAGAAATGCTAAGAGAAGTTGATGCTAGAATAGAGATAGATAAAGCTTTAATGAAAAAACCAACTGATGATTTAAAGCCTAAGGCTCCTGGAATGAAGTATAGACACTATGCACCGAAGGCATCTTTAAAAATAATTAGAGGTAAAAATGAAAAAACTATTGAAATTATCTCTGAAATGTTGGAAAATTATATAGATAAAAATAATAAAGTGGCAATACTTACAACAGATGAAAATTTAAGTAGGTTTAATAAAGGTGAAATTATATCATTAGGCAGTGAAAAAGAATTATCACAAATAGCCCAAAATCTTTTTGAAGCTTTAAGAAAATGTGATGATTTAGGGGTTCAATATATTTTATGTCAAGGATTTGAAGAAGATGGTGTTGGACTTGCGATAATGAATAGACTCAATAAAGCTGCTGGATATGATATTATAGATGTTTAATTAAAGGAGGATGGGGGAACCTATCTTCCTTTTTTATAAATAAAAAATGGAGGATTATTTTATGAAGATAGCGTTAGGTTGTGACCATGGTGGTTTAAATTTAAAGGCGGAGATAGCTAGTTATTTAAAATCACAAAATATAGAATTTAAAGATTTTGGTACATATACAGAAGAATCTTGTGATTATGCTGACATAGCTTTACCAGTAGCAGAAGCAGTAGTAGCTAAAGAGTTTGACTTTGGTATATTAATATGTGGAACTGGAATAGGAATTGGAATAGCAGCAAACAAAGTTCCAGGAATAAGAGCAGCACTTTGTTCAGATACATTTAGTGCTCATGCAACTAGAGAGCATAACGATGCTAATATATTAACTATGGGAGAAAGAGTAGTTGGTAAAGGATTAGCTATAGATATAGTTAAAGCTTTCTTAGGTGCTGAATTCGAAGGTGATAGACACGTTAGAAGATTAGAAAAGATAACTAAGATAGAAGAAAAATATAGAAATAACAAGTAGTTGCTACAAAAATAATACTTGATATATATGTTAATTGTTAATATATAATTAGTTAGTTTAATTTAGGAGGAATAAAAGATGAGTAAAGTAACAGAAATGAGACATCCATTAATATCACATAAGTTAGCTTATATAAGAAGTAAGGATACAGGGTCTAAATATTTTAGAGAATTAGTTGAAGAAGTATCTATGTTAATGGCATATGAAGTAACTAGAGATTTAGAAACAGAAGATGTTGAAATCGAAACTCCAATTTGTAGAACTACATGTCAAATGTTAGCAGGTAAGAAGATGGCTGTAGTTCCTATATTAAGAGCTGGACTTGGGATGGTTGATGGAATACTTAACCTAATACCAGCAGCTAAGGTTGGACATATAGGTTTATATAGAGATGAAGAAACTCTTCAACCAGTAGAGTATTTCTGTAAACTTCCTCAAGATATAGCAGAAAGAGATGTAATTGTTGTTGACCCAATGTTAGCTACAGGTGGATCAGCGGCTGATGCTATTATGTTATTAAAACAAAGAGGTGCTAAGAAGATAAGATTAATGTGCTTAATTTCTTCACCAGAAGGAATAGAATTAGTTCAAAAACAACATCCAGATGTAGATATATATGTAGCTGCTATAGATGAAAAATTAAATGAAAAAGGATATATAGTACCAGGTTTAGGTGACGCTGGAGATAGACTTTTCGGAACTAAGTAATAAAGAACGAAGCAGTTGCTTCGTTTTTTTAATAAATTGATAATAAATTAAATGAGAAATTCTAAATTATAAATGAAAAGTTAAGGGAATAAATTTCTTGATTTTGAATTATGAATTAAGAATTTTACATTAAATAAACATAACATATAAAAAGAGGTGTTTCTATGAAGAGAGAAGCTTATTTAAAGTGGGATGATTATTTTATGTCGGTAGCATTGTTATCGGGTATGAGAAGTAAGGATCCTAGTACTCAAGTTGGGGCTTGTATTGTAAATAGTTCAAATGTAATTGAAAGTATAGGTTATAATGGGTTACCAAAAGGTTGTTCAGATGATGAATTTCCTTGGGAAAGAGAAGGAGAGACTTTAGATACAAAATATTTATATGTAGTACATGCAGAATTAAACGCTATATTAAATGCAAAAGGAAAAGATTTAAGTGGATGTACTATTTATGTAGCATTATTTCCATGTAACGAATGTGCTAAGGCAATTATTCAGTCTGGGATAAAAGAAGTAGTATATTTAAGCGATAAATATGCTGATACAGATTCTGTAAAGGCTTCAAAGAAGATGTTTAGCGCAACTGGAGTTAAGTTAAGACAACTTACCCCAAGAGAGAAGAATATACATTTATCTTTAGATATTGAAAATATATAAGTGGAATTAGTTAATATGAAAAACATCATAATAATTATATAGTTAGAATGCATAGATAAAAGATTGATATTTCTATAAAATGTAAAATATATAAAAATATACAAAATATGGTTGAAAATGAAAAGTGGTAAGTGGTATAATGAAACTGTTAATTGTTTAACAATTAACAGTTTCATTCTTTATATGAGATTAATGGGAGGGTATATTATGAGAGATGTAGTAATAGTAAGTGCAGTAAGAACTGCAATAGGATCTTTTGGAGGGGCGTTAAAGGACGTTCCAGCAGTAGACTTAGGTTCATTAGTAATTAAAGAAGCTGTAAATAGAGCTGGAATCAAGCCAGAATTAGTAGAAGAAGTTTTAATGGGAAATGTTATACAAGCAGGATTAGGTCAAAATGTTGCTAGACAAGCATCTGTAAAAGCTGGAATACCAGTAGAAGTACCTGCTATGACAATAAATATGGTTTGTGGATCAGGATTAAGAACTGTATCATTAGCTGCTCAAATGATTAAAACTGGAGATGTAGATGTAGTTGTTGCAGGGGGAATGGAAAGTATGTCTCAAGCTCCATATGCATTAAAATCAGCTAGATGGGGACAAAGAATGGGCGATGGTAAAATGGTAGATACAATGATAAATGATGCATTAACA
The DNA here is from genome assembly GCA_000753455.2 of Clostridium jeddahitimonense. GTDB lineage: Bacteria > Bacillota > Clostridia > Clostridiales > Clostridiaceae > Clostridium > Clostridium hominis. The sequence goes on from LM994670.1 coordinate 295,590, forward strand.
GATGCATTTAATAATTATCATATGGGTGTTACTGCAGAGAATATAGCAAAAGAATGGGGATTAACAAGAGAAATGCAAGACGAGTTTTCTGTAAATTCTCAGTTAAAAGCTGAAAAGGCTATAAAAGAAGGTAGATTTGTTGATGAAATAGTACCTGTAGTAATTCCTCAAAGAAAAGGGGAACCAAAAGTATTTGCACAAGATGAATTTCCAAGATTCGGTGCTACAATTGAAGGAATGGCTAAATTGAAACCTGCATTTGTTAAAGATGGTACTGTAACAGCAGCAAGTTCATCAGGAATTAATGATGGAGCAGCAGCGATAGTAGTGATGAGTGCTGAAAAAGCGGCAGAATTAGGAATTAAACCAATGGCTAAAATAGTTTCTTATGGAAGTAAAGGACTAGACCCATCAATTATGGGATATGGACCTTTCCATGCAACTAAAAAAGCATTAGAGAATACAGGATTAACAGTAGAGGATATGGATTTAATAGAAGCAAATGAAGCATTTGCAGCTCAAAGCTTAGCTGTCGCTAAAGATTTAAACTTTGATATGAGCAAGGTAAATGTTAATGGTGGAGCAATAGCACTTGGACATCCAGTAGGAGCATCTGGGGCTAGAATATTAGTTACATTACTTCATGAAATGGAAAAGAGAGATGCTAAAAAAGGTTTAGCAACACTTTGTATAGGTGGAGGAATGGGAACAGCTTTAATAGTAGAAAGAGAATAATAATAAAAGACCTTACTTTGAGTAAGGTCTTTTATTATTATTCAAAAGTCTGAAAATTTAGTCAAATGAATTTAATAAATCATAAATTAAATAGATTATTCATAAAATGAGATAAAGTTAAAAAATATAAGCAATAGTGAATTATAGAAATAATTACAAATAAATACATGGGTATTTAGGTGAAAAATAATGGAAATGGAGTTTTATATTAATGTTTTAAAGAGATATAATTACAGAAGTTATCTAAGGAGTAATAATATATGAATAGGGAAATAAAAAGTTTACTGAGGATACTTATAAAGAACATCATGTTGACATTAGCTATTATTATTTTTGCTATGTTTTTAATTGGACATGCTATATTAGGTGTTATATTTTCTTTAGGATTATTAGTTGCAACTACAAATTTTGTACTTAGTGGAATTATAATTGAAAAAACAATTAAAAGTAAGAAGAAGTTTGTTAAGTATATTTTTCCATTTAGTTATATTTTAAGAATTATAGCAGTAGTTATTATAGCGTATCCATTTATATATAATATTGAAGAGCTTTTAGCCTATATATTAGGATTTATAAGTTTTTTTATAATGTTAATAATAACTTGGTTAAAAATGCAAAGGGGAGTGAGTAAATGGAGCCATACAAACCTATAATCTCATTTAATCTTGGCGGTCTAGTAATAGATATAAAGCCAGAGGCAGTAATACAACTAGTAATAATACTCTTTGTGGGGATTTTAGCATGGTATGCTACAAAAGATTTAAAAAGTAAACCGCAAGGTAAGAAACAAGTAATTGTTGAATACTTGTATAACCTAATTAATAATGTTGTGGATAGCAACATGGGGAAGGAATATAGAGATGTAGTGCCATTTATAGGGACATTGGCTATATTCATTTTAATAATGAACCTCACAGGATTAGTTGGTATAGCAGCGCCTACTAAAAATTTTAGTGTAACAATTGCTTTATCTCTAATAGTATTTGTATTTATACAGGCTTATACAATTAGAAAAAAAGGTATAAAGAGTTACTTTGGAGGATATGCAAAGCCTATGGCTGTTATGCTACCAATAAATATATTAGAAAGAGTTATGCTTCCAATATCATTAGCTCTAAGATTGTTTGGAAATATATTAGCTGCAACAGTTTTAGTTGAATTGGTATATCAAGGTTTATCATCATTAGCTTGGATTGCTGAGATTGGGTTACCAATACCACTTCATGCATATTTTGATATATTTGATGGAGCAATTCAAATGGTTATATTTGTAATGCTAACAATGATAAACACCAAAATAACTGTAGAACATTAAAGAAAAAATTGATATTAAACTTTACTGACATTATTAAGAAAAATAAATGCAAATTAAGGAGGAATTAAATTATGGATCAAGAATCAGTAAGAGCATTAGCAGCTGCAATAGCAGTTTTAGTAGGAATAGGAGCTGCTATTGGAATAGGTAATGCAACAGCTAAAGCTGTCGAAGGAATCGCTAGACAACCAGAAGCAAGTGGTAAGATAACAACTGCTTTAATGATAGGTGCTGGATTTGCTGAAGCTACAGCAATATATGGTTTATTAGTATCAATATTATTAATATTTGTAGGAATAAGCTAAAAATTTAGTGTTTTAGATAATTCTTAGAAAGGAGAAAGCTAATTATGGAAATAAATATAGGGGTTATATTAGCTTCAATAGTAAATACAGCAATTTTATATATAATATTAAAACACTTTTTCTTTGATAAAGTTAAAGCTGTGATAAATGAAAGAGAAGAATATATAAATAAAACCTTTTTAGAAGCTGAGGAAGCTACAGAAAAGGCAAAAACAATAAGCATAGAAAGTGAAAAAAGAATAGAAGAACTAAAAAGACAAAGTAGAAAAATAACTGAAGATGAAAAGAAAAAGGCTGAAGATATTTATAGAGATATAGTTGATGAAGCAAAAAGAGATGCTGAAGTTATAAAGGAAAAAGCTAGAGTTGAGATAGAAAGAGAAAAGAAACGAAACGAATATGTTTTAAAAGAAAGATATGTCAGCTTAGCAATGGAGTTATCAGAGCAATTAATAGAAAAGAATATAGACGAGGGTAAAAATAAAGATCTAATAGATGAATTTATCGCTAAAGTAGGAGATTAAATATGTATGAATATTTAGATAAAAGATATGCGATAGCTCTTTATGAAGTTGCAGAAGAAAATGGGAAAGTTGATGAATATATTGAAAACTTAAAGATTATATGTGACTTAATGGATAATGAGGAGAGTTTTTATGAATTTATCAAAAATCCTCAAGTAGGTACAAGAAATAAGAAAAGAGCATTTATTAATATTTTTAAAAATAAAATTGACGAAGATTTGTTATCCTTTTTGCTTATTTTAATTGAGAAAGAGAGAATTCTACATTTAAGAGAAAAAGTAAATGAAATGGAAAAGATAATTCTTGAAAAAAATAATACATTAAAAGGTTTTGTTAAGACTACAGTACCTTTAACAGATGAACAATATAATTTATTAATAAATGCCTTAGAAAAAAAGTATAGCAAAAAAATTGTGTTAGAGAGAATTATAGATCCGGATATACTAGGTTCCATATATGTAAAAATAGATGATGAGGTTATAGATGGAACAATCAAGTTTAAAATGGATAAATTAAGGGAACTAATGCTTGAATTAGAATAGAGGTGTTAATGTGCATATAAAGCCAGAAGAAATTACATCTATTATAAAAAAAGAAATAGTGAAATATGAAAAAAATATAAAGACAGAAGACACAGGAACTATAATCCAAGTTGGAGACAATATTGCGAGAGTTTATGGATTAGATGATTGTATGGAAGGTGAATTACTTAAATTTCCCAATGGTGTTTATGGAATGGCATTAAACTTAGAGCATGATAATGTAGGGTGTGTTCTTTTAGGTTCCGAGGAAGGAATAAAAGAAGGAGATATAGTAAAGAGAACTAATAAAATATCAGAAGTTCCAGTTGGTGAAGATATGTTAGGAAGAGTAGTAAATGCATTAGGTCAGCCAATAGATGGACGAGGCCCTATATACTATGAAGAGTTTAAACCAATAGAAGCACCAGCTCCAACAATAATAGATAGAACATCTGTTAAGGAGCCGTTACAAACTGGAATTAAAGCTATTGATGCTATGATTCCTATAGGTAAGGGTCAAAGGGAACTTATAATAGGAGATAGACAAACTGGGAAAACAGCAATAGCTATAGATACTATAATAAATCAAAAAGGTAAGGATGTTATATGTATATATGTAGCAATAGGACAAAAGCAATCTACTGTAGCCAATATAGTGAATACATTAGATAGAATGGAAGCATTGGATTATTCTATAATTGTAGCATCCACGGCAGCAGAAGGAGCACCATTACAATATTTAGCTCCTTATGCAGGATGTACAATTGGAGAATATTTCATGAATAAGGGTAAGGATGTTCTTATAGTTTATGATGATTTATCAAAGCATGCAGTTGCATATAGAACAATGTCATTATTACTTAGAAGACCACCAGGAAGAGAAGCTTATCCAGGAGATATATTTTATATTCATTCAAGATTATTAGAAAGAGCAGCAAAATTATCAAAAGAAAAAGGCGGTGGGTCTTTAACAGCACTTCCTATAGTAGAAACTTTAGCTGGAGATGTAACTGCATATATACCTACTAATGTTATTTCTATTACAGATGGACAAATATTCTTAGAAACTGACCTATTTAACTCCGGACAAAGACCAGCTGTGAATCCTGGTATATCTGTATCAAGAGTTGGTGGAAATGCTCAGATAAAAGCTATGAAGCAGGTATCAGGAAGCTTAAGATTAGAGCTCGCTCAGTATAGAGAGTTAGCATCATTCGCACAATTTGGATCGGATTTAGATAATGATTCCAAGATAAGATTAGAAAAAGGAAAGAGAATATTAGAGGTTTTAAAACAAAAGCAGTATGAACCTATGAGAGTTGAGGAGCAAGTTTTGATTTTATATGCAATTAGTAATAACTTTTTAACTGACATAAATTTAGGTTACATATCTGAATTTGAAAAAGAGTTAATGAAATTTGCAGATACTCATTATAGGGACATGTTAAAAAGTATAAAAACTGAAGGTAGCTTAACAAAAGAAGTTAAATGTGATATGGAAGAATGTATTAGTGAATTTAAAAAAATATTTACAGAGAATGAATAAAGCTACTTATATATTTATTAGGGAGGCATTATTGTGGGAGCATCTGGACTTATTGAGATAAAAAGAAGAATAAAATCTATTCAAAGTACTAAGAAAATAACTAAAGCTATGGGCTTTGTTGCTACTTCTAAACTTAAAAAAGTAAGAAATAGACTCACTAATAATGATGAGTATGTAAAAATAATTGAAGAAATAGTACAAGAAACTGTTAATTCTTTACCTGATGATTATGAATCTTTATATACAAGCAATAGGGAAGGCAAAAAGCTATATTTAGTTGTTTCATCAGATGTTGGTTTGTGTGGTGGATTTAATAATAATCTTATATCATACTTTAATGATGTTATTGAAGATAGGGATAATAGCAAGATTATTCTTGTTGGGAGAAAAGGTAAAGCTTATTTTGATAAGTTTAAGTTAAAAGCAGATAAATACATTGTTGATATGCAGAGTATTCCAACTAGTACTGAAGTTAATGAATTGAAATATATAATAGATGAACTCTACACAAGTGGAGAGGTAACAGAAGTTAATATTTTATTTACATTCTTTAAATCCCCAATAAAGCAAATACCTAAAATGGTTAAGTTATTACCTATAGAGAAAAAATATGATGGACAAGATAAATATATTATAGAACCTAATATAGATACTGTATTTAAAAATGCAATTAATTTATATATAGAAAGTAAATTGATGGAGTGCTTATTGCAATCTAGAGTAAGTGAAGAAAGTTCAAGAAAGATTGCTATGGATGGAGCAACTGATAATGCAACAGAGATGCTAAGAGTATTAGGCATTAAATTTAATAGGATAAGACAAAGCATTATAACTCAGGAAATTTCTGAAATTGTTGGTGGAGCTGAAGCGCAGAAATAATAAGGGGGTAAGATTATGGAAGAAAAAAAAGTAGGTAAGGTTGTTCAAGTAATAGGACCTGTAGTTGATATTAAATTTGATTCAGACTCCCTTCCTAACATTTACAATAAAATCGAAATTGAAATTGAAATTGAAAAAGAAAAGTTAGTTACTGAAGTAGAACAACATATAGGTGATGATATAGTGAGAACTATAGCGATGGAAGGAACTGATAGGTTAAAAAGAGGTATGAAGGCTGTAGATACAGGTAGTTGTATTACTGTTCCTGTTGGAGAAGAGGTTTTAGGAAGAGTATTTAATGTATTAGGAAATACTATAGATAATGCTGGACCTATAGATGAAAAAGAAAGATATCCTATTCATAGACAAGCTCCTAGCTTTAAAGATCAATCATTAGAACCTGAAATACTGGAAACAGGTATAAAAGTTATAGATTTATTAGCTCCTTACCAAAGAGGCGGTAAAATAGGGTTATTTGGAGGCGCTGGGGTTGGAAAAACAGTATTAATCCAAGAACTTATTAATAATATAGCTACTGAACATGGAGCATTATCTGTGTTTACAGGGGTGGGAGAAAGATCAAGAGAGGGTAATGATTTATATTACGAGATGAAAGAATCTGGAGTAATAAATAAAACTGCTTTAGTATTTGGTCAAATGAATGAGTCACCTGGAGCTAGAATGAGAGTTTCTCTAACAGGGCTTACAATGGCAGAATACTTTAGAGATAAAGGCCAAGATGTTCTTTTATTTATAGATAATATATTTAGGTTTACTCAAGCTGGATCAGAGGTTTCAGCACTACTTGGAAGAATACCATCAGCAGTTGGATATCAGCCAACACTTGCAACAGAAATGGGAGAACTTCAAGAAAGAATTACATCAACTAAGAATGGTTCAATAACTTCAGTGCAAGCTGTTTATGTTCCAGCGGATGACTTAACAGATCCAGCACCGGCTACAACATTTACTCATTTAGATGCTACAACTGTTTTATCAAGATCTATATCAGAGCTTGGAATTTATCCTGCAGTTGACCCATTAGATTCATCATCAAGATTGTTAGATCCAAGAATTGTTGGAGATGAACATTATAATGTAGCTACTGAAGTAAAGAATTTACTAGAAAGATATAGACAATTACAAGATATAATAGCTATTTTAGGAGTAGATGAATTATCTGATGAAGATAAAAAGGTCGTTGCAAGAGCAAGGCGTATTCAAAGATTTTTATCACAGCCGTTTACTGTTGCAGAACAGTTTACAGGAATGAAGGGTAAGTATGTTCCTATATCAGAAACTGTAAGAGGATTTAAGGAAATACTAGAGGGCAAATGTGATAATATTCCAGAAGGGTTATTCCTATTTGCTGGCACTATAGACGAAGTAAAAGAAAAAGCTAGTAATGTAAATGGGTGATTTGAATGGAAAGGTATAGTAAGTTAACTATTATAACTAATGATAATAAAAAAGTTGAAGAGAATATACTTTCTATAGTAACTGAAAGTGAAGAGGGAAAGGTTGAGATTTTACCTAACCATACTAATTCTATAATAGGTACAATTCCCACTGTAACTAAATTCGTTTGTTGTGATGGAAAAGAAAAAAGTATATTTACTTCATTTGGAATTATATATATAGAAAATAATTTAATAAAATTCTGTTGTGATTCAATAAATTGGCCAAAAGAAATTGATTTAGATAGAGCTAAATTATCAGAAGATAGGGCAAAAAAAAGATTAGCAGAAAAAAATAATCTAAATACAGTAAGAGCAAGAAACTCGCTTTTAAGAGCAAAAGCAAGAATTGAAGTTGCAAAGTATATATAGAAAAGAGATATTTTCAAATATTTTTATATTTATTTGAAAATATCTCTTTTTTTATTTTTATAATTTGTTTATTATTAAGGTTTTTTGTAGAAAGGGAACATTTTGGGGATGTAATTAATATATTATTATATATCGAATAGTATAAAAACTTAATAAATGGACAATAATTTTAGAGGAAAGGCGGGATAATAATATGAAGAAGTTAGGATTAATATTTATTATACTCTTTTCTCTATTAATTATTAATGGAGTAGAATATGAATGTTCTGAAAGTGAAAAATACTATAGATATATGGAAGATATTTTAATAGAAAACTATGATTTTGTTCAAAATGGGGTAAAGCTTGAATACATTATTAATACAAGCATTAATGAAGAAAAAGATAGAATTATAGAACTTCTAAAAAAAGATTCAAAGAGTAATATTGATATAGTTAACAATAATATAGTTTGTTCAGATGATGCGTTAACTTATAATATAAGCTTAATAGATGGAGATAAAACAAAAGTTGAAATTATAATAATAAATAATTCAGAAGGTTTTAAGAGTACAGACTTAAGACAAGCTGTGGAAGAAGTGAAAAGTAATAAATGTATAGATGAAAGAATTTACTATTTTTCAAAAGTTAAAATAAATGAAGAAAAAAATATATTACCATTTATATTAGATGGAATAAATGAAGATACTATAGAAGAAGCGGAAATAAGTAACGGAAAAGTGTTGAAGGCAGAATTTATTGATGGAAGTAAGATTAACCTAGGACAAATTAATTATGATACTGGAAAGTATATGATTATAGGAACACCAATAATTTTTGTAACATACTAACAATTAATATGGAGGGTAATATGGAAAAAATTATAGTTAAAGGCGGTAATAAACTTCAAGGGGAAGTTGATATAAGTATAGCGAAAAACTCAGTTTTACCTATAATTGTAGCAACTATCTTAAATCCTAGAAAAATAACAATAAAAAAAGTGCCTTTACTTGAAGATGTTCTAGTGTTAGTAAATTTATTGAGAGAGTTAGAATGTTCTGTTGAGTTTTCTGATATAACAGGAGATTTAATAATAGATACTTCGAATTTAAAGGAGATAGAGCCAAGTAATGATTTAATAAAACGTATGAGGGCATCATTTTTAATTGTTGGACCTATGCTTGCTAGATTTGGTAGATGTAAGATATCAATGCCTGGAGGTTGCAATATAGGAAGTAGACCTGTTGATCTTCATCTTAAAGGATTTAAAAAATTAGGTGTCGATATTGAAAGTGGTCATGGATATATTAATACAAAAACTGAAGGATTAAAGGGTGGAAGGGTATATTTAGACTTTCCTTCCGTCGGAGCTACAGAAAATTTAATGATGGCAGCGGTATGTGCTGAAGGAGTTACTATAATAGAAAATGCAGCTGAAGAACCAGAGATATGGGATTTAGCACGATTCCTTAATAGTATGGGTGCTAAAGTAGAAGGTGCAGGCTATGGAAGAATAACTATAACTGGAGTTAAAGAATTAAAAGAAACAGAATCATTTACACCTATATACGATAGAATTGAGGCTGGAACATTTATTGTAGCAGCAGCAATAACTAAGAGTAAGATAACTATAAATGGAGTAAATGAAGAGCATTTAATGCCTTGTATAGAAAAATTAACCGAAGTTGGAGTGAAATTTAAAATAGATGGCGAAAAAATGTTAGTAGATGGCACTGAAGATAGGTTCCCAGTAGATATTAAAACTTTACCATATCCAGGTTTCCCTACAGATATGCAACCGCAGATGATGGCATTGCTGTCACTTACTAATGGAGTAAGTATTATAACAGAAACTGTATTTGAAAATAGATTTATGCATGTTGGTGAACTGGTTAGAATGGGAGCAAATATAAAGATAGATGGAAGAATAGCTATAGTTGAAGGTGTTAAGCAACTAACAGGATGTGAGGTCAAAGCAACAGATCTAAGAGCAGGCGCTGCTATGATTTTAGCAGGTTTAGTTGCAAATGGAGAGACTATAATAAGCGAAATTCACCATATAGATAGAGGTTATACAAGAATTGAAGATAAATTTAATAGCTTAGGAGCTAATGTTCATAGAATTAAAATATAAAATAGTTATATTTAAAATAAAGACATGCTGATTAGATATGTCTTTATTTTTTTATATGTTATAGAATTATTTTACAGATTAAAACATATATATAGTTTATGGATAAAGATAGTGGGAGGTTAGGGATGAATAAAAGGTATAAGTTAGATTTAGATGAAGGAATTAAATTTATATTATTTACTACAATTTGTATAGTATTATTTATGATAATTACGCCAAGTATGTTGATTAAATCAAAAGGAATCAAGGGGAATGAATTATCAGAAGTAGACATAGAAACAGAGCAAACTGAACCTACAGCATCAACAGTAGAGATTAAGGATATAACTTTAAGTGGTGATGAAACAGTAAGTGTATATATAACTTCACAAAATAAGATTGTTGATGTTCCATTAGAAGAATATATATGTGGTGTAATTTCAAATGAGATGCCAGCATCCTTTGAGATGGAAGCTTTAAAAGCTCAAGCTGTAGCTGCCAGAACATATTTAGCTAGTAAAAAAATTAAGAACTGTGTAAAAGCTAATGGAGCAGATATATGTGATTCTACACATTGTCAAGTTTATACGTCTAAAGCTGTCAGACTTGAGTTATGGGATGAAAGTGTTAGAGATGAAAATTGGAATAAGATAAGTGAGGCTGTTGAATCAACCAAAGGTCAAGTATTAAGTTATCAAAATGAATTAGTTCTTTACCCTCAGTTTTTCTCAACTAGTTCAGGAAAAACTGAAAACTCAGTTGATTTATATTGGTCAGATATACCGTATTTAAGGTCAGTAGAGAGCTCTGGAGAAGAAATATCACCTAAATTTGAGAGTGAAGTACCTATGACAATCAGTGAGTTTATTAATAAATTTGAAGAGAAGTATCCAAACTCGTCATTAAATGAGGATAATATTGAAAGTAGCATAAACATTACATCTAAAAGTGAAGCAGGTGGGGTAAAAGAGATTCAAGTTGCGGGTGAAACAATTAGGGGTCAGGATTTTAGATTTTTATATGGATTAAATTCAAGTAATTTTACTTATGAAATAAATGATGGAAATATAATATTTAAATGTAAAGGGTATGGGCATGGAGTTGGAATGAGTCAATGGGGTGCTAATGTAATGGGTAAAGAAGGAAAAAGATATGAAGAAATTCTTAAACATTACTATACTGGAGTTGAAATTACAAATTTAAAATTTGGAGAATAAATAAATAGAGTATTTTTAAAGACTTTTGTTGAAAAACAAGAGTCTTTTTGTTTTTTTTTGATGAAATTTGTAGTACGGAAATTGAGTATAAATTGAATTAAATTTGTAGGGGGGGCAAGACTACAAAAAGGAGGTGTTGATATGAATTTAAACAACAAAGATAAGGTTAAAGACTTTTTTAGAAGGGAGGGCTTTTACTTTATTCTACTAATTTGCTTATGTATAGTTGCAGTTGTAGCAGCCTTTACTATTAAGAAAAATAATGAGTTGAAGCAAAGTAATGATCATAATAATGAATTTACTCTAAATGTTGAGGATTCAACAAATGATTCTGCAGAAACTTCAAGAAATGAAATGCCAAATGCAGATAGAGTTGAAAATGATGACAATGTGGCAGAGGGATCAAATGAATTAGATGAAGTTGCTAACAACGAAGAAGTAGATGACTATACAGAAGTAGCTGATAACACAGAAGATGTTCCTGTTTCTAATACAGTAACAGAAGTAGTTTTCCAATTACCTTTAGAAGGTATGATTTCTAGAGAGTATAAGGAAATGGTTAGGTTACAAAATAGTGAAAGTGGAACAGTAGATAGAACTAGAAGAGGTATTGATTTAAGTGCTTCTGTAGGAACAGCTGTTAATGCTGCAGCAGAAGGTAAGGTAATTGAGGTATCAAAGAGCACAGAAGATGGAAACTTTATAGTTATAGAACACACAAATGGATTAAAGACTAAGTATGCAAATTTAGATGGAGAAGTTTCAGTTGCTGTTGGAGATACAGTTTCAGCAGGCGATCAAATTGGAATCGTTGGAAATAGTTCAATGATATTTACTTCAGAAGTATGTGGAGATGTATTAAATCTACAAGTTGAAGATTCTGAAGGAAACCAAGTAAATCCATCAGATTACTTTAGTTTCTAAGAAAAATAAATCAGCCATTTGAATTTCAAATGGCTGATTACTAATAAGAATTATATTTTAATTAAATCTATTTTTTGAGGAGGTTACATTTTGAAAGACTACATTGAAGAAAGAGTACTAGAAGTTGCTCAATATATTATTGATTCAAAAGCTACTATAAGAAAAACTGCTAAGGTATTTGGAGTAAGTAAAAGTACTATTCATAAGGATATGACAGAAAGATTGCCTAAAATTAATCCCAGTATTGCAGAGCAGACACAAAATATACTTGAATTAAATAAGGCAGAAAGACATATTAGAGGTGGAAAAGCTACTAAATTAAAATACAAAGCTATTGAATGATAATACCTTTACATATATAATATTTTTAAAGAATAATTTGTCTAAAAAAGAATTATCTTGAATTATTATATATCTAGTAGGAGTGAAGAAAATGTGGTTTTGGAGAAGTGGGAACGACCTTGGAATAGACTTAGGGACTGCTACAGTGCTTGTTTATGTAAAAGGTAAAGGTATATTATTAAAAGAACCGTCAGTAGTAGCCATAAATAAAAATAATAATAAGGTACTAGCAGTAGGTGAAGAAGCAAGAAAGATGATCGGAAGAACTCCAGGAAATATAGTTGCAGTACGTCCGCTAAGAGATGGAGTTATTTCTGATTACGATGTTACTGAAAGAATGTTAAAGGAATTTATTAAAAAGGCTTGTGGTAAGGGAAGAATAGTAGCTCCAAGAGTAATGGTTTGTGTTCCATCTCAAGCTACTGAAGTAGAAAAAAGAGCCGTAATGGATGCTGCTAGAAATTCAGGGGCTAAAAAAGTTCATATAATCGAAGAACCACTAGCAGCTGCAATAGGTGCTGGATTAGATATAACCAAGCCTAATGGAACAATGATAGTAGATATTGGTGGAGGAACTACTGATATAGCTGTTATATCATTAGGAGGAGTAGTTGTTAGGAAATCAATCAAAATCGCTGGAGATAAATTTGATGAAGCAATAATAAAGTATGTTAGAAATAAACATAAAATAATGATTGGTGAGAAAACTGCAGAAGATGTTAAGATAAAAGTAGGATCTGCGTTTAAAGATTCAAGAAATTTATTTACTACTATGAAAGGTAGAAATTTAATAACAGGTTTACCAGATGAAGTTGAAATAAGTACTGAAGAAGTAAGAGAAGCTTTGTCAGAGCCTGTATCTGTAATAGTTGATGGAGTTAAGAGTATACTAGAGAAGACACCACCTGAATTAGCTGCGGATATAATAGAAAAAGGAATATTGATGACTGGTGGAGGAGCTTTATTAGATGGACTTAATAAGCTTATAGAAGAAAACACTGGAGTTACAGTTGAAATAGCTCATAATTCTGTTGAAGCTGTTGCAGAAGGGACAGGTCAAGTTTTAAACTTTATAGATAAAATAGATTCAGATATTTTTGGAAAAGAGATAAGTCTAATAGATTAATTATAAATATATAAATGGCACTATAAGTTATTTCTTATAGTGCTATTTATTATATGAAGAATTAAGGTAATATGCATGGTTTAGTCCATGACAAATAACTCGTGCCATTTCGAATACTAAACTAAGTCTAATACCTCTAGAGGTAAAGAATTCAGCATTGTCACTAGAGTCAACTATTCCTATTATTGAGGATACACCTACTTCAGGCAATGACTTTCCTACACCTTTACCGGGATGAATAGGATAATCTCTTACATGTATTTCGCCAATAGAATTAGTATCTCCTAAACAAGCGTCAATTCCGATAATCGTAGCCTGTGGATGAAGTTTTTTTATTTCATCAATTTTTTTATCTATGTTTAAGGCATGGATAGGTGATTCTAGTGTTCCATATACAGGAACAGGGAAGGATGACTCTTCTAAAAAAGTACCTACTAAAGGACCTAAACAATCACCAATACATTTATCTGTGCCAATGCAAACTATAATAGTTTCAGATGTTACATATTTTCTTATAAATTCTGCAATTTCATAATAAGATAAGTTAGATTTATAGTTAACTTTTCTTTTCAAATATACCCACCACCCCTCAATAATAATATATATGAGAGAAAAACTAAGAATATAATAAGTATAAAAAAAGAAAAAATGGAAAATATTTTTAATAAGGTGGTGATATTAAATGAAATGGAAGATAATAATGAGAACTATGTCACTTTTGGTTATAGTAGTAACTATATTTATAGTAGTTTTATATGAACCAAATATTAAAAATAAAGATATAAGTAGTTTGGAAGATGAGACAACTGAGATTACAGAAGGGGATGTGGAAGAAACTTCTTTATCAACAGATAAGCAAATATTACAGGGAAATAGTTCTGATGTTTTAACTTTAAATTTAGATAATATAATTAACAGTTTAACTTTAGATGAGAGAAATGTAGTTGAAGGAATATTAGATAAACTTTCAGTTGTTGATTGTGCTAAAGTTAATTCTATTTTGAATAATGGTAGCATAGATTCAAAGAAGGAAGCTATGGAATATATTAAAAAACGCTTGGTAGAAGAGGATTATGATAGGCTTGTAGGTATATTAAATCAATATATTGACTTAGTGTAGTTATAATGGCTATTAAAGTTATATAAGTGCTTAATATTAAGTAAAATGAAGAAAAATAGAGCAAATTAAAAATAAGATCGGAAAATGAGCTATTATGAGGCTTGAAATATTGTTGCTATGAATATATACTAGTCATTGTCAGTTCGGCAGTGATGCACGAAATGATGAAAGTTATTAATACGATATGGGGGAGTTCCCGAGTGGCCAAAGGGGGCAGACTGTAAATCTGTTACGTTTCGTTTCGATGGTTCGAATCCGTCCTCCCCCACCATTAATAACTTAATTAAATATGCTGGTGTGGCTCAATGGCAGAGCAGCTGACTTGTAATCAGCAGGTTGTTGGTTCGACTCCGATCACCAGCTCCATTAAATGGGGGAGTTCCCGAGTGGCCAAAGGGGGCAGACTGTAAATCTGTTACGTTTCGTTTCGATGGTTCGAATCCGTCCTCCCCCACCATTTAATTTTTTGAAAAATAAATAATAATGTGGAAGCATAGCTCAGCTGGGAGAGCATCTGCCTTACAAGCAGAGGGTCACAGGTTCGATCCCTGTTGTTTCCACCAAATACGCTGGTGTGGCTCAATGGCAGAGCAGCTGACTTGTAATCAGCAGGTTGTTGGTTCGACTCCGATCACCAGCTCCATTAAAATGGGGGAGTTCCCGAGTGGCCAAAGGGGGCAGACTGTAAATCTGTTACGTTTCGTTTCGATGGTTCGAATCCGTCCTCCCCCACCATTAAAAGCATAGTTTATCTATGCTTTTTTATTTTGACTTAAAATAAGTAATATGTATTATAAAAAGTTGAGAATATATTAGAATTTAAATTTATTGACATTAGTTTTAATAATTGTTAATATATATTACAGTAAATAAAAAGTAAATAAAATTTGATATTAGTTCTTATCAAGAGAGGTAGAGGGAGAGGGCCCTGTGAAACCCGGCAACCTGTTACCAATTAGCAGTTGATAGTTAATAAATAATAATTAAATTAACTTAATTATTAATTTTTAACTTTTAATTATTAATTGTATACGTGGTGCCAATTCCTGCAATTAATTTTGCAAGATAAGAAAGACATGGTTGAATATTACGTCTCTTCTTTATCTTAAGAAGAGACTTTTTTATCTTTAGAATTAATATCATCTTAATTAAGAGAGGAGATATATAATGAGAAGATTATTTACATCAGAATCAGTAACAGAAGGTCATCCAGATAAAATCTGTGACCAAATATCAGATGGAATATTAGATAGTATACTAGCTAAGGATCCTATGGCTAGAGTAGCTTGTGAAACAGCTGTAACTACAGGAATGGTTATGGTAATGGGAGAAATATCAACATCATGTTATGTGGATATCCCTAAGGTGGTTAGAGAAACTATAAGAGAAATAGGTTATGATAGAGCTAAATTTGGGTTCGACTGTGATACATGTGCTGTATTAACATCTATCGATGAGCAATCATCAGATATAGCTATGGGAGTTGATGAAGCATTAGAATCAAAAGCTGGTGATAAAGATGCAGTTGAAGCAGTTGGTGCAGGAGACCAAGGAATGATGTTTGGTTTTGCAACAAATGAAACACAAGAGTTTATGCCATTACCAATAGCAATGGCTCATAGATTATCTAGAAGACTTAGTGAAGTAAGAAAAAATGGCACATTACCATATTTGAGACCAGATGGAAAAACTCAAGTAACAGTAGAATATGATGATAACAAAGTTATAAGAATAGATACAATAGTAATATCAACTCAACATGGACCAGAAGTTAGCCAAGAACAAATAAGGGAAGACTTAATGGAACACGTAATTAAAGCAGTAGTTCCTGCAGAGCTTTTAGACGAAAATACTAAGTATTATATAAATCCAACAGGAAGATTTGTTGTTGGTGGCCCACAAGGGGATAGTGGATTAACTGGTAGAAAAATAATAGTTGATACTTACGGTGGATACGGTAGACATGGAGGAGGAGCTTTCTCAGGAAAAGATCCAACAAAGGTTGATAGATCAGCAGCATATGCAGCTAGATGGGTAGCTAAAAACTTAGTAGCAGCTGGAGTTGCAGATAAATTAGAAATTCAATTAGCTTATGCTATTGGAGTTGCTAAACCAGTATCAATTGAAGTTGAAACTTTTGGAACAGGAAAACTTTCAGAAGAAGAAATAGTGAAAATAGTAGAAAAATCATTTGATTTAAGGCCAGGTGCAATAATAAGAGATTTAGAGTTAAGAAATCCTATTTACAAGCAAACAGCAGCTTATGGGCACTTCGGTAGAAATGACTTAGATCTTCCATGGGAAAGATTAAATAAAGTTGAAGATATAAAGAAATACTTATAATAAAAAAAGGAACTCACAGGAATTGCTGTGAGTTCCTTTTTATTAAAGTGTGTTATATACCACGTTTCCGTTAACAATAGTCATTTTTACGTTTATATCTTCATCAAAAATAACTAGGTCAGCATCAAAGCCTTCTTTTATTAGGCCTTTTCTATCTTCTACTTTGCAATGTTTAGCTCCGTTATATGAAGCCATTTTAACTACTTCGTTAAGTGGGTAATTAGAGTTGTTATAAACATTTCTAATAGCTTTATCCAAAGTAAGAACTGATCCAGCAAGTGAACCACTTAATAATCTAGCAGCACCATTTTTAACTTCTACATCTTGACCACCTAAAGAATACATGCCATCTTGCATTCCGCATGCCATCATTGCATCAGTAACTAAAAGTACCTTATCAGTTCCTTTTTGCTTATAAGCAGTTCTTAATGATGGATAAGAAATATGAATACCATCAGATATAGTTTCAGTAGTTATTTCTGAATCAAATATTGCCCCTACAACACCAGGTTCTCTATGAGTAAATGGAGTCATAGCATTGAAAAGGTGAGTTGAGTGGCAGAATCCACACTTTATACCGTCCATAGCTTCTTCATAATTAGCTTTAGTATGTCCCATTGAGCAAACTATACCTTTATCAGAAAGATAGGTAGCTAGTTCTTTAGCTCCTTCTACTTCTGGTGCCATTGTTATAGAAACTACTGCATCTTCGTCTTCACCAACCATTTCGTTAAAGTTTTCAATTGTTGGATCTATTAAGTAGTTTGGGTTTTGAGCACCTATTGCTTTAGGGCTTATAAATGGACCTTCTAGGTGTGCTCCTAAAACGTTAGCTCCATCTGTACCTTTTATTTTAGCTTCTTTAATTGCAGACATAGCCTTTCTTATGTCTTTTTTATCTACAGTCATAGTAGTTGGAGTAAATGAAGTAGTACCATGTTTAGCAATAGTTTTAGCTATTGTATTTATAACATCGTATGTTCCATCCATAGTATCAACACCACCAGCTCCATGTATATGAACATCTATGAATCCAGGGCTTAAATATAATCCTTTACCATCTATAACGTTATCATTAGCTATAGAACTAGGATTTATTTCTTTAATTTTACCATCTTCTATCAAAACAGAACCTTCTTCTATTTTGTCTAGGTAAATTAATTTACAATTTTTAATTAACATAAAAATACCTCCTACATAACTCAAATTTAAAGCAATATGAGTTAAATTTATATAATATGATATAATTATATAATATAGAAGATAAGATTTAAAGGTGTGAACAATAAAATGGAAGTGCTAGAAGGATTAGTTGAGGCTATTATATTTAAAAGTGAAGATACGGGATATATAGTAAGTAAGGTAACAGCCAATAAAGAATTAATTACTGTTGTTGGAATAATGCCTCTTATTAAAGAGGGACAGCAGATAAATTTTAAGGGGTCATGGATTAATCATAAGCAGTTTGGTCGACAATTTAATGTGGAGGAGTATCATGAGTTATTACCGTCATCGGCAAAAGAGATTGAAAGGTATTTATCAACTGGTATAATTCATGGTATTGGACCGGTAACTGCAAAGAAAATAGTAAATAAGTTTGGGGATAAGACTTTAGAGATTCTGGATAACAATATTGAGAGATTAAAAGAAGTTGATGGTATAGGGGAAAAGAAATTTAGTATAATATATGATTCTTACTTAGAGAGTAAAGATTTAAAAGATATAATAATGTTCTTCCAAAAACATGGGATGACTATAAATCAATGTCTAAAAATTTATAAAAAGTTTGGACCAGATTCAATAGATATAGTTTCAAAGAATCCATACATATTAAATGATGAAATATCAGGAATAGGTTTTTTAACAGCAGACAGAATTGCTAGAAGTTTAGGGATTGAAATAATATCACCTTTTAGAATACAAAGCGGAATTAGATATGTTCTTAATAATTTCTCAGCATTAGGAAATACATATATGCCACAGGATATGCTTATAGATGAATGTAAGAAAGTTCTTATGGTTGAGGAAGAACTTGTGGTAGAAAATATATACAATAGTGTATTAGAAGGAAAGTTAAAGGTAGAAAAGATTAAGGAAATAGATGCAGTGTATACTCTACCTTATTATTACTGTGAGTTAGGAGTAACTAATAAGATAATAACTTTAAGCATAGAGAACTTCCAGACTATTAATACTGATGTTTTGTTTGAAATAGAATCTTTTGAAAAAAGATATAATATAAAATTTGCGCAAGCTCAAAAAGAAGCTATTATAGGTGCATTTAATAATGGTATAGAAATAATAACTGGTGGACCAGGAACAGGGAAAACAACAATTATAAAGTGTATAATTGAGATATATGAAAACAGTGGCATGAAGGTTCTTTTAGCAGCTCCAACTGGAAGAGCAGCAAAGAGAATGAGTGAATCTACTGGTAGAGAAGCAAAAACTATTCATAGACTTTTAGAAATGGGCGTAAGTGATGATGAAAACTCATTTTTTGGTAAGGGAGAAGGAGAACCTTTAGAAGGTGATGTAATTATCATAGATGAGGCATCTATGATAGATATCATGCTTATGAATAGTCTTTTAAAGGCTATTAGATTAGGAACTAGAGTGATAATAGTTGGAGATGTTGACCAGCTACCTTCAGTAGGTCCGGGTAATGTTTTGAGAGATTTGATAAATAGTAATTTTATAAATGTAGTAAGACTAAATGAAATATTTAGACAGGGTAAGGAAAGTATGATCATTGTTAATGCTCATAAAATTAATAGTGGTGAATTACCATACCTAAATAAAAAAGATGGTGATTTTTTCTTTGACTCAAGAGAAAATATAGATGATATTTTAAAAACCATAATTGATTTAATAAATAGGAGATTACCTAATTTTAATTCTAAATGGAATAAGGTAAAGGATATACAAATTTTATCGCCAACAAGAAAAGGTGTATTAGGAGTAGAGAATTTAAATAATGAACTTCAAAAAATACTTAATCCTCCATCAAATCATAAGAAAGAAAAGAATGTTAGGGAAATGATTTTTAGAGAGGGAGATAAAGTTATGCAAATAAAAAATAACTACTCTCTTAAATGGACTAGAATTAGTGGTATTGGTGATGAAGAAGGTGTTGGAGTATTTAACGGTGACATGGGCTTTATTGAGTCTATAAACGAAGATAAGAGTACTTTAACAGTAATATTTGATGATGAGCGAAGAGTTGTTTATGAATTTGCATTTTTAGATGAATTAGAGCTTGCATATGCAATAACTGTACATAAAAGTCAAGGAAGTGAATTTAAAGTTGTAATAACTCCAGTTTTTATGGGGTCAGCATTTTTGATGAATAGGAATATACTATATACTGGGATAACAAGAGCCAAAGAATTAGTAGTAGTTGTTGGAAGTCAAAAGGCTCTTAAATATATGGTAAATAACACTAATAATGTAGAAAGATATTCTTCATTAAAGGAAAGAATTATAGATATTACAGCAGATGAAAAGATAGTTAGGGATTAGAATTTAGAGAGGTTATAAAGATGAATTATAAAGAGCTTAACAGTGCATTTAAGAAAATAAATAATTGGTATGATAAGAAAACTAAAGTACTTACTGTTAAAACTAGACCTTTTAATACATCTATTGTATTTTCAAATTTAATAAATAGAGTTTTATATGATAATGGTAAGATATTATATGTATGGGGTTGTACCGATAAGGAGCAAATAAAAAAGAGAAAGAGAGAATACTATAATATTTTAATAGATGAACAGAAGAAGAATCATATAGGAGACGATATAAAGTTTATAACTATAGATTTATTAGAAGAAGTATATGATGATTTCGACCTTGTTATATTTGATGATATAAGTATATTTTCATCTATATCAAAAAATAGACTTAGAGAAGCTGTAGAAGATGTTTATTGGAGATCTAGTAAGATAATTATATATTCTTCAGAGTATGTGTTTCCAATAGGGAGTAAAATGGAATTAGTTTATTTAGTTGATAATGTGCCAATCGTAGAGCCAAGGTTTGTTTTAACTAGAATAAGATTAGAAAATGATATACCACTAGCTTTATATGAATATCTTAAATGGTTTAAGAAGAATAAAAAAAGAGCTTTAATTATTGTTCCATCTGAATATATGTTAAATAAGATTTACAATAATTATTATAACACTTTAAAGAATGATGATATAAGGGTGGTTAAATACGTAAAAGAACAGAACTTTGGATTTGTGGAAGATATATTAGAAGGGTATAATGACTCTATTTTTATAGTTACTAATAGTATAGGTAATTATATTAATTTTATAGATGATTTAAATATAGTTATGTTATTTTCGGATAATGAATCTTTCAGCTATAAAGAGATAATTTATCTATGTGGGGCTCTTAGAGTTAGTAATGAGTTTTTACCTGAGATACTGTTGGTATCGAAAGAGATATCAGATGATATGGATAAATCTAAAAATATAACAAGAGGATTTAATCAAAGCTTATGGGAAAGAAAATTATTAAAGAAATAAGGAACATTGTATCAACTATTCTTGATATTATTTATCCACCATCCAATAGATGCATAATTTGTAATTCTGAAGATTTTATAGGAATATGCCCATATTGCAAAAGTAAAATTAAGAGATTAGAAAATCAGGATGATATATTATCATATGGATATTATGGAGGCATATTAAAAGAGTTAATATTAGCATTTAAATATGATAAAAACTTTACTGCTGGAAATGTTATTTCTGAATTGTTATTAAATTTAATATATGAAAATAATATAGAATTTGATGAAATATGCTATGTTCCTATGAGTAAATCCTCTGTTAAACAGAGGGGGTTTAATCAATGTGAAGTAATTGCCAAAAATCTAAGTAAATCATTAGATATTCCAGTTAATGATTCGCTTATTAAAATTAAAGATACTAGAGAACAAAAAAGTCTATCAAAAGAAGAAAGATATAAAAATATTAAAGGTGCTTTTAAAATAAAAGAAAATAATATTGAAAATAAAAGAATTTTGCTTGTAGATGACGTAGTTACAACTGGGGCAACACTATTAGAATGTAAAAAAATATTAAAAAATTGTGATATAGAAGAAATTACTATATTGACAATTGCCAAAAGCAATATATAATATTAATGTAAAAGTTAGGTCTGTGGATGCAAGTCGATGCCAGTCGCAGGCGAAACGATCCACGTAAGTTAGACAAAGTTTTAATGAGCATGGTGCGGTATAGAAGTAAGTCCTACCAACAGTTATGTTGAGAGTGTGAGTAGTGAGAGGGTAATTCTGGGTAGCAAAAGCTCCAGTAGGCGAGTGTGGGGTCAAAATCCAGGTCAGCTAACTTTTGCAAAAAATCCACTAATTTCTTAGAAATTAGTGGATTTTTTATGTAAACTTATAATAATTAAAGATAAGTTAAGTAAATCAAAACTATAGAAAGAATATTCAGAAAATTCAAATATAATGAGGCTTGTTTCATAAAACTTTAAATAGTAGAATATATATAAATAAAAGAATTTGAAATCTTAAAAGACATAACCACAACGAATAGAGAGGGGTTGACCTTATGAGAGTAACAGTAATAGGTAAGAATATTAACGTGACACCAGCATTAAAGGAAATAATTGAGAAGAAGATTTCAAAATTAGACAGGTATTTTAATCCAGGCGTAGAAGCTAGAGCTACACTAAGTGTACAAAGGAATAGGCAGATATTCGAGGTAACAATACCATTCAATGGTGTTATACTAAGATGTGAAGAAGCCACTGATGATATGTATAAGTCAATAGATTTAGTAGAAAACAAATTAGAAAGACAGATAAGAAAACAAAGAACTAAACTATCAAGAAGAAATAATAGTTCTTTAAAATTTTCTAACATAGAAGAAGTAGCAATAGAAGATGAAGAAAGAACTGGCGAAATAGTAAAAATTAAAAAATTTAATATAAAACCAATGACTGCAGATGAGGCAATATTACAAATGGAGTTAGTAGAACACGACTTTTTTGTATTTAAGGATGCAGATACAAATAATATTAATGTAATTTATAGAAGAAAAGATGGAAATTATGGTATCTTAGAGCCGGATTATGAGTAAATTATAAGGGAGTTCCTTTTGAAGGGACTCCTTTTAGATTTTTCATAAAGTTTATTTTTGTTGAATTATTAACATAATAAATGGTATAATTTATAAAAGAACTTTAAGATATAATAATGGTTTATAATTGAAAGGAAATACTTATGGGATTTTTAGAGAAACTATTTGGAACATATAGTGAAAGAGAAGTAAAAAAACTTCAAGGTATAGCTGATAAAATAGAAGCTTTAGAGCCATCTATGCAAGCTTTAACAGATGAAGGGTTACAAAATAAAACAGTTGAATTTAAAGATAGAATAGCTAAAGGGGAATCTTTAGATAGTATATTACCAGAAGCTTTTGCAGTTTGTAGAGAAGCTTCTTGGAGAGTATTAGGAATGAAGCATTTTAGAGTTCAATTACTTGGTGGTATGGTACTTCATCAAGGAAGAATAGCTGAAATGAAAACTGGGGAAGGTAAAACTCTTGTAGCCACACTACCAGCATACCTTAATGGATTAACAGGAAAGGGTGTTCACGTTATTACAGTAAATGACTATCTTGCTAAAACGCAAATGGAAGAGATGGGGCATTTATATAACTTCTTAGGATTAACAACTGGAGTTATAGTACATGGAATAACTAACGATGAAAGAAGAGCAGCTTATAACTGTGATATCACATACGGTACTAATAACGAGTATGGTTTTGATTACTTAAGAGATAATATGGTAATCTACAAAGAAGAAATGGTTCAAAGAGAATTAAACTTTGCAATAGTAGACGAAGTTGACTCTATTTTAATAGACGAAGCTAGAACACCGCTTATAATTTCAGGTATGGGAGATAAGTCAACTAGATTCTATAGTGTTGCAGACTATTTCGTTAAAACATTAGTTAAAGAGCAAGACTTTACTATAGATGAAAAAGCAAATGCAGTTTTACTAACTGATGAAGGTGTTGTTAAAGCTGAAAAATGCTTTAATTTAGAAAACTATGCAGATGCTAAAAACTTAGAATTACAACACTATGTAACTCAAGCACTTAAAGCTAATTACACAATGAAACTAGATAAAGACTATATGGTTAAAGATGACCAAATAGTTATTATAGATGAGTTTACAGGAAGACTTATGGAAGGTAGAAGATACTCAGATGGTCTTCACCAAGCTATTGAAGCCAAAGAAGGAGTTAAAATTCAAAGAGAATCTAAGACTTTAGCAACAATAACATTCCAAAACTACTTCAGAATGTATGATAAATTATCAGGTATGACAGGTACAGCTTTAACAGAAGAAAATGAATTTAGAGAAATCTATAATTTAGATGTTATTGTTATACCAACTAATAGACCAGTTGCAAGAATAGATAGCTCAGATATTGTTTATAAAAATGAAGCTGGTAAGTATAAGGCTATAATAAATGAAATAGTTTCTTCTAACGAGAAAGGCCAACCAGTTTTAGTTGGTACTGCTAGTGTTGATAGATCAGAGTATATTTCATCTCTATTAAAGAAGAGAGGAATAAAGCATCAAGTGCTTAATGCCAAATATCATTCTCAAGAAGCTGAAATAATATCTCATGCTGGTGAATATGGAGCTGTTACAATAGCTACTAACATGGCTGGTAGAGGTACAGATATTAAGCTTGGTGAAGGTGTTATAGAAGTTGGTGGATTAAAGGTAATAGGTACTGAAAGACACGAATCAAGAAGAATAGATAACCAATTAAGAGGTAGATCAGGACGTCAAGGGGACCCAGGTGCATCATTATTCTTTATATCTTTAGAAGATGACTTGATGAGAATTTTCGGTTCAGAAAAGATTCAAGGAGTTATAGATAAGCTAGGACTTGAAGAGGATGAAGCAATAGAAAGTAATATGGTTACTAAAGCTATAGAAAATGCTCAAAAGAAAGTTGAAGGTAATAACTTTGATATAAGAAAGAACTTACTTGGATATGATGATGTAATGAATCTTCAAAGAGAAGTTATCTATAGACAAAGAAGAGAAGTTTTAGAAGGTAAAAACTTAAAAGATCAAATAGAATCTATGATAGAAGAGGTTATTGCAGATGCTGTAAATTCTCACTTAATGGGTGAGATTGAAAACCTAGAAGAAGAGTTAGGTAAGTTATTACAATACTTAGGGGATATATGTCTACCTAATGGAACAGTAACTGTAGAAGATTTAGCTGACCTTTCTAATACAGAAATAAAAGATAAATTATTATCTGTAGTATTAGAAATTTATAAAGGTAAAGAGTTAGAATTTGGTGAAGAACAAATGAGAGAAATCGAAAGAGTAGTTCTTTTAAGAGTTGTTGACCAAAAATGGATGGCTCATATAGATAATATGGATCATTTAAAACAAGGAATGGGATTAAGAGCATATAAGCAACAAGATCCAATTCAAGCGTACCAAATGGAAGGTAGTGCAATGTTTGAAGAAATGATCGAGGGAATTAAGAATGAAACAGTTAAGTTCTTATTCCATGTAAGAGTTGAAAGACCAGTGGAAAGAGAAAAAGTTGTAGAAGAAACTTCTGCTAGTCATGGAGAAGATGATAAGAGCTTAAAGAAGGAACCTGCAAGAAATGAAAACAAAGTAGGAAGAAATGATGTTTGTCCTTGCGGAAGTGGAAAGAAATATAAAAACTGCTGCGGCAGAGGAGTATAAAAAAGTGCCCTAAGGGCACTTTTTTAATTATTAATTTTAAATTTTAAATTGGAGAAAGAGATTCTATGAATTTTACAGTTTAAAATATATATTATTATTTTAAATAGATGTTTATAATGATAGAATATAGTAAAAAGGAATTAAGAAGAAATTTCATAGATAATTTTTAATTCTTAATTATAAATTATAAATTATAAATTATAAATTGGCTAAAGGGGTTGATATAGTGTTAATTAAATTAGAGCAAGAGCTTGCTAAACTTAATAGTTTAAAGGTTACATTAGATGAAATGAGGGCTTCTCTTTGACAAGGACAGTTTAGAAAAGAGATTTCAAGAGCTTGAGCTTCAGATGCAGGAAAAAGGATTCTGGGATGATATAAAAAGAGCAGAAGAAGTTACTAAAGAAAGTAAGAGTATTAAGGATAAAATAGATAGATTTGAAAGTTTAATTAATAGAATAGATGATGTTGAAGTATTAGCTGAAATTGCAGAAGATGATGAAGAGACTGTAAATGAAATTATCTATGAGATTAGAGATATAGAAAAACTAATTGAAGAATATAGAATAGAGTTACTTTTATCTGGTGAATATGATAAAAATGATGCTATATTAAACCTTCATGCAGGAGTTGGTGGATCTGATGCTAATGATTGGACTGATATGCTTCTTAGAATGTATACTAGATGGTGCGAAAAGAAAGGCTATAAGGTTCAAGTAGTAGATTTATTAGAAGGTGACGAGGCTGGAATAAAGAGTGTTACCTTAAAAGTAAAAGGGGAATTTGCTTATGGATATTTGAAAGCTGAAAAGGGTATCCATAGGTTAGTAAGAATATCACCTTTTAATGCTAATGGTAAGAGACAAACATCCTTTGCTTCAGTAGAAGTACTACCAGAGCTTACTAAAGACCAAGATATTGATATTAGATCTGATGATTTAAAGATAGATACGTATAGAGCGAGTGGAGCTGGTGGGCAACACGTAAATAAAACTGAATCAGCTATAAGAATAACTCATATACCAACTGGAATAGTTGTACAGTGCCAAAATGAAAGAAGTCAATTTTCAAATAAAGACACAGCCATGTCAATGCTTAAGTCTAAACTTATAGAACTTAAGGATAGAGCTCATAAAGAGAAAATTGAAGATTTGACTGGGGAGCTAAAAGATATGGGATGGGGAAGTCAAATAAGATCGTATGTATTCCATCCATATAACATGGTTAAAGATCATAGAACTAACGAAGAAACATCAAATCTAAGTTCTGTTATGGATGGTGGAATAGATCAGTTTATAACTGCTTATCTAAAACAGAATAAATAGCTTGAAAATGTTGTTAGCTAAAGCTTACAAGAGAAATATTAGCAAAGTTAAGAGAAATATTCATCTTTAGTGAAAAGAAATATGCCTACGACAGATATGATATTCATGTCGTAGGCATTTATTTATTTTACTTTTTTCTTAAGAAGAGGATATCCAACTAAGACACCTAGAATTATTGATAAAACTAGAATTAACAGTTTATTGTAAAGTAATAAAGTAAAGTTGTTATAGCAACTATTCATTATTTTTTGGTTTACTATTTCATAAACTGAATCTATAGCATCAGTACTAATATAGGTTGTAGTGTCATATGGAGTATGAATTTTACTTAAATCACTATGACAAAAGCTTACTGAATCTATACCTAACTTATTAAAGCTAGCATGATCACTTGAGTCTTGATATACAACTTCATAAGAAGTATTATTTTTTTTACATAGTTCTTCTAATGATTTTAGTAGTTCTGAATCTTTATCTTTAAAATCAACACCTTGCATAAATGTTATTGGAAAACCAGAGCTTCCAACCATATCAAAATTTATGACTTCCGAATTTTTTAAATTAAATATATTGTCTTCTGCAAACTGTTTCGATCCTAATAACCCAAATTCCTCCGCATTTAGAGCAACAAAAATTATATCTCGATTAGGTTTAGCAAATGTAGAAAGGCTACGTTGAAGTTCAAGCATAAAGCTTGTACCCGATGCGTTATCTAATGCACCACCATATATATTACCTAAGCCGTCTTTACCTAAGTGATCAAAGTGGGCTGTAATTACTAAAGGGGCAGCTTCTTTATCAGTACCCTCAATAACACCAACTACATTAGAGATTGTTTTGTTTTCAGCTTCAAAAGGAACATGAACAGAAATTTCTTTCCCTTCATTTAAGCTATTAAGTATTTTGTTCTTGGTGTTTTCTGTCACCATAATAACAGCATCATAAGGAAAATCGCTCATGAAGGAACTTCTAAAGTAAAGTTCATTTCCATTAGGAACAAAAAATAAAAACTTGTTTTCAGAAGTAGTTACTTCAATAGAAAGATAGAATGAAGAAATTTTATCTTTATTAGAAAAAGTAAATCTATTTCCTCTAAAGTTAATCATATCTTCTTTAAAGTCAACTCCATATTGAAGTTCTTCTTCTACTTTGCCATTAGACATTATTTTAAGATAAGGTGTTGTGTCTGTAGAAATTGGACAGATAGTATTAAAATCTTTTTTGTAACTACCGTCTCCATAAGTTTTTAAATTACTTTCTTTAAATTTATTTTCTATAAAATCTGCAACCATCGTATTCTCAGTAGAACCAGCTAAACGTCCATTAAATGTTTCCGAAGAAAGTACATCTATAGTGTCTTTTACGTTGCTAGAATCAAAAGATGAATATGAACAGTTAAGCAAAATTAGAAAAAATAATAAAATAAATGTTACGGATAAGCTTAAAAGATATATAAGTTTTTTTCGCATAAAAGTACCTCGAAATTATAATATATATCTAATAATATTATTCTAATGTTTGTAATATGATTAAAATAAATAAAATTATGTTTTTGAATATGTCAAAACTATTACTCCGTTAATTAGTGAGAATATTAAACATATATAAATAAAGGTATTAAGTTGTCCTTTAACAATAGAGAAAATACCACCAACAACAGTACAAAGTAAAGTTAGAATATTTAAGAATTTTATAAATCCATTCTTACCTGATAATATTTCCTTCATTGATGTTAATAAAATTAATATCAATGTTAAGAATATAAATATATTCCTTAGATTTGTAGAAAAGTCAATTACGTAAAATTCATTTAATACAAGGAATGTTATAAATATTATTAATAGAATATACATAAATTTATTAATAAATTGAGGCATAATATCACCACCTAATTGTAAATATTTTACAATTAAATTATACAAGTTAATTTACTTAATATCAATAGTGTAATATTCAGGAAGAAAAAATATTAAAAAATAATTGGGAAATATTATATAATAGTTAGTGAAAGAAAAATAAGTGACATAAGTTTAGGAGGAGCTATGGTAAATATAGAGGAAAGATTAGTAAAGGAATTAGGAATATCACTAAAGTATGTTCAAAATGTTATTACTTTATTAGATGAAGGTAATACGGTTCCTTTCATAGCGAGATATAGAAAAGAACAAACTGGAGCTATGACAGATGAAGTTTTAAGAAAGTTTTTTGAAAGATTAAATTATCTTAGAAATTTAAAAGAAAGAAAAGAAGCAGTTTTAAAATCTATAGATGAACAAGGGAAATTAACTGAAGAAATAGTAAAAGCTTTAGAAGTAAGTGAAACTTTAACAGAAGTTGAGGATATATATAGACCGTTTAAGCAAAAGAAGAGAACAAGAGCTACAATAGCATTAGAAAAGGGGTTAAAACCATTAGCTGAAGTAATACTTGAAGGTGATTTTAAAGGTAATATAGAAGAAGAAGCTTCTAAATATATAGACGAAGAAAAGAAAGTTTTATCATCAGAGGATGCTATTAATGGAGCTTTAGATATAATAGCCGAAATGATATCAGATGAAGCAAGTTATAGAAAATGGATAAGAGAACTTACTGTAAGAGAAGGAAAGCTTGAAACAAAAGGTAGTAGCGAAGAATCTACACCTTATGAAATGTACTATGAATACAGTGAAGAGGTATCTAAAATTCCTCCACATAGAATACTTGCTATAAATAGGGGAGAAAAAGAAAAAATTCTTTCAGTGAAGATAAATGTAAATGAAGAAAAGGTATTATCATATTTAGAAAATAAAATTCTTAAAAAGAATGATATAACAGATAAATACTTATTGCTAGCAATTAAGGATTCATATAAGAGACTAATATTTCCTTCAATAGAGAGAGAAGTGAGAAGTGAACTTACAGACAAAGGAGAAGAGGGTGCAATATTAATATTCAAGGAAAACCTAAAATCACTACTTATGCAACCACCTATAAAAGGTAAGGTTGTTATGGGATTTGATCCAGGATTCAGAACAGGATGTAAGGTTGCTGTATTAGATTCTACTGGGAAGTTTTTAGAAAAGGCTACTGTATATCCTACATTACCTAGAAATGATGTAAATGGTACTAAGAAGGTTTTAAAAGAGCTTATAAATAAATATGATGTAGAAGTAATATCTCTAGGAAATGGAACGGCTTCAAGAGAATCTGAGGAAGTTATTTCAGAGATGATATCTGAAATAAAAAAAGAAACGGGGAAAGAATTAGTTTATGTAATAGTATCAGAATCAGGAGCATCAGTTTATTCAGCATCAGAGCTTGCAACTAAAGAGTATCCAGATTTAGATGTAACTATAAGAGGAGCTATTTCTATTGGTAGAAGACTTCAAGATCCAATGGCTGAACTAGTGAAAATTGAACCCAAAGCTTTAGGTGTAGGACAATATCAACATGATGTAACACCAAAGAGATTAGATGAATCGTTAACTGGAGTTGTTGAGGATTCAGTTAATAAAGTTGGAGTAGATTTAAATACTGCTACACCTTCGTTATTAACTTATGTTGCTGGTATAAATTCAGCTATAGCTAATAATATTGTAGCTTATAGAGATGAAGTTGGAGGATTTAGCTCTAGAAAGGAATTATTAAAGGTTAAGAGATTAGGACAAAAGGCATTTGAGCAATGTGCTGGTTTCTTAAGGGTTATGGAAAGTAAAGAACCTTTAGATAATACTTCAGTTCACCCTGAATCATATAATATAACAAAAAAACTTATTGAAATGTTAGGTTATACTAAAGAAGACTTAAAGAATAGGAAGCTAGATGATATAAATGAAAGAGTTTCTGAAAAGGGATTAAGTAATATAATAAAAGAATTAGAAGTAGGAGAAATTACTTTAAAGGATATTATAAAGGAATTACAAAAGCCTGGTAGAGATCCAAGAGAAGATATGCCAAAACCAATATTAAAAACTGGTGTAGTAGATATAAAAGATTTAACTCCAGGAATGATTCTTATGGGTACAGTAAGAAATGTATCTGATTTTGGAGCTTTTGTAGATATTGGAGTGCATCAAGATGGGCTTGTTCACAAAAGTCAAATGGCTAATAGATTTGTAAAACATCCTTTAGATATAGTAAAAGTAGGAGATGTTATAAAGGTTAAGATAATGGAAGTAGATGAAAAAAGAAAGAGAATTTCTTTAACTATGAAAGATATAGATAAATAATGCTGTTACTATTAGGTGTTCAATGTAACAAAAACTAAAGGTATTATTAAAAAATTAAAAAATATAATAACATTACTTGAAAAAATACCAATATTAGAATATAATATAAATGAAATAAATGTTAATAAAATTATCTTCAGGGCAGGGTGTAATTCCCTACCGGCGGTATAGCCCGCGAGCTCTTATGAGTATGATTCGGTGAAACTCCGAGGCCGACAGTAAAGTCTGGATGAAAGAAGGTAGTAAGTTAGATAAATAAGTGCTATTTTGCATTTAGTTTAATTAGCTTGTTTTTTATGCCCTGGTGAATTTTCATCAGGGCTTTTTTATGTATTAAAAAATTATTTTTAAGCAAAATATAAATAAGACAAGCAATTTAGATTCTAACAAATTACCCCAGAGGATAACTTTTGGGAGGAGAATGAAATGAATAATTCAAACAAAAACGTAAACAAAATGATTAAAATTTCCTTATTAGTTGCAATTGCAGTAGTATTAATGTATTTTGATTTCCCTGTAATTCCATTGTTCCCATGGTTAAAGATCGATTTAAGTGAAGTTCCAGCATTAATGGGTGGATTTGCTTATGGACCAGTAGCAGGTGGAGCTATAGTAATATTAAAAGTATTATTAAGATTCTTAATAAAAGGAACAGAAACAGGTTTTATAGGAGAATTAGCCAATATTATAGTTGGTCTTGCATTAGTTGTACCAGCAGCATGGATTTATAATAGAAATAAGAGTAAAAAAACTGCTATTATAGGTATGATAATAGGTGGAATTGTTATGGAATTGTTAGGAATAGTAGCTAATGTATATTTCTTACTACCTGCATATGGAATGCAAATGGCACCAGCAGAACTAAGCCAATATGTTATTGTAGGATTATTACCATTCAATGGACTAAAGGCTTTAATCGTAGGAATAATAACTTATCTTTTATATAAGAAAGTATCGGTAGCAATATTTAAAGTTGATAGTAAATTTAATGATTCAAAAAACCAAATAGCGTAATTAATTTAAGTTAATATTTAATAATTTAGAGTTAATAGTTTAGGAGAGAAACTGTTGTACAGATTCTTTAAATAATCAAATTAATTGATTTTATTCCTGAACTATTAACTCTTATGTTTTAATTATTAACTATTTAGTTATCTCTTCTCCACATAATGATAGCATCCTCACCATTGTCTGAATAATATTTTTTTCTTATTCCTTCTTCTTTAAAGTTAAACTTTTTATAAAGATTTTGAGCTGCGATATTAGAAGCTCTAACTTCTAATGTTATTTCAGTACAGTTATTTTCTTTACACACCTCAAAAAGTTTTTCTAAAAGTCTAGAAGCTATACCTTGTTTTCGATAAGATGGATTAACAGCAATGTTAGTTATATCACCTTCTCCAGCAACTATCCACACACCTGCAAAACCTAATACTTCTTTTGTGGATAAGTTTTCGGCAATAACATATTTTGCTAGTGGATTTTCTATTTCATAAGATATAGAATCTAAACTCCAAGGAACAGAAAAACATGATTTACTTAGTTCATAGACATCATTAATATGAGAGATATCCATAAGTTTATAATCTATTTTCATTTTTCATAGCCAACCTTTGTTCTAATTCTCTTACTGCTTGAGGTTTCTTTAAGTAAAGTGGAGCAGAGTTTTTATCATCAAAGTTTCCATTTTTTAATTCAATCATTCCAAGTTCTCCAAGAGAAGAAGCTTTTATGATACTTAAATGATTTGGGGCAAATATAGCCTTAGGAATATTTGCTAGTAAGTAATCTTTATGCTTGTATACACCATCACCAGTAAATATAACTTTTTCTCCTAGTGAATTTAACTTTGTAGCTAGTTCCTCTAAAGAAAGAGCAGAATAATCTATAACTTTAGTAAGTTTACCATCAATATTTTTATAAATACAAGTGAATACACTATCTCTTAATGCATCCATTATCGGGCATATAAGACCATCAAAATTTAAAAGGGAGTAAGCTAAAGCATCTAAACTAGATATGCTAACATAAGGTTTATTACTTCCCATGCTTAAACCTTTTACAGTAGCCATACCTATTCTCAATCCTGTAAATGAACCAGGACCTTTTGATACTACAAATCCATCAACATCATTTATATCAACTTCACAATCTTTAAGAAGTTCTTCTACCTTTTCCATCAATATAACTGAATGTTCTCTTTTGAAATTAATAGTAAACTCACCTAGTATATGTTCATCTTTAAGAAGAGCAACAGTAGTTACTAAAGATGAAGAATCCATACTTAAAACTATCATAATTTTAACTCCTTTATGTAATCATATCTTTCACCATAAGGCTTCAAAGTAATACTTCTAAAATTTTCACCCTTATCTAAATTTTTTTCTATATGAATATGTAGATATTCATTAGGTAATATATCTTCTATGTAGTTAGCCCATTCAATAACAGAAACTCCATCTGAAAATATATAATCATCAAAACCTATAGCGTATATTTCATCGGGATCTGATACCCTATAAACGTCGAAGTGATAAAATTTTAATCTTCCAGAATCATACTCATTTACTATGGTAAATGTAGGGCTAGTAATGTGATCATCAATTCCCAAACCTTTTGCGATACCTTTAGTTATATGAGTTTTACCAGTACCTAAATCTCCAGTTAAGCATACTATATCACCAGATTTTAAAAGCTTACCTAACTCTAAACCAATAGCGGTAGTTTGCTCAACGCTATTAACAGAAAAAATCATAAAAATCCTCCATTATATAGTTAATAGTAAGAGAACAATAAACTTAAATAAAATAAATTTTTAACTCTTAACTTTTAACTCTTAATTATTAACTATCTATTATTTTATCCAAAAAGATGACAAAAGAAAAGAATTATAAAAAAATAGTAGAAAAAACATTGATTTAATTAGAAACATAAGATATAATATGTATTGTACTTAGGGGTATCGTATATCGGTAGTACAGTAGTCTCCAAAACTATTAGGCTAGGTTCGATTCCTAGTACCCCTGCCAAAGAAACTAGTAAGATATTCTTGCTAGTTTTTTTTATGCTTTTAAAAAGTATTCTATTAATAATGAATATATTAGAAAGTTGTTGATAGAATGAGTGTTTGAATAGATTTAGTATGACTGTTAATAATTTAAACGAAGTGTTTTAAGTTTATATATAAAGGCAAAGGAGAATTTATGGATAAGGCATTAGAGATATTAAAAAAATATTATGGATATAACTCCTTTAGGGGAAAACAAGGAGAAATTATTAGTGAAATACTTAATGGAAATGATGTATTAACAATAATGCCAACAGGTGGAGGAAAGTCTATATGCTATCAAGTTCCAGCTGTGATCTTAAATGGGATAACGCTAGTAATATCTCCTCTTATTTCATTAATGAAGGACCAAGTAGATAGTATAAATAATATAGGTATAGAATCGGCATATATAAATTCATCATTAAATAATGTAGAAATAAATGAGATATTAAGAAAAATTAAAAATGGAGATATAAAGATTTTATATGTAGCTCCAGAAAGATTAGAGTCTAATGAGTTTTTGACAATGATAACTCAAATGGAAATATCTCAAATTGCAATAGATGAGGCTCACTGTGTATCACAATGGGGACATGATTTTAGAGTAAGTTATAGAAGAATTAGTAAATTTATATCATTATTAACTAAAAGACCTATAGTAACAGCTTTTACAGCTACTGCAACAGAAGAGGTAAGAAGAGATATAGTAGATAGACTAGAGCTTAAAAATCCTAAGATTTTTATAGCAGGCTTTGATAGAGAAAATCTAAAAATAATAGTTGAAAAAGGTGTTATTAGAAAGAACTATTTACTAGACTATATAGAAAAGAACAAGGATGAATCAGGAATTATATATTGCGCTACTAGAAAAGAGGTAGATAATCTTCATAGTTTTTTACTTCAAAAAGGTATAGCTGTAGAGAAATATCATGCTGGATTAAGTGATGAAGAGAGAAAAGTAGCACAAGAAGATTTTATATATGATAAATCAAAGCTTATAATAGCTACTAACGCCTTTGGAATGGGTATAGATAAACCTAATATTAGATATGTAATACATTATAATATGCCTAAGAATATTGAAGGTTATTATCAAGAGATAGGTAGAGCTGGGAGAGATGGAGAAAATAGTGAGTGTATAATGTTATTTTCACCATCAGATGTTCAAACACAAAGATATATTATAGATGCTGGAACTAATGATCCGATAAGAAAAGAAAATGAACTTTCAAAACTACAAACTATGATTAATTTTGTATATAACCAAGAGTGTTATAGAAAGTTTATATTAAAATATTTTGGTGAAGAAGTAGAAGAAAATTGTAATAATTGTAGTAATTGCGAATTGCAAGGTGAACTAGTTGATAAGACTGAAGATGCACAAAAGGTTATTTCTTGTGCATATAGAATGGGACAAAAATATGGCATAGGAATGATAGTAGATGTTCTTAGAGGATCTACTAATAAAAAGGTTATCGAATTTGGATTGGATAAATTATCTACATATAATATAATGAAGAACTATACTAAAGATAAATTAGCAGAATTTATAAATATACTAATATCCTATGGATATCTTAATTATAGGGGGGAATATCCTGTAGTTACTTTAAATAATAAGTCTATGGAAATAGTTAAAGGGCAAAGACAAGTTTTTATAAAACAAGTTAATGTTAAGCAATCAGTAGCTAAAAATAATGAACTGTTTAATGTATTAAGAGTTATAAGAATGGAAATAGCATCAGAAGAAAAAATACCTCCATATATTATATTTGGTGATAATACATTAAGGGAATTAAGTACAAGGATGCCGATAAACGAAGAGCAGTTTTTAGATATTAGTGGAGTAGGTAAAGCTAAGCTTGAAAAATACGGTGAAGTATTTATGGATGCTATTAAAAAATATATAGATGAAAAGCAAATTAAAGTAAGTTTTATCTTTAATACTGTTACTAGAGAAAGCAAGGAGATTAAAGTTAAAAGTGATACAAAAGAAAAGTCATATGTAACTACAGTTAATATGTTGAGAGATAGTATGAGCTTTGAGGATGTAGCTAAGGAAAGAGGTATTACCATCCAAACTATATTTAGTCATATAGAACATTATATAGCTGACAATAATGACTTAGGATTCGATATAGATTTTAGTGAGTTTTTTACAGAAGAAGAAGAGAACGTTGTTGATAAAGCTATATCTGAGGTTGGAGCAAATGCTTTAAAACCAATAAAGGAGATTGTTCCAGAAAGTATAACTTATAACGTTATAAAAGCTGTAATATTAAAGAGGTTTGTTATCAATAATAGTAATATATAACTTAGATAAAATGAGCTGATATATATCAGCTCATTTTTTTATAACCATATGAAACAATATGTTACGAATGAGAAACATATTTTAAATAGTAGGTATTTGTTTTATTACTAGTGAAAACTATTACAATTTTGTAAAATTCGGTGTAGAATGTACCTATAGAAGAAATAAAATAAGAAAAAGGTGTGATTATTTATGACATATACAGTAGAAATGAATGGGGCTCAAATGAAGTTCATAAGAGAGTTTTTTGATAATTATGAAGATGATAAAGTTAAATTAACTTTAAAAGATGATTCTAATAGAATTAAGGTAGTTTATACTGGAGAGTCAGATTTAGAGAGAGCAGAACTTGAAAATCATTTAAAAACATCATTTAAAACTAAATCAAAATATGCAAGTGCACTTTATTACACAATACACGTAAAGTAATTAATACCCTAATTTTGGACAAGTATATAGTAAGAAACATAGCAATAAATGAAGTAATAATAGAGTAGAGATAAAGGAGAGAATAAAAATGAAATTTCCAAAGGACTTTTTATTTGGAGCAGCATCAGCATCATATCAAGTTGAGGGAGCATGGAACGAAGACGGAAAAGGTCTTTCTAACTGGGACGTATTCTCTAAAATACCAGGGAAAACTTTCGAAGGAACAAATGGTGATGTAGCAGTAGATCACTATCATAGATATAAAGAAGATATAAAGCTTATGGCAGAAATGGGATTAGAGTCTTATAGATTCTCAATTTCTTGGCCAAGAATAATCCCAAATGGAGTTGGAGAAGTAAATCAAAAGGGATTAGAATTTTATAATAATGTAATTGATGAATGTTTAAAATATGGAATAGTTCCTTTTGTAACTTTATATCATTGGGATTTACCTCAAGTATTGGAAGAAAAAGGTGGATGGACAAATAAAGAAACAGTAGATGCATTCGTTAAATATGCTGAAGTATGTTTCAATGCTTTTGGAGATAGAGTTAAACATTGGATTACATTTAACGAAACAGTAGTATTCTGTGCTTTAGGATATTTAGCAGGGGCTCACCCACCAGCAATAGTTGGAGATGGTAAAAAATACTTCCAAGCTACGCATAATGTATTTACAGCTCATGCAAGATCAATTGAATTATATAAGAGCTTAAAGCAATATGGAGAGATCGGCATAACTCATGTATTCTCACCAGCGTTTAGTGTGGATGAAAATCCAGAGAATATAGAAGCTACTATGCATGCTAGAGAGGTAGATACGCATTGGTATTATGATCCAATATTAAAAGGTGAATATCCAGAATATGTTGTTAAACATATTGAAAAATTAGGATTTACTCCTGATTGGACAGAAGAAGAATTAGCAGTAATAAAAAGAGCTGCTGATAAGAATGACTTTATTGGATTAAACTATTACCAACCTCAAAGAGTTATGAAAAATGATGTATCAGAAGAAGTTGAAAGAACCAGAGAAAACTCAACTGGGGCGCCAGGAAACCCTTCATTTGATGGTGTTTATAAGACTGTTATGATGGATGATAAAAAGTATACTAAATGGGGATGGGAAATATCACCTGAAGGATTTTTAGCTGGATTAAGACTTCTTAAAGAAAGATACGGTGACGTTAAAATGTATATCACTGAAAATGGATTAGGTGATGAAGATCCAATAATTGAAGATGAAATAGTAGATATTCCAAGAATTAAATATATTGAAGAACATTTAAGCGCTGTTAAGATGGCTATACAAGAAGGAATCAATATGAAGGGATATTATGCTTGGTCTGTTATAGATTTATTAAGCTGGTTAAATGGATATAAGAAGCAATATGGATTTATATATGTAGATCATAAAAATAATCTTGAAAGAAAGAAAAAGGCATCATTCCACTGGTACAAGAATGTAATTGAGACTAGAGGAGAAGAACTATAAAATACACTAAAGAAATGACAAGTACTAGGAAGTTATTCCTAATTACTTGTCATTTTTCTTTAAAAATTATAAGATAAATATACAAAATAATTATTGGGTAATATATAAATAGGTTGTTTTATAATTAATATTTTATTACAATGTAGTACAAAAAGAAGCTAAAGAAAAAGGGGAAGTAGAAGTATGTTTAGTCACGATAAAATTCAAAGTTTAAACGAATTAGAATTATCTCTATATAGCTATATAATAAAAAATAGTGAAAAAGTTATATATATGAGAATTAGAGAATTAGCAAACGAAGCTCATGTTTCTACTACTACAATTTTGAGGTTTTGTAAAAAGTTAAACTGTGATGGATTTTCTGAATTTAAAGTAAAATTAAAATTATACATAGAAAATGGAGAGAGTAATCAATTGACTGATAATACTGCAATGTTGATTGATTTCTTAAGAAAATCAGANATGGTAAAAAATACTTCCAAGCTACGCATAATGTATTTACAGCTCATGCAAGATCAATTGAATTATATAAGAGCTTAAAGCAATATGGAGAGATCGGCATAACTCATGTATTCTCACCAGCGTTTAGTGTGGATGAAAATCCAGAGAATATAGAAGCTACTATGCATGCTAGAGAGGTAGATACGCATTGGTATTATGATCCAATATTAAAAGGTGAATATCCAGAATATGTTGTTAAACATATTGAAAAATTAGGATTTACTCCTGATTGGACAGAAGAAGAATTAGCAGTAATAAAAAGAGCTGCTGATAAGAATGACTTTATTGGATTAAACTATTACCAACCTCAAAGAGTTATGAAAAATGATGTATCAGAAGAAGTTGAAAGAACCAGAGAAAACTCAACTGGGGCGCCAGGAAACCCTTCATTTGATGGTGTTTATAAGACTGTTATGATGGATGATAAAAAGTATACTAAATGGGGATGGGAAATATCACCTGAAGGATTTTTAGCTGGATTAAGACTTCTTAAAGAAAGATACGGTGACGTTAAAATGTATATCACTGAAAATGGATTAGGTGATGAAGATCCAATAATTGAAGATGAAATAGTAGATATTCCAAGAATTAAATATATTGAAGAACATTTAAGCGCTGTTAAGATGGCTATACAAGAAGGAATCAATATGAAGGGATATTATGCTTGGTCTGTTATAGATTTATTAAGCTGGTTAAATGGATATAAGAAGCAATATGGATTTATATATGTAGATCATAAAAATAATCTTGAAAGAAAGAAAAAGGCATCATTCCACTGGTACAAGAATGTAATTGAGACTAGAGGAGAAGAACTATAAAATACACTAAAGAAATGACAAGTACTAGGAAGTTATTCCTAATTACTTGTCATTTTTCTTTAAAAATTATAAGATAAATATACAAAATAATTATTGGGTAATATATAAATAGGTTGTTTTATAATTAATATTTTATTACAATGTAGTACAAAAAGAAGCTAAAGAAAAAGGGGAAGTAGAAGTATGTTTAGTCACGATAAAATTCAAAGTTTAAACGAATTAGAATTATCTCTATATAGCTATATAATAAAAAATAGTGAAAAAGTTATATATATGAGAATTAGAGAATTAGCAAACGAAGCTCATGTTTCTACTACTACAATTTTGAGGTTTTGTAAAAAGTTAAACTGTGATGGATTTTCTGAATTTAAAGTAAAATTAAAATTATACATAGAAAATGGAGAGAGTAATCAATTGACTGATAATACTGCAATGTTGATTGATTTCTTAAGAAAATCAGAAACAGAGGATTTTAAAAACAAAATTAAACAAATATGTGAGGTTATAAACACAGTAGATAATGTCGTATTTGTTGGAATAGGTTTTTCAGGAGTACTTGGTAAATATGCAGCAAGATACATTTCAGCTGTAGGTAAATTCGCAATGTATTTAGATGATCCTTTTTATCCAACATCCTGCAAACATTATGAGAATAGTGTAGCGATAGTATTTTCAGTATCAGGTGAAACTCCAACAGTTATAGATCATGTTAATAGATTAAAGAAGGAAAAAAGTAAAGTTATAAGTGTAACTAATAATGAAAATTGTACTTTAGCAAAAATGTCTGATATTAATATAAGTTATTATGTTCAACAAGATAAAGCTCAAGGACATGATATAACAACTCAGGTCCCTGTTTTATATATAATTGAAACAATAGGAAAAAAATTATATAACTATTATTTACAATACCCTAAAAAATAAATAAGGATTTTTTGAAAATATACAAAACAATGTGTATTTTCTTTTTTTATATACAATTCTCTAAATGTATATACAATTTATGAAAACATCTAAAATGAAAGGGTTTACAAAGGTGTATATAAAGATATCAAAAAACAAAGTGTTATATAAAAGTGACACGTTTTAAACATTAAGCACTTGTTTTTTATAATGTGAAAATGATTACAAATCATAAAAATATGTAGTATACTTTAGTCACAGGGAAGGAAAAGAGGTGAAACGATAGTGATTCATTCAGAATTAGATAAATTTAAAGATGGATTTCTATGGGGAAGTGCCTCGGCAGCATATCAAGTTGAAGGTGCCTTTGACAAGGATGGAAAAGGTTTAAGTATATGGGATACATTTAGTAAATTAGATGGAACAACATATAAATCAACAAATGGTGATATTGCAGTTGATCATTACAACAGATATAAAGAAGATGTTGCTTTAATGAAAGAAATGGGATTAAAGGCATACAGATTCTCGATATCATGGAGTCGTATCTTTCCGGAAGGAAGAGGACAAGTTAATGAAGATGGTTTAAGGTTTTATGATAACTTAATAGATGAGTTAATAAAAAGTGATATTAAACCAATAATTACAATATATCATTGGGATTTACCACAAAAGCTCCAAGACTTATATGGCGGTTGGGAATCGAGAGAGATTATTGATGACTTTAATAATTACTGTATAACTCTTTATAAGAGATATGGAGATAGGGTAAAGTATTGGGTAACATTAAATGAACAAAATGTATTCATATTATTAGGATATAAATTAGCGCTTCATCCACCAATGATAAAGGATGATAAGAGGATGCTAAATGCAAATCATATTGCAAGTTTAGCAAATGCAAAAGCTATTGAATCATTTAGAAAATATGTACCTAATGGAATGATTGGTCCAAGCTTTGCTTTCACACCAAATTATGCATACACTTGTAAGACAGAAGATGTTCTAGCAAGAGAAAATGCAGAAGATATGAATTGTCACTGGTGGTTAGATATATATTGTTGGGGAACATATCCAACATTTACTCTAAACAGGTATGAGAGACAAGGTGTGGCACCAGAAATTGAAGATGGTGATATTGAACTTTTAGAAAGAGGAAAACCTGATTTTATAGGAATCAACTATTATAGAAGTGAAACTGTCGAAGCGAATGAAATCGATGGAATAAGTGATTTTGAGGAAATAAATACTTCTGGTAAGAAGGGAACAGCAAAAAATTATGGAGTTCCAGGAGTTTTTAAAACAATAAAGAATCCACATTTAGATTCAACAAATTGGGATTGGGAGATAGATTCTACAGGATTAAGAATAGGAATTAGAAGAATAAATAGTAGATATAGACTTCCTATACTAATCACTGAAAATGGTTTGGGAGAGTTTGATAGATTAGAAGATGGACAGGTTAATGATGATTATAGAATAAATTATATAAGAAATCATATAAAGGCTTGTCAGGAAGCAATCACAGATGGAGCTGAACTATTAGGATATTGCACTTGGTCCTTCACAGATTTACTAAGTTGGTTAAATGGTTACCAAAAACGTTATGGATTTGTATATGTAGATAGAGATGAGTCAAATGTAAAGGATTTAAGACGTTTTAAAAAGAAAAGTTTCTATTGGTATAAAAAAGTAATAGAAACAAATGGTGAAGTTTTATAAGTTTATAATTAAAAATTAATATATGAAAATAAAAATATAAATATTTAAGTTTTAGGAGGAATTATCATGAAAAATATTTTATTAGTATGTGCAGCGGGAATGTCAACAAGTCTTTTAGTAAACAAAATGAAAGCAGCAGCAAATGATAGAGGATTAGAGATAGAAATAAACGCTTTACCAGTATCTGAATGTTCATCAGTAATAGATAAGGTAGATATCGTATTATTAGGGCCACAAGTTAGATTCCAAAAGCCACAAGTAGATGCTTTAGTAAATGGAAGAATTCCAGTAGAAGTAATTGATATGAGATTATATGGAACAATGAACGGAAAAGCTATATTAGAACAAGTTATAGAAAAAATTGGAGAATAATAAATAATATTTATTATAATTAAAAATTAAGGGGGAAGAAAAAATGAATTTTATGGACAAATTCAATAGCCTTATTGAAAGAGCTCTAGTGCCACTAGCAGCAAAACTTAACGCACAAAGACATATATGTGCAGTAAGAGACGCATTTA
Organism: Clostridium jeddahitimonense; assembly: GCA_000753455.2. GTDB lineage: Bacteria > Bacillota > Clostridia > Clostridiales > Clostridiaceae > Clostridium > Clostridium hominis. Next base: position 338,468 of record LM994670.1, read on the forward strand.
TACTAACATTCCCATTAACAATGGCTGGTTCGTTAATGGTATTATTAAACTTCGTTTTATTATCACCAGATGGATTCGTAGCTAATCTTTTAGGGTTAGGTAAATTAATACCAAATTTAGCAGATTATCAAGCAATATTTTCACCTGTTTTAAAAGGTTCTTTAGATATATTAGCAATTATGGTAGTATTCTTAATTGCTAGAAATATTGCTAAGACACTTGGTGGAGATGACTTATTAACTGGATTAACAGCACTTTCAGTATTCTTTATCATCTATCCAGCAGCTGTAGACGGTGGGCTACCAACTCAATACATGGGACCACAAGGGTTATTCGTTGCAATTATAGTAGGTTTATTAGTAGGGGAAATTTTAACAAAGCTTTCTAAATCACCAAAGTTAGAAATTAAAATGCCAGAGCAAGTGCCTCCAGCAGTTGCAAGAACATTTAAAATATTACTTCCAATTATCATAGTTACAATTGGATTCTCAGTTATGAACTTCGTATTATTAAAAGTTACAGATGGTGGCGGAATCCACACATTAGTTTACAATGTATTACAAGCACCTTTAACTAAGTTAGGTGATAGCATTATATCAGTAATTATATTTGGATTAGTAGCTAACCTTCTATGGGTTATGGGTATTCACGGACCAAATACAATTGCAGCAGTAAGAGACGTAACTTTTGCTGAAGCAAATGCAGCAAACTTAAAATTCGTTTCTGAAATGGGAACTGCATGGGGAGCACCTTATCCAAATACTTGGGCTTTATATGATGCATTCTCAAACTACGGTGGATCAGGAATGACTTTAGGATTAATCATTGCAATCTTTATCTTCAGTAGACAAAGAGACCAAAAAGATATTGCTAAGTTATCTTTAGCACCAGGTTTATTCAACATAAACGAATCAATTATATTCGGTTTACCAATAGTATTAAACCCAATGTTCTTAATACCTTTCTTATTAGTACCAACAGTAAATGTACTTATAGGATATTTCGCAATTAAGTTTAACTTAATGCCACCAGTAGCGTACTCAGTGCCTTGGACAACTCCAGGACCACTAATACCTTTCTTAGGAACAGGTGGAAACATTATGGCTCTAGTATTTGGATTTATCTGTCTAGCAGTCAGCGTATTAATCTATGCACCATTCGTAATAGCTTCTAACAAAGCAGCGGCTAAAATGAATGAAACAAATGAGTATACAGAAATAGCTTAATGTAGAAAAATATAGAACAATAACGAAAAATGTAGTATACTAATTCTAGTTGCATTGTGCAACTAGAATTAGTTTACATTAAAGGAGAAGAATTATGAACGAATTAGAATTAGTAGCATTTGAAATCATAAGTAATGTAGGTATGGGTAAATCTTTAGCTATGGAAGCTATAAGAGAAGGTAGACAAGGTAATTATGAATTAGCTGAACAAAAATTAGAAGAAGCTAAACAATTCTTATTACAAGGACACCATGCACACGCTGGATTAATTCAAAAAGAAGCTGCAGGAGAAAAGTTAGAATTCTCTTTAATAATAATGCATGCTGAAGACCAATTAATAAGTGCAGAAACTATAAAAGATTTAGCGTTTGAAATGATCGAAATGCATAAGAGCTTAAATAGAGCTTAATTTAAAAACGTATTATAAGATACCATAGTATAAAAGGTGTAAACGCTTTATAAGTGTAAGTAAAAAACATCTTTTATACTATGTAAGTATCTTTTGTTATAAATAATATAATTTAAATAATTATTTATAAGTTGACAAAAATAAATACTTTTGATAAAATTATTTTTGCTGAAGGGGTATGGCTCAACGGTAGAGTAGTGGTCTCCAAAACCATTGGTTGTGGGTTCAAATCCTACTGCCCCTGCCAAAGACTTAGTTTATCTAAGTCTTTTTTTTATTTTTTTAATTTGTATGTTAATAAAAAATATAGTATTATAAATAAAAGCAAAAGGTATGATATTATTGTTTATAAAGTGTAAAAATAGAATTGATTTATACTTTAATTTTTAAGCTCATACAAAAGAGAATTAATAGGAGTATTATTTATGATAATAGAAAAGGTATTAAATAATAACGTTGTTGTCTCGATAGATCCTAAAACAAAAAAAGAAATTATTCTTTTAGGAAGTGGAATTGCTTTTAATAGAAAAATAGGTCAAGAAGTAGATGAAAGTAAAATTGAAAAAACATTTATTTTAGATGATAAGACATTAGGAAATAAATTTAAAAAGTTAATAAACCAGATACCAGATGGGGTTTTTCAATTATCTCATGAAATAATATCTCATGCTAGCAAAGAACTAAATGTGAAATTTGATAAGCAAATATATATATCTTTATCAGATCATATAGCTTTTGCAATAAAGAGATATAAAAAGAATATGATGATAAAAAATGAGTTATTAAGTGAAATTAGAAGAGTTCATAAAAATGAGTATAAAGTAGCCTTGTGGGCATTAAATTTTTTAAATAAAAAATTAAAAATTGAACTACCTGAAGATGAAGCTGGATTTATAGCATTACATTTTATTAATGCAAGTTTAAATCAAACTACAACAAGTTCTATAGAATCTACTAAAATAGTTAAGGATATATTAAATATTATAAGATATTATTTTGCTTTAGAATTTAATGAAGATGACTTAAATTATGATAGATTACTTACTCATTTAAAATATTTTTCTAAGAGAATAATAACAAATAATCAGGATAACAATTCAGAAGATGAATTTATGAATATGGTAATTAAAAGCTATCCAGAAGCTTATAATTGTACATTGAAGATAAAAGAATATATAGTAAATAATTATAAATATGAAGTAAATAGTAATGAAATAGTATATCTAACACTACATATTCAAAGAATTATTTCTGTGGCTAAAGAGAATTATTAAAAAGAGACGGTTTCCCGTCTCTTTTTTAGCATTTGATATCTTTAACTACCCATTGAGAGTATGGAGTGTCATAATTAGAAGCTTTATTTTCTTGAATATACTCATAAAATGATTCAAGAAAGTCTAACCTATAACCATCATTAGTTAATACAACTCCACCAATATTATATTGATAAGAAAGAATTTGATCTAGTGTTAAGTTATTTTGATTATTCATTATTTGATAAAGCACCATAAATGTAGTGGTTCTACCTTCACCAGCATGACAATGAAAATGTAGGTGAAGATCATCAGGTTTATTTTTTATAAAGTTTACAAAGTCATCTACAGTTTCAGGTGTAGGAACTCCACCATCCCTAACCGCATAACGCTTATATTGCATTCCACAATCTATTACAGCATTTTCTTCAGTACACACAGATTCTGCTTCTACACATTTGTATAATTTACCATTTTTATGAAATATATTGACTTGTGAATTTATTTTTATTTTATTAAGTTCTGAAATTTCTTTTTCTGTAGTTTCTACTGAATCAAAACCATTATTAACTAGTTTATAGAAGTTGTGGTAGCTTATAGCTAAGTCATTTAATAGTCCATGAGACTCTTGTCTTAAGTCTACAATACATATATTAGGTTTATTTATAGCCTTTTTCAATGGTTCTACTTGATCCTTTGTAAATTGTGCACTTCCTGAAATATTAAGAAGTGTAGCATCTCTAAACTTATTAGGCAAAGGTGTTTTTAAATCACTATCTAATATAATAACATCTTTATTTTTCTTAAAGATATAAGAATTATTATCTGATTTAGGAAAAGCACCTATTAAGGTTGAAGATGATATAAGGATTGCGGATAGTATGGATAATTTCTTTAAAAATTTACTATTCATATATATACCTCCATTTATAGAATTTATAATATTTTTTGTTATTTAAACTTTTATTATTCAAGTCAGATAATTTATTGAAACGTGAAATATGTTTAAAAAATGAAAAAGTGGACAGTATTTAAGAAAAAGGTTAGGTGTTTTTTATGGATTTTATGTATATTCAATTAGTAATTTTTTTAACTATAATATTGAGTGCTGTCCTAGGTGGTAAGAAAGGTGCATTTATATCCTTTTTAGTATGGGCAGTTGAAACCTATATAGTATTTAGAGTAGATAGTTTTAGTTATTTACAGCTTATAACATTAGGTTTAGCATTCCAAATAGCTATAATAATAGCTGTAATAAGAGATTTACTTACTAAACAATTTAAAAAGAAAGCAAATAATTAGCATTAACTTTCCATGATTTTCTTGTAATATAAAAGTATCCTTCGGGCAAGATAATAGTGTAGACAGGGAAGACAATAAAATATAAAAAATATTTTATCAGTTACTGTTTATAATACCTAAAGCCAAGGGAGGAATCAGAAATGTCAAAAGCATTAGTTCCAGAAGCAAAAAATGGGTTAAGCGCATTTAAGAACGAAGTAGCAAACGAGTTAGGAGTACCATTTACAGATTACAATGGTAACTTAACATCTAGACAATGTGGTTCCGTTGGTGGTGAAATGGTTAAAAGAATGGTAGAACAATATGAAAGTGGATTAAAGTAAATCACCACTAAGGAAACACACTAAAAAGATGGTCAATATCTTGAGAGGGTGATATCTTATGGAAAGTTTACCGCCAGAAAAGTATTGAAAATCTATTATTCGCTAAAGGGAAAGAGATGCATAGTTTGCATCTCTTTTTCTTTTACGTAAAATATGGTAAAATTAGAACAAAAGTTCGTTTTGGGGTGATAAGATGAGAAAGATAAAGATTTTACATTGTGCAGATATACATTTTGATACTCCTTTTAAGGAGTTAACTAAAGAAGTGGCAAACAATAGTAGAGAAGAATTATTGGAAGTATTTAAAAAAATAATAGATTTAGCTATAAAAGAAAGTGTACAAGTAGTTTTTATTGCAGGAGATATTTTTGATAATTTTACTGTAAATAAATCAACATTAATATTTATTATTTCACAATTAAATAGAATAAAAGATAAATATATATTTATATCGCCAGGCAACCATGATCCTTTTTATGAAAAGTCTTTTTATAATATTATTTCTTGGCCAAATCATGTTCATATATTCAAAGGGAAGATGTCTAAGAAGGAAATAAACGAATTAGGATTAGTTATATATGGAGCAGGATTTGTAAAAAAATATGAGAGAGAAACATTGCTAAAGATTGAATCAGTAGATTGTTCAAAAATAAATATGATGATTTTACATGGAGATATATCATCTAAAGATTCTAAAAATGATTATAATCCAATTAACATAAAGGATATAAGTTCATCTAATATGGACTATATAGCATTAGGACATATTCATAAATTTTCTGGAATTTTAAAAGAGGGAAATTCTTCATATGCATATAGTGGATGTCCTCAAGGTAGAGGATTTGATGAAGATGGTAAAAAAGGTGTTATTTTAGGTGAAGTATATAAAGGAGGAGTAAATTTAAAGTTTATTCCTATTAATAAAAGAGAATATGTAGTAAGAGATATTGATATATCAAATTGTAATACATATGAGGATATTAGGGAAAGACTTATTAGCTTATTTGATAAAAAAGATAGGTTAAATAATTTATATAAGATTACACTTACCGGTAGGATAAAAAGCCATTTGAATTTAAATATTAAAGTTCTAATGGAAAAAGTTAAGAATGATTATTACTTTATAAAACTTTTAAATAATACTACAGTAGCGATAGATTTAGAAGAAATATCTAATGATTACTCTGTAAGAGGTCAATTTGTAAAACTAATGTTAGAAAAGCTTAAGGAAGCAGATAATGATGAACAAGAAATAATAAATAAAGCATTAAATATAGGACTTCAATGTCTTTCCGAAGAAGAGGTGAAAATAGGTGATAATTAGAAAAGTTAATATAATAGCCTTTGGAGGATTGAAGGATAAGATAATAGAATTTGAGGACGGTATTAATGTAGTATATGGAGAAAATGAGGCTGGAAAGAGTACAATACAAGCATTTATAAAGATATGGTTATATGGATTTAATAATAGTAGAGGCAAGGATTTAAAGATAAATGAAAGATTAAGATATATGCCTTCTTCTGATGAAAAGATTAAAGGAGAACTTTTTGTTGAATTTCAAGATAAAACTTATATTATAAAAAGAACTTTTGGAAAGACAAAAAAGGAAGATACATCAGCAATAATAAATTCTCTAACTGGAGACGAAGTTAATGAAATAAGTTCAGAGGAGCCAGGAAAATATTTTTTGAATATTAATAGGTCTACATTTACTAAAACCCTGTTTATAGGTCAATTAGGAAGCGAAATAAATAAGGATAAAGATGAAGAAATTATAGACAAGATATTAAATTCTGTAGGGGTTTCTGAAGGAGATGTGACTATAGATAGAGCTTTTATTAAGTTAGAAAATTACAAGAAACAATTGAGTAATGTAAGAAAAACTGGATGTTTAGATAAGCTAAAAGAAAAACAAAGTTTATTATTATCTGAAAGATATGAGAGATATAATTTATCAGAAAAAAATTTAGAAAATGAAGAGAGTTTATTAAGATTAAGAGAAGAAAGAGAAGAAATAAATAGCGATATTGAAAATTTAGATAGCTATAAAAAATATCTAAAAAAAATTAAATTAAAAAGAGAATATGAAGAAATTATAAGCTATTTAAGAAAAAAAGAGCATCTTGAAAAAGAGGAAGAAAGTATTAGAAATTTATTAACTTATAATAATAAAGAAATAGAATTATCTACTATTGATTCATTAAAAGAAGATTATTCTATGTATTTAAAAGTATTAGAGTTAAAAGGAAAAGAAAAATTGAAATTAGATTCTAAGTTAGGAGAATTAAAAAGATTAGAAGAGCCATTTGAAAAATATAGATATATAGAAGAACTAGGTGAAGGTATTTCTAAAGAATTACTACAACTAAAGATTGAACAGGATTCTTTGAAGGAAAAAATAGATATTAATAAAAATATAGATGGAGAAATAGATTTACTTAAAAATAAAGAAAAATCAGCTAAAGAATATATAGGTAATGCCTATAAGATAAAAGATATTAAAGAAGAAGTATCAAAGCAGCTTGAAACATATGAAGAAAAATTAAAGAGCTTAAAGTTTTGTATGGAAAATAGAAAAAATAATAAATTAAATAATAAATATATAAAAATAGCCTTAAGTTTATTAACTGGTATATTAATTATTTTAGCATTAATATCTGATAGTTTTCCTATTAAGCTTACTTTGTTTATAATAGCTACTATATGTATGGTATTTTTAGTTTTTAGTAATAAATTAGTTCTATTAAAAGAAAAATCTTATATTAATTCTTTAAAGAAGGATGTAGAAGAAATAGAGTTCAAATTAGAGGAATATAACAAACAGGTAGGAGTTGTAGATTTTGGACAACTAATAAGATGTTTAAAGCTATATGATGAATATCTGATTATTAAGGATAATGTAGAAAGAAAAATTAAAGAGAAATATGATCAAAAAGAGTTATTAAAACTAGAAGAGGCAAATAATAAATTTAATTTAAATAAAGAAAAAATAGACAATTATTTAAGAATATCTAAAATAGATAATATTGATAATTTAATAGAGGATATTAATAGATTTGAAGAACTGAATAAGAGTTGTAATGCTCTAAGGTATGAAATAAAAAGTATCAAAGAAGCAATGGATGAGTTCAATAATCAAATAGAATTAAAAAAGAATGAAATTACGGAAAAGATAATAGAAGTAGGGTTAGAAGATTCTAGTATTTTAGAATTAGAAGAAAAATTAAAGGAGTTAAAGGAGAAAATAAAGCAAAAAGAAGAGATTGCAAAAAGATTATTCTCTATAGATGAAGCTTATTCAGCATTAATAAAAGATAAAAATATTGAAGAAATTAAAGAAGAAGCAAAAGAAATACTTAGTATAGATTTTGAGATGAATTATACAAAAGAAGAAGAAGTTGACGAAGCTATAAAAAACAAATCAAATAGATTGATTCAAGTTGAAAAAGAAGCAAGAGATTTAGAAAATGAAATAGATAATCTATTAAAAAATAAGCGTAGTATACCAGAAATAGAGGATGAAATACTTCTTATTGAATCAGATATAAATGAAGAAGAAAAGAACTTAAAAGCAGCAGAGTTAGCTAAAGAAATATTAAATAAATCTTATAATGAATTAAGAGATGATTTTGGACCTTTATTAAATAAAAAGGTAATGTCATTATTTAAGGAATTTACTGATAATAAGTATAGTAATGTATTAGTTTCAGATAATTATGAAATGAAAGTTGTATTTGAAAATGAAATTCTATCATCTAAACTTTTAAGTAATGGAGCTAATGATCAATTATATTTAGCTTTAAGAATTGCATTCATAGAAATGATATTCGGTAATAAAAATGTAACATTGTATTTAGATGATGCATTTACTCAATATGATGATAACAGAATAAAAAATATATTAAATTACTTAGCAAATGAAAATTTTATTCAGATATTAATTTTTACTTGTCAAAATAGAGAGCGATCATATTTGAAGGAAAAATGTATAAATCATAATTATATTTCTTTATAAAATTGGAAATAATAAAGAATAATATAGTAAAAATGGAGAAATGTTTTATGAAAAAAATATTAATAATTGTTATGGTAGCTATATTATTATTTATTACTATTATAAACTTCCAAGATGACAATAATTTTAAAGATAAGAGTAATTTATTCAGAGTAGAAAAAATAAAGTGGAGTCCACTTTATTTTTTTGTGGATTAAAAAGGAAATTTAGTCTAAAATTATAGTATAGAGAATTAAGAGAGGTAGTAAAAATGTCAAATCCATATGATTTTTATAAAAGTAAAATTGAAGAAAATAAAGAGATTTTAGATAAACTAGAAAAGACATTAGTAATATATTCATCACTTAGATTGGCTATAGTAGTAATTTGTATAGGTCCATTATATTTCTTATATAAAAGTAATAATATAATAGGAATGGTTGGATCATTCTTAGTATCATTACTTGTATTTTTAGTTATAGCATTTTTTCATAATAATAAGTTAAATGAAAAGAAAAAGTTAACTATTCTTTTAGAATATAATGAAAATGGATTAAAAAGAATAAATGGAGAATGGAAATCGTTTGAGGACTTGGGGGAAGAATATATAAACAAAGAGCACAGATTTTCTAAAGATTTAGATGTATTTGGGAAAAACTCTTTATTTCAATGGATAAATACTACCAATACTTTATTTGGTAGAAAAGCTTTAGCAGATAAGCTTAATATGAATTATAGTTTAAATAGACTTATTATAGAGAAGGAACAACAAGCTGTACAAGAGTTAAGTCAAAAGAGAGAGTTTGCAACTAAATTATTTGTAGATTCTTATGAATTGAAAAAGAACAAAAATAGTAATATTGAAGAGTTATTAAACTGGGCAAAGGAAGAAAAAGCAAGTAGATTAACTATAAAGTATATTCCTTATATATTTATAGCAAGTACTACTATTTTTATAATTCTTGCAATAACTAATAAAGTGCCTGCTACGTATTTGCTATTGGTCTTTGCAATAAATTACTTAGTAGTAAAATTACTAACAAGAAATTTAAGTCATGTAATTAATATGTTCATAAGAAATAAATCTAAAGTAAATCAATATAGTAATTTGTTATCTCTTATACAAGATGAACAATTTAAAAGCTATAAGCTTAGAGAATTAAAGAGACAACTGCAAAGTAATGATTTAGATTGTAAAAAGGAAATGAAAAAGCTTAAAAATATGATAAGTTGGATGGGAGATAGTGTAAGTAATGCATATTATTTAATAATAAATGTGTTATTTCTTTCAGATATATTCATTTTAAACAATTTAGAAGAGTGGAAAGAGAAAAATGGGAAACAGCTTGAAAATTGGTTAAATATAATGGGAGAAGTAGAGGCATTAGTTAGTTTATCTAACTTGGCATTTGAAAATCCAGAATGGACCTATCCTACAATATCTGCTGAAAAAGTAATAGTAGCAAAATCAGTAGGGCACCCAATGTTAGGTAAAAAGGCAGTAGTAAATAATTTTAGTTTAAATAATGAAAAAAGAGTTGCATTAATTACAGGATCTAATATGTCAGGTAAGAGTACATTTTTAAGAACTATTGGATTTAATATGGTTTTATCATATTTAGGATTACCTACATTTAGTGAGAATTTTAAATGTGGAATTTATAATATATACACTTGTATGAGAACTGAAGATAATTTAGAGGAAAGTATATCATCTTTTTATGCAGAAATATTAAGAGTTAAATTATTAATTGATGCAGGGAAAAGAGGAGAAGATGTATTTTTCCTATTAGATGAAATATTTAAAGGGACTAACTCAAGTGATAGACATGATGGAGCTAAGATTTTGATAGATCAGTTAGTTAAAAGTGGAGCTGTTGGATTAGTTTCAACTCATGATTTAGAATTATGTGAATTAGAAGATACAAGAAAATGGTTAATTAACTTTAATTTTCAGGAGTATTATGAAGATAATAAGATAAAGTTTGACTATAAATTGAGAAATGGAATAAGTAAAACTCATAATGCAAAACACTTGATGAAGTTAGCGGGTATTGAGATAAGTTAGGGGGGGAAGGTTTGGCTTTTATCATAATCGATTTGGAATTTAATAATTTAAGCGGAATACATAAGTGTTTTCCTGACATATATAATAAAATTCCAAATTTAAAAGAATTAGATTTAGTGAACGAAATAATAGAAATTGGGGCTATAAAGGTTGATAAATATATGCAACCTATTGATAGAATGAAGGTATATATAAAACCATCAGTTATACCAGTATTAAATCCTAATATTTTAGATATCACGGGAATAAAAGAGGAAAACTTAAAAAATGGATTATCATTTATAGAAGGTATTGAAAAGTTAAAGGAAATGGTAGATGAAGGGGATATAATATGCTCTTGGGCAAAGGATGATATAGTTGAAATAATTAGAAATGCAAATCATTATAATTATAGAGATATATCATGGATTGACCAATATTTAGATTTACAAGAATACACTACAAAAATTTTAGGGTTTAAAAAATCATTAAGTCTAAGTAATGCTTTAAAGTATTTAAAAATAAAATTTGAGGGTGATAAGTTACATGATGCTTTAAACGATGCAGTTTATGAATTTAACGTATTTAAGCATTTATATAACACAAGGGCTATAAAAAAATATATAGTTAACAACATATATGAAATGCCAGCTTTAGAGGTAGATGCTTTAAGCACTCACGAAATTGATTATGATAAGGTAAAACAATTATGTCCTAGATGTAATAAAAAAATAGAGTGTGAATATCCATTTAAATTAATGGGATGGAGGTTCGTAAGCATTGGTATATGCAATAAATGTAATAATAAAATATTAAATGAATTAATAGTTAAACGTAGCCTAGATGGGAAAATAATATATCAAGAGGTTTTATCATTTATTGATGAAATAGAGTACTCTAGATATGAAAATAGATTGAAAGATAAACATTAATTAAGAATTTATTAAATATATCTAAAGAACAACAAATAGGACAAGATATGTGGTAAAATGAAGTTGTGATAAAATTTAACCTTTAAGGGGATGGAAGATTATATATGAATATTGCATTTCTTTTAACACCGAAGAATGAAGTAATATATGAATATTTAGATGTGACGATGAGACAAGTTATGGAGCGTATGGACCATCATGGATATACGGCAATACCTTTGATAGATAGAAGTGGAAAATATGTTGGAACTTTAACAGAAGGTGACTTGCTTAGAAAATTAAAGAGTACACCAGATTTAAATTTTAAAAATACAGGCACCGTAAAAATAAACGAAATACCAAGAAGAAAGAAACATAAATCAGTTTCAATAAATGCAGATGTTGAAAGTATAATAAATTTAGCAACAACTCAGAATTTTGTTCCAGTAATTGATGATAATGGAATATTTATTGGAATAATTAAGCGTAGTGATATAATTAACTACTGCTATAATATTATACGTAAAGAAAAAAGCATAGTTTAGAATAGTTAAGAGTTTAAAATTAATAGTTAAGAATTAGAGTTTAAAAAGTGCCTATGGGCACTTTTTTTATATAAAAAATTTAATTGAAGATTTATTTGCAAAGATAGGAAATATACTACCCATATACATTCATAGATGTACACTTACAGCGTAACTTCAAATTACTAAATCTAAAATTTAGATTTTCAATTAAGCTCGATTAACTAAATTGAAATTTAGAATCTCACTATAAGTAAGTATTGTATAAAATACCATATTAGCTTAAAATAATTATTATAATGTAATTTAAAGGAGTGTAGAAGATGTCAGAAGAATTAAGAGAAGATTCAATGAAGGACTTATTAAAAGACTTCGACGTTAAGAGAATTAAATCAGGGGATATATTAAAAGGTAAAGTTATAGATGTAAACGATAAAGAGGTAGCAGTTAACATAAACTATGCTTTTGATGGAGTTATTTCAAGAGAAGAATTAACTAATGACGACAAATCGCCTTTAGAAGTTGTACAAAATGGAGATTCAATTGACGTATATGTTATTTCTCCAAATGATGGTGAAGGATATGTTCAATTATCAAGAATTAGAGCTCTTCAAGTAACTGAAAAAGAAGACTTAAAAAAGGCTTTTGAAAGTGGAAATACTATAAATGTTATAGTTAAGGAAGAAGTAAAGGGTGGAGTAGTAGCTTATTACGGATCAATGAGAGTATTTATTCCAGGTTCACAGCTTTCAAGAGAAAGAGTTGACTTTAAAAACTTCATTGGAAAAGAGCTTGAAGTTAAATTAATAGAACTAGATATGAGAAATAGAAAGGTTGTTGCTTCTAGAAGAGTAATCGAAGAAGAACAATATAATAATGAAAAGAAGGCTCTTTGGAGTACTCTTAAAGAAGGGGAAAAAAGAGAAGGTACTGTTAAGAAGATATTAAAGTTCGGAGCTATTGTTGATATCGGTGGAATAACAGGATTAGTTCACATGAATGATTTAGCTTGGGAAAGAGTTAAAAGAGTAGAGGATGTAGTTAATGTTGGAGATAAGGTAACTGTATTTGTTGGAAATATAGATTCTGAAAATGAGAGAGTTTCCTTAATATTAAAAGACGTTAATCAAGAACCATGGAAAGTCCATGGAGATGATATAAAAGTTGGTGAAATTATAGAGGGAACTGTTGCTAAGCTAGTTAGCTTTGGTGCTTTTGTAGAAATCTATAGTGGTATTGAAGGTCTAGTTCATATTAATGAAATTACAGATGAAAATATTGCAAAATCTTCAGATGTATTAACTGTAGGTCAAAAAGTTAAAGTTAAAGTTCTTGATGTAAATAAAAATGATAGAAGAATCTCATTAAGTATAAAAGAAGCTGTTGAAAGATCTACAGAATATTTACAATATAATGATTCAGACGAAGAAGTAACTTTAGGAGATCTTTTTAAAGGACTTTTTGATAATTAACTTTTAACTAAAAAAAACTGCCGCGAGGCAGTTTTTTTATATCTTTTCTATTTTTAGCATATTAGTTCCACCTCTATGGGTTGTAGGGAATCCTGCAGCTATTAATATATCATCCCCATCATTTGCACATGAAAGTTTTTTAGCAACTTTTTTAGATTCAGAAATTATTTCATCAGTTGTTTCGAACTGTTTACATAATAGGGGAATTATTCCGAAGGTTAAGCTTAACTTTCTTAATACATACTCATTAGGGGTTATAGCTATTATAGGACATTTAGGTCTATATTTTGATATAAGTCTAGCAGTCGAACCTGATGTTGTAGCAGCAACTATAGCTTTAGCATTTAATACGTTTGAAGTTCTGCAAGCAGAATAGCTTATTGCTTCAGCAAAATCTCCCATAGCTGGCTCTCTTAATCTTTGATTTAAATATACATAATCTATATGCTTTTCAGTTTCTTGTGCTATAGTAGCCATTGTTGTGGCTGCCTCTATTGGAAATGCACCACTAGCACTTTCACCACTAAGCATTATTGCATCTGTTCCATCAAAAATAGCATTGCATATATCACAAGCTTCAGCTCTAGTTGGAAGAGAGTTTCTAATCATAGAATCGAGCATTTGTGTCGCTGTGATTACTACTTTTCCAGCTTCATTACATTTTTTTATAATATTTTTTTGAATTATAGGAACTCTTTCAATAGGAATTTCAACTCCCATATCTCCTCTAGCTACCATAATTCCATCAGCTTCTTTTAAAATTTCATCAATGTTATTTACACCTTCTTGGCTTTCTATCTTACCTATAATTTGAATATGCTCCCCACCATGTGCATTTAATATATTACGAACTTCAACTATATCAGAAGCTTTTCTTACGAAAGAAGCAGCAACAAAATCCACTTCCATCTCACAACCGAAAATAAGATCTTCTTTATCTTTATCAGTTATAGAAGGGAGCTTAATATCTATATTTGGAACATTAACACCTTTATGGTTTTTTATAGTTCCACCAACTAGAACTGTACAAATAATATGTGTACCTTTAACATCATCAACTCTAAATTTTAATAGACCATCATCTACTAATATGCTTCCACCAATAGATACATCTTTATATAAATCACCATAAGAAATAGAGCATCTTTCATTATCGCCTAATATTTCATCATTACAAATAAACGTAAATGATTGTCCATCAACCAATAAAGCTTCATCGTTTATAAAATTATGAGTTCTAATTTTTGGGCCTTTGATATCTAACATAATTGAAGTTGGAGAATTTAGTTCTTTTCTGATTTTTTTTATTAAATCAATCTTTTGTTTGTGTGTTTCATGAGTTCCGTGTGAAAAATTAAGTCTAGCTACACTCATTCCGATTTGAATAAACTTTCTTAGAATTTCCTCGTTGTCACTAGCAGGTCCGATTGTAAAAATCATCTTAGTCTTTTGCATAAAAACACCTCACATTTAGTAAAATAAGAAAATGAAGTATAAATAATTTAAGTATTATATATAGTGTGATATACTTTTCCTTATATAATAATTCTAACATAGTTTAACAGAAAAGGAGTAATAATTATGAAAGTTTTACAAAATTTAGAACCTAAATTAGTTTTTGATTTCTTTGAAAAAATATCTGATATACCAAGAGGATCAGGAAACGAGAAAGCTATAAGTGATTATTTATTAAAATTCGGGAAAGAGCTTGGACTTGAAACAATTCAAGATGAAGCATTAAATATAATAATAAAGAAGCCAGCATCAAAAGGATATGAAAATGCACCTACAGTAATTATTCAAGGGCATATGGATATGGTTTGTGAAAAGAATAATGGAACAGATCATGACTTTGAAAAAGATCCATTAAAGTTAAGAATAGTTGATGATTATATATATGCTACTGATACAACATTAGGGGCAGATAATGGAATAGCTGTTGCTTATGGAATGGCATTGCTTGCTGACAATAATATACCACACCCAGCATTAGAAATTTTAATAACTACTGATGAAGAGACTGGTATGTCAGGAGCTATGGCAATTTGTAAAGATAATCTTGATGGAAAATTATTAATAAATCTTGATAATGAAGAAGAAGGTGAATTGTTAGTAAGCTGTGCTGGTGGAGTGAGAACTAATTCAGCAGTTAAAATAGAGTGGCAAGATAAAACTAATAAAAATGATGTGGCAATTAACATAAGTGGACTTAAGGGTGGCCACTCTGGAATGGATATAATTAAAGAAAGAGGAAATTCTAATAAAATTTTAGGTAGAATATTAAAAGCATTAAGTGAAGAAGTAGAATTTAACATAGTTAAGATAAATGGTGGATCTAAGAATAATGCTATTCCAAGAGAAGCAGAAGCCATAATTTCAGTAGATGCTTCTAATGTAAATAAAGTAACTACAATTGTTAATGACCTTACTGCAGTATTCACTAATGAACTTAAGTCACAAGACCCAGAATTAAAGATATCAGTTAATAACTCTACGGTAAATGAAACAAAAGAATTTAATAAGGCAACAACAGAAAAGGTTATTAACTTACTATACTTGTATCCTAATGGAGTAAATACAAGAAGTACAGAAATTGATGGATTAGTTGAAAGTTCAACTAATTTAGGGGTATTAAGTACTGGCGAAGATTATGTAGAATTTGACTCAGCGGTAAGAAGTTCAGTTCCATCATTAAAGAAAGAAATAGAATTAAGAATAAAGACAATAACAGAGATACTTGGAGCAGAGTTTAGTAGTAAATCTGATTATCCAGGTTGGGAATATGATCCTAATTCAAAGATGAGAGAAATATGCCAAAAGGTATATAAAGATATGACAGGGAAAGAAGCAAAAATAGTTGCTATACATGCTGGAGTTGAATGTGGTTTATTTAATGAAAAGCTTGGGAACTTAGATATGATAAGCTTTGGTCCAAATCTTTATGATGTTCATACACCGCAAGAGCATATGAGTATAACTTCTGTAAAAAATACTTGGGATTACTTATTAAAGGTGTTAGCAGAAATAAAATAGTTTATTAAGCAATAGATGAAAGATTCGATAACGCTAGGATGAAAATCAGTTTTGGTGATGTGGAAAAGTTGATAGTACAAAGGGAAAAGTCAGATTTTCTTGGATGAATAACTTAAATATTTAAAATAAAAAGCTACCTAAAGATGATCTAAATTTAAGGAATCTTTAGGTGCTTTTTTTATTTTTAATAGTAAAATTTATTACATAATGTATATTAACTCAAATAGAAGAATATATATTAATATAACTAACTTAAGCAAACAATATAACTAGTCTT
This sequence comes from Clostridium jeddahitimonense, assembly GCA_000753455.2. Taxonomy (GTDB): domain Bacteria; phylum Bacillota; class Clostridia; order Clostridiales; family Clostridiaceae; genus Clostridium; species Clostridium hominis. The sequence continues at coordinate 355,240 of LM994670.1, forward strand.
AGTAAGGAGGGTTAAAGGGAGGAAAATGAAGTATACAAAATATAATTATAAAAGAAGAAAAAACAATGCTGTTTTTAAGTTTTTAGCATCATTATTAGTTGGAATAGTTGCAGCAGGTATGATTGGCTTAGGAGTAGGATTGCTTATATGGAAGGTGTTGCCACTTAATGACTCAGCACAGGTTGGTACTGAAATAACTGATGGAACCCAAGGAGTTGCAGAAGAAAATGGACAAGATCAACAGGGAGAAGCTCCAGTTTCAGAAGGTGAACAAACTAGTGAATATTACTTTCTTCAATGTGGATATTTTTCTAAAAAAGATAATGCAGAACAAACTTATGCTAAAATATCGTCAAATGGAAGAACATTTATAGCAGAAGAAGCTGATAAATTTAGAGTTCTTACTGGTATCTACACTAGTGAAAATGTTGATTCTGTAATGCAAGATTTAGGAACAAAAGGTGTAGAAAGTGTAAAAATTACTTTTACATTGAATGAAAATGATCCAGTAGAAGCACAAGTATCAGCAATTTGTGATGGATATTTAAAAATATTAACTACTACATTCGATGATGGAGTAGATCATGTTAATACTTCAGAGTTTAAAGAATGGATGAATACTTTGGATGATATATCTTCAGGACAAAATATTGAAGTTTTACAAAATTTTAAGACTTATATTAAAGAGTTACCAGAAGAATTAACAAAGGAAAAAGTACCATCAGAAATGGATTATTTATATGATGTATTATCAAGTTTTAAGTAAATGAATTGTATGAGGAAAAATTCTTAAAAATTTATAAAAATTTGCATAAAACGAGGAAAATGCTTGTTAGAACTCCTATTAAGTGATAAACTATATTAGAAAAATAGGGTTGTATATAGCATTTTTCTCTTTTTATTTTAAAAAATAGAAATTTTTTAAATAATGAGTAAGACAAGCCTAAATTTGGGAAGAATAAAAATAAACTCTGTAGGATGTGATAATATGCATTATATCTTAGCATCAGCCTCACCAAGAAGACAAGAATTACTTACAAAAATTGTAGAAGATTTCGAAGTTGTAGTAAGTGATTTTGATGAAGATAGCATAAATTTTAATGGTGATGTTGAAGAATATGTTAAAACTTTAGCTAAAGGCAAGGCACAAAATGTAGCTTCAAAGGCTAATAAGGATTCAATTATAATTGCAGCAGATACTATTGTTGTGATAGATGGGAAAATTTTAGGAAAGCCCAAAAATGAAAATGATGCTTATAATATGCTAAAACTACTTAGTAATAAAGTTCATAGAGTTTATTCAGGGATAGCTGTAATAAATACTGCTAATGACGTTAAGAAAAATGAGGCTATATTCACAGAAGTAAAATTCAGTGAGTTAACTCATGAAGAAATAGTTAATTACATAAATTCAAAAGAGCCTTTAGATAAGGCTGGAGCTTATGGAATACAAGGATTAGGAGCTCTTTTTGTTGAGAAGATTAATGGGTGTTATTACAATGTAGTAGGCTTACCATTAAATCTGCTTAATAAAATAATGAAGGAAATTATATAATAGGGGGACGGGTATTATTCATTAAAGGAGAATATTATGCAAAATAATATCAAAATAAATGATATACCTAAAAATGAAAGGCCTATGGAGAGACTTTTAAAATATGGTGCGGATGATTTAACAAATGCTGAATTATTAGCTGTATTATTAAGAAGTGGAACCAGAGGCGAGAATATAATTTCACTTAGTACGCGGTTATTATCTGACGTTGGGGGCTTAGATGGTCTATTACATATTAACCTAGAAGAAATAAAAAAATTAAAAGGTATAAAAGATGTAAAAGCTTGTCAAATAATAGCTATGATGGAACTGTTTAAAAGGTTTAGAACTTTAAGATCCCAAAGTAATGATTTTAAGGTATCTTGTCCTAAAGATGTTTCTGAGCTATTAATAAATGAGATGAACAACTTGAATCAAGAAGTATTAAAATTGATACTTCTAAATACCAAAAATACTGTTATTGGAGTTAAAGATATATTTAAAGGAAGTTTAAATACATCAATAGTACATCCAAGAGAGATATTTAGGGAAGCAGTTCAAAGAGGAAGTGCTAATATTATTATTTGTCATAATCATCCTTCGGGAGATTCAACGCCAAGTAAGGAAGACATAAATATTACGTTAAGAATAAAACAGTGCGGTGATTTAATGGGAATTAAACTGTTAGATCACATTATTATTGGAAATAATAATTATATAAGCTTAAAAGAAAAAGGAATTATATAGATTGAAAGGGGAATTCACATGGGATTTTTCACTAGTAATAAAGACATGGGTATAGACTTAGGAACAGCTAATACATTAGTTTTCGTAAAAGGAAAAGGTGTGGTATTAAGCGAACCTTCAGTTGTTGCAATAAATAGCGATACAAAAAGACCTTTAGCAGTTGGTGCTGAAGCAAAGTTAATGATAGGTAGAACACCAGGGAATATAGTTGCAATTAGACCATTAAAAGATGGTGTTATAGCAGATTTCGAAGTTGCTCAAACAATGCTTAAGAAACTTATAGAAAAAGTTTCAAGCAAAAGTGCTTTCACAAGCCCAAGAATAATAGTATGTTACCCATCAGGTGTAACAGAAGTTGAAAGAAGAGCTATTGAAGAAGCAGCTAAATTTGCTGGAGCGAGAGATGTTGTTCTTATGGAAGAACCAATGGCAGCAGCTATAGGAGCAGGCCTTCCGGTTGGAGAACCTACAGGAAGTATGATAGTTGATATCGGTGGAGGTACTACTGAAGTTGCTATTATATCTTTAGGTGGTATTGTTGTAAGTAAATCTTTAAGAGTTGCTGGAGATGAGTTAGATCAATCTATAATAGCTTACGTTAAAAAAGAATTTAACTTAATGATTGGTGAAAGAACGGCAGAACAAATAAAAATGGAATTAGGTTCAGCATATAAGATTGAAGAAGAAGAAGCTACAATGGATATTAAAGGTAGAGATATGATAACAGGTTTACCTAAGATTGTTACTATTTCTGAAGATCAAGTAAGAGATGCATTAAGAGAACCTGTATACTCAATAATTGAGTCTATAAAAACTACATTAGAAAAAACACCACCTGAATTAGCAGCGGATATAATGGAAAAAGGAATAATGCTAGCTGGTGGAGGAGCTCTTTTAAAAGGGTTAGACCAATTAATAAACCACGAAACAAACATGCCTGTACACATTGCTGAATCACCACTTGATTGTGTTGTTTTAGGAGCAGGAAAAGCACTAGATAACTTCGATGAATTAAGCAAAACTCAAAGAGGTCAATAATGAAACCTTTTAAAAACAAACTGGCAGTAACTATTATAGTACTGTCAGTTGCATTTTTAGGCATAATTATTTTTTCAGTTAAAAATGGATCTAATAGCGTATCTAGTGGCATAGGGTCGGTGGTTAGCCCTTTACAAAAAATTGTTTATAAAGTAAATGATAAAATAAAAAGCTCTGTAGATTTTTTTGCGAATTTTTCAAAAGTTAAGCAAGAAAATGAAGAGCTTAAGGTGAAAAATTCAGAATTAGAAAATCAAATAGTAGAATATAGTGCATTAAAAGATGAAAATGAAAGATTAAGAGAAGTATTAAAATTAAAAGATAGTAAGAATAATTATGATTATGTTGGAGTTAACATAATTGGATACAGTGGGGGAACTGTATCACGAGGGTACATAGTTGATAAAGGAACTAATGATGGTATTGAAAAGGATATGATAATAATAAATTATCAAGGTCTTGTAGGCAAGGTAACCCAAGCAGAGAGCAATTATTCTGTGGTTGAAACTATATTAAATGAAAATATGGCTGTTTCTGTAATGGTTGATAGCACTAGGGAAACTACAGGAATTTTAAGAGGATATAAAGAAAATAAAAATGAAGATATTGTTAAGGTTTATAACTTACCTATAGATTCAGAAATAAAAGAAGGTGATGTTATATTAACATCAGGCTTAGGAATGATATATCCAAAAGAAATAAGAATTGGGGAAGTTGTTTCTGTAGAGACAGACAGTGTAATGGTTATGAAAAATGCTATGGTTAAACCATATGTTGATTTTAATAAATTAGAGGAATTATTCGTAGTAGTTCCAAAGGATAAAATAAATGTTAAGTATGATTAAGAGGTAGCTTATGAAGAGAATAATTATAATAGCTATATCACTGTTTTTGTTAATATTAGAAAATACTATACTTCCAAGTTACAGTATAATGCAAGGATATCCTAGTATATTATTTGTATTCGCTATAGCTTTTTCTATAGTAAATGGAAAAGAAGATGCTATGTTTATTGGAATTGTTAGTGGACTACTACAAGATTTGTTTTTTATTAATGGGTTTGGAATAAATCTATTGGTTAATTTTCTTTTATGTCTTTTAGCGGCTAAGATTGGTGAAGGGATATTTAAAAACAATAGAATAATTCCTGTTATATCATGTCTTATTTTATCAATGCTGAAAATAGTAATGATAGCTATATTATTTATACCTTTTGGGAAAAAGATAAATCTTAATATGGCAGTAATGAGTGCGCTATTAAATACTATAGTAATGGTTATTGGGTATAAATTTGTTTTAACTACTTCTAAAAAGTATTGGAAGAAAGATGAGTGGAGGTTTAGATGATAGTAAATAAACCGAATAAGAAAAAAAAGGGGTCGCCATATACCGTATTTTATGTAATTATGGCTATTATTTTTAGTGTTATAATTGGTAAACTACTATACCTTCAAGTATATAAACATCAGGATTATAAAGAAAAAGCTGATACGGGATCTACTAGATTTATTTCAGAAAAGGCACCAAGAGGTATTATTTATGATGATGATGGTAATGTACTAGCTACAAACAAGCAAAACTATGTATTAACATATATGCAAACTGATGAAGCTGATAAGGCATTTTATTCTTCTATGAATAAAATATTTAATATATTAAAAGAGAATAATGAAAAGTTTTTAGATGATTTATTATTAAAGATAAACTCTAGTGGAAAGTTTTATTATAATTTTAAAACTTCAGATACTGAAGCTCAAAAGTTAGTTGAGTTAAGATTTAAGAAAGATAGAGGTCTTAATGATTTAGTACAAAATACATTATATAAAGATCATAATGGAGATTTTACTGATGATGAGTTAAATGCCATTAATGATGCTCTTTTAAGTATTTCAATAGAGGATACATTTTATTATTTAGTAGATACTTATAATTTATATGAGATGCTTCTACCAGAAGGATATACAAGTGAAGAAAAGAAAGCCTTAGCTAAAAGTTTTGTAGATCCTACAATAGATCAGAATTCAAAGAATAGGGATTATGTAAAAGAGTCTGTTGATTACGGAAAGAGAGTAACAGATGAATTATTAAAGAAATATTCTTTAGAAGAGATAAGAAATTATATGGTTATTAGAGATGCCATAAAAATGAAAAGTTATGAAGGCTATAAAGCTGTTACTATAGCTAATAATATAAAACGTGATACTGCATTTATAATATATCAAAAGCTTAGCGATTTACCAGGAGTAGATGTTAGCTTAGAACCTGTAAGATATTATCCGTTCGGAAACTTAGCTTCACATATATTAGGATATGTATCATCTATCACTGGTCCTGAAGAAACGGTATACGAACTTATGGGATATGATGCATCTACAGATTTAGTTGGAGCTTCTGGAATTGAATCAGCCTTTGAAGATCAGTTAAAAGGGAACAAAGGTGGGACAACAGTAAAAGTAAATTCTCAAGGAAGAAATACAGAAACTCTTTTTGAACTTGAATCTTATCCAGGAAATAATGTTCATTTAACAATAGATAAAGATGTACAATATGCGGCACAAGAAGCCTTAAAAGATACGTTAGAAAAAATAAGATTAGAACAGCCAAGTGCTACAAGAGGAGCGGTAATAGCTATTGAGGTGAAAACAGGAAGAGTCTTAGCCATGGCTAGTTATCCAGATTATAATCCAAATGATTTTGCAATACCTGGAGAACTTAGTGATGAAAAATATGAGCAATACTTTAGTCCAGATTTAACTAAGTTTGGAACGGAGCATATTCAAAAAACTCATGCTACAAAATCTTTAGATGAATTGTTCCCTTTAAATGAAGAAGGGGCAAGGGAAGATTTTTATGATATATACCCTAGAGCTATGTTTAACTATGCTACTTTAGGTAAAATACCTCCAGGATCTGTATTTAAACCATTAACATCCATAGCGGGATTAATGGAAGGGGTAATTTCAACCACTGAGTATATGAATGATACTTCAGGATGGTGGGAAAGAGATGGATTTGGAGCTGAAAACTTTCAACATAGAGCTAATGGTCCTACAGACCTTAGATTAGCATTAGAAAAGTCTTCAAACTACTTCTATTATGAAACAGGATATAGGTTATGGGACCAAAATGGAAGAGATGTTGAAGCATTAGATTCTTTAGCGGAGTATGTTTGGAAATTCGGATTAGGTGTTGACCCAAATTCACCTCAAGCTGCTAATCCTACAACAGGGATAGAAATAGAGGAAGGCTTTGGGCAAACATATAATTTTACTTCTTGGAAAAATAAAATAATTGAAACACCTATGTATTCATTAGTTGAAGCGTTACAGAAGGGAGTCTCAACTTCAGGGAATTTTGTATTTATTCCATTAGACATATCTAAGAGCGAAGAAGATTCAGAAGAACTTAAAAATGCTAAAGAAGCAATTAAAAACAAGATAAAAGAGATATTAGAAAAAGTAGGAACAGATGAACAAATGAATGATTATACTGAGGTTGCTAACTTAATGCTTCCAGAAGTAAAAACATTCATGAAGGAATCTGGCAAGTATAAGCAAGCTGTAGCAGATTATGAGTCTAAAACAGGTAAAAAAGCTGATTTAGATGAGCAAGCTAACTCTGTAGCAAATGCTATAGCAGAATATATTATAAGTGAACAAACTACTCAAATAACTTCTTTTGCACAGATAGTAATGGATGCTATAGGGCAAGGGATGAACAATCTTACTCCGTTACAAATTGCTAACTATGTAGCAACTCTAGCTAATGGAGGAGAAAGACATAAAGTTATGTTAGTTGATAAAATAACTTCACCAACAGGAGAAGTTATTCAAGAATTTAATCCAGAGGTTGTAGACAACTTAGAAATACCAAGTGAATATTTACAAGCTGTTAAAGAAGGTATGCGTAGAGTTAATACTAGTAGCGAAAATGGTATGGCATATCAATCTTTTGGTGAAGGAAAATTCCCTATAGCGGTTTGTGGTAAGACTGGTACAGCTGACTTTGGAACAGAAGAACAATATTCTCAACAAGGCAGAAAACCTTATGGTAACTATATAAGTTTTGCACCAATGGATGATCCAGAAATAGCTATCTTTAGTACATTATATGATGGAAATAAAGGTAGTGATGGAGCACCAATTCATAAAGCTATTTATGAGGCATTTTTTAGGGAGGAATTATTAAAGTTAGATCCTTCTTATGCTTCCAAATCAAGCAGTTTTGTTAAGTATGTTCAAAATGCACCAAAAGATAATAATAATACAAATGGTATAGAAACAACTACAAATGAAAGTGACAATGCTAATGTAACAGAATAAATTTAATATAAATCACTTATTTTGTATAATTTTACTGCAAAATAAGTGATTTTTTATGAAAAAAGTAAAAAATAGTTAATGGCGTTATATTATTAATTGTAGATATATGCTATAATTTAAGTAATAATTTGTTTGAAAAGTTTGTATTAAATTGGTGGAGGGTAACCAATGAAAGATAGCAGAATACAAGTTCGAGGAAATAAAGAAGGTATAAATGCAATAATAGATATTGAGAAGTTTGCTACTTTTGATGAAGTTATTGAAGCTTTAGTTAATACTCTATCTATTGGGAAAGGATTTTATAGAAATTCTATATTAAAGCTTACAGCTAATTTTAAAAATGTTACAGAGTCAGAGATAGCTAAGCTGAAAGATGAGCTTTTTGATAAAATACATATAAGAGATTGCATTTTTGAAGACATAAATATAAAAAAAGGGGAAGATAATAAGGTTTTTAATGGAATTTATGAAGGGAAAACAAAATTTATAAAGAAAACTGTAAGAGGTGGACAATTAATTAATTACCCAGGAAATATTGTGATAATAGGTGACATAAATAGCGGAGCCGAAGTTATTGCAGGGGGGAATATTATAGTTTTAGGTAGCATAAAAGGACAAGTTAAGGCTGGATTTGGCGGAAATGATAAGTCGATTATTGCAGCTTTTTCATTAGAACCAGAGGTGCTACAAATTACAGATATATTGACCATAGCACCAGATGATGGTGTTAAGCCTTCTTATCCAGAGGTAGCAAAAATTAAAGATGGGGCCATAGTGGTGGAGCCATATTTACTAAATAAATATATATATTAAATGTGGAGGGATAAAAATGGGAGTTTCTATAGTTATTACATCAGGTAAAGGTGGAGTAGGAAAGACTACAACTACAGCAAACTTAGGAACAGCGCTAGCAGCCTTAGGAAAAAGGGTTGTTGTTGTTGATGGAGATACTGGACTTAGAAATCTTGATGTTCTTATGGGACTAGAAAATAGAATTGTTTATACAATAATGGATGTTATTGAAAATAGATGTAGATTAAAGCAAGCTTTAATCAAAGATAAAAGATATCCTAATCTTTGTCTTTTACCTACAGCACAAACTAAGGACAAAGATGATGTAAGTACTCACGATATGCTTAATATAGTAAATACTTTAAAAGAAGAGTTTGATTATGTTATAATAGACTCTCCAGCGGGGATAGAGCAAGGATTTGAAAACTCTGTTGTTGGAGCTGAAAAGGCAATAGTTGTAGTTAATCCGGAAATTACTTCAGTTAGAGATGCTGATAGGGTTATAGGAAAACTTGATGCTAAAGGGTTAGAGGATCATGCAGTAATAGTAAATAGATTAAATTATGAGATGACTAAAAAGGGTGATATGCTTGACGTTTCAGATATAATAGAGACATTATCAGTTAAGCTTTTAGGGGTTGTACCTGATGATAAAGGAATTACAGTATCAACTAATAAAGGAGAACCGATAGTTTTAGATCAAGACGCAAAATCAGGACAGGCATTTAAAAATATTGCTAAAAGAATTATGGGTGAAGAAGTACCATTATTAGACTTAAGTGACGAGCCAAGTGGGTTCTTCTCAGCTTTCAAGAAGTTATTTAAGAGAAGCTAGGAGGAGTGAGAGTTTATGAATTTTTTGAAGGTGTTTTCGAACAAGGTTACTCCTAAAGATGTTGCAAAAGATAGATTAAGATTAATACTTATACATGATAGAGGGTCATTGGCTCCAGAAATGTTAGATAAGATAAGAGAAGAGATATTAGAAGTAATTTCAAAATATATTGAGATAGATGGCGAAGATGTTGATATATCTTTTAATAGGGCTGAGGATGAAGAAGGAAATAGTGGACCAGCACTTGTAGCTAATATACCAATAAAGAATTTAAAAAGTAGATAAATCTTTTATAAAGGATGACAAATGACGATATGTAATTATTGGCTATTTGTCATCCTTTATTTTATGTAGTTAAAAAATTATTGGTACTTCTTAAATTTTTATTAAAAACAGCGAGATGCTATAAATATATATGGTGAAAAAAGTAGAAATAGGATATAATAAAAAAATACTAGAGGATGTGGAGGTCAATTAAATGATAATACCATTATCTCAATTTAAGATGGATAAAAAAAAGTTTAAAGAAATTGATAAATGGATGCTTTTTTCAATTGTAACAATTGTATTGTTTGGGATACTTAATATATATTTAGCTACAAAACCATATGCATATAATACTACATATGTAATTAAACAATCATTATTTTTTGGAGTATCATTAGTAGGATTATATTTTATTATGGCTTTAGATTATAGCATAATAAAGGGCTTTACGCCTTTATTTTATTGGGGATCAGTTATTTTATTAGTACTTGTATTAGTAATTGGTAAAACGGTAAATGGAGCACAGGGGTGGATAAATCTTGGTATAGTATCATTTCAACCAGCAGAACTTGCAAAAGTAGCTACTATAATGATGATGGGTAAAAAGTTGGAAGATATGGATGGAAACATAAATAATTTTAAAAACTTTTGTATTGTTGCACTTTATGCTATAATACCAGCAGCTTTAATAGTAATTCAACCAGATATGGGAATGACGATGGTTCTATTTTTTATGGTTGTAGGAGTGTTCTTTGCAGGTGGATTAGATAAAAGAATAATTATTGGAGGCCTTACTGGATTAGTAGTAGCTATTGTTCTTGTGTGGAATTCAGGGTTGATTCAACCATACCAAAAGATGAGAATTATATCATTTCAAAATCCAGAAGCAAATAGTTCTGAAGAAGGTTATCACTTAAGACAGTCATTAATTGGAATAGGATCTGGAGGGTTTTTAGGAACTAATAGTTCATTCTCTAAGGAGAGTGCAGGCGGGTATGCTTCCCAATATGTTCCCGAAGTTGAAACGGACTTTATATTTGCTCAAATAGGTGAGCAATGGGGATTGTTAGGAGCAGCATTCCTATTAAGTCTTTATGGAATATTGATATGTAGGATGATAGCAATAGCAAGGGATTCAAAGGATATGTTCGGAAATATAGTTGCTATAGGAATGACATCATATTTATTATTTGCTATATGGCAAAATATAGGAATGACTATAGGATTAATGCCTATTACAGGTATAACACTTCCATTAGTGAGTTATGGAGGAAGTTCACTTTTAACAACTATATTATCATTAGGATTAGTTTTAAATATTGGTATGAGAAAAAGAAAATTATACTTCTAGATGTAATAGAACTGCTTTTTAGCAGTTCTATTTTTATTTTCTACTTTATTATAGCAGTTATATTTTAATAGCTAGAAAAATATAATTAATTAAGCAATTTTTTAGGAGGAGACATGAGTAATTATAATCTTCAGTATAAAGAGTATTATGATAATCTTAAGAAGAAGAATAGTACAGTAAATTCAGAACGAAGTATTAATGATGATGGAATTCTTATATATAGGGGAAACACTGTTTATACACAAAATCGAAAACATAAAAAAGAAGGTTTTTTTGCAAATCTTATAGCAATGCAACTAGTTGGAACAATGATGCTATTTTTATTTGCTTTTGGAGGTAAGTACTCATCTAATCAAGATATTGTAGAATGTTATACAAAATTTAAAATAGGAGTGGAACAAGAATATACATATGCCAATGCGAAAGTAAATTCTAAGGAGATAAAGATTGATTCACTAAAAAATAAATTTTTAGAATCAATAAATTGGGTGAAAGAGAAATTAGTAAATGATGATTTTACGTATTAGTAAGATTATCTTAGGAGGGGCAGTAATAGTAAGGATTTGATAATGTGAAATTAAAAAGATGGAAGCAAATATTACTTTCTGAGTTTCTGCTTATAGCAATATTAGTTAATATTGATAAAACATTTATTTTGTCATGTTGTTGTATATTAATACATGAATTTAGTCATATAATAGTTGCTAAATCAAAAGGTAGTAGGTTTAATAACTTGCAGTTCCATATTTATGGTGCAAAGGTTGAACTTATGGATTTGGATGAACTTACTGATAAAGATAAAATTATTATATATATAGCAGGAGCTATGGCTAATATTGTTATAATGATAATAGCTTGGATAGTATCTAAACATAATAACAATGAAATTTTTGAAACTTTATTTAAGCTGAATTTTAGTTTAGCTTTTTTTAACTTATTACCTGCATATCCTTTAGATGGTGCAAGGGTGATGGAACTAATACTTTCTAGAAAGATTACTTATAAAAGAGCACAAAAAATAATATCAATAATAAGCTATGTAATAGCTGCTTTTTTTATTTTAATATCAATATCAGCAGCTATTTTTTTAAAGGAGTTCAATATATCCTTAATTGCGATAGGAATAATAATGATTGATATAACTAAAACGGAAGAAAAATCAACAATGTATATATTGATGGGTAACGTTTTTAAGAAGCATAATAATATTGTTAAAAATGGGTTTATAGAGAATAGAACTATATCTGTATACTACAAACAAGGATTAGTAAAGTTATTAACTTATGTTGATAAGAATAGATTTAACAGCTTTTATATTTTAAATGATGATATGAAACTAATATATATTCTAAATGAAGATGAACTTGTTGAAGCTTTGAAATTATATGGAAACATATCCATAGAAGATTATGTTAATACTAAGAAAGATAGTAGTTAGTTTACTTTTAGATAGAGGATATGCTAGAATGTTAACAGTTATATAGTGACAAGTGACAGGTGATAAGTCGCAAGTTACCAATAAGATGTTAAAAGTTAATAGTGATAGGGATCAATTTATAAGTTGTTAGTAGTTGGTTAATAGTTAAGAGAAGAGTAAATTTTTTAAAGTCAGCTTTAGCTGGCTTTATTCCGTAACTCTTAACTTTTAACTTGTCACTTTTAACTAAATACAGGAGGTATTTATGAATAAAATAAGCGATGATATTTTATGTAAAGTCGAAAAACCTGCTAGATATGTTGGGGGAGAATTAAACCAAGTTATAAAGAATCCAAATGAAGTTGACATAAGATTTGCGTTTTGTTTCCCAGATGTATATGAAGTAGGTATGTCCCACTTAGGAACTAGAATTCTTTATCATACAATAAATGAAAGATCAGATACATATTGTGAAAGAACTTTTGCTCCATGGCCAGATATGGAAAAATTAATGAGAGAAAATAACATTCCTCTATATACTTTAGAAACTAAAGATCCATTAGATAAATTTGATATATTAGGATTTACTCTTCAATACGAAATGAGTTATACAAATATATTAAATATGCTTGATATGAGTGGAATAACTATAAGAGCTTCTCAAAGAGGAGAAGATGAACCAATAGTTATGGCTGGTGGACCTTGTGCATACAATCCAGAACCATTATATGACATCGTTGATTTCTTTGAAATTGGTGAAGGTGAAGAAATGATGAATGATGTTCTTGATGTATATAAGAAGTACAAAGGCAAAGGTAAGAAGAAAGAATTTTTAAGAGAAATATCTAAGATTAGAGGTATTTATGTCCCTTCACTTTATGATGTTACTTACAATGAAGATGGGACTATAAAAGAATTTAAACCAAAATATGATGATGTACCGGCTAAAGTTCAAAAAAGAGTAGTTAATAATTTTGATGCTGTATCATTCCCAGAAGAAATGATAGTTCCTTATACTGAAATAGTTCACGATAGAATAGTTCTAGAAACATTTAGAGGATGTACTAATGGATGCAGATTCTGTCAAGCTGGTATGATCTATAGACCAGTTAGAGAAAAGACTACAAACACATTATTAGAGCAAGCAAGAAAAGCTGTTAAGACTACTGGATATCAAGAAATATCACTAGCTTCATTAAGTACTTGTGATTATTCAGATATTCAAAGATTAATAACTCAACTTGTTTCGGAGCATGAAGATAATAAAGTTGGGGTAGCTCTTCCTTCAATAAGAGTTGATGCCTTTGATGTTGATCTAATAAAAGAAATCCAAAAGGTTAGAAAAACAGGTTTAACTTTTGCTCCGGAGGCTGGATCTCAAAGAATGAGGGACATAATAAATAAGGGGTTAACTGAAGATAGAATATTAGCAGCTGCTAAAAATGCTTTTGAATCAGGTTGGAGCACTATGAAGCTATACTTTATGGTTGGACTTCCATATGAAACAACAGAAGATGCTAGAGGAATAGGAGAACTTGCAGAAAAGATAGCTGATGTTTATTTTGCTACTCCAAAGGAAAAGAGAAGTAAGGGATTAAAGATTACAGTAAGTACATCAATCTTAGTTCCAAAGCCATTTACTCCATTCCAATGGGCTCCAATGGAAAAGCCAGAAATAGTTGCTGAGAGAATTAAAGCTGTTAAAGATTCTATTAACTCAAGAAGCATTAACTATAACTACCATGAGCAAGAGACTTCATTTATGGAAGCAGTATTTGCAAGAGGAGATAGAAGAGCTTGTGACGTTCTAATTAAGGCTTTTGAAAAAGGAGCTAAATTTGATGGATGGTCAGAATTCTTCAGCAAGCAAATTTGGGATGAGGCTATGGCAGAGTGCGACTTTAACCCTGATTTCTATGTTTATAGAGAAAAGAGTTATGATGAAGTACTTCCATGGGACTTCATAGATATAGGTGTAAACAGAAAATATCTTGAGAGAGAAAATGAAAAGGCTAAAAATGCAGAGCTTACTAAGAACTGTAGAGAAGGCTGCACAGGTTGTGGAATCAATGTAAACTTTAAGGAAGGGAAGTGTTTCGAAGGTGCGTTATGTAATTAAGTTTACTAAAGGTGAAGATATAAAATTTATAGGTCACTTAGATCTAATGAGAACTATACAAAGAATAATAAGAAGATCAGGTCTTCCTATAGAGTATTCAAAAGGGTTCAATCCTCATATGGCATTATCAATAGCACAACCACTTTCTGTTGGAGTTTACTCTGATGGAGAATATTTAGATTTAGTTTTAACTAAAGAATTAAATGAAGAGGAAGTAGTAAATACATTAAACGAATTTGCTCCTCCAACAATTAAGTTCATTTGTGCTAAAAGTATAGAAATAATAGAGAATGTAAAAAGATTACCTCAAACTATGGCTCTTTTAGATGGTGCTAGATACACTATAAAGGTTAAGTTAAATAGTGAAGAAGGTATAAATGAAGCTATGGATTCTATGCTTAATGACAAAGAATTTAATATAGTTAAAAAGACTAAAAAGGGTGAAAAAGAAACTGATATTAAACCTCTTATTAAAGAATTGAAGTATTGGATTAAAGATAATGAACTTATAATTAATACTCTTATAGCTACAGGAAGTAGAGAAAACTTATCTGCAGACCTTCTTGTAACTTATATTAAGAGCAAAGTTTCAGGAATAAATGAAGATGCGTTTGTTAATATAAAAAGAGAAGAAATGTATTTATTAAAGAATAATAAGTATGTTCCATTATATAAAGGTATTTAGGAAGTAGAAATTATGAAAGAAGTATTTGTTCTAAATGAAGAAGACTTTTTGAAAATTGCAGTAAAAGAAAATGGGGAATTAGTAGAATGTATTGTAGAAGAACGTTCTACTGACCCTCAAATTGGTGAGATATACAAAGGTAGAATAAAAAATATTCTACCTTCTATTAATTCGATTTTTATTGATATAGGTTTAGAAAAAGAAGCTTATATGTATTATAGTGATGAATTAAAAAGACTAGCTGTTAAAAAAGGTCAAGATATATTAGTTGAAGTTTTGAAGGAACCATTAGGAAATAAAGGTGCTAAGGTGACTCATAAAGCAAGTATAGCAGGGAAGTATGCTGTATTAACTTTAGGTAGTGAAGGGATAAAATTATCTAAGAGAATAGCATCATTAGAAGCTAGACAAAGATTGACTACACTTATAAAGCCACCAAGAGATGTAGAGGTTCTTTTTAGAACTGATGCTGAGGAGGCTGAAAGTGAAGAAATTTTAAAAGATTTAGATTCTTTACTTAAAAAGAAAGAACAATTAGAAAGAAAGCTAAATTATTCAACTCATCTAGGAAAGATAGATAGTAATAGTTTAATGGTAAGATTTTTTTCAGAATTAGATAATATAAAAACTACTATAGTTTGTGATGATAAAGAGCAGGTAAAAATTATAGAAGAATTTATAAAAAGTAAAGATAATATATCTATGAAATATTATGATGGACATATAAGTCTCTTTGATTATTATGGGATAGAGAAGGAAATACTAAAGTTAAGACATAAAAAAGTAAACCTAGAGTCAGGTGGATATATAGTTATAGATAAAACTGAGGCTATGTATGTTATTGATGTAAATAGTGGTAAGCATACAAAAGCAAGAGATTTTAATAGAACAATATTTGAAACTAATATGGAAGCTGCTAAAGAAATTGGTAGACAGATTAAACTTAGAAATCTAAGTGGAATAATAGTAGTTGATTTTATTGATATGAGAGATGATAGACAAAGACCTATTGTTATGAAAACTCTTAAAAAATCTCTAGAGTCTGATAAGGGTAATACAAAAATATATCCTTTCACTGAATTAGACTTAGTACAAATTTCTAGAAGAAGAAAAGGTAAATCTATATATGAATACTTAGAAGAGAGTTGTAAAAAGTGTAAGTCTAATGGATATATATTAAAGCTATCTTATTTAGAAAATTTAATTAAAAATGAAATTTTAAGAGCTTATAGAGAAAATTCAATAAATGATTTTTACATTGAGCTTGATGTAAGCTATAAAGAAAATGTAAAAGAGGATTTAGTTGGATTTTTAACTAGAATAGATGGATTAGATAAAGAAATTTACTTAAATTTTATAGATAATCTTGAGGGGTATAACCTTGAACCATTGATTTTTGCAAGTCAAAAAGAAAATTACCAAAGTTACAAAATAAAAACAGTTTAAAAGTTATATAAATTTCTTTACAAGATGAATAAATTTGTGATAAAATGTCATAGTGAACCGCACATAGTAAGGTTTTAATAAAACAAAGTTAAATCTTTGTACCTACATTGGCGAATCCGTAAATAGAGGAGGTGTTTTTAATGTACGCAGTATTAACTACAGGAGGAAAACAATACAAAGTTAGCGAAGGAGACGTAATATACGTTGAAAAGCTAAATGTAGAAGTTGACTCAAACGTTGAATTAACAGAAGTATTAGCAGTTTCAAATGGTGAAACTTTAAAAGTTGGTACACCAGTTGTAGAAGGTGCTAAAGTTGTGGCTAAGGTAGTTGCTCAAGGTAAAGCTAAGAAAATAACAGTTTTCAAGTATAAGGCTAAGAAGGACTACAGAAGAAAGAACGGTCACAGACAACCTTACACTAAGTTAGTAATCGAAAAAATCGAAGCTTAATTATAAGTTATGATTAGAGTTACTATTTTACAAAAAGGTAATATATCTCTTGGATTTAAGATATCAGGTCATGCTTTATCAAGAGAGGAAATTGAGAACACTATTGGTGATGCATATGATTTAATATGTAATTCAGTTTCTGTTTTATCTCAAGGTGCTGTAATAGGCATGGAGGAGGTTTTAAAACTTCCAGTAAAGTATGAAATAAATGATGGATACTTATCTTTAAATTTATCTGGACTTAAAGAAGATGAGATAGAAAAAGGGCAAGTTTTACTTAAGACTTTTGAAAAGTCTATGGAAAGCTTAATGATGTCCTTAGAAGCTAGTTTTGGTAAAAATAAACGAAATAAATATATAAGTTTGAAAAACGAGGAGGTGTAATGGATATGTTAATGATGAACCTTCAATTATTTGCCCACAAAAAAGGGGTAGGTAGCTCAAAGAATGGTAGAGACTCTCATTCAAAAAGATTAGGTGCTAAGGCTGCAGACGGAGAATTCGTTTTAGCTGGAAACATTCTATACAGACAAAGAGGAACTAAGATTCACCCAGGTGTTAACGTAGGTAAGGGTGGAGATGATACTCTATTTGCTAAAGAAGACGGAATCGTTAAATTCGAAAGAATGGGTAGAGACAAGAAAAAGGTTTCTATTTATCCTGTAGAAGTTCAAGAAATAGCAGAATAATTTATATAATAAAAGCACCCATTGGGTGCTTTTATTAATATGCTTAAATAATTAAAAGTTTAAAATTAAGAATTAAGAATTAGCGATAAAATTCCGTAGGATTTTTCACATTAATTCTTCATTTTTAATTCTTAATTTTCAATTATAAAAATTAGTAAGTTATGGCATAATAAAAGATAAGTTATTATGTTTATATATACTTAGGAGGTATAGACTATGTTTATAGATAGAGCCAAGATATTAGTTAAGTCAGGTGCTGGTGGTAATGGTGCAGTTACTTTTAGAAGAGAAAAGTATGTTCCATTAGGAGGACCAGATGGTGGAGATGGTGGTAAAGGTGGTAGCGTTATCTTTACTGTTGATACTGGATTAACTACTTTATTAGATTTTAAATATAAGAAAAAGTTCGTAGCTGAAGCTGGTGGTAATGGTTCAGGTTCAAAATGCTATGGAAAAGATGGAGAAAACTTATACATAAGAGTTCCAATGGGAACTATTGTAAGAGATTTTGAAAGTAACAAAGTAATATGCGACCTTTCACATAAAGATGATACATTTATTATCGCTAGAGGTGGTAAAGGCGGTAAAGGGAATTGTAAGTTCTGTACACCTACAAGACAGGCACCACATTTTGCAGAACCAGGTATGCCAGCAGAAGAAAGAACTTTAATGTTAGAATTAAAATTACTTGCTGACGTTGGATTAGTAGGTTTCCCTAATGTAGGTAAATCAACTTTACTTTCAACTGTAACTGCTGCAAGACCAAAGATAGCAAATTATCACTTTACAACATTAAAACCAAATCTTGGAGTTGTTAAGGCTGAAGGTATAAATTCATTTGTTATGGCAGATATTCCAGGAATTATTGAAGGAGCTGCTGAAGGTGTAGGACTAGGATTAGATTTCTTAAGACATATTGAAAGAACAAGACTTTTAATTCATGTTGTAGATATATCAGGGGTTGAAGGTAGAGATGCTTTTGAAGATTTCGTTAAGATAAATGAAGAACTTAAGAAATACTCTGTAAAGCTTTGGGATAGACCACAAATAGTTGTAGCTAATAAGGCTGATATGTTATATGATGATGAAGTTTTTGAAGACTTTAAGAAAAAGGTTAATGAGTTAGGCTTTGATAAAGTATTCAAAATGTCTGCAGCAACTAAGTCTGGAGTAGAAGAGGTTATTAAAGAAGCTGGTAAGATGTTAACAGAAATTCCAATAATGGATTTACAAATACCAGATGAAGAGAGATATATAGAAGAAGAAAAGAGATTCACTTACGAAGTTGAAATCGAAGAAAGTGATGAATACAACACTTATGTTGTTACAGGATCATTCGTTGATAGATTATTAAGTGCAGTTAATATTCATGATGCTGACTCATTAAGATATTTCCATAAAGTATTAAGAAACAAAGGCGTTCTTGATAGACTTAGAGAAATGGGAATTGAAGATGGAGATATGGTAAGATTAAACGACTTTGAATTTGAATACATCTTATAGGAGGAAAATATTATATGATTACAGGAAAGCAAAGAGCTTATTTAAGAGGATTAGCTAATACTATGGATCCTATATTCCAAATAGGTAAAAACGGTATAGAAGAGGCATTTTTGAATCAATTAGAAGAGGCTTTAGAAGCTAGAGAACTTATAAAGATAAAGGTTTTAGAGAATAGTGGATTAGGTGCTAGAGAAGCTTCTGATGAAATATGCAGAAAGATAGGTTGTGAAGGAATTCAAGCTATAGGTAGCAAGATAGTATTATACAAAAAGTCTGAAAAGAAGCCTAAAATAGAAATACCACAAGGAAATAGAAAATAATCATGAAACGCTATGGCATAATGGGTGGTACTTTTAATCCTATTCACTTAGCACATCTTTATATTGCATATGAGGCTAAAGAACAATTAGATTTAGATACTATAATATTTATGCCAGCAGGTAATCCACCACATAAAAAGAATAAGTCTATTATAGATTCATCATTCAGACTTGAAATGGTTAATCTTGCTATAGAAGGTTATAAAGATTTTATGGTTAGTAATTATGAAGTTGAAAAGCAAGGACTTAGTTTTACTTATGAAACATTAAAGACATTAAAGCGGGATGATGTAGAACTATATTTTATTGCAGGTGGAGATTCTCTAATGGATATTGAAAAGTGGAGAAATCCAGATCAGATACTAGAAGATTGTAACTTTGTTGTTTTTAATAGAGGGAAATTTTCAATAGAAGAATTAGAAAAGCAAAAGATTAAACTAGAAGAAAAATATAATGCAAATATAATTCTTTTAAATGTAGCTAATATTGATATTTCATCTTCAATGATTAGAGAAAGATTGGAAGAAGGAAAGAGAGTTGATTTCTTTCTTCCAAATAAAGTTTTAAAGTATATAGTCGATAATAGGTTATATGAGGGGGATTTAAATGATTAGCATCTATGAAATGAATAAATATCTTAAAGAAAATCTTATTGAAAATAGATATAATCATACTGTTGGAGTAGTAAATACAGCGATAGAATTAGCAGAAATACATGGTGAAAATAAGTTTAAAGCTGAGATAGCAGCATTATCTCATGATATAGCTAAAAACATGAAAGTAACCGATTTAAAAAAGTTAATAGATGAGGAAGGGATAAGCCTAACTATTGACGAAGAAAAGAATATGGAGTTATGGCATGCTATAGTTGCACCTATATTAGGAAAGAAAGTATTTAAGATAGAAGATGATGAGATATTAAGTGCTATGAGATGGCATACAACTGGAAAAGAAAATATGAGTAGGTTAGATAAAATAATATACTTAGCAGACTTAATTGAACCATCCAGAAAGTTTAATGGTATAGATGAATTAAGAAAAGTAGCTAAAGAGGATATAGATTTAGCTATGGTAAAAGCATTAACGCACACTATTAAATATTTACTTGATAGAAATTTGGCAATAGATGGGAATACTTTTAAGGCTAGAAATTATTTATTGTATAACAATGTAAAATTATAATTTTATGTTACGAGGGGGTTATTATGGCGGGTAATGGCGATAAAGATAGACCTAAAAAAGATTCGAGGCTTATAACTAAAAGTGCTAGGGAAGAATTTGAAAGAAAAAGAGAGCTTAGAAAAAAGGCAAAAAGAAGAGCTAGAACTAGGATGGTAATAGTTATTCTTATCTTCTTATTATTGCTTATAATTTCTACAATGTTTTTTTCGGTAATATCATTTATTACAGCATTAAAGAAAAATGATTTACAATCAGGAATAACACCTAGAAAAAATGAACCAGTGAATATTCTTATATTAGGAATGGATATAGGAGATGCTGATCAAGAGGAAAATAAGTCTATAAGAAGAACTGATACAATGATGGTTCTTAACTATAATCCAAATACTAAAAAGATTAATATTGTATCTATTCCAAGAGATACATTAATACAAGTAGATGCTTATGATGAATATGGTAACCTAAGACCTTATTGGAAGATTAACAACGCTTATGTTTTAGGTGGAGAAGAAGAAGTTATAAAGCATGTTGAATCACTTTTAGAAACAACTATAAACTATATAGTAGAGATAGATTATAATGCATTTAGAAACTTTATAGATGCTATTGGTGGAGTTGATATGTATATTGAGCAACAAATGGATTATGATGATGATGCTCAAGACTTGCATATTCACTTTAATCAAGGTGAAACTGTTCATTTAGATGGTGAGAAAGCTGAAGAATTCTTTAGATGGAGAAAGAATAATGATGGTACTGGATTTGTTGATGGAGATTTAGGTAGAATAAGAAATCAACAAGCATTTATGAAACAAGTATTGAAAAAGTGTTTAAATCCAACTATTGTGTTTAAGCTACCTAAGATTTTAGATGTTGTTAAAGAAAGTATAGATACAAATATGCCTGGTGATAAGATGGTATCATATGGATTAAAATTCTTAACGAACTCTGGAATATCAATGAATACACTTCAAGGATATGATGAGATAATATATGATGAATATTTCTTAGTTGTTGAATCAGGTATGAATAGAGAAATTTTAGCTGCAATAAAATCAGGTGAAGTTTTATCTGAAGATAAATCAAGATCAGATTATAATATTTTAGTTCTTAATGGTACTAGAATAAATGGTTTAGCAGGGAATGTTAAATCAGAGATGGAGTCTATAGGATATTCTGGTATAGTAGTAGACAATGCTGAGAAGAGATCTAAATCTATAATAATGTGTGATGACAAAGATTTAAAAGAGCAATTAAAGATTGATACTGGAATTAATAACTTCAAAAAGAATAATAATGAGGAATACGGCAATTATGATGCTGTAATAATTCTAGGAGAAGACTTTGATGCATTTTAAAAAAAATATGATTTTTTAGTGGCAAATGACAAGTGACAAGTGGCAAATTTAAATTATAGACACTATAACTTGCCATTTGTCATTTTACATTTTCCATTGTTTTTACTTGGTAAAGATGAAGTTGCATAAGGAGGTAAAGGTGAGTACTTTAGAAAGAGTTGTACATAAAGAATTTGAAGGAATGAAGATAAGGGAATTTCTTAAATTTCATATGGGATTATCTTCAAGACTTATAAGAGGTGCATCTATAGATAAAAGAATTTTTGTAAATGATGTTGCTGTAAAAATGAATTACGTATTAAAAGATAATGATAAGATAGTTATTAATCTAGCTAAGAAGGAAAGTCAAAATATTGAACCTGAAAAGATAGATTTAGATATTGTTTATGAAGATAAAGATATAATAGTTATCAATAAAAGACCTAATATGGTAGTTCATCCAACTAAAAGATACCAATCAGGTACATTAGCTAATGGGCTTTTATATTATTTTAAAGAAACAGGACAAGATTGTATAGTAAGACTTGTAAGTCGTCTTGATATGGATACATCAGGACTTATAATAGTTGCCAAAAATCAATATGCACATATGGAATTATCAAAAGAGATGCAAGAGAATAACGTAGAAAAGAGGTATTTAGCAGTTGTTCACGGCCACCTTGAAAATTCTGAAGGAACTATAGACTTACCAATATATAGACCAGAAGAAGAAGGCGCTATAAGAAGAGTTATAGACGAAAGAGGGCAAAGAAGTATAACTCATTATAAGGTAGTTGAAAGATTAAAAGATGCTGATGTTGTTGAGTGTTTATTAGAAACAGGAAGAACGCATCAGATAAGAGTTCACTTAAAGGCTCTAGGCCATCCAATTTATGGAGATACATTATACGGTTATGAAGATGATAATAAGTATATGAAAAGACAAGCGCTACATGCTTATGGATTAGATTTTAAATCACCAAGAACTAAAGAAGAACTATCATTAAGAGCAAACTTACCAGAAGATATTCAAGAATTATTGAAAGCCTTGAAATAGAAGATTTTTAATATGAAAACATATTTCGAGGTTGGATTAAATCTTTTATACTTAAAGATGAAAAGATTCCTCTTTGGAGTGATGAAAAGTAAAAGACTGAGATAGGTATTTCTATCACAGTCTTTTTTATGTAAGACAATATTTCTTTTTTTTGACAAAGGAAAATTTTTATCTTAAACGAAGTTGAATATTTCTCTTAGCTAAGCTAATATTTCTTTTCAAGAAGTGAACATTTATCCTGTTAGCAAAGCTAATAATTTTATATATTTAAGTTATATTTCTTTCTCATAAAATCTCTTTTTTTATTAATTTTTCTTTTACATATATAAAGATATATAGCTAAAGAAATAATTAATATTACAATTACAGCAATAACTATTTTATTAGATATGAACTTATTAAATGTATTTTCTATTTTTATTTTTGCTGTATATTCTCTATCAATTCCGCTTAAAAGTTCTAAGGTAGTATATTTTTCACCATTAACAATAAGTGTAGCATTAAATAGTACGTCACCTTTTTTTATAGAACTCTCAGAATAATCTTTATCAGCATAATTAAATGCTGTTGTAACATTTGGATCTTGTCCTGCTGACAAAGTATAGTAGATATCTTTATTAGTTACTAAAGGAATTGATGTATTATCACTTATTTGATATTCTCCGACAATATCACCTTTGTTAAATAATTTAACTGAGTCAAAGTTTTCAAATCCCCAATCGAATAATTGCCCAACACTTGTATATTGAGTATCTTTATTATATGCATTTAAAAATGAAGCGACTAATACTTCCTCATCTTTAACAGCTGTAGCTACATATGTATGGTTAGCTTCTGGAGTCCATCCAGTCTTACCGCAGTATATATTTTCATAATACCATTGAGACCAATCTACATAGCAATTGTTTCTATTTGTAGCCCACTTTTCAGTACCATCTGAATATGGGTGATTTACGTATTTATATGATATAATTCTTGATATTCTGCAAAAGTCATCAAAATTTAATGCGAAACGCATAATTTTAGCCATATCATTAGCTGTTGTAAGATGCCCTTCTTCATGTAGACCACTTGGGTTTTTAAAGATTGTATTAGTACAGCCTAGTTCTTTAGCTCTTTCAGTCATAAGCTTTCCAAATTCAGCATTTGAACCAGCGACGAATTCAGCAAGAGCTTCAGCACAATCATTAGCTGATTCTAATAACATAGCTATTAGTAACTCTTCAACAGTATAGACTTCTCCCTCTCTTATACCGATTGCAGAACCATCAACTAAAGGAGGGTTTGTACCTATAGTAACCTTATCATCTAATTTAGTGTTTTCTAATACTACTATAGCCGTCATAACTTTAGTTATTGATGCAGGTTCATATTGAACATCAGCATTTTGCGAATAGAGTACTTCTCCTGATTTTCCATCCATTAAAACTACACCTTGTGCTTCTAAAAGTGGCACTGCATGTGTATTTATACTTGTAATATTTGTTATTAAAATGGTACAAATGAACAGTAATGGTAGGAGTTTTGTTAAAAGTTTTTTCATATAGTTCTCCCCACATATCAATTATTTTACTAAATTATTTTAACAAAAATAACAAATTTATTCTATAGCAAATTAACTTTTACAATGTAAAAGTTTAAATTACATAAAAATGTTAATAATATTAGATATTATTTCTTAATAAGGAGAAATTTAAAAATGGGTAAATTTAGGGATAAAAAGGTAATAGCAATAACAATAGTATTAGCAATTTTATTTATTTCATCAATTATTCTTTATGGAAAAAATAGAAATAAAATATTTTCTAATCAAGATATGAATAATATATTTGTAGATAGTAATGAAGAATTAACTGATATTTTTGAAGACAATTCGATAGATAATAAAGAGGTATTAGTAAGCAATGAAAAGGAAAAAGTAGATGTATCAAAAATATTTGTAGAAATAAAAGGAGAGGTTTTAACGCCTGATGTTTATGAGTTAGAAGAGGACAGTATAGTTAAAGATTTAATTGAAATAGCTGGGGGATTAAAAGAAGAAGCTGATATATCTACCATAAATAGAGCAAAGAAGCTTAAAAATAATGAACTTGTTATTATACCAAATATAAATGATAAAAGTAGCACTAATATTTTTAATGAAATTAGTACAGAATCGAATGAATTAATAAATATTAACTTTGCAGACATAAGTGAGTTAAAGAAGATTACTGGTATTGGAGAGGTAAAGGCTCAAAGTATAATAGACTATAGAGAGAAAAGTGGTGGCTTTAAGTCCATTGACGAAATTAAAAATGTAGACGGGATAGGTGAAAAGACATTTGAGAAGATTAAAGACGAGATAACCCTATGAAAATATTTACAAAATATGATATATAAATGCAAGAATAAAGATGAAGTTAAAGTGAAAATTGTGGCAAAACCTTTTAATAAGTCACATTAAATGTTATAATTAATTAAATTTAGGAAAAAATATTTTTGATATAAACAGAATATCGTAGGGGGTATTAATTATGATAAAAAGAACAGTGGCTATAATATTAAGTACAGTGATTGTGTTAGGAATGATAGGTTGTTCTGATAATAAAGAGGATGCTAATAATGATGTTGCACCTATTAAAGTAGAAACTAGAGATGCACTTCCAGGAGAATGGGCAAAAGACCTGACTAGGGATGAAGTGTCTGAATTACATAAGGAAATTTTAGCAAGAGTAGAGGAGACTGCTACTTTTTATGGATTAGAGTATGAAGTAATAGAAGAAGTAAAAGAAGATGCAAATGGATTATCAATAAATGATAATCATATAAATATAGATATTGAAGATCCAGAACCAAACAGATTAGAAAGTATGTATTATGGATTTAAACAATATGGTACAGATTTAGCAACTGGTGAACTTGTAATGAAAATTTCATCGGTATTAGATAAAAAAGCTATAGAAGAAGAAGGTGTATTTGACTTTGGAGAAACTTCTTTTTCTGCGTTCTCTGAAGCATTTACAGGAGTAACGGGAAGAGATTACACTGAGCTAAATCAGCAAATATATGAAATGATAACAGGAGATAATAGTGCTACTACAATAGAAAATAATTTAGATGGAGTAAGAGAAACAATATCAATAACTGATGATTTCTTATTATATACTTTACAAACTAAGGAATATCAGTTTAAGTAGGGGAATGATTTTTGTTTTATCTTAATTGGAGGAGTAAGGTTTGGAAAAAAATCAAGAAAATTTAGTAGAGAATGAAGTAGAACAAATTATAACTGAGGAAGAAGTTCAAGATACTGAAAAAGAAGAAGTTTATGAAGAAGTAGTAAAAGTTGAAGGTAAGTTTTCACATTTTTTCAAAGTTATTTTATCAGGAGTTTTAGACCAAATATTAGCAGTAGGAATAGCATTGATTCTTTTCCTTATATTTGATTTAATAATAGGAGTAGTAGGTTACGAAATTGCTATGAGAGATGAAATGTTTCTTATAATATATATAGTTAGTAACGTATTATACTATTCAATATCACAAGAGATATTAGAAGGAAAAACTGTAGGTAAAAAGTTAATATTAAGATAAGTTATTTATAAATCTTTGATTTAAAACTAAGAACTTACACCACCGAATTTTATTAGGTGGTTTTTCCTTTGTTGAACAAAAAATAAATTTTAGGAGTGTACTATGAGAAGAGGAAGCCAAGTAACAGTAAAGATTGATAATATTGAATTTCCATCAATGGGAGTTGGGGAACTAGAGGGGAAAAAGATTTATGTGAAAGGGGCTTTCCCTGGTCAAGTAATTAAGGGAACTATAAAGAAAAATAGAGAAAATTATTCAGAAGCTAAACTTGTAGAAGTATTAGAAAGAGCAGAGTATGAAATATCAGCACCATGTCCACATTTCGGGGTTTGTGGTGGATGTAGTTCACAAAACTTAACTTATGATAAGCAATTAGATTTATTAAGTCATGAAATATGTGAACTATTTGATTCTAAGGATTTGCCAATGGGAATGTATCTTGGGGTAAAAGGTAGTGAAAACCACTGGGAATACAGAAATAAGATGGAATTTACCTTTGGGGATATGGAAAAAGGTGGAGAGCTTACTCTTGGAATGCATATGAAAGGTAAGTCGTTTGGTGTATTAACAGTTGATAACTGTATGATAATAGACGAAGATTTCAGAAAGGTTCTTACAGCTACAGTTGAATACTTCAGAAAACAAAATTTGCCTTATTATAGAGTAATGAAGAGAGAAGGTTACTTAAGACATCTTGTAATCAGAAAAGCTACTAACACTGGTGAGCTTATGGTTAACTTAGTTACAACAACTCAAATAGATTTTGATCTTACTGAATATACGGAACTAATTAAATCTTTAGAGTATAAGGGAGAATTAGTATCTGTACTACATACTGAAAATAACTCATTATCTGATGCGGTTATACCTGAAAAGGTTAATGTATTATTTGGAAGAGATTATATAGTAGAAAATTTATTAGGACTTAAGTTTAAAATATCACCATTTTCATTCTTCCAAACTAATTCTAAAGGCGCAGAAAGTCTTTATAGTTTAGTAAGAGAATTTATGGGAGACGGTGAAAATAAAGTAGTATTCGATCTTTATTGCGGAACAGGAACTATAGGTCAAATAGCTGCACCAAATGCTAAAAAGGTTATAGGACTTGAGCTTATTGAAGAAGCTGTAGAAGCTGCAAAAGAAAATGCTAATCTTAATGGGCTTACTAACTGTGAATTTATAGCAGGTGATGTTGCGGAGACTATTAAGCAAGTAAAAGTTAAACCGGACATAATAATTTTAGATCCACCAAGAAGCGGAGTTTCACCAAAGGCTTTAGATTATGTAATTAAATTTAATGCACCAGAAATAATTTACGTTTCATGTAATCCAAAGACTATGGTTGAAAACTTAGATGTATTATTAGCACATGGATATATTGTGGAGAAGAGTACGGTTAAAGATATGTTCCCAAATACACCACATGCTGAGACAGTTGTTAGACTTATAAAGAGACATTAAATTTTTAGTGAAATCAAGGGAAGCGTACTGTAAGCGAAAGTTTATTGAAAACAGCCTACTACTTAGATGGCTGTTAAACTAATAAATTCTCGAGATAGAAAGAAAGTTAAAATACATTATGATACAATAAAGGCATATTTAAAACTATAAAAAGTTTTAGATATGCTTTTACTGATTATATGGAGGGAATAATATGATTGAAGTTGGAATAGTTGGTCAGGCTAAAGACAAGGTAAATGAAAATAATATTGCCAAAACTCTTAGAAGTGGAGAGTTAAATGTATATGCAACACCTTCTATGGTTGCATTAATGGAAGAAGCAGCATATAAAAGCATTCAAGGGAAGTTAGAAGAGGGTAAGGGAAGTGTAGGAACACTTATGAATATAAAGCATCTTTCTAGTACTCCCATTGGCATGGAAGTAACTGCAAAAAGTGAGGTTATTGAAGTAGATAGAAGAAGAATTGTATTTAAAGTTGAAGCTTTTGATGAGCGTGACAAAATTGGAGAAGGTACACATGAACGTTTCATTATAGACAATGAGATGTTTCAAATGAAAACAGATAATAAATAATTAGAATTCCCTAAGGCTATACTGACTTAGGGAATTTTAATTATTTATATGCAAATTTTATTAATAATTAAAGGGGAAATCAATTAACATACAACATAAACAAAAGAAAAACAACATAAAATTGTGGAAATATATTGAAAAAATTCAATAAAAGAGTATATTATAAAGTATAGGTATAAAATACAAATAAATAAGAGGGTAATATACAGATAGGAGGGTAATATGAGTCAAAATATTTATGAAATAAATAAAAGTCCAAGAATACAAAATCTTGTAGATCAATTATTTGAGAAGCTACCTGAGATAGAATCAGATAGAGCTGTTCTTTTAACAGAATCATACAAGGAATCTGAGGGACAACCTATAATAGTTAGAAGAGCTAAGGCATTTTCTCATATATTAAGAAATATTCCAATAACTATTCGTAAGGATGAATTAATAGTAGGAAGTGCTACCAAATCTCCAAGAAGCTGTCAGGTCTTTCCTGAGTTTTCTTATGATTGGTTAGAAAAAGAGTTTGATACAGTTGAGACTAGAAGTGCAGATCCTTTTTACATATCGGAAGATAATAAAAAGATACTAAGAGATGTTTATAAGTATTGGAAAGGTAAGACTACTAGTGAATTAGCAACATCATATATGGCAGATGAAACAATTAAGGCTATGGAGCATAACATATTTACTCCAGGAAATTATTATTATAATGGGGTTGGACATGTTACAGTAAAATATGAAAAGGTTTTAGAAGTTGGGTATGAAGGTATTATAGAAGAAGTGAAGGAAGAGCTTTCTAAATGTAATGTTGCAGATGATGATTATGCAAAGAGAAGTCATTTTTTGAAGTCTGTAATTCAAAGCTGCGAAGCTGTAATAGTTTATGCTAATCGTTATGCTGAATTAGCACTTAATATGGCAAAGCAGTGCAATGATAATGTTAGAAGAAATGAGTTGTTAGAGATAGCTTCTAACTGTGCCAGGGTTCCAGCAAAAGGAGCAAGAAGCTTTTATGAAGCATGCCAATCCTTCTGGTTTGTACAAATGTTACTTCAAGTAGAATCTAGTGGACATTCTATATCTCCAGGTAGATTTGATCAATATATGTATCCTTACTATAAAGCTGATATAGAAAGTGGAAAGATAACTAAGGAGTTTGCTCAAGAACTAATGGATTGTATCTGGGTAAAACTAAATGATCTTAATAAAGTAAGAGATGCTGGGTCAGCAGAAGGTTTTGCAGGTTATGGTCTATTCCAAAACTTAATAGTTGGTGGACAAGATGCAGCAGGAATAGATGTAACAAATGATTTATCATTTATGGCTATTGAATCATCAATGCATGTAATGCTACCTCAACCATCATTATCAATAAGAGTATGGAATGGAAGTCCTCATGAATTATTAATAAAAGCAGCTAAATTAACTCGCACAGGAATTGGGTTGCCTGCATATTACAATGATGAAGTTATAATTCCATCACTACTTAATCGTGGACTTACTTTAGCAGATGCTAGGGAATACAACATAATCGGATGCGTTGAACCTCAAAAGGCTGGAAAGACAGATGGATGGCATGATGCCGCATTCTTTAATATGTGTAGACCTTTAGAATTAGTATTTAGTAATGGATATGATAAAGGTGAACTAGTAGGTGTAGAAACTGGTGATGTAACTAAGATGGAAACTTTTGAAGAGTTTTATGATGCTTATAAAAAGCAAATGAAATATTGTATAGAGTTATTAGTTAATGCAGACAATTCTATAGATGTAGCTCACATGGAAAGATGCCCATTGCCATATTTATCATCTATGGTGGATGATTGTATTAAGAGAGGTAAGAGTGTTCAAGAAGGTGGGGCTATATATAACTTTACAGGACCACAAGGTTTTGGAGTTGCTAATATGGCAGACTCTTTATACTCAATTAAGAAGTTAGTTTTTGATGAAAAGAAGGTAACTTTAGCTGAGTATAAAGATGCTCTTGAAAATAATTACGGAAGAGGATTGTCTTTAGAAAGAGTTGAAGAATTAACAAGAGAAGTTATTAAAAAGTTAGAAAATGATGGACATACTATAGATGCAGAGGTAATTGCTCAAGTATCAGCTACTATAGCATTAGATAGTTTAGATAATCATAAAAAAGCTAAATATGATAAGTTACTTGAAATGATTGATGAAGTTCCTAAGTTCGGAAATGATATTAAGGAAGTAGACCAATTTGCTAGAGATGTAGCTTATGTATATACTAGACCATTAGAAAATTATAAAAATCCAAGAGGGGGTCAATATCAAGCTGGTCTTTATCCAGTTTCAGCAAATGTACCTCTAGGAGCGCAAACAGGAGCCACTCCTGATGGAAGATTAGCTCATACTCCTGTAGCAGATGGGGTATCTCCATCTGCTGGTAAGGACTTATTTGGTCCAACAGCAGCAGCTAATTCAGTAGCAAAGCTTGATCACGGAATAGCATCTAATGGAACATTATTTAATCAAAAGTTCCATCCATCAGTTTTAGCAGGAAGAACTGGACTTGAAGCCTTTGTTAACTTTATAAGAGGATACTTTGATCAAAAGGGAAGTCATATCCAATTTAACGTAGTAAGTAGAGATACATTAATAGAGGCTCAAAAGAACCCAGAAAAATATAAGACTTTAGTTGTTCGTGTTGCTGGATATAGTGCATTATTCACATCATTATCTAGATCATTGCAAGATGATATCATTAATCGTACAGAGCAAAGAGGCTTATAGAAGGGTGAGATAATATGAATAATTTAGATGTAAAAGGTAGAATTTTTGATATACAAAAGTTCTCAATACATGATGGCCCAGGAATTAGAACTATAGTATTTTTAAAGGGGTGCATCTTTAGATGCCAATGGTGTTGTAATCCAGAGTCTCAAAATTTTGATATAGAAAATATGATCGTAGCAGGAAAGAATAAAGTTATAGGACAAGATATAACAGTAAGAGAAGTATTAGAGAAGATAAAGCAAGATAGACCATATTATAAACGTTCTGGTGGAGGAATAACCTTATCAGGGGGAGAGTGCATGTGTCAACCAGAATTTGCAAAAGCATTACTTCATGAGTGTAAGGAGATTGGTATATCTACGGCTATAGAAACTACAGCAGGAGTGGATCCTGATATAGTAAGGTATATAATACCAGAGGTTGATACAGTGCTTATGGATATAAAGCATATTAGTTCAGAAAAGCATAAAAAGTTTACACGTAGAGATAATAAGACCATTTTAGAAAATGCAAAAATTATTGCAGAATCAGATTCGAATTTAATTATAAGAGTACCTGTAATTCCAACATTTAATCATACAGCAGAAGAAATTAGAGATATTGCAAGATTTGCAAAAACGCTAAAAGGAGTGACTAAGTTACACCTACTTCCTTATCATAGAATGGGACAAGATAAATATACTGGCTTAAATAGACCATATATACTTGAAGGAATAAGCACTTTAAGTAGTGAACATATGGATATGTTATTAGAAGTAGTATTAAGGGAAGGTCTTAAAGGGCAAATTGGAGGGTAAATTCAATTTAAGATTATAAATTATAATATTAAAGTCAGCGTAGTTAATATTTGTAGTTAACTATGCTGGCTTATTAAATTTTTAAGGCTTTCTATTAAAAAAAGAAATAATGTCTCTGTAATTTTAAATTAGAGAAATTATCCTAGCATCTTTAATATACTCATCTATTATTTTTTTACTTAAGTTAAAATAACTACTACACTTATCAAGAATAGTTGCATCACTAGTAACTACATTACTTAGTTTTTCTAAAATAACATCAGCGTTATTAACTAATTCTACATTAGTATCTAAGTCATATTTTTCAGCATATTCTAAGATTTTAACCTTAAGATTTCCTGAGTTAGAAACAGGGGAATCTAAATAAAAGTTAATATTTTCAACATGTATAAACTTTGAAAACTTAAATATATAATCTAGAGCTATATCAGTTTTATCTATTAGTTTATATGTGCCTCTAAGACCTGCTAAGTCACGTATTAATCCATCATCTCCAATAATTAATGGGGCACCAGATAAGGCAACCTCTAAATTAATTATTAGATTAAATCCATCTACATTTAGAGTATTATGGGCTATTTCACTAGTAGACAGTTCCTTCGATTTTCTGAGAATTTCATTTTCAGAGCTGCATGTAGCACGTTTCAAAGAATCTCTTTGTCTAGTTGAAAACTGATATCTACTGCCAACAAAGTTTATTATAGATTCAAGCTTATAGTCTCTATCTAAAAGCCACTTTATTTCATCATGTGCTTTTCTTAATCTTATAATTTCTTTTTCAGAAAACCATCTTATATCATTTAAATCAGAACCTCTTCTTGATATTTTAGTCAAATCAAACTCACCAACTTAAAATAATAAATTATATAGATGTAGTGTTTACATAAGTTTGATTAATAATGTAAAGTTTAATTTGCTAATAGTTACATATTTAATTGGATTTCAATTTATCTAAAACAGAAAGTTCAAATTGAAGAAGGAGCATATCATCGATATAACCAATTCCAAATAAATAATCTGGAATGACATCTAGGGGAATAATAAAATAAAGCAGTACAGCACCGATGATTAACGCCTTTGTTGAAGACGGGTTTTCTAAAATATACCTACTATAAAGGTTTTCAAGTGAATCAATTAAAGGACCAACTCCATTAATTTCTTTTATCTTTCTATCAAAATCAGATTTTATCATATTTATCCCATCTTGTGTTTTAGCATACTCTTTACATTTATTAAATTGATTATTAATTTCTTGGTTTAACTTTTTTGAGTCAGCAAATTGAGAAAACTTTAGAATATTATATAGTTCATTGTTTTGAATAGCCTGAGTATTAGTAATATCTATATTAATATCTTTACTACTTAAATCATCATTCAAAAAGCTATTAAGGAATAATGGAATGAATTTTGATAGCTTTTTTATGTGTGTAATACTAGGTTTTTGCTTTGAATTAATTATTCTTGATAATGTAGAGGTAGGTATATCAACTATTTTGCTAAATTTTCTAAGTGAAAGATTATTTTCATTTAGATAGTTATTTATTTCAACTTTAAGTAAAGTATTATCATCATTACTCATAATAAAAAAACACCTCCTAATCTCAATATATTATTTAAAGAGTATAATGTTCCAGTTATTGAACAGTGGTGAATATAAAAATGTGACTGTTCCAATTTTGTAGCACTATTTTTAAATGTCGAATATATTACAATATAAAGTTAGGCAGGGGGAAAGATTATGAAGAGTTTTGTTTTTTTATCAGTGATAGAGTCATTTTTATTAGTAACAGCACTTTCAATGGATGCATTTGTTGCAAGTTTTGCTTATGGAACTAATAAAATTAAGATACCATTTAAGTCAGTAGCTATTATTAATATTATTTGCACAAGCTTTTTAGCTATTGCATTATTAGTAGGAAATATAGTTAAGGATTATATTCCAGCAGAGGTTACATCATGGGTTTGTTTTAGTGTACTTTTTATCCTAGGTATTATAAAGATATTTGATAGTTCATTAAAGTCATGGTTAAAAAAAGGAGTGTCTAATAGTCAAGATGTGTCTTTCAAGTTATTAGATTTTAGATTCTTTTTAAAGGTATGTTCAGATAGTACAGAAGCTGATAGGGATAAGTCTAAAATTTTATCATCTATGGAAGCTACAAGTTTAGCTATTGCTTTATCATTAGACGGATTAGCAGCAGGATTTAGTGTGGCCTTATTAGAGGCTAATTTTTTTGAAATAGTAATATTTTCATTGATAACTGGTATGATAGCAGTTATACTTGGATGTTTTATAGGAAATAAGGTAGCAGAAAAAATAAATATTAATATATCTTGGATAAGTGGATTGATATTAATGATATTGGCTTTTATTAAAATATTGTAGAAAGGTATAAATCTTTATTTTAATATTGATGAAAATTAATATTAGAAGTATATAATTTGTATAAATATGTCTTAGAAAACGTTTATTAAGATAAAGTTAAGTAAATTATTAAAAAAATAATGTAATACGAAAATTATTGATAATTTAAAAAAAGTATATGGAAATTATTGACAAATATTAAATAAACTCATTATAATAATATATAATAAACAACGGGGTTATGACTTAAACAAAGCCATAACCTCGTTTTGTTTTTTTATAAAAATTAATAAGGGGGCAAAAAGATGAAAAAGATTAAACAATTATTATCCTTGGTACTTGTTTCTGCATTATCATTGGGGCTGATATCATGTGGAAATGGTAGTACATCATCAGGCAATACTTCATCTGGAGATCCTACTCAATCAGAATCTACAGATGGAGCTACTGGCCAAGGTGCTGATAGTTTAAAGGTTCATATTGATGTTGAAGTAGCATCAATGGATCCACAAATTGCAACAGATGGAACTTCTTTTGAAGTTTTAGCTGCAGTAACTGAAGGGTTATTCTCTGTAGATGATGCAGGATCACCTATTAAGGCTTTAGCAGAAAATGTTGAAAAGAGCGAGGATGGATTGAAGTATACTATTACTTTAAAAGATGCGAAGTGGACAAATGGGACACCTGTAACTGCAAATGATTTTGTATTTGCATGGAGACGTCTTGTAGATCCTAAGGTTGCAAGTGAATATGCATTTATAGTAGGAATCGCAGGTATAAAAAATGCAGATGATATTGCAGCTGGCAAAATGGATTTAGACCAATTAGGAGTTACAGCTAAAGATGATAAGACTTTAGAGGTTGAATTAGATACTCCGGTTCCATTCTTTGAAAGTTTAATGTCATTCCCTTCATTCTTACCAGTAAATGAAGAGTTCTTTAATCAATGTGGTGATAGTTTTGCAACAAGTCCAGATACTATTCTTTGCAATGGACCATTTAAGATAACTTCTTATGAAC
The DNA here is from genome assembly GCA_000753455.2 of Clostridium jeddahitimonense. Classification (GTDB taxonomy): domain Bacteria; phylum Bacillota; class Clostridia; order Clostridiales; family Clostridiaceae; genus Clostridium; species Clostridium hominis. The sequence goes on from LM994670.1 coordinate 390,874, forward strand.
CAGCAGCAACAACTATAGAATTAGTTAAAAATGAAGATTATTGGGATGCTGGAGCAGTTAGTCTTTCAGGAATAAAATATCAAGTAATTAAAGATGCACAACAAACTATGCTTGCTTACCAAAATGGCGATTTAGATGTAGCTACACTTTCAGGGGAACAAGTAGAACAATTCCAAGCAGATTCTGAATTTAATAACATAATGGCTGGATACCTTTGGTATATATCTCCTAATCAAAATGTTGCAGGGTTAGAAAATGAAAATTTACGTAAGGCAATAGCAATGTCATTTGATAAAACAGCTATAGTCAACAATATATTAAAAGACGGTTCTATAGTAGCAGACTTTGCAGTACCAACATTATTAGCAACAGGACCAGATGGCAAAGATTTTAGAGAAGGAAGTAAGACTTACCTTTCTTATGATAAAGCAAAGGCTTTAGAATATTTTGAAAAGGCAAAATCAGAGTTAGGCAAAGATTCATTTGCTTATACAATGATAGTTGAAGATACAGAAGCAGCTCAAAATGTTGCACAATTTATTCAAGCAGAAATTCAAACTACACTTCCAGGTGTTACTATAAATCTTGAGGTTATGCCTAAGAAGAATAGAGTTGAAAGATTACAAGATGGTACATTTGAATTAGGTTTAACAAGATGGGGACCTGACTATGCAGACCCAATGACTTATTTAGATATGTGGACTACAGATAGTTCTAATAACTATGGTTTTTGGTCAAATCCAGATTATGATGCAGTAATTCAATCAGCTAAAAAAGGTGAATTAGCATTAGATGTTGAAAAGAGATGGGAAGCATTAAAAGAAGCTGAAGGCGTAGTAATGGATGAAGCAGTTATATTCCCAGTTTATCAAAAAGGTAATGCTGTAATGATTAAGAGTAATGTTTCAGGAATTGAATTCCACTCAGTAGGTATTAATAGAGTATTTAAGAATACTACTAAAAATTAAGAGGTTTTAACAAATGTTACAGTGGTCTAAGTTTAGCCACTGTAATATTGTTTAAAGGAGGTAAACACGATGAAAAAATACTTGTTTAAGCGAATATGCATTGCGGTGTTAACTCTATTAGCCATTCTTTTAGTATTATTTTTAATGCTAGAATTTATGCCAGGATCTCCATTTAATGATGAAAAATTAACGGTAGATCAAATAGCTATATTAAATGCAAAATATGGATTAGATCAGCCTATATATATAAGATTTTTCAATTATGTGAAGAATATGCTTACTGGTGATTTTGGAGTTTCGTACACAATAGCTAAAAATACACCTATATCAACTTTACTTCAAACAAGATTACCTATTTCATTAAAGATAGGCGGTCAAGCAGTTCTTTTAGGAACTATAGTAGGATTGATTTTAGGGATAATAGCAGCACTAAATCATAATAAAATTTGGGATACAATAACAACAATAATTTCAGTTTTAGGTGTTAGCTTACCGTCATATGTATTTGCTTTAGCACTTTCATATTCCTTAGGATTTAAGTTAAAGTGGTTTCCACTTCTTTATTCAGTGGAGGCACCATTTAAGTCCTCAGTATTACCGACAATTGCACTATGTATGTTTACAATAGCTACAATAGCTAGATTTACAAGAACAGAGATGATAGAGGTAATAGATTCTGATTATATACTTTTGGCAGAAAGTAAAGGTATAAAAGGAACAAAATTAATAGTTAGACATGAGTTAAGGAATGCATTAATTCCTATAATTACTGTTTTAGCACCACTTGTTGTAGGGCTTATGACAGGTAGCTTGGTTATAGAAAAGATATTCTCTATTCCAGGTATAGGAAGCCTTTTAGTTACAGCTATACAATCAAATGATTATAACGTAATTATGGCTTTAGCATTTATTTATAGTGCTATGTATATAGGAATAATGCTTGTAGTTGATATATTATATGGAGTAATTGATCCAAGAATAAGATTAGCAAAGGAGGACAGTCATGAGTAATGTAGTTGCAAGAGATATAGAATTAGATTTTTTAGACCATGATTTTGAATTTGTTGGTTCAGAAAATGTATCTACTATTGACAGTACCTATGCTAGTCAGCCCTATTGGAAAGATGTGCTTAGTAGATTTGTTAAAAATAAAGGAGCAATAATTGGATCAATATGTGTAGTTTTAATAATATTTATGGCTATAGTTGGAGTTGGATTAAACGAACATACTTATGATTCTCAAATAATAGCTCATCAAAACTTAGCACCGAGAGTTCAAGGCTTAGAGAGTTTAGGGATATTTGATGGTAGTGAAAAGATGACAACATCATCAGGAACAGTAGAGGTTAATAAATATGTATCAGCTAATGGTAGTGTTACAGGATTAGAAGATACTTATTACTGGTTTGGGACAGATGTTTTAGGCAGAGATATATTCACTAGAACATGGATGGGGACAAGGATATCTCTATATATAGCATTAGTTGCAGTTTTAATAGATATGCTTTTTGGTTTAAGTTATGGACTTATTTCAGGTTATTTTGGTGGAGCTATTGATAATGCAATGCAGAGGTTCGCTGAAATATTAAATGGAATACCTAATCTTGTAATAGTTACCTTACTTATAATTGTGCTGAAGCCAGGACTTTTAACAATTACCTTTTCTCTTATGATTACGGGATGGATTGGTATGAGTCGTATAGCTAGGGCACAAGTTTTAAAATTAAAAGAGCAAGAATTTATATTAGCATCAAGGACTTTAGGAGCAAGAAATTTCTTTATAATTTTTAAAGAGATATTACCTAATATTTTTGGTCAAATAATTACAAATACAATGTTCTCAATTCCAAATGCAATATTTACAGAAGCATTTTTAGCATTTATAGGACTTGGAGTTCCAGCCCCTATGGCATCATTAGGATCACTTATAAGTGAAGCATTTAAGTCTTTTACAACACATCCTTATATGATAATACCACCAGTAATAGTTTTAGCTATATTAATGCTTAGCTTTAACATGTTAGCAGATGGACTTAGAGATGCTTTTGATCCAAAGATGCAGGAAATGTAGGAGGTAGATTATATGAGAGAAAAAGTATTAGAGATTAGAAATTTATCCATATCTTTTACAACCTCACAAGGAAAAGTAAATGCAATTAGAGGAGTTGAACTTGATTTATATAGAGGTGAAACATTAGCTATAGTAGGAGAAAGTGGTAGTGGTAAGTCAGTAACTATGAAATCAGTTATGGGGATATTAAGTAATAATGGAGAAATAAATTCAGGTACTGTTAATTTTTCTTATTATAGAGATGATGAAAAGATAGATGTTGATTTGCTAAAACTATCTAAAAAGGAAATGAGAGATAGGATCAATGGGAAGAGGATAGCAATGATATTCCAAGATCCAATGACTTCCTTAAATCCTACAATGACAATAGGAAAGCAAATCATGGAAGGAATGATCTATCATTATAAAAAATCAAAAAAAGAGGCTTATGATAAAGCAGTCGAATTATTAAAGCTTGTTGGAATAAATGATGCTGAAAAGCGTATGAAGAATTATCCTCATCAGCTTTCTGGTGGAATGAGACAAAGAGTAGTTATAGCTATAGCACTTGCTTGTAATCCAGACCTCTTAATATGTGATGAACCAACCACAGCTTTAGACGTTACAATTCAAGCAAAGATATTAGAGCTTATTAAAGATATTCAAAGAAAGATGAATCTATCAGTAATATATATAACTCATGATTTAGGAGTTGTAGCCAAGGTTGCAGATTATGTGGCAGTAATGTATGCAGGTAAAATAGTTGAAAAAGGTAAGGTAGATGAAATATTCTACGAGCCAAAGCATCCATATACTTGGGGGTTGTTATCAGCAATGCCAGACCTTAATACAAATGAGGATAAACTGTATACAATACCTGGGAGTCCACCTAATCTTTTAGTACCTGTTAAAGGTGATGCTTTTGCACCGAGAAATATGTATGCACTAAATATAGATTATAGATTAGAACCTCCTATGTTTAAAGTTTCAGATACTCATTATGCAGCAACTTGGTTACTTCATAATAAGGCACCTAAAATAGATATGCCAGAGGAACTTAAATTTAAGATAAATAGAATGTTAAAGGAGGCGGATATGTATGGAAGAGAAGAAGCCTTTGCTAGAAGTTGAAAACTTAAAGCAGTATTTTAAAGTAAGTAAGAAATTTATAGTAAGAGCTGTTAATGGAGTTTCCTTTAATATTAATCAAGGAGAGACTTATGGACTTGTTGGAGAATCAGGAAGTGGTAAGTCAACTATAGGAAGGTCAATTATTCGTTTATATGATCCTACTGGAGGTAAGATAACTTTTGATGGAGTTGATATAAGTGGTAGACTTTCAAAAAAAGAAGAGAAGCATCTTAGAATAAATATGCAGATGATTTTCCAAGATCCTATGGCATGTTTAAATCCTCGTAAAAAGGTTTTAGAAATAATAGCTCAAGGTTTAGACATTCATGGATTATGCAAAGATAAGAAAGAAAGAGAAGAAAAAGTATATAAGATATTAGAAAAGGTAGGATTATCAAGGGAGCATGCTGATAGATATCCTCATCAATTTTCAGGAGGACAACGACAACGTATAGGAATAGCAAGAGCTCTTATTATGAACCCAAAGCTTATAATTGCAGATGAAGCTATAAGTGCATTAGATGTATCAATTCAAGCACAGGTTATAAACTTAATGAAAGATATTCAAGAAGAAACTAACATAGCATTTTTATTTATAGCTCATGATTTATCAATGGTTAAATATATTTCTGATAGAATTGGAGTTCTGCACTTAGGAAACTTGCTTGAAACAGGAACTACTGAAGAGATATTTTCAAGGCCTATTCATCCATATACAAAATCCTTAATATCAGCAATTCCACATCCAAATCCAATAGTAGAAAAGATGAGGATAGCTGAAGAATACTGCTATGAGACTAGTGGTATAGATTATAGTAAGGGCAAGGAACAACATGTAGAAGGAACACATTATGTACTTGCTACAGATGATGAATTTAAAGGTTGGATAAAATAATATAAATAGTACCTCCTTAAAAATATATAGCTACCTCAAAATAGTTAAAACAATAGTTATTTTATGATAAAAACTGTATTGTTGAGATTATTTTTAGGTAGCATTTGAAGATGAATATTCATTATATTTTAGGGGGAATGAGCTTTAGTATGGGGCTTTTGTTGAAGTAAAAATATTTGGTAAGGCGGAAAAATTATATTTAGATATGATTACTAGAGATATTTGCAAGTTGTATGAAGAAGAATTAAATATACCTTAAGAATCTATATATATTAAATATGAAGAAGTAGATAATTGGATACTTAATGGATTTAACTTTTAAGTAATAAAATATTGCAATATGGGTTATTAGTGTATAATTGTATTATAAATACTCTTTTATAGATAGAGGTTAAAATGAGTATACGAAGATATGAATCAAGAGATTGCAATGATATTATAAATTTATTTTATAATACAGTTCATACTATAAATTCTAAAGATTATACTAAAGATGAACTAGAGGCTTGGGCACCTAAGGATTTAGATTTAAGTTTATGGGATAAATCATTTTTGAAGAATTATACAATAGTATTTATTTTAGATAATACTATTGTTGGTTTTGGTGATATTAATGAAGATGGATATCTTGATAGGCTTTATGTACATAAAGATTATCAAAGAAGAGGTATTGCTAAAGAAATTGTTGATAATTTAGAATGTTATGTTGAAAAGCTTGGAGCAAATATTATAACAACTGAAGCATCTATCACAGCAAAGCCTTTTTTTGAAAAGATGGGTTATAAGATTATTAAGGAACAACAAGTTGAGAGAAGAGGACAATATCTAACTAATTATATAATGCAAAAACGTATATAAAATTAAATTAGAGAAGAGTATATAAGAATAGTGTTTATAAAAGCGTTTAATTATGACTTTTTTAATCTATTTAAACCAGTGTAGTATTATAAAAGTTAATATTACACTGGTTTTATGCTTTAAGTTAATTTATATAGAACATATTAAAGAGTGTTAAATCCAATTAATACTAGCCTCTTTTCTAGGGGTAGTTCTTTGATACGTAACATCTGGATATCCAATCACTAAAATAGAAATTATTGATTTACCATCTTTTATTTCAAGCAAATCTAATATTTCTTTATTATCTTGAGCAGCAATTTGAAGAAATCCACTAAAGAATGTTCCAAGACCTAAGGCATCAGTCATAAGCTCCATATTTGAAGATGCTAAACCGCCATTTATAGGATTGGGTGAAGTAACAAATATTGCAAGAGGAGCATTGAAGAATAATCTATCATTTTTTATTGGATCTTTTTTAAATTCATTATAACTATATAACCACATATTAGCATATCTTTTAAGATGTTCTGTTTCAGGTGTTAAGTTTGCTAATATATATTCACCTTTTTTCTTTAAGCTTTCATAAGCTAATTCTCTTAGTTCGCTTAATTTTTTTGTAACTACTATATAACTAACATCTTGGCTATTTCTTGAAGTTTGAGTATATCTTCCAGCCTCTATGATTTTAATTATTTTTTCTTTTTCTACTTCTTTATTTTTAAATCTTCTAACGCTTCTTCTAAACTTTATAAAATTTAAAAGATTTTCAGGATTAACAGAAAAAGTTTCTTTGTTATAAGGTACTACTTCATTCATATTGTAATCATCTGTTGAAACAGCTTCTACTGGACAGACTGCAACACAGTGACCACATTTTATACAACCTTCGTTATTAATATCTGCTTTTCCATCCTTTAATGAAATTACACTGGCAGGACAATCTTTAATACATTGCATACAAGCTATACATTTGTTTCTATCTACTTTAAACATTTGAACACACTCCTTAGCTTTTATTATTATCATATTAGCATAAAAATATAGAGTACTAAATTTGACACTAATATGCATGAAATTTATAATTTAATTATTGGTAAAGTAAGTACTATTCTTTTGATAATGAGATTATATCACTATATAGTGATGAGGGTCTAATTGAAAAAAATCATAAATATATAACTAAAAGTTATATATTAACTAAAAAGAATAGCAACAAAAATGATATAAATACTAGTAATATATAAATAAAAGTATTATGAGGAGAGAAAATGAATTTACAACAACTAGAGTATTTTAAAGTAATTGCAGAAACTAAGAATTTTACTATAGCATCAAATATATTAGCGGTTACTCAACCAGCTTTAAGTAAAGCTATATCAAAATTAGAGGAAGAGCTAGATGTAAATCTTTTTGAGAGAGAAGGACGCAATATAAAAATTACTAAGTATGGGGAAGTATTTTTAAAGTATGCAGAGTCAGCATTAAATGATATTGAAAAAGGTAAAGAGAAGCTTAATGATATGAAAGGTTGTAATGATAATATTATTTCAATAGCTTCTACATCATGTATTGGAGCAACTTTTATACCTTTCTTAATAAGTAACTTTTTTAAAAATAACTTGCAGATAAAATTCAATATAAATAATGAAACTACAGAAGATATTTTGAAAGACTTAAAAAATAAAAAGGTAGACTTTGGTTTTTTTACAAATATAGAAGATATTGATGATTATCCAGAAATAGAATCAATATTGGTTAAAAGGGAGGAGTATGTTTTAATAGTACCTAAAAATCATAGATTGGCGAATAGAGAAGAGGTATCTTTAAAAGAATTAAAAGATGAATACTTTATAGCTTACAATGATAAAAGTTCTGATAAGAGAATATCCTACTCAGATTTTATGGGATATACGCCTAAGATATCAGCAGAACCAACAGAAGCAAGTGTACTTTCTGGGTTAGTTGCAGCAGGAGCAGGTATAGCTATAATTATAAATACGCCTATGATAAATACAAATAAAATTTCTACTATAAAGATAAAAGAGGATATAGGATATAAAAGTATTTATATAGGATGGAATAGAGATAGTTATATGACAGAGATAAGAAAAGCGTTTAATGAATATGTATTAAGCTTAAGTGAAGATGTTTAAGTTAACTTTATTAAATTGATATTTTGCTTTATAAGCTAAACACCGCATAAAACAATTATAATATGCGGTGTTTAACTTATTTTTTCTTTATATTATTTACTTCTATTAAAAGATTTTCAAGCTTTTCAGTTGATGTAATTCTATCATTACACGCCTTGCTATCGAGACATACATGAAAGCCTATTGATTTATAAGAATCTAATCCAGGATTTGAAGTTTTACATATAGGAGAGACAAAAGCTATTTCACTTTCAGGACCTACATGATTACAAAGAGTACAAATATTAGTATTATTAGAGTTTGTACTTGGAAGTCTACAAGCCATACCTACAAATTTTCCGTCAAGATTATATATTATAAGTAGCTTTCGGATAGCCTCATCAATCCAACCTAAATATACTATTTTTGAATCTTCATCGTTTAAATTAGGAATTTTAAGTTTTTTTTCTTTTTTAAAAACCTTGTTGATTTGTGAAGCTGTGATAGTTGGCATTCCATATACATATTGATCTAAATCCTTTATGTAACCATCAATATGAAGTGGATCAGTTATTTTGCTAATATCAAGAATGGTTCTTTGCTCTTCAGTTAAGTCAGTAAAGTAATCATATATTTTATTTTGAATACAAGCCTTAGTAGTGTCCACTATATTAGCATCTATACAGTTTCTAAAAGCACCATTCAAATCAAATAAACATTTTTTGATAAAATTAAATTGTTGTTTTTTTATAAAAGAATCCATAAAACACCTCCATTATTTTAGATTTCAAGCCTAGTTAGATAAGATTACTCATATATATTGTTTATGATAACTAAAAAAGATGATGATTATTACTACTTATATTGAAAGCAATAATGATCATCTTAATTTAAATATATTATATACTCAAAATCCTTTTAAATTAGATATTATAACCTTCAAAAGAAAGGATAGCATAAGTTAAAATACAAGTTCAATCTAATAAATAATTATGTAATGATTATGAGCATAATTGTTTTTCTTCATTTATAATTCTTCTAATACTTTTATCAGATAAAAAATATTCTCTAGCAAGTTCATTAATAGTAAAACCTTTAAGATATTTTTGAAAGATTTCATTATTCCTAATCTTCAAGCTTTTTTTTATGCCACTATTTTCTCCCCATGATTTATGATTTTCATCTTTTCGTGGGACATAAAGATATTCTCCATCTATATATTCTTGTATTATTTTAATAATTTCCTCTGGCAACACATCTAATGCTTTTATATATTTCATTTCTTTACTCCTTAATTTCCTAATAAAGTTTGAAGCAAAGAATACAAAAAAGCTATGTGCATAGAACCTAAAGTATAATTTTCAGCTAACTTAAAGACTTAGGCTCCAGACAAAGCATAGCTGCTTTTAGTAGTCTTTGCAAGGAGCAAACTGATTTAAAGCTGAATGTATTATCTACCTTCATAAAAAAACACCTCCAATACTTCAAAAATATTATAACATAACTAGATAAAAATCTATGTTATTAAAAATTAAGATTTGTATAATTGAGTTGAAATTTATAAAAATAAAATAAGAATGCCAATTATGGTTTATAATTGACATTCTTATTTATTTAGCGAACTTAGCTTGTTAATGATAAGATTATTAATATCATCATTATTTCTTAAAATAATAACTTTTTCTTCATAGTTAGAAATTTTACTTTTCAATTTATCTTTACCAGAATCATAATCTTTTGACCATTGAAGCATAAGCTTAAGCATCTTAAAATTAGGATCATAACTGCATTTTTCAATACCAAGTTTTTGCCTCATAAAGCGTTTAACTATTCTATAATTTCTTATATATTTATTTGTTTCTAGTAGAATAATTTTATCAGCTTTCTTAAATCCATCTTTGAAGCAAGACCTACCTACATCTTCAATAATCCAATTATCACCACTTATTATTGAATTAAATAATTTATCTCTTTCTGAATCTGTTCTTTTAGTATTACTATAAGGATTAGATGAGTCAACTTCATATACAACATCGTCTAGAGATGTATAAGGAATATTTAACTCTTTTGATAATTTTTTTGCAAGAGTTGATTTACCGCTAGACACTGAACCAACAATATATATTTTCATTTTTAGCCCCCATACTTGAAATTAAAAATATAATTTTAAAAAAGAGCAGATACAAGAGATATAATAAGCAATATATTTTCAATTGTAACTAATAGAATAAAAAGATAAAAGGTTAATTTAAGTCCGATTCTACAAAAATTCCATGCCAAATTAGCCATAGGAGTACCTTCTTCTTTTAGACGTTTAGTAGTTGTATCGAAACAGTCGGCTATCCAATCATATGTATCATTAAAAAATTCTATTAAAATATTCATTAAATTACCTCGTTTTTTCTTACTTGTATTATAAGTCAAATTATAAAGTTAGAATAGATAATCAATATTATTATATATCAATTTGAAGTTAAATTTCATCTAATAATATTGCCTAAATTATAAGGAAATATAGTTTAATAATTTTATAGTGTTATTTATTATGAAAATTTTATAATATCATCAAAGGCAACAACAAAGTTTAATAATGCTGGTAGGGGGTTAATTGCTTTAATATGATAAATATTTTTCAAAATATGCATAAATGTATATGGTTGAAGTGAAAAAATAATTCTTTAGGTTATTAGAATGTTTATTTTATTTTTATATTAATTATAATTTTAGTATAACGATAGATAAAGAAAAAATATTTTATTAAAAGTAGACAAGTACATATTAATAAAATATTGTTGATATAATTCCTAAAAATAGTCATCAATAATATACATTCTTTATCTATCGATTGTAATAAATAGTAGCAGAAGGGATAGATAAATATTATGAGTATAAAAGTAATAATAATGGATGTTGATGGAACATTAACTAATAGCAAAAAAGTGATTACAGAAAAAACTAAGGAAACCTTACTTAAGGCACAAGAAGCAGGAGCTAAGTTGATTTTAGCATCAGGTAGACCTACATCAGGACTAATAGATTTTGCTAAAGAGTTAAAGATGGATAAACATAATGGGCTTTTAGTATCCTTTAATGGAGCTAAGGTTGTTGATTGCGAAACTAATAAAGTTTTATTTAATCAAGCTATGAGCGTAGAAGAAGGACAAGCTGTTCTTGAACATATGAAGAAGTTTAAGGTTAAGCCTATGATTGATAAAGATGATTATATGTATGTTAATGATGTTTTTGATAATGAAATAGAGGTAAATGGAAAGCCATTTAATATAATTCAATACGAAGCTCGTGGAGGAAAGTTTAAATTATGTGAGAAAGATGATTTAGCAGCATTTGCTGATTATCCATTAAATAAGATTTTAACTGCAGGAGATGCAGAATATTTAGCAGAAAATTATAAAGCTATGATGGAACCTTTTAAAGATTCATTAAGCTGTATGTTTACAGCACCATTTTATTTTGAATTCACTGCTAATGGAATAGATAAAGCAAAAGCTTTAGATACCGTATTAATACCTATGGGATATAAGAGGGAAGAGATGATTGCCTTTGGAGATGGTCATAATGACGCTTCAATGGTTAAATATGCAGGTATAGGAGTTGCTATGGCTAATGCTGTAGAGGATCTAAAAGCTATAGCAGATGAAATAACTTCATCTAACGAAGAAGACGGAATAGCAGTATCATTACATGAACATATGCCAGAATTACTTTGTGTTTAGGAAGTGAAAAAAGTGCGAAGTATGCTTCGCACTTTATTTAAAATTCACACATTTTTTTGTAGTAAAGCAACTTCTTTTTTAGATTATTATCATAATCAGTTTTAAAATAACATGCAAATAGTATATCTAAGATATAAAGTAAAGATAGTCTAGTTGAGAAAGAGGATATTTTATTATAATGATTTTCGTTAGAACATAGATGTAACTGATAATTTACATATTCCTTTATTGGGTTATCTTCTGTAGAGGATATTAATAATATTGGGGTCCCATTCTTCTTTAGAGTTTTGGCAATCTTATCTACTAAAAATCCTCTACCACCAAAGGATATCACTATAGCCAGATGTGTTTCATTACTACAGGCAGCTACTAGCATTTGATTATATTCTTCTACAGGAACATTGATTGTAATCCCTATTTCTTGCATTTGAAATTTAAAATTTTCAGCAAAATAGATATTGCCAGCCGAAGTATAAACATCGATTTGTTTTGCTTTTTTCATAGCATTAACAGCAAGTCTTAATTGTTCAAGATTAAATAGGTTAAAAGTTGATAATAATGTTTGGTCATAATCTTCTCTTATCTTTGTAAGTATTTCATAATGGCTTTGGTTTTGTTTAACAGGAAAGTCAAAATCAAAGTCTCTATTTTCTTTTAGATAACTATTTACTGAACCAGACATTTTAACCTTAAGGTCAGATAAGCCAGATAAATTTAACTTTCGACATAGACGATATAAGGTTGTTGTAGAAACAAAACATTCCTTGCAAATTTGTTCTAAACTCATATCTAAAAAAGCATTAGGATTATCTAAGATAAAATCGACTATTTGCTTCTCGTTATTAGTTAGTTTTTTTGTGTTTTTTAATTGAGTAAAAATATTCATGATATCCTCCTAAGCTTTATTAGAATTATTTTTTCTATATTGAGAAGGTGTGCATCCTAGCTGTTTATGAAATATCTCAGTAAAATAGCTTGAACTATTAAAACCACATTTAAGTGCTATTTCTGTAATTGTATATGAAGTATCATTAAGTAATTTAATACTTTTGTTTAAACGATATTCTATGAGATAAGAAATAGGAGACTTATTTAATATTGATTGAAAAATTTCGCAACAATTGCTACGGCATACATTTCCTGATGATGCAATTTCTTTTAATGTAATTTTATTTTTATAATTCCTTTGTATATATCCAATCATGTTATGTAGAGAATCTAAGTTTTTATCATAATAATATTCTTGAGAGTCTTTAGAGTTTTTTATATTATGATAAAGACTATAAAAGATTGAATAAAGGTTAGACATAACTTGTAACTGGAACCCATCTTGTTTATCAGAACAAAATTTATAAATTTTAATTAGTTGTTCTATAAAGTCTTTTTGCCATCCGATAGATGGATCAAAGATAAAAAATGGATGGGAAGTATCGGTACATATTGGAATTATATATGATTCTTTTATAAGAGTAATTTCTGAAAGAATTAATGGATTTAATATTATACAGATAAAATTACATTCAGAACCATCACATGAATAGCCATAGTGCATTTGAGCAGAATTTACAAATATAGCTTGCCCTTTTTTAAGCTCATAACTTTTTCCGTTAACAGAGTATGACATTTTTCCTTCTAGAATTATTATGAATTCTATGTCATCGTGCCAATGGTTAGGAGCAGCCATATTAGGGTATTCTGAAAGTAATAATTTCTTTGAAAGAATCGGAAATCTCTCAAAGTTATAAGTAATAACCTCAGAGTTATCATTTAATAACTTTATTTCAATCATATAGACCTCCTATTGATAATAAAAAATACGATTGTTATAAAATATTAGATAATTTTTATATTATATCTTTATTATATGGAATATTATTATAAAGTAAATAATGTTAGTAAATAATTGAAAAACTATGACGACAAGGGAGAGAAAATATGTTAACGGTATTATTAGTAATTATTTATATTGCATTTATTAGTTTAGGGTTACCAGATGCAATATTAGGATCAGCATGGCCAGCTTTACATCAAGATTTAAGTGTACCTATATCTTATGCTGGAGTAGTAACTATGATTGTTGCTGGAGGAACTATAGTTTCTAGTTTCTTTAGTGGAAAGGTTATAAAGAAATTTGGAACAGGAAAAGTAACTACATTTAGTGTGTTTTTAACAGCAGCAGCTCTTTTAGGAATTTATTTTTCACCTGGTTTTGTATGGATATGTATTCTTGGAATACCACTAGGATTAGGAGCAGGAGCAGTAGATTCAGCATTAAATAATTTCGTAGCACTACGTTATGAGGCAAAGCATATGAATTGGCTACATTGTTTCTGGGGAATAGGGGCTACAGTTGGGCCATTCATAATGTCATTATATTTATTAAAAGAAAATGGATGGAGATTAGGGTACTTAACAATAGGAATAATTCAAGCAATATTAGTTGTATGTTTATTTGCATCACTTCCATTATGGAAAAGGTTTGAGGTAAAAGATAGCGATGAGGAAGATACTCATATAGAAGTGAAGGTATCTACTTTAATAAAATTGCCCGGAGCAAAACCAGCACTTATATCTTTTTTCTGTTACTGTGCAATAGAGTTAACAACAGGATTATGGGCTAGTTCGTTTTTAGTTGTTAATAATGGATTATCAGCGGAAAAAGCAGCAAAATGGGTATCTTTATATTACTTAGGGATTACAGTTGGAAGATTTTTATCAGGCTTTGTAGCTATTAAATTAGACAATAAACAGATGATAAGAATTGGACAAGTTATATGTATTATAGGTGCTATTTCGCTTATGATGCCATTTTCAAACACTTTACAATTAGTTGGTTTAATATTAATAGGGCTTGGATGTGCACCAATATATCCAGCTATGCTTCATGAAACTCCAAATAGATTTGGCAAAGAGTTATCTCAAGGTATTATGGGAATTCAAATGTCTACAGCTTATGTAGGAAGTACATTTGTACCTCCAGTATTCGGATTTTTATCTGGAATAATAGGATTTAATATTTTACCTTACTTTTTAATAATATTAATGGTTCTTATGTTAGTGACATCGGAAAGAGTTAGCAAGGTATGTAAAGCTAAAGAAAATATATAAGAGGTATAAGGAGGAAAATTATGAGCTATATAGATTTACATATGCATTCAAATTATAGTGATGATGGAGAATTTTATCCTAAGGAATTAGTAGATTTATGTTTAGAAAAAGGAATAAAGTACTTTTCTATAGCAGATCACAATTCTACTAAGGGGATAGCTGAAGCTAAAGAATATTGTAAGGATAAAGATATTACAATAATTCCTGCAATAGAATTAGATTGTACTATTGATGGAGTGAATCTTCATCTTTTAGGATATGGAGTAAATTATAAAAGTGATGATTTTGAGGTAATAGAAGATAATATAATATCTCAAGAGCAAGTAGCGTCTAAAGAACGTATGAGATTAGTTAGAGAGCTAGGAATTGATTTTGAAGATGAAGTAATAGAGAGCCTATCTAAAAATGGTGTAGTTAATGGTGAAATGATTGCCGAAGCTGCAATGATTTTTGATAAGAATAAAGAGAATACATTACTTAAACCATACTATAATGGTGGAGTAAGAAGTGATAACCCTTATGTAAACTTTTATTGGGATTATTGTTCACAAGGAAAGCCTGCATATGCTGAAGTGAAATTTATTTCATTACAAGAAGCTATCAAAGTTATAGAAGATAATGGGGGAGTTCCTATATTAGCTCATCCAGGCAATAATATAAAAGAAAATAAAGAGTTATTAAAAAAGATCATTAAAGCAGGAGTCAAAGGATTAGAAGTTTATAGCAGTTATCATAATGCAAGACAAACTACCTTTTATAAAGACTTTGCAATAAATAATAATCTTATTATTACTTGTGGAAGTGATTTTCATGGAAAGACAAAACCAAGCATAAGCATTGGGGGAATAAGCTGTGAAGATAATGAAGAAAAAATAATAGATGAGCTAGGTAAAAAAATTAAACTATAAGATATACTAAATTATATTTTTTATTTTTAAAGCTGTTTAGCAACTAAAGCTATGCAGCTTTTTTTATTATTTCAATTTTATAGTATAATATAGATAATATGATAATAAGAGGTGGTTTTGTGAGTGAATCAAATATAAGGGATAATATTTGTTGTCCATCTTGTGGAAGCAATAATTTAAAGATAATAGTAGAAAGTGAGGAGGATTAGCTATAATCCTCCTTATTTATGCAGATATATTAATTAAAATTTTTTTAAAATTATTGTATACATTTTAAGAATAAGATTGTCTTATAAATATAAGGCCTTAAAAATTAATAAAGGGGGAAACATGGACAAAGATATAGTAATAAGTTTATATAAAAAACAATTTAAAATAATTTGTTTATACTTAGTTAAATGTGGATGTTCAGTAAACGATGCAGAAGATATTGTCCATGATAGTTTTATTAAGGCAATCGAATATATTGATGGTGTAGCTATTGAAAATCTGTCCTCATGGTTATTTAGAGTTGCTATAAATACAAAAATGAAGTTAAAAGAAATAAAAATATAAATTCTATTTACATAGATGAAGAAAGCTTTTGTGATCAACTAGAAACTGACTTGACTGTAGAATGGGAAATATTAAGTAAAGAAATAGGTGGGGAAGTTAGAGAAATACTAAATTCGCTAAAGGAAGAATATAAATCATTACTTATATTTAAATATGAAATGGAATTAAGTTATAAGGAGATAGGGCTTTTATTAGGTATAAGTGAGGGTAATGTAAAAACTTATTTATACAGAGCAAGAAATAAATTTAAAGAGGAATGGAGGAAGAGATATGAAGGATATAGAGGATATGTTTGATGAAAAAAAGCTTAAGAAATCGGTAAAGAAAGCTAAAATTAAATCAGCAATAAGGATAGCTATTATAGCAATATGTGTTTTTGTAATTGGAGGTTTATTAAATATAATTATAAGCTTAAAGCTTAGTGCAATAAATTTTGAAAGAATGGAGACTAATGTAAAGCTATCAATGCCTAATGGATATATAAGTTATTCAAATGATATAGTTGGCTTTTTAGGTGGAAGTGGAAGATATAAAATTTCAAAGGAGATTGGAGGTAAATCTGTAGTTTTATCAGATAGAGATGTACTTTTTGGGCTAATACCTCCAATGAATTATTTTAGATCAAGAAGTGGAGCTTATCACAATGCTGGTGAATGGCCAGTAAGTCTTTGGGAAAGTGGTTATAAAAGATTAAGGTTTTTCCATCCAGAGCTTGAATATAAAAAGTATCAAAATGACTTAGAAAATATAGATGATATTCCAGATGGAAAAGTAATAGAAATGGCAATATCTTTTGATAAGCCATATAAGGTAGATGATATATATAGTATTACAAGTACGCTTGAGCCTGCTGATATAAAGTGGATATGGTTAAATGAATTTACTGAAGAATTTATAGATGAATATAAATATGCAATAGATAATTATGATGCAGAAGCAAATGGGATAAATGAGGGAGAGGCTATAGGAATATCAGTCCGTGATATTAGTACTTTTAGTAAAACTTCATATGATTCTTATTATGATGAATTAATAGATAATTTAAAAAAGAGTGGTAGTTCAGATTATAAAAAACTATATGATGAAATAATGGAAAGAGGAAAAACAAGCGTAGATGATGCTGAAATACTTGGAGTTGTAGTTCAGGGAACAAAAGAGGAGTTAAAAGAATTAATAGGAAAGCCCATAATAAAAGCTACAAGCTTTGGAGTTGTAGTAGATCCACTTTATTAATATAAATATTATAGAGCTATATATAATAAAAGCTTCGGTATTTTACCGAGGCTTTTATATTAATATTTTCAAAAATATGGGACAATTATTTAAAGATATATATAATTAAAATAAGAGTATGTGTGCTCAAAATTTTCAAGGGGGAAGAATTTTGAAGAAACTATCAAATACACAGAAAAGAATATTATGTTTTATTGGACTAGGGATAATATTTATTTTAATGGCAAACAGTAATAACTCACCAGAGATATTTATTCAGAGGATATTTAAGCCTATTAGTAGAAATAATTCGACCTTTAATTATTCTGGCTTTATAGTGATAGGTGGAATTTATTATTGCTTATATAAACTTAATGAAATTAAAGAAAATAGGTTAATTAAGACAGGATTTAGAAGATTTATTGTAACCATGCTACTAATAAATATGTTTCCTACAGTATGGAATGATTGTGTGCAAATTTATAAGGGATTTTATAAGGATTTAAATTCAATATATATTAATCGTGAAAATACTCATATTAATATTAATAAAAATGATGAAATGATAACTGTAGATGGACAAATAGATATTAAAAATTGTAGCAATGAGACTAAGGAGTTTTACATAAAAATAAAAGCTCCAGCTGTAGTTAAAGAAGATATAAATAAAGATTATATTACTCTAGATGAAAAATATATACTGCATCCTGAAGAAGAGAAAACCATATATATAAGTCAAGAGTTGATGGAAAAAGGTGAAAGTAAATATACAGGATATGGCGTAAGAGGATTTGAATATATACTTTTTGATAATGAGGATGAGGTTGTTTTTGAGGGTACAATATCGGAATATAAATATGATAATAGAGATTTATATTATTTAAGTCAATAAATTGATCCTAAAAATGAAAAAACTCTTGCCCGGTATTAACTACCGACTGGTAATATTATTATAAAATACAAAATAATATAAATAGGGGGAGAAGTTTAAATGGAATATGTAACTTTAAATAATGGAATAAATATGCCAGCAGTTGGATTTGGAGTTTTTCAAATAACGGATAAAGAGGAATGTGTTAAGGTTGTACTAGATGCTATTGATGTTGGATATCGATTAATAGATACAGCACAAGCTTATGGGAATGAGGAGGCTGTCGGAGAAGCTATTACTAAATCATCAGTGCCTAGAGAAGAATTATTTATTACTACTAAAGTATGGATTAGTAATGCTGGATATGAAAAAGCAAAGAAGTCTATTGAAGAATCTCTAAAGAAAATGAAATTAGATTATTTGGATTTAGTATTAATCCATCAACCATTAAATGATTACTATGGAACTTATAGAGCTATGGAGGACTTGTATAAAGAGGGTAAAATTAAGGCAATAGGGGTATCGAACTTCTATCCAGACCGCTTAGTTGACTTAGCTTTATTTAATGAAGTAACACCAGCGGTAAACCAAATTGAGATTAATCCATTTCACCAACAATTAATAGCAAAGGAAGTTAACAACAAGTATGGGGTACAACTACAAGCATGGGCTCCTTTTGCAGAAGGAAAAAATGGAATGTTTGATAATCCTACTTTAAAGTCAATTGGAGACAAGCATGACAAATCAATTGCACAAGTTATTTTAAGATGGTTACTTCAAAGAGGAATTGTTCCACTATCAAAGACTGTGAATAAAGAAAGAATGTTGCAGAATATAGATATTTTCGACTTTGAATTAACTAAAGATGACATGGATAAAATTTCTACTTTAGATAAGAAAGAAAGCTCTTTCTTTAACCATCAAGAAGCATCATCAATAGAAATGTTAGCAAGCCTTATTAGATAGGAGGAAGGATAAATGAAGGTATTATTAATAAATGGTAGTCCAAACGCTAAAGGTTGTACTTATACAGCTTTAGAAGAAGTTTCTAAGACATTAAATCAAGAAGGTATAGAAACAGAAATCATTCATGTGGGAAATAAAGATATTAGAGGTTGTATAGCATGCCGTAAGTGTAAAACAAATGGGAAGTGTGTGTTTAATGACATAGTTAATGAGGTTGCTCCAAAGTTTAACGAATGTGATGGAATTATAATAGGCTCACCTGTGTATTATGCCTCTGCAAACGGAACATTAATTTCTTTTATTGATCGTCTATTCTATAGTATGCCAGCAGATAAGACAATGAAAGTTGGAGCTGCAGTAGTTAGTTGCCGTAGGGGAGGAAATACTACAACCTTCGATGAAATCAATAAATACTTTACTATTTCAGGTATGCCAGTTGCATCAAGTCAGTATTGGAATATGGTTCATGGTAATTCTCCAGAAGAAGTAAAACAAGACCTTGAAGGAATGCAAACGATGCGTACATTAGGTAAAAATATGGCATTTTTAATGAAGAGCATTCAATTGGGTAAGGAACAATTTGGATTACCTGAAAAGGAATCTCATATCTTTACTAACTTTATTAGATAGAGGTTGGATTATGAAAAATGATGATCAACCATTATATGAAAATTATAAATAAATATCTATAGGTAATATAGAAAAGCAGGATATGAATGTGAATATCCTGCTTTTTATATTTATAAAAAATATTTAGTAAAAAACTTGAAAGGTTTTATTGTTTTTTGCGACTATATTATTGAAGGATGTTAGCTAACAACATAAGAGCTAGGGGTGATAATACTTTGATAGTATATAAAGATAATTATATAAATGAACTTAGATTAAAGAATATAGATGCTTTAAATTATATAGTTGATACATATTCAAATATATTATTTAAGGTTGCATATAGTGTTTTAAACAATAGAGAGTACTCTGAAGAATGTATTAATGATGTTTTTATGGAAATATGGAGCAACATAGATAAGTTTAGGAGTGATGAGGAGAAGTTTAAAAATTGGATATGCACAATAGCTAAGTATACAGCTATCGACATGTTAAGAAAGATTAAGAAGCATGATAATAATTTAAGTATTGATGAGAAGATTGAGTATAAAGGTGATTCTATAGAAAGTAATTTCGAAAATAGTAATGATTTATTAATTATAAGGAATGAAATAAATTCTATGAATACAAGGGATAAGGAGATATTTATACGGAGATTTTATTATGGAGAAAAGATAAAAGAAATAAGTAAAAGCCTTGGAATTAGTGAAAATGCTGTAAATATAAGAATATTAAGAGGAAGAAAAATGTTGAGCGAAAGGTTAGAAAAGGGGGGAGTTTAATGGATAAAAAATATTATGATTTAATTGAAGAGTTTGATGAAAATAAGCTTCCAGATGTAAACATCAATGAAGAAGAGATTAATAGAGTCAAGAATAAAGTTATAGGTGTTATTAATAGCTTACAAAATGAAAATAAAAATATAAAATTAGATATTAATTTAGAGGATGCTTTAAAGATAAAAGAAAAGCTTGGGGATAATGCTGATAAGGCTATCTTTGGAGTTGAAAGTGCAGGGCTTATGAGAGCACTTATCTTAAAGAGTGTTAGAGAAAAGGAAGGTTTAGATAAAGAAGATATAGTAGATGAATTATTTAGGAATGTACATGCTCCTAATTGGTGGAGAGGTGCTGCTGTATGTTATAAGTTTTTCTTAACTAAAGATAAGTTGATTATATATTCTTTTGATTCACATTATAAAATATTTAGCCATTATAAATTAAACATTGAAGAAATTAAGGGAGCAGGTTTAGTAGGTAAAGCTAAATGTCATATGCATGAAGATGAACAGATTATTATATTACCAAATACAACTATTTATTTAGATCCTAATTATGGTGGAAATAAAGAAGATTTGTTAAGATTTATGGATTCTTTAAAAAAGATTGGGGTAAAGGACATAAATAGAGGTGGATTTCCTTGGCAGTTTTTTATTCAAAAAGTAATGTGGATAGCAATAGCTTTCGTATTTATATTATTAATGATAATGTGTATTAAATTATAATTATTAGATCTAAATTAATTAAAAAAATTAATATTTTAATCTAATTTTAATCTTTCTTATATTTTAGATTAATCTTCCAAAAGTATTATATAACTATAGCAAGGAAATAAAACTTACTACTTAGGTAAATTTGTAGAAGTACACTTACAGTGTAAGTTTAAGTTAAATAAATATTAGATTTAGTTTTTGGAGGTTATATAGTATGGAAAGAAATGAAATGATCGAAGTTTTAATGGGAAAGGCTAATGTAAGTAGAGAGGAAGCTCGAGAGGTTTTAGAAATATGTAATTGGGATCTTTTAGATTCTGTAATTTATTTAGAGAGAAGAGGAAAAGTAGAAAATAATGAAACTACTACAATAATCGAGGTAAAAGCAGAGGAGCAAGAGAAAAAAGAAGAAAATAAAAAGCATGAAGAAAAGTTTGGTGGTATTGGCGAAGTTATCGGAAGAATGTTTAAGTTCTTAGGTAAGTTTATAAGAAAAGGAAATGAAAATTTCTTTGAGGTTAGAAAAGAGAGTGAAAAACCAATAAGAATATCATTAACAATATCATTACTTTTATTAATATTCTTATCTGTACCAAGTATAGTGTTATTAATAGTAGGTTTATTCTGTGGATATAAGTATTCAATATCAGGACCAAGTATGAATTATGAAGGAGTAAATACTGTTTTTGAAGAAGTATCAAAATCAGCAGATACTATTAAAAAAGATTTTAAAGAAGGATATGACAATTAAGAATTTATAATTGATAATTTTTAATTCAAGGATTAAATGGCAAATGGCTTAACTGTTCATTTGTCATTTTTACTGTTTGGTGAGGTTAATTTCATTTAGCTTAGCATTATGTTTATGAATGGGAATATATGGAGTATAATAAAGGTAAGAGAATAAAGGGGTAAAATGGTAGTGGAGAGTGCGTAGAGTATGGGGAATTAGCAAGCGAAGTATTTGGAGAATTTACCTTTGAAAATGACTATGATAAAAAGATAAATGGAGATGCATCAAAGTATAGGAATAAAGAGTCATTAGAAGTTATTATTAAGTGGAATGATAAAGAAGAAACTATTGTATTAAATAAAGTAGAAGAGTAATGTATTACTGGTATATAATATATCTAGCAGGAATAGTGATTATTTATAAAAATAGATAGGTAGTGAAGTATGAAAAATGATGTTGGATATTGCCTTGAGAGTAATCTAAGACAGGAAATAATTAAGGTAAAAAAAGTTTGTACAGGTATATTAAATAATGCTGAAGTTTATCTATTTGGTTCAATATCAAAGGGAATGTATAAAATGAATAGCGATATAGATATTTTGATTTTAATAGATAGTAATAATAGCTTGAAAGAGTTAAGGGATTTAAGACATTTATTAGAAGATGAAATAGATAAAGTTAAGTTAAGTCGTAACGTTGATATAAAGCTATATAACAAAGATAGATATTTTGAGCTGGCTAAAGAGGTAAGCTTTGAGCAAGCTATAAAAGAAGATTTAATAGATATAAGGATGTGGTAGTATGGTTAAAAGAGATATGTTTTATTTTGCTGATATAGATGAAAAGTTTATAGCTTCAACTAAGGATAATGTAGGACTTGAAGATGGAGTTCTTGTACACTGCCAGCAATGTATCGAAAAAAATTTAAAAGCAATAATACAAAAAAAATATGGAATGATTTCAAGAGAGCATAATTTAGTAAAATTACTAGAGGTATTATATTTACAAGATTATAGTCAGTTAAAGAAATATAAAAGCTTATGCAGAGATTTAAAAGATTTTTATTTTAGTAGAAGATATGCTTCAGATGATTATGAAGTATTAACACATGAAGAGTATGTTGAATATATAGAAAATTTTTATGAGCTTTTAAATGAAATAAAAGTAATTAGAAAAGAATTAGAGGAATAGGTGAAATAGCTTGTTCCTTTATTTTTAGCTTAATATGGAGGATTATTTGTGGATAAGTTGAAATTAGTAGATAAGTTAAGAGAGAAGGCTAATATAAGCTATGAAGAAGCTAAGATTGCTTTGGAAAATAGTAATTGGGACATATTAGATGCTATGCTTTATTTAGAGAGAAGAGGAATAGTAGAAGGTCCTCCTGTCAGTGTATTTTATTCTAATGAATATAAGGAAAGCTATGATAATAAGCAGGAGGAAGCTTATAGTGATGATAATATAAATAAAAATAATTCTAAGAGTAAAGATAGTTTTGATGGTATTTTCGAAGCTATATGTAAGGTTATAGATACATGTAATAATATATTTCTTCAAATAAAAAAAGATAGTAGAGTACTTGTGAATATTCCACTTACAGTAGTTATAGTACTTTTATTTTTTGCTTTTTGGATAATTATTCCCTTAGCTATTGTAGGATTATTTTTTGATATAGAGTTTATGCTTTCATCGAAGAGATTCAATACCGATAATATAGATAAAGTAAATGCTGTATTTAACAAAATATCGAAAGTTGTTAAAGATATAAAGAAAAAATTTTAAGAGAGGTTTAATTTATGGTTAAGATTTTAATTGTTGAGGATGAAGAAAAAATTGCAAGATTTATAGAGTTAGAGTTAATGCATGAAGGATATAAAGTAATAAAAGCAAATAACGGAAGAGATGGTCTTGAAATTGCTGAGAGAGGTGAAGCTGATCTTGTTATACTTGATGTTATGCTTCCAGAGATTAATGGACTTGAGGTATTAAGGAGACTTAGAAGAACTTCAGACGTTCCAGTTATAATGCTTACTGCTAGGGATGCTGTTATGGATAAGGTATCTGGACTTGATGCAGGAGCAGACGATTATGTAACAAAACCTTTTGCCATAGAAGAACTACTTGCAAGAATAAGAACAGCTCTTAAAAAGAGAGTAGTTACTGTGAAAAAAGATGAAGATGTATTAAGATGTGGTTTATTAACTTTAGATAAGATGAGACATAAGGTAACTTATGATAATACAGAAGTAGAGTTAACCAATAGAGAGTTTATGATGTTACAAATATTATTAGAAAATAAAAATATAGTTTTAACTAGGGAAGTACTTATAGAAAAGGTATGTGGTTATGATTATGTTGGAGAAACAAATGTGATAGATGTTTATGTAAGATTTTTAAGAGCAAAAATTGATGATGCCTTCAAGACTAAAATAATAACTACAGTACGTGGAGTAGGGTACGTAATTAAAGATGAGTAATAAGAAAAAAAATAAAAATGTTACATCTATTGCAATAAAACTTAATGCCATATCTGTAAGAGATTTATTTTTTAAGTTTCTTATACTTGATGTATGCTTGATGTTCATAATAATCGTGCTATGGTGCATGCATGCTGAAAATAGTTTTTATGGAGAAGTAATTAAAGGTGCTCAGAGACACTTTGAATTTTATCCTATAGAAACATCAAACTATACTGTAATCTGGAATAATGGAAAAACAATGATTCAGGATGCCAGTACATTTTTATATGCACTTAGAAAAATAGTAATTGTGCTAGGAATTATAGAGGGAATATTCTTATTAGAAGAGATAATATTCGGAACAGCAAAGGTTAGAAAAAGATTAAAACCACTTAATGATATAGCTGAAACAGCAAGTAGGCTTAGTAATATGGACTTTAGTGAAGAAAGGTTTCAAAGCTTAGAAGATGCTATAGCTAAAATAAGTCCTGTAAGTACGGATGAAAGAATACATATAGGGGATAGTGAGCTTCATGGGTTAGAGGATGCCATAAATAAATTATTAGATAGAATGAGAGATTCTTATAGACAGCAGGCAAGGTTTGTTTCAGATGCATCTCATGAGCTTAGAACTCCGATTTCTGTAATACAAGGTTATGCAAATATGCTAGATCGTTGGGGGAAAAATGATAAAGAAATATTAGATGAATCTATTGCAGCAATAAAATCTGAGTCTGAAAATATGAAAAATTTAGTTGAACAATTACTATTCTTAGCTAGGGGTATTAACGGAAAAACTCAACTTACAATAACAGAGTTTTTACTAAATGACATGATAAGTGAAGTTTTTGAAGAGTCTAAGATGATAGACCAAAATCATATATATAGATATATCAATTCAGAAAATATAAGCATTAATGGAGATTGTGGACTACTTAAGCAAACAGCTAGAATATTAGTAGAAAATGCTGCTAAATATACTGAGTCCGGAGGAGAAATAATACTTAAAGTAGGAACAAATCCTAAAGGAGAACCATATTTTTATATACAAGATAATGGAATAGGAATAGATAATGAAGATATACCACATATATTTGAACGTTTCTTTAGAGCAGACACTGCAAGGGTGAGAAAGAATGGAGGTACAGGGCTTGGACTATCTATAGCAAAATGGATTATTGATAGCCATAAGGGATACTTTAGTGTTTTAAGTAGAAAAGAAATTGGAACTAGAATAACAGTATTTTTACCCAAAGTAGATAGTTGAAGAAATAGAAGAATCATTTATTATGATTAGTTTTAACTATTAAGAATCAATAGGTTTAAATTATCATAAATTAAAAGGGATATGGGAATAGGAGGATAAAGAAATTATGAAAAAAATTATTATTTCTTTATTAATAGCTACAATGTTTTTAACTGCATGTTCATTAGGTGAGTCTAAAGACAAATCTGAAAGTAATAATAAGCCAGATAAAGAAACTACTGAGGATATTAATGATACTAGTAAAGAAAAAGATACTACAGTAAATGAAGAGGATGCTGTTAATAAGGATGAAACAAATAAAAGTGAAGAAGAAGATTTCAGTCAAACAAATTCAAATAATACATCACAAAATAGTAATGGATTAGCAAGTATAGATATAAGTGAGAAGGTTAAAGATTATATTATTAATGGACAAAATGATAAGTCAGAAGCAGAAAAATATAAATGGAGTACTAGGTTTCTAAATGAGGTTGATATAGAAAGTTTATATAATCAATATATATCAGCAGGAAATAACGCAGGAAATATAGAAGACTTTGCTAAATATATTACATTAAATGCACCTATATTAAGCAATTGGGAAGAACTATTTAAAAGTGATTTAAAAGAAACATATGGAGAAGAAGTTGTTAAATTAGAACATTTAGAAGGAGATTTATATCAAGCTTATGTGAACAAAGATGGATCAGAAGTACCTTTTGTTGTAGTTTCATCAAGGACGGGTTATTTCCATGGATAGAATAGATAGATAATACAAATAATAGTAAGATAAGTTATATAAGAGATAGCTTATCTTATTTTTATACGTAAAATTATGTAATAATAGATTGGAATTAAGGATTAAATAAAGTTCTTTAAAGTCTAAAATATAGTTATAAATGTTGATATTTATAACTATATTTTGACAAGGATATGCTCACCAGTATGAGATATAACTTCTACAATTTTTAATCCTTTATAATTCTTTAAAGTACCTTTTACTGATTTAAAAAGCTGTAGGGCTAACTTTTTTTCTTCAGTATTAAGAAATTTATTTGGGATGAATTTTATTGCTACACTTCCCATAGACAATGGTATTGGTAAGGTCAAATTAAAACCTTCACTTTTTATTGAAACTATCATTTAGAGACCTCTAATCTATAAATATTTTAACTATATCTCCTTCGCTGGAGCATATGTTTACTATTTCACCCATAACTTCATTATCTAAGCAAGACACTAGTGTATTCATTAGCGCATCTATATCAATTCCGTCCATACCTTCAATATATTTTGTTATTGGTAATTTACCAGATACCTTTAATATCTCTTTAACTATCTTAATTGGTAACTGTATATTGACTTTATCGCCTTCATTACTTAAAACGACAACTTTTAAAAATTTATCCTCATATCTTTTAGATACTATAGCTTCAGTATCTTTTGATGAATTTCCTAAAGCATCAATTAACTCTTTAGCTTTATAAGCAGAAACTTTACCTTCTTCAACCATTTTTAATATCATAAGAATTTCTTCATTCATAATAACACTCCTAAATTTAATCTTTTAATTTACTAATTGCTTCATCAACAGAAATATCTCCGTTTTTAAGGGAATCTAAAATGTCTTTATTATCTTGTTTAACTTTAGTTTCTCTTGCTGAATATCCTAAACTTTCAATAACTTCATCTAGTTTTGCTCTAACTGTTGGATAGGAAATGCCAAGTTCTTTTTCAACTTCTTTTATACTACCTCTACATTTAATGAAGGTTTCTACAAAATACAATTGATCAGTACTTAAATAATCAAACTTAGATAATTCAAATTCATTCTCTATAACAGTATTGCAACTATTACATCTCAATCTTATTGCTTTTAGTTTATTAGAGCATACTGGACAACGACTTAATAACTTATACATAAATTACCTCCAAACTATAATATTAATTTACACCTTTTTTTATAAAGTGTAAAGAGAAAAATTAAATAAATTAATAACGATATTTAAAATATTAATTTAAAAGTTAAAATAATTAATAAAATTAATAACAAAATTAAGAAAATAAAAAAGAATCTACAAATCTAAATGAGATTTACAGATTCTTTTTATTTTATTTAAAGGAATTAAGAGGCTAAATTTAATTCACTCTCTAAAGAGTTAGTTAGTATAGTACCTTGAGACATATTGGTATATATACCATATAAGCTTTTATAATTTTGCTCTACATTATCAGTATTTAAATAATCCTTTAACTCCTCATAAGATAATCTATAATATCCAATTATAATTGAGAGAAGTAAATAATATTGCTTATCAGTACTGATAATGCTAGGGCTTTCAACATTTTTTAGTGTTGAAGCTCTTAACTTGTTTAATTCATTAATTTCAGTATTTATAGTATTTAAAAGATCATTAGATTTTTCATTTGCTAATTTATAATTAAAAGCTTTATTAAGATTAGAATTAAAATCTAATGATGTCTTTTTTAGCTCATTTATAATATTGATTACGTCAGGCGATGAATCTATATTTATATCGCTATATGCAGTAATTTGAAGGTTATTAAAAATAAATAAGCTTAATATTAATATATTTATTATATAGAATACTGTCTTTTTCATAGAAATATCCTTTCGTTTAACATTATTTCTAGACTTTATCTTTTGATGATTATAAATTAACGGCTTTTTCTATGGAGTTAAGAGTTGTAGATCCTAAGGTGTTATATCTAAAAAAATCCGCTAAGTATTTAATTTGCATAGCACTATCTTTAGTATTGAGCGCCATCCTAAGGGATTGATATGCAAGTTTATAATACCCTGTAGTTATAAGAATTCCTAAAGCAATACTTTGATCATCTGATGATATACTAGGGTTATTACTAAACGTAAATAGACTTTCACGTAGACTATTTAAGTTAGCTATTTCGTAGTCTATTTGGTTTATTAAACTTTCTGGGTTTTGCTTTTTCATTAAAGAAGAATAAACACTTTCACCTAGATAATATAACTCGTTATAAAGTGGTTGTATCTTTTGTATATATCCTAATAATTCAGAGTTTGCAGTTGGACTTATTCTATTAATGTATGAACTATTAATAGAATAAAAGGCTGATGCTGGCTTTACAGGTAAAATTAATAAACATACTAAGACTATTGAAATCTTTTTATAAATAGTTTTACTCATTATATATTCTCCTAAGATTTATTAATATATATTATTCCACTTTTGGATTATATAATGTATTATTCTTTACTTTAGAGAATTAATAATATAAGTAACTTAAAAAATTGTAAAATCAAAAATTTTTTTAAATAATATAATAATCTATATAGAATATTATGAGAAATTAAAGTGTTAAAAGTAGTGATTTAAGTTCAGAAACATCTTTTACAATATAATCTGCACCACTACTAGATAATTCCTCATATGAACCATATCCATGTAAAACTCCTATTGATTCGATATTTAGAGCTTTTGCACCAATGATATCATGTTCTCTATCACCAATCATAATTATTTCTGACATATTATTTATCATTTGTTGTTCTAATGCATAGCTAATTACATCAGCTTTTTTTGTCCTAGTATTGTCAAGATTACTTCCACTAATAAAATCAAAGTATTTTTTTAGATTAAAATGTTCAAGGATTTTTTCAGCAAAGACTGTTGGCTTTGATGTAGCAATTATTAGAGATTTACCATCATTTTTTAATGCTATAAGCATATCTTCAAAGTTTTCATAAACTGTATTTTCGTAAAGTCCATTAGTTGAAAAGTATTCTCTATAGTAAGCAATAGCTTTTAATGCATCTTCTTCAGTAAAGTTATAGAAATTCATAAAGGAATCCTTTAATGGTGGACCAATAAATTTGCAAAGAGTATTTAAGTCTTCAACCTCGATTCCAAATTTATTTAATGCATATCTAACTGATTTTGTTATTCCTATCATTGGATCTGTAACAGTTCCATCTAAGTCAAATAATATATATTTTTTTATGATAATCATCCCCCTAAAAATATTTATAGATAATAAATTAGTATAAGTTTATCATAGATATGGAGAGTTTTTAAGGTGGTATTCAAGGTGGTATGGTAAATATTACTTTATATAAAATTATTTTTGAGTATAATTATATATGAAAATGTTTTGGTAGAGAGTATTTTGCGAAGTTAGTGATAAAGAGAGAATAGTAAATTATTAATAGTAGAAATATAAAATGGATAATGGAGGCGATTTTATGATTTGTCCAGAATGCAATTCAAAGTTTAGATTAAGAGACAGAATAAAATCAATGGTAAAAAAGTATGGGGAAATAAAGTGTAGCAATTGTAAAAGTATATTTGTAGAAGAGAAATGTCATAAGGGTGTTAGTACATCAGTATGTATGGGGTTAACCGTACTATTATGTAGCACTGTTAATTTAGTAGTAAGTGGCTTGTTAAAGAATATGTTTATAGCTCTTTCTATAGTTATATTTGTAGCAGTGGTATTAGTTCCAAGTGTGATGTTTTTATCACAAAACTGGACAAGCTACGAAAAGATTAATTAATAATATTAAATTTTAAAGGGGGATAAATTATGAGAAAGTTATTTGTTTTTATAATGATTCTAAGTACAACTTTGTTTATAAGTTGTGGCAATAAAACTAATGATGGGGCTACAGAAAATAATAAAGGCAATGAAGCAGTAAGTTCTGAGCAAGATGAGAGTAATATTGGAGAAAATAATAATGTAGAAGATAATACTGACTTAGAGAAAAAAGATGATGTAGATAAAAGTAATGAATCTGTGGAAGAAGAGAGCGAAAGTAAGGTTCAATACTATTTAGATAAATATGCTAAGTTAGAAAAAGAACTAAAAGATTCATTAGCAGAAAAATATAATGGAACAACACTTGATATGAGAGAAGCAGCAGGTATAGAGTATAATAGTTGGGATGACTTGCTTAATGAGGTTTATGGAGTTTTACAAGAACAATTATCAAAAGAAGAAATGGACAAACTTAGAGCGGAACAAATTGAATGGTTAACAATAAGAGATTCAAAGGCCGAAGAAAGCGCCAAGGAGTTTGAGGGCGGTACAATGGAACCCCTAGCGCATACAACAAGCCTTGGAGAAAGTACAAAAGAAAGATGTTATGAATTAATATCTAATTATATGAAGTAATAAAAAGCTATAAGACTGTAGAGAGGTCTTATAGCTTTTTCCATATAATATAAACTTTATTTTAGTTGCCATATAATAAATACATAATTAACAAAATTGAAATCTATTTGTAATATTTTTGTAACTATACTTTATTTAAGTGTATTGTATATTAAATGTACAAGCTATAAACTAATAAAAGTATATTGGGGAGATAAGATGAAAAGTTACGAATTAAAAGATAAAAATAGAAGAAATAGAAGAT
This sequence comes from Clostridium jeddahitimonense, assembly GCA_000753455.2. GTDB lineage: Bacteria > Bacillota > Clostridia > Clostridiales > Clostridiaceae > Clostridium > Clostridium hominis. Next base: position 422,199 of record LM994670.1, read on the forward strand.
TACATATAAGACGAAAAAGAAGAAGGAAATTAATTAGGGGAATAACATCTATTGGTGTATTATTGATAATAATTTTTAGTGTTATTAATATTGCTTCAAGTAAAATAGATTATATTTTACAAGCTACGAAGCCTAATGAAGAGCATATTAAAGATGAAGATATAGAGGGCAACCTAGAAGAAAATATAGAGGACAACTTATCAGATAGTAATTTCTTAGACAATAGTGGGTATTTAGATTTAAAGGATGATCCTTATGCAGATGATGCTGCTATGGTTGCTGAAAATACTAAAGATTTATTAACTGGAACTAAGACATATCCAGTAAGAACTGATGGTAAAAAGGTAGTTTACCTGACTTTTGATGATGGTCCATCTACAACTAACACTCCAGAAATATTGGACATCCTTGATAAATATAATGTTAAAGCAACATTTTTTGTTTTGGGACAATCAATAGAATCTAATGAAGAGGCTAGAAAAATACTAAAAGAGCAAGTTAAAAGAGGACATGCTATAGCAAATCATACTTATAGCCATGACTACTCATATTTATATCCTAATGGAACTATGAATGTAGATAACATAGTATCAGATATTGAGAAAAATAATGATCTTTTGAAAGAAGCGTTAGGTAAAGATTTTTATACAAGAGTTATTAGATTTCCAGGTGGGTATTGGTCATGGAATGGACGTGAGTCTATGAAAGATAAGATGATAGAAAAAGGGTATTGTAATATCGATTGGAATGCATTAAATGAAGATGCTGAAGGTAAAATAAAAAATGCAGAAGAGTTATTCCAGGTAACTAAAGATAATATAGAAGGACTAGGAGAAGATGCAGATAGTATTGTAATCTTAATGCATGATACATATGGAAAAGAAGAGACAGTAAAAGCATTACCTCAAGTTATAGAATATTTACAAGCTAAGGGATATGAGTTTAGAACTATTAAGTAGGTAAATTAAATCTTCAAATGAAGCATATTAATGACTTATTTTTTATACTTATATTTTCTTTACATAAAATTTATACTGCTTAATATATAATGATGTCGTTGAATGAGGAGATTTCTCAGACGACATCTATTTTTGTATATTAGGGAGGATATGGTATCGAATTATGATTAACATTACAAATAAAAAGAAGAGTATAGTGATATTAATAGTTATTGTAGTAAGTTTAACTATGGTAGGATTCTTTTTTATTAAGAAAGATACAGCATCAAAAGAAGAAGATTTAGTAAGAGAAAGAGAATATGTTGCAAGCATAGGTGATATTACAGTTGGAATTGATGGATCGGGTGTAATAAAACTAAAGAGAGAAGAACAGACATTTAAAGAGGTCGCTGTATTCGGTAAATATTATGTTAAGGTCGGAGATGCAGTAAAAAAAGGAGATATTTTAGCTGAATTGTCAATGAAAGATTTAGAGGACAAGCAGTCAGAAATTAAGGATAGACTTAAAGAGGCTCAAAATGTCTTAAGCAAAGCAAAAAGTGATAAAGAGCTTTTTGAAGCAGAGGCAGATAAAAAGGTTAAAGATATCAGAGGAAATAGCGAAGCAGTATATAACAGCAAAACAAGTGAAATAAAAGGATTAATTGATAATCTTAATAATAAGATTTCTTCAATAGAAGATAAGATAGTAACCTTAAAACAGGAGAAAGAAAAACTAGAATCTGAGGCACAAAATGAAAATAATACTACGAGAATAGATAAAATAAACGAAGAGATATCAGCGTATCAAGAAGAAAGTAATAAGCTGAAATCGGACCTTGATATAGAAAAATCAGCTTTATCAGGACTAGAGACAGAGAGAAACAGAGAAGTAGCAAAAGAGAATGAAGATATAGAGTTATTAAAAAGACAAAATGAATCTCAGATAAAAAGTCTTCAAGGTGCTTTAGAAAGTGCACAGAATAGCTTTGATAAAATAAACAAAGAGCTTGAAGAGGTCAATAGCTTAATAGCTTCACCAAAACTTGAGGCAACTCTTGATGGGGTAGTATTAAGCACACCATATTTACCAGGAGAAACAATTTCAACAGCTAAGCCAGTTGTAGAAATAGGTGATATGACAAAGCCGGCCCTTACTTTATTTGTAGATTCAATAGATGTTATTGATATTTCTGAGGGGCAAGAAGTTAGTTTCTATGTGGATGCATACCCTGAAGATACATTTACTGGAAAGGTTGAATCACGTTCTTATGTACAAGATGAGAATAAAAAACTTGAAGTTAGGGTAACTGTAGATGAAAATGATGCTGAGTTATTAGAAGGTATGGGAGCATCGGCAACTATCATTATAAAACAGAAAAAAGATATTTTAACTTTATCTAATAAAGCTATAAAGTTAAAGGATAATAAGCAATGCGTAAAGGTGAGAAATGCAGAGGGGAAAGTTGAAGAACGAGAAATTACAACAGGGTTTTCAGATGGACGTATTAGTGAAATACTAAGTGGTCTAAATGATAAGGAAGTTGTAATAAGTGAGGGATAGCAATGAAGAGTATTGAACTATTACGCATGGTATGGATAAATATGATGCAAAACAAATTCAAGGTAATATTAACCTCCCTTGGAATTATTGTTGGGACTATGACAATTGTTCTTGTTATTGCTATAGGACAAGGAGCTGAGCAGCAGGCAGCAGCACAATTTTCAGGATTATCTGCAGACACTATATATGTAAATTTAAATTATGCAGCAATGGGTGGAGAGTTTGATTTTACAAAGATTGAACGACTTACAGAGGAAAATTTAAATCAGATTAAAGAAGAAAGTACAGCATTAAGTGATATATATTTGCGGGCTGAAACAACTAAAGAGGTAGGTATTGGAAGGCAGAAAGAGTATCTATCTATTGTAGGAGTTACAGAGGGGTATGCAGATGTTTCAAATTTACTTTTTTCTATGGGCTCTGACTTTTCCATTGATGATTTAGAAGAAGGCACTAATGTAGCTGTAATAGGAAATGGTATAGTAGAGAAATATTTTACAAGTGAGGCAGATGCTCTTGGGCAAAAGATAAAAATCGGTGAAAATAGATATGAAATTATTGGAGTTCTTCAGCGTAATGAAGATGGTCTTCAAGGTATGAATCATGATAACAGTATATATATACCATATACGACATTGAAGGAAAATAAAATATTAGATGATATGGTAATACCGCAAATGGTTGGAAAAGCAAAAAAACTGAATATGGTGAAACTTGCAATGAAGGAGATAGAGAGTACACTTGATTATTATTTGAATGATAGCAATTCATATATAGTTGAAGATGCAGGTAGCAGAATAGATGCTGCAACACAATCAGCACGTACTATGAAACTATTGCTCGTTTCCGTAGCTACTATAGTATTGATAGTTGGCGGTATAGGTATAATGAATGTGCTATTTGTTACTATAAAGGAACGAACTAAGGAGATTGGAGTGTTAAAGGCCTTAGGAAGTACAAGCAAAGATATAATGTTACAGTTTTTACTGGAATCAGTTTCGATTGGAGTATTTGGTGGAGCTGTTGGGATAATTCTCAGTCTTGGTGCAATGAACTTTATGGTATATACAGATTTACCGATAGCTCAATCTATAGAAGGGAAGGTAATTGCCTTTATATTTGCAGTTTTAACAAGTACAGTATTTGGATTTTATCCTGCGTATAAGGCTTCACAGTTAAGACCAGTAGAAGCCCTTAGTTATGAATAGGAAATTCCTTTAATTAAATAAGAATTATAGTAAATAGATATTAGATAAAATTTAATTTTAATTGGTAGTTAGGAAAGGAAGATAGTTATGAAGAAATTTTTATCAATTACACTTAGTATTTTAATGACATTTTTTATAACAGGCTGTGGAAGTAAACAAAAAGAGGCGCCTATGAACAATGATCCAGAAAATAGTAATATAACTAATATGGAGGACTATGAACTTTATTATGGAAAGATATCATCTGTTGCAGGGAATGAGATTGAAGTTAGCATTGCCAAAGACCCATATGAAAATTTAGAAGGACAAGATTCTCAAAATAATGATGATATGATAGATGGTTCGATGGCTATGACTACGTCAAGTGAAGCTACTTTAGCTGATGGAAATAATGAAGATCAAGGTGGAGCAAAAGATAGAATAGAGATGGAATACACAGGTGAAACTAAGAGCTTTACTATACCAGCAGGGGCAAAAATTACTGAAGGTCTTGGTCAAGAAGGAAAAATATCTTCATTGAAAAAAGGCTCTGTTATCATGATTCTTGCAAATAAGGAAAGTGGCGTTGTTGCTGACGTTACAATTATGGACTAGATATGATTACATTAAAAGATATAAATAAGTTCTATGTTATGGGAGAAAATAAATTACATGTTCTTAAAGATGTAAATCTTAATGTTGAAGATGGTGAATTTGTTACTATTCTTGGAGCTTCAGGCTCAGGAAAATCTACACTTATGAATATAATTGGTTGTATGGATACTATGGATAGTGGTACCTATTCTATTGGAGATAAAGAAGTACATCTATGTAGTGATGATGAGTTGGCTAGAATAAGAAATGAAAAGATTGGTTTTATTTTTCAAAAGTATCATCTAATACCTCAATATAATGTATTGCAAAATGTATTGATGCCTTTATTAATTAGGGGAATGGCAAGAAAAGAGGCAATTGATGTAGCGGAAGAAAATATAAAGATGGTAGGCTTATGGGATAGAATTCACCATAAACCAAATGAACTTTCAGGTGGTCAACAGCAAAGAGTAGCAATAGCACGAGCTCTTGTAACAAAGCCAGAAATACTTTTAGCTGATGAGCCTACTGGTGCCCTTGACTCAAAAACGGGAAAAGAAATATTAGAGCTTTTCAAGGAGTTAAATGAAGCTGGAAACACAATTGTTCAAATAAGTCATGATATTAATGTAGCAAGGGCTGGTAAAAGAATTGTATATTTAGAAGATGGTATACTAAGAGAATAGACATTATATTTTATAACTTTTACATTAATATGGGGTGAAAAAATGCGGATTTTAATTGTGGAGGATGAGAGAACTCTTTGCGATTCTCTTGCAGAAGGTTTTAAGATTAATGGTTATGCAGTAGATACTTGCTTTGATGGTGAGTCTGCAGAAGAAAAGGCTTTTACTGAAGATTACGATATGATTATATTAGATTTAAATCTTCCTAAATTAGATGGGTTAGAGGTTTTAAAGAGAGTTAGAGAAGTGAATAAAAAGGTAAATATCATTATTTTAACAGCACGTGGAGGCATAGAGGATAAAGTTAGAGGTCTTGATTTAGGTGCCAATGATTATTTAACAAAGCCTTTTCATTTTGCAGAGCTTGATGCTCGTGTTCGCTCTTTACTAAGACGCAAAATTATTCAAGAAGATACTATAATTCATTGTGGAGAATTAAGCTTTGATACTCTATCAAGGAGTGCTTTGGTTGGGAATACACATATTCCGCTTACAAATAAGGAGACAGCTTTACTTGAATATCTTATTTTAAATAAAGGTATTGTTGTTACAGGACAGGAATTGCTAAATCATGTATGGGATGGAAGTGTAGATGAATTTTCAAATTCTGTACGGATGCATATTTCATCATTACGCAGGAAATTAAAATCAAAACTCTGCTTTGATCCTATCCAGAATATTATTGGCAAAGGCTATATACTCAGAGAGGAGAAGTGGAATGAAAAATAAAAAAATGTCACTTCGTATAAAGCTGACATTTACATCTATTGTGATATTAACTTCTATGTGTATATTATTAACTATGACAGCAATTTACTCAGCTAGTTTTATAACCAATAGTGTAAATAGTCTCTTACCTGAGGATTCTCAGTATATACAAGAACCAACTAGTAGCTATGCTGCAATTAGCACTGCACCATCTACAGAAGCGGCAACAAAAACTTTTCGTATTAATAATATTACAGTTATGTTTATTTTAATAGTAGTTGGATCATATATGACTTATTATTTTTCAAGCAAGGCATTAAAGCCCCTTGAGAGGTTGAATGATGAGATTAATAAGATTAATGTAAATAACTTAAATGTTAATATAGAATTACAAAATACAGGGAATGAGATAGATCAGTTAACCCAATCTTTTAACACTATGACTTCTAAACTTCATAATTCATATATACTTCAGAAGAACTTTTCTGCTAATGCCGCTCACGAGCTTCGAACGCCTCTGGCAGTTATTCAGACAAAGATAGATGTATTTAAGATGAAAAAGCGCTCTATTGAAGAATATGATGAGTTTTTAGCTACAATTGAAGAAAATACAGTACGACTTTCTGGAATAGTGAAGGGTCTACTTAATTTTACAAATGAACAAGTCGTAGATATGACACAGCAGGTTAATATTAAGGATATAGTTGAGGAAGTGCTATATGAACTAGAAGATGAAGCAATTAGGAATAATATAGATATATCATTAAAAGGTGATAATACTGTAGTGAATGGTAACGATGGATTGTTACAGCAAGCTATTTATAATTTAATAGAAAATGCAATTAAGTATAATAATAAAGATGGAAAAATTGAAGTAGAAATATTAAAAAAGGATAATACTATTATTTTAAGAGTTTCTGATACAGGAATAGGAATTCCAGATGAAATGAAAGAGAGAGTTTTTCAGCCATTATTTCGAGTAGATGAATCAAGAAGTAGAGATATTGCTGGTAGTGGTCTTGGTCTTGCTATTGTAAAAAATATAATTGAAAAGCATGGAGGGATAATTAAGGTAGAAGATAATATTCCTCAAGGGACATGTTTTGAAGTAATATTTAAAGACTTGAGATAAACTAATTAATAAATCAATTATTATATTTAGTATAATCTACTTAAGATATAATTAAAATAATCATTAGTATTACTTATCCCAAATAATGGGGAATGTAATGCCAGGGGCTAAGTCAAGATGTTTAAATAAATATCTTGGCTTTTTTCATTTCTGTTAGTATAGTTTCATTATTTAAACTGGCTACAATAAGGAAATTATATCACCAATAATGTTACATAGGAATAAAATATTGTAAAAATACATTTATATAAAGAGGTGATATATCAGATGGATCAATCACTTATATTAGTAATTTGTATGGTAATTTCGGCAATAGTATTACTTCTACGTTGGTGGTGGAAACGCAGAAAATTAGCAATAGAAAAAGTAAAGGAAAGAACTGATGAACAAAAGTTAAAAGATATAAATGAAGCATTAAATTTATATGGTTTTTTATTCGATGTAGAGAAAGATATTGTTTATTCAAGCATGTATCCACCGCAGAGAAAGCTTGGATACTGTAAACTTTATGATGAATTAGCTCCCTCATTAAATATGATTATAGATTGTGAACCAATTTATTTTCAGTATGATGGGAGAAGGTGGCTTATTGAGTTTTGGAAAGGCCAATATGGTATGACAACTGGTGGTGAAGTTGGGGTATATGTAACGGACAAGAAGGATATTGATATACCAGGTGTTTTCTCAGGAACTTTCTATGAGAGTGTATCTGATTATGAACTTTTACAAATGCAATATACTTTAAAGAAGAATGGAAAGAAAATAATTAAAAGAGGAGAAAAGCACTGGTGGTTAACAGGATTTGATGTAGGAATATTTTCTGAGCCAGAGCAATTATCTTTAGAGATTCAAATTATTTTCCCATATTGGGGTATGCAAAAAGCTTTTATTAGTGGTCTTGATTATGCCGGATATAAGGCTAATGATGTTACTATAGATGGTAGAATGGTAAAGATAGTTTTCAAAAGCCCTAAAACCAAGCAGCCACAGAAATACAATAAATTGATAGTAGCATTTATTCAAATACTCAATAGATTTTATTGTAATTTATTTAATTTGGTAACTAAAGATTTTACACGTACAATTGACAAGATTGATTTCTTACGAATTTATTATCCTATATTATTTAGACTTATTGCTAATAGCAATAGAAGTAAAAAAATAGAGAAGCTTTATGAAGATATACAAAAATCTTTAAAGGGGTAGGGGAATAGTATGAATAGAATAAAAACTCTATCAAAAGCTTATGAGAAAGCAATAGTTATTCCTTATGATTTAAATTCTAAGTTTGTTATGATGAGCGATTGTCATAGAGGGATTGGAAATTGGGGAGATAATTTTTTAGCTAATCAACATCTTTTTTGGGCAGCGTTAAATTACTATTATGAAGGAGGATTTACCTATATTGAATTAGGTGATGGTGATGAACTTTGGGAAAATAGAAATATGAAGGAGATTATTCAACTCCATAGTAATGCCTTTTGGTTGATGGCTGAATTTTATAATGCAAATAGGTTATATATGCTTTATGGAAATCACGATAAAGAAAAGAAAAACGAAAGATTATTTAGTCGGAATTGTACAGAGTATTACTGTGAGACTAGAAAAGAGGTTTGTCCTCTTTTTCCTTCAATGAAGGTTTATGAAGGATTAATTTTAGAAGATGAAGATAATGGCAATAGAATTTTTCTTACTCATGGAAATCAAGGAGATTTTATTAATGATAGAGCTTGGAGGTTAGGAAGGTTCTTAGTAAGATATTTTTGGAGAATATTAGAGCTTTGGGGGATTAGGGATCCAACAAGAGCTGGCAAAAACTATAATAAAAAGAACAAAATTGAGAAAAGGTTAATGAAGTGGACAGAGGATGAAGATAAAATGTTGATAGCAGGTCATACACATAGACCTAGTTTCCCTAAAGTTGGAGAGCCAATGTATTTCAATGACGGAAGTTGCGTTCATCCAAGATGCATTACATCAATAGAGATTGAAAAAGGGGAAATTAGTTTAGTTAAATGGAGTATGATGACAAGACAAGATAGAAGCTTGTATGTAGAAAGAGAAGTACTAGAAGGACCAGTAAAGATAGATGATTTTTTCAAAGGTAGAGAACAAAAATAAGAGGTTAGTGAGACGGAACTGAAATTAAATAAGAGATACTTTAATATAAATAACTTTTTAAGCTTATTAAGAATTACTGAAAATTTTGATTTTCAGTAATTTTTTTGTTAAAAAAATATAAAAAATAAATGTAAAACTTTAGAAGATATTAAAGATAAAACTTCAGCAGAAAAATTATAAGGCTTTTGGATCATGGAGATTGGAGTGTTAGCTAGAATGAGAAAGGAAGAAGTCGAAAATGTTAAATCATTTATAACAAGAGCTGACGATAAATATAGGGCAAGCTATGGAATAAATGTAGAAAGCCATCCAAGACAATATATTATTGTAGGTACTACCGAATATATATGAAAGAAAAAACTTTCTTAATGGAGGTAACTTTGGTGAAGTTAAAGTTGGAACTGAACAAAGAAAAGCTGTTTGATCTATGGAAATCTGGTGTGAATGTTTTGGAAGAGATGCTGCAAGCCTAAAAAAGTCAGACTTCTATGAGATAACATCTATAATGTCCAAGATATAAGGTTGGGAAGCTTATAGCGGAAATAAGGCAGGAATTAAGAAGTTTCCTATTTATAATAAACAAAGAGCCTTTGTTAGAAAGGAAGAAGATAGTGAGCAAGCTTCGTAAGAGGTTATGATGAGAAGGAAGGAGATTAAAATATTAACAATTAAGAAGAGAAATGGCAGTGGGTGATAACAAGAAATGAGATCGTTATCGATTCTTGTTCCATTGAGGAAGAGTTTTAGAATAAACAAAAGCGAACCGTATCATAAATAAATGATATTTGTAGTCTTAGGCATTGATATAACTTGCTTAAGGCTATTTTTATAGCTGAAAATACCGTATCATAAGTAAAGTTAAATTTATAAAATATGTTATAATAAGTTAAGTAATATATTTAAAGTGAAAGACAAATTAGATATTTATGGAGGGAAAGTGAATAAAGTATATTTAGATGTAACAAAAAGAGAAAATTGTCCAGCTATATGTATAGGTATAAAAGATACGGAAGTTATTAAATCAGGTAGTACCGTTTATCATATGGATTTAAATGATAAAAATGAAACTTATCAACAATATGCTGATGAGTATGATATACATTTTATTTTTGATGATGATATTCCTAAATTATCATTTTATACAGTTCCTCAAGTAGATGTTTTCGCAACAGATAGCGAAGGTGGTTTAATTGGAACTATTGGTTCATTTACAGATTTACAAAGTGATTTACCAATATGCTATATCAATAAAGATAAAGAGTGTTTTTTAATTGCAAATAACGGGAAAGAGTTTTTAGAGATAACCAATAATTGGAAAAATAATCTTAAATCATACAATGAAGTTGTATTTTATGAATCTAAATTAGAAGCTGAAAAAGAATTGAGATTTATTAATATTTAAGTTCTAAAAAATAATGGGTTTAAATTAATGTTTCATTATAAATTTCAATTTATAAGGATGACTTTAAATAATGAACCAAAAGATTATGTTTTAAAACCAATCTAATTATATAAATAACAACAAAGCTCTTTATAATTAATTCAAGCATATCAAATACCATCCCTTAACTATGGCCGATTGTTAAAGAAATGATAAAGACAGCAATCGAGAACAAACAAAATCTTGTGGTAGAAGGCTGTTACATTCCGTTTGATTGGAAGGAGTGTTTTGATGATGAATATTTGAAAGAGATTCAATATTATTGTCTTGTGATGAGCAGAAAATATATTGAAAATCACTTTTCGGATATAAAGAATTACGCCAATGTAATTGAGAAGCGCATTGACGAGTCATGGTGCACAATGGATTCTACGCTTAAAGATAACGCTTACTATCTGGATATGTGCGAAAAATATAACTGTAATTACATTCTGATTGATGATTGTTATCAAGTGGAAGCTAATTTATAAATTCAAATTTGTATTAAAAGGAACAAGATAGGGAACGAGCTAGGGAACAAGCTTCGTAATCAGGTTATGAGAAGTGGCAGAAAAGTTTAAAAATCAGGAATTAATATGGAAAATGGTAACGAGCGGTAACAAGAATTGAGCTCGTTACTATTCTTGTTACCACCAATAATGAGTCTATAAGTACATTACAGCGGGATTGGTAACAAGGTAACAAGAGTTATAATATGAAATATAAATTATATGCATATAAGATACTCTCATACACGTACACACGCGTAGGGTTTTGAGAGCGCTTGTTACTAAGCTCGTTACCATCCTCTGGCTAGAATGTAGGATTAGTTTACAATTCTTTAGCAATATCATATCCAGCATGAATAGCATCTTTTATTGTTCCAACATTGTTCGCGTCGCCTATAGTGTGATAAGTCATTTCAAGTTCCTTTAATGTATCAGCTAGTGCATTATCTGTGCGGTAGCCTACGGCAAAGATAAGGGTATCGGCATCAGCGATGCAGTGAATTTCACCGTCTTTGCTGTAGTAGATTTTATCTTCTTCTACTTTTTCAACCTTGGCGCTACAGATTAGCTCTATGCCCTTATTCATCATGCGTTGTACAAGTAAACTTCTACCTGCTCCTGTTTCTGTTGCCATAATTTCTGGAGCCATCTCAATTACGGTGACTTTTCTGTTCCTAGGAAGACGATCATAAACTAGAGGTGCTAGGTAATCTGCAGTTTCACATCCTACAGAACCACCTCCAATAATAACTATTTTACGGCCAGGGAAGGCTTTACCACCTAGAATATCATCGGCAGTTGCCCAATGTTTAAAGGCTGTAAATGGTTGGATAACAATAGGTGAAGCACCATTGCTTATAATGACTTCATAATCTTTGAATTCATTTTGTAATAGCTCTTTATCAACTTTACAATTTAAACGGATTTCAACTCCAGTTTCTTTGAGTTTCCTAACCATGTATTGTGTAACCTTTGAAAGATCTTGCTTAGCAATAGGAACAGAGGCTATACGCATAAGCCCACCTAGCTCTTCATTTTGATCACAAAGTACTACATGATGACCTCGTTTTTTTGCAACATATGCTGCTTCCATACCAGCAGGTCCACCACCAATAACAAGAATTTTTTTCTTTGTGTCAGATAATTTAATAGTATCCTCATTTTCAATTTCAAGAGAAGGATTGATTGTACAAGCTACACGATTTCCAAACATTATACCGTTTAGGCAACGAAGACATCCAATACATGGACGTATATCCGCATCCATACCTTGTTCAGCTTTATTAGCAAATTCAGAATCGCATAAATTAGCTCTTCCAATCATGCAGATATCTGCTTTACCATTAGCAATTAATTCATCAGCAATCCAAGGTTCTGTAATTCGGCCAACAGTAGCTATTGGGATTGAAGTATGTTTCTTGATTTCTTCTGATAATTTAGCATGAGAACCTTGTTTTGTACCAGGTGCAGGTATTGAACTGCCACGCATGATAGTGGTTCCTCCAGATACATGAATCATATCAGCGCCGGCCTTCTCTAACTGTTTAGCAATGTATATTCCATCGTTAAGATTTAAGCCTCCATCACAGTATTCATCACCAGAAATTCTTACATCAATGATAAAATCTTTTCCACATTTTTTACGAACTTCTTCAATAACTTCTAGCGTTAATTTTAAACGGCCATTGATATCACCGCCATATTCATCAGTTCTTTTATTATATAGAGGAGATAAAAAACCTCCTAGTAGACCGTGGGCATGTGCAGCATGGATTTCAACACCATCTCCTCCAGCTGTTTTAACTCTTAAGGCTGCTTCACCAAACTGCTTGATAATAACCTTTAATTCAGGTATGGTTACTGGTCTTGGTGCTTCCTTTGCATAGGCAGGTCCAACGTTTGATGGAGCAATTAAACGAGGGGTTCCCGGAATAGGAAATGCCATATAAGCAGGATGGAATAATTGGGGAAGTATTTTGGCACCATACTTATGCACAGCATCTGTTAACTTTCTCCAACCAGGAATATAAGAATCATCACTTATGGACATATCTCCAGGTAAATATGTGTAAATAGGTTCAACAGTAGTTACTTCAGTTACAATAAGGCCAACGCCACCTTTTGCTCTTGCAGCGTAATGTTCAACTAAAGTATCTGTTACATAACCTTTATCTGCTAGATTTGTAGATATTGGTGGCATAAAAATACGATTTTTAACTGTAGTTTCACCAATTTTAATAGGTGAAAATAAATGACTATATTTTTTCATATCCTCATCTCCTTTTTCTTGATATTACCATATTATTCAACTGGTATCCTTGTCATAGCTTGATGTTAAGGGTTAAAATATATCCTCATATTTGAAGATTAAGGGCAAAAGGAGATAAGATTAAAGTAAAAAATGACTTATAATAGAAAGCCACAAGGTGGATTTTAAGCTACTTTATTTTAAACTTTAGCAATATCTACAATAATTTCATCATTGTAGTGAGTTATAGTGCTTTTTACATCTTTATCTGTTTGAATGGAGCAAAGAATATGTCCTTCTTCCATTTTGATTTTTATACCAGCATTTTCATAAAGAATATTTTCTGATTCTTCTAACAAATGTTCAAGAAGCTTCCTTTGGTTATAATCTATAGACATTAGCTGGTCTTTTTTATCTTCATTAAATTTCAAGTTATTAACAAACTTTTTACGATAATGACTAGGAACAATTCCATAGAGTTCTTTGAAGGCTGTAGTATAGGCTTTAGAATTTGGCATACCACAATCAGCAGCAATTTGCTCAATGGATTTTTTTCCTTCTAACAAAGGTTCTATGGATTCACGAATTCTTACTAGAGCAACATATTTTACAAATGGAATGCCTGTATATTGCTTAAAGAGCTTGGAAGTATAAGAAACGCTGAACATAAGTGTATCTGCTACATCTGTTAAACGTAGATCCTCTTGATAATGGCTATCTATATATTGAATAGCTTTCATATAGTTTTCTCTATGAATGGACTGAAGAGGTAAGCGTTCAATAGGATACTCCATATGATTAGAAGTTATATAAATGACTTCCATCATTATTGTATTTAATTCAAATAAATTGTTGTTACCACGTAATAGAACCCTGATTAATTTACCTATTTGAAGTTTTAATTTTTTCAATAACTTTAGATTATTCTTATCAGTACAAACAATCGATTCATAGGAATGGTTTATTTCTCCTATCATTGCTGGTGGAAACAGGGAGAAATCAATATGTATAGTTAAAATTACATTCTCTTCTTTAGAATTTGGGCGAATTATATGAATATCATTTGGAGCAATGATTACTAGTTCGTGCTCTTTAATTGTATAAGAGAAATTTTCTGTAATAACTTCATATTCTCCCTTTAAAACGTAGGTTATTTCTAGGCTACTATGACGAGAAAATACCTGTCGACTAAAGCTGTTAATACTTAGGCTTAAAGGATAGCCGAATTTTTGTCCTGAAAAATCGTAATAATATCTCATATTTTGCATAAAAAACCTCCATTTTATTAGCTGCAGATTTAATGTATTTTTTATATATATAAATTCAAATTATATTACTAATAATAGGTGTTTTTACAAAAATAAACAAGTTTTACTCTTAATCATCAATGAATGATAAAAGTATTAGCTGAATATCAGCACTAATAATATGATTAACTTTAACAAGAGCTGTTTTATAATTGAAATATTTATTAATAAGTAATATTATGAATTTTAGTAGTATTAATAAGATTTATATCTAAGATAGAGAGGGGAATAAATTATGCCTATATATCAACTCCCTGATGAGATAATATTTCCTAATCCAGAATTAGCAGAAGAGGATGGATTATTAGCAGTAGGTGGAGATTTAAGTTTTGAAAGATTATTATTAGCGTACTGTAATGGGATTTTTCCTTGGTATAGTGATGGTGATCCAATATTATGGTGGTGTCCAAAGCCAAGATTTATTATAAAACCTAATGAGGTTAAGATATCAAAATCTATGAAGCGAGTATTTAATAGTGGTAAATTTAAAGTTACATTTGATAATGATTTCGAGGGTGTAATAAGAAATTGCAAAGAGCTTAGAGAAAATAAAGAGGGTACTTGGATAAATAATGATATGATGGAGGCTTATATAAACTTATTTAAAAAAGGCTTTGCATCAAGTGTTGAGGTATATAGAGATGAAAAGCTTATTGGTGGTCTTTATGGAGTAAAGATTGGAAAGTGTTTCTTTGGTGAAAGCATGTTTTCAATTGAAACTAATGCATCTAAAGTAGCGTTAATAAGTATCTGCAAAAGACTTGAAGAAGAAGGATATATATTTTTAGATTGTCAAATGCATACTAATCATTTAGAAAGTATGGGCGGAAAGTTTGTAAGCTGGGAAGACTTTAAGTTAATGTTAGAGGATGGGATTAATTAAGCCTGCCACCAAAGTTTTATCTTTAGGGGGTAGGCTTTTGGTTTTACTCAAATAGTTTAGTTATTTTAATTTTGCCAACAGGCTCTTTACCTGCATATATGAAGCCCCATTCACGACCATCTGGGCAATTGTTTCTAATAGAGAAGGATAGATGTTCAATGTTTAAATAAGGATTTATTAAATTATATAAGTCATGATAAGAAAGATGTTTTATAGTTTCACAAAGACTGACCTTTTCTTCTCCTAATTCTTCAACTTCAATTTTATACATTATTTGCCTCCTAAATTTACGGACTATAATACAGAGTTATTATATGAAAGAGGTCTTATAAAATTAACAAGTTATATATTAAAAAAAATATTTTTTTAATATAAAATTTATGTTTTTATTTAAAAAGGTACCTAAAGGATAATTAATTATTGTATTTATTAGTGACAAAGTTATTAAGGGTAATTTAAAGTTGAAAAATAAAATTTTTGCTTTGAAAAGGAAACTCGCTACTCATATACATTCGTAGGAGTAACTTCAAATTGCAAAATTAAAATTTTGATTTTCAGTTAAAAGGTCCCTAAAGAAAAAATAACTCTTGTATATAGTAGTATAAAAGAAATTTGAAATGAAGCAGAATTAATTGATAAAAAAAGTTTTATATTTTAGGAGGAATTTATAATGGAAAACAATAAGATAAAAAAGATTTATGAGGTTATTAACGAGAATGGAAGAGGATTAAACTTACATGAAATAAAGGCTATGACTGGTGTTGGAAATGGATATAACAGTTCAGTTGGTGATACTACTCCTGTAGTTACTACTACTGATAAGAGTGAGAGAATATGTGATGTAGTAACAAATAGAAGAAGTAATGTAAATCTTCATGAAATAAAAGCACAAACTGGTGCAGGAAATGGCTATAAACATAGTAATATAGTTAATATAATAAATAATATCAGCAATAATATAACTGAGACTTATAATCATAAAAGTCATAAAATAAATGAATTACTAAATAGTGCTAATAGAAGTCTTAATCTTCATCAAATAAAGGCTTTAACTGGAGCTGGAAGCGGATATAGACAATAATAATGTTAAAAAAAATAAATAGTGTAATATAAGGATGTTCTTTTTAGAACATCCTATTTTATTATTGACATTAGTTGGATAAGATGTTTCAATATACTTATTAAAATAGTTTTAAAAAGTATTTTAATAAGTGAAAAAAGGAGTTAAAAATATATGGCAAACTCAGGAACTATAAAAAGTATAAATATAAAAAGTGTTCTTAAGACCTTAAGTGAACATGAGTCTATAACTAAAAGCGATATAGCTAAATATACAGGTTTAAGTTTTCCAACAGTTAGCACCGTAATAGAGCATTTAATTTATAAAAATGAAGTAAATGAGGTTGGAGTAGAAGATTCTATTGGAGGAAGATGTGCAAAAAAATATAGTTTAAATCCAATGTATGTAGTTTCTTTATTATTATATTTAGAAGGAAATAAATTAAATTGGATAGTAAGTGATTTTTGCAGAAATAAAATAGCTTCTGGGAACTTAAATTGTAAAGATAGAATATTAGAAGAGATGAATGAAATAATATATTCAATAAAATCATCTTATTCTCAATTAGCTAGTATAGTTATTGGGGTAGCGAGTAATGTTAATAACGGTAAAATTATGTCTCACATAGAATATAAAGAATTACAAGGAGTAAATATTACTGAGTATTTCGAAGAAAAGTATGGTATTCCGGTAATTATTGAAAATGACATGAATATTGCTATTAGGGGTTACTGGGATAGGCACAGTAGCAATGATATTGAAGTAGTAGTAAATATATATATTGGTGATAATGGAATGGGAGCTAGTATGATTATAAATGGGAAGGTATTGAAAGGGAAATCTAACTTTGCTGGTGAGCTTCATTACCTTCCTATATGTGATGATAATATTAAGTATGCTAAAGAAGGA
Source organism: Clostridium jeddahitimonense (assembly GCA_000753455.2). GTDB lineage: Bacteria > Bacillota > Clostridia > Clostridiales > Clostridiaceae > Clostridium > Clostridium hominis. The sequence goes on from LM994670.1 coordinate 439,465, forward strand.
TTTGGAGAAAGTGATATTGTTGAATATTACGGAAAGGTAATTCAATCATATGTATCTTTAATAAATCCAAACTTAATAGTTTTATATAATAATGTTTATATAAAGGGTAAGTTAGAAGATATAAAGAATTATTGTAAAGTTAGAATTCCAGAGGAAGCAATGGCAAAAATTATATTATCAGATGAATTTAAAGAGGATTATGAATTTGGATTAAGCATGATGGCTAGTGAATTAATAAATTAAATATAAATAATTGGAGGGGTATATGAGATATTCGCATGTTGTATTTGATATTGATGGGACTTTAATAAATTCTGAAAAGGCAGTGTTAAAGTCTTTCCAGGAAACACTTATTACAGAGGTAGGAATAGAAAAAGAATTAGATGAGTTAAAATTTGCTTTAGGCATACCGGGAAAAGATGCCTTAAAAATTCTAAATATAGAAAGTAGAGAAGATATATTAGAAAAGTGGGATAATAATTATAATAAATATCTTAATGAAGTTACTCTTTTTGATGGTATAAGACAAGTAATACAAGAGTTAAAGTCTAATAATATAAATTTAGGAATTATAACATCTAAAACCCGAAAAGAATACGAAGGTGATTTTGTAAGATTTGGATTAGATTCATATTTTGATGTGGTTATTCGTGCTGATGACACTATAAAACATAAACCGGATGGAGAGCCTATGGAGAAGTATTTAGAGCTTGCCGATGCCAGAAGAGAGGATACTGTATATATTGGTGATTCAATTTATGATATGCAGTGTGCTAAAAATGCAGGTGTTGATTCTATATTAGCTTTATGGGGGGCAAATGATGCTGATAAGTTAACAGCTACTTATAAGCTTAGTAATCCTAAGGAAATTTTAGACTTATTAATTGTTAAGAAGGAATCTAATATGAAATGGTTAGATTGGGCCGTTGAGTTGCAGCAATTAGCGCAGATTGGATTAACTTATTCAAAGGATCCCTATGATTTAGAAAGATTTGAAAGAATTCGTGAAATATCAGCGGAAATTGTTTCTGCAAAAAGTGAATTAAACCTCGAAAAGGTAAAAGATTTATTTTGTAATGAAACTGGATTTCAAACTCCAAAGTTAGATACTAGGGCGGCTATCTTTAAAGAGAATAAAATATTATTAGTTAAAGAGACAGAAAGTGGCAAGTGGTCATTGCCTGGGGGATGGGTTGATGTTAACCAATCAATTTATTCAAATACAGCTAAAGAGGTTAAAGAAGAAGCTGGACTTGATGTTATTCCAGATAGAATAATAGCAGTTCAAGATAGAAATAAGCATAATACACCAAGGTATGCCTATGGAATATGTAAGGTTTTCGTTTTATGTAATTTAGTTGGAGGAGAATTTAAGCCTAATATTGAAACATCTGAAAGTAGATATTTCGCCTTAGATGAATTACCTAAATTAGCTGAAGAAAAGAATAATGAGGAACAAATAAAGATGTGCTTTTTAGCAGCAGAAGATGAAAATTGGCAAACTATTTTTGATTAATTGGTAAGTTTGAAATAATATACTATATAATTTATAGGACGAATTTTTAAGGTGAAAAAATATGTAAGCTTTGCTCATAAATAAAGAAATATTACTGGGAATCAAGGTTTCCAGTAATATTTAATAAACTAAAAATTCAATTACACACAATTATATATAGTTTTACTTTAAGCTTCGAATGATTCTTCTAGATATTCAGCTCCAAACTTATGCATCATTTCTAAGAGTGGAATCAATTTTCTTCCTGTATCTGTCAAGCTGTATTCAACTTTAGGTGGAACAACAGGATATACCTTTCTATTTATAATATTATCTTCTTCCATACTTTTTAATTGTCTTGAAAGTACCTTTTGAGAAACCGTAGGTAGTTTTTTTTGAAGATCGCTAAATCTAAGAGTACTATAACTTAGATACCATAAGATTAGTATTTTCCACTTACCAGATATTATATCTTGAACTAAAACCATGGGACATTTTGTATATTTAGCACATTTATCTTTCATATAACATTCATCATGCGTATTTAATATTTCAATCATTTTAGATACCTCACATTCATATAGGTGACTTTTTGGTAACTATGTGACAAAAAAGTGCCTTCTTGATAAAAATTTATTTTAACTATATTATACTACTATAGAGAAAATTTTGAAGAGATACTTAATAATAGCTGTACTTTTTAATAAAGAAAAGTAGTAAGATTAATATAGACTTTTTAAAAAAATTTAATTTAAAGTGAGGAATATAAAAATGAGTAAAGTATTATATATAAAAGCAAATGTAAAACCAGAAGGGCAATCAAGAACATTTAAAGTTTCTGATAAGTTTATAGAAGAATATAAGTTGCAAAATCCAGAAGATGAAATAGTAACTTTAGATTTATATGAAGAAAATATAGATTTCTTAAAGGGTGAAGATTTAGCTGCTGTTTTTGGACCTAAAAATGATGAAAGTAGAAATCATCCAATTTTAAAATATGCATATCAATTTGCTGAAGCAGATAAGTATGTTGTAGCTGCACCAATGTGGAATTTAAATATACCAGCAATATTAAAGGCGTATATCGACTATGTAAGTGTTACAGGAATTACATTTAAATATACTGCAAATGGACCAGTAGGTTTATGTGAAGGAAAAAAAGCAGTGCATATTGTTTCTAGAGGTGGAGAATACTCAGAAGGACCAGCCGCAATGTTTGAGATGGGCGATAGATATTTAAGAACAATCTTTGCTTTCTTTGGAATAACTGATTTTACTACAATATCAGCAGACAAGGTAGATGTTATAGGTGAAGATGTAGAAGCAATTGTTGAAAATGCAATTAAAAAAGCTCAAGCAACAGCAAGAGAGTTTTAATCATAAAGTTTAAAAAATAAAAAGGTTATGTAATTTAAAAGGCACTAATTTTAGTTAGTGTCTTTTTTGTAATTAATAGAAAATAGTGATATATATCTAAAAGGTATAGAGTTAAATTTAGCTCTATACCTTTTGTTATTATTTATGAATTAAGCAATAATTCTTTAAGCTCATCAAAATTAGAAACCTCATAAGTAGGTTTTATCGAAGTCTTATTTTCAAGCTTCTTAGGGTTGTACCAACATGTATCTATACCAAAGTTTATTCCCCCTTGTATATCTGAAGTTAAGCTATCTCCTACCATTAAAACTTTAGTTTTATCAGAATAACCTATAGTTTTTAGCGTGTGTTCAAATATTTCTGGGTTTGGCTTTGATATTAATATTTCTTCTGATATTACTACAGTATCAAAATATTTTGCTACAGTAGATTTTCTTATTCTTTTATCTTGAACAGCAGTAAGTCCATTAGTTACTATTGAAAGTTTGTGTGATTTATGTAAATTTTCTAAAAGCTCTATACTGCCTTCGTATAAAAATGATCCATTAGCTAAATGCTCCATATATGCTTTTGCAAACTCTTCAGCATCAAAGCTAACTTCTAGTCTATCAGATAATCTTTTGAATCTGTCTATTTTTAGTTTGGCTTGTGTAATAAGTCCTTCCTCAAATTCTTTCCAGATAGCTGTATTTATTTCTTGATACATTTTTAAATGATAATTTTCATCATAATTAAATCCAAACTGAATCATTGAATTCTTAAAAGCTTCTTTTTCAGATTTTTTAAAATCAAATAATGTTTCATCTGCGTCAAATAATATAACTTCGTATTTCATAATATATCCCCCTAGTTTATATAAATAATTAAATTTTTATTTAATATAAGAATAACATTTTAACAAGATAATTTCTTATATTTATTCAAATTTTTATATTTCTTTACAAGATTATATAAATAAAATAATATATTTATAAAAGTTAGAACATGACATTTGTCATGTCAGGGGGATTTATGAAAAGAATTTTGGAGAGTAGTTTATTAAGTAATTATATAAAAAAACATAATATAGAAAGCATACTTGATGAAGAGATATTGGAGTATGCACAACTTCATTTTTATGAAGAAGGAGAGCATATATTAGAATCTGGTGAAAAACTTAAATATTATTATTTTTTTGTGGATGGAAAAATTAAGGTTCATTATCCCTTTGAGAATGGTAAATCAATGATTTTAAAGTTTTATAAGGATTATAATACAATAGGAGATTTAGAACTTTTAAAAGATATTCCTATAGTTTGCAGTATTGATGCTGTAGAGGATACTTTTATGGTAGCAATACCTTCCGCTGTAATAAAAGAAAAGTTTTTTAATAATACAAGACTATTACATCATTTAGTAGATTCTTTAAGTGATAAACTTTATGGAACTATTAATAATAGTTCATATAATTTTATATATCCACTTATTAATAGATTAGCTAGCTATTTACTTGAAAATTTAAAAGATAAAAATTATATAGTTTTAAACTCATCATATATAGAAATTGCAGAATTTTTAGGTACTACATATAGACATTTAAATAGGACCTTTAAAGAAATGGAATCAAAAGTAATTATAAAACGCGATGATAAAAAAATATATATATTAGATATAAATCAATTAAGAGATTTATCTAAGAATATTTATGTAAAGTCACTTTAAGACTTAATATATCAACAGTTTACTTTAATAGGACATAATATTTAATCAAAATGAGGAAATACTAACCTTATAATTTAAATATTATGGAGGTACTTATGAGTAAAGAACTTCAGAAAAATCTTGGATTCGCTGCTGCTATATCTACAGTTGTAGGATTAGTAATAGGATCTGGAGTGTTTTTTAAGCCACAGGCAATATATACTGCAACTAATGGAGCACCAGGATTAGGAATAATAGCGTGGATTATTGGTGGACTCATAACCATAGCAGGTGGTCTTACTGCAACTGAGGTATCAGCAGCTATACCAAAAACAGGCGGTATGATGATATATATTGAAGAAATATATGGCAAGCGTTATGGGTTTTTAACTGGATGGATGCAAACTGTTTTATTCTTTCCAGGAACAATCGCAGCTGTTGCAGTAATATTTGCGCAACAAGCTTCAGAACTTTTAGGCTCTACTTCAGATAATATGAAGATGGTGTTGCCAATAGCCTTAGGAATAATATTATTAACGGCATTTTTAAATACTGTAGGTTCATCCTTTGGTGGTTACATTCAAACCATAGCAACATTAGGAAAATTAGTTCCATTAGTTTTAATTATTATTTTTGGATTTGTAAAAGGGAATAGTACATCAATATTTAATCCAATGGTAGGGCAAGGAGTAAATTCTGTAACTACTTTAGGACATGTTCTTATAGCTACATTATTTGCTTATGATGGGTGGATAAACGTTGGAGCTATTGCTGGAGAGATGAAAAATCCAGGAAAGGATTTACCAAAGGCTATAGTTGGAGGACTATCACTAGTTATGGCAGTTTATTTAGCTATTAATATTGCATATTTATGGGTAGCACCAGCAAGTGACTTAGCAAATGTTACATCACCTGCAGCTCTTGTAGCTACAAAGATTTTTGGACCAATTGGAGGAAAGTTAATATCAGCAGGTATATTGATATCAGTTTTTGGTACATTAAATGGATACCTATTAACAGGGCCAAGAATACCATATGCACTTACTAAAGATGGACTTATACCAGGAAGTAAAATGTTATCAAAAGTAAATAAAGGTAGCTCACCATATAATGCAATATGGTTAGTGGCAATTCTATCTTGTATTTATGCTTTAACAGGTCAATTTAATTTATTAAGCGATTTAACTATATTTGCAGTTTGGGTATTTTATGTACTTACATTTATAGGAGTAATTATACTTAGAAAGAAAAAGCCAGACCTTGCTAGACCATACAAGGTTCCAGGATATCCAGTAATACCTATAATAGCTATACTAGGAGGAGCTTTTGTTGTAATCAATCAACTTATAACATCACCAATGATATCTTTAGGTGGAATAATTATAACAATTATAGGATTACCTATTTATACATATATGAGTAAGAGAAATAGCTAGATAGTAAAAACATGATTTATTTATATAGATAGGAAGTGATTTTATGATTAACATACTAGGGCAAGTTATGGTTTATGTAAATAATCAAGATGAATCAGTAAAGTTTTGGACTGAGAAAGTAGGTTTTGTAGTAATTTCTGAAGGGGACAATGGAGAAGGTATGAGATGGATTGAGATTGCGCCTCAAGAGAATTCACAAACAACTATTGTGCTTCACAATAAAGAGGTAATTGCTAAAATGGGAACAGGAATAAATCTAGAAACACCATCTTTATTATTTTTCACAGAAGATATAGAGAAATTATATGATAAGCTATCTAATAATAATGTTATTTTGGGAGAAATAATGACTATACCTCTAGGGAGAACTTTTAACTTTGCAGATAATGAACAAAATTATTTTGCAGTAGTTGAAAAAAATAATAAATAATAAATACTTCAAAAGTAAAAGTTAAAAAATTAGAGCATTACTATAAAATTTGAAGTTATTTAATTAAATCCGGCAACATAGCAGTTGCTGGATTTAATACTTTTAGGCTAGGCTTTAAACTAATGTTGATAATAAAACTTATAAAAGTTGACAAGGTAATTTGTCCACTTTACTTCTAAATGATAATATATTAAGGTTATTTCTTAATGACTTCTAGGAATTTTTCTTAATATAAATCTTTAAAGCCTTTATTAGAAGTATTAAAGCATATATACCTAATACCGCAAAAGTTAATATTAAAATAAGGTTCAAATACACCCATATTGATGCAAACAACATTTTCTCTCCTCCTTTTTTAATTAACGAACCTAATATTAAAATTGTTTCTCTATAATTTTACATTTATCACATTTATCCAATTACATAGCATTTAGAGCACCAGTCTTTTAACGAGTTGATTTAATAGAAAAATAGTTTGCACAAACTAACTTATATTGTATGATATTTTGAATTTTAACTATTCCTTTTCATATTCTTTCCAATTGCAATACCTAAAAACATTCCTATAGGAGCACATATAAGTACATTCAGTATGTAAGAACCCAAAGTTGTACCTATTACAAATCCAATTATCATACCTTCAAATTTATAATTTTTCTTATCATTTTTCTTTATAACTTTTATCATTGTAACAATAATTGTACATATCACTATAACTGTGAATACTATTTGTATTATATGCTTTATATCCATAACTCTACCTCCTAACCTCCATTTTACGAACTAAATTTAAATAAATAAAAAAGATATTAACATGAACTATTTAATACATTGGCTCGTCTTATAATACGATTGTTCAAAACTTTATATTCTCATTATACATAATTTATGGATTATAATTCCACAAAATGTGTAAATGAAGTTAAATTAACATGGTAACTGGAATTAATATCTATGTATTATGTATAATAATTATTGAGAATAAATTATAGTAAGAATTTGTTAAGTATATATATAATAATGATTAGTGAAATAAGTAAGATTAATGGAGGATGAATAATGGGAACGAATAAGTACGATAATGAAAATTTTTTTGATAAATATAGTCAAATGGCAAGATCAATTTACGGTTTACAGGGTGCCGGGGAATGGCATATATTTAAAAAAATGTTTCCTAATTTAGAAGGAAAATCGGTATTAGATTTAGGATGTGGATATGGATGGCATTGTAAGTATGCTGTTGAGAATAATGCTAAAGAAGTTGTTGGTATAGATTCTTCTGAAAAAATGTTAGGTAAGGCAAAAGAGATTAATAATGATGTAAAGATAGAATATATTAATTCATCAATAGAAGAAGTAGTTATTGAAAAAGACTATTTTGATGTTGTAATAAGCTCGCTGGTATTTCATTATATAAAAGATTTTGATAGTGTATGTAAAAAGGTATATGATGGATTAAAAGATGATGGAGATTTTGTTTTTTCTGTTGAACATCCAATATTTACAGCAGAAGGAAAGCAAGAATGGTATAGTGATGATGCAGGAGATATTATGCATTGGCCTGTAGATAATTACTTCATTGAAGGTAAAAGAACCAGTAACTTTTTAGGTGAAGAGGTTATTAAATATCATAAAACATTAACTACTTACATAAATACTTTATTAAAGTGTGGTTTTGAAATAAAAGAAGTAATTGAACCAATGCCACCAAAGGAAATGTTAGAAGAAATACAGGGCATGAAAGATGAGTTGCGTAGACCAATGATGTTATTAATTTCTGCTAGAAAGAGAAAGTAATAGATAAAATTAACCTCATTTACTTTTAAAAGAGTAAATGAGGTTTTTATTTAGATTTAATTAATAAGTAAATTAGATATACAAAGAGCAGAAGCACTTAAAGCACCAGTATAATTATGATAGTCTTTAATTATGACATCTTGCTTATTCTGTAAAGCTAGTAAATTAATTTTTTTATCTAAATATTCCTTTAATAGATTTGATAATAAAGGTTCACTGAATAGCTCCCCATGGACAATAATTTTGTTGGAATCTATCATCATAGATAAATTATTAATTGTAATAGAAAGATATTTAATTGCTGAATGAAGTATATGTATTATACCTTCATCTCCTAAGCTATATGCTTTTAAAATAGTATTTATTGTTATTTTTTCTTTTTCAGTAACTAATTGTCTTAGGAATGTAGTTTCAGAATTAGCGAAAATAATTTGAGATTTCTTTATTATCCAAGCTTCACTTCCATATGTTTGAAGACAACCTCTCTTACCACATTCACATAGCTCTCCATCTGGATGAACGATTATGTGTCCTATTTCTCCGACTAGATAATTATCTTTAGAATATAATTCACCATTATACATGTAAGAACAGAACATCCCTCTACCAACATGGAAGAATATAAAGTTATCATCATTACTATTATTGGAGAACAATCTTTCAGCTAATGTCATACATTTAACGTTATTTTCAAAGAACACTGGTAGATTAATATTATCTAATATAAGTTCAATATTGAAATCTTTCCAAAATTGATTATTGGTAATGATTGATTTTTTTTTATAATCAAAGTGACCAGGTATAGCAAAGCCTATCCCTTTTGGGTTATAGTCTTTACAGCTTTCTATAAATCCTTGCAATTCCTTAAGGTAAAGCTCTGGAGTTAAGACATTAGTGGAATCGTGACTAGTTAATTGAATAACATTTTTCTTAACAACTTCACCTATATTATCAGTTAGACAAAAGGATATATATTTTTGAGATAATTCAGTTCCTATATAAAAGCTATGATTAGGAGATATACCTAATAGTATTTTTTTTCGCCCAGATTTACTTTGCTCAGGAATAACTTCTCCGATCTCATGAATTAAGTTCTGATTAATCATATCACCAGTAATTTCACTAACAGTTGCAGGCGTAATTCCACTTTCTTTTGAAATATCAATTCTAGAAATAGGACCTTTAGAATAAATTTTATCTAAAATTTTAAATCTTAATTTTTGTTGATTTTTTGTGATTTTCATATTTGTCTCCTTTCTCAATTAATATAAGTATATATTAATTATAATTTATAAACAACTATATGGATAAATTTAAAAAAGATGTTGACAGATTATTACTATTAATATATTATTTAGTTAATAAATAATTATTTATAATTAATGTTCCATATGAAATGGTTTTAATTATATAAATAAATTATTTTTTATAATTAATTAACAAATGGGGGAGAGAAAAATATGAAAAAAGTAAATGAAGTTCTTGAAGAAAAGTTATTGCCGATAGCTGCAAAGTTAGGAAATAACAAAATATTAATTGCAATACGTGATGGTATTACATTAAGTATGCCATTAATTATCATCGGGTCATTATTTCTTGTAATAGCTAGTTTCCCAATCGAAGCGTGGACAAACTGGTTAACTGAGATAGGAATTGATGGGTACTTATGGAAAGGTGTTGATAGTAGTTTCGGACTAATGGGGTTAATTGCAAGTTTCGGAATAGCTAATAGTTTAGCACGTCAATATAATGTTGATGGTGTTTCAGCCGGTATTATATCATTATCTTCTTTTATAGTTGTAACACCTTTTGGTGAAGGTGGAATCCCAGTTGGATTTATGGGAAGTAAAGGTTTATTCGTAGCAATGGTACTTGGTATTATTTCAGCTTTAATATTCCAATGGTTTATTAAAAAAGATATTAGGATAAAATTACCAGATTCAGTACCTCCAGCAGTTTCAAGTAGTTTTAGTGCTTTAATTCCTGGTGCAGTTATTATTACTTTATGGTTAGTTGTTTTCGCAGTGCTTGATAAAATTAATGTTGGAAATATTCATGAGTTACTTTTAGTAGTTCTAGGAGGACCATTAGGATTACTTGGAAATAATATATTTGGAACTGTAGTTTCAATATTATTAAATAGTGCATTCTGGTTTGTTGGTATTCATGGTGGTAACGTTGTAAATAGTATTCTTAATCCAATTTGGTTAATGAATTCTGATGCTAACCGTTTAATATTCCAAGCAGATAAATTTGCAGAATTACCTCATACTATTACAGCACAATTTATTGACAACTTTGTTTATATGGGTGGTGGGGGAGCCACAATAGGTTTAGTAGTAGTTATCGCTATTATTGCAAGACGTAAGAAAGCCAGCCAAATTACTAAAACTATGGCTCCATTAACATTAACACCAGGTCTTTTCAATATTAATGAACCAGCTATGTTTGGATTACCAGTTGTAATGAATATTTCATTATTAATACCATTTATATTAGCGCCAGTGGCAAATGCTATAATATGTTATTTTGCAATGTCAACAGGAATAGTTGCTAAAACTACTGGTATTGCAGTTTCATGGACAATGCCACCAATTATTAGTGGATTCCTAACAACTGGAGGACATATAAGTGGGGCTATTTTACAAGTGGTATGTATAATTGTTGATATAGCAATTTACTGGGGCTTCTACAGAGCAGTAGAAAAACAGAACTTACAGCTAGAAGCAGCAGAAAGCAATACAAATGTATAATTAGCTTAAAATTTAGGAGGATTAGATTATGGGAAAAAGACTTATTAGTGCAAATGCTTCAGAAATATTAGAAATGACTGCAGCAGAGTTAAAACAAAGTATTAAAGCAAGTGAAGGAAGAGTTATTCTTTCAGAAAATGTAGCACCAAGAGAATCATTTATAGGAGATATTACTAATTCTGAAATAGCCAGAGCTTTTGGAGCAGATTTAATTCTCCTTAATGGAGTGGATGTTTTAAATCCATGTATTTTTGGATTAGATGTTAAAGAGGGATCATTTGTAGATGAATTACATCGTTTAGTTGGACGTCCAATAGGAGTAAACTTAGAGCCAGTAGATTTAGAGGCAGATATGGCTGAAGATCGCTTAACGATAAGCGAAGGTAGACAAGCTACTGTTAAGACAATTGAAGAGATTGAAAGACTTGGTATGGATTTTGTTTGTTTCACAGGTAACCCAGGTACAGGAGTAACAAATACAGAAATAGAAAAGACAATTAAGTTAGCAAAAGAAAAATTCTCAGGATTAATTATTGCAGGTAAAATGCATGCTGCTGGTGTTGATGAGCCAGTTGCTGATATAAAAGCTATTGAAGGATTTATTGAAGCAGGTGCAGATGTTATCTTAGTTCCAGCTGTAGGAACAGTACCTGGATTTGATGATAGTGAGCTAAAAGAAGTAGTTAAATTATCACATAGTAAAGGTGCACTTGTATTAAGTGCAATTGGAACTAGTCAAGAAAGTTCTGATGAAGATACTATTAAGCAAATAGCTATTAGAAATAAGATTTGTGGAGTAGATATTCAACATATTGGAGATGCAGGTTACGGTGGGGTTGCACCGTATGAAAATATTTTTGCTATGAGCAAGGCGATTCGTGGGGTACGTCATACTGTATCAATGGTTGCACGTTCAATTAATCGTTAATGAAGAAATAGATAAGCATTATGAAATATATGGTAAACTAAGGGGGAAATATTGATGAATAGAAAAAAAATATGGAGAATGATCACTGCTATGACGATGGTATCATTCATTGGAATGAATACTATTATAAAAGCTGATGTTAACAGAGAAAATACTGTATCGACACAGTATGATTTAGTAAATCTTAATAAAAATGGTAAGAACTTAATCAAAGATAGTGGATTTGAACAAAGAAGTAACTGGAAGACAACAGGGGATGGTAAATTTACAAACTATGAAGGTGCTGCTTTAACAGGTGAATGGTGTGGATTATTACCTTCAAACACTGGTAATGCTTCTGTTTACCAAGTCGTAAATGTAAAACCTAACACGGAATATATTGCTAAGGCAAAGGTTTTACTTGCACAAGAAGGAGCAACAGCATTTTTTAATGCTAAATCACCAGATCTTGGTTCGTCAATAGAAGGTGCTGAAGTTACTATTTCTTGCACTAAAGAACAAGAATGGCAATATCAAGATATAGAACTAAAATTTAATAGTGGAGATAAAAGTCAAATAGGGCTTGCTGTTATGAAATGGACAGAAGATAACACTAGTGCAACTTATAAAGGTCAAGTTTATGTAGATGACGTACAATTATTAGAAAAGAATTCTGATGGCGTTGAAGAGAGCTATGATATTGTTTGGGCAGATGATTTCAACGAACCTCAATTAGATTTATCTACATGGGAATATGAATTAGGATCAATTCGTGGAATAGAACAACAACACTATGTTGATAGTGAAGAGAATGTTTTCATGAGACAGAATCAAGAAGGTGGAGAATTAGTTTTAAAAGCTACTGATAGACCGACAGAATTACAATATAATAATCCACGTGATGCTTCAAGAAGAGTTATTTATAACTCAGGAAGTGTTAGAACTCATGGTAAAGAAGAATTTTTATATGGCCGTATTGAAATGAGAGCTAAACTGCCAGAAGGGCAATCAGTATTCCCAGCATTTTGGACATTAGGATCAGATTTCACTTTAGATGGAGATGTTAATAGTGAACAAGGGTATGGATGGGCTCGTTGTGGTGAAATCGATATTATGGAGTTAATAGGTTCTGGTGAAGGTGGAGCTGGAAATAAAACAGTATATCAAACAATTCATACACAAGATGGAACAGATGATGGTTATAAAAAGTTTGGTGGTACTTCCTATACAATATCAGAAGACTTCAACGATGAATATCATATATTTGGAATGAATTGGTCAAAAGGAAAAATAGAATGGTATGTAGATGATCAAATAGTTGCTACAGTTAATTATGCAGGTGATCCAATTGGAGAAAAATGTTTAGATAGACCACAATATATTCAAATGAATTTAGCAATGGGTGGAGCATGGCCAGGACCAATTGCACCAGGTTTAGCTGGAACTGAGTATGCTATTGATTATGTTTACTATGCACAAAATGAGCAACAAAAAGCAGATGCAGCAGAATACTATAGTAATTCACCAAAAATATTAGGATATGATGATATATCTATTTATGAAGGTGATACAGATTTATTATCTAATGTAGCAATAAGTGATAACGCGGATATTGATTTCTCGGTAACTGATTCACCACAATTTTCAATAAAAGAAGAAACTGCGACATTAGGAAATGGGCTTACAAGTGTAGATTTATTATGTAAAGGGAAAAATGATCTTAATAAATTAGCTAATCTACCTGCTGGTGAGTATTCTTTACATTATACTGCATTACCAAAAGGTTTAAAGTATGATTCAAGTGTTAGTGGGGTAGAAGTACCAAGTGCTAAAGAAAATTATAAATTTGATAGAAAAACAGTTAATCTTACAATTAAAGAGCGTAGTTTACAAACAGATTTAGAAAATAGTGAATTATCTTTAGATGGATACGTAAATGATACCTTATCAACAATAGCATTACCTGATGGTTGGACTTGGGATGAACCAGAGACTATTATTAGTGAAAATATGTCAGAGGTAAGTGTAACATTTAATAAAAATGGTTTTGAAAAAAGTGAAAATGTAAAAATAAATGTACAAAAATCTGTAACTTTAGATCAATTAAAGAAAAGTGTTTTAGAGGCTAATGAATATTTAAATCAAACAGATGAGTATACTAGTGAATCATTAGAAAAACTACAAGTTGCAATTGAAAATGCAAATACTATTTTAAATGATGAATCGTTAGCTACACATAAGAATATTACTAAGGCATTTAAGGCAATTGATGAAGCAATTAATGGGTTAGTTAAAAATGAAGCGGATCCAAAACCAGAAGATCCGAAGCCGGAAGATCCAAAACCTGAGGATCCAAAACCAGAAGATCCGAAGCCAGAAGATCCAAAACCAGAAGATCCGAAGCCAGAAGATCCAAAACCTGAGGATCCGAAACTAGAAGATCCAAAGCCAGAAGATCCAAAACCTGAGAATCCAAAGCCGGAAGAAGTAAAGCCGGAAGTATCTAAACCAGATAAAGGAAATAATAATTTAGTTCAAACTGGAGATATGAGTTCTTTAGGAGTTACAGCTACAATGCTTGTAGCATCAGGCACAACTATTTTCTTAGCGAAGAAACGTAAACAAAAAAAATAATATGATTAATTACATGTATTCATATAGGATTAAGGACAATTATATTAAATAAGTAAATAAAACAATATTCTAAATATAACCAATCACTTTTGTGATTGGCTATATTTATTTAAGCTTAAATAATATAATTATAATATGTAATACTGATATTACTAATACATGTTGAAAAGTTGATGGTGAGAAAATGAAAAAATTATTGAATAAATTATTAATTTATATTATGACAGTAGTGTTTATATTATCATTATATAACTTATATAAAATTTTTAATGAGTATAAGAGAAATAAAGATACATACAGAGAAGTTGTTGATATAGTTGTAAGTGATGATGAAATATCTATAAAAAATGAGGAGTATAATAGACTAAAAGAAATAAATGAAGATTATTTATTTTGGATATTTGTTCCTAATACTAATATTAATTATCCTGTTGTAAAGCCAGATAATAATGAAGAATATTTATATAAAAACTTTAAAGGGGAAGAAAATAAAGGTGGTAGTATATTTATAGATTCAAGAAATACTTTAGAAGATGACAATATAATATTACATGGTCATAATATGAAGGATAAAAGTATGTTTGGAACACTTTCAAATTTGTTGAAGTCGGAGTTTTTAAATGATAATAAGAATATATATATATATTTAGAAAATGAAGTTTTAGAATATGAAATATTTTCAGTATATGTAACTCATGGAGAGGATTTTCCATACAAACGTAATTTTTTAGATTATGAGGATTTCTATAATTATATAGATAGTGCAATGAATAAATCTGTTCAGTCATTAAGGTATGATGATGATGGTAAGAAAAATATAATAACCTTATCAACATGTACAAATGCTACAGGAGATGAAAGAACGATAGTAAATGCTAAATTAAAAAGTATAAAATATAATTAAAATGAATTTTAGAAAGATAAATAGAAATTTGTTGGTAGGGGATACTTACATAGGAACATAATAAACTAGAAATTATTATACTAGTAAATTAGAACCTAGGCTAGTATTCCCTATCAACATTTTAATTTAACATATGGATTAAACTAAATCATTTAATCCATTAACTGTAGTTTGTTCATCTTCATCGATAGGAATAAGTATGAATTTTTTACCGTCAATTATTTGTGATTTTATTTGAGGTATTTTCTCTGGTTTTACTTGAAGTACAACATCATAATCAGTTGCAGGTTCATCAACTTCAGAAGAGTTTTCAGTAATTTCTTCTACAGTGTCATCAGAATTTGTATCTTGAGTTTCTTCAGTATTATTATCTAAAGTTTCTTTAGCTTCATCTTCAGCTGAAGTTTCTAGGGCAACATTACCTTCTATAACTTCTGTAGACTTAATAACTTCCTTAGTTATAGCAGCTTCTTTTTTTACTTCTTCAAGTCTGTTTTGAAGTATCTCAACTTGCTTTACAAGGTGTTCTTCCTTTCTTCTTTGCTCACTTGCCTTAAGAACCTTTGTATCTATTAAGTTTTCTGCTAAAGGTAAGTCATTACCGAAGTTTGACACATATGATTTTTCAATTTTAGGTGCAAGTTCTTCAGGAACGCCACTTTCTATTAAGATATTTTGAATATCATTATGTGATATTATTATAGGTTCAGCATCAGCTACATCTTCATACATAGAGTTATGTTCCTCTATCATATTATTGATGCTCTCTTGAACTTCCATAAAAACTTTATCAGCTTTCTTTTCATCAGCACCAAAGGAACCTTTAATTATTTCTTGGAATGTTTCTTTTTGAATAGTAGCAGTTTGTTTTGAAGGACATCCTAAAGCGTATTCCATTAATTCATAATGTGGATCCTTAGCATTTTTTGTATAGTACATAATAGAGTTAACATCTGAACTACGATTAATAAATGCTGGGAATATAAATCCATTAGCTGGAGCTTCAACTACCCAATCTCTATCACGAGCCTTTATTCTATTTTCATCCTCATAGTATCTAAGACCGGGTGCAGTAAGTGAAACTGGACAAATTGCACATAATACATATTCATATACTTCTTCAGATTCATCTAGCTTAGCGTTATCCTTAGTTTTAGTAATAACATCATAAGCATCATGATACAGAAGTATTAAAAAGTTACCTGTATAATCGTAATTCTCTATAATAGATTCGTAAAAACTATCAAGAAGAGCATCATCTTTTAATGCGCTACTCTTTAGTTGCATAAGAGAAATTTGTTTTTCATTAATAAGGTCTTCGTTAAGTGGAAATTCAAGCTGAAGTATATTATTGCCGATAGTACCAGACATAACTTTTTTAGCAATCTCCATGTACTTATGGTAATCATCTTCCTCTAGGTTTAGAAATGTTTCTCTAAATTTTAAAATAACATGCTTTTCTCCACTAACATAGCAACCACACATTTTAGTAAAAGTACAGTGATCTTTCTTTAATCTTTTTTTTAATTCAAGTATATCTTTCTTTCTCATACATAAACCCCTCAATTTAGTATTTTATATTTGTATATATTAATTATAAGCAAACTCTTTTCTATATTAAACCATTTATTAGGTTTCTGTAAGTAAAATATTTTTTATTAGAAAGCACATTAAGAAAAGGTTGGCAATATGCCAACCTTTTAAGTATAAAAATTTAATTATAGAACGCCATCAGCCTTCATTTCAGCAGATAATTTTTCAGCTAATTTTAAGTAATTATCCCAAGCAGAGTTTCTCTCCGTATATCCAGCACTTTTGTAATCACCAGTAGCTTCGATAGCTGGAAGTCCAGTTAAATCAAATAAATCTTGAGTTTCAACTACTTTATCATTTAAAGCATCCATTTGAATATTGAAACCTATACGAGATGGTTCATGATATTCAACGCTTTCATATTTTGATGTTCTGTAATGTTTCTTGTATTTTGGATCTTCTATATCATCTTGAGAGTTAGCAAATATTTCATCATATCTACATTCTAATATTTGTCCGTCTTTAACTATAACCTTTAACTTACCAGTTAATCCACCGCCAAGTTCCTCAGCTATAGAATAGTACTTTTCACCAGTTGGAGTTCCAAGTGTAGCATTAAGCTTTTCAGCTAATGGAAGCATAGATTGCTCTATACTATTAGATGCACCAGAAACAACATCAAATTCTCCTGTTAAGCTTTGTGTATCAAGCATTTGTTGTTCTACAGAAACAACACTTTGAATCCAAGCGGCACCCTTAGAAGCTCCCATATCAAAGTTATATTCTGAGAAACGTTTAGAAACGTTTTGATAGTAACGTTTGTAGTAATTTGGTCTAGTAAGTTCATTAAACTCAACTTCTACAAGCTTACCATCGTTTTGAACAACTTCTAATGTTCCTAAGTGGCCTTGTCTGAAACGTTCTTCAACTTTATAATAATCACCTTTTATAATACCTAATTGAGGTTGTGCATCCCATTCTAAAGAAAATTCTGCTTCATTTGAACCTGAATTAGTAGATGCTTTTTCATATTTTGATATATCAATACCAGCATCAGTTAAAGCTTTTTTAGTTCCCTCTATTACAGCAGTACTACTAACTGTACAACCAGATATAGTATCTACATTAAGAGATTGTTGTTCAACTATAGCTCTTGGAATATCTGATATAGCTTTATCTGAGATTCCTTCACTTTCTTTATGTGATGTTACTTCTACTTTTGTAATTTTATCACCATCAAGTGACACTTCAACCATAACATCATCATTATGTCCTTTAACAGTAGCTGAATATGTTGTTGAATTACTTGAACATCCAGCTAATGAAGAAATAATTACCATAGTTGCTAATAAGTATGATATCTTTTTTCTTTTCATATAAATTTCCCCCTAAAATAAGTTTCAGGATAATACTAACATTTGTATAATTTTGTGTCAATATATGTAGAAAAATGTAGAAACTGATTAATAACTATAAAAAAGTAGATATTTTAGAGGTATTTACAGACCTAATAATGACAAGTATTAGCGATAAATATACTTGTAAGGATGGACGAAGAATACCTTTTATGAAATATTCTTTAATTCCTTATTTAGCATTGCTTCCAGAGATGATTACAAATAAGAGAAATGAATAAAATTACAACCCTTGCTTAAAATATAGTTATATTTTAGAGAAGGAGAGTCTTTATATGTATAGTAGTATATTGTTTAGCACAATAATTAAGAGTATTTTAATATATGTATTAGCATTGATTCTTAGTAAGTTAATTGGTATTAAAATCATTTCACAAATGAATTTCTTTGATTTTATAACAGGTGTTTCTGTAGGTTCAATGATTGCTAAAATTATAATTAATAAAGATCATGTAGTTTTTTCAGGAATTATAGCATTAATAACTTTTTCACTTTTAACTATAGCAACTAGTTATTTAAATTTAAAAAGTTATACAGCTAGAATGATAATAAATGCTAAGACTTTGATATTAATAGAAAATGGACGTATTATTGATAAAAATATAAAAAAGCTTAAGATTACGATAAATGAGCTTATGATGAAATTAAGAGAAAAGGATGTTTTCAATTTAGCGGATGTACAATTTGCAATAATGGAGAGTAATGGACAATTGTCAGTTTTGATAAAAGCTAATAAGAAACCAGTAACTCCATATGATATGGATTTAAAGGTAAAGAGTCTTTCTTTGCTAAATGATATTATAATTGATGGAAAAATAATAGATAAGAATCTTGAAATAGCTGGTATAGATAAAAAGTGGCTACAATGTGAACTTAAGAAGAAGAGTATAAATAATATTGAAGATGTTTTTTATGCGGGCGTAGATAAGAATAAAAAACTTACTATTTCAGAAAAGTATCCTGATGCTTTCAATCCAGAAAATAAGTTTGGTATAGAGTAGAGATAATTAAGCTATCAGAGCTATTTTTTTAATAAGCTTTGGTAGCTTAATTATTTAAAAGTAAATATAACTGTAGAATTTTAATTAGTAATAATAATGAATTTTCATATCAAATAGTATAGTATATAAGTTTATACTATACACCAGAGTTTTCTTTCTATATTATAATAAATTATTAGAGCCATTAAATGAAATTGGGGTAAAGATACTTGAGGTAATTAAGAAAAACTTGATATGAATAAGTCTTTAAACTAAGGGGCAATATTGCTTTCAGGCTTTGGGGTAGGTTCTTGGCATTGGAAGTTATTCACTGAGTCAGGATTCTTTGATAATGATAAAAAGATATGTGACTATTCAGAAGGGGAGTTACAGAAGTTTTTATATGGAGAGCCTGAAAAAATAAAGATAGATAATGTTGGAACAATGAATTTAACTTACGAAGGTTTATTAGTTAAGTTTAACAGGCTTTATTTAAAGAAAGAGGGAGAAGTTTCTGAAGCTGCTAAAAAGAAGCTTAGTAAATTATTAATTGAAGGTGAATGTCCTCTTTGTAAGGGGAAAAGGCTTCATGAAGGAGTTTATAAAGTTTTAATCAATGGATATAATATTGCAGACTTAACTAGTATGCAAATAGATGAATTAATTAAAGTTATCAAAGAAATTAAGGAGCCTGAAGCACAGCCCTTAATTAAAGGTATAGTTGAAAAGTTAAACAATATTATTGATATAGGACTTGGATATTTGACTTTAGATAGAGAAACTTCATCGTTATCAGGGGGAGAGTCTCAGAGAATAAAGATGGTAAAACATCTTAACAGTAATCTTGTTGATTTAATGTACATATTTGATGAACCTAGTATAGGACTTCATCCAAGAGATGTTCATAAGTTAAATAACCTTTTAAAAAAGTTAAGGGATAAAGGGAATACTGTAATTGTTGTTGAACATGATCCAGATGTTATTAAGGTAGCAGACTGGATTATCGACCTTGGACCAGATGGTGGGACTAAAGGTGGAGAGATAATATTTGAAGGTACTCAAGTGAATTTGCATAATTGTAAAGAATCTTTAACAGCAAAATATATATAAGTAATATTAGATTGACACCTTATTGACATAAAAGAGAGTTATCATAAATTCATAGAGTAGTTAAAGCATTATTATTTACCCCTAAAAAAACCACCTTTTATAAAAGCTAGCACTAATGTCCCCCAACAAAAGTGCTAGCCTTTTTTATAATTAATTCTAAATTTTTAATTATGAATTATAAATTATCCTACATAGCTTGCAAATATAAATATAAATGCTATAGATGAAGCAGCAACTGCAAGCCATGTACATCCACCAAGAATTATAGGTTTAATTCCTTTAGTAAATAAATCTTTAAATTGGATTTTAAATCCTACACCAGCAAGAGCCACAGTAATAAAGAACTTATAACCAGTTTTAAAAAGATTAGATAAGCCTTCAATATTGCTGAATAGACCCATTGTATTTAATACAGCCATAATTAGAAATCCAAGAATAAACCAAGGAAATACTTTTAATACAGTTTGGCCAACGCTTGCTTGCTTAGTAATAGCAACTTGACTTGCAACTGATGAACTTTGATTTAATGTTGATTGTCCTGCTGAAGCAATAGCATTTTCTTTTGCTTCCTTACGTATTGCAAGGATTGTAAAAATTACAGCAAGAGCAATAAGCATAGTTGTTCTAGTTAGCTTTACTGTAATTGCTAAGTTAAGGTCAAGTCCATGTAATGCATTATAAGTAGCTTCAGACGCAGCAACACTAGAAGTATCGTTTATTGCAGTACCAGCTAAGAATCCAAATTGATTAGCTGTTAAATTCATAGCGCCAGCTAGGTAAGGATAAACTAATGCTGCGAAAATATCAAATAAAAATATTGCTGTCATAGCATAAGCAATTTCACTTTCCTTTGCTTTAATTATTGATGAAAGAGTTGCAATAGCAGTTCCACCACAAATAGATGTACCACCACCAACTAAAGTACAAGTATTATCAGAAAGATTTAATTTCTTTCCTACGAAAAATGCAACAGTAAAAGCAAGACATATATTAAAAATAATTAATGGAAGTGCTTTTGCACCATAACCAAGAATTTGTGTGAAATTTAAAGTAGCACCAGCAAGGATAATACCAATGTTTAAGCATTTTTTTCCTGCAAATGTAGTTCCTTTTTTAAAATCCTTATCTACTGATGGAAGTATATTAACTATCAACATACCTATAAATAGCCCTATCATAGGTGCTCCTATAACATTTTGTAGCCCTCCTAAGTAAGTAGCGATAATTGCAATGACAGTACATACCCCAATGGCAAAATAAGATTTTTTGTTCATAAGACCATCTCCCTTTAATACCAATTAATTTGTTAAAAAATAAACGAAAAATATTATAAATAAAGTGGGGTTACCCACCTTATAGTAGCCTTAAAGGAATCCTAAATTGTGGGAATTAGGACTCTTTTAAGGCAGTTTTTATGCTTATACTAGATGATTTTAGTTATTAAATATTATATTAGCAAGTAGCTCCACCAACTAAGTGAAGTTGTGCATCAAGGATTTCTTGCTTACGATCCCAAATAGCATCAGAAAGTAATTCTTCTTGAATTCTTTCAAATCCGATACGTTCAATTGTTTGAGATAAACGTTCACCAGTTTGTCCTTGTTCTCTGTAAAGTAATATTAATTTTTCTACTACATCTAAAGCTTCTTCTTTAGTTGTAAATACTTTATCTAGTGAAATTCCGTGAGCGACTTTTTTACCCCATCTACCACCAATGTAGATTTTGTATCCAGTAGTACCGTCTTCGATACAATCAAAGTGACATTTTCCAATACAACGTCCGCAGTTATTACATTCATCTCTATTGATTTCTAAGATACCATCTTCAAGAGTAGCAGCTTTTATTGGACAGACATCTGCAACAGCACATTTTTTACATCCATTACAAGAATCTTCATCATAGTTTGGAATTCTTTGACCAATTATACCAACATCATTTAAGTCTGGTTTTACACAGTTGTTTGGACATCCTCCAACAGCTATTTTAAATTTATGAGGTAATTTTACATTTGCATATCCATTGTAGAATCTTTCATGAATTTCTTCAGAAAGAGCGAATGTATCGATTAAACCATATTGACAAGTTGTCCCTTTACAACTTACAACAGGCCTAACCTTAGAACCAGTACCTCCAGTTACTAAACCTTCTTTTGCAATGTATTCTTGGAATTTTTCTATGTTATCATAGTGGATTCCTTGACATTCAATTGTAAGACGAGTTGTAAGTGTTACAACTCCATTACCATATAAATCTGTTGCTTCTGATAAACATTTATTTTGAGCAGCGGTTATTTTACCATTTACAGTTATAATTCTGCCTGAGAAACAATCAGTTCCTTTGTTTCTTAAGAAGCCCATTGCCTTTACTCTTTTTTCATCTTCTGCCGTTACCTTAAGTTGAGTCATAGTCATTTCTGCCATAATTATTTCCTCCAAAGTTACATATTATTTTTTTATTACAATTCTATTTCTGAGAAAGTAGAACCACCTTCAAGTACAAGAGTATTTGTGTAACCATAATGTTTTAAACGATTTTGCAGTAGGTAAGCACGTTTACCTTTAGTACAAACTAGTAGCAATTTATCATCTAAGCCATATCCATCTACAGGGCCTGTCACCTTTGTAAGATCCATGTAAGGAGCACCAGTAATAGAAGGTGCTATTGAAGCATCAATTACTTTGTATTCTTCTGGTTTATTATTTTTGTATTCCAATGGAGTTATTGTTGTAAATGCTCCACTGATTTTATTAAGTAATACGTTTACTGTATGAGAGAATGGATGTATTGCTGTAGAGAATGGTGGTGCATAAGCTAAGTCCATATTCTCAATATCTTCTAAAGAAGCATTCATAGTAATAGCTGTTACTGCTATATCAACCATTTTATCAACAGCACCTTTACCAAGGACTTGAAGACCTAATAGCTTTTTAGTTTCTTTATCAGAAATCATTTTTACGATAAATGATGATGCACCTGGATAGTAGTGAGCCTTGTCATCAACTACAGTCACAACAGAAGCTACATCAAATCCGGCATCTTGGGCTTGTTTTTCAGTTAAGCCTGTACGTCCAACATTTAATTCTGGTAATTTACAAACGCCAGTACCTAGAACACCGTTATATTTTAATTCTTTTCCTACGATATTTTGTGCTGCTATACGTCCTTCAATATTTGCAGAAGATCCCATTGGAGACCAAGTAGGAACATTTGTAATTGAATTTGTAACACATGCACAGTCACCTATTGCATAGATGTCAGAATCGTTTGTTTGTAAGTATTCATTAACCTTAATTGTTTTATTAGGCATAAGTTCAACTGATGTACCTTCTAAGAAAGAAGTATTTGCACGTATACCCATTGCAAGAATTACTGCATCACATTTCATTGCACGCTTTTGAGTTTTAACTTTTTCAACTCTATCTGTTCCAAGAATACCTTCAAGACGAGTATTAGTGAAAGTCATAATACCGTGATCAGCAAGATGATTCTCTACATATTCACAGAATTCAGGGTCGAAACCTGGAAGTACATGATCTGCCATATCAAGAACAGATACTTTAACTCCTTGTAATGCTAAGTTTTCAGCAACTTCAAGTCCAATGAAACCACCTCCAACAACAATAGCACGCTTTATTTCTCCTGCTTCTACAGAACTTCTTAATGAAATTGCATCCTCTGGTGTTCTCATAAAGTAAACACCTTTTAAATCTACTCCATCAAGTCTTGGTTTAATTGGATTTGCTCCGGAAGCAATGACTAGCTTGTCATATGTAAAAGTTGAAGATTCATTTGTATCTAAGCTTAAAGCAGATACAGTTTTTTCTTCCTGATTTACATTGGTTACTTCCATTTTTGTTAATACCTTAACACCAGTAAGTGCAGAGAAACTTTCAGGTGTATTTACAATAAGACCTGAACGTTCATGAATTAAGTCACCAACATAGTAAGGTAAACCACATCCAGCATATGAGATATCAGAGCTCTTTGTTAATATGGTAATTTCTAAATCTCTATTTTCTCTTTTTAATTTAGCAGCTACTTTTGTACCAGCAGCTACACCGCCAACAATAAGTATTTTCACCAAATCACTTCCTTGTCATTTATTTAACATACTGTCACTCTAAATATAACATTTGTGTTAATATTAGGAAAGTGATATTATCTTATTAAGGTCATAGGTTTTACCTATGAACTTTTTGTTGATATATGTCGAGAGAGAAAAAGGATATGGTATAGATAATAAAAGGGGTGTAATTACGTGACAATTAAGCATTTACGTGTATTTAATGAGGTAGCAGAAAGTGGGAAAATGAGCATTGCAGCAGCAAAGTTTTATTTATCTCAACCAACAGTAAGCCAGATAATAAAAGAGTTAGAGGAGCATTATGGATTTTTATTATTTGAACGTTTATCTAAAAGATTGTTTATTACTGAGGAAGGAAAGAAGCTATTATATTATTCAAAGCAAGTTATAAAGCAGTTTGATGAATTAGAAAGTAAGATGCTGGAATCCTCTAAGGTACAAGCATTCAGAATTGGGTCAACTATTACAATAGGTAGTTGCTTAATTAATGATGTTATTAAAGAGTTTGAACGTATTGATGATACTGTTGAGGTATACTCTTATGTTAATAATACACAAGCAATAGAAGAGGAATTATTAAAAGCTAATATAGATATAGCCTTAGTTGAAGGTATTGTGAAAAGTCCAGATTTAGTAAGTATTCCAGTAGTAGATGACTATTTAGTACTTGTCTGTAATAAAGAGCATCCATTAGCTGAAAGTCGTCATTTTACAGTGTCAGAGTTAAATAATCAAAGGTTTGCTATGAGAGAAAAAGGCAGTGGAACAAGAGAACAGTTTGAAAATTACGTAAATAAACAAGGTATTACAATAAAAGAAAGTGTAGTGGCTAATTGCCCTACAGCTATGATAAATGCTGTAATAGATCAAAATTGCTTAGCTGTTTTATCAGTTAGATTAGTAGAAGAAGAAATTAAAAATGGAAGTATAGTAGTATTGGAAAATGAAGAATGTACATGGAATAGGTGCTTTTCTATTGTATATCATAAAAATAAGTTCTTATCCCATAGTATTGTAAACTTTATTCAAGTAGCTTCTAGCTTTAAACATCCAGAAATTATGGATTTATTAAGCTTTTATGTAAAGGATTAAGCATAGGTTTTTCTGATGATATACTTAGGTAAAACTTAATTTAATTGAATATGTAATTATGATATGTTAAATATATAACATTTGCTGTTAAATATATAACAGTTTAGTGTGTGAAAATCTATATTGTTATTTATAAAGGATGAGCATATGGATATTTATATGACAGGAATTAATTATAGTAATGCTGAGCTTGAATATAGAGAGATGTTTTCATTAACATTAGAGGATCAGTCTAAGATAGCAAAAAAATTAATAAATTCAGGAATGGCTAAAGGGTGTATTTTTTTATCCACCTGTAACCGTACAGAGCTTTGGGTTAGTGGAAATACTCCATTAGCAATAGATTTTTTTATAAATGAAGTATTAGGGAGCTATGAAGTTAACCTTCTTATAAAAAAAGATATAGAGAAACGTTTTATTTTAAGGCAGGGAGAAGAAGCTGTAGATTATCTCTTAGAACTTGCATGTGGAATACATTCTCAAATCTTTGGAGAAGATCAAATTTTAACTCAATTAAAAGTAGCTACAGATAATGCTAGGGAAAATGGATATGTTGATAGCATATTAGAGACTTTATTTAGAACTGCAGTAACAGGAGCAAAGAAGGTAAAAACAGAGATTGTATTAACAAATAAAAATCGTTCGTTACCGGAGACGATAATTTCTCAATTAGAAGAAAGATATAGTTCATTAAAAGATAAGTCATGTCTTGTAATTGGAAATGGGGAAATGGGACGTCTTATGGCTAGTCATTTAGTTAAAGCAGGAGCAAAGGTTGAAATGACTTTAAGGCAATATAAAAAGAAACAAGCTATTATACCTTATGGTTCAGGGGTAGTACTATATGAAGAAAGGTATAATGGAATAGAAGAAAAGGAATTTATTTTTAGTGCTACAAGAAGCCCTCATTATACTATGAAATTTGAGGAACTTAAAACTTTACTAAATAGAGATAAAAATTATCACTTCATAGATATGGCTTTGCCTAGAGATATTGACCCAAGAATCAAGGAGCTTAATAATGTAACACTTTTACATATAGATGACTTTGGGGTAAGAGCAGAGTGTGCAGATGAAGATTTAGAATCTGCAAGGGAGATTTTATTAGAATATAAACAAGATTTTATTAATTGGTATCATATTAGAACTTTAGCACCTAAGGTAAATGAAATAAGTGAAGTAGTTGGAGAGTTAACAGATTGTAAGCTTACTAAAGTATATAAGAATATAAATATATCTGAAGATGATAAAGGTTTTTTGCAATCGAGTGTACAAGCTGCTGCAAAAAAGGCTGTATCAAAGATTATATTTGGGTTACGTGAAAATATGGAAATAGAGCAATATAATCAG
Source organism: Clostridium jeddahitimonense (assembly GCA_000753455.2). Classification (GTDB taxonomy): domain Bacteria; phylum Bacillota; class Clostridia; order Clostridiales; family Clostridiaceae; genus Clostridium; species Clostridium hominis. The sequence goes on from LM994670.1 coordinate 466,443, forward strand.
TTACTTCAAGCGTTAGAGTTAACAGCTAAGAACAGCAGGTAATAGGTTAAAGAATCAAAAGAGTAGATTGGGTATAGGAGTAGATTTATGAGAAAAAAGAAGATTATCATAGGGAGCAGGGATTCAAAGTTAGCTGTGATGCAAACAGAATTAGTCATGGAACAAATTCGTAAATGTAATCCAGATCTAGAGCTAGAGTTAATTACATTAAAAACTACAGGAGATTTAATTTTAGATAAAACCTTAGATAAAATCGGTGGAAAAGGTTTATTTGTAAAAGAGTTAGATCAAGCATTATTAGATGGAAGAATTGATCTTGCAATTCATAGCTTAAAGGATATGCCAATGGATATTAGTGATGATTTACCTATTGTTGCACTTCCAAAGCGTGGAGATGTGCGAGATGCATTGATTTTGCCAAAAGGTAAAACCTTGGAGAATATTGATAAAGAGATACTTTTATCTAATATTGGATCATCTAGTAATCGTCGTAAGTTGCAAATTGAAAAATTATATACAGGAGTCCAAACAACACCTGTTAGAGGAAATATTATAACTCGTCTTGCAAAGCTTGATAGAGGAGAGTATTCTGCGCTTATTCTTGCAGCAGCAGGGCTACATAGAGTTGCTTTAGAAAATAGGATTAGTAAGTATTTTTCAGTTGAAGAGATGATTCCAGCGGCAGGACAAGGAATATTATCAGTTCAATCTAGAAAGGATTTAGATGTTAGCTTTTTAGAAGCTATAAATGATCCACTTTCAACTTATTGTGCTACAGCAGAGCGTAGTTTTGTACGAGTATTAAATGGTGGATGTTCATCTCCAATAGCTGCTCACGCAAGGGTTTCTGGAAATGAAATAAAATTAGTTGGGCTTCATTATAATGAATCAACTAAAGAACACATAATTGATAGTATAGTAGGCGATGTATTAAAAGCAGAAGCTTTAGGAGAAGCATTGGCAAATAAGTTGAGAGGAGTAATAGGATGAAGCAAGGAAAAGTATGGCTTGTAGGGGCTGGTCCTTCTGATGAAGGTTTATTTACTCTAAAAGGAAAATATGTATTAGAAAAAGCTGATGTTGTTGTTTATGATCAACTTGTTGGTGATGGGATTATGAATATGATTCCATCATATGCTACTTGTATAGATGTTGGAAAGCATGCTGGAAATCATAAAGTTGTACAAGAGAAAATAAATCAAATTTTATTAGATGAAGCCTTAAAAGGTAAGAGAGTTGTTAGGTTAAAGGGTGGAGACCCATTTTTATTTGGACGTGGTGGTGAAGAATTAGAATTACTTTGTGAACATAACATTCCTTTTGAGATTGTACCAGGAATAACATCAGCTATTTCTGTGCCAGCATATGCAGGAATACCAGTTACCCATAGGGATTTTACTTCATCTCTACACATCATAACAGGACACAAAAAGAAAGGATGTAATGATCCTATTGATTATAAAAGCTTAGTAGCATTAGGAGATGTAACATTAGTATTTCTTATGAGTGTAGGTGCTTTGCCTGAAATTTCAAAGGGATTAATAGAAGCTGGAATGGATAAAAATATGCCTGCAGCTATATTAGAAAAAGGGACTAGATATAATCAGCGTAAGGTTGTTGCAACTATTGAAGCATTACCTGAAGAAGCAAGAAAAAATAATATTGGAACTCCGGGAATAATTATAGTTGGAAAGGTATGTTCATTATCAGAACAGTTTTCATGGGCTGAGAAGAGACCTTTAGGAGGTAGCCGTATAATAATTACTAGACCTAGGAGTAAATCATCTAAATTAAAGGAGATGTTATATGATTTAGGAGCAGAGGTAGTAGAACTTCCAAGTATTAAAACTGTAGCTATTAATAACAATGATATTCTAGATGAAGCAATTAATAATATAAAAAAATATAATTGGATTACATTTACTTCAGAAGCATCGGTGGAAATATTCTTTGATAGCTTATTGGAGAAAAGAGTGGATATTAGAAATCTAGTAGATATTAAATTTGCAGTAGTTGGACCAGCAACTAAAAAAGCAGTAGAAAAACGAGGATTATTCACTGATTATATTCCAGAAGAATATTATGGGGAAAGTATGGCTAAGGGTTTAGCAAAGCATATTTCTATAGATGATAAAATTATGGTTTGCGTACCAAGAGAAGTAGATAGTGAATTATGCAATAATCTAAAAGAATACAAAAACCAAATGGATATAGTTCCTTTATATGATATTGAATATGAAAAAAATAATAAATTGGAGCTTAATGATAGTGATTATGTTGTGTTTACAAGTGCATCTTCAGTAAGAGGTTTTGTAAATACTATGGAATACTTAGATTATAGTTCTGTAAATGCAATTTGCATTGGAAAGATGACAGCAAAGGAAGCAAGTAATTATGGAATGAAAATATCAATTTCAAAAGAGGCTACCCTTGAAAGTTTAGTAGATTGTGTTATTGAAGAAAGTAAGAGAGGGATTAATTAATGGATTTAATAGATAGACCTAGAAGACTAAGAAGTAATCCTTTTGTACGCTCTATGGTTAGAGAAACAAGAATGGATGCAAAGTCGTTAGTATATCCTATATTTATAAAAGAGGGAGTAGGAATTAAAGAAGAGATTTCCTCAATGGAAAATCAATTTAGATATAGTGTAGATATATTACCAAGAGCTCTAGAAGAGATTGCAAAAAGTGGAGTTCAGAATGTTATGTTATTTGGGATTCCAGATAAAAAAGATCCAAGTGGGTGTGGAGCTTGGATTGAAGATGGAATTGTACAAAAGGCATTACAGGTTGCAAAGAGAGAATTTCCAGAACTTTATTACATAACTGATGTTTGTCTTTGTGAATATACTTCGCATGGACATTGCGGTATGTTAAAAGGGAATGATGTAGACAATGATAGCACACTTCCTTTATTAGCTAAAACAGCATTATCACATGTACAGGCTGGAGCAGATATGGTAGCACCATCTGATATGATGGATGGTAGAATTGCTGCAATAAGAAGAGAACTCGATAAAAATGGTTATGAAAATAGTCCTATTATGTCTTATGCAGTTAAGTATTCATCTTCCTTTTATGGACCATTTAGAGAAGCAGCAGGTTCAGCACCATCCTTTGGTGATAGGAAAACTTATCAAATGGATTATCACAATAGAAAGGAAGCTATGAAGGAAGCTCTTCTAGATATTAATGAAGGTGCAGATATTATTATGGTTAAGCCTGCATTATCATATTTAGATATAATTCGTGATGTTGCTAATGAAGTTAATGTACCTGTAGCAGCTTATAGTGTTAGTGGAGAATATGCTATGATAAAGGCAGCAGCAAAAATGGGATTTGTTGATGAAGAGAATATTATATGTGAAACTGCAACAAGCATATATCGTTCAGGAGCAAATATATTATTAACCTATTATGCAAAGGAACTTGCTCAATTTATGAAAAATGGAAGAATAGGATAAAATAAATTTATATATTATGTTAAGAATTAAGCACCAAATAGGTGCTTTTTTTGATATTAAGAATATTATTATATTACATCATTTACTTTCAAATGCACTGCCTATATAATTATGATGTTAATTATTAAAGTATACGTAATATATTTTAAAATTAAGCAAATCATAACTATATACGAAAAAGCAAGGGGGAATAAGCATGAAATCCTTAAAGATTGCTTGTACTAATAAAACAGAATATTATTTCTATACAGACAGACAGATTATTTTAGCAGAAAATACTGATTACACTGATGTAGCAGTTGCTGTAGTTAATGAATGTGATATAGAAGTTATTAATAGCATATATGATACGAAATTTGGAATAGATATATTTGTAATAGCTGAGAGTGATGATATTGATCCAGCTATAATAAATAAGGTTTCTAAGATAGTAAAAGCTGACGAAATAAATACAGAAGAATTCAGTAAGGAAATAAATGAAGCTGCTGATAAATATGAAGAACAAATGCTACCACCATTTTTTGATGTTTTAAGCAAATATTCTCAAAGAGGAAATTTAGCCTTTGCTTGCCCAGGGCATCAAGGCGGAAAATACTTCTTAAAACACCCAGCAGGAAGAGCTATGTATGAATTCTTTGGAGAAAATATATTTAAATCAGATATATGTAATGCAGATGTTGATTTAGGAGATTTACTAATTCATGAAGGTCCTGCTATGTCAGCTCAAACTTATGCAGCTAAGGTATATAATGCAGATAAAACATACTTTGTAATGAATGGAACAAGCACGTCAAATGCTGTAGTTATTAATGCAACAGTTGCCCCTGGTGATTTAGTTTTATTTGATAGAAATAACCATAAATCAATATACAATTCAGCTTTAGTAACTGCGGGAGGTAAGCCTGTATATCTAGAAACTTCTCGTAATCCTTTTGGATTTATAGGAGGAATAGATGCTCATTGCTTTAATGAGGAATATTTAAGAGATGAAGCAGCTAAAGTAGATTCAGAAAAAGCTAAGAGTAAGAGACCATTTAGACTAGCTGTAATTCAGCTTGGAACTTATGATGGTACTATATATAACGCTAAACAAGTAGTTGATAAAATAGGACATCTTTGCGATTATATACTTTTTGACTCAGCGTGGGTTGGATATGAACAGTTTATCCCTATGATGAGAGATTGTTCACCATTGTTATTAGATTTAAAACCAGAAGATCCAGGTATATTTGTTACACAATCTATTCACAAGCAACAAGCAGGATTTTCTCAGACTTCACAAATCCATAAAAAAGATAGTCATCTTAGAGGACAAAAGCGTTATATAGATCATAAACGTTTCAACAATGCTTATATGTTATACGCTTCAACAAGTCCTTTCTATCCATTATTTGCAGCATTAGATGTTAATGCTAGAATGCAAGATGGAGAAGTTGGAAGAAAGCTTTGGGCAGAATGTATAGAAATTGGTGTTGATGCTAGAAAAGATGTTTTAGAAAGATGTGAATTATTAAAGCCATTTATTCCACCAGTAGTTAACGGGAAGCCATGGCAGGATTATGATACAAAAGAAATATCAACGAATATCGAATTCTTTAAATTCCATCCAGGAGAAAAGTGGCATTCATTTGAAGGCTATGGAGAAAATCAATATTTTGTAGATCCTAATAAGTTTATGCTTACAACACCAGGAATAAATGTAGAAACTGGTGAATACGAAGAGTTTGGAATCCCAGCAACAATACTTGCAAATTATTTAAGAGACAATAGAGTTATACCAGAAAAATGCGATTTAAACTCAATTCTTTTCTTATTAACTCCAGCAGAAACTTCTGCAAAGATGAAAGGTCTTGTAAATCATCTTGTAAGATTTGAAACATTTATAAAAGAAGATGCTCCATTAAGCGAAGTTTTACCTGTGCTTTACGCTAAATATGAAGAGCGTTATAAGGGATATACTATAAGAAGATTATGTCAAGAAATGCATGATTTCTATAAAAAGAATGATGCTAAGACTTATCAAAAGTTATTATTTAGAAGAGGTTCATTCCCAGAGTATGTGATGGACCCAAGAGAAGCTAATATTGAGCTTAAGAGAAATAATGCTAAGCTTGTACCATTAACTGATATAGTTGGAGAGATCGCATTGGAAGGAGCTCTTCCATATCCACCAGGAGTATTTTGTGTAGTTCCAGGTGAAAAATGGAATACAGTAGCTCAAAGATATTTCTTAATTTTAGAAGAGGGAATTAATAGTTTCCCAGGATTTGCTCCTGAAATTCAAGGTGTTTATCTTGAAAAAGAAGAAGGTAAAGTTAGAGCTTATGGATATGTTTTAGATAAAGAATAACTATATAATTATTTTCAGAACTAAATATTAAAAGTCATAGAGGAATCTATGACTTTTAATATATAAGAAAAACTAGCCTTAGTGAAGTAGCAAAGTAACTAAGGCTAGTTTTTTAGTATATGTATATTAATTTAATGATATTAAGCGGCTTTTGGGTTTCTGATTTCATCAGCAGTAAGGATCTTTTTATTTCTAAAGATTAAGTATCCTAGATATCCGCTTATTACACTTACGATTATACATCCAGCAGCTGCTATTAGAACTTTTATAGCTGGGTTATAAGCAAACATAACTGCAAATCCTGCAATTGGAGTAGCTGTCCCTGGAGTCATATTAACTAATCCCATAAGAGCTACTATTATTCCACTTAATGCACCACCTATAAAGTTTGTTACGTAAACTGGAATAGGATTGGCACTGATTATATCTGCTTGAGTAAGAGGTTCAATAGCAACAGCAATTGTATCTTTTCTAGAACCAAATTTCATTTTGTCAAAGAATACATAGTTCATAAATGAAGATCCAAATACTGCTAAGGCACCTATAGCCATTGGTACACCAGTTAATCCTAGCATAGCAGTAAGAGCCATTGAGCTAAGTGGAGCTGTAGCAACTACAGTTAATATTCCACCAAGAATAATTCCCATGATTATAGGACTTGAATTAGCGGATGAAAGTAAAACATCACCTATTCTTAATAATGTACTGTCAACTATTGGACTCATACCAGTTGCAATTAAACGAGAAAGTGGAGCTGCAATAATTATGATAGCAATAAGATCTAAACCAGCAGGTACTTTCTTTTCTAAGTATTTAACAATATAAGATACAAGGTATCCAGCTATAAATCCAGGTAAAATACCGAAGCCTGAACATGCAAGCCCAGTTAATACTGCATAAACTGGAGAAACTCCAAGAGCTAATGGTACAAGTATTGCTGCCGCAACACCACCAAGACTACCGTTGGCATTACCTACACCTTGTAAAAATTCAATTTTTAATACTTCACCAAAGAATGCGAAGTGGAAAGCTTCAACTAAGAAGCTAGCACAAGCTGCATTTGCAAGTGCTCCCATAGCCTTCATTCCGTTTGGTGCTTTATAGCTAAACAAAGTAAATAGTCCAAGAACTACAAGTAAAAGAACAGTTCCAAATATGATATCCATTTTTTCATCCCCTATTAATCATTTGTATTTTTTAAGTTTATAATTAGTTAAAATTTTATTATCAAGTAGTTAATTATATATTTATTATTCAGAAGCTTTGCCAAATACCTTTTCTTTAAGATCTAAACCTGTTTCAGTAACAGCAACGCCACCTAAAGCTGTTTCTCTTAATTCTGCAGGTAAGCTTGTACCTACTTTGTACATTGCTGAAAGTGCATCATCAAAAGGAATTTTTGAATCGACACCTGCCATTACCATATCTGCTGTACAAAGAGCATTTATTGCACCAGATACATTTCTTTTTGCACAAGGTATTTCAACAAGTCCAGCAACAGGATCACATACAAGACCTAATACATTTTTGAAAATAATAGCAGCAGCGTCTAAGCTCATTTTTGGAGTACCACCCATAAGTTCAACTACTGCACCAGCTGCCATTGCAGCTGCAGAACCACATTCTGCTTGGCAACCACCTTCTGCACCAGAGAAAGTTGCATTCATTCCTATTATCATTCCTATAGCCGAAGCTGCAAATAAACCTGTGATAAGTTCATCATCAGTTTTGTTTAATAATTCGCCAGTAGTTAAGATTACTGCAGGTAGAATACCACATGAGCCAGCTGTTGGACATGCTACTATTTTACCCATAGAACCATTTACTTCTGATGATGACATAGCCATTGCCATTGCAGTAACAATACCAGCACCCATTAGCGATTTACCAGATTTACTATATTGCTGTAGTCTATAAGCATCTCCACCAATAAGTCCACTAAGAGAATATACCTTTTTCTCTCTACCTAAAGTAGCGCCCTCTCTCATTGCATCAAGAGTATATTTCATTTGAGCAAATAAATCTTCTCTGGAAACTTCTTTAGCTTCCATCTCTTTACGAATAGCATATTCGCTTAGAGAAATTTGCTCTTCCTCACATATATTAATAAGTTCTTCACCAGAGCTTGCAATTTTCATAGTTAAAATCCTCCTAAAGAATTAATTAAAATAACTCGGTTTACACCATCTATTGCTTTTATATTATCTATGATTTCTTCGGAAATACTATCATCTATTTCAAAGGTCATCGTAGCATCTTTTCCTTTTTGACTTCTTACAAGTGTCATGAAAGCTATATTGATTTTATTTTCATAGAAAAGAGTAGAAATCTTTGAGACAGTACCTGGAATATCATCATGACAAGTAATAATTGTAGGATATTCACCTGTAATTTTTACTTTATTTCCGTTAATCTCATAAATTTCAACTAGTCCACCACCAATAGAAGAACCTAGTATTTCCCACTGAATATCATTTGAGTCTGTAATAAGAAATTTTACTGTATTAGGATGAACTTGTCCTAAATCAGCAGGGAGAAATCTAAGTGCTATACCTTCAGATTCAGCTATTGCAATTGAATCTTTAAGTCGCACATCATCTGGAAGCATTCCTAATATTCCAGCTACAAGGGCCCTGTCTGTTCCGTGTCCCTTATAAGTTTCTCTAAAAGAACCATGAAGTAAGAATGTTACATCTTTAATAGGTTGATTAACAATAGTTCTAGCTATTTTACCAAGTCTCGCTGCACCAGCCGTGTGTGACGAGGATGGACCAATCATAACTGGTCCTAAAACGTCAAATATTCCAATGTTAGCCATGATAATAATCCTTTCTATATATCGTATAATTGTTTATGAATTTTTTATGAATTTAGTGGTTACGGTTACAATATACATCATTCGACAAAGTTTGTAAATAAATTTTATTAAAATACCATAAATTACCGTTATTTTAACTAATAATCAAGGGAATACTAAATAATTACTCATATTAGTTAACAAAATAGAAATAATTCAACTTATATATGCTTTAGATATGAATGATAATTTGTACGAGGGAGTATTAAATTGTACAAATAGATTATTAAATATTTAACGAAGTTATTGTAAAAATATGTTATAATAAAAATAGTAATAATGAAGGGAGAGAATTTAAATGAGAGATTATTTTGAAGGTAGATTTGAAGGGAAAAACATGTTAGTTACAGGAGGAACATCTGGTATAGGTAAGTCTGTATGTATTAGAGCAGCAAAGGAAGGAGCTTTTGTAATAGTAGTAGGACGTAATGAAGAAAGAGGCCAATCAGTAGTTAATGAGATAGTTGAAAATGGGGGTAATGCAAGGTTTATTAAAGTTGATGTTAGCAGAGAAGATGAAGTTATTAATTTATTTAATGTAATAAACAATGAAATTGGAGATATTCATGTTGCTATAAACAATGCAGGTATTGTAGGACATGGAGAAAGAATTGATGAATTATCTACAGAGGAATGGCTAAGAGTTATAAACACAAATTTAAATTCAGCATTTTATTGTTGTAGAGAGGAAGCTAAAAATATGTTAAAACATAAACAGGGTGGATCTATAGTAAATATATCATCTATTGCTGGAAGTACAGGTTTCTATAGATCAAGTGCTTATGTTTCATCTAAGCACGCTCTTAATGGATTAACAAAAGCTGTAGCTAATGACTTGGCTGCATTTAATATACGTTGCAATTCAGTTTCACCAGCAGGAACAGCAACACCATTAAATGATAGAAGTGCAGAAGAAATAAAGGGGAAAATTGGAGCTGCTATGGCACAAGGTAAATCTATAGAAGAAGCAAAATCAGAAACTATGATAGGTGGAAAAACTGAAACACTACAAAAACGTTCAGCAACTGCAGAAGAACAAGCGGCAACTATACTTTATGTAGCAAGTGAGGAAGCAGCACATATAACAGGCTCAATTATTATGAGTGATGGTGGATACACAGCTTATTAAAGTTTATAAAAAGGGAAATAATATTGTAATATCTTTGACACCAAACTGTCACAAAATAGGTATATTATAAGGACATAAAGTAGTTAAAGCATTATTATTTACCCCTAAATAATTTTACTTGAAAGCTAAAAGACTAGCACACAGTCCCCCAACTAAAGTGCTAGTCTTTTTTTATGTTATATTATTACCAAACTATAGATAAGCAAGAATGCTTATAGTCTTAGTATCAATTATTTTTCCTTCCTTGACCATCGATTTTACTTCATCTAAAGAAAAAGATTTAACTTGAGTAAATTCATCTTCATCACAACACTTTGCACCTAAAGATAAATTTTCAGCTTTGTATAAATGTATAATTTCGTCGCAGAAACCTGGAGCTGTAGCTATACATCCAAGATAAGTCATAGATTCAGCTTTATAACCAGTTTCTTCTTCTAATTCTCTATAAGCACATTTTAATGGTTCTTCATCTTTATCTAGTTTCCCAGCAGGAATTTCTAAGATAGTTTTTTCTAAGGGTTTTCTGAATTGCTCTACAAGTAATACTGTTTCATTATCTAAGAAGGGAATTATAGCACAAGCACCAGGATGTTTAATTATATCCCTATTAGATTTATTACCATCCGGTAACTCAACATAAACATTTAATATTTCCAGATAGTTTCCGGTGTATATATGTTTTTCATTAAGTGTTTTTTCATAAAATTTCATAGTAACCTCCAAAAAATTCTTAATAAAAATATTATAACAAAACTGATGTATAATTATCTTGAAATTAAAATCAAAAAAAGTATTGCAATAAAAACAAATATGTGTTATTATAGATAAATAGCAGTAATGCTAATTAAAGAAGTTTCATTTGGATTGATAGTTTCTCATAGATTAGAGATTATTATATCGATTTAGAATCTTTAAATTTAGGAGGAACAATTATGACAGATAAGACATTAACATGCAGAGATTGCGGAGCTGAATTCGTATTCACAGTTGGAGAGCAAGAATTCTACAAAGAAAAAGGATTCACTAACGAACCAACAAGATGTTTACCATGCAGAAGAGCAAAGAAAGAACAAAACAACAGAAGATAGTTTCTGTTTTGAAAGGTTGTAGTTTTTACTACAACCTTTTTTGCATTTTAAAATTTCATTTTTCTAAAAGCTAATGGAGTTTTTCCGTGAACTTTTTTAAACATCTTTACAAAATTTCCACTATAATTATAGCCAAGTGTTTTAGCTATTTCATCAACGGTTAACTCTGTTGTAGAAAGTAAATTTTCAGCCATTGTCATTCGTATTGAATTAGTATATTGGCTTATGGACATATGATATTTAGCTAAAAAACCAGCTTTTAATTTTTGTTCATTTAAAAATACCATTTTACTTAAGCTTTTTATAGTAGGAGGATTACATGCCTCTTTTGTCAAAATATCATGTGCCCTTTGTATAGCGTTTGCATCTGATGCTGTTAATGTAATATATCTATCTTTTCCTATCTTAATTTCTCCATAATTTAATTGATTAGTAAAAGCGTTTTCTTCAGACGAGTTAATTTCATCATTAATTAATGATATTGATTCTAGAATCTTACTTTCTAAGTATAATGGAGATAATCGTTGAGATTCCCCTAAACTTCTTAGATTTTGGATAATAGAAGCTATTTCTAGTGGGAGATAGCGATAGGTGTAATTGGTTATGAATTCATTAAAACCTATAATATAAGGGAAGTTAGGTTTTATTATTTCATCAAAATATTTTTTATAAATTGTTATTTCGGCCCCATGAAAATGTTGTCCCTTTTTCCAAGATTGCTTACCTTTAATTCCTTTTTCAACCACAAAAAATGAGGATGGAGTGAAAGAAGAAATAGGACTATCTTCAATTTCAAATTCTGTTTCTCCAATATAAACAGTACCAAAGCGTATTAATTCTTCTTTATGATTAAAGGATAATGAAAAGTCAGAAGGAATTGTATAATCACCAATTCCAAAATCATAATAGCCATCTCTACTATATTTAATAAAGTATCCAAGCTCTGGATTGTTTTCATTCTTATATATAGTACAATTTTCATTATGATAAGGTGAAAAGGTCATTTTAGTTAAAACTGCATTTTGAAATTCTTTAGGTGTTTTAGAAATCATTGAGTATACCTCATTTTATAAATTTTATATTATTAAATATTATAAGTGGAAAAATAGTGATTATAATATCTTTTATTATAAATATCATAATAAATTATTTATTTACATTTGGATATAATATTTTTAAGAGCTTTATTTATTATGTCCAATAATTATCATTATAGATGATAAAATTATTAAATTGGGTGCATATATTGAATTGAGAATGAGTCTCATATACAATTATAACAGATGAAAGAGAAATATAAAAGTTAGATATAGAGTATACATGGAGGTATAAATATGAAAAAGAACTTATTAAAGACATTAGTAGTTTCTTGTGTTACAGCTTTAATGTTTATAGGATGTGGAGCTAAGACTGAGGATGGAGCTAATAATGTATCAGAAAATACGGTAAAGATTACAGATGTAAGAGGAGAAGTAGAAATACCAGCAGATCCTCAAAGAATAGTAGATTTAAGTGGTAACAGTGATATTTTATCACTTTTAGGATATAAGGTTATAGGAACTGCAAATAGTGATGCTTATGATTATACTAAGTTCCCAGCATATTTAGAAGAGACATTAAAGGGAGCAGAAATTTTAGGTTACAGCATGCAAGACACTATGGATGTAGAAGCAGTTATGAACTTAAATCCAGACTTAATAGTTATATCAACAGTTCAAGAAAAAATGTATGATCAACTAAGTGAAATTGCGCCAACAGTTATGATTCAATTAGAAGCATTAAATTGGAAAGATGACGTTAGAGCCTTTGCAAAGGTATTTAATAAAGAAGATGTTGCAAACGAATGGATAGCAAATTATGAAGCTAAAGCTAAAGAAGCTGGTGATAAGATAAAGGCTGAATATGGTAATGATACTACTTATCTTTCATTCTTAGCAAGTGGTGGTCAATTCTTCATATTTGATGGTGCAGGATTTGGTGATGTTTTATACAATGATATGGGACTTGCAAAGCCAGAAGGAATGCCAGAACAAACAGATATTAGTTTACCAGTTGTAACTTATGAAGGATTAGCAGCTATTAAATCAGATTATATATTCTTAATAGCAACTCCTGAAGATTTAGCACAACTTGAAGCGAATAGCATATGGAATAGCTTACCTGCAGTTAAAGAAGGAAATGTTGTGGTTTTAGACTCATCTCCATACTTTAACCAAGGATATAGCTCAATCGGAAGACAATTATTAGTAGATGAAATAGGTGAAATGTTAAATGGAACAAAGTAAGAAGCGCACAATAATCTTTGTGATTTGCAGTTTGTTACTTTTAGTAGGTGGACTGGTTCTAGCTGTAAGGCTAGGATCCGTCCATATTACTTTTAGAGATATTTTTGACAGTATTTTTAATTATAGTGAAACTTTAGAAAAAATGCTTGTTAGAGATGTACGTATTCCAAGAGCTCTTGCTGTATTATTTACAGGAGGGATTTTAGGGGTAACAGGTGCAATGATTCAAGGAGTTACAAGAAACCCAATAGCTGAACCATCAATTTTAGGTGTCAGTCAAGGAGCAACTTTAGTAATAGCTATTTTTTATGCAACAGGAATTGCAATAACAACCACAAATGTAATGATAGCTTCTTTTATAGGAGCATTTATAACAGGAATTATAGTTTTAGGATTTATATCAAAAAAGGCAAATAATAATTCTGTTGCAAAGATACTTTTAGCAGGTACGGCCATGAGTACATTTTTTATTTCTTTAACTACAGTAATTGGACTTTTATCAAACCAATCTCAAATGATAGGATTCTGGGTATCTGGAGGTTTTAGAAATGCAAGTTGGGCGGACTTTAAACTTGTATTTTTTGTAGGAAGTATTGGACTTATTATTGCAATGATGTTATCTCAAAAGATAAATATATTAAACCTTGGAGATGATGTCGCTATTGGCCTTGGACAAAGTCCAGAAAAGATTAGATTTACTACACTTATGGTTATTATACCAATGTGTGCGGCAGCAGTAGCAGTTGGTAAAAATATAGCTTTTGTTGGACTTATAGTTCCACAAATAGTTAGAAAAATATTAGGTGAAGATTATAGAAGAAATATACCATGTTCATTTTTACTTGGTGCAGTACTTTTAACTTATGCAGATATTGCTGCTAGAATGTTATTTAATCCTTATGAAACTCCTATTGGAGTATTCACAGCATTAATAGGAATACCATTCTTTATAGCAATAGCTAGAAAGGAGAGGGGATAATGAAAAAGAATAAGTTAAAAATAGTTTTAATAATATTGATAGCTTTATTAGTTATCTCCTTTGGCGTTACTTTATGTTGGGGTACATATAAAATATCTCCTATAGAAGTTATAAACACTCTTTTAGGTAATGGAACTAAGCTTCAAAATACAGCTGTATTAAGTATTAGGTTACCTAGAATGTTAGTTGGGATCTTTGTAGCAATTGCGTTATCAACAGCAGGAGCAATTCTTCAGACTATAACTAAGAATGACTTAGCAGATACAGGAATAATAGGTATAAATGCTGGAGCAGCAGTGGCTGCAGTATTATTTGTTACATTCCAAACTGCTAATTATTATAGCGAGCTTGGGCAGTTTTCAATATTTGTACTACCAGTTATGGCTATAATAGGAGCAGCAGTTTCTGCATTTATAATATATATGTTATCTAGTAGAAATGGGATAAAACCTAAGAGACTTTTATTAATAGGAATTGGATTAAATGCAGGACTTAATGCATTTATAACCTTCTTTACTTTTAGAGGTGGAGTTGGAGATTATAATAAAATATTAGTTTGGACGTCAGGAAGCCTTTGGGGTTCAGGATGGAGCTATGCAAAAGTAATAATTCCTATTGTGTTATTTATGTTTATATTAGTTTTACTAAATTATAAAAAATTAGATGTCTTAAATCTTTCAGATGAAGTTGCATTATCTTTAGGGTTAAATTTAGAGAAGGAAAGAAAGAAGTTTTTAAGCTATGCAGTTATTTTAGCAGGAACAGCAACAGCTTTTGCAGGGAATATTGGGTTCTTAGGACTTATATCGCCTCATATAGCCAAAAAATTAGTTGGACCTTACCATAAAAACTTTATTTCAATATCAGCTATAATCAGCGTTATAATAATTCTCCTTGCAGATGCAGTTTCAAGAAACTTATTCTCTCCAATTGAGATTCCTGTTGGAATAACAGTATCTATATTTGGAGTACCATATTTTATTTATTTAATGATGAAGGAGAAATAATTATGGAAGCTATTAAAGTAAAAGATCTATCAGTAGCATATGAAAATAATACTATAATTGAAGATATGAGCTTAGCTATACCAAAGGGGAAGATAAGCATAATAATTGGAGCAAATGGTTGTGGAAAGTCTACGCTACTTAAAACTATAGCTAGAATTAATAAGCCTAAGACCGGTGATATCTTCATAAATGATAAGAATATAAAAAAAGTAAAGGAAAAGGATATAGCAAAAGAAGTTGCATTCTTACCACAAGGGCCAGTTTGTCCAAATGGACTTACAGTAAGAGAGCTTGTTGCCTTCGGTAGATTTCCACATCAAAAAATGATAGGTGGACTTAATAGTCATGATAAGGAGATTATTGACTGGGCAATAAAAGAAACTGGTCTTAGTGAATTTGCTGATAGAGAAGTTGAAAATTTATCAGGTGGGCAAAGACAAAGAGCTTGGATTGCTATGACTCTTGCTCAAGAGACAGAAATTATAATGCTTGACGAACCTACAACTTATTTAGATATGTCTTATCAGTTAGAAGTATTAGAAGTGCTTCAAAAACTTAATAAAGAAAAAAATATTACAGTAGTTATAGTTCTTCATGAACTTAACAATGCTTGTAGGTTTGCAGATAATATTATTGGCCTTAAAAAGGGAAAGGTTATCTGTGAAGGGAAGCCTATAGAGGTTATTACAAAAGAAAATTTAAAAGAAATATATGGGATAGATGCTACTCTTGAAGTAAGTGAAAATGGTGAATATCCAGTATGTATTGAATATGAACTTTTCAGGGGGACTAATGAAAAATAAAAACTTTATAATAATAGTAATAGGGCAGATTATTTCTCTTTTTGGGAATGCAATTCAAAGATTTAGTATGTCCTTATACTTATTAGAATTTACAGGTAGTACAGCTGCCTTTGCAAATATATTAGCGATATCAACTATACCGTATATATTATTTGCACCTATAGCAGGAAGGCTTTCAGATAATGTGAATAGAAAGAAGATAATGGTCTATTTAGATTTATTCTGCTCAGCACTTATTGGAGGTTATGCATTTATACTGCTTAGAGGAAGGGATAGTGAGCTTATAGTAGGAGCTGTTATGTTCTTATTATCAATATGCTATACACTATATGGACCAGCAGTAACGTCTTCAATTCCACAAATTGTTGAAGAAGAAAAATTAACTTCAGCAAATGGAATAATAAATCAAGTAGGATCAGTTGTAAACTTTGTAGGGCCTATACTTGCAGGAATACTTTATGGATTAGTTGGCATAAAGCTAATTGTAATAATAAATGCAGTAAGTTTCTTATTATCAGCAATAATGGAGATGTTCTTAGACATTCCTGATGTAGTGAAAGTAGCTGATGAACAAGAGGGGAATATTGATAATAAAAAAGTATATAACGAAGAAATAGCATGTACAAAAGAAGATAAAGTATTATCTATTAATTTTATTAGACAGTCTTTTGTTGATATGAAAAATAGTTTTATTTATTTAAAGACAGAAAAGAAAATAGTATTAGGAATTATAGCATCTTATGCTCTTTGTAATATATTCTTAGTACCAATCTTATCGATAGTTGCACCGTATTTTATAAATATTATGTTAGGACTTCCATCACAGGTTTATGGAATAGTAGAAGGTATATGTGTATTAGGTATGATATTAGGAGGACTTTGGATAAGTGTAAAACCAAAGATGTTCTCTATGAAAAAAGCTCATTATACATATTTTCCAATGATAGCTGGTGTTACATTAATGGCAACATTAGGATTTATTAAAATAAATAATTATGCTTTAGCAGGACTATTTGCGATTAGTGGTATGGCTATTATGTTATCTCTATCATTATCAAACGTTCTTACATTAACATTCATACAAAAAGAAGTACCGGCAGATATGCTTGGGCGTGTATCAGCATTTTCAACGGCTGTGGCAACAGTAAGTGTTGCACCTGGACAATTACTATTTGGACAAGTAATAGATATGGGCATACCAATAGGGTTAATATTAGCAATTACAGCTATAGTTAATGTTATGCTTATATTATTCATTAAGTGGAATGTTAGGGAATTAGAATAAGATATAATCAGGGTCAAAAGTAATTTTAAAATGTAAATTGCTAAGTAATAAAATGCCACAAGAAATAATAGTAGTTATTTATTTCTTGTGGCTAAAATATTATTTA
Organism: Clostridium jeddahitimonense; assembly: GCA_000753455.2. Lineage (GTDB taxonomy): Bacteria > Bacillota > Clostridia > Clostridiales > Clostridiaceae > Clostridium > Clostridium hominis. The sequence goes on from LM994670.1 coordinate 483,798, forward strand.
CCTTCAAATGGACTTTCATTAAATTTGATAAAATATACTTGAGGATGTGAGCATACTGGACAAGTTGTTGGAGCACTTTCACCTTCATAAATAAAACCAAAATTTATACACATACATTGCTCTTTGTTAGTATCTTTGAATAAAGAACTATTCTCTAGTTTATAAGCATATCTAGTAAATCTTTCTGAATGTACTTTTTCAACAGAAGCAATATTATTAAATAGAACATAAATATCCATAAAACCTTCTTCTTTTGCTATCTAAGCAAAAGATTTATATATTGCATCATGTTCAGTAGATCTTAGGAATTTTAAAGTGCTACTTTCTACTTCAGCAGGATATAAAGCTGTTATTTCGATTTCTTCATCTGAGGATTCTTTTAATTTTTCATAAACTCCCAAGAATGAGCTTTTTCTTGAGTTGCTGTATAAATAAATAGAGCATGTAAAATTGAATATCCTTCTTTCTTCGCTATAGATGCTACAAAGGGATATCTATTTCTTACATGACTTTCACTAGCAAAGGCTCTTATTAAATTTTCTTTGGTTCTACTTGTTTTAAAATCAGTCATATTAACTCACTGCCTTTCATTGCTATTAAATATATTGTTAAATTTTGAGAAGTAATTTATACATTTTATATGATTAAAATATTTATTCATATTTTACAACTTTGAAACAACTTATTTAATCTTTAGTTAACTGCTTGAATTAAAGTATTATTGAGGAGTTGATTAATGTGCTTAAAAAAAGAAATAAGAAATTAAAAATAAGAATTAATTTATTTATAGTGACTTTTGTGATTTTATGCTTTTCTTTTATTTTTTCTAATTTTATTGAAGATAATAAAGATATAGAAGGAAATGAAAATAACTTAGAAGAATATAAAGAAACATATTCTCAAAATATAAGTTCGCAATATTTAAAATTAGTAAATAAAAGCAATAGCATAGATGCAAATTATGAGCCTAATGATTTAGTTATTCCGTCTATTAGATTTGGAAATATAGGTAATATGATGGTGCAATATATGAGAAGAGATGCAGCTGTTGAATTAGAACAATTATTTAAAGCAGCTAAAAAGGAGGGACTTAATTTAGTTGCTATATCAGGATATAGGTCTTATGATTATCAAGAGACTGTATATAGCAATGAGGTTAATAGTGTTGGTGAAATTCAAGCTAATAGATATGTGGCAAAACCAGGACAAAGTGAACATCAAACAGGGCTAGCTATGGATGTACTGAGTGATGAGTATATGTCGCTAGATGAGGGATTTGAGAATACAGCAGCATTTAAGTGGCTTGATAAAAACATGAGTAAGTTCGGATTTATATTAAGGTTTCCAAAGGGGAAAGAAAGAATTACAGGCTATGGTTATGAAGCATGGCATTTAAGATATGTAGGGATTGAAGCTGCTACAGAAATAATGGATAATGGAATTACATTAGAAGAATATTTAAGTGAACTAAGCTAAAAATTTTAAGAGAATTTTATAGGTGAATAGTATGAAATTTTGGAAAAAGATATTTTTATATACTGTTACATTAACGGCTATTTTAATAACAGCAACTGGGGTTATATTTATTGAAAGGTTGCATTATTCAAATCTTGAGAGGACAGTAATAGATGCTATAAATAATCAAAAGAATATAATTAGTTCAATATACTTAAGTTATGACAATTCTTTATTTCCACAATATTACAATGGTGTGTCGGATAATTTTGAATTAATATTAAGAAGTTATGCTTATAGCGATGCTAATAATATAGAAAATGTTCAGATATTCACTATTGAAGATAAGCTGATAGCTTCTATAAACGAATATAAACCAAGAGGAGTTTTAGATTTCTTAGACAGCATTGATAGCTATGAGAATATTTTTACTTTTAGAGATGATAATGGCAAGAAGATATTGTTAATAGGTTCTGAGTTTAAGGTTCAAGACAATAACTATAAATTAGTTCTAATAAAGGGTATTGATTATTTATTTAAAGAAAGACAGGAGAATTATAAGTTTTTCTTTATATTAAGTATAATAACTAGTTCATTTTTAATTTGNTTATACATTTTATATGATTAAAATATTTATTCATATTTTACAACTTTGAAACAACTTATTTAATCTTTAGTTAACTGCTTGAATTAAAGTATTATTGAGGAGTTGATTAATGTGCTTAAAAAAAGAAATAAGAAATTAAAAATAAGAATTAATTTATTTATAGTGACTTTTGTGATTTTATGCTTTTCTTTTATTTTTTCTAATTTTATTGAAGATAATAAAGATATAGAAGGAAATGAAAATAACTTAGAAGAATATAAAGAAACATATTCTCAAAATATAAGTTCGCAATATTTAAAATTAGTAAATAAAAGCAATAGCATAGATGCAAATTATGAGCCTAATGATTTAGTTATTCCGTCTATTAGATTTGGAAATATAGGTAATATGATGGTGCAATATATGAGAAGAGATGCAGCTGTTGAATTAGAACAATTATTTAAAGCAGCTAAAAAGGAGGGACTTAATTTAGTTGCTATATCAGGATATAGGTCTTATGATTATCAAGAGACTGTATATAGCAATGAGGTTAATAGTGTTGGTGAAATTCAAGCTAATAGATATGTGGCAAAACCAGGACAAAGTGAACATCAAACAGGGCTAGCTATGGATGTACTGAGTGATGAGTATATGTCGCTAGATGAGGGATTTGAGAATACAGCAGCATTTAAGTGGCTTGATAAAAACATGAGTAAGTTCGGATTTATATTAAGGTTTCCAAAGGGGAAAGAAAGAATTACAGGCTATGGTTATGAAGCATGGCATTTAAGATATGTAGGGATTGAAGCTGCTACAGAAATAATGGATAATGGAATTACATTAGAAGAATATTTAAGTGAACTAAGCTAAAAATTTTAAGAGAATTTTATAGGTGAATAGTATGAAATTTTGGAAAAAGATATTTTTATATACTGTTACATTAACGGCTATTTTAATAACAGCAACTGGGGTTATATTTATTGAAAGGTTGCATTATTCAAATCTTGAGAGGACAGTAATAGATGCTATAAATAATCAAAAGAATATAATTAGTTCAATATACTTAAGTTATGACAATTCTTTATTTCCACAATATTACAATGGTGTGTCGGATAATTTTGAATTAATATTAAGAAGTTATGCTTATAGCGATGCTAATAATATAGAAAATGTTCAGATATTCACTATTGAAGATAAGCTGATAGCTTCTATAAACGAATATAAACCAAGAGGAGTTTTAGATTTCTTAGACAGCATTGATAGCTATGAGAATATTTTTACTTTTAGAGATGATAATGGCAAGAAGATATTGTTAATAGGTTCTGAGTTTAAGGTTCAAGACAATAACTATAAATTAGTTCTAATAAAGGGTATTGATTATTTATTTAAAGAAAGACAGGAGAATTATAAGTTTTTCTTTATATTAAGTATAATAACTAGTTCATTTTTAATTTGTGGAATGTATATAATAGCAAAGCGTATTACAAAGCCTATAGATAATTTAGCTCAATTATCTATAAATATATCAAAAGGTCAATATGATAAAAGGTCTGAAGATATATATAGAAATGATGAAGTAGGAATTTTAGCTAATAATTTCAATGAAATGTTAGAAGCTCTACAGTCAAAGATGAATGAGTTAGAGGAAATAAATATTGAGAAAGAAAGATTTATTAATAATTTAACTCATGAAATAAAAACTCCAATAACATCGATAATAGGATATTCAGATTTATTATTAAGAGCAAATATTAATAATGATATTAGAGAGAAATCATTAACGTACATAAATAATGCAGGACATATGTTAGAAAACTTAAGTTCCACTTTAATTAAACTGACAAGAATAAAAAATGAAAAGCTAGAATTAGAAAAAGTTAATATTAGTGATAGTATTGATAAATCCATTAATTTATTAAGAGATAAAATAGAAAGTAAAAATATAACTTTAAATATAAATTTATATGCTAATGAAAATTCTATTATTGCAGATAAACAATTAATAATTTTATTGATTAAAAATATCCTAGAAAATGCCATTAAAGCTTCTAGATACAATAACGAAATTTATATTTTAACTTTTAAGAATGATGAAGGTTTATATGTAATAAAGATAAAGGATTATGGTGTTGGTATTCCTAAGGAAGATTTAGGAAAAATATTAGAACCTTTCTATATGGTAGATAAGGCAAGAGATAGATCGCAAAATGGTATGGGATTAGGATTATCTATTTGCAATGAAATTTGTAGTCAGTTTAATATTAAATTAAGTATTTGTAGTGAAGAAAATATTGGAACTGAGGTTACTTTAACCTTTGATGATGATGTAGAGAGGTGATAATATGAAATATATGAAAAACTTATTAGTAGTTTCAGTAATATGTTTAAGCACCTTTCTTATCGGATGTAGATACCAGTTTAAATATATAGAAGGAAAAATTTATTCTGAAACTATATTAAAAGACAATAGTGATAGGGAATTAGAGCAAGAGTTAGTAGATTTTCTTACACGAGATAAAGCTATAGAGTATGCACAAGGTATTTTTAAAGATGGATTTAATATAACCATAAATAGGGATAAGTTAAGAGAAAGCATAAATTTAAGCAAAGCTGAAAATGGATTCTATTGGAATATAAATTGGAGTGAAACAGAAAATTATACATCCAGTAAACAATACTATATTTTAATTAACTCAAATACTAAAAATGTGAGGAGTTGTGGAATTATTAGGTTTAATAAAGATACGGAGTATTATTATAACTATTATGAAGCAAATGAAGAAATTAATTATGATGATTTAAAATTAGCTTTAGAAATAGCTAAACCTATGTTGGATAAAATGAATATTAATATTGATGATTATGCTATAGAAGGTTACGATACAGGGAATAGAAGAATTTTAATATTAAGATCAGAGCAAGAATATTATGAGCTTATAGTAGATATAGAGTTAAAAGAATTAATATCCTTTAACTCCTATGGAGGTGTAAGTGGTAGATGAGAATTTTAATAGTTGAAGATGATATTGCAATAAGAGATTTAATTGCTATAAATCTACAGATAATCGGATATGAAGTAGTTGTTGCAGGTGATGGAAATGAAGGTAGAAGAATATTTGAATCAGAAAATATTGATTTAATATTACTTGATGTTATGCTTCCTGGAATTAATGGATTTGAATTGATAGAAATTATTAAAAAGAGGGATATTCCAGTGATTTTTATAACGGCTAAAGATTCGGTTATGGATAAGGTTAAAGGCTTAAGGTTAGGGGCTGATGATTATATAGTTAAGCCTTTTGAAGTTATTGAATTAGTAGCGAGGATAGAGGCAGTAGCGAGAAGGTATGAAAAGAACGAGAAAGTAATAAAATTTAAACATATCGAAATAGATACCAAGAAGAGAGTTGTAAAAAGAAACGATACAGTTGTCGATTTAACTTTAAAAGAGTATGAATTATTAATAATGTTTTTACAAAATAAAAATATAGCATTATCTAGAGAACAGCTATTAGAAAACGTATGGGGATTTGATTATATGGGGGAAACAAGAACTGTTGATATTCATGTTCAGAGGTTAAGAGAAAAGTTAATGTTAAAGGATAATATAAAAACTATATTTAAAATAGGATATAGGCTAGAAGATTAGTTAATTAAAGATGTATTTATAAGTATGTATAAGTACGTCTTCTTCTGAGAAATAAAAATGGCTATCGTATATATACTAAATTTGAGATTCAAATACTGAAAATAATAATAACATGACAGTGTGCTAATTATTCTCTTGCAATAATTTTACGTATGATTAATGCTATATCTAAAAGTACGGATATTTTGCCCTTGACACAGAGCAATTAAACTTTTAAAAAGTATAGCACTTAATTTTACGACAGATAATGTAATAGTAGCGATTTTAATAATGACTATAATAGCAATAATACGCATAGGAATATCACTTAAGTTTTTTTAGTGAGAATAAAATAAACAATGAGAAATGTTTTACTTTCATTGAAGCATACTAGTCTTATAAAGGAGAATGATAAATATGAAAGTTAAGATGGTATGTAGTATAGATAATGAAACAAAAGTAGTAGAGTTACCGATGGCTGAAAGAGAATTGTTAAAGATTCAAGGAAGTGTGCTTGATAGAGATACAACAGGTTATATAACAGGTGCTGAAGTAAAGTATTATGATGATAGAGGAAATGAAATAGGGAATATATTTCTCTTAAATAGACAGCTTAAAAATTAATTTTATAATAAAAAGCTCCAAGAAGAAATTGATGACTTCTTGGAGCTTTTTTCTACTTACCTTCAAATGGGCTTTCGTCAAATTTAATAAAATATCCTTGTGGATGTGAGCAAACTGGACATTGAGCAGGAGCGCTTTCACCTTCATAAATAAATCCGCAATTTGTACACATCCATTGATCTTTATTTGTATCCTTAAATAATGAACCATTTGCTAGTTTTTCAGCATACCTAGTAAATCTTTCTGAATGTGTTTTTTCAATTGAAGCAATGTTATTAAATAAAGTATAGATATCCATGAAACCTTCTTCTTTAGCTATTTCAGCAAAGGATTTATAGATTTCATCATGTTCAGCAGCTTCATGTTTTTCAGCAGCTCTCAATAATGTTAAAGTACTAGTTTCAACTTCAGCTGGATATGTAGCTGTTATTTCGATTTCTTCTCCAGAAAACTCTTTAAGCTTTTTCATAAATTCCCAAGCATGAGCTTTTTCTTGATTAGCTGTATATATAAATAAATCATGTAAAATTGGGTATCCTTCTTTTTTTGCAACATCAGCAGCAAAAGTATACCTATTTCTTGCTTGGCTTTCTCCAGCAAATGCTCTCATTAAATTTTCTTTTGTTCTGCTAGTTTTAAAATCAGTCATTTTAATTACCTACCTTTCATTTTAATAATAAAAATTTCACATAGAGGTAGTTTATACATTAAAGTACATATTTATACTTAGTTAAGATACTTTCCTTTTAGAAAGTATCTTACTTTAAAGTGCATACTTTATTTTTAGGATATTTATTTATAAAATAAACATATGGTAATTGGGAATAGATTACTATTTAGATATAAGTCAAGAATAATATTCATTTGATAAATTCAAAGTATTATTAATAAGAGGGGGAGTAAGTATGACATATTTGCTTAAGGAATTAAATGATTGTAAGTTGAAGTTAAGTAATAGGTTGGTTTTTCCACCTATGGCTACTGCTAAATCAGATGTTGATGGAAAGGTTAATGAAGGTATATTAGAGTATTACGATGAAAAATCTAAAGGAGGATATATATCATTAATTATTATAGAGCATAGCTTTATTACAACAGAAGGTAGAGCAAACAAAGGACAATTATCTATAGCAGATGAGAATAATATAGAAGGGTTAAGAAAGTTAGCGGACACTATTCACAATAATGGATCAAAGGCTGTTATGCAGATAAATCATGCAGGTAGTTTAACTACTAAAGACAAGACTGGATTTGATATTGTTGGACCTTCATCTATAATAAATCCACGAGGAAAAGAAATTCCAAGGGAGCTTAGTAAAGAAGAAATTAAAGAAATAATTAAAAGTTTTAAATTAGCAGCAAAACGTGTAAAGGAAGCGGGATTTGATGGAGTAGAGATACATTCAGCTCATGGATATCTTTTAAACCAATTTTATTCTCCTCTTACCAATAAGAGAAATGATGAATATGGTGGAAATATATTAGGTAGAATTAAAATTCATTTAGAAGTTATAAAAGCTGTAAAGGAAGCAGTAGGGGAAGACTTCCCAGTTCTACTTAGACTTGGAGCCTGTGATTATTCTGAAGGTGGGAATTCAATAGAAGATTGTAAAATAGCAGCTTCAGAATTCGAAAAGGCAGGAATAGATATATTAGATATTTCAGGTGGAATGCTTGGCTATATTATTCCTGGCCTTAATGAACAAGGATATTTCTATGAGGTTACAGAAGAACTAAAGAAGGTTGTATCAATACCAGTAATATTAACTGGTGGAGTAACTGATATTAATGCTGCAGAAAATTTACTAGCTTCAGGTAAAGCTGACCTTATAGGGGTAGGAAGAGCTATATTTAAAGATTCGTTATGGGCAAAAAGAGCCATAGAAATTCTAAAAACTAATAGATAAATTATTAATATAAAAATAAGGTAGAGATTCTACCTTATTTTTTTTGTTTGTATTTATAGAAACTGATTTAGATATAAGTTTATGTATTCGAGGATTTTATTAAAGATTGCATAAATTTGTGAAAATATGAGGAACATAGTTTGTGTAGATACTTTTGGAAATAGAATATTAAAATGAGGTGATTTTATGGAATCAGTATGGGCTAAAAGCTGTGAATTTGGAAGACGAGAAGTTTTAAAAAAAGATATAAAAACTGATGTTTTAATTATTGGTGCGGGAATAGCAGGAATATTAACAGCATATATGTTAAAGCAAAATGGTAGAGATGTAGTTTTAATTGATGCAGCTGAAGTAGCAGGGGGAAATACTAAAAACACTACTGCAAAGATAACATCTCAACATGACTTAATTTACGATAAATTAATATCAGAATTTGGCGAAGAAAAAGCTAAACAATATGCAAAGGCAAATGAACTTGCTATAAAAAAATATAAGGAAATTATTAAAGAAAGAAAAATAGAGTGTGAGTTTGAGGAGAAGCCATCATATGTCTACTCCCTAAATGAAATAGAAAGTATTAAGAAAGAGATAGAAGCTGCAAGGAAAGTTGGTATCAATGCAGAGTTTGTAGAGAAAGCTAATCTTCCTTTTGAGATTAAGGGAGCTATTAAATTTAATAATCAGGCACAATTTAATCCGCTTAAGTTTTTAAAAGATATTTCAAAGGATTTAATTATCTATGAGAATACTAGAGCATTAGAAATTAAAGAGAATTTAGTAATTACAAACAGAGGTGAGATCACAGCTAATAATATAGTTGTAGCGACACATTATCCAATAATGAATACACCGGGATATTATTTTTTAAAGATGCATCAGGAAAGATCTTATGTCATTGCTTTAGAAAATGTAGATGATATTGATGGTATGTATATAGATGTTGATAAAGATGGATATTCATTTAGGATGTATAAGGATTTACTATTATTAGGTGCTATAAAGCAAAGAACAGGAGAAAATGAGATTGGAGGAAGCTATGATGCATTAAGAAGAGTTGCAAAAGACTTATATCCAAACTCAAAGGAAAGATATATTTGGTCAGCTCAAGACTGTATGACTATAGATGGAATACCTTATATAGGCAAATATTCTGACGAAACCCCTAATATATATGTTACAACAGGATTTAATAAATGGGGAATGACTAGTTCTATGGTGTCAGCAATGATAATATCAGATATGATTTTAGGAAAAGAAAATGATTTTTCAGAAATATTTTCTCCAAGAAGATTTGATTTATCAGCATCAATAAACAATGTTGCCAAAGATATAAGTGAAACAGCTAAGAACTTTATTGCACAAAAAATATCTATTCCAAGCAGTACTATAGAACATATTAAAAATGGGCATGGTGGAATTGTTGAATATAATGGAGAAAAGGTTGGAGTTTACAAAAATAATGAGGGAAAAGAATTTATTGTATCAACAAAATGTTCTCATTTAGGATGTCAGCTTCATTGGAATGCAGATGAATTAACATGGGATTGTCCATGTCATGGATCAAGATTTGATTATGAAGGACGATTAATAGGAGGGCCTGCTACTAAAGACCTAGTAGATTAGTGAGAAAAGAAGAGCAATGATAGGATATATTTAAATAAATTGAATATATTGAGTTCTTGCTCTTTTATCTTGTAAAAAATAAAAAAGTAAAGGGAATTAATTTGACATTATCACTAGTTAGTGATATATTAAAGGCATGGAAGATATAAAGGAATTAATCAAAGAAAATCAATTAACTTTATCAACTCTAGTTGTTTTTACAAGAGCAGAACATGCAATTCATAAGAAGGAGCTTGAGACTGTTAAAGAGTCTGGATTAACACCAGCTCAATTTGGAGTTTTAGAAGCTTTATATAATAAGGGAGACTTGCGAATTTGTGAATTAATTGAAAAAATATTAACTACATCAGGCAATATAACAGTAGTGATAAAAAATTTAGAGAAGGAAGGTTTAATAAAAAAGAATCCAGATCCTGAGGATAAGAGATCATGTATAATATCCTTAACTGAAAAAGGAAAAGATATTATAGAAAGTATATTACCTAATCATATCAACAATATTAAGAGTATTTTTGAAGTTCTAACTGATGAAGAAAAGATTACTTTAAAAAATATATTAAAAAAATTCAAAAATAAAGAAAAATAAATTTTTTTAGATATATATCACTAATTAGTGATAAAATTAATTAAATAAAGTATAATATGAAATTAACAATGATTGAAATAATATTAATAAGAAAATTTATAAGTATAGAAGAAGGGAAGAATATTAATGAAAAATTTTAGAAGTATAGAACGTATATTTAAGGGACCAGAATCTCATATGGTTGGGGATGGATTTAAGGTATCACAATACTTACCAGCAGCAATAAACGATATGGAGCGTTTATCGCCATTTTTACTATTAGATTATCATGCACCTCACTACTATAATCCATCATCGACTAGATTAGGCGTTGGAGCTCATCCGCATCGTGGATTTGAAACAGTAACAATTGCTTATGAAGGGAAAGTTGAGCATCATGATAATAACGGAAATCACGGAATTATAGGTCCTGGAGATGTTCAATGGATGACTGCTGCATCAGGTATACTGCATAAAGAATATCATGAAACTGAATTCAGCAAAAATGGTGGTACTTTGCATATGATTCAACTTTGGGTTAACCTTCCTAAAGATAAGAAGATGACAGAGCCTAAGTATCAAGCTTTATTAAGAGAGAATATGGGAATGTTAAAGCTTGATGATGGTAAAGGTGAGGTTAGCATTATTGCTGGTGACTTTAAAGGAATAAAAGGACCGGCTAGTACCTTTACTAAAATGAATATTTATAATGTAAACTTGAAGGCTAATGCAACAATTACTATAACTGAACCAAGTAACTTTAATACAGGGATACTTGTTTTAAAAGGAAAAATTAAAATAAATGAAAATGAATTATGTGAAGAAAAGGATTTTATCTTATTTAATAATGTGGACGGAGAGATTTTAGTTGAATCAGTTAGTGAAGATACGTTATTTATTGTTTTAAGTGGAGAACCAATAAATGAACCAGTTGTATCACATGGGCCATTTGTAATGAATACAGTAGAAGAGATATATGAAGCATATGAAGATTTTAGAAATGGTAAATTTGGTACTGAAGTTTTCTAAAAATAATAGAATGATAACGTGAAATATTCACTATTTATTATTTGTAAATATACTATAAAGTAAATAGCATATTACAAAGGGGATAATTAATGAAAAATAGTAATTATGAAGATATATATATTAGGATGAATGAAAATGATAAAGAAGAGTTACGTTTGTTAAATATACAGCATCGTGCTGATGTAATATGCATCATAAGTGACATTTTTTCTTATAGAGCCACTTTAGAAAGTATTGAATTAGTATACAGTAGGTATGATAATACAGCTGATCAGATAGCTAACCCAGATATACCAGCAATAAAAGCCGCATTACTTTTATTAATTGCTAGATTAATTTATAATCAAATAGGATTTATCAGATATGATCATTTATATGAGCGGAAAATGAGGGGGGAGTACGAACATTCCCTTAAACCTAATGTAGATATAAATCTTGCTAATATATTCAAAACTATAGGAAGTTTTTATGGATTAATAGCAGCTATTGAAATTTATAATAGAGATCTTCAGCAACCTATCTTTGGAATATAGTTATCCTGTAAAATTATAGTATTACTTAAGTTGGATTCAATTTAGAATTAGTTTCTTTGAAGTAAATTTTATTAAGAGGCTGATATAATAAAGCAGAGTATCCTTTGTGATACTCTGCTTTATTATATATTAATTGGAATAAACTCAATATCATAAAGCTTTTGAGCGTATTCTAAAGCTTCTTCAGGTGTATGTGTACCGATAACAGCACTTCTTACAGCATTACCAAGTATATTTTCAAATTTCTTTTGATCAAATTTGGGGTGATATACATTAATAATATTTCTAGTTCCGTAGTGGAAGTTAGACTTTGACTGTGATAACCAAGGAAAAATATCTAATAAATCGTAATTATTATATATAGATTTATTAGGTGATAGACCGCCTAGCAAAGTAAAAGCATTAGAAATTTCATCGCTATAGAACCACCTAAAGAATTCATAACATTCATCTATTTTACTGCTATTTTTAGCTATTCCAATAACACCACCACCTAATATTGGGTTATTTCCTGGAATTGATGCACAACCTACGTTTCCTACTATATTTGAATGCTTATTATTAATTACATCAGATGCGTGGTTGCTAAATGATATAGCCATGGCAGTTGAGCCGTTTGAAAATTCTTTAATAGAATCTCCCCACCAATTGTTACCTTGCTTGTTGCTGTATCTGTATGTTTCAATATAGTTTTTTAAGGCATCTAAAATTTCTTTAGTATTTATAACTATTCGTCCATTTTTATCGAAAAGGGTATTAGTTTTATTTAATAATCTAGGTAAAAAGTCACATGCTGCAACTGCTGATGATCCGAAGGTTAATGTTGAACCATATTGAGTTGGAGATTCATTATTTAATGACTTCGTAAAGAAAGAAGCGATTTTATTATATTGTCCAAAATCTGTAGGTATAGTTAAGTTTTCATGGAACATTTCATAATAACTTCTTTTTATTATTGCATCTTCAAATAAGTCTTTTCTATATAAGAATATTAATGTACTAGGGTCAAAAGGTAATGCATATTGAGTATCTCCCACGTATGAGTAATCTGCTTTAGTATCATCAACAATATTTGAAAAGATAGAAGAAAAATCTTTTCCGGTATCTTTAAATGGAATATAAATTGAAGATGCTAATTTAGACATCCATGCAACATCCATTCTTATCAAATCATAAAAATTATTATCTCCAACCATCGTGATATGATCATATAAATCTCCAAATGATAATACGTTAAGTTTAACTTCAATACCAGTAGCCTTCTTAAAATTTGGAAGCAATTTTTGTAAAGCTTCAGATGATGGAGAGAATACAGTTAACATGTTTAACTTCTTACTAGACTTACTTTCTTTTAAATATGGAAAGTTAAATCTGAAACCATCATTATTTAAAGTTTTATTTTTGGGTAGAGGTTTTTTATTTATAAGATATTCGATTAAATTATCTGCAACTATTTTCCCCATAGATTTATAATCTAGTTCATAAGACGTAAAATGATTATTTGGAAAGATCTTTGTATTATCTATGGTTATAATGTGAGGAGTTTTATCAGTTTCACTAAATCTACATGCTGATAATACTGATTCAGCTCTATCTAAATTAGATGTTATTATTACATCAAAATTATTATCTCCGCTAACTATATCAAAGGCTTTAGTCTTAGATAATCTATCATCTGAAGTAAAGTGTTGAATATAGTTTTCATTACATTTTAATGATTGGACTAAGCCATCATATATATATCTTTCAGGAGTATATTTTTTTGTTCCTGAAAAATAAGCTATAGATTTAAAGTTCTTTATTTTTATATATTTACCGATATCTTTTCCAGCTAATTTAAAGTCGAATGATATATAAGAAGAATTTTTTATTTTATTAGAAGGTTCTCTATCTATAAAAATTACTGGACAATTATGCTTATAAATAGATATTTCATCACCTAAACTTGAAACGGTTACTATAGCATCAAGTCTTGAAAAGTTAATCTTATCTAAAATATTTTTCTCTAATACTGGAGTATCATTTGTTGTATATAAATCTACTTCGTAGTCATATGCAATAAGAATATTTCTAAGAGTAGAGAAAAATTCTGAATAATGTGATGATTCTAAAGATGGAATGATGACTGCTATTAGTTTTTTAAAGCCTTGTCGCAATTGTTGAGCTTGAGTATTTCTTACATAACCAAGCTTCTTAGCGGCCTCTTCAACTAATTTAATCTTCTCTAAACTGACTTTACCTGTTTTGTTTAGAACGTTAGAAACTGTCCCATGGGATACACCAGCTTCTATCGCTATGTCCTTTATTGTTACCACTATTTGTACCTCCAAATTATATTATAAATCCTACAATCAATATATTAATTTTATAGTATTTTAGCTTAAAAGACTATAAAAATATCAATAAACATAAAAATAGAGTTTAAAAATGAAACGTACCAATAGGATAAAAGTGTAAATTAAGGTTAAGAATAGATTAAATTAAGGTTAAATACTACCAAAAAATATAAAAAACGTATAAAATTAATAAAAAAGCATTTGACACGTACCAATTTAATGTTATAATGTATACGTAAACAATAAGCTTAGATAATTTATCTATAGGCTTATTATTTATATTTGAATGGGTAAAAAATTAATAACAAGAGAGGATTACTGAATGTATTTGATTATTATATTTATGTAATCAGTAAATGATGGAGGGGACCAAAAATGAGAAAAAAATCTATTTTAAGAAGACTAGCAGTAGTATTATCAGCTACTATTGCAGGTGGAATGTTATTTACAGGATGCGGAAAATCAGGAGATGGTGATGTAGAAACAAACTCAAGCAAATCGGACAAGCTAATAATATATTCTAATTCTGTTTCAGATGGAAGAGGAGAATGGTTAAAGGAAAAAGCAGCAGAAGCAGGATTCAATATTGAATATGTAGATGCAGGTGGCGGAGAATTAGAAAATCGTTTAATAGCTGAAAAAAATAATCCAATAGCAGATATTGTATTTGGTTTAAACACTATGACATTTGAAAAATTTAAGCAACATGATTTATTAGAGCAATTTGTACCAACTTGGGCTGGAGAAATAACAGAAGGATTAAATGACAAAGATGGTTACTATCACTCACTTGTTAAACAAGCAATTTTATTAATATATAACTCAGATTTATACAACGAAGAAACGGCTCCAAAAGATTGGATAGATTTATGGACTAAGGAAGAATACTATGGTAAATACGAAGTTCCTACAAAGCTTTCAGCAGGAACAACAAGGGTAGTTCTTTCAGGAATATTAACTCGTTATGTAGATCCAAATGGTGAACTGGGAATTTCAGAAGAAGGATGGAATCAAATTAAAGCATACTTTGCAAATGGTTCAAGAGCAGTAGAAGGTGAAGACTTCTATGCTAACTTAGCATCAGGAAAAACTCCAATGGGACAAATGTGGTCAAGCGGTATTGTTTCAAGAGAAGAGCAATATGGTGTTAAAGCTGGAATGGTTAACCCAAGTGTTGGAGTACCTTACGTAGTAGAACAAATTGGAATAGTTAAGGGAAGTAAGAAAGTTGAAACTGCGAAAGAATTTATAAATTGGTTTGGAACTGCTGATATACAAGGTCAATGGGCTGAAGAGTTCTCAACAATGCCTGCTAATGAAAATGCAATGGACAAAGCTAGCGATGCTAATAAATTCTTAAGTGAAAACTACAAAGTTCAAGATATAGATTGGACATTTGTTACTGAAAACATAGATGAATGGATGGAAAAAATAGAGCTTGAATATTTAAAATAGAATAATATTAAGGACTAATAGATATATTTAAATTTATTAGTCCTTATAAAATGGGGGGAAACTTGTGATAAACTTAAAAAATATTGAAGTTAAATTTGGAGATTTTAAAGCACTATCAAATATTAATTTAGAAGTGAAAGAAGGAGAATTCTTTACATTTTTAGGACCATCGGGATGTGGAAAAACTACAACATTAAGAACTATAGTTGGATTTATTCAGCCTTCAAATGGGACTGTAAGTGTAAATGATGTAGATATAACAAACACTCCTATTGAAAAAAGAAATATAGGGATAGTATTCCAAAGCTATGCTTTATTCCCTACATTAAATGTATATGAAAACATAGCTTTTGGATTAAAGGTTAAGAAGTTATCTAAAAAGGAAATAGATGAAAGAGTAAGAAGTATTGCTAAAAAGGTTGATTTAAATGATGAACAGTTAATGAAGAAAGTATCAGAATTATCAGGTGGACAACAACAAAGAGTTGCTATAGCTAGAGCTCTCGTATTGCAACCAGGAATTCTATGTTTAGATGAGCCTTTATCAAATTTAGATGCTAAACTTAGAGTTCAGCTTAGAAATGAACTAAAAGAGTTACAAAAGAAATTTGGAATAACAACTATTTATGTTACTCATGATCAAGAAGAGGCATTAACATTATCAGATAGAATAGCAGTATTCAATAAAGGGGTTATTGAGCAAGTAGGGACTCCAAGAGAAATATATAATGAATCCAAAACTGAATTTGTATGTAATTTCATAGGGGATATAAATCATCTAGATAAGGAAACTGTAAAAGAAGTTATAAAAGAAACAGGAGCACATTTAGACCCTGATAAAGAAAGTTACATAAGGCTAGAAAGAGTTAATATAGTTGAAGATAAGGTTAGTGATAAATATGCAATTATTTCAGCTGAAGTATTGTCTTTTGAATATTATGGGTTATACATTAAGTATTACTTAAAAGCAGGTAATAGTGTGATTAAGAGTATAGAAAAAGAATTTGGACAAGCTGCTTATAATGTTGGAGATACTGTAAAAGTTTGTTTAAACCCAGCAGACATAATGCAATATTGAGGTGAAGAAAATGGAAAAGTTTAAAAAGAATCTTACGTCAGAAAAGCTTATAAGATACTTGATGTATGGTGCATTTGCTTGGTTTATTATTTCATTTTTAATATTACCAAATCTGAATGTACTCTATACCACATTTTTTGCTGATGGAAGTTTTTCCTTTGAGGCAGTGGAAAAATTATTAAAATCAGAAAGAGCTATGAATAGTTTGAAAAACAGTTTTATTTTAGCTATTTCATTGACAATTACAGTTAATATTGTAGGGGTCTCATTAGTATTAATAACTGAGTACTTTGATATTAAAGGTTCAAAGTTATTACGTTTAGGATATATGACTACATTAATATATGGTGGAGTTATATTAGTTTCAGGATATAAATTTATATATGGAAGCAATGGATATATAACTAATATATTAGCTTCAATGTTTCCTAATATGAATACTAATTGGTTTGTTGGATATTGGGCTGTAATATTTGTTATGACATTTGCCTGTACATCTAATCATTTAATATTCTTATCTAATGCAATTAGGAAGGTTGACTTTCAAACAGTTGAAGCAGCTAAAAATATGGGAGCATCAACTTTTACAATATTAAGAAAAGTTGTTTTACCAGTATTATTACCATCAATTTTTGCAGTTAGTATATTAATATTTATTACTGGATTAGGGGCTACATCTGCTCCGTTAATAGTAGGTGGAGAGAGTTTCCAAACTATTACACCGATGATACTTACTTTCTCGAAGAGTATTGGCTCTAGAGATTTAGCTTCGCTATTATCTATCTTCTTAGGAATAGCTACGATGATATTACTTGCAGTTATGACTAGAATTGAGAAAAAAGGAAACTATATGTCTGTATCTAAGGTTAAGACAACTATTGTCAGACAAAAAATTAATAATAAATTTGCTAATATATTAGCTCATATATATGCATATGCTCTGTTTTTAATATACGTGGTACCGGTAGTTTTAATAATAATATTTTCATTTACAGATGCAAAGAGTATAGCAACAGGAGTTATATCGTTAGATAGTTTTACTTTAAAGAATTATCAAAGTTTATTTACTAATGCAAGTGCAATTAAGCCTTTCTTAGTAAGTATAGTATACGCATTAATTGCATCTATTGGAGTTGTAGTTATTACTGTCGCTGCTTGTAGGATAATTCATAAGGTTAAAAATAAGTGGTCATCAGCATTAGAATATTCATTATTAATTCCTTGGTTATTACCAAGTACATTAATAGCTATAGGTCTTATTACAACTTTTGATAGGCCAAGATGGTTTATAGGAAATAAGGTGTTAACGGGAACTTTAATAATTATGTTAATAGCGTATATAATAGTTAAAATTCCATTTACATTAAGAATGACAAAAGCTGCTTTCTTTAGTATAGATGATACATTAGAAGATGCATCTAAAAATCTAGGAGCAAGTAGTATGTATACATTCTTTAGGGTTATATTACCAATAATTATTCCATCAGTTTTAGCAGTATTTGCTTTAAATTTTAATTCATTATTAAATGATTACGATTTATCAGTATTCCTATATCATCCATTATTTCAACCATTAGGAGTATTTATAAAGGGATTAACTGATGCGCAAACTGTTGCTGACAATGTTACGATGACATTTGTTTACTCAGTAATAATAATGATAATATCATCAATAATATTGTATTTAGTATATGGAAGAAAGAATGACAAAATTAAGGGGTTATAGGAGAAGACGATGAGCTGTAATAATAATTGTTTTATGGTTGGAAAAGAAAAATATAGAGATATAAATTCTTTATTAAATAAAAAAATTAATGAGAAAAAAGTTTTAATAGCTGTTCATAGAGGAAGTCCAGGTGGGAATATAATAGAAAATACAATTCCTGCATATCATAATTCATTAAGACTTGGTGGAGATATGTTTGAGATGGATGTAATTAAATCTACTGATGGTATTTTATATACATTCCATGATGGAACTGAGCGTAGAAATCTAAAAGAAGAAGATAACATAAAAACTATGTCTTCAGAAAAAATAGATAGTTTATTTTATTATAATAGTATTGGGGCGCCAAGTGAATTTAAAGTAGAACGTTTTGAAGATGTTGTTAAAGAGTTTAATAAAGGTGAACTTTACAATATAGATAGGGCATGGGATATATTCCCGGAGGTATTTGAGGCTTTAAATAAATATGATTATGCAATTGGGCAAGCCTTGTTTAAATCACCTGTTAAAAAAGAAATCTTAGAGTTCTTAGAAAAGAACGAAAAAAAATATATGTATATGCCGATAGTATACTCTTTAGAAGAAATAGAAGAGGTATTAAGCTACGAGAATATAAATCTTGTAGGGTTAGAAATTATTGCAAAAGATACAGAATGTGATTTGTTTAATGATGATGTACTAGATCGCTTAAAGAGTAAAGGGTTATTCCTTTGGGTTAATGCAATAACATTAGATAAAGAAATTGTACTATATGGCAAATTAGATGATAATATTTCTGTTATCGAAGGACCTGAAAATGGATGGGGAAAATTATTTGAAAAGAAAATTGATATAATTCAAACAGATTGGCCTAGTCTTTTAAAGGAATATAGAGATAAATATTTTAATAAATAATAATACTAAGGTAAAATTCCAAATTGATGATATTATATCAGTTTGGAATTTTTATTTTATATGAGAGGAGAAGATTATGGAAAAGCTATATGAACTAAATATGATATCTACATTTTTTAGACTATTATTAGCCTTAATTTGTGGGGGGATTTTAGGCGTTGAAAGAGGTAAAAAAAATAGGCCTGCAGGCTTTAGAACATATATGCTAGTTTGTGTTGCATCTGCTATGGTTATGATTACTAATCAATATATATCTGAAATGTATTCGACTGGAGACCCATCAAGAATGGGAGCGCAAGTAATAAGTGGAATAGGTTTTCTAGGTGCAGGCACAATTATAGTTACTGGTAGAAATAGAGTCACAGGTCTAACTACAGCAGCAGGATTGTGGGCATCTGCATGTATTGGCCTTACTATAGGTGTTGGATTTTATTCAGGAGCAATAATAGGATGTATTATGATTTTTGTAGCTATGGCATTATTACATGGTGTTGATGATAGGATTACATCTTTGGCAAAGGAAGTTATAGTATATATAGAATTTGCTAGTATAAGTAACTTAAGTGTTTTTTTAGAGTATGTAAAATATCATAATATGAAAGTAATAGATTTAGAGTTAATAAAATCTAATGAGTTAAATGAGCCTATAGTAGGTGGAATATTTACATTAAAATTGCTTGAAAAAACTGAGTATATAGATATTATAGAATTACTAGGTAAATCAGAAGGTGTTTGTAGTATAGAGGAAATTTAAAATTAGTTTTACATGAAGCTTAAGTTGAATAAATTTATAGACTGATGTAAATATGCAATATATAATTAAAGAAATGATGAAAAGTAAATTCTTAAGGGGAAAAAGTTAAGTTTGGGAGGATACTTTATGGTTAATTTAGAAGTGCTAAAAGAATTATCTGATGCATTTGGACCATCAGGTTTTGAAGATGATGTAGTAGAAGTTATAAAGAAGCATTGTAAGGATATGATAGTAGAAAACGATGCTATGAATAATGTTTTTGCAAGATTAAAAAGTAATGGGAATAAAAAGATAACAGTAATGTTAGATGCTCATACTGATGAAGTTGGATTTATGGTACAAGCAATAAATGATAATGGATTATTAAGTATAGTAAAGCTTGGAGGATGGCATAATACTACTATTCCTGCACATACTGTTTATATAAAAAATAGAGATGGTGAATTAATAAGAGGAATTACAACATCTAAGCCCTCGCATTTTATGAGTGCAGCAGAAAAAGCTAGTAGTTCTCTTGAGATTGAGGATATTTTTATTGATGTCGGAGTAATCAGTAGGGAAGAAGTTATAGATATATTTAAAATTAAGGTTGGAGACCCAGTTGCACCAAATGTAGAGTTTGATTTTAATGAGAAAACAGGTATATGTTTTGGAAAGGCTTTTGATAACAGAGTAGGCTGTTTCTGCATTATTGAAACTTTAAGGGCTTTAGCAAAAGTAACAGATTTAGAGGTGAATGTAGTTGGTGCATTTGCAGCTCAAGAAGAGGTTGGAATTCGTGGAGCTCAAATAACAACTAATGTTGTTAATCCAGACTTGGCCATTGTTTTTGAAGGTTCACCAGCAGATGATTTATATTACTCAAAAAATATATCTCAAGGGACTTTAAAGAACGGTGCTCAAATTAGAAATTTAGACCAAGGATATATAGGCAATCCTTTATTTATAAGATTTGCAGAAGAACTTGCTGATAATAATTCTATAAGATATCAAAATGCAGTAAGACGTGGAGGTTCTACTGATGCAGCAAAGATAAGCTTAGGAAATAAGGCAGTTCCTTGTTTAGTGTTAGGAATTCCATCAAGATATGTACATAGTCATTATAATTACTGTGCAAAAGATGATATAGAAGCAGCAGTATCTTTAGCTGTAGAAGTTATTAAGAATTTAAATGAACAGTTAATTAATAAGATTATGAGAAAGTAATTAATATAAAAGCTATACTTATTAATTTAAGTATAGCTTTTAAGTTTATTTGATTTATAAGTATTGGAATTAAAGAGTTAATTATAAATGCTTTAATATTTAATTACTTGAATTTTTGCGGAAATTGTTTGATTATGCCATCAACGATTATATCCGCAAACATAATCATATGGTCTTCACCTTTATCAAACGCATTAATATCTGCTTTCCAATCTTTATTTAATCTAGCTACGGCTTGAGCTGTAACAAAATCTAAATGTTTATGTAGCATATCTTTTAAAGTTTCATTTGAATAGTTAGGATTAGCAGAACTTAAAAAATCAGCTATTTGGTCAGCATTATTATACCATAATTTGTTGTATTTCTCTAAATCAGCTTTATTTCCGCTCTTAGCAGAATCAACAACTTGACCAGCAAGTTCTATATGCTCTCTCAATAGTTTGGCAAGTTTATTTCCTGCGTCTTCGCCGTAGTAAGGTTTAATTGAATTGCCGATATCATCTTGGTTTCTAAGAAGTCTTTCTAGTACATCACCTTTATCTTCAAGTGAAGCTAGATCGCTTACAATAAAACTTCTAGTCCATAAAACATGGTCTATCCAAAGTCTCCTTTCTGCATTCTTAAATCACATGTAGCTTTGTTATAAGGCATATCTTTGGATTCCCTATCCGCTAAGGCTTGAACCTTAGTTGGTGATAAGATTAAGGATAATAAAAACAGTGAAAAGAATATGTTTCTTAAAATTTTTTTCATTAATATATACTCCTTTAATAATTAAATTTCAACCTTAGTTTTTTTCAAGTCGTATAGAAGTATACATAATTAATATATATTTTACTTAACTAGAGATTATGTATAAATATGATAATATAGCATTCACTTACTTCATAAGTAAAGAGTAATGCTTATAGTAACAAATAATTATAAATCTAAAAATTATTTATTCTATTTTAATAAGGTAATAAAAGGTTAAAGATATATTGTTTTGTAGGAATATATATTTTATACTAGTTTATTAGATAGATAAAATTATAAAAAAGGGAAAATAAGAATGGAAGAGAAAATGAAGAATAAAATTTCTACCCCAAGATATCAGCAAATTGCAATTGAAATTGCTACTAGGATTGCTAGTGAAGAATATAGAATTGGAGAAAAGATATATGCACGTTCTAATATAGCAGGACAATATGGAGTTTCACCAGAAACCGCAAGACGCGCAATTTCTGTTTTGTGTGATTTAAATATAGTTTCATCAGAAAAGGGAAGTGGAGTAACCATAAAATCACATAAAAATGCAGTTAACTTTATTAAGCAGCATAGCAAACGTAAAACTATTGATACTATAAAAGAAAATATATTGGATAGTATAGATAGACAACAGAAGGAAATGGATACATTAAATAGGCACTTATCTGATTTGATTATTGCGTCAGAGCATTTTAGATCAATGAATCCGTTTATGCCTTTTGAAGTAAGAATTACTTCAAAATGTATATATTTAAATAAGACTATTTCTGAAATTCAATTTTGGCAAAATACTGGAGCAACTGTATTAGCTATACAAAGAAATGACATGATGATAAAATCTCCAGGACCATATGCCATATTATTAGAAAATGATATTTTATATTTTTTATCTCAAGATGATAATTCAAAGCAAGTTAAAGATTTTTTATATCCATTAACTGAGGAATAAACTGAAGGTGCTCAAGAATAAATTTGAGCACCTTTTCCAATATTTGACTAAGTAACAACTTTGGTGTATAATAAAGTTGTTACTTTGGTTAAGAGGAGGAGAATTTATGATTGAATTTAAGAATATTTCCAAAGGATATAAGAACAAAAAGATATTGAAAGGTATTGACCTAAATATTGAAAAAGGAAAGCTAATTACAATTATTGGTGAGAGTGGGTGCGGAAAGACTACCCTATTAAAGATGATTAATAGATTAATTAAACCTAGTAGTGGGGCAATTTATATTGATGGAAAGAATATAAAATCAATTGATGAGGTTATGCTACGTAGAAATATTGGTTATGTAATACAACAAACGGGGTTATTTCCTCACATGACTATAAGAGAGAATATTGAACTTATTCCTAAGATGCAAAAAATAGATAATGATAAAATTCTTGAGAACACTAAAAAGTTAATGCAAATGGTAGGATTAAAAAGTGAAGAATTTTTAGATCGTTATCCAACTGAATTAAGTGGAGGACAACAGCAACGGGTCGGCGTTGCAAGAGCTTTTGCTAATGATCCAGATATTATTCTTATGGACGAGCCGTTTTCAGCGTTAGATCCGATGACAAGGTCAGATTTGCAGGATGAGCTTGTTGAATTACAGTCTAAATTAAAAAAGACTATTGTGTTTGTTACACATGATATGGATGAAGCCATTAAGATTTCAGATATGATTTGCATAATGAAAGATGGAGAAATGTTACAATATGATACTCCGGAAAATATACTAAAGAATCCGGTTAATGATTTTGTTTCTAACTTTGTAGGTAAAAATAGGATATGGTCATCACCGGAATATATAAAGATTTCAGATATTATGATAGATAAACCTGTTACTGCATATAAAGAATTATCTGTTTTTAAGTGTCTTGATAAGATGCGTCAGAAAAAGGTAGATAGTCTTCTAATCATTGATCCTAGTGAACGTAAGTTATTAGGTATTGTAAAAGCAAGTCGTTTAAGAAGTGTTGAAGATAAGACACAACCTGTAGAAAGCCTCATGAATGTTGATTTCCCAACCCTTGTGATGAATGAAAGTATTTTAGATGCGTTGAAAATAGTTACAGAAGAACACATATCTACAGTTCCTGTTGTTGGTGATAATAATTGTTTATTAGGATTAATCACAAAAAGTAGCTTAGTTACAACACTAAGTCAGCAATATTTTGATTTTGAAGAGGAGCAGGTAATATAATATGAGTTTGATTCAATATATACTAGAAAACCAATCGCAAATATTAGGATTATTAATAGAGCATATAAGATTGACGTCAATTTCTGTTGGAATGGCAATATTAATAGGAGTTCCTCTTGGAATACTTATATCTTATGTATCAAAGGTAAGCAAACCAATATTATCTATAGCTAATGTTATTCAAGCTATACCTAGCATGGCACTACTTGGCTTTATGATACCTTTCTTAGGTATAGGTACAGCACCTGCAATAGTTGCAGTTGTTCTTTATTCACTTCTTCCTATAATAAAGAATACTTATACGGGAATAGAAAATATAACACCAGAAACTCTGGAAGCTGCAAAGGGGATTGGATTAACACCATTTCAAGTATTGATAAAGGTACAAATTCCTTTAGCCTTACCAGTAATTATGGCAGGAGTTCGTATTGCATCAGTAACTGCAGTTGGACTTATGACAATGGCAGCATTTATAGGTGCTGGTGGGTTAGGATATCTTGTATTTTCAGGGATTCGTACCTTGAATAATAATCAAATATTAGCTGGCGCAATACCTGCTTGCTTATTAGCGTTATTTGTTGATTTCTTAATAGGGATAGTTGAAAACTTAGTTATGCCTATTAGTATGAAAAAGGGAAGTATTAATGATAAAAAGAAAAAGCGTATGGGACAAAAGGCAATATTAATTAGTACAAGCGTACTAATATTAATTATTTTTGTAACAACTTCTGTTGGTAATGCTGGCGTAGGAGAACGTACAATTACTGTTGGTTCTAAAGATTATACGGAACAAGCTATTTTAAGTAATATGGTTGCGGATGTAATTGAAGATAGAACAGATATAACTGTAAATAGAAAATTCGACTTAGGTGGAACTCAGGTTTGTTTTGGAGCATTGCAATCAGGAGATATAGATATGTACGTTGAGTATACTGGAACAGCGTATACTGATACCTTGAAACATCCTCCAATTAGTGATATGCAAGAGGTTTATAATACGGTAAAATCTGAGTTCAAAGAGTTGTATGATATAGAAGTTTTGAAACAAATGAACTTTAACAATACTTATGTTTTAGCTGTTTCAGAAGATATATCAAAAAAATATAATCTTGAAACTATAAGTGATTTAGCAAAGGTTGCTAATAATATGAAATCAGCAACTACATTTGAGTTTTCAAATAGAGAAGATGGGTTAGTAGGATTACAAAAGGAATATAATTTTAAAGTTGGTGAAAGTTTGACTTTGGATAGTTCGCCTAGGTATACTGCATTAGTAAATGGTGATGTTGATATAATTGATGCGTTTGCTACTGATGGATTATTAAGAAAGTTTAACTTAAAAACTTTGATAGATGATAAAGATTTTTTCCCTCCATATTACCCAACACCAATTATTAAATCAGATACTTTAAATAAGTTTCCAGAAATAGAAGATGTCTTAGAAGAATTAGGGTCAATCCTTACTAATGATGTTATGAGTGAGCTAAATTATAGAGTTGATGAATTGCAAGAATCACCTGAGGGTGTAGCGAGAGATTTTCTTATAAGTAGTGGAATTATTAAATAAAGTATAGTTTTAAAATAAAATATTTAAATTCTGTTAGATATCCTTATTGATAATTATTTGTTTAAAATCAATAGGATATCTAACAGGTATCTATCTAAAATTTATATCCGTACAAGAATACATTAATTGATTCATTAATTGAATCAAAGGCTAATTCTTTTTCAGCTAAGCGTTTAAAGTTTTGACTATCGTAAAATCCATAATTACATCTTGTATCAGTATATAGGTATAATGAACTAACATTCATTGATTTCATATATTCAGATAAATAGTTCAATAATGTTTTTCCTATACCAAATCCCCTAGCTTCTTTAGAGACTATAAATAATTGTATACAACCTTCAAAGTTATCTTCTCTACCTTTTATAATTTCTTTATATATTTCTTGAATTTTAGCAAATTCTTTTATTACCTTTCTATTTTTTTCGTCTGCTAGAATTTTTTCGATTTCAGTTTCATCAATTTTAGTAGTATTATGAATATTTTTTAATGATATTTTATCATCTTTAGCTTTACCTAAAATTAAACCTATCACTTTATTATTTTTTTCTGCAACTTTGCTAAATGAGCTATCATCTACACATTCCTGTAAGTAAAATCCAGTTACAGTATCTAATAATACTTCATCTTTTATAAATTCACCAAATCCAAAAGCTTCAGCAATAAGCTTTTTAATAGTGTCGTAATCCTTTTGCATTAAATCTCTATAAATAATTTTATCCATATTAACAATTCTCCCTTTTACAAAAAATTAATTATAGTAATTTGGCCAAATACTATATAATGAAAATAAAGTATCCATTAAGGGGAGAGTCAATAATAATTTAAAAAGTAATGGAGGAATTTATGGAAGAGGGATTATATTCTATAGGAGAAGTCTCAAAAATTAAAGAGATTACAGTGAAAACTCTAAGATATTATCATAAGATAGGAATTCTTATACCCAAATTTATTGATGAAAATACTGGATATAGATACTATTCCATAGATCAATTTATTTATATTGATATAATAAAAGGATTTAGGGCGTTAGGAACAAGTATAGTTGAATTACAAGAAATTTTTGGTGAATGTGATATGGATAAATTGTTAGATTTTCTTGATGAGAAGAGATATGAGGCAGAAGAAAATATAAACAAGATGAAAAATATAATAAGCAATATAGATGCACTAACAAAAGGAATAAGAGTTTCTAGAGGGTTAGTAAAAAATAATGAAATCAATATTAAGATTTTTGAAGAGCGTAAGATAGTTACAGTGCCATGCAAAGAAGTAGGAGGATTAAAGGAATTACTTTATTACTCCAATTTAGATAAAATAATTAAGGAACAAAATATAAAGCAAACTATGGAGAGGGGAATAATATACAGATTAAATAAAGATAGCACTCTTGAATCTATGTATGTATTTAATACTATTGAAGAGGAGAATTTAATTAGCAGCAGTAATATAATGATATTGCCAAAAGGTAAATATTTAACTTTAATATATAATAGTGAAAATGCTAGTGAATGTGGGAAGAAAATGCTTGGATTTATTAATGAAAATAAATTGAAGCCTGAAGAATGGATAGAAATTGAATTATTTAATAATATTTTTGAGACTGAATTATACAATTGTCAGATACAAGTTCTTGTAGAGAGAATGTAAGGAAAAACAACTCACTAGAATAGATAGTGAGTTGTTTTTGTTATTTTAACTTAGCTTCTAATTCATTTGATATTGCTAGATTATATATATAAGCGTTGTTAACTTCGTTTATAAAGTCAATTTTCTTTTCTTCTGGAAGATTGATACCAGCTAGCATGTTATGATATTTCATAACATATCCTCTTAAATCAGTAATCTCAGGGAAGTTATAGTAGTTTAATCCTTCACCAGATATCTTATAGCTTGTACTTAATAGAGATAGGAAAGTTCTACCACCGAATAAGTCAGCTAAAAATCTTGTATAAGCATAAGCTACAACAAGCTCAGGATTTTTTTCTGATAATTCTTCAATTTTAGCTACACAAGCTTCGGTAGAAGCAAGAAGTTTAATTGAATCTACTTTATCCCCTAAAAGGAATTTTAAGTCTTTTCTCATAAGTTCAGAACGATATAATTCCCTAGTAACAAAAGGCTTAACTATTTCATTATTTTCATTTTTATCTAAAGCCATCTCAATAGCTCTATACATTCTTTCTAGGTTTAAGATATATTCAGCATATCCTTCGACAGAAGCAGTTCCATCAACTAATTTTTTTATATATCCTGTGTTTTCTGCTGCACTATGTAGCAATGAAGTTTTTTCTCTTATATACATCATAAATTTCATTTTTATCACCTCAAATATTATAGTATTATTTAATTGATAACATATATCATTAGATAATAATTATCAAATATGATAATTGATGAAAAAAGATTAATTCTGATTAAAACAGTCTGATATACTCGTGATTTCTCTTAAATTCTTAGTATTTTCCATTAGGTTATATAGCTTAATAATTAGTATAAGTTTTGATAGTGAAGTTTGAGTAAAAATTCTATTTAGAATAATTTAAATATTAGGTAAAATATATACATAATGTATAGAGTGAAAAGATATAATTATGTGCGAAGATAGGAGTTAAAAATGATGGAGCCTGAGGAAATTAAATATTTTAGTGAAAAGGAAATGAGAATATATGATTATATAAATAAAAATAGTGATAAATTTCCTTATATGACTATAAGAGAAGTAGCTGATGAAGTATCAGTATCAACTACAACTATATTAAATTTTATCAAAAAGATGGGATACCCCAATTATAGTAGTTTTAAATATGAATATAAGATAAAGGAGAAGAAAGAAAAAATCAAAGGGGATAAGTATGATTTTAAAGAAGTTATAAAATGTTTAGATAAATTTGATTCCACATTTTATAAAGATAAATTTGAATGTGCTATTAATATCTTAAGAAATAGTGATAATGTTATATTTATAGGAATAGGGAATTCAGGTATTATAGCTCAATATGGAGCAAGATTATTTTCAAGTATTGGGAAATTTTCATTAGCTATAAATGATCCATATCTAAGAGTTGGTTACTTAGGTGCAAAGCCTACTGTAATAGTTTTATCAGTATCAGGAGAAACACCAGAAACTATTAGAGAAGTCGATGAGTTTAAAAAGCTAGGATGCAAGATTATTGTAATAGCTACAAGTGAGAATTGTACTCTTGCTAGAATGTCGGATGTTACAATTCCGTATTATATTGAGTCGGTTCATAATGAGCTTATAGATATAACTACCCAAATGCCTGCTATAGGAATAATTGAAAATTTAAGTAGAATATTAAGTAATTAAAACATAGCTATATAAAAAACGCTATGTTTTTTATATTTAACAAAAAATATAAAATGATTGCCTTTTATAGAACTCATAAAGTTATTCACATTTTATTTACAATTGATATAATTATTTTTGAAATCGATTCAAATTATAATTAATAACTAATTAATTTTGGTTGGCCAAATATATTTTAAAATCTTTATAAAAGAAAGGGTTGAAATAAAATATGATGGAAAAATTCCAAGCATTTATGGAAAAATATTTCGTTCCATTAGCAACAAAGCTTAATGGACAAAGACACGTTGCTGCTGTACGTGATGCATTTACATTATCATTCCCACTTACTATGGCAGGTTCATTAGTAGTTTTAATCAACTATGTTTTATTATCACCAGATGGATTCGTTGCAAGCATACTTCACTTAGATAAGTTAATTCCTAACTTAGCAGATTATCAAGCAATATTTAATCCTATTATAAACGGTACTAATAGTATCCTTGCAATTATTATAGCTTTCCTTACAGCTTACGAATTAGCTGGAAATATGGGTGGAGACAAAGTATTATCAGGTATTACATCTTTAGCATGTTACTTTATAATGTACCCAACTGCACAAGAATTTGTAAACGGTGGTTCAGGCTTAAGTACTACTTACTTCGGAGCACAAGGATTATTCGTTGCTTTATTAGTAGGTTTAGGTGTTGGTGAACTTATATCTAGATTAAGTAAAAATGAAAAGTTACGTATTTCAATGCCGGAAATGGTACCACCAGCTGTATCAAAATCATTTAACTTATTAATACCAATCATAATCGTATTAGGTTTAGCTGGTTTATGTAACTTTATATTCTTAAAGATCACACCAGATGGTATACAAGCACTTGTTTATAATGTAATTCAAGCACCATTATCTTCATTAGGAAGCTCGATGGGAACAATTTTAACATTCGCAGTAGTTCAACAATTATTATGGGTATTAGGTATCCATGGACCAAACACTTTAAATGCATTGAGATCAATTATCTTTGCAGAGCAAGGTCTTGTTAACTTAGAATATACAGTAACTGCTGGTACTGCGTGGGGTGCTCCTTATCCAGTAAACTGGGGATCAATAAATGATGCATTTGGTAATATTGGAGGTTCAGGGGCAACATTGGGATTAATTATAGCTATTTTCCTTGTTGGTCGTAAAAATAAAGGTGAATATGAAATTAGTAAGATGGCTTTAGCGCCAGGGTTATTTAATATAAATGAACCAATTATATTTGGATTACCGATAGTTATGAATCCAATATATGTAGTTCCATTTATATTAGCACCGGTAGTTTGTAATATCATTGGATATCTTTGTGTCGTAGTATTTGAGATTATACCACCGGTAGCATATAGCGTTGCGTGGACAACACCTGGGTTCTTGATTCCATTCTTAGGTTCAGGAGCTAATAACTTTATGTCATTAGTAATAGGTATTTTGTGTTTAGCCGTAAGTACACTAATTTACTTACCATTTGTTATGGTTAGTGCAAAAGCTGCACAAAAAGATGGCAACTTAGAAATGGAGGAAGTTATTTAATGGATAAAAATTTTTTATGGGGTGGGGCTGTTGCAGCACACCAACTAGAGGGAGGTTACCAAGCTGGAGGTAAGGGATTATCAATAGCTGATGTAATGACAGTTGGTGGCAATGGTATTCATAGAAGAATTACAGATGGAGTCGTAGAAGGAGAAATATATCCTAACCATGAAGCAATTGATTTTTATCATCATTATAAAGAGGACGTCGCACTATTTGCAGAAATGGGATTCAAGTGTTTTAGAACTTCAATTTCATGGGCGAGGATATTCCCTAATGGAGATGAAGTAGAACCAAATGAAGAAGGGTTAAAATTCTATGATGATTTATTTGATGAATTATTAAAAAATGGAATAAAACCAGTTATTACATTATCTCACTTTGAGATGCCATATAATCTTGTAAAGCAATATGGTGGGTTTAGAAATCGTAAATGTGTTGATTTCTTTGTTAGATTTGCAAAAGTATGCTTTGAGAGATATAAAGATAAAGTTGAATGTTGGATGACATTCAATGAAATAAATAATCAAACTGCAGTTGAAAATGAATTTGGTATATATACTTGTTCTGGAGTTAGATTTAAGGAAGATGATAATCGTGAAGAGCTTATGTATCAAGTTGTTCATCATGAGTTTATAGCAAGTGCTTTAGCAGTTGCAGAAGGTAAAAAAATAAATCCTAACTTTAAGATTGGGTGTATGCTTGCTTGTGTACCTGTATATCCTTACTCATGCAATCCAGATGATATGATGCAATCAGTAGAGCAAATGCATCAAAGATATATGTTTACAGATGTTATGGTAAGAGGTTACTATCCATCATATGTTAAGAAGTTCTGGAAAAAGAATAATTTAAACATAGTTATGGAATCAGATGATGAAGAAATATTAAGAAATGGATGTGTAGATTACATCGGATTATCATATTACATGTCATCGGTAACTAAAGCAGGTGAAAGTGAAATTAGAGCAGGAGTTCAAGGTTGTGTACAAAACCCATATATCAAATCTAGTGATTGGGGATGGCCAATTGATCCAGTAGGATTAAGATATTCTTTAAATGTTCTTTATGAGAGATATCAAGTACCTCTATTTATAGTTGAAAATGGATTTGGTGCTTACGATAAATTAAGTGAAGATGGTAAATATCATGATGATTACCGTGTAGAATACTTAAGAAAACACATTGAGCAATTAAAGAAAGCAGTGGATGAAGATGGTGTTGAAGTTATTGGATATACTGTTTGGGGATGTATAGATGTTGTTTCTTATGGTACTGGTGAAATGGAAAAACGTTATGGTTTCATTCATGTAGATAAGAATAATAATGGTGAAGGAACTTTAAAAAGATCAAAAAAAGAATCATTTAACTGGTATAAAAATGTTATAGCTTCAAATGGTGAAGAGCTATAGTAATTATATAGAAGAGTTATTAAAGGAGTTACCATGAAAGAATTAATATTAAAATTAAAATTTGATAAGCCAAATAATATAGGATTTCTAAGAAGATTTATATCATATATGATGGATTGGTATATTGGTGGAATGCTAACTTCATTGCCAATTATTTTAACTTATACGGCTATGAATAGTAGTAATATAGGGACCATAGAGCAAAATATAAATATATTTGAATATCCTTTAAATATAATAATTGGACTTGCGTCATTCATGGTAGCCGCACTTTATTATGTATATGTACCTATGTTTATAAATAATGGACAAACACTAGGAAAGAAAATAATGAAGCTAAGAATAGTAAGTAATGATTATAGTGAAGCTTCAAAAAAGCAAATATTTATAAGACAATTTGTTATTATTCTTTTATTAGAAGGAAGTCTTTATACTTCAAGTAATATGTTACATCAAGTGCTTAATGAAGTTACAGGAGCAAATATTGTAAGTATTTATAATACTATAGGTATAGCGATAACAGCATTATCAGCACTTTTAGTTGTAATATTTAAATCAAGAAGAGCTTTGCATGATATTATAACTAGTACTAGAGTTGTTGCAGAAAATTCAATTGAATTAAGCTTGGTATAAAATTTAAATATATAATATATAAATCAGGTGTTAATTGAAGCACCTGATTTATATTATTTTTAGATTAATAAAAAAATAATTTTTGATAAGTTAGATGGATATTTTGTCTAACTTAAGAAGAAGAAACATAAATATAGTAATGGAAATGTGAATAAGAGAGGGAGAAGTTATGAATTATTTAGTGTTTGATGTTGGAGGAAGTGCTATAAAATATTCTTTAATGAATGATTCTTTGGAAATGATAGAAAAGGGCAGTGAAAAAACTCCTAAGGATTCATTGGAAAATTTTAAAAAAGTCATAAAAAGTATATATGAAAAATATAAAGATAATATTGACGGAATAGCAATGTCTTTACCTGGATTAATAAATAGAAAGACTAATAAGATGCAAATTCCAGGAGCATTAGAATATAATTTTGGAGTAGACATATTAAGTGAATTAAAATCTGTAACTACGGATAGATTTACAATAGAAAATGATGCTAAATGTGCAGCTTTATGTGAAGTAACTTATGGAAGTTTAAAAGGGACTAGTGTTGGTGCAGTGTGTATAATAGGTACTGGTATTGGCGGCGGAGTTACTATTGGAGATAATGTTCTTACTGGAAGTAATGGATTTGCAGGAGAGTTTAGCTATTTTTCAACTAATTGGAGAGATTATGAAGGGTTTAATAGTAAATGGGCAGTTGAAAATAGCTCTTTTACTTTAATTTCTATGGTTGCAAAAGAGAAAGGCTTAGAAGCTAAGGGGCTAGATGGAATTAAGGTTTTTGAGTTCTGTAATAATGGAGATGAGGCTGCTTTAAAAGCTTTAAGTGAATATTGTGATATATTAGCAATGGGGTTATGGAATATACAAGCTACTGTAGATCCAGAAAAAATTGCTATTGGTGGGGGTATAAGTAGACAACCAATCCTTATGGAATATATAAATAAGTCATTAGATAAGGTTTACTCAAAAATGCCTATTCCTATTCCAAGAGTACAGATAGTAAATTGTAAATTCTTTAATGATTCCAACTTAATCGGAGCATTAGCTAATTATAAAAAAGTATATAAATAACATAGATAGCTATATGAAGTTTAGTTTATTTACTATTCTTCATATAGCTATTTAGTTTATGAAGTTTATTATATGAAAACATACTATAAATTAAATAGTGTATTATGTATTTAAGATATATTTGGTAAAATAGGTATGTAAAATATGAACATGTTTTATATAAATATAAACAAAATACATAGGGGATGGAAATAAAGATGAATCTTTTAGAAAAAGTAAAGTCGCTTAATGAGTTAGAGTATCTTATTTACGTATATTTAAATAAAGATAAGAATAGGGTTAAGGATTTAAAGCTTAAAGATGTAGCTGATGAACTACATGTATCTCAATCAATGGTTACTAGGGTATGTAAAAAATTGGGGTTTGATGGTTTTAGTGAATATAAGTTACATTTAAGATATACTGAGGAAAATAATCAAAAGGTAAAGAGTGAAAAGTTAAATTATCTTTTAGACTATTTTCAAAGGTCAACTACGGAAAGTTCCATGGCACAAATAAAGACAGTTGCAAATGCAATAGTAGACAGTAGTGAGGTATTGTTCTTCGGGTTAGGTTTATCCTCTGCAATAGCAAAATATGCAGCTTTATTATTTAATCGTAAAGGGTTTAGAACTGCATTTGTTGATGATATGAGCTGGCGTGTAGAAAATATTTATGACTCAAAAACATTGGCAATTATTCTGACTGTATCAGGTGAAACGGAAGAAGTTAATAAAGTTATATTGAACTTAAAGAATAGAGGGCTAAAAGTTGTAGTTATTAGTAATAGAGAGATTTCTACAGCTGCTAAACTAGCCGATTATAGTATAGGATATTATGTGCCTAATAATCGTGATAAATATTTTCACAATTCAGCTACTCAAGTACCAGTAATACATATTATAGAAAGTATAAGTGATGAAATTCAAAGTTTAATGAAGGCATAATTTATATTATAATACTGCTAACGTTAAAGAAATTACCTCTTACCTCTAATATATTACCACTTACATTATTCAAGTTTACAGGAAATTTTAAGATGGATATAATTAATAATGTGGAGAGTGAGAAGATGAAAATACGGATAGAAGTTGATGAAAATATAAAGGAAAATGAAGTTATTATTAGATGTAATGAATTAGATGAAGAAATTAAAAAGATTCAAAAGCTACTTTTAGAGATAGCATCTCAAAATAAGCAAATGATATTTTATAAAGGAAATACAGAGTATTATATTTCTTTAGAAAATATACTGTTTTTTGAGACAGAGGAAAGTGGAATAAGCGCACATACAGTTAAAGATGTATATAGCGTTAAATACAAGCTTTATGAATTAGAGGATATTTTGCCAATGAATTTTTTAAGAATATCTAAATCAACAATTCTTAACACTAACCACATTTATTCAATAACTAGAAATATAACATCAGCAAGTATAGTTGAATTTCAGCACACACATAAAAAGGTATTCGTATCACGACATTATTATAAAATATTACAGTTAAAGTTATCAGAAAAGAGGAGATAGGATGAGAAAAGAAAGAGTTTTTTGGGGATTATTTCTTGTAGTTGGTGCTATAGTTTTGCTTATAAGTAAGCTTGGATATTTTTCAGATACCAATATTTTTAGCTTGTTATTTACACTTCTTTTAGTAGGTATAATAATTAAAAGTCTTATTAGACTTAATTTTCCGGGGATTTTATTTCCATTAGCGTTTATTGCAATAATTTACGATGATAAGCTAGGAATTACAGCGATTACTCCATGGACTGTACTTATTGTAGCTTTACTTTTAAGTATAGGGCTTTCATTAATTTTTAGTAAAAGACCTAAGAAGTATAAAATGAATTATAAGTGGGATGGAGATATACCAGAGACCATAAATATAGAAGATGAAGGTCATATAAAATTATCAACGTCATTTGGAAGTAGCATAAAGTATGTAAATACAGATAAATTTGAATATGCTGATTTAGAATGTTCTTTTGGAAATATGAAAATATATTTTGATAATGCTACTATGGCAAAGGATAATGCAATTATTAAAGTTGATGTTTCTTTTGCAGGGATGCAGATATATGTACCAAGGGGATGGCAGGTTATAAATAATACTGATGTTTCTTTTGGAGCTCTTGAAGAGAAGAATAAGAGAGAAGTAGTAATAACCAATACATTAACTATAATAGGAGATATAAGCTTTGCTGGAGTAGAGGTTTTTTATATTTAATTTATTAAGGAATAACATTATAAATAGCAAATAAAATTAGCGCTATGAAATTAAATATTTCATAGCGCTAATTTATTTTAAAGGTAACTATTTTATAGCTTTTTTAAATTCTTTATAGCCTATTAAAACAACCCATACATATGCTAATGTTTTTGGTATCATAAGCATTCCTACAAAGAAGTTTTCAGAAGCCCAAAGTACAACTGGTGCGTAGAAAGCAAATGATAAAAATACAGCTATACCTAGATTTTTATAATCCTTATCATTATTTTTAGCTCCATAGCTATATAAAAGATAAATCATTATAATTCCCATAATTGCAAAAGGAATGTTTCTATATATACCCCAGCTTAAAGGTGGATTATTTACAAACCAATCGTTTTGAGGGAATAAGCAAAGTATTATTCTTATAGCTGATAATAAATACATTGTTATATCTAATAATTTTGAATTCTTGACATCAAATCTCATTTTCCAAATCTTATAAAGTATTAAATAGAATATAGTCATAGTTATTGATGTAACTAATTTACCAAAGCCTAGTGCAGCTGCATTATTTTCTAAGCCTGTAGTTAGTAATGCATAAATTCTAGGTATAAGGTGGAATGAATCACCTAATCCTAAGATTAATGACATAAAGCCAAACATTTTAAAGTATTGATTATCTTTTGATTTTCGTATCATTATTATTCCTAAAGAAATAACAGTAGTTAAATAAACCACATGAAAAATTGGTTCCATAATTGCTTGCATAATTTTATTCTCCTTAATATTTTTTTGTACCGGTGTCTGATATTAGTTTATTATAGACAGATTTAATTAGTATAAACTCTATCTTAAATCCATCTTAAATAAATTAATAATAAGAGAAATTAAAGGTTAATATGATATAATCTAGAAAATAAAAGGAGTGTGGGATATGAATAGTATTTTTGATAAATTTAAAGTTTTAATAATAGATGATGAAGAGGATATTACAGATATCTTAGACACTGTATTAAAACGTGAAGGGTTTAGTAATATTTTTATAGCTAACAATGGAAAAGACGGAATAGAGTTATTTAAAAAGGTAAATCCAGATATAGTATTACTAGATATTATGCTGCCTGATATAAGTGGATATGATGTTTTTAATGAGTTAAGAAAATATAGTAAAGTACCAATTCTATTTATATCAGCCAAAACAGAAGAAGTAGATAGATTATTAGGTTTTGCTATAGGTGCAGATGATTATATAACTAAGCCTTTTAGTGCAAAAGAAGTAGCTTTTAGATTAAAAGCTAGATTAAAAACTTTTGATAATATAGTTACTAATAAAAGTATTAATGAAAATAAGATAATAAAATTTGGGGATGTAGAAATAAATGAGGAAACAGGAGAAGTATATAAAGGTGGGGAAATTTTAGACTTTACAGCTAAAGAGTTAAAGTTACTAATGTACTTAATAAACAATCCCAATAGAATTATAAGTAAAGAGATGATTTGTAATGAAGTATGGGGTGAAGATTTCTTTGGATATGACAATACAATTACAGTACATATAAGAAGACTTAGAAAAAAGATAGAAGATAATCCTTCTAAACCTAAATATATAACTACAGTAATTGGCCTAGGATATAAATTTGTAATGAAGGGAGAGTAATGTATGAGAGGAAAGCTTATTATTCATTACTTTGTAACCTTTATATTAGCATGTTTAATTATATTCGCCATAAATATTGTATTTATGAGAGAAAATATTTATGGAACAGGAGCATTATATAATTACGAGCCAGAACAACTAGTAACTACCTTTAGAAATTATATATCTTTGACTGAAGATAATAAAGTGGAGGTTAATAAAGAAGGAATAGATTTTTTAAATTCAGATAATATAGGATTACAAATACTAGATGAGGATAATAAAGAGGTATTTCAATATAAAAAACCAGCAACTGCACCAAGTTATTATTCAAATGTATCATTAATAGATATGTATAGCCATAAAGAAGAGACTTTATTTTTAAGTGAAAAAACTATAAATAATAAGACATATACTTATCTATTATTTTTAGATCCAAATAAAGTGAAGAGAATAACCTACTCCTATGATGTTAAGTTAATTGAAGAAGCTCATAAGTTTCCTTTATTGATTATTATAAATTTAGCGTTAATTATAATAATAAGTTTTTTATCTACTGTAAGATTAACCAGACCTATAAATAGAATTATTAATAAGATATTAAATTTATCTAATGGTAATTATAATATAGGTAAAACAAAACAAGGAATTTATTTTAAAGTTGAAAAAAGTTTAAATAATCTAGCAGGTAGATTAGAGATAAATGAAAGAGAAAGAGAAAAGCTTGAGGAAATGAGAGAAGAATGGATTTCTAATATTTCTCATGATATAAAAACTCCTCTTACATCAATAATAGGAAATGCTGAAATAATGGCAGATACTGAATATGAAATAGATGATAAAATAAGAGATAAATGCTGCACAACTATAATAAGAAAAAGCGAATATATAAAAACTTTAGTTGAGGATTTAAATTTATCAACTAGGTTAAAAAATAATACATTAGTATTAAATAAGAAAAAAACAAATATAGTTTCTCTAGTAAGACATGTAATAATCGATATTATAAATGATGAAAAATATAGTGATAGCAATATAACATTTAATTATTCTAATGAAGAGATATTATTAGAGCTAGATGAAGGACTAATAAAAAGAGTATTTATAAATCTTATAATTAATGCATTTGTTCATAATAGCAAAGACGTGAAGGTAAGTATAAATATTCAGAAGCTAGATACTGGTGGTGTTAATATATCTATCGAGGATAATGGAAAAGGTGTATCTGAAGATGAACTAAATAATATTTTTAAGAGATACTACAGAGGGACAAATACAAGCAAGAAGATAGAAGGTTCAGGTTTAGGGATGGCTATAGCTCATGATATAATTAAGTCTCATGGGGCTGAAATTGTAGCTACAGGAAAATTAGGCTCTGGGCTAAAAATAGAAATAAGATTTTAAGAAAATAAATTATGCAATTTTGTTGAATTATATGAAAGTATAATATATAATATAAAAAAGAAAATTTTGGAGGAAGATTATGAACACATTTAGTATTAATAAGACAAATTTAATACATCATCATTGCTAGAGACTTGATCTGTTTAAGAAACGGATACAAGTCTATTGCTGTTGGGCTTGTATCTCTGGCGATGATAAATTAAGTGTGAACATAATTTAGTGTAAGCCATGTAGGATATATGCCTACATGGCTTTTTGTTATATAAAAATAAATTATTTTAGGAGTGAATATTATGAAAAAGAATATAATTAAACCAAGCATATTGCCAGGATTTATGGAGCTATTACCGAAGGAGCAAGAGATATTTAATGATATAGTAAGCAAAATATCAAAGACTTATGAAATGAATGGATGTCTAGCTATAGATACACCAATAATTGAAAAAGCAGATGTACTTCTTGCTAAATCTGGTGGGGAAACAGAAAAACAAGTTTATAGTTTCCAAAAGGGGAAAAATAATTTGGCTTTAAGATTTGATTTGACTGTTCCTTTTGCTAGATATGTAGCTCAATATTACAATGATTTAAATTTTCCGTTTAAGAGATATCAAATAGGTAAGGTATATAGAGGAGAAAGAAATCAGAAGGGAAGATATAGAGAGTTTTATCAATGTGATGTTGATGTAATAGGAAAAGGAAAATTAAGTATTAATAATGATGCTTGGGTTATAAGTTTAGCAGATAAGGCATTTAGAGAAATAGGATTGACTAATTACAAATTTCAAATAAGTAACAGAAAAATATTAAAGGGAATATTAAATGAACTAAAAATAGAAAATCAAGTAGATGTAATGATATTAATAGATAAGGTAGATAAGATAGGGAAAGAAGAATTTATTAGTGAGCTCAATAATCTAATAGGAAATGAAAAAAGTGAATATTTAAATCAAATATTAATGTTTAATGGATCAAATGAAGAGAAGCTAGAAAAACTTTTAGAGATTAATATAGAGGATGAATATTACAATGAAGGAATTAAAGAGCTTAAAACTGTTAAATCAATGCTAGAAGTATTAGGTGTAGATAAGAAAAGCTTTGAAATAAATCTAAAAATAATTAGAGGACTAGATTATTATACAGGAACTGTATTTGAAACTATATTAGTAGGAAATGAAGGCTATGGATCTATTTGTTCAGGGGGAAGGTATGATAATCTTGCAGAGAATTACACAGAAAACATTTTGCCTGGGGTAGGTATATCTATAGGATTAACTAGACTATTTTTTGTATTAAGGGAAATTGGCTTTGTAGATAAATATAATATGGAAGATAATCAAGATTATTTAATAATACCAATAGGAGATACTTTTGAATATTGTGGAGCAGTATTACAATACCTGCAATCAAAAGGCTATGGAGCAAGTATTTATTTTGAAGATGATGCTTTAAAGAAAAAGATGAATTATGCTAATAAAATTGGTGTTGAAAATGTAATTTTAATTGGAGAAGAAGAGGTTGAAAATAATGAAATTAGGATAAAGAATATGAAGACAGGCGATAATATTACAATAAATTATGATTTATTTGTTGGTAAGTAGCAATTAGCCATGTAATAGAAGTCAGTAATTTAATAATATTTTGCTGATTTTTATTATGATTAAGGTTGTTATATCATACAATATAAAAAGGTGATAATTACAAGTATAAAAGGGTGGGTATATGAGTGAGTATGTACAAATAGAGGGTAAAAAATATTTGTATAAAAGCAAATATAGAGATGATGATAGTTTAAGAAAAAGCTTTAATAGATTAGCAAATAATATTTTTGATATTGATTTTGAAAGGTGGTATCAAGAAGGTTATTGGGGAGATGGATATATACCTTATTCGTTAATTGATAATAATGAAATTATATCCAATGTATCAGTAAGTATTATGGAGTTTAATTTTAAAGGTAAAAAGAAATTATATATACAGATTGGTACCGTTATGACTGATAGTAGATATAGACATAGGGGATTAGGACGATATTTAATGGAACGGGTAATTGATGAGTGGAAAGATAGGTGTGATTTGATATATCTTTTTGCTAATGATAGTGCTATTAAATTTTATCCCAAATTTAACTTCGTAGAAACCTATGAATATCAGCATTCAAGAAGTTGTTTAAATATATCTAATAATAGTGATGTTAGAAAGATAGATATGAATTATAAAAAGGATAAAGAATTATTTAAGAGGATAATTGAGAATACAAGGGTATTTTCAAAGTTTGCAGTTTTGAATAATAAAAACTTAATTATGTTTTATTGTAATTCTTTTATGCAAGACAATATTTATTATATAAAAGATTATGATGCAATAGTAATTGCAGAGATGAGTAAAGAAATAATATATATATTGGAGGTTTTTGGAACTAAGGATATTGACTTAGAAAGTATAATTAATAAAATAGTTACTAAGAATACAAGGAGAGTAGTATTAGGATTTACACCATTAAATACAGTATTATACGATGAAAAAGTATTAAGAGAAGAAGACACAACATTATTTATAATGAGAGGAAAAGAAAATCCTTTAGAGCTTTATAATATGATGTTTCCAGTATTATCTCATACTTAAAATATGATATAATAAGTATTGACAAAAAAATAAGTTTTATAATATATTAAAGTAGATAGATTTCAAATGAAGTGAGGGAAGTTTGTGAGTGTTTAGTATCAAATAGTTAACTTAATATTGATTCCAAGAAAATTAGGGTATTTATACCTTTATTTGTTGTGGGATTAATTAAACTATATGATACAAGTCCACGAATTTGCTGAAGAGGTAGGATTAGTCTATCTTTATTTAAAGTTGAATTTATAGCTGTGGAAGTATCCATAGCTTTTTTTATTTATAAAAAATATAAATTTACAATAAGGTTAATTTTTATAAATATAAGAATACTGGGATGCTTAGTAAAGATAATGAATTCTTAATTTTTAAATTATGAAATCTATCGAGTTTTTAGGGACTTGTATTTTAATTTGATACAAGGAAGGAATATTATAAATGGATAAAATAACATTAGAAAAATTAAATTATTACGAGTTAAAAGAAATAGTTAAAGGATATTGCGTAAGCGGATTAGGAAAAGCGTTAATAGATAAATTAGAACCAAGCAACAGTTTGAAGGTTGTAAACAATAGATTAGATGAGACATCAGAAGGTAGAAGGCTTATTGAAGCTTCATATCATATACCTCTAGATGGAATTTTTAATGTATTACCTCATATTGATAAGATTGAAAAGGGCGCATCATTAGAGCCAGCAGACTTAAATATGATGTCTGATTTCTTAAGAGGATGTAGAAAGGTTAAAGTTTTTATAAAAGATAAGGAAGGATATGCTCCAACATTAAGTAGTTATGGAGAAAGTATTTCTGATTTAAGTTATATAGAAGAAGAAATAAATAGATGTATTAGAGGATCTATTGTTGATTCTAATGCTAGTAAAGAGCTTAAAAAAATAAGAAGGCTTATAGATGAATGTGAAGGTAAGATAAGGGAAAAGCTTGATAGATTTTTAAAGAATAGTGAAAATAAGCAATACATTCAAGAATTCTTTATAAGTAAGAGAAATGGAAAATTTACTATTCCAATAAAATCAGCATATAAAAATTATGTACAAGGAACTATAGTTGAAGCTTCTACCAAAGGCTCTACGGTATTTATGGAACCTAATATCATATCAAAGTATACTTCTGAATTAGCCGTATTGAAAATTGAAGAAAGTATGGAAGAGTATAAAATTTTAGGTATGCTTACTCAGATGCTTTACGAAAGAATAAGAGATTTAAAGATAAATATAGAAGTAATATCAGAATATGATATGATTTGGGCTAAAGCTAAATATAGCAATGATATTTCAGGGATAAAACCAAGTATTAATGATTATGGATATATAAAAATTGTAGATGGTAAATATCCATTAATTAAAAATGGAGTTCCTCTTAACTTTGAAATAGGTAAAGATTATAGAAGTTTAATAATAACAGGACCGAATGCAGGTGGAAAGACAGTAGTTTTAAAAACTGTAGGTATGTTAACTTTAGCAGTTCAATCAGGATTTCATATTGCGGCTAAAGAAGGTACCAATATATCGATATTTAACAATATATTTGTTGATATAGGAGATAATCAAAGTGTTGAGAATGCATTAAGTACTTTTTCATCTCACGTAAAAAATTTAGCAGAGATAATAAAGAATAGCTCAAAGTCTACACTCTTATTATTTGATGAAATAGGAAGCGGGACAGAACCTAATGAAGGCGCAGCTCTTGCTATAGCGGTATTGGAAGAACTATATCATAAAGGATGTATAACTATAGCTACTACTCATTATTGAGAGATTAAGAATTTTTCTCAGGAACATCCTGATTTCGAAAATGCAGCTATGGAATTTAAGAAGGATACACTGGATCCTCTTTATAAACTTCATATAGGTAAGACAGGAGATAGTAATGCATTGTATATATCTAAAAAGATGGGTATATCTGATTCTATAATAGAAAGAACAAGAAAATATATAGAAACTAAAAATTATAATTATGACTTGATTAGAGAAAGTAAAATTATAAAGAAAAGAGAAGATGAAAAAGAGATAAGTACAATTTATAATTACTCTGTAGGAGATAGGGTAATTCTCCTAGATAAAAATGAATCTGCAATAGTATATAAAGAAGTAGATAAATTAAATAATTTAGTAGTCTTGCACAATGGGAATTTTATTGAAGTCAATTATAAGAGAGTTAAGTTAGAATTAATGGCTTCGGAGTTATATCCTGAAGATTATGATTTAAATCAATTATTTACAACTTATAAAGAAAGAAAATTAGAACATGATATTGAAAGAGGGTCTAAAAAGGCACTAAAGAAAATTAGAAAAGAAAGTATTAAATAGTAATAAAAATTAAAATAATAAGTGGCAAATTTATTATGATAGTTCATAATTCAAATTTGCCATTTCTATTTAAACTTTTTTGTTTTTTAAGACTACTATAATATTTAATATAAATATAATAAGGCTAGCAAAAGATATAACCAAAATTCTGTTAAGCCAAATATTATAATTTAAAGCATTATTGTCAGCTAACACACCAAAGAACATTAAGCTTGAAGCCATGGCTATTCCACATACTACATCTACTACTAAATCAAATACTTGAGCTTTCCTTATATTATTAGTTACGTCTTTTACTTTTTTATTAATATAAAGTGCTTTGAAAAAATTTATACACACAACTGCAAACAATGAAATATATGCAAAAAATATCCATGAAAAGTGATTCATAACATCGTCTAAAGGTTTAATTTCTATCATATTAAGTACCTCTTAAATATTCTATTTATAAATATATTATAAGTACTTATGGTTAATTAATACAGAGGTGTTAACAAATATTAAGAAATGTAATAATATTGTAAGAAGTTATTTAACTGTTTATGATTAAATAAATTATAATTCTTAGTTAGAATATATACACAATGATAAAACGGGAAGTATAAAAATAAAGATAAAAGTATATTTTTAAGATTTAACATAATAATTTTAAAAATATTTTGAGAGGATAGCTATGAGAAAAGGAATATTAGGCAATTTTATATTGTTACTTAGATATAACTTAGGAACATTAATATTATTT
The DNA here is from genome assembly GCA_000753455.2 of Clostridium jeddahitimonense. GTDB lineage: Bacteria > Bacillota > Clostridia > Clostridiales > Clostridiaceae > Clostridium > Clostridium hominis. The sequence goes on from LM994670.1 coordinate 528,618, forward strand.
GAATTATTTCATAAAGGAATTGCATTAATTTTAGTAGTTCCAATTATAAAATATATACTAGAAAGTGCAATGCACAATTCAGGAATAATTTATTTAAGTACAGATAATATATTTAAGATACTATCTAACCCTATATCTATAGTTTTATTAATTTTATTATTACTTACTTTAGGATTTTATGTGTTTTTTGAATTTACATCTACTATTATTTGTTTTGATAAATCTATAAGATATGAAAAGATAGGAATATTTAAGCTTATTAGATTAGGATTACAAAAATCACTTAAAATCTTATATCTTAGAAATTACTTATTGATGATATTTATATTATTGATAATTCCATTGACGAACTTAACATTAACCTCAGGTTTTATAGGAGAGCTAAAGCTACCAGATTATATATTAGATTATATAAAGTCTAGCAATATATTAAATTTATTATATATAGGATTGATGATTATTTTATATATGTTAGTTATTAGATGGATTTTTAGTATACATGAAATAACCTTAAATAGAAGTAGCTTTAAAGAAGCCAAAAATGAGAGTAATAGAATTACAAAAGGAAAAACTATTAAGATATTTTTATATTCAATAGGAACATTTATAGTATTTAGTGTTGTAGGTTATGGAATATATTATTTAATAGTAATATTAACTGCTTTATGGACGAAGTATTATGGAGTAGGTAATGATTTAAGTGAAATATTTATTAGAAAAGCTATATTATTTAAGGACTATTCAATTTTTATTGCATCAGTTTCTAGCTTTATACTTAACTTAGCCTTTATATCTGCCATTTATTATAACTATAAGGACATTACCTTTTATAAGAATAGGCAAAAAAAGTTTAAGCTATCAATTATAAAAAAAATTACCACTATAATAGTGATTTTAATACTAGTACCTGTTGAAGCTATGGCTTTTTCAATACATAGTAACACTTTGCTTAATATAGAGTTCTTTTATAATACAACAGCAACTGCACATAGGGGAGGAAGCATAGCAGCACCCGAAAATACATTATCATCATTTAAAGAAGCTATACTTGCTCAAGCTGAATATATAGAGACAGATGTTCAAGAAACAAAAGATGGGGAGTTAATACTTCTTCATGATTCAAATTTTAAAAGGACTACAGGTGTAGATAAAAATGTTTGGGAAGTTGATTATGAAGAAGTAAAAAGCTATGATGCAGGAAGTTATTTTAATTCAGATTATTTAGGAGAGAAGATACCTACACTTGATGAGGCTATAAAGTACGTAAGAGGTAGATGTAAGCTATTAATAGAAATAAAGCTTAATGGAAATGAAAGTTCAGATGTAATAGAGAAAGTTATAAAAGTTATAAAAGAAAATAGAGTTGAAAATCAATGTGTAATAGCTTCTATGAACAAAGAGGTATTAAAGAAAGTGAAGGAAATTGATCCAAGCTTTTTAACATGTTATTTAACTGCTCTAGCTTATGGAAATTTTTATACGTGGGATTATGTTGATATTTATGGAATTGAATCAACATTTGTTACTAAGGGGTTAATAAGTGATATCCATAATAAAGGAAAACAAATATTTGTATGGACTGTAAATGATCAAGATACCATGAGTAAAATGATTGATTTAAATGTAGATAGTATAATTACAGATGATCCATTTTTAGTTAATGATACTATATACTTAAAGAAGAACGATTTTATAAAGATTATTGCTGATTATCTATTTTAGCTATAAAGATAATAATTTGATAACCGAATATATTTAATATATATTCAAAAGGGGTTATAGAATGTTAGAGATATTTAATAAAAAGTATGGTACTAAATAAAAGATCAAATTATAGAAATGGTACTTATTTATACAACATAAAATTCAATACGATTAAAAGCAGGCATAAAAATGATATAGATAGGTTCATAAATAATAATAGAAGTTTATCAAATTAAAAATACTTAAGTTACTAGATAATAATATCTGTAGTTTAAAATAAAAATAGGTAGTATTAAGTTAAAACTTATACTACCTATTTTTATTTTAATATCCTGTAACCTTTATTTCACCATGTGAAGTTATTCCTTCACCAGCACCTGAACCTGAAAACTCTTTTGTTTCTCCAACAGTAAGAGCTCCAACATTTATTCTAGCAATGTCTACAACTTCATTAGCATCGTTTAATAATTCAACTTCTATAGTTGTAAAACCACTATTTTTAGTGTTTGCTTTAACAGTTCCATCAATTTTATATGCTTTTTCACTTGTATATTCTCCATTAGTTATTTCTACAGTATAAGGCTCATCTACCTCTTTAACATCCTCAGTAGTAGTTTCTTTACCTTCTGCAAGCTTATCGTTAATTTCATCAACACTCATTTTTTTACATCCTATTAAACCTGCCATTGTTAAAATTAACATACCAACTAATATTTTTTTCATATTAATCATCCTCCCCAATTTTTATTTTAATAAATTTAAATAGCCCCCAACCACATATCTATTAAATTAATAATTATAAGTAAATAAATCTATTAATACTTGTCTAATAGATACTATGTGGTATAAGAAAATATTCCATATTATATTTAATAAGATTGAAAATATGAAATAAAAATTCTTATTTATATATATTATATGTTTATGCTTGAAATCCTTTAATATTTTCAAAAAAAATATAAAAAAAATATTAAAATATTAAATAAAGTGCTTTTTAATTAATAAAATGTGTTATTATGAAAAAATTGAATAATAAAGTAGACTATAAAAAAATTCTAAGAATATAATAGTTATAATTTTCATTGGAAAAGGGTTTGTGAATTATTCACAAACCCTAAAATTTTAGGTTAGTTACTAAAATGAGGAAAATAATTTGAATGTTATCTATAATAAGGTTACTTACATTATGATAGGTGAATGAGAAACTCTTACGCTAGCTAAATTATAAAATACAGTAATGCTGTTGTAAATTACTGATATAGCAACTATCGATTTGTCATAATATATTATATGAACTGTGTATAAAGTTGTTACAAATGTTTATTATTGTAAATAAAAATTTTATATAATTTTTATTTGGTATAAAATATAAGTGTATATATTATTTTAAAATTATTAGTTGATTAGGAGGGTGAGAAAATAATGAAAGGTATTATTGATTTACATACACATTCGCTTATTACAGATGGCTCATATAGTCCAAGAGAGGTAGTGAAAAATGCATATAAGAATAATGTTAAGGTATTAGCTTTAACAGATCATGATAGTATAGGAGGAATAAATGAGGCTATAGAAGAAGCTAAACAGTTTGATATTAAAGTAATTAATGGAATTGAAATTAGTGCATTACATAAAGATGGAAATATGCTTCATATTTTAGGGTACGGAATGAATATTTATGATAAAGCATTTATTGAACCATATGAAAAAATGAGAAAAGCAAGAGAAGCTAATATGGAAAATATACTTAGTATTTTAAAAGAAAAACATAATTTAAATATAGATATAAATATTTTAAGGGAGAAAAAAATGGATAGTTTTATATCTAGACATGATATTCATAAGTATATGATTGATAACAATATTTCTGAGAATAGCAAATATATATGGAATACATACTTAGATCCAATTCCATATGAAAAGGACGAGTTAATACCTATAGATGAGGCTATTTCTGCTATCTGCAATTCGGGCGGATTAGCTTTTTTAGCACACTATAATAATAAGACTACAGGCTTAGGAAGATATAATAAAAAGGAAATAGAAAACCATATAGAATATTTAATATCATTAGGGTTAAGCGGAGTTGAAAGATATTATCCAACATTTATGGAAGAGGATGAAGAGTTTTTAGATTATATAATTTCAAAGTATAATTTACTATTAAGTGGTGGCACAGATTATCATGGAAAATATAGAGCAAATAATGATATTGGAATTGGTAATGGAAGTTTTGGTGTAGAATATGGAAAGGTCAAATTTTTGGAAAAAATACTTTTTAAGTAACCATATCACTGAAATATGAGCAATGAGAATATAGAATAATGTTATAGTTACAAAAAAGTACCTAATTGTTTGTAAAAAAAATCGTTGATATAATGAGAGTAAATTTAAAGAAGTATTTTGGAGGTAGAAAAAATGGTAAAGCATATAAATGAAATAGAGTTTGAAAAGGAAGTTCTTAAAGAAGAAGGATTAGTAGTTGTAGATTTCTTTGCAACATGGTGCGGTCCTTGCAAAATGTTAGCACCAGTATTAGAAGAAGTGCAAAACGAAGTAAGTGATGTAAAGATTGTAAAGGTTGATGTTGATCAAAACCCTAATATTTCAACAGAGTACAGGGTAACTAATATACCAACTATAAAAGTATTTAAGGATGGACAAGAGGTTACTACAAAGGTAGGATTTTTACCTAAAGCTCAATTAATTGATATTATTAAAAATAATAGATAATATTATAATAAATCAATTTGTTAGATAATAAATTTAAGTAAAAATAAAGTAAGCTAGGAGGCGAATTTATGAATTATAATGTAGATGATATTATATATGATTGTCCTGTTGAAGCATTAGCAACTATATTAGGAAAGAAATGGGTTGCTCATATGATATGGGCAATGCAAGATAAAAAATTTAGATTTGGTGAATTACAGAGAACTGTTGAAGGCTGTAGTAAGAAAGTATTAAATGATCAATTAGAAATGTTAATTAATAATAATATAATGAAAAATGATAAGAAAATAGTAAATAATAGTGTTGAGTCAACTTATTATTTAAGCGAATCAGGATTGTTATTATTACCGTTAATTAAAAATATGGTTGATTGGAGTAATATGAATCTTTCTTGTGAAAAGCAAGGGGGAGGGAACTAGTGGGAAATATAAATATATTCATAGTCTTTATAGAGGGGATATTATCTATATTCTCACCATGCATATTGCCAATATTACCTGTATATTTGAGCATGTTAGCAAATAGTACTGTTAGCGATATGAATAAGGATAATTTTAAAAGCTGGATTTTAATAAGAAATACAATATTTTTTGTATTAGGAATATCAACTACATTTTTCATATTAGGATCGTCAATAAGTGTTTTAAGTTCATTCCTAGCAACTAATAAAAATATAATTATGATTATAGGTGGAATTATAATATTAATAATGGGCCTATTTTACTTAGGAATTATTAAGTCTGAATTACTAAGTAGAGAAAAGAGATTAAGTGTTAAGTATAAAACTATGTCTCCTTTTTCAGCATTTATCTTAGGACTTGCATTCAGTTTTGGATGGACTCCATGTATTGGACCAATCCTTGCATCAGTGCTTGTAATGGCATCAACATCAGATAGTATTTTAGTATCTAATCTATTAATAGCTGTATATACGTTAGGATTCGTAGTTCCGTTCCTTATAGTATCTATATTTTATAGTAAGTTAGGTAAACATCTTAATAATATAAAGAAATATATGAATATTATTAAAAAAATAAGTGGAGCTTTTATTATCTTAGCAGGATTAATTATGTTAATAACAGGTATAGTAAATGTTAATAAGCAGATTAACTTTAAAAACGAAAATACAGTTGAAGAGAATAATAACAGTTCTGATGTGGAACAAAATCAACAGCAAGAGGAACAGGAAGAGAAAAAAATAGAACCTATTGATTTTACTTTATACGATAATTATGGTAATAAACATACTTTAAGTGAGTATAAAGGTAAAACTATATTCTTAAATTTCTGGGCAACTTGGTGTCCTCCTTGTAGAGAAGAAATGCCTTATATAGATGAGTTATATGAGGAATACAATAATAATCAAGATGATGTTGTAATTTTAGGAGTAGCATCACCAAACTTAGGAAGAGAAGGATCAAAGGAAGATATAATGAAGTTTTTAGATGATAATGGTCATAAATTCCCAGTTGTATTTGATGAAAAAGGATCACTTATGTATGGGTACGGAATGAACTCTTTACCATCTACACTTATAATAAATAAAGAAGGTTATATTACAACGTACGTTCCAGGAGCAATGAATAAGGAAACTATGAAAAAGTTAATTGAAAGAGATATATAGAAATACTAATAAATGAACCTAAGGCGATAAGATAAAGGAAAATATAGTACAATATAAACTATATTTACTAAGTGTTTTATTTTGGTGCTGTATCAAAATTAATTTTGATACAGCACCTTATATTTTATTAATAGAATTCCATTTATTAAAAATTTCAGGTCTAACTATCTTTACATAGCTAAGAAATTGACTTTTGTATCCAAGTTTATCTAAACCGCCTAATATTAAATTTGGATATATAATATTTCTTTTCATAGCCCTAGCAGTGTCGATAAGTCGTAATTCGTATTCATCAGTGAGGAAAATATGGAATAGTGTTGTATCTAATCTTGAGAATCCTACATAATACATAGATTCATATAATTCGATTAATTTATGAGATAAACTTGGAGTTAGTGGATTAGATAAAAGATATTTATCAAGCTCTGTTCCAGATATATATTCACGAACTATATAATTTTGACCGTAAGAATATAGTTTAGGAAAATGATAATCAATTTGCGATATTAAAAGTGTATGTATTTCATTAGAACAATGAGACTTTTTTCTAAAAACTTTTATACACCTTTTATCGTCAATTTTATATACACTACCTTGAGTCCCTTTCCCTAATAATTCTAAATTACTTATATCTATATCATCATAAACTTTCATAGAGAAACCACCTAATTAAAAGATTTTTACTATAGTATATGATAGATAAATTTATTAAATAGTTAAATAAATTGAAAATTGCTAATAAGTATAAGGTTATTTATATATTTATAAATAATATAGAATGAACTTAAATATATATAGATAAAATGGTATAATTAGGTCCTGAAGTAAGTATAGCTAGAGGGGAATATTGATTTATGAGTACTATATTAATAGTAGAAGATGATAAAATGCTAAATCAAGGAATATCATTTAATTTTCAAATGGATGGGTTTAATGTTATTTCAGCTTTTACATTAAATGAAGCTAGAGAGAAATTAGATAAAGAAAATATAGATATTATAATATTAGATTGTAATTTGCCTGATGGTAGTGGATTTGACTTCTGTAAGAATATAAGAGAGAAATATACAAATCCAATTATATTTTTAACTGCATGCGACACAGAACTTGACATAATAACAGGATTAAGGATAGGAGCAGATGACTATATTACTAAGCCCTTTAGTATTAATATTTTAAGAGAAAGAGTTTCAACAGTACTTAGAAGGTGTGGCAAAAATAATATAGTTTCAAATATTATTAAAGATGGTGAGTTTGAAATAGACTTAGATAAAATTACAGTACAGAAAAATGGCGAAAATATAGTTTTAGCTCCTACGGAATATAAATTGTTAAAAAAATTAATTTTATCTAAAGGAGAAATTTTGACTAGACAAGTTTTACTAGAAGAGTTATGGGAAAATGAAGAATATGTTGAAGAGCATGCTCTAACAGTGAATATTAATAGACTTAGAAATAAAATTGAAGATAATCCATCAAAGCCTAAATATATTAAAACTATATATGGAATTGGATATGCTTGGGCAGGTGAGAAGTCTTGATGAGATTAAAAAGGATATTTTCAAATAATATATATAGCATTTTTTCTATTTTAATTTCAATAATAAGTATTATATTTTTTATAATTATCAAGTTAAATCTAGATCATATTGTTACTAATAATCCTAATGTTTACAATGAAGCAAATAGTTTATTATTTATAATTGGAACATTTATTTTAATAATAGCTTTAGTTATTTTAGGATTTATATATATTATTAGAAGAAGTACTGTAAAGTTTTCTAACTCTATGTGTGATAGTATAGATAAAATTATTTATAAAGAGGAAAAAATAGAGTTTGTAGAAGATGAGGAAACTATATTTTCAAAGTTGCAACATAAGTTAAAAAAGCTCGTTGAAATATTAGATAATAATAGAGAAGAGGCTTTAAGAGAAAAAGATAATATAAAATCGCTTATAGGAGATATTTCACATCAAATAAAAACACCAATAGCTAATATTACTATGTATAATGATACATTAATTCAAAGAGAGCTAAATAAAGATCAGCAAAATATGTTTTTAAACAATATGAAATTTCAAGTATCTAAACTAGAGTGGTTAGTACAAGCTTTGATTAAAATGTCGAGATTAGAAAGTAATATAATATCTTTAAATAAAGTTAATAGCACTTTAAGTGATACTATAGCTAATGCATTAAGTGGAGTTTACTTAAAGGCTGAAGAGAAAGAGATTGACTTAACAATAGAATGTCCAGCATTTATAAAAGTAAATCATGATAAAAAGTGGACTAGTGAAGCTTTGTTTAATATTATTGAAAATGCAGTGAAATATACTGATAATGGAGGTAGTATTAATATTTTTGTTGAGGAATGGGAGCTATTTACTAAAATAGATATTATGGATACAGGTATAGGAATTTCTGAAGAAGATATAAATAATATATTTAAAAGATTTTATAGGTGTAGAGAAGTATTAGAAGTTGAAGGAATAGGAATAGGATTATACTTAACTAATGAGATTATTACAAAGCAAGGTGGATATATTAAGGTGAAATCTGAAAAGGGAAAGGGAACAACTTTTTCAGTATTTTTACAAAGATAAAATTACAGAGTAATAAGTAAAGAAGAGCTAAGACCTAGCTCTTCTTTATTATAAGCCAACAAAATCGGATGGGAATGGAGCAATTACACTAACTAGTATAATGTCTTCGTTACCTGTATTTTTTAGGCCATGTTGTGCATCTTTAGTAGATAAAAGCATATCTCCTTTAGTGAAAGAAACTTCTTTATCCTTTTCAGGGTAAACTACTCCTGTTCCTTGAATGCAAATCCATAAGTCATCTGATGTAGTATGCTTATGTGTAGGTATAAATTGGTTAGGTTTTACAACCCAAACAGCTGCAGTAGTAGAATCAGAAGTGTAGACAACAGTCTTCTTAGCTTCTTTATCATCACCTAGAGCAACTTGGCTTAATTTGAATAAACGATTTTTCATAAAATAAGTCTCCTTTAAAAAGTAATTCGTAAATATGTTATGGATTAATATATAATATATACTTTGTATTTTTCTAGACTATAATAATATTTTTACAACCATTTTCTTCTACGATAGTTTTAAGGTTATTCATATACTCATCGGAAGGACTTGGGTGAGATTTTAAAGAGTATCTTACGCCAAGATTTCTAAACTTTATAAGTTTGTATCGTATATTGGAATCATATTTACTTATAATTTCGGAGACTTTTTTTACTGTTTCTTCATTATTAAATATTTCAGGAACAACAACAGTTCTTACCTCATAAAGCTTGCCTATGGAAGCTAAAAATTCTAAATTTGATAATACGTATTTGTTATCAAAATTTATATATTTATTATGTAGGTTATTATCGAAAGATTTAACATCAAGCATAACACTATCACAAACTTCTAAAAGCTTAGGCATTTCTCTAAAGTCCTTAGAACCATTGCTATCAATAAAGCAAGTTAGCCCTAATAATTTTACTTTTGTAAATAAGTTTATTAGAAACTCCTCTTGAAGAGTACATTCACCACCTGATACCGTTATCCCTTGAATAAAAGGTTTATAATTATTTATTTCATTAATTATATCAGCAGTAGACATCTTAGAAACCTTAGGACTACTATTGTTATTACATACCTTTATGCATGAATCACAATTACAGCATTTTGATTTATTCCAAATAATCTCTTCATTAACTTTAGTAAGTGCTGTTGTAGGGCAAGCTGTGATACATGTACCGCAGTTACCACATATATTTATAGTTTCAGGATTATGACAGTAAATACAATTAAAATTGCAACCTTGAAGAAAAATTGAAGTTCTGTTTCCAGGACCATCAACAGAGCTAAAAGGAATTATCTTATTAACTAAACCAGTCATTATCTTACCATTCTTTCAAGAACTTTACCGTTTTGTACTTGTCCTTGTCCTAAAACAACTGTATCTTGAAGTGTAGCTTCACCTCTATTTAGTTTTTCTATTTCACTTTTCTTAACTAAATATCCAGTGATTCTTATAACATCTGCATCAGAAGAGTAAAGTGAGAAGTATCTCATACCTTCTTTAAAAGCACCTTGGATTATATTTAATATAAATTCAGGATTATTCATTGCATTTACTTCAAATGGGAATATATCACCAACTCCTGATGGGAAGTATTTATGGAATCTAGCAGTTTGTTTTAAATGCTTCCATAATTCAGGCTCTTCACCTATTGGAATTCTTGATCCAGGACTTATATTTATATCATCACCTATACCAACTTGAGCATGAAGTAAAAGTCTTTCATTAGTAACTTTGCAGTGTTTACTTTCAAAGTTGTTTATGAAGTTTTCCATAAAGTCCATTATTCTAACTCCAAGATCATCCGCTTTTTCACAGTGGCCAAATTTATCTTCTAGCTTTTCAGCTTTAATTAGAATATTAACAGCTTCAGCAAGCCCTACAAGACCAAACATAGAAGTAAATCTATCTTTGCTTATAAATCCTTCTTTTACTAAGAAGTTTGTTTCAAAGAAAGTACTTTCTTCAACTATGTATCTAATTCTTTCATTTATGTATTCAGCCATACATTGCATAGCATTAGGTAATTTATCATTGAAGAAATCATCAATATCAGTAGCAGTAGAAGCTAAAGTAGATAATCTCATTCTAACTAACGTATGAGCTCCACCGCCAACATGTAGACCGTTGTAGCAACTAGCAATTCCGTAGTTACCTAAATCTTCGGTAAATATTTTATGATTTGCAAAACTAGGTTTAGCTGTAACTAATGCTGTTTTAATAGCTTCAATAGCTAAATCATCTGGAGTTTCTTCACTATATTTTAAAGTTAAGTTAGGAATAGCATTTTCTAACTCTCTTTCAACTTCTAATATTATTTTAGCTGCCTTAGTTGATTTTGGCCCTAAGTTACCATGGCAGAAAGAGTCTGTTATAGTTCTATCTAGTTGAGTTAAGAATAATCTAATTGCAAGCTTAGCTTCAGCTTCATCTACTATAAATGGTTCTAATAGATAATCTATATTACCAATATAAACTGGCATTGAAGTGATTGAAGGAACATGCTTGTACATTATTAGTAAATTAGTAGTAGCCTCCCAGATATTTGTTGGAGGAGCTAACTCTAAGAATTTGCATCCTTCTTTTATGAACTTTTCATAATCAGGAAGTATATATCTAGGTCTATAAGGCACATTACCTTCAAATAAATCACAGATTATACCTGCATCTCTTAGTTTTTGAGTTTCATCAGAAATATTTAATACTTTTACACTATTTTCAGCATATCTAGCTAAAGATAATACTTTTTGTTCATATGTTAAAGTAACGTCTTTAACAATTTTTTCGATATCGTTCATATTGTCACCTCTAAAGTCATCTTATGTTCCTATAGATTATAACATATAATTAATTTATTAATTATAGTAAATACCTGTTATTATACTTTGTTATTAAAACTAAATTAACGTTGTTTTTGATATTCAAATAAATAATTAATGAAATTATTATAAAAATAAGATATAATGAATAGTAATGAACGCTTATATAAATGCTTATGTTAGTCAGTTGCATTTATATAGCGTTTATTTTTATGTGGAAAATAATTTTTATTAAAGAGGAGAACTAATGTTATTTAAAGATTTAAATATAATTGAGCCAATATTAAAGTCAATAGAAGAGGCTGGATATGAAAAACCAACAGCAATACAAGAAAAATCAATACCAGCCATATTAGACGGAAAAGATATATTAGGCTGTGCACAAACAGGAACAGGTAAGACAGCAGCTTTTGCTATACCAATATTACAAAGTATAATTGAAGAGAAAAAAGTTGACAATGAGAGAAAATTAAAGGCTTTAATAGTAGCTCCAACAAGGGAGTTAGCTATACAAATAGGAGAAAATGTTACTACTTACTCAAAGTATTTAGATATTAAGAGTACAGTTATATTTGGTGGAGTAAATCAAAGCTCACAAGTTAGAAAAATAAAATCTGGAATAGATGTTTTAATAGCAACACCAGGAAGACTTATAGACTTATCAAATCAAAGACATGTTGACTTAAAAAATGTTAAGTATTTTGTTCTTGATGAAGCAGATCGTATGTTAGATATGGGTATGATTCATGATGTAAAGAGAATAATATCAAAATTACCTAAAGAAAGACAAAATCTATTATTCTCAGCTACTATGCCGAAGGAAGTTATGAAACTAGTAAATTCTATATTGAAAAATCCAACTAAGGTAGAAGTTCAGCCTGTGTCATCAACGGTAGATATTATTTCGCAAGGGGCATATATGGTCTCAAAGAAAAATAAAAAATCACTATTAGTGCATTTGTTAAAGGATGAATCTATAAAATCAGTTATAGTATTTTCAAGAACTAAACATGGTGCAAATAAAATAGCAAAAGATCTTAATAATGTAGGAATTGAAGCAGCAGCTATTCATGGTAACAAATCGCAAAATCAAAGACAATTAGCTTTAAATAATTTTAAAGAAGGCAGTTTAAGGGTTTTAGTTGCCACTGATATAGCAGCTAGAGGTATAGATGTAGATGAATTATCACATGTTATAAATTACGATTTGCCAGATGTTCCGGAAACTTATGTACATAGAATAGGACGTACAGGGAGAGCTGGAAGAGATGGAGTTGCAATTACTTTATGTGATTCAGAAGAACTAGAGATGTTTAGAAGAATTGAAAAAGTTATAGGAAAAGCAATACCAGTACTTGAAGAAGAAAAATTTGAGATAATAGAAACAGTAATATCACAGAAAACATTAAATCAAATTGATAAACTGAAAAATGATAATAATAGCAAAAATTCAAAGAGAAGATATTATGGAAAAGGAAACGCTCAAGGTAAGGGGAATAGAAATGGAAAGCCTAATGGCGGTAAAGGTAATAGTGGTAAATCTAACAATGCTAAAGCTAATAATGGAAGTAGAAGTAGAAAACCAAGCTCAGCTAGCAAGGTAACTACGAAGTAATAGTGAAAAAGTAAGAAGTAGAGAAGATATTTAATTTAAAATAAATAGTTAAATAAAAATACGTAGGATTTATTCTTACGTATTTTTTGTTTACAGATAAATATCACAGGATTGTTATATTTAATAATAAGAATATCTCAAAGCTGTGAGGTTTTGTTATAAGTGCTCATGTTATCATTACATTGTAAGAAAGATAAAGCGAATAATTTGAAAGAATTTTTAAAGTATATAATGACTTAATGAAGAGAGGTTTTTGAAATGAGTATATTAATGACAGAAGGTTTAAAAAAGTATTATGGGAAAGATGAAAACTTAGTAAAGGCATTAGATAATGTTAAACTTGAAATAAATAAAGGAGAGTTTGTTGCAATAGTAGGAACTTCAGGGTCAGGAAAAAGCACCTTACTTCATATGCTTGGTGGGTTAGATAGACCATCAGAAGGAAAGGTAATCGTAGATAATAAAGATATATTTTCAATGGATAATGACAAACTTACAATTTTCAGGCGTAGAAATATAGGGTTTGTATTTCAAAGTTATAATTTAGTGCCAATATTAAATGTGTATGAAAATATAGTTTTACCAATAGAGCTTGACGGAAATAAAGTTGATACAAAATATGTAGATAATATTATAGAAACGTTAGGATTAACTGATAAGATAAATAGATTGCCTAATAAACTATCTGGGGGACAACAACAAAGAGTTGCTATAGCTAGGTCACTTGCAACAAAGCCTTCTATAATATTAGCAGATGAACCAACAGGAAATCTTGATTCTAAGACAGAACAAGAAGTTTTAGGGCTATTAAAAGTGACTAGCAAAAAGTTTAACCAAACAATAGTTATGATAACTCATAACGAGCAAATAGCTCAGATGGCAGATAGGATAATAAGAATTGAAGATGGAAAGATAGTAGAAAAAAGGGGGTAGGGGTTAATGCTTCAAAATAATAATACAGAAATAATAAAGAAGATAAGTAATAGAAGTCTGAAAGTAAATAAGATGAGAAATATCTTTGCAATTTTAGCTATAGCATTAACTACATTACTTATAACTACAACTATAGCTGGAGGTATTACTTTTTATAACACAAATAAAGCTTATATGAATGTAAGTGCTTATGGTGTAGATGCTGATGGATACATTAATATAACTGATGAAAGTAAATTGAAAAATGTAGAAAATATAAAGAAAATAGGCGTTGTTCAATTAGCTAGTGAAGATGTTATAAAAAATAGTATTTTAGCAAAAGAGCAAGTTGTGTTAGAAGCAACTGATGATAAATCTACATATGAGATGATGGCAATAGTGCCTATAGAAGGAGCTTTTCCAAAAGAGGCTGAGGATATATTATTACCAACATGGGTATTAGATTTATTAGAAATAGATAGAAAAGTAGGAGAAAAGGTTACTTTAGATATAGCAATAAATAACGAAGTTAAAAGTATTGATTTTAATCTTTGTGGATATTATGAATCATTAGTTACAAGAGGTGTAGGAAGAACTAGAGCTTTAGTATCTAATAAATTTGTAGATAAATATAATAAGGAAATAACAAAGGTAGATGGAACAAAGACAGCTTACGTAAATCTTAAAAATATAAAGTCAAATTCAAGCTATGATGCAGTTCAAGGTGAGTTACAAAAAATAGCAGATAAGGTTGGAGCAAATAAGGTTAAAGCACATCCGAAATATGATACTGATGAAAAAGTAACTATAAACAAAGATATGATTCAACAAGCTACAGCTGTATTGTTAGCAATAGTTTTAGTAATAGCTACAGGATATTTAATCATATATAATATCTTTTACATATCAGTTACAAAGGATATAAAGTTTTATGGATTATTAAAGACAATTGGAACAACTTCAAAGCAACTTAAGAAAATAATAATAAAACAAGCTTTAAAGTTATCAATTATAGGAATACCAATTGGATTAATTTTAGGATATGGTGTTGCAGTATTAATATTACCTATAGCATTATCATTCACTATTTTTGGGAATATAGTTGTAGTATCCAAAAACCCAGCAATATTTATATTATCAATATTATTTTCGCTTATAACAGTTTTAATAAGTTGTAATAAACCAGGGAAAATAGCAGGAAAGGTTTCACCTATTGAAGCAGTTAGATTTGTATCATCAGATGTAGAAAAATCAAAGAAGAGGGATAAAAAAGGTACTAATGGAGCTAAGCTTAATAAGATGGCTTGGAGCAATATAGTAAAGAGCAAAAAGAGGGTAATATTATCTATTCTTTCAATATCATTAAGTGCAATTATGGTCATATTTACAATAAGTGCAACTATGGGGATTAATCCTGAGAAGCATGCTGAAAATCAAATGGTTGCTGATATTACTGTTGGAAATGTAATAGGACATTTCTGGGGAGATGTAGAATATGATCCAATAACAGAAGCTTTAATATCTAAAATTGAAGCTTTAGATTTTGTTAAAGAAGTAAGAAGAAATTATAGCGCAATAGCTCCAGGTACTATGGGAGAGATGTTTGATTTTGGAATTGAGATGAACTTAGAAGGCAAGATTAAAGAAGAATTTGATGTAGGAGAAAAATCAGGAAAGCAAAACATAAGATATAGTATGTTTGCACCTGCCGATAATAAAATTAGAGCTAATGTAACAGCTCTAAAAAGTGATAGATTAGATAAAGAGCTTGAAAAATTTGAAGTGATTGATGGTGAGATTGATACTGAAAAGTTTAAGTCAGGGGAATATTTGATTTATAATGTTTTTGTAGGAGAACCATATGTAATAAAGGCTGGAGATATACTTCCATTTACAATGATGATTCCAGATGAAAATGGAAATCTTAAGGAAGTAAAAAAAGAGTTTAAGGTTATGGCAGTAGTAGCAGATAGGCAAGGGGGATGGTCTGCTAGCAATATGGATACATTTAATATAGAAGAGAACGCATTTAAAGAGTTATTCCCTCAATATGAAAATTATATAAAAAGTGTTGATATTGACTTAAAAGATAATGTTGATTTAGTGGTGGCTGATAATGAAATAAGTAAAATTATAAATGAATCAGGCAACATTATGTTAATGTTAACTTCTAAAAATTATTATATAGATGGTATGAAAGAAATGAAAACTATATTATTAATTGTAGGAGGAGTAGTAGCCTTAATATTAGGCTTAATAGGAATTATAAATGTTACAAATACAATGCTTAGTTCATTACTTTCAAGAAGGGTAGAATTTGCAATGCTTGAATCTATTGGTATGACAATGAATCAGATAAGAAAAATGCTGTTGTTTGAAGGGGGGTATTATATACTTTTAACAAGTTTAATAATAATTCCTCTAGGTTTTATAGCTAGCTTTACAGCGCCTATGGTTATGCCGATATATGGAGGGTTTAATTTAGGGATATATCTACTATCGTTAATAATAGCTATTAGTTTAATATCTATATTAATGTTAATAGTTCCATTAATAGGATATAAGTTCATAAGTAAGGAAAGTATAGTAGAAAGACTTAGAATAGCAGAGTAGTTATAAAGTAGTGAGATAGATTAAAGAAGCTGAGAATAAAAACTCAGCTTCTTTAATTTATTCAAAAGTATTTATTAAATAAAAGTTTATAGCTGTAATATAGATGATAATAAAACAATATATTTATAATATATAGCAATTTAATTGTTACATAGAGAAATTATATTAAAGGGGTAAAGAAATATGAAAAAAATACTGTCTATTCTTCTAGCTTCGGCTATGGTATTTGGCCTGGTTTCCTGTGGAAGCTCAGATACAGCTAAAGATGATAAAGGTAATGATAAGACAGAAAGTAAAGTTGAAGAACCTGTAATAGAAAATAAAGAAGAAACAGCAGAGGGACCTTCAGGAACTGTAGTTGTTTATTCACCTCATGATGCTGAACCGCTTAATGCTGGGGTAAATCTATTTATGGAGAAGTATCCAAATGTGCAAGTTGAAGTTGTTGCAGCCGGTACAGGAGAACTTTGTAACCGTATTGCAGCTGAATCTGCTAATCCAATAGCAGATGTACTTTGGGGTGGAGGGGCTGACTCTTTAGCAGCATTTAAAGATTACTTTGAACCTTANATAGATTAGATAAAGAGCTTGAAAAATTTGAAGTGATTGATGGTGAGATTGATACTGAAAAGTTTAAGTCAGGGGAATATTTGATTTATAATGTTTTTGTAGGAGAACCATATGTAATAAAGGCTGGAGATATACTTCCATTTACAATGATGATTCCAGATGAAAATGGAAATCTTAAGGAAGTAAAAAAAGAGTTTAAGGTTATGGCAGTAGTAGCAGATAGGCAAGGGGGATGGTCTGCTAGCAATATGGATACATTTAATATAGAAGAGAACGCATTTAAAGAGTTATTCCCTCAATATGAAAATTATATAAAAAGTGTTGATATTGACTTAAAAGATAATGTTGATTTAGTGGTGGCTGATAATGAAATAAGTAAAATTATAAATGAATCAGGCAACATTATGTTAATGTTAACTTCTAAAAATTATTATATAGATGGTATGAAAGAAATGAAAACTATATTATTAATTGTAGGAGGAGTAGTAGCCTTAATATTAGGCTTAATAGGAATTATAAATGTTACAAATACAATGCTTAGTTCATTACTTTCAAGAAGGGTAGAATTTGCAATGCTTGAATCTATTGGTATGACAATGAATCAGATAAGAAAAATGCTGTTGTTTGAAGGGGGGTATTATATACTTTTAACAAGTTTAATAATAATTCCTCTAGGTTTTATAGCTAGCTTTACAGCGCCTATGGTTATGCCGATATATGGAGGGTTTAATTTAGGGATATATCTACTATCGTTAATAATAGCTATTAGTTTAATATCTATATTAATGTTAATAGTTCCATTAATAGGATATAAGTTCATAAGTAAGGAAAGTATAGTAGAAAGACTTAGAATAGCAGAGTAGTTATAAAGTAGTGAGATAGATTAAAGAAGCTGAGAATAAAAACTCAGCTTCTTTAATTTATTCAAAAGTATTTATTAAATAAAAGTTTATAGCTGTAATATAGATGATAATAAAACAATATATTTATAATATATAGCAATTTAATTGTTACATAGAGAAATTATATTAAAGGGGTAAAGAAATATGAAAAAAATACTGTCTATTCTTCTAGCTTCGGCTATGGTATTTGGCCTGGTTTCCTGTGGAAGCTCAGATACAGCTAAAGATGATAAAGGTAATGATAAGACAGAAAGTAAAGTTGAAGAACCTGTAATAGAAAATAAAGAAGAAACAGCAGAGGGACCTTCAGGAACTGTAGTTGTTTATTCACCTCATGATGCTGAACCGCTTAATGCTGGGGTAAATCTATTTATGGAGAAGTATCCAAATGTGCAAGTTGAAGTTGTTGCAGCCGGTACAGGAGAACTTTGTAACCGTATTGCAGCTGAATCTGCTAATCCAATAGCAGATGTACTTTGGGGTGGAGGGGCTGACTCTTTAGCAGCATTTAAAGATTACTTTGAACCTTATGTATGTGCAAATGATAAATATATAGATGATGCATATAAAGATCCAGATGGATATTGGATAGGAGAAAGTCCACTTCCTATGGTTATATTTTATAATAAAGATTTATTAGCTAAAGATGGATTAGAACCACCTACTTCATGGGCTGATTTAACTAAACCGGAGTGGAAAGGTAAAATAGCTTATTGTTTACCATCAAAATCAGGTTCAGCATATACGCAACTTTGTACTATGTTACTTGCTGAAGGTGGAAAAGAAGAGGGATGGGCTTTTGTAGAAGATTTATACGATAATTTAGATGGAAGAATAGTTGACTCTTCTGGTAAATGTCATAAGATGGTTGCTGATGGAGAGTTTTATATAGGACTTACAATAGAAAAATCAGCTGTTAAATACGCTGATAATGATAGTGTTGGTTTTGTATATCCAAGTGATGGTACTTCAGCAGTTCCAGATGGAGTAGCTTTAGTTAAAAATTGTCCAAATGAAGATAATGCTAAGTTATTTATAGATTTCGTAACATCTAAAGAATGTCAAGAAGAACAAAGTAAAAATTGGGGACGTAGACCTGTTCGTAGTGATGTTGAGGTTGGAGAAGGAATGGCTAAACTTAGTGAATTAAAATTAGTTGATTATGACTTTGACTGGGCTGCTAAGGAGAAGGAGACTATAATTGAAAAGTTTAATGATATTATGGTTGATTAGATATAAGTATTAAGGTAGCTTATGTGGGTCATTTCTTTGAAATGACCCTATTTTTATAAGGGGAGGCAAAGAGAATGAGCCATGGAGTAATTATAAAAGATGCTGTTAAGAGATATGGGGATTTTACAGCATTAAAAGGTGTTAACCTTGAGATAAAGGCAGGAGAATTTTATACACTATTAGGACCATCTGGATGTGGAAAAACTACACTTTTACGTATGATTGCAGGTTTTAACTCTGTTAATGGAGGGGAAATATTATTTGATGATAAGGTAATTAATAATATGGAAGCTCATAAGAGAGATATTGGGATGGTATTTCAAAACTACGCAATATTTCCTCACTTAACTGTAGCAGAAAATGTAGCTTATGGATTAAAGGCTAAAAAAGTTCCAAAAGGTGAAATAAAGAAGAGGGTAGAGGAAGCTTTAGAATTAGTGCAGATAAGGCAGTTAAAAGATAGACGTCCTAATGAACTTTCAGGAGGGCAACAACAAAGGGTGGCATTAGCAAGAGCATTTGTAATAGAGCCAGGAGTATTGTTAATGGATGAACCATTATCAAATCTTGATGCTAAGTTAAGGGTTCAAATGAGAACAGTAATTAAGAAGTTACAAAGAAGACTTGGGATAACAACTATTTATGTAACTCATGATCAAGAAGAGGCATTAGCTATTTCAGATAGAATTGCAGTAATGAAAGCTGGAGATATAATGCAGGTAGGAACACCAGAGCAAATATATAAAAGTCCTGAGAACACATTTGTTGCAGGATTTATAGGAATATCAAATTTTATAAAATGTAATATAAGTGGAGATGACCCGCAACAGGCAAAAGCAGAAATAAACAAGGAGTTTACAATAAAACTAAAATTAAGAAAATCATATTCAGGAAAAGCTTTATTATCAGCTAGACCAGAACAGTTAAGTTTTTCAGATAGTGAAGGAATATCAGGTAAAATAATTATTTCTACTTTTTTAGGTGATTTTATAGAATATGAAATAGAACTTGATAACGGGCAAACGATTCAATTGAATGAATATACAAAGGATACTAATTATGTACATCAAGATGGAGAAAAGGTATTGATTAATTTTAATAAAGATGCAATTAGTATATATACTGATGAAGCTGGGGAGTTGATTTCATGTTAAAGTTAAAAAAGAAAGTGAAATTAGATTTCTGGTTTTGGATAAAAGTGATAGTAATACTTTTTATGGCAGCTTTTCTTATATATCCATTTTTTACCCTTCTATCAAGAAGCTTTTTTTCGGCTAAAGAACCAGGATTTACATTAGCAAACTATGTTAAGTTTTTTACTAAGAAATATTATTATTCAACTTTAGGGCGTAGTTTATTTATTTCAATAACTACAACAATAACAACATTATTACTTGGAGTACCTATTGCTTATTTAATGTCTAGGTATAATGTTTGGGGGAAGAAGTATATACACATATTAATTATAATGAGTTTAATGAGTCCACCTTTCATTGGAGCCTATAGTTGGATAGTTTTGTTTGGACGAGCTGGGGTAATTACTAGTTTATTTAGCGATTGGTTTGGAATAACTTTACCAAGTATATATGGAAAAATTGGAATTATAACTGTATTTACCTTTAAGCTTATGCCATATATATATCTTTATACTTCTGGGGCTATGGGAAGTATAGATTCAAGCCTTGAAGAAGCAGCAGAGAATCTTGGAAGTAGTAAACTTCAAAGACTAATGAAGATCACACTACCTGTAATTATGCCATCTATAGCAGCTGGAGCTATCATGGTATTTATGACTAGTCTTGCTGACTTTGGTACTCCAATGTTAATAGGAGAAGGATATACCGTATTACCGGTATTAGTTTATAACGAGTATATGAGTGAGATGGGGGGGAATGCATATCTAGCAAGTGCTTTATCTGTAATAGTTGTATTATGCTCTACTGCAGTCTTACTTGTACAAAAATATTATGTCTCTAGAAAAAATTATGTAATGACATCGATGAGACCACCAGAAGAAATAAAAGTACATGGATGGAAAAGATTTTGGATAACGCTACCTGTAATTGTTGTTACATTTATAGGGATATTACCTCAAATTGTAGTGGTAATAAGCAGTTTTATAAAGACTGATTTTACTGGATTTATAGGTGGATTTAGTTTGAATAGTTATATCACTATACTTAATAGATTAGGAACTAATATTAGAAATACATTTGTCTTTTCAAGCATAGCTATAGTAATAATTATTTTAATAGGAATGCTTATATCATATATTATTGTACGTAAAAAAGGTGTTACATCAAATTTGATGGATTTATTAATTATGTTCCCATATGTAATTCCGGGAGCTGTTTTAGGTATAAGTTTAATTGTAGCTTTCAATAAAGAACCACTGATATTAACTGGAACGGCAGCTATTATGATTATTGCTTTTGTTGTACGTAAATTACCATATACTGTCCGTTCGGGAAGTGCATTTTTGCATCAGATGGATGAGAGTGTTGAGGAAGCATCAATTAACCTAGGGGTATCGCCTATGAAGACATTCTTTACAGTAACTGCTAGGTTAATGGCACCAGGGGTATTGTCAGGTGCAATTTTAAGTTGGATTACATGTATAAATGAATTATCTTCAAGCGTAATGCTTTATGGAGGAAAGACAAGCACTATTTCAGTAGCTATTTATACTGAAGTTGTTAGAAATAGTTACGGTACTGCAGCAGCACTAGCATCTATATTAACATTTAGTACGATAATTTCACTATTAATTTTCTTAAAGATTAGTAAAGGAAAAGTGTCTGTAGTATAGACTTAGCAAGGGGGATATTTTAAGTGATAAAAAATATTGTATTTGATATGGGAAATGTTCTTATTTGTTATGATACCAGGAAATATATTGACTTATATGTAGAGGATAAGGGCGATGGAGATCTACTACTTAAAGAGGTATTTGGATCAAAAGAATGGCTAAGTATGGATAGAGGGGTTATGACAAGTGAAGAGGCAATTAAATCTATATGTAATAGGATTCCCAAAAGAATTCATGAAGACGTAGAAAAACTCATTAATAACTGGCATAAGGATATTCCGCCATATCCAGAAGTTGAAGAATTAGTTAAGAGGGTAAAGAAAGCAGGATATAAGGTATACCTATTATCCAATACTAGTGTTAAGTATCATCAATTTAAAGTTAACATACCTGCATTAAGATATTTTGACGGCGAATTTATTTCTGCAGATTGGAAATTATTAAAGCCAGAAAAAGAAATATTTTTAACATTCTACCATCATTTTAAATTGAAACCTGAAGAGTGTTATTTTATAGATGATTCACCAGCAAATATTATAGCTGCAAATAAAACTGGAATGATTGGCTTCGTATATAATAAGAATATAGATAAACTAATAGAGGATATGTTGAAGAACAGCATAAAAATATAAAATAAAGAAGATGGATATTAAATAATAAATATCCATCTTCTTTATTTCTAGTCTAGGAATCTCTATAAGATTTCCTATGAGGCACACAATTGAGTAATGCAATTTATATTACATTAGAGTGGTTTATGGTCATTTATAATCTTTGACATAAAAATCGAGTTCTAATCAGTAAAAGTAAATTTTATAAAAAAAGATGATAGTTAATATAATACAACTATCATCTTTTAATATTTACATGAGGATGTAAAACTAATTTTTTGTTTTTATAAAGAATGCTAGTCCGCAAGCTCCAGGACCGGCATGAACACCAACAGTACTGCCTATAGCACTTATTGGACAATCTTTAAGTTTATAGGTCTTTTCTATAAAACCTATAAACTGATTTAAAGCAGTTTTTGCACCAGTATATCCAAGTGTATATGGCTTAGATTCATCAATTCCACCAGCTTCTTCTACTAATGCTTTTATTTTAGAATAAGAGTTGTTTGTCCCTCTAGCTTTAGCAGCCATAGATACAGAACCACCCTCTACTTTTACAATAGGTTTAAGATTTAATAATGTACCAGCTAGAGCTGCTGTACTTGAAAGTCTTCCGCCTTTCTTTAAGTATTCTAAGGTATCTACTGCAGCAAAAATACGAATGTTATGTTTTTCTTTTTCAAGGATTTCAAAAACTTCTTCTATTGATTTACCACTATTTCTAAGAGAAACAGCATAATCAACTAAAACTTTTAATCCTAAAGTTACAGTTTGGCTATCTACTAAATAAACTTTTTCATATTCACAAATATCTTTAGCTATAGTTGCACTTTGATAAGTACCACTTAATGAGCTTGATAATGTTATTACAAGAACAGGCTCGTCTTTACTCTTAGCACTTTCAAATATCTTAACAAAATCTTCAGGAGAAGGTTGACTTGTTTGTGGCAAAACCTTAGCAGTTTCTAATTTAGTATAGAATTCTTCTGCAGTTATATTAACTCCATCGTGATATTCTCCATCTTCAAAAAGTATACGAAGTGGAACTACTTGTATATTTTTTTCTCTTGCATCTACTTGTGTTATATCAGACGTAGAGTCTGTAATTATATTAAAGTTCATAAAAACCTCCAAGTTACTTTGATTATCAAATTAATATAATTCTAATTTAAAAATAAAATACTGTCAAGTATTTTGTATATCAAAAGAAAATAATAATATTTTCTTTTAGCAAGTAATAAGAATAGTATTAGGAAATAATATTTTTTATGGTAAGTAAATCAGTAGTAATGATATTTTGAAGAAAATTATAAGGAGGAGAAAATATGAAGAGGTTAGATGGTAAAGTAGTTATTATTACAGGGGGAGGGCAAGGAATAGGATTTGGGATAGCGGTAGCATTTGCTAAAGAGGGAGCTAATTTGGTTTTAACAGGAAGAACAGAATCTAAGCTTATAAATGCGAAAAAGAAGTTGGAAGATGAATATAAGGTGAAAGTGGTACCTGTTGTAGCAGATGGTGGAGATGAAAATGCAGTAAAAAATGTTATAGATAAAACCATAGAGAACTTTGGGAAAATAGATACAGTTATTAATAATGCTCAAGTTTCAAAATCAGGTGTAATGCTTGCAGATCATAGTAAAGAAGATTTTGATTTAGCAATTATGTCTGGTTTATATGCAACTTTCTTTTATATGAGGGAAGCTTTTCCACACTTACAAAAAACTAAAGGTTCAGTAATTAACTTTGCGTCAGGAGCAGGGTTATTTGGTAAGTTAGGTCAATCTTCTTATGCAGCAGCTAAAGAGGGTATAAGAGGTATGTCTAGAGTTGCAGCAGCAGAGTGGGGGCCATATGGGGTAAATGTTAATGTGGTATGCCCATTAGCTATGACTGAAGGGTTAAAAGCTTGGAAGGAGAATTATCCTGATCTTTATGAAAAAACTATACAAGGAATACCAATGGGGCGTTTTGCAGATCCAGAAACAGATATTGGACGCGTTTGTGTATTCCTAGCATCAGATGATGCGAAGTATATGACTGGAGAAACAATAACACTTCAAGGAGGAAGTGGGTTAAGACCATAGAAAAATATTGTTCGCTAAAGCCTGCAAGGGAAATGTTAGCTAACTCTAAGAGAAATATGTCATTCTGATAGAGCAATATTCACTTTTGGTGAAGAGAAATATGCCTGAGGCAGATATAAGATTGACACCGTAGGCATATGCCTTTCTGTGGCTTTAGCCACATATTTATCTTCAGCTTGCTGAATATTTATCTATGACCTGGTCATACATTTCTCCTTGTGAGCGTAGAGAACAAATTATTTATTGTTTTACATAGTTTATTAAGAAAGTTTCATTAATATTTAATAAAATATAATTATAGAAAGTGATATAATTATATTTAAAATTATTAATTGGAGAAGATTTTATGAGTTTTTTGACATTTGGAATTATGGCTTTATCTGCATATAGCTTTTGTTATTATCAAAATAACAAATTACAAATAACGAGGTTTAATTTAGGGTTAGAAACTAATGATAATATTAGAGTTTTACAGCTTTCTGATTTACATAGTAAGGAGTTTGGGAAATATAATAGTAAATTATTAGAGGTAATATTAAATGAAAAACCTGATATTGTTGTTGCCACAGGAGATTTAATAGATTCTAATATGAAGAGAATTGATAATATAGTTTATTTCTTAGCAACAGTAAATAGTAGTATTCCTGTATTTTATATTCCAGGAAATAATGAGATGAGATGTAAGAAGCTTAATGAAATAATACATAAATTAAAAGTTAATAATATTTCAGTTTTAGATAATGAGATAAAGACAATAAAAATAAAATCTACCATTGTGAATATTCTAGGATTAGTAGAAAAAAGAGTAGATGATGGAGAGTTATTTTATGAAAAGGTTAAGAGTAAATATGAAAGTGATAAATCAATTTATTTATTAAATAGACTAGAAAAGATGAACGGAGTTAAGCTTTTACTTTCGCACTATCCTGAAAATTATGAAGCTAATGAGGATATTTCTTATAGTAAATATAAGTTTGATATTATGTTTTCAGGGCATGCACATGGAGGGCAATTTATATTACCTTGTATAGGTGGATTATTTGCTCCGGGACAGGGAATATTTCCCAAGTACTATTCAGGGGTGTATGGAAAAGAAAATAAGTTAGTTGTTAGTAGAGGGCTAGGGAACAGTGGATTTCCATTAAGACTTTTTAATAGACCGAATATAGTAGTTGCAGATATCCTAAGAAAATAATATGTTATTTTCTTAGGATTTTTATTATAAATCATATTTATTTTTCATAATGATAATAGATAAGTATAGGGGTTAATAAGATTAAGATTGATTTACTTAAACTGTAAATGATGTTATTATTTATTTATAATTAATTAGTGAGGTGAATAAATGGGAGCTGCTGTTTATAAATGTCCTAACTGTGGTGCGCATGTAACTTTTGATGCTGCTTCACAAATGGGAAAGTGTGATTATTGTCTTAGTACTTTTTCTATAGAAGAGTTAGAGAATTACTTAAAAAAAGAAAGCAATAATAGAGATGAATATAAAGAAGAACGTATATCTGATGACTTAAGGGATGAAATAAATAAAAACACAAAGGTGTATTCATGTCCTAGATGTGGGGCTCAGGTTATAGCTGATAAATCTACTTCAGCAACATTTTGTTGTTATTGTCATGGCCCTGTAATATTAACAGATAAATTATCAGGAGATTTTAAACCATCAAAGGTTATTCCATTTAAGATAGATAGAAGAAAAGCAGAAGAAATATTACTAAGTTGGTCAAANAATATAATAGTAAATTATTAGAGGTAATATTAAATGAAAAACCTGATATTGTTGTTGCCACAGGAGATTTAATAGATTCTAATATGAAGAGAATTGATAATATAGTTTATTTCTTAGCAACAGTAAATAGTAGTATTCCTGTATTTTATATTCCAGGAAATAATGAGATGAGATGTAAGAAGCTTAATGAAATAATACATAAATTAAAAGTTAATAATATTTCAGTTTTAGATAATGAGATAAAGACAATAAAAATAAAATCTACCATTGTGAATATTCTAGGATTAGTAGAAAAAAGAGTAGATGATGGAGAGTTATTTTATGAAAAGGTTAAGAGTAAATATGAAAGTGATAAATCAATTTATTTATTAAATAGACTAGAAAAGATGAACGGAGTTAAGCTTTTACTTTCGCACTATCCTGAAAATTATGAAGCTAATGAGGATATTTCTTATAGTAAATATAAGTTTGATATTATGTTTTCAGGGCATGCACATGGAGGGCAATTTATATTACCTTGTATAGGTGGATTATTTGCTCCGGGACAGGGAATATTTCCCAAGTACTATTCAGGGGTGTATGGAAAAGAAAATAAGTTAGTTGTTAGTAGAGGGCTAGGGAACAGTGGATTTCCATTAAGACTTTTTAATAGACCGAATATAGTAGTTGCAGATATCCTAAGAAAATAATATGTTATTTTCTTAGGATTTTTATTATAAATCATATTTATTTTTCATAATGATAATAGATAAGTATAGGGGTTAATAAGATTAAGATTGATTTACTTAAACTGTAAATGATGTTATTATTTATTTATAATTAATTAGTGAGGTGAATAAATGGGAGCTGCTGTTTATAAATGTCCTAACTGTGGTGCGCATGTAACTTTTGATGCTGCTTCACAAATGGGAAAGTGTGATTATTGTCTTAGTACTTTTTCTATAGAAGAGTTAGAGAATTACTTAAAAAAAGAAAGCAATAATAGAGATGAATATAAAGAAGAACGTATATCTGATGACTTAAGGGATGAAATAAATAAAAACACAAAGGTGTATTCATGTCCTAGATGTGGGGCTCAGGTTATAGCTGATAAATCTACTTCAGCAACATTTTGTTGTTATTGTCATGGCCCTGTAATATTAACAGATAAATTATCAGGAGATTTTAAACCATCAAAGGTTATTCCATTTAAGATAGATAGAAGAAAAGCAGAAGAAATATTACTAAGTTGGTCAAAAAAGAAATGGTTTATACCAAAGGAGTTTACTTCTGCAAAGCAATTAGAAAAAATAACAGGAATATATATACCATATTGGCTTTTTGATTGTGATGTAAACGGAAGTATGTATGCCACAGCGAAAAAGATAAGAACTTGGAGACAAGGGGATTATGAATATACTAAGACAGACATTTATGAAGTTTATAGAGAAGCAAAATTAAAGTTTAATAATGTACCTCAAAATGCCTCAACAAAAGCTGATGATAATGCTATGAGAGCTATAGAACCATTTAATTATAATGAAATTAAAGATTTCTCTATGGCATATTTACCAGGATTTTTAGCTGATAAATATGATAAGAATAAGGAAGATGTCTTACCGGAGCTTAAGAAAACTGTTAATGGATCTGTTAATAGTGTTTTAAGAAATTCAATTAATGGATATAGCATAGTAAGTGAAAGAAGCTTTAATAATGAGTATGAAGATTCAAGTTTTAAATATGCATTATTACCAGTATGGATGTTAACATACCAATTTAATAATAAGAATTACATTTTTGCTATAAATGGACAAACTGGAGAGGTGTATGGAGCTTTACCTGTATCAAAGGGGAGAGTTGCCATGTTATTTATTAGTGTATTTCTTATAACGCTAATTGTAGCTTTTATTGGAGGTGCATTAATATGAAAAAGATAGTCAGCAGAATATCAATGGTGTTGATGATAATGATAATTTGTATACCGTTAACTGGAAAGGTTAATGCTGAATTAAAGCGGGTTGTAGATAAAGCAGCACTATTTTCAAGTGAGGAAATTATCTCTTTAGAGAATAGTATTAGTGAGATATCTAATGAATATGAAATGGATATAGTTATAGTAACAACTGATGATGTAGAAGGCAAGAGCTCTAGAGATTATGCAGATGATTTTTTTGATTATGAAGGCTATGGTTTAGGGAATGATAATAGTGGAATTTTAATGCTTATAAACATGGAAGATAGAGAAGTATATCTTTCTACATCTGGAAAGGGAATAAATTATTTTAATGATAATAGAATAGAAAGCATTTTAGATGATGTGTATTCTCATTTAAGTGATGGAGATTACTTTAAAAGTTCAGAAGTATTTTTAAGTAGTACGAAAAGGTTTTTAGAAAGTGGAGTACCTTCAAATCAATACACAGTAGATGAAAATGGAAATAGAGTAGAAGAAAGTGAAGATATTGCTGGAAGAATAGGTATGTCTATTTTAATTGCATTAGTAGTTAGTTCTGTAGTTTGTGGTATTGTTATATTTAATTATAGAAAACCTATGGCAGTAGCAGAAGAAAGTTATATAGATAGAAGTTCTATAAAGTTTACAAAAAGAAGTGATAGATTTATAACTTCACATACGACTAGTAGAAAAATTCCTAAAAATAATAATAATTCATCAGGAGGAGCTAGTACTACGCATACATCAAGTAGTGGAAATTCTCATGGTGGTGGAGGTAGAAGCTT
This sequence comes from Clostridium jeddahitimonense, assembly GCA_000753455.2. Classification (GTDB taxonomy): domain Bacteria; phylum Bacillota; class Clostridia; order Clostridiales; family Clostridiaceae; genus Clostridium; species Clostridium hominis. Next base: position 557,900 of record LM994670.1, read on the forward strand.
TTAGAGAGTTAAGAGTTTAAAATTAAGAGTTAAGGGTTAAGGGTTAATGAGGAAACTGCTTTAGGGCAGTTTCTTTTTATTTGAGTAAACTTTTTTTGGACAAATTTTAAACATTGTGTTAATTTGTGAAATACTTATTTAACTTAAGGAGAAATGGATGTATATTACTTATTATGTTGGAAAAAATCATAATTAGATAGTTAATTTAAGGAGAAAAGATGATTAAGTTAATAGTTGATAGTATTTGTGACTTGCCGGAAGAAATCTTTGAAAAGTATGATGTTGAAGTATTACCACTTAGGGTATTAATTAATGATAAGGAATATTTAGATAGAGAGAATATAACAATTGATGAAGTTTATGCTGAAATGAGAAAAGGAGTATTGCCTAGAACATCTCAAGTTTCACCAGGGAATATATATGAAATATTTGATAAAAATTGCGAAGAGGGTAATGATTTTATATATTTAGCCTTTTCATCAGTATTATCAGGTACTTGTAATTTAGCTAAAAAAATAGCAGAAGAATTTAAAGAAAAATATCCGGAAAGAAATATAGAGGTTGTTGATACTAAAGCAGGGGCTATAGGGATAGGTGTTATAGCTATGCAGGTATTAAAACTTATAGAAAGTGGAGTAGGTTTTGAAAAAATTATTGAAGACACTTATGAAATGGTAGGAAGTATAGAACATCTTTTTATATTAGAAGATTTAAATTGGCTTATGAAAGGTGGAAGAATAAATAAAGTTCAAGCTACCTTAGGAACTATGCTAGATTTAAAACCTATGCTACAAGTTAACAATGGTTATTTAGAGGTTATAAAGAAGGTTAGAGGTAAAAAGAAATCCATAAATATGCTCTTAGATTTAGTTGAAGAAAGAATGAATGGTTTTACAGATCAAATAATAGGAATTGGTCATGCTGATGATGAAGATATAGCTAAAGAGGTTGTTAAAGCTATAAAAGAAAGATTTGGAGAAGATGCTAAGTGTGTCATTACTAAAATAGGGTGCGTTTTAGGAGCACATTTAGGAATAGGTGGAGTAGGTGTTATTTTCTTTAATAAAAAATTTGATTTTTACGAACAATGGTAAAGCTTCTAAAATAAAAAGAAAGCCTACCCAAATTTGAGTAGGCTTTTTATATTACATTGATTTATGGAATGTTCTGTTTATAACATCTAATTGTTGTTCTCTAGTTAATTTGATGAAGTTAACAGCATATCCAGATACTCTGATTGTTAATTGTGGGTATTCTTCTGGGTGCTCCATAGCATCTAATAGAGTTTCTCTATCAAATACATTTACGTTTAAGTGTTGAGCTCCTTGAGAGAAGTATCCATCCATCATAGCACCTAAGTTAGTAATTCTACCTTCAGCAGTCTTTCCTAAAGCATCAGGAATGATTGAGAATGTATTAGAAACACCATCTTGAGAATGTTCATATGGAATCTTAGCAACAGAGTTTAATGATGCAAGTGATCCACTGTTATCTCTTCCGTGCATTGGGTTAGCTCCTGGTGCAAATGGTTCTCCAGCTTTTCTTCCACATGGAGTTGTACCAGTCTTCTTACCGTAAACAACGTTTGATGTAATAGTTAATACTGATTGAGTATGAGTAGCATTTCTGTAAGTTTTGTTTTGTCTAATCTTGTTCATCATAGATTCAACTAACCATGCAGCAATTTCGTCAACTCTATCATCATCATTTCCGTATTTAGGGAAGTCACCTTCAACTTCGAAGTCTACAGCTATTCCAGCTTCGTTTCTTATAGGCTTAACTTTAGCGTATTTAATAGCAGATAGTGAGTCAGCGCAAACTGAAAGTCCAGCTATACCACAAGCCATTGTTCTGAATACATCTCTATCATGTAAAGCCATTTGTAATTTTTCGTATGAATATTTATCATGCATGTAGTGAATAACATTTAAAGTATTAACATAAAGGTTAGCTAACCAGTCTGTCATTGTTTCAAATCTATCCATTACTTCATTGTAATCTAAGTATTCGCTGTCTAGTGGAATAGTCTTTGGTCCAACTTGAACCCCAGATTTTTCATCCTTACCACCGTTTATAGCGTAAAGTAAAGTCTTAGCTAAGTTAACTCTAGCACCGAAGAATTGCATTTGCTTACCAACTCTCATTGCAGATACACAACAAGCGATAGCATAGTCATCTCCCCAGTATGGAGCCATTAAATCATCATTTTCGTATTGAACTGATGATGTATCAATAGAAACCTTAGAACAGAAGTTTTTAAATCCTTGAGGTAATCTAGTTGACCATAAAACTGTTAAGTTTGGTTCTGGTGATGGCCCTAAAGTGTAAAGTGTGTTAAGTACTCTGAATGAGTTCTTAGTAACTAAAGTTCTTCCGTCTAATCCCATACCACCGATTGATTCAGTAACCCATGTTGGATCTCCTGAGAATAAATCATTATATTCTGGAGTTCTTAAGAACTTAACTAATCTTAACTTCATTACGAAGTGGTCCATTAATTCTTGAGCTTCTTCTTCAGTGATAACACCGTTTCTTAAATCTCTTTCTATATATATATCTAAGAATGTAGAAGTTCTACCAAGTGACATAGCAGCACCGTTTTGGTCTTTTATAGCACCTAAGAATCCAAAGTATAACCATTGGATAGCTTCTCTAGCGTTAGTAGCTGGTCCTGATATATCAAATCCGTAAGTTGCAGCTAATCCTTTTAATTCTTTTAAAGCAACTATTTGGTCAGATAATTCTTCTCTTAATCTTATTACATCTTCATCTATAGTCTTAACTTCTAAGCTTAATTTTTGTTGTTCTTTATCTTGGATTAATCTGTCCACCCCGTATAGAGCAACTCTTCTATAGTCACCTATGATTCTTCCTCTACCGTAAGCATCTGGAAGACCTGTAATAACACCTGATTTTCTAGCTAATCTCATTTCAGTAGTATAAGCATCGAAAACACCTTGGTTATGAGTTTTTCTATATTTGCTGAATATTTCAGAGATTTTTGGGCTTACTTCATATCCGTATGAGTGAGCAGCACCTTCTGCCATTCTTATTCCACCATAAGGCATAACAGCTCTTTTTAATGGAGCGTCAGTTTGAACACCAACTATTTTTTCAAAAGCTTGATCTATGTAACCAGCTTTATATTCGTTTATTCCTGATACTGTTTCAGTATCTAAGTCTAATATTCCGCCATTTTCTCTTTCTTTTTTGAAAAGTTCACTAACTTCATCCCAAAGCTTTTTAGTTGCTTCAGTAGCACCAGCTAAGAAACTGTCATCTCCTTCGTAAGCAGTGTAATTAGTTTGGATAAAGTTTCTTACATCAACACTCTTTTGCCATTGGCCTTTATTAAAGCCTGTCCATTCTTGTCTCATTGCTTATACCTCCGATTTTCTAATATATTAATTTAGTTTGTTAAAACGATATCAATAATAATTCTTAATTAATAGTAAATTCATTAATGATTTTACCATCAAATGCGGAACGTTTCAATAGGTAATTAAATTATAAATATATTTCTAATATGGAAAATATTCTGAATATTCAGTTTGTTGTTAAAAAAATAACAATATTTTTCAAGGTACATTTATGCTATAAGTAAATTTTTAATAATTTAAAATTAAATATATTAGTAGTATTTTTTGAGCATCTTAATCATTACCAAGTAGAATTTAATTTAGTATTATGGTATTAAGCAAAAATATTTAAAGGAGTGGTGAAGATAATGAAAGTAGAAAACAAAGTATTAAAATTATCAGTTTTAGGTGCATTATTCTTTGCACTATTTGGTATTGCATGGGGATGAGCGATAGATTCTGAGATGATTATTTTCGATGGATTATATTCATTTATCAGTTTATTATTATCAATGTTATCCTTATTTATAAGTAATTTTATGTCTCAAAAGGACGTAGAAAAGTTTCCTTTTGGAAAACATATTTTAGAGCCTTTAGTTATATCAATTAAATCTCTAGTAATACTAATAATGTGTTTATTTACATTAGTTGGAGCAGTAAAAACTATAATAAGTGGAGGGAATTCTGTAGAATTTGGACTAGCTATAATATATTCAGTTATATCTGTTTTAGGGTGTGGAATTATTTCTTTTTATATTAAAAGTAAAGCCAAAAGTTTGTCTTCAGAATTGCTTAAGGCGGAATTTAACCAATGGTTAATGGATACAATATTAAGTGCAGCTGTATTAGTAGGATTTTTAATTGCGATAGTTTTATCTGCAAGTAAATTTAAATTCTTAAATCCATATATAGATCCAGCGATGACTTTAATAGTATCAATAGTATTTTTAAGATTACCTATAAAGACATTTATGGAAAGTTTCAAAGAGATTATTGCTGTTAAAGCCGATGATGAAATAAATGAAGATATATATGTATTAGTAAAAGAGATTGAAGAAGAGTATAGATTTGAAGATTCAATAGCTAGAGTTTCTAAGATAGGTAGAGAACTTAGGATTGAAATAGATTTTGTCTATAATCAAAACAGTAAACTAAAGACTTTAGACCAAATGGATAGTGTAAGAGAAGAAATAAATGATGCTATGAAGCATATTAAATATAATAAATGGTTAAATATTTCATTTACTGGAAATAAGAAGTGGATAGTTTAAAAGGTCAGCGAAAGCTGGCTTTTTTTTTGTACCAAAATAGTTACTTAATAAAATTTCAAAAATTAATATTTCTGTGAACATTTTATTAAGTAAAATAGTCTAATAAGTAAAGCTTTAAATTGAAATTTATGACTATGGCCTTATAAATTCGACGATAGGAAAAATATTGCATATAAAATTAAATGAAAACAAATTGTAACTAAATTGTAATGAAATTTTAAGGTAATATAAGTAGTATACAATAACAAAAAATGGTATTATAAGATAAAAAGTAAAAATATAATATTAAATATAATAAGTATGGAGGAATTTATGAGTAAGAAGCTAAAAAGAATCTTTTCAATAGCAATGTCTCTTGCTTTGATGGTATCTGCTGTCGGTTGTTCTGGTGGAGGTACTAAGAAGTCTACTATGGGAAGGTATATTGAAGAGAGATATGAGGGGCCTAAAGAGGTCTACATTCAAAATGTAATTAAGCTAGAAGAAAATAAAATTGGAATGGTAGCTCAGAACTACGAAGGTGGTTTAACGTCTCTTATATCTGAAGATGGTGGACAAACTTGGAGTGAGACAAAAATAGAATTACCTAAACAAGATGGTAAGGAAACAGTAACTAATTCATCCAATATGTTGAAGGATGGTAGAATACTTATTAATTATTATTTTATGGAACCTTGGACACCACCAGCTGAAGGTGAAGAAGATACATCGAATAAAGAGGATATGTTTGAAAACATAGAATATAAGTATGCAGTTGTAAACCAAGATGGAACTGTTGAAGATATTGAATTTACAACTACTTCATCTGAAGAAGGAATGAATCCAGGTTATTCTCAATTTGTATTGGCTAATAATGGAGATATATTCTATTCAACTTGGGAAGGAAATGCTATAGTTCAATTAGATGGACAAACATTCGAGGTAAAGAATGAGTATAGTATAGATGATTATTTTAATAGTTTTTCATTAGTAGGAGAATCACTTATTGTATATGGATTTGAAACAATAACTGAGTTTGATATTAATACTGGTGAAGAAAAAGGTAATTTAGAAAAGTTAGAAAAAGAAATATTAGGTAATAACGTGCAATATTATCCTAACTTCCTTAACTCAGGTAGCGATAGCAAGTTATATTACTATACTACTTTAGGATTATACGAATATGATATGGAATCACAAGCTACTAAACAACTTATTGATGGAGCACTAAGTTCTTTTGGTGATTCAGAAATGAATATAATGGGATTTGTTGAAAAGGAAAACAATGAGTTTTTAGCAATATTTAATGATTGGAACAATAACGAAATGGCTATTATTAATTATAGTTATGATGCTAATGTTCCTTCAGTACCAGATAAACAATTAAGAATATATTCATTATTAGAAAATGATCAAGTTAGACAAGCAGTTTCTTCTTATGCAAAAGCAAATCCAGATACTTATGTCAAATATGAAATTGGTATGAGCTGGGGAGAAGAAGGCGTTACTGAGGCAGATGCACTTAAAACATTAAATACTGAGATAGCTGCAGGAAATGGTCCAGATGTTATTTTACTAGATGGTCTACCAGTAGAGTCTTATATAGAAAAAGGACTTTTAGAAGATATAAGTGATGTTATATCAGAATATACAAGTCAAGATTTAATATTTAAAAATATAGCAGATGCGTATACTGTTGATGGAAAGATATATCAATTCCCTACTAAGGTTAAATTCCCAATGTTACTTGGAAACAAAGATGTATTAGATTCAGTATCAGATTTTGATTCATTTGTAGAATTAGCAAAGAAAATGGGAAAAGAAAATCCGGATAAGAGAATATTTAATGATTATTATTCACCAAAAACTTTAGTTTATTCATTATATTACCTATACGGAAATGATTGGTTAAATAGTGATAAAACTATAAATGTTGACGCATTAAATAATTTCTTTGAAAAGACTAAAGAGTTATATACAGCTATAGATGAAAATATGCAAAGATATAATAAAAAGATGGAAGCGGTATGGAATGATAAATTCCAAGGTGGTGTGAGCACAGAAACAGAAGTTGTTGAGCCTAATGATGAGTTCGAAGAAAATCCAGATGGTGAAGAATTTGAAGATCAAAATGAAGGAATGTGGAGTGTTTATGAAATAAATAATTACTTAATGCCTTCTATTTATGCAGATTCATTGTTAATGGATGGAGATGATGCAAGTTCATTAATGTATGGTGGATTAGATTCATCATGGGGATATCAGTCATTAGTTACTGCATTATTAAATAATAAAGATTTAGATTACAAGATGCTAACAAGAGGAGATGAAAAAGTATTTATGCCTATAGATGCTCTAGGGGTGAATGCTAAAGGTAAGAATAAGGAAGAGGCAAAAGCGTTTATAAAGGAATTATTTACTGAAAAATCTCAACAAAGATATTATGGACAAGGAATAACTGTAAATAAGGAAAGTTTCAAAAAGCAATTTGAAATAGACAAAGAGTGGCAACCAGAATTTGATGACCAAACACAACATTACTTTGGTGGAACAATGGGATGGCAAGACGAAGATGGAACTATGCATGAAGTTAAACAATACCTGCCAAATGAAGAAGATGTTAATAGATTAATAGGTGAAATAGAAAGTTTAACTGTAGCTGGAACAGTTAATAGGGTATTACTAACTGAAGTAGCTAAACAGTTCGAAGCATATGCTTTAGGAAATAGTAGTTTAGATGATGCTATTAATACAATAGTAGATAATTTAGATTTATATTTGGCGGAGTAATATGGAAAAGGTAAAAAGAAAGAAGAAGATAAATAAAGCACCATTATATTTTATTTTACCAAGTTTAATAGGGGTAGCAGTGTTTACGCTGCTTCCCTTCTTAGATGTATTTATTAGATCTTTTCAAAGTGCAATTTCAAGAGAGTTTTCTGGACTTGAAAATTATTATGATATATTTTCAAATGCTGCTTTTAAGTTAGCATCACAAAATACAATAAAGTTTGTGTTAGTATGTATACCTTTATTACTAGCAATATCACTTGCTATAGCAGTATTCTTAAATAAATTTGTACAGGCATCTCAAATTTTAAGAACTGCTTTTTTAATACCTATGGCTGTTCCAATAGCTTCAGTGGTACTTATATGGAATATAGTATTTCATGAACAAGGGGTATTGAGCGGGGTATTAAATAATTTTAATATGGCAGGTCAAGATTGGATGAGTACAGGATATGCTTTTTGGGTATTAGTATTCAGTTATATATGGAAGAATCTTGGATATACAATAATATTATGGTTAGCAGGACTAAATGCAATATCAAAGGAAATTTACGAATCAGCAAAGGTTGATGGAGCGGGGGATTTAAAATGTTTCACTAAGATAACATTACCTTGCTTAAAACCTACATTATATACAGTAGCTGTTTTATCTTTACTTAATTCTTTTAAGGTATTTAGAGAAGCTTACTTAGTAGCTGGAGATTATCCGGATAAGAGTATGTATTTATTACAACATTTATTTAATAACTGGTTTAGAGAGATGTCATTTGGAAAGATGGCTGCTGCGTCTGTAGTAATGGCAGTAATAATATTTGGATTAATTATGCTTCTACAGAGGGCATGGGAAAATCAAGATTAGAGAGGAGATTACTAAAATGAAGAAAAAGATTATATTTCTTATATTAGTTATACTATCTTTATTTATGTGCTTTCCAGTTATCTTTTTAATAGCAGGATCTTTTATGGGAAAGGCCGAGCTAACAGGGCACCTTGCACCAGTATTAGGAAAAGGAAAGGATTTTGTTAGTTGGGGACTATTACCTAAATATCCAACTATAAGATCTTACGTTGAGCTATTATTAGATACACCACAGTTTTTTGTGATGTTCTGGAATTCAGTTAAGATAGTATTCTTATCAATTGCTGGACAACTTGTAGTGGGAATAGCGGCAGCTTGGGGGTTTGCAAGATATAACTTTAGATTTAAGAAAATATTATTTACCTTATACATAGTGGTAATGCTAATGCCTTTCCAAGTAACTATGCTATCGAGCTATTTAGTATTAGATTCTTTTAAAATGTTAGATACTCATTGGAGTATCATATTGCCAGCTATCTTTTCAACATTCTCGATTTTTATAATGTATAGGTTTTTCTGCAATATACCAGAAGCTATTATAGAATCGGCAAGAATAGATGGGGCAAGTGAATTAAAGATATTTTTTAAAATAGGTATTCCATTAGGTATGCCAGGTATAATGTCTGCGGTGATTTTACAGTTCTTAGAGCTTTGGAATCTAATAGAGCAACCATTAACTTTCTTAAAAGATAAGAGTTTATGGCCGTTATCAATTTATCTACCTAATATAACCTTAGAAAATGCAGATATAGCATTTACGGCATCAGCTGTTACATTAATAGCAGCAATAATAGTATTCTTTGCAGGCCAAAGTTATTTAGAGCAAGGTATTGCAGCATCAGCAGTAAAGGAATGATGAGTTATGAGTATGAAACAAAAAGTAAAGAAAATTATTAACTTCGAGTATGTTAAAAAAGGAAAAGATACGCTGCAGAAGAAAGCAGTTAAATATTTAGGTGCATTCTTATTGATTATGATAGGATGCACTATGTTATCGAGATTTGCAGATTCTTTAACGATTCCTGTTATTAAAACAGAAAAACCAAAAGTAAAAACTATGGTTGATGAAGTTAAAGCATCAGGAAGAGTAGTTAAAAATAGAGAAGAAAAGATTTCTATAATAGAAGGTCTGAAAATCGAATACGTAAATGTAAGTATTGGGACACTAATAAAAACAGGAGATGTATTAGTAGAATTAAATACCGAAGCTTTACAAAAAAAGATAGATGAAATAAATGAGAATATTTCAAGTGAGGAAAAGACTTTAGCTAGAGCTAAAGAAGATTACAATAGGGCTATAGCTTCTAAAAATAGTAATGTATCAAATGCATTAGAAGAAATGAATAAAGCTAAGAAAGCTTTAGAAGATTATCAAGCTTTACCAGAAGAAGAAAAAGATAAAGCTATGGAAGAAAGTTTAAAAGGCGATTATGAAAGTAAAAAATCAATGCATGCATCAGCTGTAGCAGAGGCTAATGACACAGTAGATTTAGATCGTACTCTACAAGATGTTAAAGATTCATTAAAGCTAGATGAGTATTACGAAGAGTTAGGGAAATTACAACCTCTACTAGATGCAAATGGCAAGGTAACATCACCTAAAGAAGGAATTGTTACAAGTGTATTTGCTGAAAATGGAGGAGTTACATCTGACGCTGTAGTTTCAATAGCAGACAAAGAAAGTGGATATAAGTTTGTTGGACAAATTGAATCTAGTAAGAGAACTACGGTAAAACAAGGACAAACTGTAGCGTTAAAGTTAAGTAGTGGTGGATATGTAGAGAATTTAACTATAGAAGCCATTTCAAAAAGCGAAGAAAGTGCAGATTTCTTAAATGTAACAGTAGTTTTACCTGCAGGTACAGGTGAAATTGATGATACAGGAGAAATTATTATTTCAAGTCAGGCTAAGAAGTATTCTACTTGTGTTCCTTTAGCAGCGTTAAGGCAAGGCGAGAACAATAGTTACTATGTTTTAGCTGTTGGTGAAAAAGAAACAGTGTTAGGATCAGAAAAAGTAGCAAGAAAATATGAAGTTCAAATAGAAAAGAAAGATAATGAATTTGCGGCTTTAAAAGAAGGTTCATTCTCAAGAAGTGAACAAGTTATAATAAGTAGTAATAAAACAGTTGAAGATGGCGATAGAGTTCGCTTGGAGACTGAATGATAAGGCAAGTAAAGCATATAATTAAGGTAATCCTTATTTTTGCTTTAGTTATGTGCTGGGGAATTACCTTAGGCTATACAAATAATATAGAAAAAGAGAATAATACTATAAATTTCTATTTTGAAAATGGTAATATTAGAGCAGATACAATTAAGAATATTGAAGAAAATAAAAGTGATATATCAGTAGTTGGTTGGACGGAAAAATCATTACAATCAGCTATAAATATTGATTTAAATAGAAATGCAAATGATCTTAAGGTATTAGCTATAAGGGGAAATTCATCTTTATTATTTGATGGAGCATTATTATTTCAAGATGATAAAGACGGTTGTCTTATAGACACAGAAACATCATATAAATTGTTTGGAAGTACACATTCTATTGGTAAAGAGATAACTTATGGGGAAAGAAAATTAATAGTAAGGGGAATTCATGATGGTACAAAATCTAATATTATTGTTCAATTATTAGAGGATGATAATGAGGTTTTAGATGGCTTAACTATTAATGGAACAGATATGACACTAAATAAGGTAGAAGAATTTAAAACAACGTTCGGAATTCAAGAAATGGCAGTTAGTGGAGGAATATATCATAGTTTTGCTAAAGTATTTTCAATGGTATTACCTATAATAGCTTTAGTGTTAATATTAATTAAAGTTATAACTTATTTCTTTAAAGCAAAACGAAAACCAGTATTAAAAATAATATATATTTCCATGGCAATAATTACTGTAGCAATATTCTTTAAGATTACAAAATTAAATCTTTCTATTCCACTAGATATGATTCCGAATAAGTGGTCAGATTTTGATTTTTGGAGTAAGATGTGGAAAGAAAATGTAGATAAGTTACAATATGTGCTTTATATGAAGAAGTATGGCATAGATATTTATAACATAGAAAATATGATGATGAGTGGGTTATATTCGATTTTAACAGTAATATTATTTGTTATTAACTTAAAGGTTAATAAAGTAAAAGATATAAAAGAATTGATTTATATAGTAAGTGTAAGTGTATTATGTACATTTATAGCAGTTCTTACTATATGGTCTAAATTTAGCTTTGATGTTAATATAACAATGTTATGGGTATTATATCCTTTATATCTTTGTGGGAATTACTTTATGGATGTACATGAAAAGTATTTTAAGTATGAAGAAAATGAAATAATACCAGAAATAAGAATAAAAGAAACAGTTACGAATTAAAATTTAAGTAAATATTAATTTTTATTAATAAGGATAAGTGACAAGTGTTAAGTTAACGATAATGTTGATTTAAGCTTGTCATTTCCTATTTACTAATACAGGGTTGAATATAAAATTATAATTTGTTATAAAATCTTATTTGAATATATTTATGGATTAAGATAAAATATATTCAAATAAGATTTAGTACATATAAAGGAGAAAGTGATGAGGGATATAACTAATTCTAGAGGGAAGATATTTAGACATTTTAAAGGTGATTTGTATTTAGTTGAAGACTTTGTAAAGCATTCAGAAACACAAGAAACTATGGTCTTATATAGAGCATTATATGGAGAATGTGGTTTGTTTGTAAGACCTTATGATATGTTTATAGAAGAAGTTCCAGAGGGGAAAGTTAATCCAACTGGACAAAAGTATAGATTTCAAGAATTTGAAGTAAATAGTGTTAAGTAGGTGTAAAGATATGAGATTGTTTGTTAATTTTCTAAAAGGTATAGCGATAAGCGTTGCAACTATGGTACCAGGGGTAAGTGGGGGAACCATGGCTATAATATTAAATGTATATGATGATTTAATTCATGCAGTAGGTTCATTTTTTGAGGACTGGAGAAAACATAGTAAGTTAATATTTGAACTAGCTTTAGGTGGAATTGTAGGAGTACTAGCTTTTAGTAGGATAATTGATAAAGCTTTAGATAGGTTTCCAACTCTAATGGCATTTTTCTTTATTGGAGTAATCCTTGGAGGAATACCAACTTTATATAGAAAAGCAATATCTATAGGGAAAAGTAATTTTAATTACATATTTTTAATTATTGGCTTTATTTTAGCATTATTTTTATCAGGTGGTAATGAGGTAGCTAGCATAGCTATAGAAGGCACAGGAATATTTAATATAGGGTTATTAGTTTTAGCTGGTATAATAATTGCAGTAGCACTTATATTACCAGGGATAAGTGGTTCTTTTATATTATTAATTTTAGGATTGTATGATGTAACCTTAGATGCAATTAATACATTCAATATTAAATTTCTAATTCCTGTTGGAATAGGGGTATTAATAGGAGTTGTATTAACTACAAAGATTATTGAAAAGTTAATAAAGAAGTATCCAGGAAAAACTTATATGATGATATTAGGTTTTGTTATGGGATCAATAATAGCTATATATCCTAGTGAAGTAGTTAATACTAATATTATATATTCAATATTAGCACTAATACTTGGATTTACTATTATCTATTTTATTTCTAAAAAAGAAAATTAATTAAAACTTGAAATATATTGTTCGCGGAGCTCACAAGAGAAATGTTAGCTAACGCTAAGAAAAATGTGATTTCGTCAGAGAAATATACACTTTCAGTATAGGGAAATATGTCATTCTGACAGAGAAATATTAACCTTAGCTGAAGAGAAAAATGCCTACGGCAGATGATTATTCATGCCGTAGGTATTTTTTTATCCTGGCGCAAGCTAATATTTATCTATGTCGTAGACATACATTTCTCTTTTGCGTAAGCAAAATATTTCTCTTGTCGAAGGCAACATTTCTCTTTGTGAGTCTAGCGAACAATTTATTTAGTTAGTAACCACATCTAAAGGAGCTTCCATATTCTCTTTAATAGCAAGTTTATTTAATGATTTAAATTCCTTAGCAATTAATATTATTGTAATAACTACAGATAGTAAGTCGGCGCAAGCACCAGCAGCCCATACTCCATCTAAGCCCATAAATGTAGGCAATATTAATGTGAATGGAATTAGAAGAATAACTTGTCTTAATAAACTTACGAACATAGACATTTTAGCTTTTCCAACTGATTGATAGTAACTTGTTGCTACTATGTTAATTCCTACTATAGGCATCATAAGTAAATAAATTCTTAAGCCTTTAACAGCTAGTTCAGTAAGTTCAGCCTCGTTATTAAATATGCTTATTGCAACTTGAGGGAATAATTGAATTAATATTCCACCAATAGTGCATATTACTGTGGCTGCTATAGTGGCATATATAAATGTCTTTTTGGCTCTTTCAAATTTTCTAGCACCGTAATTAAAACCTATTATTGGCTGGCAACCTTGGTTTATACCAAATATAGGCATCATAAATACCATATTTAATGAGCTGATAATTGTCATCGCACCAATAGCTAAGTCATTTCCATAAGTTTTTAAAGCATTATTTGCTACAACTTGTACTAAGCTATTTGCTATTTGAGTAGCAAAAGGAGCAATTCCTATAGCAAAAGTCATCATTATTAAACTCTTTTCAAGCTTTAAGTTTTGTGTTTTTAACTTTAAGTTAGATTTACCTTTTGTATAATAGAATAAAATAATGAAGAATGTAAGTGCTTGTGAAATAACAGTAGCTAAGGCAGCCCCCTTGATTCCCATATTAAATACAAATACAAAAACATAGTCTAAAATAACATTAGTAATACATCCAACGATCATTGTGAATGATGCCATTTGGGGATTACCATCGGCTCTAACTGTACTACTTAATGCAAAAGAAAGAATATTAAAAGTAGATCCAATTAATATTACTGTTATATACTCCTTAGCATAAAATAAAGTATTTGCGCTAGCACCAAATATGTTTAATATAGGGTTTAAAAATATAAGTCCTATAGCAGTTATAGCAATACCGACGATTAGACTTAATGTAACTGAATTACCAATTAACTTTTCAGCAACATCTCTCTTACCACGACCAAGATTTAATGAGATATTGGCAGTTGAACCTATACCTATAAGCATACCAAATGCTAAAAGTATAGACATGATTGGCATTGTAATACCAACTCCAGTTAAGGCTAAAGAACCAACCTCAGGTATACGACCTATAAACATTCTATCGACGATATTATATAAGGCATTTACTAACATTCCTATAATTGCAGGAATAGAATATTTTAAAAGTAGTTTTCCAATAGATTCTTCAGCTAAATATTTTTGATTACTCATGTATTACCTCCTAGTTTTTTGAAACATTTTTAGTTAACTTATTTAATATTTTCAATCCATAAAGAATTTCTTCATCGCTTAAATTTGAAGTAAGTATATCTTCCCATTTCGTTAAGCTTGCAAGAAATTCATCTTTAATTTCTAAGGCTTTTTCTGTTAAGTAGATTTTATTTACTCTTTTATCAGAGATATCTTTATTTCTTTCTACATAACCAAGCTCTTCAAGTTTTTTTATTGCTTTGGCAGTAGTGCCCTTATCTATATTTATAAGTTCGGAAAGCTTTTCCTGACTTATACCATCATTTTTGTATAGATGAATCATAAACATGTATTGACCAGCACCAATACCGAATTTATGAAATTCTTTTGAATAAAATACACTAGATTGACGATAAAGAATTGAAATATATCTTCCAAAGTATTCGTTATTCTTATTATTCATAGATAAATCCTTTCTATTTGTTTTGCCTTATATATTATAATGCTAAAATAGTTGCAATTGCAACTAAATAAAAAATGAAATAATTAAAAAAATTTACAAAGTTATATGTGAAAATAATTAAATTGTATTTAATAGAAAAATAAAAGTTTATAATAGAAATATAGAAAAAGTTACTATATACATTTATAATAATTAATATTAATTGATGATAAGTATCTTATTAAGAAAGTAGAAATATAATATAAAGATTAGTTTTAAAGGAGAAATTTTATGTGGGTTATATACGCATTTGCCTCAGCAATATTTGCAGGGGCTACATCTATACTAGCTAAAGTTGGTATAAAGGATGTAGATTCTCATGTTGCAACGGCTATAAGGACAGTAGTGGTTTTGATTTTTTCATGGATGATGGTTTTTCTAGTAGGATCACAATGGACATTAAATGAGATAAGTACTAAAAGTTATGTGTTTTTAATACTTTCAGGAATGGCTACAGGAGCATCTTGGCTTTGTTATTTTAAGGCGTTACAAATAGGAGATGTAAATAAAGTTGTTCCAATAGACAAATCTAGTACGATTTTAACTATGATATTAGCATTTATAGTATTAGGTGAGAAAATTACAATAAATATGATAATCGGAATGATCGGGATAGCAATAGGTACTTATTTAATGATTCAAAAAAAAGAAGAAAAACTAGAAAATTTAGATGAAGATGTGAAAGGATTAAAAAATAAAGCCTGGTTATTATATGCATCACTTTCAGCGGTATTCGCATCATTAACTTCTATTTTAGCTAAAATAGGAATTGAAAATGTAGAATCAAATTTGGGAACTGCAATTAGAACAATAGTTGTTTTAATTATGTCGTGGATAATTGTATTTATAACAAAAAAGCAACATGAAATTAAAAACATAGATCGTAGAAGTTTAGCATTTATAGTCTTATCAGGTATTGCTACAGGTGGCTCCTGGTTATGTTATTACAAGGCTTTACAAGATGGACTAGCTAGTGTAGTTGTACCTATAGATAAATTAAGTATATTAGTAACTGTAGGATTTGCATATATATTCTTAAAAGAGAAACTTTCAAAAAAATCTTTAATTGGGTTAAGTTTAATAGTTGCTGGAACTTTAGCACTATTAATAAAAATATAAAATAAAAATGCTTCAGCAAATAAGCTGAGGCATTTTTTTATATAGAACTTTTAGAAGCATATTTTTTAGGTGTTATACCAGTGAATCGCTTAAAAGTTTTAGTAAAATAACTTTGATCATGAAAATACAATAAAGTAAAAGCTTTAAACAACGATAGTTTATATTGGGTAGAATAAAATTTTCGAATTATGAAAATCAGAATTATACTTAACATTTAAACTATAATATGGAAGTAAATATAAAATGAACATATACACAAAGATTTGTAAACATTTCCACATTTATTGTGGAAGAAGGTTGCGTTGAGTTAAATGTTTACAGATGATAAACTTAAATCAAGCAAGGGGTAGTTAATATGAGTAAAGAAAAAAGGTTTTTAGAATTAATAAATAGTTTATTAGATGGAGAGTACAAGAAATCAGAGTTATTATCTAATGAGATGAATGTAAGTTCAAGAACAATTAGAAATGATATCAAGGAGTTAAATTGTTTGTTAAAGGATAATTGTGCTGAGATAATAACTAAGCCAAAATTAGGCATAAAGTTAAAAGTTAATAATGAACAGAAGTTCAATGATTATTTTTATAATCTTAAACATGATTCAGAACCTAAAAAAAACTACTTAGTAAACCATGAAGATAGAAGCAAATACTTATTAAGCTATTTGTTGAATGAGAGTAGTTATGTAAAAATTGATGATTTATCTGAAAAGATATATGTATCAAAGTCAACTTTGACAGCAGATTTAAAGGCTGTAAGAAAGATGCTTGAAGAATTTAATCTTACTATTATTACTAGACCTAACTATGGAATTATAGTATCAGGTTCAGAATTTAATAAGAGATTATGCATAGCAAAGTATTTAATAAGTTTTAGTAAAGTTATTAACAATGAAGTGGTAGGAAGTGAAATAATAAAAAAGATAGAGGACATCCTATTGAATGAAATTTTAGCTTCAAGTATAAGGCTTTCGGATGTTGCTTTTAGAAATTTAGTAATACACATATATATATCTATTATTAGAATAAACAAAAATTATTCACTATCTATAAATAAATCTTGCTTAGAGGAAGATAAATATCCTGAGGAAGTAGAAGTTTCAAAAAAAATTATATCGAGATTAGAAAAAGAATTAGGAATATTATTTCCAAAGAATGAGAACGAATATGTAGCAATTCATTTAGCTGGAAAGAAGATTGTTGATTTGAATGATAAGTATGCTACGGATAATATTGTAATCAGTAGTGAAATAAATAATGTAGTAAATGATATGTTGGACCATGTATATGAATCTTTAAAAGTAGATTTTAGAAGTGATTTTGAATTAATAATGATGATGTCATTACATCTAATATCATTAAAGGTTAGATTAGAATATGATATGCCAATGAAAAATCCATTGTTAAATGATATTAAAAGTGGCCAGTCATTTGCTTATATGATAGCTAATCAGGCCTGTGATGTTTTAAGCGAAAGATACAATAAAAGTATTAGTGAAGATGAAGTAGCTTATTTTGCATTACATTTTAGCTTAGCATTAGAAAGAAAAAGAACAAAGATAGATAAAAAGAATGTATTAATTGTATGCTCTTCTGGAAGAGGATCTGCAAAGCTTCTTATTTATAAAATAAAAAGTGAGTTTGGTAGCTATATTAATAATATTGAAACAGCAGATTTATATTCCTTAAAGAATTATGACTTTACAAGTATTGATTATGTTATATCAACATTGAAAATTAATTTTAATATTCCGAGGCCAATACTTGAAGTGAATTGTTTTTTTGAACCATCTGATTTAAAAGCTATAAAAAAGATGCTTATAGATGAGAATGAGTCCGAGATAATTAAATATTTTGATAGAGAACTATTTTTTACAGATATGGAATTTAAAACTAGAGAAGAAGTGTTAAGTTTTATGTGTAAGGAAATAGAACAAAAAAGAGATGTACCAAAAGATTTATATGAAATGGTGATAAAAAGAGAAAAGCTTGCTGTAACAGAATTTGGCAATATGGTATCGATTCCACATCCGTATAAGGCGGTATGCAATGATACATTTGTTTCAATATGTATATTGAAAAAACCTATAATATGGGAAGAAAAAAAGGTGCAGTTAGTATTTTTAATGTGTATTGAAAATAATGATGAAAGAGATTTAAAGAGTTTTTATCAAATAACTTCGAAGTTTTTAACAAATAAATGTTATATTACTGAATTAATAAAGAAAAAAGATTATTCGGTATTAAATAAATTACTTAGTCTAATTGAAGAGGAAGAGGGAGAAAAAAATGGATAATTATGAGGTAGCATTTGAATTAATTTTAAACGCAGGAAATTCTAAAGCAAAATCTATGGAAGCTATTGAGTGTGCAAGAGAGTATGATTTTGAAGCAGCAGAGAGATTTTTAAAGGAAGCTCAAGCTGAATTAAGATTAGCACATCAACAACAAACTGGTATGATTACACAAGAAGCAAGTGGAAATAAAGTTGATGTAAATATAATTATGGTACATGCTCAAGATCACTTAACAACTGCAATGATACTAATAAATCAAGCAGAGGAATTTATAAGTTTATACAAATCAATTAATAATATAAATAATAAATTAATAAAATTAGGGGCAAATTAGGAGGAGAGAAATTATGAGAATTATGTTAGCGTGTTGTGCAGGTATGTCAACTAGTATGTTAGTAGCAAAAATGGAGGAAGCAGCAAAAGTGCAAGGCAAGGATTACAAAATTTGGGCTGTAGACCAAGGATTAATCGAACAAGAAATAGGTAACTTTGACGTATTATTATTAGGACCACAAATTCAACATACATTAAGAAAAGTTAAAAAGATAGTAGGTGATGACTTTCCAGTGGCAGTTATTAAACCAGTTGACTACGGAAGAATGAATGGACAGGCAGTATTAAAACATGCAGAAGAGTTATTTAATTCTAAGAATGGAGGGAAATAAGTATGGCATTTTCAGATAAGTTTGCAGATATATTAGGGAGAGTAGCTGAAGCTGTCGATGATAATAAATATCTTAATTGTATAAAAAATGCATTTACATTTTATATGCCATTCGTAATCATAGGTTCATTTGCAGCTTTATTTAAAACGGCAGCAGGATTCGAAAGCTTCTCATTCCTTAAAAACTTACAACCAGCATTTGCTGCCATTAACTTTGCAACGATGTCTAGTATGAGCTTAGTAATAGTATTTTTATTAGGTATGCTGTTAGCAAAAAAGAATAAGCAACCTGAATACTTAGCAGGGATGGTTGCAATTATGTCTTATATTGCAATAGTTCCCCAATCAGTAACGGCAGTTGTAGAAGGTGCACAAAGTTTAGTTAATAATGTATTGCCAGCATCTAGCATGAATGCACAGGGGTTATTTGTTGGTATGTTTGTAGCTATACTATCAGTTGAATTATTTACAGTATTAATGAAGTTTGATAAGCTACAAATTAAAATGCCTCCATCAGTTCCTGCGGCTATTTCTAAATCATTCAACACATTAATTCCATTGACAATAGTTCTATTTGTATTTGGGATTGTAGGAAGTTTATTTGTTAATTTTACAGGCTCTTATATTAGCGAATATATGTATGTAGTACTACAAAAACCTCTAGAAACGGTAGTTCAAACACCATTTGGTATTGTAGCTTTAGTTTTAGTATCACAATTGTTATGGATTGTAGGAATTCATGGGGGGTTAGTTATATCACCATTAAGAAACCCACTATTAATATCAGCATTAGCAAATAATATTGAACAAGTACAAGCTGGTGGAGTTGCAACAAATCCTATTACAATGACATTCTGGGGAAGCTTTATAGTTCCAGGTGGAGCAGGAGTTACTATAGCATTGATAATAGGAAGTTATTTATTCTCGAAGAGAGATGATTATAAGATGATTTCGCAATTAAGTTTTTTACCAGGATTATGTGGTATAAATGAACCAATTACTTTTGGATTACCAATAGTTTTAAATCCAATAATGGCTATTCCATTCGTTTTAACAAGTGTTATGGGAACTCTTATAGGATTGTTTGCAACTAGTATAGGATTTATCCCATGTTCAGTAGTTGATGTTCCATTTGGCATTCCAATAATAGCAAATGCTTTTATGGGTTATGGAACATTTAATGCAGTAATAGTTCAATTAGTAATTATAGCATTATCTATATTATTATATGTTCCATTTATAAAGATAGCTAATAGACAATACTTGAAAGAGATTGAAGAGCAAGAAGTTGTAGCTGAACAATAAGATATAGAATAGAGGGTCTGTAACATTTATTATTATTGTGTACAGACCACAAAATATAGGGTTTACATTAAGTTAGAAATAAATATGATATGGAGATGTATTAAGAATGAGAAAAATTAAAATAGTAACTATTGGTGGTGGATCAAGTTATACACCAGAGTTAATAGAAGGTTTTATAAAAAGGCAAAAAGAAGTAAATATTAGTGAACTTTGGCTGGTTGACATCGAAGAAGGAAGAGAAAAACTTGAAATAGTTGGAGCAATGGCTCAACGTATGGTAAAAGCTGCAGGATTAGATTGGGATGTTAAGCTAACTTTAGATAGAAAAGAAGCTTTAAAGGATGCTGATTATGTAACTACTCAATTTAGAGTTGGCCTTTTAGATGCAAGAATTAGAGATGAAAGAATTCCATTGTCACATGGACTTATTGGACAAGAAACAAATGGTGCAGGAGGGATATTTAAGGCTTTTAGAACTATTCCAGTAATATTAGATATTATTGAAGATATGAAAGAATTATGTCCAAATGCATGGCTTGTTAACTTTACAAATCCATCAGGAATGGTTACGGAAGCTGCTATAAAAGTTGGTGGATGGAAGAAAACAGTTGGATTATGTAATGTTCCAATAGGATTTATGAATATGGCTAATGCTGTTATGGGGTTAGAAGAATTCTCAGATCAGTTATACTTTAAATTTGCAGGTTTAAATCATTTCCATTGGCATAGGGTATGGAATAAAAAAGGTGAAGAATTAACAAATTATATAATCGATGAAGTATATAAGCCTGAAAATAAAGGCAAGTACTTAGGAATGAAGAATGTTAGAGATTTACCATTCAATTATGAGCAAATTAAAGATTTAGGAATCTTACCATGTTCATATCATAGATATTATTATATTACTAATGATATGTTACATGATGAATTAGAAGAATTTGAAAATAATATGACTAGAGCAGAAGTAGTTAAACGTACAGAGGCCGAGTTATTTGAATTATATAAGGATCCAAATTTAGATTATAAACCAGAACAATTAACTAAAAGAGGGGGAACTCATTATAGTGATGCAGCTTGTGAATTAGTAGCTTCAATAGAAAATGATAAGAGAACTAATATGGTTGTTAGTACATTAAATAATGGCGCAATAAGTGACTTACCATATGATTGTATAGTTGAAGTATCTGCTATGATCACAGCACATGGTCCAGAACCAATAAATTGGGGAAGATTTGAGCCAAGTGCAAGAGGGCCACTTCAAATACAAAAAGCTATGGAAGAATGTGCTATAGAAGCGGCTGTAACAGGTAATTATGGTAAGGCGTTACAGGCGTTTACTATAAATCCTATTATAACAAGTGGACAAATAGCAAAGGAATTATTAGATGAAATGTTAGTAGCTAATAAGGACTATTTACCACAATTTAAAGAGGCTATAGAAAAAATAGAGTTAGAAGCTTTAGCTAAATCAACTGTAGAAATTAATGAAAATGTAGAAGTTTAATTAATAATACGTAGTAATTTTAAATCAGGTAATAAGTGGAGGAGAAGTATAATGAGTAATATAAATAGTAGTTTTCCAGAGGGATTTTTATGGGGAGGAGCTATAGCTGCAAATCAATGTGAAGGTGCATGGAAAGAAGGAGGAAAAGGAATTTCAGTATCAGATGTACGTGCTTATTTGCCTAAGGTTGATGTTAGTGATTATCATGGACAAAATAAAGTTACAACTGAGAGTATAGAAAATGCTAAAAATACTGATGATGAAGTCTATTATCCAAAGAGGCATGGAATAGATTTTTATCATAAATATAGAGAAGATATAGCTTTATTTGCAGAGATGGGATTTAAGACTTTAAGAATTTCAATAGCATGGTCAAGAATATTTCCAATTGGAGATGAATTAGAGCCAAACGAAGAAGGATTAAAGTTCTATGATGAAGTTTTTGCTGAACTTAAAAAGTATAATATAGAGCCATTAGTTACTTTATGTCATTATGAAATGCCATTAGGTTTAGTTGAGAAATACAATGGATGGGCAGGGAGAGAAGTGGTAGATTGCTATGTTAGATATTGTAAGGCTGTTTTCGAAAGATATAAAGATAGCGTGAAATTATGGTTATCATTTAATGAAATAGATAGTATTTTTAGGCACCCATTTACTTCAGCAGGTTTAGTAGAAGATAAGTTTACTAAAGAAGGATTCCAAAAAGCATTATATCAATCAATGCATAATCAATTTGTTGCGAGTGCATTAGCTACGAAATATTTACATGAAATAGTTCCAGGTGGAAAGATGGGAGCAATGCTTACTAAGCTTATACGTTATCCTTATACATCAGCGCCGGAGGATGCTTATGCAGCATTAATTTGGAACAGAAGTAATATGGCATTTTCAGATGTACAAGTAAGGGGATTTTATCCCAATTATATGTATAAGGAATTTGAGAAAAAAGGTGTCTCACCAGTTATTGAACCTGAAGATTTAGAAATAATGAAGGAATATCCAGTAGATTTCTTATCATTTAGTTATTATTCATCAGGATGTGAGTCTGCCAATCCAGAAGGGCTTGATATAGCAGCTGGAAATACTATTATGGGTATTAAAAATCCTAACTTAAAATCATCAGAATGGGGATGGCAAATTGATCCAATAGGTCTTAAAAATTCTCTTATAGAGCTATATGATAGATATCAAATACCTTTATTTGTAGTAGAAAATGGACTAGGCGCCGTAGATAAGGTTGAAGAAGATGGTACTGTTAATGATGACTATAGAATAGATTATCTAAGAGCTCATATCTATGAAATGGGTAAAGCTATAGAAGATGGTGTAGACCTTATGGGGTATACAAGCTGGGGCCCAATAGATATTATAAGTGCTAGTACTAATGAAATGAAAAAGAGATATGGATATATATATGTTGATTTAGATAACTTAGGAAATGGTACTTATGAAAGATTAAAGAAGAAGTCTTTCCATTGGTATAAAAAAGTTATAGCATCAAATGGATTGGAATTAGATTAACAAGAAATTATGTGTAAATTACAAGCTAAATTTATAATTTGGCTTGTAATTTATTTTAAGAAGGTGAAGAAAATTAATATTTTTAGTATTATAAGTAATCAAATTTGTATTATGTTTTTATTAATAGTATTAGGATATGTAATATATAAAAAAAGATGGATAGATTCAATTGGAACTAGGCAAATATCTAATTTACTTATTAGAGTTATTAGTCCGATAATTATGATAACAACCTTTCAAAGAGAATTTTCAATTAATCTATTAAAGCAATTAGTAATAGCTTTTATACTTTCATTTGTATCAATGATAATAGGTTTTATAATAGCTAAAATAATATTTAAGAATGATCAAAAAATAGAAAAATTTGCAGCTACTTTTTCTAATGCTGGATTTATAGGAATACCTTTAGTTCAAGCTATATTAGGAAATGAAAGTGTTTTTTATTTATCTGCATATTTAGTATGCTTTAATTTATTAAGCTGGACTTATGGAATATATTTATTAACAGGAAAAAAGGAATCTATTTCTTTAAAGCAAGCTATTATTAATCCAGCAACGATTGGTTCTTTAGTAGGAGTACTACTTTTTATATGCTCAATAAAATTACCTAATGTTATTTTAAGTACTTTAAATAGTGTAGGAAGTATAAATACACCTTTAGCGATGATTGTTTTAGGTGTATATTTAGGACAATGTGATATAAAAACTGTTTTCCTAGATTTAAAGGTATACTTTGTAAGCTTTATTAGCTTAGTAATAATACCAATAATAATTGTATTTGCTTTACTATTAATTCCGGAACAATATAATGAAATAAAGATGGTAATCTTAATAGCTAGTTCAGCACCGGTTGGAGTTAGTGTAGCTATGTTTGCAGAACAATATGGTTCAAGCTATGAATATGGATCAAGAATAATAAGTTTAAGTACATTCATGTGTTTAATAACAATTCCTTTTATTATTTATTTATCAAATATTATTTGGTAAAGAAATATTACCAAAATTTTACTTTGAAGCTATTAGGTTTAGTGAACTAATAGCTTTTTTTATATATTAAATTATGAAAGTTTCAAAATAAGAAAACATAAGAACGTGTTCGATGATATAATCGTATGAGGAAGGAGATGAGAACGTGGAATTGACGGTATTTAAAAGAGAAAATGATTTTTACAAAAGAATGTTAGCGATAGCTATTCCAATAACGTTACAAAACCTAATAACAATAGGAATAAATATGGCAGATACAATGATGCTTGGATCGTTAGGAGAAGTAGCATTATCAGCTTCTGCATTAGCAAACCAATTTAGTTTTATATTTCTTGTAATACATTTTGGATTAGCTGGAGGAGCAGGAGTTTTAACAGGACAGTTTTGGGGAAAAGGTGATAAAGAATCTATAAGTAAGACATTATCTATGATGTTTAAGATAAGTGCAGTATTTAGTTTTACTTTCTTTATATTAGGACAGTTTTTCCCAGCTCAAATAATGAGAATATACACTCCAGATTCATCAGTAATTGCTGAAGGAGTTAAGTATTTAAAGATATTATCTTTTGCATTTTTAGTACAAGGCTTTTCTACTATAGCAATAGGTATTTTAAGAACAGTAGGAATAGTTAAGTTAGCCTTATGTTCAACAGCTATTTCATTTTTTGCAAATATATTTTTAAACTGGATGTTTATATTCGGAAACTTAGGTGCTCCAAGACTAGGTGCAGCAGGTGCTGCTATAGGAACGTTAATTTCTAGAATAATTGAATTTTTAATAGTTGCAATTTATCTAGTATTTATTGATAAGAGAATACAGTTTAAGCTTAAGGATTTATTTAAACATGATAAAGCTATTTTTACTGATTATGCTAAGCATGGAACTCCAGTGCTTATAAGTGATTTTATATTAGTAATAGGATTAAATATGTTATCTGTAATCATGGGAAGAATGGGAGCGGAAATGGTAGCTGCTAACTCTATAAATACAGTATTACAACAATTCTGTACAGTATTTTTAATGGGAGTTGCAAATGCAAGTGGTGTAATTATAGGAAATACCGTTGGAGCTAAAGAGTATGATAAGGCACAAGATTATGGAAAGACATTTTTAGCCTTAGCTGTATTAATAGGATGCTTTTCGGGACTTCTTATATTTAGTTTAAAGAATGTGATGATAGGATTTTATGATGTAGCTGGAAGTACAAAGGACATTGCTTATCAACTAATGAATACAACATCAATTATTGTAGTATTCTCAGCCGTTGGCTCAACATTAACTAAAGGTGTATTAAGAGCAGGGGGGATACCAAGTTTTTAATGAAGGCTGATGTACTTTTCCTTTGGCTATTAGCAATTCCCCTTGGATTTATAGCAGGTGTAGTATTGAATTTACCAGCAGGTATAGTATTTTTCTGCTTAAAAATAGATGAGGTAATTAAAGCATTATGGTGTACAAAGAGATTACTTGTAGATAAGTGGATTAAAAACGTTACTCTTTCATAAGGGATAGTTATTAAGAATTAAGAATTAAGAATTAAGAATTAAGAATTAAGAATTAAGAAGATGAAAATTATTATTATAATTTTTGATTCTGATTTTTTAATTCTTTTTTATTTAAGATATTTTCAAAAAATGAAAACTTATGTATACCTTTACTGATATAATTTAAGTATAAAATAAAATAATTATAACTTAATTTGTAAAAGGATGGGGAATATGAATAGATTAACTTTAGGAATAGATATAGGTGGAACTTTTATAAAATACGCATTAGTAGATCCAGCATTTAATATAATAGAAAAGTGGAAAACTCCGACAGTTAAGTTTGATACAAAAGATGAATTTTATGATTATATATGTTCAAATGCTAAGTATTTAGATGAAGTTGATAGAATAGGGGTAAGTGCTCCAGGGTTAGTTAATGAAGAATCAGAAATAAAGTCTTATGCGGCACCAAATGTTGTGATAATGTTTGGGACAAACGTTAATGAAGAGATATCAAATAGAACTGGTAAGATAGTTGCAACTATAAATGATGCTAAATCAGCAGGACTTTGTGAGCTTAAAGCTGGGAATGCTAAAGGAACTAAATCATCAGCATTTTTAATTATAGGAACAGGTACTGGCGGATGTCTTTGTAATGAAGATGATGTTATATATGGGGTTGATGGGTTTGCAGGAGAGTTCCATCACATGCCATTTATAGATTTTCATGAGAATAAGGTTTTAAGACAAGGTGACTATTGTTCTATGACAGCATTAATTCAAATCTATAATATTAAAGTAAATGAAGATGAGAAGTTACAATATGGTCATGAAATAACAGCAAAATATTTAGCTGGAGATGAAGTAGCTAAAATAGCTATGGAAGAATGGATAAGAAATATGGCTAATCAATTATTATCTATAGCAACATTCTACAATCCAGAAATGATTTGCTTAGGTGGAGGAATCTCTGAAGAGGATTGGTTCATAGACTTAATATCTGAAAGATTTAAATTAGCCTCAAAGAATTTCTTAGGATTAGATATCCTTACAACAAAGATAGGTAGATGTAAATATAATAATGATGCAAATATTTTAGGTGCAGTAATTAAAGTAAATATGAAATAACATATTTAAAAAAATATATAATAGAAAAAGTATTAGTTTAAATAAAGCTAGTACTTTTTCTATTTTTTTATAAAGAAAATAGAATTTTAAATCAACAACTTTGTTAAAAATGTGACTTTTATCACAGTTTTAAAAACAGAAATGTGATAAATTAAACTTAGTGAAATAAATAACAATTGCAATTTGAAATAAATAAAAGTAAAGAAGTGGAGATGAGGCGACTTATGAAAAAGATTCAGTCAACTTGTAACTTATGTGCTTTAGCATGTAATATTGATTTTCATGTAGAGGGTGGAAAGATACAAAAGGTATCGCCAACAGTAGATTATCCTGTAAACCAAGGATTTTGTTGTATAAAAGGATTAAATTTAGATAAACAACAAACTAAAATAAAAGCAAGAAAAACACCACTTTTAAGAGATGAGAATGGTGAAATGAAAGAAGTTTCTTGGGAAGAAGGAATAAAGACTTTTACTAAGAAGATGACAGAGATACAAGAGAAATATGGCAAAGAAAGTGTTGCTTTCATAAGTACAGGTCAAATGACAACTGAGGATATGGCTTTACTTGGACATGTGGCTAGAAATTATATGGGTATGCCTGGAGATGGTAATACTAGATTATGTATGGCTACATCAGTTGTTGCACATAAGCAAAGCTTTGGATTTGACGCGCCTCCATATACATTACATGATGCTGAAATTTCAGATACTATATTCTTTATTGGAGCAAATCCAGTTATAGCACATCCGGTATTCTGGGGAAGGGTAAAAGAAAATAAAGATGCTAAGATAATAGTTATTGATCCCAGAAAATCAGAAACAGCAATGAATGCGGATATATGGGTAGATATTAAGCCAAAAGCGGATTTGGTTTTAATGTATACATTAGCTAATGTCTTAATAGAAAAAGGTTGGGTAGACAACGATTATATAGAAAAACATACAGAAGGATATGAAGATTTCAAGAATCATGCAGCTAAATTTACTTTAGATAATGTTGAATCTGAAACTGGAATATCAGCTGAAAGGGTTTTAGAATTAGCTGAAATAATACATAATGGAAAAAGAGTTTCTTTCTGGTGGACAATGGGAGTAAACCAAGGATATCAAGCTGTTAGAACAGCTCAAGCTATTATAAATCTTGCATTGATGACTGGAAATATAGGTAGACCAGGAACTGGTGCAAACTCTTTAACAGATCAATGTAACGCTATGGGATCTAGAGCCTTTAGTAATACGGCAGGTCTACATGGTGGAGGAGATTTTGATAATCCAGCACGTAGAAAAGCTGTTTCAGAAGCATTAGGGGTAGATGAAAGTGTACTTGCAACTAAGCCAACAATTCCATATAACGTTATAATAGAAAAAGTTATATCTGGAGAAATAAAAGGTTTATGGGTACTTTGTACAAATCCAAGACACTCATGGGCAAATAACCAAGAGTTTGAAAAAGCAGTAAACAACTTAGATTTCTTTGTAGTTCAGGATATATATGAAGATACAGATAGTGCTAAGCTATGTGATTTATTCTTACCATCAACTCCAGCGCTTAAGAAGGAAGGAGTAATAATAAATACTGAAAGAAGATTATCAAAGGTTAATCCTGTTCTTCCTAAGGAAGAAGGAGAATTAACTGATTATGAAATTCTTTATAAGATTGGTGAAACTCTTGGAATGGGAGATTTATTAAAAGGATGGGAAACTCCGAGACAAGCTTTCGAACTATTAAAGAAATGTTCAAAAGGAATGCCATGTGATATAACAGGTGTAACTTATGAAATGTTAGAAGGACCAAATATGGAAGGTTCAAGAGGAGTTCAATGGCCATTCAGAGCTGGAGAAGTTTTAGAAGCTGATGAAAGAAGATTATTTGAAGATGGTAATTATTATACTCCATCTAAGAAAGCTAAATTCCATTTTGAAGATATAGCTGAAAATCCAACTAAAACTAGTGAAGAATTTCCGTATATCTTTAATTCAGGAAGAGGAACAGTAGGGCAATGGCATACTGGAGTTAGATCAAGAGAAATAATGGAATCAGAAAGAATTTACTCTAAAGAGTCATATGTATTTATGCACCCAGAGTTAGCTAAAGAGTTAAATATAGAAGAAAATGAAAGAGTTAAAATTGCTTCACAAAATGGAGTTACTAGTGAATTTAATGTAAAGATATCTGATCATGTTAAAAAAGAACATTTGTATGCACCAATTCACTATATAGAAACAAATTCACTTACTCCTTCGGTATATGATCCATATTCAAAGGAGCCATCATTTAAAACAGTGGCAGTTAACATCATAAAGAAGTAAGAGGTGAAAATGATGAAAAGAATTAAGATAGATAGAAATAAGTGCGTAGGATGCTTAACATGTACGACTGCATGCATAGTAGCTCATAATTCAGAAGATACAAGAAGTAGAATTACAATAGATAGTAACGGTAAATATGCTCCAATATTCTGTAGACACTGTGATAGACCAGAATGTGTTTATACTTGTATGACAGGTGCCATGAGTAAAGATAGAGAAACAGGAAAAGTAATGTACGATAAAAATAAGTGTGCAAGCTGCTATATGTGTGTAATGGCTTGTCCTTATGGAGTGTTAAAGGCTGATTCAAGAACTCGTAAAGAAATAATGAAGTGTGATGGTTGTAAGGAAAAAGGAAGTCCACAATGTGTAGCTAAATGTCCTATGTCAGCAATCACTTTAGAGGAGGTTAAGTAATGAAATATGTAGTTATAGGAGCCTCTGCAGCAGGAATCAGCGGAGTTAAGACTTTAAGAGAATTAGATAAAGATGCTGAAATAATATTAGTATCTAAAGATGAAAACGTGTATTCAAGATGTATACTTCATCACTACATCTCTAATCATAGAGATATAGAATCATTAAACTTCACAGATAAAAAATTCTTTGAAGATAATAATATAACTTGGATTAAAGGTGTTGAAGTTAAATCTATAGATGATAAAGCTCAAAGTTTAGAATTATCTAACGGAGAAACTTTAACATATGATAAGGTTATGTTATGTACAGGTGCAAGTGCATTTATACCTCCTGTTGAAGGATTAAGAGAAGGTAATAATGTAGTTGGGCTTAGAAACTTAGAAGATGCAGTTTTAATTAAGGAAGTAGCTAAGAAAGTTAAGAATGTAGTAGTTTTAGGTGCTGGTCTTGTTGGAATAGATGCTGTAAGTGGGTTATTAGGAAAAGGATTAAATGTATCTTTAGTTGAAATGGGGAATAAGATATTACCATTACAATTAGATAAATATACTTCAGATGTATATCAAAAGAAGTTCTCCGAAAATGGAGTTAATTTAAAGCTAGGAGTTAGAGCTGAAAAGTTGATATTAGATGAAAATAAAAATCCTAAGGCTTTAGTTATAAATACAGGTAATGGAACAGAAGAAGTTCCATGTGAATTAGTGATAGTTGCAACAGGAGTAAGATCTAATACTTCATTCTTAGAAGGAAGTAATATTGAGTTTGATAAATTTGGATTAATTATTGATGAAAAAGGTAAAACTAACATAGAGAATGTATATGGTGCTGGGGATATAACAGGAAGAAATCCAATCTGGCCAACAGCTGTTAAAGAAGGAATAATAGCTGCTAATAATATGTTAGGAAATGAAATGATAATGACTGATTTCTTTGGTAGTAAGAATACTATGAACTTTGTTGGAGTTCCTACTATGTCTCTTGGAGATACGGAACCAAAGGATGAAACTTATAAAGTTGACGTTAAAATTGATGGAGATAACTACAAAAAGATAATTCATAAGGATGGTAGGATATATGGTGCTATAATTCAAGGTGACTTATCTTATGCAGGAGTTTTAACTCAATTAATAAAAGAGAATATTGATATTTCAAGAGTGACTAAAAGTATTTTTGATATAGATTATGCGGATTTCTTTAATATGAAAGAAAACTTTGAGTTTATATATTAATAAAAAATGGTTATAAAAATATCATTTTAAGTAAGCTTTCCACTATATTATGTTATATAAATTATATATAATGGCCCCATTAACTTATAGTTTGTGGGGCTTTTATATTTATTATTGATAAAAAAGTATTAAAGTTTTTGAAAGATTGTGATATTTATCACAGTAATATTTCGTGGTATTATATATAATTTATTCATCGGAATGATTTGTAGAATAAAAAGTTAAAAACTTAACAAGGAATGAACATCACTAAGAACTTATTTTATGTATATTTATTTTAGGAGGGAATCATGAATAATAAGTCTTTTTTACAAAAACTTGAGAACTTACCAGTCGCAATTTTACCTACTATGGTAGGAGCACTAACATTAGCTAATGTTTATGCAGGCATGGGATATACTTGGATAAAGCATATAACATCTTGGACAGCGATAGTTATTTTATTAGTATATCTAACAAAAATTATTTTCCACTTTGATACAGTTAAAAAAGAATACTCAAATACTGTACCAGCTTCTCTTTATGCTGGGTTTACAATGATAACTATGATTTTAGGTAGTTATTTCTATAATGCTAGCCCTATTTTGGGTAAGACATTATGGTTTACAGGTTTAATTTTACATGCTATTCACATTTTAATTTTTACATATAGGAATGTTGTAAAAGGTGTAAATATGCAGACTTTCGTTCCAAGTTGGTTTGTAACATATAATGGAATAATGGTTTCTACTGTTGTTGGTGGAGTTATGAATGAACCTCTTATAGGTAAAATAGTTGTATTTTATGGTATAGCAGTATTAACAATAATAATGCCATTTATGATTTATAGATTAACAAAACATGAAATTAAAGATCCAGTATTCCATACTCAAGCAATTTTGCTTGCACCATCAAGCCTTTGCTTAGTAAGCTACTTTAACTTTATTAAAGAACCAAATGCGATAATAGTATATTACTTATACGCTTTAGTAATTGCAGCATTCATATTTATATTATGGAGACTACCAAAGTTCTTTTCATTTGATTTCCATCCTGGATTTGCAGGATTAACATTCCCAATGGCTATCGGGATAGTTGCTTCAACTAAGATGTCAGGATATTTAATAGCTCAAGGATATGAAACCGCTGGAAATATAGTTAATCAATTAGCCGGAGTGCAAACTTATGTAACGACAATGTTAATTGGATATATATTATTACGCTTCTTCATATTATTTAAAGATAGTTATAAGAAGAGCAGTGAAGAAAAAGCAGCTTAATTATATAAAATAGATTAATAAAGAGATAGAAGTGTTTAATCAATAGATCTTCTATCTCTTTTATTTTAAATTTTGAAAATAAAGATATATAATAATTGATATAATGATTTGTGAAAGTTCTACAGTCGTAAGAATAATATAATATATTGTACATAGATAGAGGGAGAGAGTTATGATTAAACTTATTGCATCAGATATGGATGGAACATTATTAAACACTAATCACACTATATCAGAAGGAAATATTGAGGCTATAAGGAAAGCTCAAGAGTTAGGTGTTAAATTTGCTATAATTACAGGTAGAAGTTATGATGGTGTTAAACCAATTGCAGATGAATTTAATCTTGATTGTGAGTATATTTTAATGAATGGTGCTGAATATAGGGATAAAGATGGAAATATACTAGAGAATATAGCTATTGATAAAGAAAAAGTTAAAGTTATTATGGAAGTAATGGGAGAAGAAGATTTATGTATAGAACTTTTCACTAATGTAGGAACTTTAACATCAGATTATGAAAAAGTTAAAGCTTCAATAGAGGACAGAGTAAGATCTTTAAACCCTGAAAGTACTGATGATGAAGTACAAGGATTTTTAAATGAATTTATTGGTAGAAGAAAAATTACTATTTTTAATGGTATAAGTGAACTGATGGATGATAAAATAGATATATACAAAATTATAACTTTTAATAAAGATGTGGAATTAATTAAAAAGGTTAAAGAGAGATTAAAGAAGGTACCAGGATTATCAGTAGTATCAACCTTTGATAATGATATAGAGGTTAGCGATATAAGAGCACAAAAAGGCTTAATACTTGCAAAGGTAGCAGAGAAGATGGGACTAGAAAGAGATGAAGTTATGCCTATAGGGGATAGCTTTAATGATTATTCTATGTTTACAGAGTTCAAAACTGCATGTGCTATGGGAAATGCTATACCAGAGATAAAAGAATTAGCTGAGTTTGTAACTGATACAAATGATAATGATGGAGTGGCGAAAGCTATTTATAGAGCTTTAAATATATAAAATAAAGTTATTAGGTGAGATTATGGCTAAAATTACTACAAAAGATCTTGGAAGAATGGATATTTTTAAGGGTTTATCAGAGGAAACGCTTGGTCAATTAAGTGAATATTGCGAACTAAAAGAGTATAAAAAAGGTAAGCATGTTTTTAGAGATAAAGAGGTTGTAAGTAGAATATATATAGTATATTCAGGTAAAGTTTCATTATATAAGATGAATGAATCAGCTCAAAAGAAGATAGTTTTTATACTAGGACCAAGTAAAATAATAAATGATTATGCTATAGATGATCTTCCATCATCGGTAAATTGTGAAGTATTTGAAACAGCTGAAATCTTATCTATAGATAAAAATAAATTTCTTGAGATAATGAAAAATGATTTTGAATTAACGAAAATATTTATAAAATCTCAAGCAATAAAAGTAAGAAGACTATATAGACAAATGAAGAACTCAACACCTATAAAAGTTGAAAAAAGAGTGGCGGCAAAGTTGTGGAAGTTAGCTAAGGACTATGGTGAAGAGGTTGAAGATGGAACATTAATTAATCTTAATATAAGTGTTACTTATCTTGCGGATATGTTTGGAGCTCCAAGAGAAACTATTTCTAGAGCTTTAAAATTCTTAACTAAAGAAGAATTGATTACGCATGATAATAAAAAGATAATAATTAGGGATAAAGATAGACTTTCTAAATTTTTTAAGGGACTGTGATATTAATCACAGTCTTTTTTTTGTTAAGAAACTATAATAAAAACATAGATTATTGTTACTTTAATAACAAAGATGACGTTAATAGTTTGATAATAAAGTCTTTTAACTTAATAAAATAAAGTTGATTAAGAGGTGTTCAAATGGGATATAAGTTAAGCATAGAAAATTTTAATAGAGCATTAAAAGAGCTATCAAAAGAGTATAAAATATACGCTCCTAAGGTACTTGAAGGAAAAGGTAGATTCTCTGATACTGACATGGTTAGATACGGAGAAATATCAACAGTTGAAGAAATAGAATTTAATAAGAAATCTCAATTTTCATATAAAGAAGTATTACTTCCAATATCTCAAACATTATTTTTCTTTACAGAAAATGAAATGAAAGAAGCAGATATGGAAGAAAAAGCTCCATTAATAGTTTTAAGAAGCTGTGATATGAATTCTTTAAGAAGAATAGATGATATATATTTAAGAAATGGCTTTGAAGACCCATTCTATAAGAAGATAAGAGAAAAAGCTAAGTTTATATTAATTGGATGCGAAAATAGCTTTGAGAATTGTTTCTGCGTAAACATGGGAACGAACAAAACTGAAGAATATGATATGTATTTAAAGGTTAATGGAAAAGAAGTAGTTTTAGATGTTAAGGATACTGGATTAAATAAAGTGGTAAGTAAGTTTGAAAATACTTCATTAGAAGTAACTCCAGATTTTGTAATTGAAAATGAGGTAAAAGTTAATATCCCAGAAAACTTAAGCCAAGATGTAATGAAATCTAAGATGTGGGATGAATACTCAGAAAGATGTATAGCTTGTGGAAGATGTAACTTTGTTTGTCCAACATGTACATGCTTCACAATGCAAGATATTTTCTACAAAGAAAATGAAAAATCAGGCGAAAGAAGAAGAGTTTGGGCTTCATGTCAAGTAGATGGATATACTGATATGGCTGGAGGACATAGTTTTAGAAATGATAAAGGACAAAGAATGAGATTTAAAGCTCTTCACAAGGTTTATGATTACAAGAAAAAGTGGGGATACCACATGTGCGTAGGTTGTGGAAGATGTGATGATATATGTCCAGAATACATATCATTCTCAAACTGCATAAATAAGTTAGAAAAAGCTATGGATGAGGTGAAATAAATGACAAACAATATATATAGACCATTTATATCAGAAATATTAGATGTTATTGAACATACTTCAATAGAATATACTTTTAGAATGGCATTCACAGGAGATGTAAAGCCAGGGCAGTTTTTCGAGGTTTCATTACCTAAGTACGGGGAAGCACCTATATCTGTAAGTGGAATAGGAGAAGGGTATGTTGACTTAACAATAAGAAGAGTTGGAAAGGTTACAGATGAAATCTTCAAGAACTACAAAGGTGACAAGTTATTTATGAGAGGACCATACGGAAATGGCTTCGATATAGATAATTATAAAGGTAAAGAAGTAGTTGTTGTTGCTGGAGGAACTGGACTTTCACCAGTAAGAGGAATTGTGGAGTACTTCTCAAGAAATCCTCAAGATGCTAATGGGTTTACTTTAATTTCAGGATTTAAATCACCTGAAGATGTATTATTCAAGGCTGATATCGAAGAATGGAAGAAAAACTTAAATGTGATAATAACAGTTGATAAGGCTGAAGAAGGGTATACAGGAAATACAGGGCTTGTTACAAAGTATGTGGCAGAGCTTAAGCTAAAAGACTTAGAAAATGTAGAAGTAGTTGTAGTTGGACCTCCAATGATGATGAAGTTTACAGTTTTAGAGTTCTTAAAACTTGGTGTTAAGGAAGAAAACATTTGGATTTCACAAGAGAGGAAAATGTGTTGCGGAGTAGGTAAGTGTGGACACTGCAAGATAGATGATACGTATATCTGCTTAGATGGACCAGTATTCAACTACACTAAAGGTAAACTTTTATTAGATTAATTAGGAGGCAGAAGTTATGGATATAAATACTAAAAAGCTTAAAAAGAATGCTTTTAGAATAACTAAAACTAGAGGAGTTACAGCTTCAAGAGTTAGAGTTCCAGGTGGATTTTTAAAAGCTGAATATTTAGGACTTATTCAAGAAATAGCAGATAAATATGGAAACGGAACAGTTCATATAACTACTAGACAGGGATTTGAAATACCAGGAATAAGCTTTAAAGATATGGATGCAGTTAATAAATTACTTCAACCTATAATTGAAGGTCTAGATATAAATCAAGAAAATCCAGGAGATGGATATAATGCAGCAGGAACTAGAAATGTTTCTGCATGTATAGGAAATAATGTTTGTCCGTTTGCAAATTACAATACAACTAAATTTGCAAAGAGAATAGAAAAAGAGATATTCCCAAATGATTTACATTTCAAAATAGCTTTAACTGGTTGTCATAATGACTGTATTAAGGCTAGAATGCATGACTTTGGAATACTTGGTATGACTGAGCCTCAATTTGATAAAAATAGATGTGTATCTTGTGGAGCTTGCGTTAAGGCTTGTACAAAAAAATCTACAGGAGCATTACATGGTGAAAACTATAGACCGGTAAGAGATCATAGTAAATGTATAGGTTGTGGAGAATGTGTAATTAACTGTCCAACTGGTGCATGGACTAGAAGTAAGGAAAAGTACTATAGACTAGTTATAATGGGTAGAACAGGAAAGAAGAACCCAAGATTAGCTGAAGATTTTATAGTTTGGGTAGATGAAGATAGTATAGTTAAAGTTATAAATAATACTTATAAATATGTTACAGAGCATATTGCTAAAGATGCTCCAGGTGGAAAAGA
The DNA here is from genome assembly GCA_000753455.2 of Clostridium jeddahitimonense. Lineage (GTDB taxonomy): Bacteria > Bacillota > Clostridia > Clostridiales > Clostridiaceae > Clostridium > Clostridium hominis. The sequence continues at coordinate 594,765 of LM994670.1, forward strand.
GCATATCGGATATATTATCGATAGAACTGGATTCATGGAATTTAAGAAATATGCATTAGAAGGAGTAGAGCTTTCAGATAAGGCTATTTTAAAGAATAATGTATATTGGAGCGGAGTAAGATATTAAATTATATAGTATAATAAATGTCTACTGACGATAAGCTATTATTAAGTTAAAAGTTTAAGATTAAAATTAAGGTCGCTATATTAATTTATAGCGGCCTTAAAAAATAGATGTTAAGTTAAATGGAAATACTAATTCACATACGTTCATTGGTGTACTTTGCTAGAGTAACTTCAAGTTACAAAATCAGAGATTTGGACTTTCAGTTAATTTCATCTATCTAAATCAGAGATTTGGAGACTAACTTAAAAAGTAGTATAATGTAATTAGGATAATAAATATTAGGAGCGATAAAATGATAAGATTATTAGCTATAAGAAAAAATATTTCATTAGATGTAAGAGAAAAGTTCGCACTTAATCCTAAAAAAGTAGATGAAGGGCTGAATGCTCTACATAATATATTTGATGAAGTAGTAATATTAAATACATGCAATAGAACAGAAATTTATTTTAATAGCTCTTATGATGAGTCTGATGAAGAGACATTAAAAAAGATTTTTGGAGCGTTAAATTGGGAATATAAGTTAGCGGATAATTGTATTGTTTTAAATGAAGAAAAAACGATAAGACATCTTATGGATGTAGCATGTGGATTTCATTCAAGGATTTTTGGTGAGGATCAAATATTAGGTCAGATTAAAAATTCTTATGCAAAAGCTTTAGAATTAAAAACTGTAAAAAATACATTGAAAAAATTATTTGAAATGACAATAAGTTGTGGAAAAGAATTCAGAACTGAGAGTAAGTTATATGAAATACCTGTATCCTCAGCATCTATAGCGGTAAATGAAGCTATAAAAAGTAATTCAAAAAGATTTATGATAATTGGATATGGTGAAGTAGGAAAATTAGTTTCAAAATATATTTTATCTAATGATTTTGAATCATTAATTATTGGTGTAAGGGATATAAGTAAAATTAATGATATTTATGATAGTAGAGTTTTAGCTATGAAATATGAGGAAGCTAGAAAAAATATAGACAATGTAGATTGTATAATAACGTGTACTTCAGCACCGCATTTAATGATAGAAAAGATACATATTAAAGAAAGAAAAAATCCTTTGTTTATATTTGACTTATCTGTTCCTCGTGATGTTGAAGAGTCGATAAAAGAAATAGAAAATGTATATTTATATGATATTGATGATGTAAGTTCAATTGATGATAAAAATAAAGAGATAAGAAAAGAAATAATGATTTCAAATAAATATATTATTGATAAAAGCATTGATAAGTTTAATGAATGGAAGAAACAACGTAAAATATCACCTTATATAAAAGAGATAAAAGAAGAAAGAGATAAAGTTATATTAGATAGAGTTAATAGTTTTTCACATAAATGCAAGAGTGAAGAAGATATTAAATTAGCGAATACTCTTATAAAAAGTGCTACAGATGTATACATTAATAGAGCGATAGAAGTTTTGAAAGATGAGGCTTTAAAGGGTAGTGAGGAAGAATGTTTAAAAATTTTGAAGAGAATATTTATGGAGATGAAATAGAAAGAATATATTTATCATTTTTCTCAAATAAATTAAGAGTTGGAATAATAGGTGGAGGAAAGGCTGCCATTATAAAAATAAGAAGTTTTTTGAAGAGAAAGGTTTACGTAGAAGTATTAGCAAGAGAATTTTCAAAAGATATTTTAGATATAAATGATAAAAATCTTAAATTAATTAAGGCAGAGTATAAAAGTGAATTTATTCAAGATAAACATTTAATTGTAATAGCAATAAATGATAGTGATTTATTAGAACAAATAAAGGATGAATGTGATAAAAACTTTAAGTTATATATTAATTGCTCTGATTTCAAGGATGGGATTGGAGTAATGCCTGTCCAACGTAACTTGAAAAATATTTCTTTTGGAATAAATACTACTGGAGGGAATCCAAAAGGAGCGTTGATGGTAGCAGATATTGCTTATAAATCGCTTAAAAGCATAGATGATTTTATAGGTCGTGTAACTATTCTTAGAAATAATGCTAAAAAGCTTGGTGTTTATAAAAAAGAAGTAATAGAATTTTTAAACTGCAATGATTTTAAGTTCTTTTGTGATAAAGGAAAAGATGAAACTGTATTTAAGCTTTTTTTAGGAGAAGATGATTTACGATGTTTATATAGAGGTGAAATAAATGGAGATAGTTATAGCAACAAGGAAGAGTATTCTAGCACAAGTTCAAGCAGATAAGGTAGGTAAGCTTTTAGAGGAAAAGAGAAATTTAGATTATAAAAAGCTATTAATAGTAACAGAAGGTGATAGAAGGTTAGATGTATCTCTTAATAAAATTGGAGGCAAAGGACTTTTTGTTAAAGAAATAGAATATGCACTAATTAGATTAGAAGCAGATTGTGCCGTTCATTCAATGAAAGATGTACCGTATGCTTTAAGTAGTGAATTTGAAATAGTAGCAATACCTGAGAGAGAAGATATAAGAGATTGTTTTATTTCTGCTGACGGTACTCATTTTGATGATTTAAAACAAGGTGCTACTGTAGGAACAAGTAGTATAAGAAGGGCATCTTTTTTAAAGATGATGAGACCAGACCTGAATATAGTACCAATTAGAGGAAATGTTCAAACAAGATTAGATAAGATGAAAAAAGAAGGAATGGATGGAATCATTCTTGCTGCAGCAGGATTAAAAAGATTAGATATGGAAGAAATAATAACAGATTATTTTGATCCTAAGACATTTTTACCAGCTATAGGGCAAGGTGCATTAGGTATAGAGTGTCTAAAAGAATCTAAATATAGAGATGAATTTAAAGCATTAGATTGTAAAGATTCAAGAGTAACAGTTGAAGCTGAAAGAAGCTTTATGACTGCTTTAAATGGAGATTGTCATAGTCTTATAGGAGCTTATTCAGAAGTAATAGGTGATAAATTATACATGATAGGCGCTTATGAAGTAAATGGAAAAATAGTAAGAAAAGAAATACAAGGTAACGTCAAAGATAATAAAGAGCTTGGAATTAAACTTGCAGAAAAAATATTAAGTCACTAGGAGTATAGTTATGAGTAAGGTTTATATAATAGGAACTGGCCCAACAGATGAAGAATTATTAACACTTAAAGCTGTAAGAGTATTAAAAAAATGTACAGCTGTGTTATATGATAGATTAGTTTCTAACAATATTTTAAACTATTTAAACCAAGATTGTGAGATCTATTATTGTGGTAAAGAACCAGGAAGTCATTACAAAACTCAAGAAGAAATTAATGAATCGATTGTAAAACTTGCTAAAGAAGGCCATGTTGTAGGAAGAATAAAGGGTGGAGATCCTTATGTGTTTGGTAGAGGCGGAGAGGAAGTATTAGCTTTAGTTGGTGAGAATATAGACTTTGAAGTAATTCCAGGGGTAACATCTCCTATAGCAGTTTTGAATTATGCAGGGATACCGATAACACAAAGAGCTATGGCTCAAAGCTTTCATATAGTAACAGGAATGTCTGCTGGAAGTTCTAATATAAATTATGAAGCTTTAGCAAAAGAGACAGGAACATTAGTGTTTATGATGGGTCTTGAAAATTTAGATTTAATAATAGAGAATCTTTTAAAGAATGGAAAAGATATAAATACAAAAGCCGCTGTAGTAATGAGAGGAACATCTTCAAAGCAAAAGAAGGTTGTTGGAAATATTGGAGATATATCTGAAAAGGTAAAAGCAGTAGGATTGAAATCACCTTGCATTATAGTTTTTGGAGAAGTTGTATCTTTAAACGAAAAATTAGATTGGTATGGAAACAAACCTTTATTTGGAGCTAATATTTGTGTAACTAGAACTAGGGAACAATCTCAGAGCTTAAAGGAAAAGTTAAGAGATTTAGGTGCTGAGGTTACAGAGATTAATTCAATAAAGATTAAAGGTACAGAGGATAATCTTAGAGATTACATAGATAAAATGGAATGTTATGATCACATAATATTAACTTCAGTAAATGGAGTAAACAGATTTTTTGATTATCTTGTAAAAGAAGAATATGATATTAGAAAGATTAAAGCTAAATTTTCTGTTGTAGGAAAAGCTACTAAAAAAGCATTACAGGCAAGAGGTATTCAGCCTTTCATTATGGCAAGAGAGTTTGTTGGTGAAGGATTATTTAAAGTGTTAGAACCTGAACTAAAAAAAGGTGAGAAAGTGCTTCTACCATGTTCTTCATCAAGTAGAGCATATTTAAAAGATGAAATTGAAGCTTTAGGATTAGAAGTAGATAGAGTACATACATATGATACAGTTTGTGGTGAAATAAAGAACCCTAGGGCTGTAGAAGAAGTTGATATTATCCTTTATACTAGTCCATCTACAGTTAAGAATATGATTGATATGATTGGAATAGAAAAGATAAAGGAAAAGATGAATATAGCTATAGGACCTCAAACTAATAAGGCTTTACTTGAAAGAGGAATAGAAGCTCTTATTTGTAAGAAGCATTCAGAAGATGGTTTTTTAGAAGAAATTGTTGATATGTATAAGAATCTTAAGGGGGTATTATGATTAAAAGAGGAAGAAGAATAAGAGAAACAGCAGCTATTAGAGCTATGGTTCGTGAAAATATATTAACAGCCAATGATTTTATATATCCTATATTCGTAGTTGAAGGTGAAAATATTAAAGAAGAGATAAAATCAATGGAAGGAAACTACCATTGGTCTATAGATAGGCTAGAAGAGGTTATAACTGAGGTTGTTAACTGTGGAATAAGAGGAATAATTTTATTTGGAATTCCTGATATAAAAGATGAATGTGGAAGTTCAGCTTTCGATAGTGATGGAATAGTTCAAAAAGCTATAAAAAAAGTAAGAGAAATATCTAAAGATTTATATATAATAACAGATGTTTGTATGTGTCAGTATACTATTCATGGTCATTGTGGAATATTAGATGGTCATAGGATTGATAATGATGCTACGTTAGAAAAGTTAGGTCAAATAGCATTATCTCATGCTAAAGCAGGAGCTGATATGGTTGCACCTTCAGATATGATGGATGGAAGAATTGGCTTTATAAGAAATGTTTTAGATAGTAATGGATTTACACATGTAGCCATTATGAGTTATGCTGCTAAATATGCATCTGCTTTTTATGGTCCATTTAGAGAAGCAGCTCATTCAGCACCACAATTTGGTGATAGAAAATCATATCAAATGGATCCTGCAAATGGAAGAGAGGCTTTAAGAGAAATAAATATGGATATAGAAGAAGGGGCAGATATAATTATGGTTAAGCCGGCACTTTCTTATTTGGATATAGTAAGAAAAGCTAAAGATGTTGTTGATGTTCCGATATGTGTTTATAATGTAAGTGGAGAATATTCAATGATTAAGGCAGCTGCAAAGGCGGGGCTTATGAATGAAAAAGCTACAGCTTTAGAAATGCTTCTTTCTATGAAAAGAGCAGGAGCAGATATAATTATAACTTATTATGCATTAGAAGCATCTAAATGGTTAGAGGAAACTAACTAAATAAGAGATTTAGAGAGTCAGTTAGAGGAGAATTAATATGGGTAACAGAGAAATATTTGAAGAATCTAAAAAATACATGCCAGGTGGAGTTAACTCACCAGTAAGATCTTATAAGGATATGGGGATAACACCACCGGTAATGAAGAGTGGTAAAGGGGTTTTAGTAAAAGATGAAGATGGTAATGAGTATATAGACTTTGTTTTAGCTTGGGGACCTATGATATTAGGACATTGTAATGATGATATAGTTAAGAGTATACAAGAAATAAGTCAAAGCTCAATAGCTTTTGGAGCACCTACTGAATTAGAACTTCAAATGGGAAGATTTTTATGTGAAAACTTAGATAATATTGAAATGGTAAGAATGGTTAACTCAGGTACAGAAGCTACTATGAGTGCTATAAAATTAGCAAGAGGATATACTGGTAAAAATAAGATAATTAAGTTTGCCGGATGTTATCATGGGCATTTTGATGGATTTTTAGTTGAAGCTGGATCGGGGGTATTAACTGAAGGAATCGCTGGATGTTTAGGAATTCCTAATGAAAGCGTTAAAAATACATTAATAGGTGTATATAACGATATTGAACAAGTTAGGTCTTTATTTGAAGCGTATAAAGATGATATAGCTGCAGTTATAATTGAGCCAGTAGCTGGAAATATGGGAGTTATAAAAGCAGATGATAAATTCATGGAAACTCTTAGAGTTTTATGTGATGAATATGGTTCTCTTCTTATCTTTGATGAGGTTATGAGTGGGTTTAGAGTTGCTTTTAAAGGAGCTCAAAGTTTATTTAATGTAAATCCTGATCTTGTAACATATGCTAAGATTATGGGTGGTGGACTGCCTTGTGGTGCTTACTGTGGAAGAAAAGAAATAATGGAAAAGCTAGCTCCTTTAGGTGGTGTATACCAAGCAGGAACTATGTCAGGGAACCCTGTAGTTATGGCAGCAGGACTTGCAACCTTAAATATACTTAAAGCAAAGCCAGAAATTTATGACCATATAAATAATATAGGTGAAAAATTAGAAAATGGTCTTTTAGAAATAGCAAAAGAAAAAAATATAAATATAGTTGTAAATAGAGTTGGCGGAATGATGACAGTATTCTTCACAGATTCAGTAGAAGTTAATACTTATGATGATGTAAAAACTTGTGATATAGAAAGATTTAAAAGATATTTCCTTCATATGCTTAAGAGTGGTATAAACTTACCTCAATCTCAATATGAAGCAGTATTCTTGTCTTCAGAGCATACAGAAGAGCATGTTAATAAGTTCTTAGATGCATTTAGAAAGTTTGAAGGATAATGAAAAGAGCAGTATTAATAGTTAGTTTTGGAAGTTCTAACTTAGAAGCATATAAACAAGTTGAAGCTTTTATAAAAAGTATAAAAGTTTCAATAGACCAAGAACTTTTTGTTCAATGTGTATTTACATCAAATATACTTATAAAGAGAATGAAAGAAAAAAATAATATAGAAATTTTAAATATTAAAGAAGCTTTAGATAATTTATTTAATAATGACTATGAGGAAGTGATTTTACAGCCACTCCATATGATTGATGGTAAAGATTGTGATTCATTAAGAAATATTTTAGAAGAAAATAGAGGGAGATTTAACAATATTAAATTAAACCCAACATTACTTATTAATAAAGGTAAAAATACTAGTGAATCAGCTTCTAATATAGCTAATGCTATAAAAAATAATATAGATAAAGATAAATGTGTTGTATTAGTAGGACATGGTAGTAATAGATGCAGTGATAATTGTTGCTATACGTCTATAAATATTAATGAATGTTGTGGCACCGACGGAAGTGTGTGCAATGATGATTGTTATCAAGAGATAGAAAAATCACTTGCAAGGATAGGATATAACAAAATTATAATTGGAACATTAGAAGGTAGTAGGACTAGAGAAGTTGTACTTAAAGAACTTAAAGAAAAAGAAATACACAAAGTTATAATAATGCCTTTATTAGTTTTACCAGGAAATCATATAGTCAAAGATATAAAAGGCGATAATTCATGGGAAAGCTTATTTAACGAGAATAACATAAAGACAGAAGTTATATTAAAGAGCTTATTAGAATACGAAGATATACAAAAGTTATATATTGATATGATAAGTGAAGCCTTATTTAATTTATAATGTTAAATTATAAATTATGAATTGAGGAATAGATTTAAAGAAACTACAAAGTAGTTTCAACAATAATTTGTAATTATAAATTTAAAATTAAACATTGAAAAAAAGGTTGTGTTTCACAACCTTTTTTATTATGGAATTGTTATATTATTAAGGCAATTATAAGTCATTTCTACTAATGTGTAGATAACACCACCTAGAGTAATTGTTAATAAGATGCTCATAATCAAATCCTCCACTTATACAAAATTTAATTTCTATATTAATATAATAATCCAAATGTATTAATAAAATACAGAGAAAAATGTTAATAATTATTAAAATTATATAAGTTTCATGTAAAAAGTTTGATTTATAACAATAAATGAGTTATAGGCATTATGGCTACACCTAAAAATATTGATGCCAATGAAAGTTTAATATGTCCATATTCCCTCGAAGATGGAATAAGTTCTGCAAATGAAATATACATCATAATACCAGAAACTACAGCAAAAACAATTCCTAGGACTAAGTCATTAATAAATGGTTTTAAAAATAAAAATGAAATAAATGCGCCTAGGGGTTCAGCCATTCCAGAAAGGAATGAGTATTTTAATGCTTTTGACTTACTTTTAGTTGCAAAATATATTGGCATAGCTATGGCGATACCTTCTGGAATATTGTGAAGTGCTATAGCTAAAGTTACGGAAATCCCTAAAGCTGCATCTTGATAGCCAGAAACGAATGTAGCAATACCTTCAGGAAAGTTATGTATCATTAAAGCTATAGTAGATACTAAACCAACTCTAAAAAGACTAAAATTTTTATCATCACTTGGAAACTTATCTTTTTCTTCCTCTGGTATGAAACTATCGATTAAAAATGCCATTAAAGCTCCAACAAGCATAAATAAAATGGACCAAAGTATTCCATTTATCTTTCCGTGATATTTAGTTATAGCATCTTGAGCTGCAGGAAAAAGATCAGTAAAAGATACGGTTATCATAACCCCAGCAGAAAATCCAAGAGAAAATGTTAGAAATCTATTATTTTTAGTTTTAGTAAAGAATACTAAAACTGCTCCTATTACAGTTGAAAGCCCAGCTATTGTTGATAGGATTAATGGAAATAGCGAATTTTTATCAATCATATAGTGCTCCTTTTATCATTATTACATAACTATAATATGATTGAATTATTAAGTTTATTTGTAAATTGTACTAACTATATTTTTATAGATTTTTACACTCTAATTAAATATTCGTCATATTCTATTATATGAATTTAATGAGAGGTGAAAATTATGTGTGGTATTGCAGGATGGATAGACTTTAACAACGATTTAAGAGATAAAAGAAGTATATTAGATAGAATGGTAAAAACATTGGAGAAAAGAGGGCCAGATGATGAAGGAGTATATATAAGTACTAATGTTTTATTAGGTCACAGACGATTAGTTGTAGTTGATCCAGAGGGCGGAAGACAACCTATGACAAAGATGGTTGATGGAAATGAATATACTATAGTTTATAATGGAGAGTTATATAACACTGAAGATCTAAGAGATGAATTAATAAAAGCAGGATTAAATTTTGATTCATATTCAGATACTGAAGTTTTATTAACATCTTATATTTACTGGGGGATTGAAGTTATAAACAAATTAAATGGTATATTTACATTTGCTATATATGATAAAAATAAAGAACAAATATTTTTAGCAAGAGATCATATGGGAGTAAAACCACTATTTTATGCTAAAAGAGGAAATTCTATAATTTTTGGGTCAGAGCTTAAAACTATATTAGCGCATCCTTATGTAAAAGCTGAAGTTGATAAAGAAGGATTAACTGAAGTTTTTGCTGTTGGACCAGCACGTTCTCTTGGAAGTGGAATTTATAAAGGCGTGAAGGAAATAGCACCAGCTAATTGTATGGTTGTTAATAAAGATGGCGAGCGTATATGGGAATATTGGAAGGTTACAGCTAGGGAGTTAGATGAAACTATAGATGAGTCTATAGAACATGTGAGAGAATTATTGATAGATGCTATAAAAAGACAATTAGTTGGAGATGTACCTGTATGTACATTCCTTTCAGGAGGATTAGATTCATCAATAATATCTGCAGTAGCAGCTGATGAGTTCAAAAAAAGAGGGAAGGTATTAACAACTTATTCAATTGATTATGAAGATAATGACAAATATTTTAAAACATCATTATTTCAACCTACATCTGACCAATATTGGGCAGAAAGAATGGCTGAATATATAGGAAGTAAGCATAAAACCGTAGTGTTAAGTCAAAAGGATTTAGCTGAATCACTTATAGATTCAACTTTAGCTAGAGATTTACCTGGAATGGCTGATATAGACTCATCTTTATTACTTTTTACGAGAGAGATAAGAAAAGATTTTGTAGTTGGTTTATCAGGTGAATGTGCTGATGAAATATTTGCTGGGTATCCTTGGTTTACAAATCAAGATATGATAAATGCAAATACATTCCCTTGGTCAAGAAGTGTAAGCAAGAGAAGAGAGATTTTAAACTCAAGTTTAAAGGGTTTAGATATTGAAGGTTTTACAAATGATCAATATCTAAAAACACTAAAAGAAGTCCCTCATATAGATGGAGAAGACGATAAGACTTATAGAATGAGAGAAATATTTTATCTAAATTTAAAGTGGTTTATGGTGAATTTGCTAAATAGAAAGGATAGAACAACTATGTATAATAGTTTAGAAGTAAGAGTTCCTTTTGCTGATCATAGAATAGTAGATTATGCATTTAATTTACCAGTAGAAACTAAGTTATTAGATGGAAGAGAAAAGGGGTTATTGAGAAAAGCATTCAAAGGAATTCTGCCAGATGAAGTTCTTTTTAGAAAGAAGAGTCCTTATCCTAAAACTCATAATCCTATATATACTTCAATAGTTTGCAATATGATGAATGAAATTTTAAATGATAAGACATCTCCTATATTAGAGATAATTGATAGAAATATAGTTCAGGGTATAGTTGAAAGCAAAGGCGAGTCTTATAAGACACCTTGGTATGGACAATTGATGACAGGACCTCAATTAATAGCTTACTTGATTCAAGTTAATGCATGGCTTAAAGAATATAATGTTAACTTAATATTATAGAAGGTATACTTCTTAAGATAAAATGCTCACTTTATATCGGATATTATATAAGTAAATTGATATAAGGTGAGCATTTTAATAGTTGATAGTAGACGTTTATTAATATATATCATTGAATAAACGGCTACAATTAAATATTTAATTTAATAAAATAAATTGTTAGATACAAATATGTAATTTGCTGGTAAAATGTAATTATACTACTTATAGTTAGAGTAGTAATAAGGTAGAGTGATTTAAAATAATTTACATAACAAGTGGGGATAGAAATGATAGGAACAATAGTTAATAGTATAGTAGTTATTATTGGATGTTTAATTGGATTTATTGTAAAAGGGAGATTAAAGCAGAATATTAGTAGCACAATAATGAGTGGATTAGGTTTATGTGTATTGTATATTGGAATATCTGGAGCGTTAAAAGGAGAAGATACTCTATTAATGATAATATGCATTGTTGTTGGGGCATTAATAGGAGAATTGATAGATATAGATAGTTTGTTAAATAGGTTAGGAGAGATAGTAGAAAAAAAGGTTAATAAAGGGTCTAAAAACAATTTATCTATAGCTGAAGGTTTTGTTACTGCAAGTCTTTTATTTTGTGTAGGAGCTATGGCTATAGTAGGGTCTCTGGAAAGTGGATTAAGGGGAAATCATGATACATTATTTGCAAAATCTATTTTAGATGGAGTTACATCTATAATATTAACTTCAACATTAGGTGTAGGTGTTATTTTTTCTGCTGCTACTATTTTTATATATCAGGGAGCTATAACTTTAGGAGCTGGAATGTTAGGCAATGTTCTAAGTGAGGCAGTAATAAATAATATGACAGGTGTAGGAAGTTTGTTGATAATAGGGTTAGGACTTAATGTCTTAGGAATTACCAAAATAAAGGTAGCGAATCTTTTACCAGCTGTTATTTTGCCAATTTTATTAGGTTTTTTTATGTAGAATTTGGATGAATGATATTTAGTATTAAATATATTTATATTAAATATATTTATATTAAATATATTTATAATGATAGAGTTTATCTTTATGGAAGGTTAAAATACATAGAAAGAATAAAAATAATAGAGAATATTAAATTATTGTATCTATTTAGTGTTGTATTGAATAAAAGTAAAAAATGGTATAAAATTGAATGTGAATAAGGAATAAAAATGTAATTTCTCTATGTAGTACTATATTACGACAAAAACATATAAAATTATTAAAAAATCTGTAAATAGTATTGAAAATACGAATAATATGATATATAATGAAAATATAATTCGTATACAATATAAATTAATGAGTATATTATTTGAGGGGGAAATTAAAAATGAAAAAAAGAGCAATCGCATTAGCACTTTCTGCACTTATGCTAACTGGTCTTGTTGGATGTGGAAGCAAATCTGAAGGTGGAGATACACAAACACCAGCTGCAGATGGAATGAAGGTAGGAATGGTTACAGACTCAGGGACAATTGATGATAAATCATTCAACCAAGGTACTTGGGAAGGTATAATAAAGGCTGAAGCAGAACTTGGTGTTGATAAGAACTATATAAAACCATCAGGAGAAACTGAAGCTGATTACTTAAAGGAAATTCAAAATCTTTATGATACAGATTATAAATTTATAGTAACTCCTGGTTTCAAATTTGAAACAGCTATCAATAAGGCTCAAGAAAAATATTCAGATGCTAAATTTGTTATATTAGATGGAGCACCACAAGATGGAAACAATAACTACAATGTAGCTGATAATACAGTAGCTATATACTTTGCAGAACATGAAGCTGGGTTTATGGCTGGTGTTGCAACTGCTTTAGAGTTAAAAGAAGGTGAATTAGGATTTATCGGAGGAATGGAAATTCCAGCAGTTCAAAAGTTTAACTGGGGATTCCAACAAGGGGTAGCTTATGCTAATGAAAACCTAGGAACTAAGATGTCATTAAAAGAAGAAAACGTAAAATATGAAGGAACATTCAACAATACAGCAGGTGGAACACAATTAGCTGCTACTATGTTTGATAGAGGTGTTAAAGCTATATTCTGTGCTGCAGGTGGAGTTGGAGTTGGAGCTATAACTGAAGCTAAATCAAGAGTAGAAGCTGGTAAGGAAGCTTGGATAATTGGTGTTGACGTTGACCAATATAATGATGGTTTATTATCAAATGGTAAATCTGTTATTTTAACTTCTGCTACTAAGAAGATAGCTCAAGCAGCTTTTGATATGATCAAAGCAGAATTAGATGGAAAATTCCCAGGTGGAGAAACATTAACTTTTGATGCTAAGAATGATGGTGTCGGTATACCGGCAGAAAATCCAAATTTAAGCAAAGAAACTACTGATAAAGTTGCAGAAGTATTTGAAAAAGTTAAATCTGGAGAAATTACAGTTTCAGGAGAACAAGGCGATTTAATAAAATAGTTTTTATAAAATAGGTGAGTGTTAACTCATCTATTTTTTTGTGTATTTATAACTAGCAACTTAAATATATTATTCGGTAATGTTAAGTTACATGCTATTAATGTGTATGATAAAAGTTTTTTACTATGAATATAAATAAAAACAGTCATGAAAATGGAATAAAAATGTCGAAAAATGTTGAAATGAAATAACGAATAATATATAATCTTAAATAAAGTGTACGCTAAAGGTAAAAAGAGTATGCTAAAGGGAGGATGCACAGATGATAAAAAAGATTATTGCAATAGCATTAACAGCAGTAGTTGGAATGAGTGTTGTTGGATGTGGAAGTAGTGAATCAAATGTAGAAGGCGGAACAGATTTAAGAGTAGGTATGGTTACTGACGCAGGAACTATTGATGACAAATCATTTAATCAAGGTACTTGGGAAGGAATACAGAAGACTGTTTCAGATTTTGGGGTTGATGCCAATTACTTAAAGCCAGCAGGAACTACAGAGGCTGATTATTTAAAAGAAATACAAAATCTTTATGATACTGGATACAAATTTATAGTTACACCAGGGTTTAAGTTTGAAACAGCTATATATCAAGCACAACAAAAATATCAAGATGCTAAATTTGTATTATTAGAAGGAAGTCCTCATAGTGGAGATAATAATGCAATAGTAGGAGAAAATACTGTTTCTATATATTTTGCAGATGAACAAGCTGGATTTTTAGCAGGTGTTGCTGCGGCATTAGAGCTAAAAGAAGGAGACCTAGGATTTATAGGTGGTATGGAGATTCCTCCTGTTCAAAGATTTAACTATGGATATCAACAAGGTATAAAATATGCTAATGAAAACTTAGGAACAAAAATGAGCATTAAAGAAGAAAATATAGTTTTCCAAGGAAGCTTTGATAATTCAGCAGCAGGACAACAACTTGCAGCTCAAATGTATGATAGAGGTGTTAAAGCTATATTCTGCGCAGCTGGTGGAGTAGGTGTAGGTGTTATAAATGAAGCTAAAACTAGAGCTCTTTCAGGTAAAGAAGCTTGGGTTATGGGAGTTGACGTAGACCAATATGCTGATGGTATATATGAGGGAGATAAATCAGTAATATTAACTTCAGCTATTAAGAGAATAGATGTTGCAGCTTATGATATGATTAAAGCTGAAACAGAAGGTAATTTCCCAGGTGGACAAACTTTAACTTTTAATGCTAGTAATGATGGAGTTGGTATTCCGGTTGAGAATCCTAACTTAAGCAAAGAAACTACTGATAAAGTTGCAGAAGTATTCAATCAAATTAAAGAAGGTAGCATTAAAGTTTCAGCTGAAAAGGGAGACTTATTAAAATAATATAATTATATTGAAGAAGGTTGTATGAAATATTCAGCAACCTTTTTTCTGTGATTTAATAATTAAAAGGTTATATGAAGAAGATAATAATGATGTTGTTATTTGGTTGAAATTTACAGCAATTCTAAAGATGATAGATGACGAAAAATGTTGAAAGCACGAAATATATAGTATATAATTTTAATATAATTTGTGTAACACTATAAAGGTGATAAAACAGAAGTTAAGGTGAGAAAAACATTATTTTTGAACATTATTTTTAACTTCAGAAAAAGTTCGTTATTTGCTTATAAATACAGTATGTAATTGTTTAATAATGGCAATAAATATTGTATAATTAAAGTTGAGACAGAGCTTTCAATAAGTAAAAAATTTAGGAGGAGATCCGATGGAATATGTAGTAGAGATGCTTAATATTCGAAAAGAGTTTCCAGGGATAGTGGCTAACGATAATATCACACTACAATTAAAAAAAGGTGAAATTCACGCTCTTTTAGGGGAAAATGGTGCTGGTAAGTCTACTTTAATGGGAATGCTTTTTGGTATGTATCAACCAGAAAAAGGAATGATAAAGGTAAAGGGGAAAGAAGTTAAAATTTCTAATCCAAACGTAGCTAACGAATTAGGTATTGGGATGGTTCACCAACACTTTAAATTAGTTGAGAACTTTACTGTTACAGAAAATATTATTTTAGGATATGAGCCTAAGAAATACATGACAGTAGATGTAAAAAGTGCAGCGAAAAAGATTGAAGAACTTTCTAAACAATATGGATTAAATGTTGATCCATATGCGAAGATAGAAGATATATCTGTTGGGATGCAACAACGTGTTGAGATATTAAAGATGCTTTATAGAGATGCAGAAGTTTTAATATTTGATGAACCTACAGCAGTATTAACTCCTCAAGAAATAACTGAATTAATAGATATAATGAAGAATCTTGTTAAGGAAAATAAATCAGTTATATTAATTACACATAAGTTAAAAGAGATTAAAGAAGCTGCTGATCGTTGTACGGTTATAAGAAGAGGTAAATACATAGGAACTGTTGATGTAAAAGATACAGATGAAGCTGAAATGGCTAAAATGATGGTTGGTAGAGAAGTATCATTTAAGGTTGATAAGAAGGAAGCTACTCCAGGGGAAGTAGTTCTTAAAATAAATAACTTATCAGTTAAGAATCATAAAAAAGTATTAGGCTTAAAAGATTTTTCTTTAGAGTTAAGAAAAGGAGAAATTGTAGGTATAGCAGGTGTTGAAGGGAATGGACAAACTGAATTAGTTGAAGCATTGACTGGAATGAGACATGTAGAATCAGGGACTATAACTTACAAAGAGGCTGATATAACCAAGAGCTCTATCCGTGCAAGAATAGATAATGGGATAGCACATATTCCTGAAGATAGACATAAAAGAGGATTAATCTTAGATTACACTATGGAAGATAATATGGTTTTAAAAGCTTATAAAAATAAACCTTTTTCAAAGAATGGATTAATTAATAGAGCTAAGATAAGAGAATATGCGAACCGTATTATAGAAACCTTTGACGTAAGATCAGGTGAAGGTGGACAATCTATAGCTAGAGGACTTTCAGGAGGTAACCAACAAAAAGGTATAATTGGACGTGAAATTGAATCTAATCCAGATTTATTAATTGCTGTACAACCTACTAGGGGACTAGATGTTGGTTCAATAGAATATATCCACAAGAGATTAGTAGAACAAAGAGATGCTGGTAAAGCTGTGTTACTTGTATCTTTAGAATTAGATGAAGTTTTAAATGTATCAGATAGAATTGCTGTTATAAATAATGGTGAATTAATTGGTATAGTAAATGCTTCAGAAACAGATGAAAATGAAGTTGGTTTAATGATGGCTGGTATAAAGAGAGGTGACAAGTAATGGAAAAAAATCAAGGATTAAAGTCTATATTAGCGATAATTTTAGGTCTTTTAGCTGGTGCTCTTTTAATGTTAGCTATGGGATTTGAACCGATAAAGGGGTATCAATTCTTATTCAAAGGCGGATTAATGAATATTGAGAGAATTGGTAATACAATAGCGACAGCAACGCCATTAATACTTACAGGGCTTTCAGTTGCCTTTGCATTTAGAACTGGTCTATTTAATATAGGTGCTCCAGGTCAAATGTTATTTGGTGGCTTTTGTGCAATAGCTGTAGGGTTAACTTTTAGTTTGCCGACTATAGTTATAGTACCACTAATGATTTTAGCAGGTGTATTAGGGGGAGCTTTATGGGCTATAGTTCCTGGGTTATTAAAGGCTCTATTTAATGTTCATGAAGTTGTATCATCAATAATGATGAACTGGATTGCCTACTGGACAGTATATTATACAGTTCCGAAGTATTTTAAAGGTGAGTATCTAGAGACTGAATCTAGGATGTTACCTGAAACAGCTACATTAAGAGTAGATTGGTTAAGTGATCTTTTTGGAGGTTCTTATATTAATTTAGGTATTATATTAGCTCTAGTAGCAGTATTCATAGTTTGGTTTATATTAAATAAAACTGTTTTAGGATATGAGTTAAAGGCCGTTGGATTTAATAGATTTGGCGCTGAATATGCAGGTATGCCTGTAAATAGAAATATTGTTATTTCAATGATGATAGCTGGAGCTTTATCAGGACTTGCTGGTGTAATTCAGTATATGGGTAATGCAACAGTAATGCAAATAGGTGTAATGCCATCACAAGGTTTCGATGGTATAGCAGTTTCTTTATTAGGTGCGAATACTCCTATAGGAGTTCTTTTTGCGGCATTATTCTTTGGAGTGCTATATGTAGGAAAAGGATTTATGAATGCAGCGGTAAAGATACCACCAGAACTAGCAGACACAATTATAGCTACAATAATATACTTTGCAGCTACAAGTGTAATTATGGATAAAGTTATTAAGAAATTTAAAAAGGTTAAAAAAGATAGAGTAGAGACTAAGAATAATTCAGCAGAAAAGGCGGTGGAGAAATAATGTGGGGAATAATTGAGCAAATATTTCCATATGCTATAGCTTATACAATTCCACTATTAATAGCAGCTCTAGGTGCTCTTTATTGTGAAAGAAGTGGTATTGTAAATATCGGTATTGAAGGGCTTATGGTTGTAGGATCGTTTGCAGGAGCTCTTACTATTTCTAAGCTTCAAGCAGCTAATGTTCCAGGAGCTTTATGGATTGGATTATTAGTGGCAGCTATAGTTGGGATGTTATTCTCGCTATTACATGCCTTTGCAAGTATTAACTTAAATGCAAATCAAGTTATAAGTGGTACAGCTATTAATATGATAGCTGGTGCATTAACAGTTTTCTTAGCAAGAAACTTTACTGGAAGTGGTAATATAAGAGTTACTTTAGGATTTATTCCAAAGGATATACCAGTACTTTCTAAAATTCCTATAATAGGACCATTATTATTTACAAGAACATATATAACTACATGGGTAGTATTATTAATATTAGCTATATTTACATTCTTATTATACAAGACAAGCTTTGGATTAAGATTAAGAGCTTGTGGTGAACATCCTCAAGCAGCTGCAGCAGCAGGTGTTAATGTATATAAGATGAGATATATAGGAGTTATGATTTCAGGTGCTTTTTCTGCTTTAGGAGGAGCAATTATCCTTGTAACATACTCTAATGAGTTTAATGGTAGTGTTGCTGGACTTGGATTCTTAGCAATAGCAGCATTAATATTTGGACAATGGAAACCACTAGGTATTTTAGGAGCTACATTATTCTTCGGATTTGCAACTACACTTGCTAATGTATCTCAAGCTATACCAGAGTTAAGTAGTATTCCACAAGTAGCATTAAAGGTATTCCCATATGTGGTTACTTTAATAGCATTAATAATATTCTCTAAATCATCACAAGCACCAAAGGCAGCTGGTGAAACATTTGATGCAGGAAAGAGATAACATAAAAAATGACTAGCTTTTAGGAGCTAGTCATTTTTTCTTTATTATCATATCAATAAGTAATAATATATTATTAAATAGTAAAGGTTAATTGATTTTAAATAGTTTATTTTTATTTTACATACTTATCGTATAGCTCAGTTAAAAGTTTTATATGATATTCTTCATCAAGGATAATTCTATCTATAATATCAATAATATAAGGGTCATCTATCTGTTTTTTAGTTCTTTTATATTGAGCTATAGCTTCTTTTTCATCTGTAATATCAACAATTAAGGCTTTTTTTAGATTAGTGTTGTATGATAGAAATTCTGGAGTCCAAAGACTAATTTTTTTATGTTTACATATCCAATAACCAGGATCTTTTCCTAGTTTCACTATTAATTCACCAAGCATTTGTAAATGATGCATCTCAATCTCTGCAATTCCTTCTAAAGTTTCTGATACTTCTTCAAATTTATACTTAAGTGCTATTTCATGATAAACATATTGTGTTACAGCTGAGAGTTCAGATACTGAACCAGCGTAATTAAGTAGGATTAAATCAGCAAATTTAGAATTTTCACCTTTTACTTTTATTGGTGGATAAGGTAGATCTACACTATATTCCATAAAGATACTCCCAAAGTATTTTTAGTAATATAGTATGAAGAATATAAAAAAATGTTCGATACTAGTACGAAGACAGGTACGATGAGAAACTTATATTTACTGAAAAATAAGTATATGCCTACGGTATATATCTTTTAATACCGTAGGCATATTTCTATTCACCAAAGGTGAATATCCCTTTTAAAGTGGTTAATATTAATAGCTTTTATATAAATCTATTTCTGATTTTACCATACGCAGCGGAAGCTAAAGAGTGTGGTAAATCAAAAATACTATATGATTCATCTGTGGAGTAAAGATTATATAGTGGATATTCATTGATTTTTCCAGAGTATAAAAGCGATTTATTCTCTAGTTCAAGTAGATCCATAGGTCTAATAAGTTCTGGGAGCTTGTCTGTTTTGTAAATACCAGCTTCTATTAATGCCTCAGCAACAAATTGTGAACAGAAATAATAGTTTTCCCTTTTTGTTGGTTTATTAAATAAAAGGGTAGCAGTTCCTAGAACACTATATTTATATTTAGATTTATCGATTAAAAAATTATCTATATATTTTTTTAATGAGCTGTATTGTTCAGTTGTAACTGAAATTTTATATATTAAACATTTGCTCTCAGGAAACATTGAGTAAACTCCTGAGTAAAGATTTTCTTCTACAAAACCTGCTGGTAGTACATATGCAGGGTTTATACGTCCGAATGAATACATAGTTTGAAATGTTGGATCTAGAGATATTGATGTATGTGCAAATTCTTTTTGTGTAAAGAATGAAATAACATTAGAAAATAGAGTTCCGGTTTTTGAAAAAATTATGTAAATATCTTTATTGCTCAAATTAATTCCCTCCCCATTTTATATATATATTTTACACCAAATTGCCAGTAATGTTAATAAAAAATGAATAATTTTAAGAAAAAGTAAATATAAAAATAATAAATCATTAATTAAATAAAATAATACTAATATTTAACTTTATAATGTATTTGTGATAAAATGGTGTAAATTAGATAAGAAAGCAAGGGATATAATATGGAATATAAATTTAAATTTGATGGAAAAGAATATATATTAAACGAAGAGAACTTGGAGTGCTTTTTCAATGATGATGAAAATCCTATTAATGATGTAGATGAGGAAAAAATTATAGAGATTTTAAATAATAGTGATAAGATTGATTTTTCTAAAGCTTACTTTAATTTAGCTTGTGAAAAGTGTCAAACTGGAGTTGAAGAGAAGAAGAAGTTTTTTGATTTCTTAGGATATAATTTTTATATATTCACAAAGGATGGAAAATACGTTGTAAGTAACATAGAACCAGAATATGAAGGGTCAACATTTGATAAGTTATATAGATTTGGTAAAGTTGATAATAGTTATTTAGTTACAATCAATGTATGTAAACATTGTGGAGAATACTCTATAGAAATTGAAGAGTTTGAACTTTAGTAAAATGGTGTAAATAAGGAAGGTACTACTAAATGTAGCACCTTCTTATTTAACATATGTAATATACTAATGCATGTTTACAGCGCTTCTAGCAGCAATACGACCAAATGTTACTGTATCAGGCATAGACAGTGAACCAAGTCTGTTACCACCATGAATGCTACCTGTCACTTCACCAGCGGCATATAAACCAGGGATAGGTATTTTGTTGATATCAAGTACTCTGGCATTTTTATCTATATCTACGCCACCCATAGTATGATGAACGGAAACAACACCAGCAAACATTATGAATTCTCCGTTAATATCTACAGGCTCTAAAGAAGATGTACGACCAAAGTCTTCATCTATTCCAGTAGTTGAATAAGAATTATACTTTTTTGCTGTTTCTATTAAGCTATCATATGGAATATCAAAAAAATCTGCACACTCTTCTAATGTACCAATAGTTAGTACTTTTTGCGCTAAACCTTTAGAGATTTCAGATGAATAAGTTTCTTTTAAATTCATTTTTTTTATAACAGTACTATCAATTATTTCAAAAGCACGTGAATCAGGTTGCTTTAATATAGAGGCAGATAAATTATCTCTAGTTTCTTTTTCATTAACAAATCTATTTCCATGTTTATTTACCAAAATAGCATTACTATTAAGTCTTGCATAATCTAGGAAATAATAATTCCCTGTAGCAGGGTTATTTATTGGATAAAGTTGAATTGACTCCATATTTACTATATTTGCACCTAATTCCTCTGCCATTTTAATACCGTCACCTACAATAGCTGGTGAATTTGTTGTTGGAATACTTTCATCTAGTGTAGGCCAAACTGTATTATATTCTTCACGCATTTCGATGTTAGATCCAAAGCCCCCAGTTGTAAGAATAACTCCTTTTTGTGCTACATAATCAATAATTTTACCATTACGAACAGCACGAACTCCTATAACTCTACCAGTTCCGTCTTTAAGAAGTTGATTAGCTTTTGTATTATAATGAAATTCTACTCCTAAATCAACAGCTTTTGAAATAAGTGTATCTACATACTTGGGACCATCACCTTCAGGCCACAATGTTCTTGAATAAGAATGACCACCATACCAAGATTGGGTATCTTTATATTTTACACCGACAAAATCTCTTAACCAAAATGCATTAGTTAAAGCATTTTCTGCCAAAACTTTTATTAATTCAGGATTACCTTTTTCTTTTCCACCATAATATATATCATTAAAAAATGTATCTATACTATCATCTAGAATGCCTTCATTTAGTTGTACCCAGTTTCCAGGAGCAGCGTACTCGCCGCCAGACATACGGGTATTACCTCCAGCAAAGGACATTTTTTCAAGAAGAATAACTTTACATTCAGATGTAGAACTAGCCTCTATTGCAGCGCTAAGTCCAGCACCACCACCACCTATAATTAGGATATCGCAATTATTAGTAAGGTAATCGTCTTTTGAGGTAGTAATAGTTGATACATCTTTCAAATCAGATGGATTTATTCCACTGTTTTTTAATGCATCTTCAACAGCTTTTATGAAGCTTGTACTGGTCAGTGTTGCACCAGATACAATATCTACATCTAAAGAATTTGAGGTTATTATATCATCTGTTAGCTGAACTATAGCCTTATTAAATCCAGGATTTTCAGTATGGGATAATAGTTCTATATGAGTTATTACATTTTCTTTTATTACTACATCTAAAAGTATATTACCATTCTCACCTTTATAGCTTCCGGAGAAGGTACCACTTATATTTTGACCACTAGAATTGTAGTTGTCCAACTTGAAGTGATTGTAAAATGAGAAAAGGCAGATAACAATAATAGTTATTAGACAGAGTAAAATATGTTTTGATTTCAATTAAGACACTCCTTCTTTAGATTTATTTTTATAATCTTTTGGAGAGTATCCAGTTGATTTTTTAAATACTCTACTAAAATAATATTGGTCAGAATATCCGACTTCAAGTGCTATCTCACCGATAGATAGCTTTTGATTAGAATCAAGTAATCTAATTGCATGATTTATCCTCAAAGTTGTAACATACTCAATAAAGCTCATATTTGTTGCCTTTTTTATTAATTTGTATAATGAAATTCTATTCATATTAAATTTTGACTCTAATAAGTCGGTAGATAAATCAGATTGAGTATAATGAGAGTTTATATAATCTATTACATTTCCATCTATGTCATTATTGTTTAAAGTATATTTAGATAATATATTTTGTTTTTCAAGTCTATCATTAAATATATTTATTGCATCCTTTAATACATCTAAAAATTCATCATCATCGATAGGTTTTAGTAAATAAAAATCAACATTATTTTGAATAGCTTGTTTAGCATATTCGAACTTATCATATCCTGAAATAATTATTATTACAGTTGTACTGTTGAATTTTCTAATTTCTTTTATACAATCTAATCCTGTTAAGTGGGGCATATTAATATCTATTAATAATATATCAGGACAATATTTATTGAATTTTTCTAAGGTATCTCTGCCATCATTAGAAGTGGCAACAACCTTAATATCTAAATTTAATGATTGTATATATTTGCTCATACCATTTACTATGATATCTTCATCATCTGCAACAATAGCTCTATACATTTTTATCCTCCATATAAGGCAGTAAAATATTAATTTTAGTACCGACATTTTCTTTGCTTTCAACTTCGAAAATTACATCTTCACCATAAAAAGATCTTAACCTTCTTAATGTATTAATCATACCAAAGCTCTTACTATTATTAAGCTCTTCTAAATTATTTCTTAGGTTTGCTAACTCTGATTCGCTCATACCAACACCATTATCTTCTACAGTGATTTTTATATACTTATTTAGGTTATTGGAATATAAGCTACAAGAAATAGAGATAGTACCAATGCTATCTTTAGGCCTAATTCCATGATTAATGGAGTTTTCTACTAAAGGTTGAAGTATTATTTTAGCTATAAGGATATTTTTTATATTCTCATCAAGATAAATATTATATCTAACTTTCTCTCTATACTTTATAGCTTGTATATCTAAATAAGATTTTGTATGTTTAATTTCTTCCTTAAGTGTAATGAATTCTTGACCATTACTTAAAGAAGTCCTAAAAAATGTTGATAAAGATGTGATTATTTTAGCGACATCCTCAGCACCTTGATCTTTAGCCATCCATTTAATATTATCAAGGGTATTATATAAAAAGTGAGGCTTTATCTGTGCTTGTAAAGCTGTTAATTCAGCAGATCTTTTTTCACTTTGCTCTTTATATATCTGTTCAATTAACTTAGAAATATGATCTAACATTTTGTTGTAGGTTAAGCCAAGTTCATATATTTCATCTTTAGCTAGAGTTGTATCATAGTATGAACTTAAGTTTCCGTGTTCAACTTCCTTCATACATTTACGAAGATTATCTATAGGTTCCATAACAGAACGAGTTAAAAATACTCCGATAAATAAAGTTATAATCAGAAGGAAAATTAACAATAATATTATTCCTGCCAACATATTATCAGCGGCAGCTGATAATTCAGCATTATTGACTAAAGTACATACAACCCAGTCGTCATATTGATTAACAGGCGAGTAAAATAAAGTACATACTTCACCATTAGTATTTATAAGCTCAATCTCTCCTGAGGAAGATAAGCTTTCTAGCTTTATATTTTCAATATCTCTTTTTGATAAATAATTATTATAGAAATATTCTTCATTAGTAGTTAATAGGTTATGATTACTATTCATAACCCAGGTTTTTCCGTTATATATTTGAGAAGAATCTATTATTTGTTTTAATCCAACAGTGGGAACAGCAGAACAAATTAATGCCTCTTTTTGATTTTCGTAACCTAAAACAGGGTAGTAGAATAGCATTACTTCTCTATTATTTTTATTCACTACTGGTTTTCCGATAATGAATTCTCTATCAGAATCATAGGCAGTTTTATAATCGTTATAATCCATCAAGTTTTCAGTAGCTTCACTGTTTATCCAGCAGAATCCATTCTTTCCTATGTAAGAAAATGTTTCCATAGTTTCGCCGTTGCGTACATATAAAGAAGTGAATCTATCTATTAAAGGAGTTATTTCTCTTATATCCATTGAAGTAAATGCTGGTATGGCAGAAATAATTCTATACTCAACAGCTTTTTTATTTATCCATAAACCAACCTCTGTGGATTTAGATTCAACTGTCTGTGCAATTGTAAATTTAGTGTTTTCAATGTCGTTAGGCTTGACTACAAAATTTATATAGGCACATAGTGAACCAGAGATTATTAATGTAGCTATAGTAAAGAAAAATAGTATTTTTCTTTTTATATTTAAACTGATTAATATTTTCACAATAAAAACTCCTTATATTGATGGTAATAAGAATATTATACAATATTTTGACAAAAATCAACATATAAGAGAAATACATATATTTATTTAAAATAGTAACAAAAGTACAAAATTATTAAACATTTGTCCATTCAAAGATAAAAATAGGATTGTTATAATATTATCAAACGATTGAGGGGGACAAAGTAATGAAGAAGAAATTAATATTATTAGTTTTAGCAGCATCTATGATATTTGTTGGTTGTGGAAAGACTGATTCAACTTCTAATGGGAAATATACACCAGGAACTTATACAGGAGTAGCAGATGGATTTGGTGGAAAGTTAGAACTTGAAGTTGAGTTATCAGAAGATAGTATAAAAAGAGTAGAAATAAAATCTCATTCAGAAACAGAAGGAATAGGTACAAAAGCTATTGAAAGCTTGCCAGAAGAAATTGTATCAAAGAATAGTGCTGATGTTGAAGTCGTATCAGGAGCAACTATGACTTCCAAGGCTATAATTGCAGCAGTTAATGATGCAATGAAAGATTTTGTATCTAAGAAAGAAACTGTAGCATTAAAGGATGGAGTTTATACAGGAGAATCTACAGGGTATCAAGGACCTTTAAAGGTTGAAGTAACTATTTCTGGAGAAAAGATAACTGAAGTTAAAGTTCTAGATAATGTTGAAACAGTTGGAATTGGAAGTAAGGCTTTAGATGCGTTATCTAAAAGTATAGCAGAAAATAATTCAGTTGGTGTTGATACACTTTCAGGAGCTACAGCATCAAGTAAAGCTATAATATCAGCAGTAACAAATGCAATAGAGGTAGCTGGTGGAGATATTTCAAAATATAATACAAAGGTTGAAATGGAAAAAGGTGAAGATCAAACAGTAACTTCTGATGTTGTAATTGTGGGAGCTGGAGGAGCTGGTATAACAGCTGCTATAGAAGCTAAATTGCAAGGTGCAGATAATGTTGTTGTTATAGAAAAAATGGACATTACAGGTGGTAATACAAGAATGTCAGGTGGAGAATTTGCTGCTCCTGGAAACTGGGTACAAAAGAAAGAAGGTATTACTGATGACTCTGTAGACCAATATTACAAAGATATACTAGAAGGCGGATATAATATAGGTAATCCAGACTTAGTAAGAATTATTGCGGAAAATGCACTTCCTACAGCTGAGTGGTTAAGAGATGAATGTAAGGTTGAATTTAAAGACGAACAAAGCTGGTATGGTGGACATAAGGTTGCAAGAACTTTATGGCCAAAAGGTGATGGACCACAATATATGGATACACTAGAAGAAAAGGCTAGAGGTCTTGGAGTAGAGTTCTACTTACAAACTGAAGCAGAAGAATTAATTACAGATGAAAGTGGTAAAGTGGTAGGTGTTAATGCTACACATAAAAATGGAGCTAAGTATACTTTTAATGCAAATAACGGGGTAATATTAGCTACAGGTGGATTTGGAAAAAATGTTGAGATGAGACAAAAGTACAATAAAAATTGGCCAACACTTGATGAAAGTATTCCAAGTACAAATTCACCAGCTATAACAGGCGATGGTATAGAAATGGGACAAGGTGTAGGAGCGAATGTAATTGATATGGAACATATTCAATTATATCCAGTTAATAATCCTGCTACAGGAAATTATTATTACATTGACTATGCTAGACTTAACTCAACAGCTCTTTTAGTTAACAAAGAAGGTAAGCGTTTTGTAAATGAAAAGGGTACAAGAGATGTTATATCAGATGCTACATTAAAGCAAACAGATTCTAAGGTTTATGAAATAATTGATGCTGGAGTTGTTAAGGAACAACAACTTTATGAAAAGTATGCAGCAGAAATAGAACAAGCTCAAAAACAAGGAGTTTTAAAAATTGGTACATTAGAAGAGGTTTGTGAATACTTTGGGGTTCCTACTGATTCAGTAAAAGAAACTATAGAGCATTATAATGGAATGGTTGAAGCTGGTAAGGACGAAGATTTTGGACGTACAGAAAACTTTAATAAGATTGGAGAAGGTCCATACTTTATGTTCTCAAGCGTAGTTTCTGTTCACCACACAATGGGTGGATTACAAATAGATGAATCTGCACGTGTATTAAATAAAGATGGAAATGCTATCGCTGGATTATATGCAGCTGGTGAGGTAACTGGAGGTATCCATGGTGGTAATAGATTAGGTTCTGTTGCGGTTCCAGATACAGCTATATTTGGACGTATAGCAGCACAAAGTTGTGTAAATAAAAAATAACAATAAGATTAATAAGTTGATTAATGTAACTTAGGTTCCCCCTAAGATACGATTAATAGATAAGGACTACCTATATTTAGGTAGTCCTATAATTTTTTATCTAATTAAATTTTTAAAGCTAATTTTAATAGACCATAATGATATTAATAAACAAATAGCTTCGGATAAGATTGTTGCTATCCAGATTCCTTTACCACCATAAAGAATTATTGTAATAATTAATGTAATGACTATTATAATCAATCCTCTTGAAATAGAGATTAATGTGGCAAGCATTGGAGATTCTATAGATGAACAGAAACCAGATGATAATATGTTAAATCCGACTAATAAAAATGATAATGAATATATTCTAAATATAATTATAGATTGATTTATTAGGTTTATATCATTAGAGGTTATAAATACATTTATTATAGCTGGAGCAAAGATAATACATATTATAAATATTCCTATTGATACTATAGCTATTGTTTTTAATGTAATATTA
The DNA here is from genome assembly GCA_000753455.2 of Clostridium jeddahitimonense. Lineage (GTDB taxonomy): Bacteria > Bacillota > Clostridia > Clostridiales > Clostridiaceae > Clostridium > Clostridium hominis. Next base: position 622,515 of record LM994670.1, read on the forward strand.
AACAAGTATTTTAGTGATTTAACATCATCAGAACCATAGTAAAAACTGCATAAAGGTTGAGCACCTTGAGTAATTCCTATCATAGTCATAAGTACTAAAGTAGACACATAACATATTACGCTGTAGGTAACTAGTCCATTTTCACCTATAAATTTCAAAATACTTTGATTAAATATAAGAATAACTATTCCAGAAGTTAGTTCAGTTATTCCATCAGGAAAGCCTATACCAATAATTCTTCTAAAGATGTTAAAAGAAGGTCTAAATTTAATAAATTTTAAAGTTGATATTGGTTTTAAAAAGTGTAGAGTAAAGAATAAACATGATGCAACTTGTGATATACCAGTTGCTATAGCAGCACCTCTTACTCCCCAACCAAATTTCATTACAAATAAGTAATCTAAGATTATATTAGCTACAGCTGAGATAGATACACCTATTATTGCAAGATTAGGAAAACCATCAGCTTTAGTTAACACTTCTAAACAATATGAAACTATAAAGAATCCATTGAAGATTACTATTATACTTAAATATTCTTTTACCATTTCGAAAGTACTTTCAGTAGCTCCAAGGAAAAGTGATATTTTATCTATAAATAGTAAACTAAGTATCAATAATACTATTGAAAATATAATCATTATAGCTATATTAAAGGAAAAAATATTGTTTGCCTCATCTTTTTTATTCTGCCCCAGTCTAATTGAGATTAAGGTAGAAGTTCCTGTAGCAAAAAATATAGATGATGCAAAAATTAAATTTACAAATGGCATAGCTATATTTACTGATGCTAATGCAGTAGATCCAACTCCTTTTCCAACAAATATTCCATCTATTATCGTATAAATTGAATATACCCACATAGCAGTTACTGATGGAATAAGGTTTCTAAAAAAGCTTTTTCGTAAAGTTTTGGTATCCGTCATTTTATCACTCCTAAATTAAAAGAAAACTCCTTCTCATAATTGTGAAAGAGTAATTTAAAGTTACCAAATTTAAATTTGAACTTCCAATCAATGATAACGTATAATTTCTTAATGGTCAAAGTTATGAAAAAGATGAATTATTATAGTGGATAAGACAAAAGATATAAATTGAAGGGAGTGTGAAGTATGAAAAAAGATCGTTGGGATAAAAACTCTAATTCAATGAATCCTATGCAAAAAGGAACTAGAAGACAAAAGCTGCATCAAGATCAAGATAATGTAGGTAATGATAAAAATCCTCCTGCTTATAAGAGTTTTGATGGAGAACCATTGGATTAAAGAAGTGTAAAGAATAAAACGAGGCTATAAATGAAGTTACCTAGGTAGTACATACAAGGGCAAAACTCATTTAGTCTCGTTTAATTATTTTTATATAAAATTTACATTTTAATTATTTATTAAAATTGTTTACACTGTTAGAATATAAGTGAGATTCTAAATTTTAATTTAGTCAATCGAACTTACACCTACGAATGTATATGAGTAGTGTGTTTCCTATAAAAAATATGCCGTATATATAAGGAAAATATATTTTTGATACAAACTTAAGGAGGACTTATGATGAAAAAAATTAAAAAGATAGTGGTATCAGCATTAGCTGTAGTTATGTCTATAGCTATGGTTGGGTGCGGAAGTAGCAATGTTAAAACAGAAGATAATAATTCAGGTGATAGTTCTACAACTCAAGTAGAAAGACCAGAAAATTTACCAATAGCAACTATAAAGGTTAAGGATTTTGGAACTATAGAAACAGAGCTTTATCCAGATAAAGCACCTAATACTGTAAATAACTTTATTGAATTAGCTAATTCAGGTTTTTATGATGGATTAACTTTTCATAGAGTAGTAAAAGGTTTTATGAATCAAGGTGGTGATCCTAAGGGAGATGGAACTGGTGGTCCAGGATATAGTATAAAAGGTGAGTTCTCAGGAAATGGGTACGAAGCTAATGACTTAAAGCATACTACAGGGGTATTATCAATGGCTAGAGCTCAAAATCCAGATTCAGCAGGAAGTCAATTCTTTATAATGGCTGGAGATTCTCCAAGTTTAGATGGACAATATGCTGCATTTGGGAAAGTTATAAGTGGATTAGATGTTGTTGAAGCTATAAATAATTCAGAAGTAGAAAAGAATAAGTCTACAGGAGAAAAATCAACGCCAGTAACTCCTATAGTTATCGAAGAAATAAAAGTAGATACAAAGGGAGTAGAATATCCAGAAGCTGAAAAGATAAAATAGTAAGATTTATTTTGATTAAATGAATGAAAACATGAATCCTTAATTGATTCATGTTTTTTTATTAATAATTTTAATAAAAGTATAAAAAAATTATATTTTTAAATATAAAATAAAACGCAAATTGGAAATTTTATTTTATGGAAAATTTTCCGAATTAAGTTTTAAGAAAATAATGAAATTTTTATTTAAATATGATATAGTAATGGTATAATGATTATGTAATCGATTTTTAAAAGATTTAATATAGTTATTAAAGTAGTAAATATGCTATCAATAAAAATTTATATAATAAAAATTATAATGTTTAAGTTTTAGGAGGAATTATCATGAAAAATATTTTATTAGTATGCGCAGCAGGTATGTCTACAAGTCTTTTAGTTAACAAAATGAAGGATGCTGCAAAAGCAAAAGGAATAGAAATAAACATAAACGCTTTACCAGTTTCAGAATGTTCAAGCGTTGTTGATACAGTTGATATAGTTTTACTTGGGCCACAAGTAAGATTCCAAAAACCACAAGTTGATGCTTTAGTAAAAGGAAGAGTTCCAGTAGAAGTAATCGATATGAGATTATACGGAACTATGAACGGTGCTGCTGTTCTTGATAGAGCATTAGAATTAATGAAATAGTTTATATTATATTTAAGAGGTGAATTCATTTAGGTGAATTCACCTTTTTGTTCAATTTATAAATACAGTTGTTTTCACAGGAACATTATCATGTATCCATTTGGCATTAACTTTAGCTAGGCGTACACATCCATCTGAAATCTGCATGCCTAAACGTCCATCTTTAATAGTTCCGTTTAAGTTATATAGAATTGAATGGAATAAGTAATTATCTTTAAATTGAGAGTAATAATAACATATATATCCGTGAGCATATCCAAATGCATACCCTTTGACACCTATATAAAAAGTACCTTTTGGTGTAGGGGTAGAGGGTTTACCTATAGAACATGAGTAGCTTTTAATTAGCTTCCAATTAGACTTTTTACCAGTAAAAACATTAACCTTAAAACTTTTAGTATCTACCCAAATTAAATAAGGAGTTATACTAGAGAGTTCACTATTATTAACAAAGGATTCACCATAAGTAGAAAGTGAATTAACTAATAGAAAATCAGATAAAACTGTACTGTTTAATTTTGTAATACGATATATATTTTTTATAGTATTTATTAGCATAAAACATCTCCAGATATTAATATTATAATTATATAAAGCTAGCTGATGAATATGGTTGTTCCACCAGGAATAGTATTATAAATCCATTTTGCATGAGGTGTTGATAAACGAACGCAACCATCTGTTAGCATCATACCAAGTCTATCATCTTTTATTGTTCCATCTAGATAGTAGGGGATGGAATGAAAGAGATAATCTCCTTTAATTTGGGTGTAATAAAGACATCTAAATCCACGTGATTCTCCAAATGAATAACCTTTTACACCAACAAAGTAAGTTCCTTTTATAGTTGGATTTGTTGGTTTTCCTATAGTACATAGATAGCTATTAATAAGAGTCCAATTATTTTTTGAACCTCTAAATATATTAGTTTTGAAATTCTTAGTATCTACCCAAATAAAGTATGGAGAGCTACTAATAAATCCATTGCTATTTACAAAGTTTGTTGCAGAATCTAAATAAGAAGATTTTGTTCTAAATGAACTAACTAATAGACGACTATTTAGACGACTTAGTCTATATAGTCCTTTAGCTTTATTAATAAGCCACATAAATTAAACTCCAAAAATTGTTCTATAATATAGTTTATTTAAATAGTCCCACTTTGTTGATGGTTGTCGAAATAATTATATTGATTTTTATGATTGTCTGTTATATTATAACTATAACAACTATATCGGGGGTAATAATATGTTAGAAATAAGAAATTTTTCAAAGGCTTATAAGCAAGGTAAGAAAGCCGTAGATAATATATCTTTAAATATAAATTCAGGTGATATATTTGGATTTATTGGACATAATGGAGCAGGAAAAACTACTACAATAAAATCTGTCGTAGGTATTTTGGATTTTAATGAAGGCGAGATAATAATTAATGGGCTATCAATTAAAGATAATCCTATAGAATGCAAAAAGATGATGGCATATATTCCAGATAATCCTGATTTATATGAAGCGCTAACAGGAATTCAATATTTAAGTTTTATAGCAGATATTTATGGAGTTAGTAAATCACAAAGAGAAGAACTTATAAAAAAATATTCAGACAAGCTTGAACTAACTAGGTATTTAGGAGATTTAATAGGGTCATATTCTCATGGAATGAAGCAAAAATTAGCTGTAATTTCTGCATTAATCCACAAACCTAAACTATTAGTGCTAGATGAGCCTTTTGTTGGATTAGATCCAAAGGCAGCTCATACTTTAAAAGAGATTATGAAAGAGATATGTTCGGAAGGTAGTGCTATATTCTTCTCTACACATGTATTAGAAGTAGCTGAAAAACTATGTAATAGAGTAGCAATAATAAAGGATGGAAAAATTGTAGCAGAAGGAAATACAGATGAAGTAAGGGGAAATAGTTCTTTAGAAGATATATTTATGGGGTTGATAGACAATGAATAAATTATGGGTTGTATTAAAAGCAACATTTATTAATGATTGGGGATTAAACGGATTTTCCAAAAATGTTTCAGGTACAAAAGAGAAAAGAAAAATGATGATGTCATCCTTAGTGCTTCTTATTGGAGCAGTAGCCATAGCAGTTACAGTAACTATGTATGCATATCTCATGGCAGATGCATTAGAGAGTATAGGATATTTAGATTTATTATTAATGATGGCTGGTTTAATGAGTGTTATTATGGTATTTTTTACATCTATATATAAGGCTCAAGGAACACTGTTTACTTCAAGAGATTATGATATGCTTATGTCATTACCAATAAAGAATAGTGTAATATTAACTAGTAAAATAATAAACTTATTACTATTCAATTGGATATTTACAGCTTTTGTACTTATACCAACAGGGGTGATATATTATACTAGAGTTCCTGGATTATCAGTAGGATTCTTTTTAATACTAATAATATCAGTTATATTTATGCCTTTAATTCCAGTTATAGTAGCATCTATTTTAGCAGTATTTATAAGTTACTTTGCAACTAAATTTAAGCATAAAAATTTAGTTACTATAGTAGGAGCAACAGCTGTAACATTATTAATTCTTATAGGTTCATTTAATATGAATTCTATTATCGAATCATTTATGATGAATAGTGCATCTATTATGGAGGGGATAGGTAAAATTTATCTACCAGTAACATTTTTTACAAATGCACTAAGAGATACAAATTTAATAGAATTAGGAAAGTTTATTATTATATCAATAATTCCTTTTATAGTATTCGTCCTTGTATTTAGTAAATTATTTGGAAAGATTAATGCTAGATTAGGAGAAAATTATAAAAATGCAAACTATAAAATGAAATCACTTAAATCTAGTAGTGTGACAAAAGCATTATTACAAAAAGAAAATAAAAGATATTTTTCAACTCCTATATATGTTTTAAATACAGGAGTAGGAATGATTATAATAGTAGCAGCCTCAGTTGCAACTTTATTTGTTGATGGACAAACATTAACTATGTATATGGATATGCCATATGTAGCCGAGCTTATGCCGCTTAATGCATTATTAGTATTAGTTTTTGGGATAGGAATTTCATGTACAACTACTTCATCAATATCTTTAGAAGGTAAGAATTTGTGGATAGTAAAGTCATTGCCTACAAGGGAGATGGATATTTTTAAAGGTAAAATATTTTTAAATCTACTTATTACTATACCATTAGGAATAGTAGCTAATATAATATTTTTTATAGGATTAAAGTTTAGCTTCGTAGCTTTACTATGGAATTTATCATTTACGATAGTATTTTCTTTATTAACTTCAATAGTAGGATTAGTTATAAACTTATATTTACCAAAGTTAGATTGGGCATCACCAACAGTAGTAGTAAAACAAAGCGCAGCTGTGCTTATAGAGATGTTATTTACATTTGCAGCTATAGGTTTGCCAATAGGAGCATTTCTTTTGTTTAATATTACTAATATAAACATGTTTTTATCAATAATATTAGCTATATTAATAATTCTTTTAATAATATCTTATTGTATTTTAAATACTGTAGGAATAAAAAAATTCAATCAATTGTAATATTAAAAATTAAGAGCTATGCATAATAAGTGCATAGCTCTTAATATATAAATAAAAGATATAAAATATGTAAATAATAAGTTGGAGTTAGTTATTACTTATAAAAGTAGAGATAATTAAGTTATGTAAATATATAAAAAAATAAAAAATATAATATTAATATGGTACTAAATTAAGGAGGCATTATTATGCAAGTTATTAAAAAAGATGGTAGATTACAAGAGTTAGAAGCTAATAAAATTAAAGTCAGTATTTTAAATGCAACAAGTGGAACAAAAGCTCTTTTAAATGAATCAGATATTAATGTATTAGTAAAAGATATAATTAAATCTATAGAAAATTTAAGGTCAGAGTATGGCAATACTTCAAGCTATGAAATTATTGGGGTAGTAGTAGATGTACTAAAGAGAGATGGATTTGAAGAAGTAGTTTCATCTTACGTAGGATACGAGAAGTAGTTTACCTAATGGAAAAGAAGAAAGGTTTTGCTGATGCAAAAGGGAAAAGTCACTAGGACGAAGTCCTCCTTTCGTGTTATAATAGTACCGATATTTTGAAGCAAGGATCGGTGAATTATATATGTATAAATTAATAGCATTAGATATGGATGGAACTTTATTAAATGAAGAAAAAATAGTAACAGAAAGAACTAAAAAGGCGATACAAGCTGCTAGGGATAAAGGTGTAACAGTTGTTCTTGCAACAGGAAGACCTATAGATGGTGTTACGAGATATTTAGAAGAATTAGATATGTACACAGATAAAGATTATGTATTAAGCTACAATGGTGGATTAGTATTAAAGACAAAGAGTAGAGAAGTAGTATGTAAAATGGGGTTAATAGGAGAAGATGTTCACTACCTTTATGATTTAAGCAAGAAGTTAGGTGTTAATATTCATGCTTTCTCTGAAGAAAATGGACTAGTTACTCCTAAAAATAGTAAATATACTGAAGTTGAAGCTACTATAAACAATATTACTATACAAGAAATTAATTTTGATGATATAGAAAAGGACGAAAGCTACATAAAAGTAATGATGATAGATGAACCTGAAATACTTCAAAATGCTGTAGACAATCTACCAAAGGAAGTTTACGAAAAATATACAGTTGTTAGAAGTACTCCTTATTTCTTAGAATTCTTAAATAAAGAAGTTAATAAAGGTGTTGGAGTTGAGCTTTTAGCTAAGCATTTAGGAGTTAAAAGGGAAGAGATAATAACTATGGGAGATGCAGGAAATGACTTGCATATGATTGAATATGCAGGAATGGGAATAGCAATGGGAAATGCATTTGAGGAAGTTAAAGAAGCTGCCAATTATATAACTGATTCAAACAATGAAGATGGAGTAGCAACAGCTATAGAAAAATTTGTTTTATCTTAGGAGGAATTAAAGCTTTATGCATTATGGAAACCTTCAAAAAATTAGAGATGGTAAAAGAACCTATGCAATAACTCCTGATATACCAGGTGGATTTGTAAGTGCAGAAACTTTAGAGAAGATAGCTAAGGTTTCAAAAAAATATAATGGTGTATTAAAAATAACATCAGGACAAAGAATTTTAATTACAAATCTAAAAGAAGAAGACTTGCCTCATATTTGGGATGAGTTAGGTATGGAACCTGCTGTATTAAAAGCCAATTCAGTAAAAAACGTAGAAATATGTCCAGCTGGTTTTTGTAAAAGAAGCAAGTATAATACTATTGGAATCGGGATGAAATTAACGAAAAAGTATAGTAAACAAGATATGCCTTGTAGAACCAAAATTGGAGTTGCAGGCTGTAGGAATTCTTGTGGAAGTGTTTATGCTAAAGATGTAGGAGTAATAGCTGATGTAACAGGGTTAATGGTGGTAGCTGGAGGTTCAGCAGGATTTAATCCAAGAATTGCTGATATAATAGCAAAAGATTTAGATGAAACACAAACCTTAAAACTTATAGATTCAATTTTTGATTATTATAAAGAGAATGCTGAGCTAGGTGAAAAGCTTGGATTTATGATAGAGAGATTGGGGATAGAAAAGTTTAAAGAGGATGTTATAAAAAAAGTGAAATAATTAAAATATGTTCAAATTTTAAAATCCAGCAGAATTTATTCAGCTGGATTTTTTCTATAATTATTAAAGTGTCATAGTAGATAAAATATATCCAAAGTAGCCTAAAGATATTAAAACAAGATTCCATACTAATATTCCAATAGAAGAATATATAATATAATCTTTAAATTTAACCTTAAAGATTCCAGACATCAAAGATATAAATGTCCTAACAGTAGGAATCATTCTTCCGATAAGACACATCTTAGCACCATATTGTTCAGCTATTTCTTTAGCTTTTGTCAAGGACTTTTGAGTACTTGGGAACTTATTAAAAAAGAAGTTATATATAACATCACCAAACTTAGAAGATACTAAGTAATAAGTTATACTTCCAAGGATAGATGCTAAACTTGCAATAGCAAATACTGCAAAAAAAGAATGTCCGCTATTTTTTATAAAAACACCTATAGCTGGAATTATAACTATAGCCGGAATACCAGTTAGGTTTAATGATTCTAAGAACATAATTATGAAAATTATTAATAAACTATTAGCTTTTAGAGTTTCTATTAAATTTGTCATTTGTTTCTCCTTATATTAAAATATACTAAATAAATGTTATGCATACTGGTGAAGGTATTTATATATTTCTTTATATAAATACCTTCACTTAAACTATTAGTATAAGCATCTATATAACCGCTAACTTTATTATTCATATAAATCCCCAGTAGAATATACAATTTAATATTGCTATAACTTAATTTAATATCTTCTTCTTATTATACAAGGAATATTTTAAAAAAAAAGAGCAAGTGTTATAATATGCTGGAGTGTGAATATTTAAATTCTAAAAGAATTTACAAGTTTGAAACATTTAATATAAGATTTAGAAAAAATATTTGTATAAATTTATTATATAAAGAGATAGTTAAACAAGTCATTTTTATATAAACAAAAAAATAATAAGAGTTTAATATTGATCAACAGATGAAAGTGATAAGGAGATATATTATGACATCAAATAGAAGTGCAAAAGAAATAAAAAATAGAAAAATAAAAAATAGAAAATTAAAGAAAAGAAAAAGAAATAAAAAAGTTTTAAAATTTCTAATAGGTCTTTTAGCGATAGGATTAATAGGATATGGAGCTAATGAAATGATATTTGGCTCAAATTCAAAAAAAGAAGAATATCAAAAAATAGAAGAGACAGATTATTTAAGTAAAATACCTGAAGAAGTAAGAAATTCAAGTGATCAATTAATAAAAGGTTTATTAGAAAAAGTAAATGAGTATCCAGATGTTATTACGATTTTAAATAATATAGGAGCATACCCAAGAGAACTTTTAGAATTCGCTGAGAAAAAAGATGAAGCAATAGAGTTTGTTGCAAATTATCCTAATTATTATGAAACAAAAAATGAGAAAATATCTATAAAAAAAGAGTATAAAAAAGGGAAGATTCCACATTTCATACAATGGGATGAAAGATGGGGATATGAAAAGTATGGTTCAGAATATATGGCTATTAGTGGATGTGGACCTACATCTTTAGCAATGGTAGTAGTAGGTCTTACAGGTAATACAAACATAAACCCAAAGGTTATAGCAGAATTTAGCGAAGAAAATGGATATGTGGTAGATGGAGTAGGATCAGCTTGGACTCTTATGAGCGATGGAGCTGAAAATTTCGGGTTAAGGTCTGAGGAATTGCCATTAAGCGAGGATTTTATAATAGATACTTTAAAAAGTGGACAACCTATAATAGCAAGTATGGGGCCAGGGACATTTACTACCAGTGGACATTTTGTAGTATTAACTGGAGTTGATAAAAATAATAGGATTATAATAAATGATTCTGATAGCAAAATAAGAAGTGAACAAACATGGGATGTAGATGTATTTATGAAAGAAGCTGATAACTTATGGACTTTTACAGTTATGTAGAAGATTATTACTTTTGATGAACTATATTTTATAGAAAAAAATGAAGCTTAAAGTAGAAATTACTGTTTCTTAAAATATAAGATGTTTAATTAATAGAGTAATCGTGATACAATAACAATGAATATTTTTGTAGAGAGGAATGTTATGAAGATGGATAAGTACAAAGAACAGTTTATTGAATTTATGATTGAAAGTAACGTATTAAGATTTGGAGAGTTCACTACTAAGAGTGGAAGACAAACTCCTTTCTTTATAAATACAGGAAACTATACTACAGGAGAGCAATTAAGTAAGCTTGGGGATTTTTATGCTGAAGCTATAAAGAAACATTTTAATAATGATGTAGATATTTTATTTGGACCTGCATATAAGGGAATTCCACTAACTGTAGCTACGGCTATGTCAATGAATAAGCTTTACGGAGCAAATGTTCAATATTGCTCAAACAGAAAAGAAGTAAAAGATCACGGTGAAGGTGGTATATTACTAGGAGCTAAAATTAACTCAGATAACAAAGTTGTAATAGTTGAAGACGTAATGACTGCTGGAACTTCAATATATGAAACTGCACCAATACTTAAGGCACAAGGAAATCCACAAATTCAGGGATTGATAATTTCTGTTGATAGAATGGAAAAAGGTAAAGGTGAAAAGTCAGCTCAAGAAGAAATTAAAGAGGTGTTTGGAATTCAAACTTACTCAATAGTTACAATGAAAGAAGTTGTAGAGTACTTATATAACAGAGAATTAAACGGAACAGTATACATAGATGATAAAATTAAAGTTGCAATAGAAAAATACTACGAAAAATACGGTATATAAAAAAATTACAACCAAAACTCTCTAAAAATATTGACATCATTAAAAATTAATGGTATCTTAGATTAAAATAAAGAACCTTTAATGAAATCCAGAGAGATTTAAAAGGAAGTGTAATTTTTATTAGACAACGGGATTATTATGTCTTCCTTTACATAAAGGAAGGCATTTTTTTATTATTTCTTTAAATTTAGCCCAGAGAGGTTGAGAAGGAGAGCGAATTATATGAAAAATAAACATTTAATTAATCCAATGGACTTCACAATAGAAGAATTAGATGAAATCTTTGAATTAGCACATCAAATTATATCAAATCCACAAGAGTATTCACACGTATGTGAAGGTAAAATACTAGCTACTCTATTTTATGAACCAAGTACCAGAACAAGATTTAGCTTTGAAGCTGCCATGATGAGATTAGGCGGAAAGATATTAGGTTTCTCAGAACCGAATTCAAGCTCAGCTGCAAAAGGTGAAACTTTAGCAGATACTATAAAGATGGTATCCATATACTCAGATATTATAGCTATGAGACATCCTAAAGAAGGATCAGCTAAAGTTGCAAGTATGTATTCATCAGTACCTGTTATAAACGCAGGGGACGGAGGACACCAACACCCAACTCAAACCCTAACAGATCTTTTAACTATAAAGAGCTTAAAAGGTAGATTGGACAATCATGTTATCGGGATTTGTGGAGATTTAAGATATGGTAGAACGGTTCAATCTCTAATAACAGCTATGTCAAGATATGAAAATATCAAATTCTTATTAATATCACCAAAAGAATTAGGAGTGCCTCAATATATAAGAGAAGAGGTTTTAAATAAAAATAATATAGAATTCAGAGAAGTAGAAAAGATAGAGGATGTAATAGAAGAGTTAGACATTCTTTATATGACAAGAATTCAAAAGGAAAGATTCTTCAATGAAGATGAATATATGAGACTAAAAGATAGCTACATTTTAGATACCGAGAAGATGAAATTAGCTAAAGAAGATATGATAATAATGCATCCACTTCCAAGAGTAAATGAAATAGATGTTGAAGTTGATAAAGATGAAAGAGCGGCATACTTTAAGCAAGCAGAGTTTGGTATGTATGTAAGAATGGCTTTAATGGCTAAGTTATTGGGGGTAGCGTAATGTTAGAAATTACAAGCATCAAAAATGGATTTGTATTAGATCATATTAGAGCAGGTGTAGGAGTTAAGATATTTAAATACCTTAAATTAGAAGATGGTGAAAGTGAAGTTGCATTAATAATAAACGCTAATAGTATGAAAAATGGTAGAAAAGACATAATAAAAATAGAAAATGCTACAGAGATAGATTTTACAGTTTTAGCGTTATTATCACCAGGTATAACTATAAATGAAATTAAAAATGAAGTTAGAGTAAGAAAAATAAAACCTTCATTACCAAAGCAGGTAAAGGGAATAATTAATTGTGACAATCCAAGATGTATAACAAATGACGAAAAATACTTAGAGCATGTTTTTGATTTAGTTAACGAAGATAATGGATCTTACAAATGTCAGTATTGCGATACGATAATTAATCTAAGTGAGGTATAAAAATGAGCAACTTATTGATAAAAAACGTTAATGTAGTAGATGCTTTTCAAAACTTCCATGGAGATGTATATGTAGAGAACGGAAGAATAAAAGAAATTGGACAAGACTTAAATAAAAGTAACGTTGAGATAATAGATGGAAATAATCTAACTTTAATGCCGAGCTTTATTGATACTCATGCGCATTTTAGAGAGCCAGGATTTACTCAAAAGGAAGATATAGAAAGTGGTTCAAAGGCTGCAGTAAAAGGCGGATATACAGGGGTTTGCTTAATGGCTAATACATGGCCAGTATGTTCAAACTACGAAGTGCTAAATGTGGTAAGAAACCGTGCAAAAGAAGTTGGGTTAACAGATATACACCAATGTGTTTCAATAACTGAAAACTTTAAAGGTAGCAGTATAGAACATTTAAATATATTTAAAGATGATAAAGAAGTAAAAGCTATATCAGATGATGGTATAGGAGTTATGGATTCAAGCATAATGATGAAGGCTATGGAAGTTGCTAGAAAAAATAACTGGGTAGTTATGTCACATGCTGAAGACAAGACATTCTCGAAGATAGATATGAGAATGGCAGAAGATTTAATGACTATAAGAGATTTATACCTAGCAAAGGTAACTAAAGCTCATCTTCACATGGCTCATGTAAGTACAGTTGAATCAATAAATGCTATAGAGAGAGCTAAAGGAGAAGGGGTAAATGTAACTTGTGAAGTAACACCTCATCACTTAGCATTAGATAGCAGTATAAGCAATTATAGAGTAAATCCTCCTATAAGAGAAAAGGAAGATGTAAAAACTTTAATAAGAGCTATAAGAAAGGGTGTTGTAGATTGTATAGGAACAGATCACGCACCACATACTGAGGAAGATAAGAAAAATGGAGCACCAGGAATGGTAGGATTAGAAACTGCCTTTTCAATATGCTATACAACGCTAGTTAAAGAAAATAATATATCATTAAATAAGCTAAGCGAATTAATGTCTAGAAACTCAGCTAGAATTTTAGGAATGAATAAAGGATTAATAAGCGTTGGAAAAGATGGAGATATGGTACTTGTAGATTTAAATCAAAGGGTTACTGTAGATAGAGAAAAATTCGTATCAAGAGGTAAGAACACACCTTTCCACGGAAGAGAATATTATGGCGAAGTTAAGATGACAATAAAAGGTGGAAATGTAGTTTATAAAGCTTAAGTAAGGAGAATTTTAAATGGATAAATTAATAATAGATAAATTATATGAAAGAGTAGAAGAAAGAGGAGTAGTTTGCTTAGGATTAGATACAGCGCTTGATTATATACCAAGTCACGTACTAGAAGGTAGAACTGTTAGTGAAGCATTATTCGAGTTTAACAAAGAAATAATAGATGCAACTTTAGATGTTGTAGCATGTTTCAAGGTACAAATAGCTTACTATGAAGCTTTAGGAATTGAAGGATTAATAGCTTATAAGAATACACTTCAATATTTAAGAGAAAAGGATGCAATCATAATAGCAGATATAAAAAGAGGAGATATAGCAGCAACAGCTTCTCAATATGCAAAGGCACACTTTACTGGTGATTTTGAAGCAGATTTTATAACATTAAGTCCATACATGGGAATGGATAGTATTGAGCCATACCTACCATATATGAAGGAAGGTAAAAAAGGAGTATTCGTATTAGTTAGAACTTCAAACTCTGGTGCAGAAGATTTTGAAAACCTTGATATAGTAGGAGCTAAGAAGTTATACAACGCTGTAGGTGATAAGTTAACAGAAATGGGTCAAAGTGTTAAAGGTAAATATGGATATACACAAATCGGTGGAGTAATTGGATGTACTCATGTTGAAGAAGGTAAGGAAATAAGAAGCAGATACAATGATATGTTCTTCTTAATCCCAGGTTATGGAGCACAAGGTGGAAAAGCTGAAGATGTAGCACTATATCTAAATAACGGAAATGGTGGAGTTGTAAATTCATCAAGAGGAATATTATTAGCTTATAAAAAGGAAAATAGAGAAACTGAATATGCAGCATGTGCTCGTGAGGAAGCAATAAAGATGAGAGACGCTATAAGAGATGCTGTAAAAGCTATATAAGGAGAGGCGATATCATGAAGTATACCAAAGCAAAGATATTATCAAATGTAAAAGTAGTAGATGGAATATATAAGATGGTAGTGGAAGACCACAATGAAGTGAATGCAGGTCAATTTTATATGTTAAAAAATCAAGGGACTACACTACTACCAAGACCTATAAGTGTATGTGAAAAAGAAGAAGGAAAAGTAACATTTTTATATGCTACTGTAGGTAAAGGTACAAAAGAATTTGCAAATCTTAGAGAAGGGGAATATATAGAATTAACAGGCCCTCTTGGAAATGGATTTGATGTAAAGAAGAAGTATGGTAATGTTGCTTTAGTTTCTGGAGGTATTGGAACAGCTCCTATGGTAGAGCTTGCTAAAAGATTAAGAGAAAATAATAAGGGTATAAAAATTGATTTTTATGCAGGCTTTAGAGATGAAATATTCTTAACAGATGAATTATGTAAGTATACTAATGAAGGATATGTCTCAACGAATACTGGGAAGTATGGACATAAAGGGTTTGTGACAGATTTATTAGAAGTTGATAAGTATGATACAGTACTGTGTTGTGGACCAGAAGTTATGATGAAAAAGGTAGTTGATATATGTAAGGAAAAAGGTGTTCAAGTATATGTATCAATGGAAAAACACATGGCTTGTGGAGTTGGAGCATGTTTAGTATGTACATGCAAAACTAAAGATGGAAATAAAAGAACATGTAAAGACGGTCCAGTTTTTGATGGAAACTATGTTGAACTATAGTAACTAAGGAGTACGTGATATGTTAAAGGTTAATATAAATGGAGTAGATTTTAAAAATCCTGTAATAGCAGCATCTGGAACATTTGGCTTCGGAAGTGAATACAATGAGTTTTACGATGTTGGGATGCTTGGAGGAATATCATCAAAGGGATTAACACTAAATCCTAAGGATGGTAATAATGGAATAAGAGTTTTTGAAACACCATCAGGAATGATGAATTCAGTTGGACTTCAAAACCCAGGAATAGATAGATTTATATCTGAAGAACTTCCAAAGATGAAAAAGTTAAACACTAACGTTATAGCTAATGTTGGTGGAGGTTGTATCGAAGATTACGAAATGGCAGTTGAAAAGCTAAGAGGAACAGATATAGATATGATAGAACTTAACATATCTTGCCCTAATGTTAAGTCAGGGGGGATGGCTTTTGGAATTAAATCAGAAGTAGCTTATGATGTTGTATCGAAGATAAAGAAAATAGCAGATAAGCCTTTAATGGTTAAGCTATCACCTAATGCTGAAAATATAGTAGAGATGGCATTAGAATGTGAAAGAGCTGGAGCGGATTCAATTTCATTAATAAATACGCTTAAAGGATTAGCAATAGATCCATATAAGAGAAAGCCAGTATTCGATAATGTTTATGCAGGGGTTTCAGGACCAGCAGTTAAACCAGTAGCGCTTAGAATGGTTCATGAAGTAGCAAAGGCTGTAAGCGTACCAGTAATAGGTCTGGGTGGTATAGTTTCAGGAATTGATGCTATAGAGTTTATGATGGCTGGAGCAAGTGCAGTTCAAATAGGAACAGTTAATTTCTTTAATCCTAATGCAGGTAAAGAGGTTATAGAGCAAATGGAACAGTTCTGTAAGGAACAAGGTATAAAAGATATAAATGAAATAATAGGAATTATATAAATATTAGATAGAGAAATATGGTACACCTATTCAAGTTAATTTAGTAGGATTACTTAAAGCGTATTATTTACGTGAACAAAGTAAAGAAACATCTAACTAAATTAGGATAAAGGGTAAGGAAGCACCTACTAACATATGTTGGTAGGTGTAAAACATATATAGGTTAGATTTCTAAAATTAGAGACTTAGAATCTTACTTAACGTCACCTAGCTAAATTAAAATTTAGAGGTTCGCTTATGGGAGGAAACATAAATATGAAAGCAAGACTTATACTTGAAAATGGGATGATATTCGAAGGAAATGCATTTGGACACTTAAAAGATAGTGTGGGAGAAGTAGTATTCACTACTGGGATGACAGGATACCAAGAGGTATTAACAGATCCATCTTATTACGGACAAATAGTAACTATGACATATCCACTAATAGGGAACTATGGAATCAACTTAGAAGATAATGAATCTGAGACTCCAAATGTAAAAGGATTTATAGTAAGAGAGAAGTGTAACTTCCCGAATAACTTTAGATGTGAAATCGGATTAGAAGATTACTTAAAGCAAAACAAGATAATTGGGTTAGAAGGAATAGATACAAGAGCTTTAACTAAGGTATTAAGAAATAATGGAACTATGAGAGGAATAATATCTTTAGAGGCAGAAACATTACAAGATGTGGAAGGAAAGATTAAGGCTTTCTCAAATAAAGAAGCTGTTAGTATAGTTTCAACAGAAAAACCTTATACAATAGAAGGAACTGGTAAGCACGTTGCAATAATGGACTTTGGAATAAAAACAAACATTATAAGAAATTTCAAAAAAAGAGGTTGCAAAATTACAGTATTCCCAATGAACACAAGGGCAGAAGAAATATTAGCAGTTAACCCTGACTTAGTATTCTTATCAAATGGACCTGGAGATCCAGAAGATTTAGGAAGCGTAATAGAAAATATTAAGAAGATAGTTGGAGTTAAGCCGATAGTTGGAATATGTTTAGGACATCAATTATTAGGGTTAACACTAGGTGGGAAAACTACTAAGTTAAAGTTCGGACACAGAGGATGTAACCATCCAGTAAAAGACTTAGAAAGAAATAAGGTACACATAACTTCTCAAAACCACGGATATGTAGTTTATGAATTACCAGAAGGTGTAGTTGCAACTCATATAAATATAAACGATGGAACAATAGAGGGAATGAAACATACTACTTTACCGATATACTCAGTTCAATTCCATCCGGAGGCTGCAGCAGGTCCAAAGGATAGCGAATATATATTTGATAGATTTATGGAATATGCACTATAGGAGGAATTAGAGAATGCCATTAAATAAAGATATTAAAAAAGTTTTAGTTATAGGGTCAGGACCAATCATTATAGGACAAGCAGCAGAGTTTGATTATTCAGGAACTCAAGCATGTCAAGCTTTAAAAGAAGAAGGTGTAGAAGTTGTATTAGTTAACTCTAATCCAGCTACTATAATGACAGATAAAGAAGTAGCAGATAAAATTTACATAGAGCCATTAACAGTAGAGTTTGTTGAAAAGGTAATAGCCAAAGAAAGACCAGATAGTCTTTTAACAGGTATGGGAGGTCAAACAGGACTTAACCTTGCAGTAGACTTAGCTGATGCTGGAATTTTAGATAAATACAATGTCAAAGTTATAGGTACTTCAATAGCATCTATTAAAGAAGGGGAAGATAGAGAATTATTTAGAGATATGATGAACAGAATAAACGAACCTGTTATCATATCTGAAATAATAACTGACATGGAATCAGGAATATCTTTTGCTAATAAGATAGGATATCCAGTTATAGTAAGACCTGCATATACACTAGGAGGAACTGGTGGTGGAATAGCTGAGAATGAAGAAGAGTTAAGAACTATTCTTGCGTCAGGATTACAATTAAGCACAATTGGACAAGTTTTATTAGAAAAATCAGTTAAAGGTTGGAAAGAGATAGAGTACGAAGTAATGAGGGACTCTTACGGAAACTGTATAACTGTATGTAACATGGAAAACATTGACCCAGTTGGTATTCATACTGGAGATAGTATAGTTGTAGCCCCATCTCAAACATTATCAGATAAAGAATACCAAATGCTTAGAACTTCAGCTATAAACATAATAAATGCTGTAGGAATCGAAGGTGGATGTAACGTACAATTTGCTTTAAATCCAAACTCATTTGAATATGCAGTTATAGAAATCAACCCAAGAGTTTCAAGATCCTCAGCTCTTGCATCAAAAGCTACAGGATACCCAATAGCTAAGCTTGCAGCTAAGATAGCTTTAGGATATGGATTAGATGAAATTAAAAATGCGGTAACTCAAAAGACATATGCATGCTTTGAGCCAACATTAGACTACGTAGTAGTTAAGATACCAAAATGGCCTTTCGATAAGTTCTTCACAGCAGACAGAGCTTTAGGAACAAAGATGATGGCAACTGGAGAAATAATGGCTATAGGTGCTAATTTAGAAGCTGCATTATTAAAAGGGATAAGAAGTTTAGAAATAGGTAAATACTCTTTAGACCATCCAAAGTTTAAAGAAATGAGCATACAAGAATTAAAAGAAGCTGTGATGAAGCCAGATGATGAAAGATTGTTTGCACTTACAGAAATGATAAGAAGAGATTACAGAATTGAAAGTATCGCAAAGATAACTGGAATTGATATATTCTTCTTAGAAAAATTCAAGTGGATAGTTCATGAAGAAACAAGATTAAAATTAAGCAAGATAGATGATTTAGATAAAGAATGGTTATTAAATCTTAAAAAGAAGGGATTCTCTGATAAGGCTATAGCAGATATGTTAAGAGTTAAACCAGACGATATCTACAGATTAAGAAACATATGGAATATAAAACCTGCTTACAAGATGGTTGATACTTGTGGAGGAGAATTCGAAGCACTATCACCATACTACTACTCAACTTATGAGCAATATGATGAAGTAGAAGTTTCTGATAAGAAGAAGGTTATAGTTATAGGTTCAGGTCCGATCAGAATAGGGCAAGGTATAGAGTTTGACTATGCTTCAGTTCACTGTGTAATGGCATTAAAGAAGATGGGAATTGAAACTATAATAGTTAATAACAATCCAGAAACAGTAAGTACAGACTTCAATATTTCAGATAAGCTTTACTTTGAACCATTAACTGAAGAAGATGTATTAAACATAATAGAAAAAGAAAATCCATATGGAGTAATTCTTCAATTTGGTGGGCAAACTGCAATCAAGCTTGCAAACTTCTTAAAAGAAAAAGGAATAAAAACTTTAGGAACTACAGCAGATCAAATAGATATGGCTGAAGACAGAGAAAAGTTTGAAGAGTTATTAGAAAAATTTGATATAGCTAGACCTAAGGGTAAAGGTGTTTGGACTTTAGAAGAAGGTATAGAAGAAGCTAGAAGATTAAGATTCCCTGTACTAGTAAGACCATCATACGTTCTTGGAGGACAAGGTATGGAAATAACTCATGATGAAGAAGAGTTAACATACTACTTAAAGAATGCATTTATGAAGGATAAGAAAAATCCAATACTTATAGATAAATATTTAATGGGTAGAGAAATCGAAGTTGATGCTATATCTGATGGAGAAAACATTCTTATCCCAGGTATAATGGAACACTTAGAAAGAGCTGGAGTTCACTCAGGAGACTCAGTAACTATGTACCCAAGCCAAAACATCTGTGATAAAATAAAGACTCAAGTGTTAGATTACACTAAGAAGTTAGCTTTAGCTATAGGAATAAAAGGAATGATAAACATTCAGTTCATTGAGTTTGAAGGAAACCTTTATGTAATAGAAGTTAACCCAAGAGCTTCAAGAACAGTTCCATATATAAGTAAGGTAAGTGGAGTTCCAATAGTTGATTTAGCTACTAAGGTTATGCTTGGACAAAAGCTTGTTGACCTAGGATACGGGGTAGACGTATATCCAGAACCAGAATTAGTTTCAGTTAAGGTTCCAGTGTTCTCAACTCAAAAGTTACCAAAGGTTGAAGTATCTTTAGGGCCTGAAATGAAATCTACAGGAGAAGTTTTAGGGGTAGGTAGAGATGTTAAAGAAGCTTTATACAAAGGATTTGTTGGTGGAAGTATGTATCCTTCAATGGAAAAAGGAAAGATATTAGCTACAATTAATAAGCACGATAAAGCTGAATTCCTACCAATAGCAAAAGACTTAGCTAAAGCAGGATATAAGTTTGTTGCCACAGAAGGAACTTGCCAATTATTAAAAGAAGCAGGAATTGACTGTGAAATAGTTAGAAAACTTAATGAAGCTTCACCAAACATTTTAGATGTAGTTAAGAATAAAGAAGTAGATTTAGTTGTAAATACTCCAACTAAGGGTAATGATTCTAAGAGAGATGGATTCTTAATTAGAAGAGCTGCTATAGAAAGAAATACCGGAGTAATAACAGCATTAGATACATTAAGAGCTATAGCTGATGTTAAGGTTAATGAAATAGATAAGAGAAACTTAGAAGTATTTGATATAGCTAATGTTTAGTTGAAAAAGATAAATTTTAAATTAATACTTAAAAGTTAGAGTGCAAATCAGGGGTGGTTTGCACTTCTTTTATGTTATTTTAAGAGATTAAAACAGAGTGCGGAAAAATATATATAAATGATATGCTTATTTATATATAATATAAGATATAAAGTAAGGAACGATTGTATTATATAGTTTGCTAATAGGGGGATAATATGAAAAGTATAAAGAAAATAACAGTTTTTTTAATTTTTATTTTCATTCTAATTATTGTTACTTTATATTGTAATAGATTCATAGAGATAAATAAATTTCTTAATTATGATGTGAATTCAAATATGTTTACAAGATTTGATTTAACTGTATATTTAGAAGATGAAATAATAACTAATATTGCTACAAGTCCTAGTGATTACAGTGATAGAATCGAACTTATAAAAAATCTAAAAAAACTTGAAAAGATCAAGTTTAATGACTTCAGCGAAAAAAGAGATGTAGATATGGCAATTATTATCCAAGATGAAAAACTATTAAATAAAAATAATTACAATACCTATTTTGCAAATATAAGTATTTATCTAGAAGATAATATTATTTGTTTAAATATACTAAGAGAATTACACAATGAAAATTCATCAATTAAGAAAGTATATTATAAAATGAATGATAATTCAAAAAAACTAGTAGAAAAGATAATCGATGATGCTATAAATGAACAATATAATATAAAACCTAATGTAGTTTATTATGTTTTAAATAATGAGTATTTTTATAATACTGATATTAGTGAATTAAAACGAGAATATAGCTGTTATGATGGTATTAAAGATGATAAATATCCATTCACAACTTTAATATCATTAGATAAAGTAAATGATATTAAAGAGTTCAGAGAAAATTTATTTATTAATGATATAGATGAATTAAATTTACTACCAAATACAATTGTAAGTCGCAACGTATTGAATCAATGGAAATCACAAAATTATGATGGTTCAGGTAGTTATAGTGATAAGTCACCTAAAGGACTAACCTATTCTAAAATACAATGATTTACCGTTTGACTAACAAGATTAAAGATTTAGAATAATAAATTAGATAAATTATTACCATTTGTAGGTAAAGATATATCGGAAGAGCTTTTAAATAAAAGATTAGATTAGGATTAATATGAAATTAAAAGAAATTATAAAATGATACAATTAAAATTAAATTCCAAATTGCGTACGGGGCTACTATTTTTTTGAGATTTTTTCTATAAGTAACATGAGTGAAACTCAAAATTTTAATTTTGTTAGTTGAGCTTACATCTTTGACGTTAGGAAAAGATGCATCCTTAAATGTTAATAATGCTATTAAGAATATACCTGCTGTAAATAGTAACATTAAATCTTCGTTACTCATCAGTATCACCTCCCTTCTAAAAGAGGTAAAGTGATACCAGTAGCCCACATTCAACTATGTAAATTATACTTTTGAATTATACCATAATTATGTAGAATATATACACAATAATAAAATGGAAATTATAACTATGCCAACTTGGAAAGTACCAATAGGTATTATTTTTTATCATGGAGTAGTAATAATATATACTTTATTTCATTACAAAGATTTTGGGGTATTCAATAAAAGTGAAGTACAGATACTAAAGTGATTTTAATGTATAGATTAATATATAAGAGCTAACTAGAAAATAAAAATTGTAATTAGCTCTTTTTAATATTTAAAAGATATCTTATAGTTTAATAAAAGTTACTACCAAAACTACTTCCAAAGTATATCTTGTGGCATAACTTCAAGTAGATTATTTAAAATAGGCACTAAAGTTTCTCTTTTTACATTTGATGAAGAGATTAACTGCTTAAATTTTCTGCTACCAGGTTGACCTTGGAACAAGCTTTGAATTGGAGCAGCTAGAGAGTGAACATTACTTCCTTTTTCTAGTTCTTCTTCTACATAAGGAATATAAGATTTAATAATATCACCTCTAGAAAGAGGTTTTATATTTTCATCATTAAGCTTATTTAAATTAGCTAAAAGATAGCAATCTTCGTAAGAAGCTCTACCAATCATAACTCCATCAACTTTGGTAAGAGCATCTTTAATTGAATCTAAGGTTTTAAAACCACCATTAATTTCTATATTTAAATAATCAAAGTCTTTTTTTAGTCTATATACCATGTCATAATCTAGAGGAGGAATCTCTCTATTGTCCTTTGGACTTAAGCCTTTTAATATAGCAGAACGAGCATGGACAGTATATCTATCTGGTTTTGCTTTAGAAACTGTATCTAAAAAGTCTAATAGATCTTCATAGCCATCCATTATTATATTACCTTGATTAGGTTGTATTACCCCTGTACCATCAATACCAATTCTATGTTTAATAGTTATCGGCTTATTTGTTGCTTCCTTCATAGCAGAAAGAATTTCATATACTAAGTTTTTATCAGACATTAAGGCCGCTCCCATTAAGTTTCCTGAAACTCTATCAGAAGGACAACCACAATTTAAATTTATTTCAGTATAATTAAATTCTTCTGCAAGTTTTAGAGCTTTATAAGCATCTTCAGCATTAGAGGCTGCTATTTGTAAAGCTACTGGACCTTCTTCTTCTCTAAAATAAAGTATTTTATCTAAATCACCATTTAATATTGCTTGAGCTGTAACCATTTCAGTGTAGAGCAACGCTTCTTTATTCATTATTCTACAAAAATATCTAAAATGCCTATGAGATTTATCAACCATAGGTGCAATACTTATTTTAGGTGTATGTATATTAGAAATATATTTTTCCATCTTTTGTTTCCTTTCTTTATATCAGATTATTTATGATTTATTATAGCATATTAAAACTTTATATTATTAAATTAAGTTTTTGTAATAATTACTATAAAGATTTACGTTATAGTATCAAAGTAAAACATTATTCAAGGAAAAGTGACAATATCAAAACTACTGTATATAATTATAAGTGACAAAATAAAAGGTAAGGAGTCTTAATATGGGTGAGAGAAAAAATAAAGCAATAGAATTACACAGCAATAGATACACTTGCTCACAAGCAGTAGCATGTGCCTTTTGTGACTTAGTAGATATTGATGATGAAACTATGAAAGGCATAGTTAGAAAATATAGCGGAGGAGCATATAAGGTATGTGGAGCTGTTATGGGAGCTTATGTTGTGGTAAATTACTTAAAAGGTAACATAAATCCTGATAATCCAGCTGAATGGACTAAGGAAGATGAAGAACTTTTACAAGAGATTGAGAGAAGATTTAAGGAAAAGAATCAATCTGTAATATGCAAAGACTTAAAAGGTATTACAACAGGAAACGTGTTACGTTCTTGCAGAGGATGCGTAGAAGATGCAGCTGAAATACTAGAAGAAATTTTAGCAGAATAAATATTAGCTATGCTAAGAGAAATATGACTTCGTCAGAGAAATATACACTTTCAGTGTAGAGAAATATGTCCTTCGGACAAAGAAATATTCACCTTTGGGGAAAAGAAATATGCCTACGGCAAATATAATATTAAAGGCGTAGGCATTTATTTATTCTGGCGTAAGCCAATATTTATCTATGTCGTAGACATACATTTCTATTTTGCGTAAGCAAAACATTTCTCTGTGGCTTTAGTCACATATTTCTCTTGCCAAAGGCAACATTTCTCTCTGTGAGCATAGTTAACAACTATTCTGCTACTGGTATAAATTCGAATTTCTCTACATCAAATATACCTTTATCAGTAATTTTTAATGAAGGAATTACTGGAAGTGCTAGGAATGATAAAGTTAAAAATGGATTAAAGTCTATCTCAGGAGAGATTATATCTATGGCATCATGTAGCTTAGCTAAATCTTGAATAACTTCTTCAGCTTTTCTACCTGTAATTACACCACCAATCTCAAGTTTTATAGATGATAATACTTGTCCGTTTTGAACTACAATTATTCCTCCACCTAATTTCTTTAATTCTTCCACTGCAAAAATCATATCTGGATCATTAGTTCCAGCAACAATTAAATTATGAGAATCATGTGTTATTGTTGTTGCAATGGCTCCTGAGTTTAATTTAAGTCCTCTTAAAATTCCAAGACCAATGTTTCCTGTGTTGTTATGTCTTTCTATTACAGAAACTTTTAAAAGGTCGTCGGAGCCTATTATAGGAGTAAATTCATCTTTCATCTTCAAGTCATCTATTTTAATCTTTAAATGATTGCTTTCTAATTTATTAGGAATTAATTCTATTACATTTATATAATCCTTATTGCTTATATCTATTTTTAAATCTTCAGGGGTTAATTCTTTAATATTCATTGCTGTTGGAAGATTTACTTCTTCAACAATTTCATCAGGCATATTAAATAATTCATTATTTTTAACTACAAGAGTTCCTTTTTTATAAACAGATTCTATTGAAAAGTCTTCTAAGCTATCTAATATTAAAAAGTCAGCAATATAACCAGGAGCTATAGCGCCTTTATTTTTTAAGTTATAACATTCTGAAGGATTTAAAGTAGCCATTTGAATCGCTATTTCAGATTTTAAACCATTATTCACGCAAAGCTTTATTGAATTATCAATGCTTCCATTCATGACTAAGTCATCTATATGTTTATCATCTGTACAAAGACAAAGACGTCTACTATTAAAAATTGAAGCTCCGTGAACTAAGTCTTTTAAGTTTTTAGCAACAGTACCTTCTCTTATAAGTACATACATACCACGTCTAACTTTTTCAATTAGTTCATCATAAGTAACACTTTCATGGTCAGTTCTAATATTAGCAGTAGCGTAGATATTAACCATATCATTATTAAAACCAGCACAGTGACCATCTATTACACCATTATTTTCTTTAGAATCCCAAAGTTTTTGAATCATATCTTCTTCACAATTTACAACTGCAGGATAGTTCATAACCTCTGCTAATCCAAGTACATTTTTATTTGAATAATATGGTTTTAAATCTGAGCTATTTAATATAGCACCAGAGCTTTCAAAAGATGTAGCAGGTACACAGGAAGAAAGCATAAAGTAAAAATCAAAAGGTATGTCCTTACTTGAGTCAATCATAAAATCTATACCTTTTTTACCAAATACATTAGCTATTTCATGAGGGTCTACAACCATAGATGTAATACCGTGGCGTAATGCACATTTATAATATTCCTTTGGAGTAAGTAGTGATGATTCGATATGAGCATGGCTATCTATAAGGCTTGGACATATATATTTACCTGTACCATCAATTTCAGTAGTACCAGAGTATTCCCCTAATCCAACTATATATCCATTAGATATTCCAACATCAGAAATGAAAGTAGAGCATTGAAATACATCAACAACATTAACATTTTTAATAACTAAATCACAAGGTCTTCTTTTAGCTGAAGCCTCGATCGCTTTTACAAATAAATCCTTATTCATTAAATCCACCTCGTAAATTATTCTTAACCTTCGTGGATCCGTAGACTTCATAGTTATATCATTTACGGTGATATAGTAGAGACGCTTAAACCGTATTATTAAGCATATACGAAGGTTATTGTTAATCATTATATTCAGATACGAAATTAATGTCAAAGAAAAATTTTAGAAAAAGTTATCCACGATTAATAATATATATTCAAATAAATGTGAATATATAATAGGTTAAACGGTTTCTTTTAAGAATATATTCTCAAAAGAAAAATAATATAAATTGTCGAAATTTGAAAAAGCAACTTAAAAGTTATATTATTAAATAGGTGCGAAACAACATAGGGGATTGTAGGAGTAAGCACAGACAATAATTAATAAGAGGTGCAGATATGTATTCAAAGGAAATTGATAGTTTAGCTCACTCGGCAGAGGTGAAAATAGGGCTATACAAAGACAGTAAGTTAAAGTACCTAGTAGCAGCAATGATGGGAAGCTTTTTAGTAAGTTTAGGAATTATGCTGATCTATTCTATAGGTGGGATAATGCATCATGCAGGAAACGAAACTTATAAAATATTAATGGGAGCTTCATTTGGTGTTGCCTTAAGTCTTGTATTTATGGCCGGTGGAGATCTTTTTACAAGTAATGCAATGATTATGACTGTAGGAGCATTAAAAAAGAAGGTAACTTGGTTAGATGCAGTTAGAATATGGATTGCTGTTTGGATTGGAAATATCTTAGGTGGGGTTATAGGAGCTTTCTTATATGTTCAAACTGGACTTGCTTCAGGTAAGAGCGAATATATTGGAGAGTTTATAGTAAATAATGTTGCAACTAAGATGGCAACTCCAGGAATGCAATTATTTTTAAGAGGATTATTATGTAATGTTTTAGTATGCCTTGCAACTTGGATGTGTTATAAGTTAGAAGAGGAAACTGCTAAAATCTTAATGATATTTTGGTGTTTATTTACATTCATAACAGCAGGATTTGAACATAGTGTTGCTAATATGAGTTTCTTAGCTATGGGGTTAATGTTGCCTCATGGAGCTAATGTTAGTATTATGGGATATATACATAACATAGGGTGGGTTTCACTTGGAAACTTTGTTGGTGGAATATTATTTGTAGGAATACCATATTACCTTATAAGTATGAAGAAAAAAGAAAAGTAAAATTAATATATAAAAGAAAATGACTGTATGTAATAAAAGCAACAGTCATTTTCTTTTATATATTATCTTCTTGTATTATCGAAGCTTGGTGGAGTAGGATTAGGATTATCAAAATGTCTTCCAGGAGATGAAAGATCAAAATATAATCTAGAGTCTTCAGTAACACCAAAATCACGATTAGATCCAGTATCCTTAACTTTATTTAATGCTTCTCTAAACAAAGCATTATGGGCTTCTTCTCTATTTAGAAGGAAATCTATAGTTTCGCGTACATGTTTATCATAAATTTGTCTATATAAGTATTCATAGACTGTTTTAGCTCTTTGTTCAGAAGCTATATTAGAAAGTAGATCTGCTACTAAATCACCAGTTACAGTAACATAGTTTGCAGTCCAAGGAGCTCCAGATGAATTAACTAGTCCTGGAGTTAATCCAAACATTACATGAGTTTGAATTTCACCAACGTCAACTCTCTTATAATCCACATCATGGCCATTTAGAAGATTAATAGTTTGAGCAACCATTTCCATATGACTTAATTCTTCTGCGCCTATGTCTAAAAATAAATCTTTAATTGCAGGGTCTTTAATTCTAAAGCTTTGAGATATATATTGCATAGCAGCTTTAAGCTCACCATTACCTCCACCAAGTTGTTCTTGCATAAGAACAGCGTATTGAGGGTTTGGCTTTTCGATTTTTACTTCATGTAATAATTTTTTTTCATGTTTAAACATAAGATTATCAGCCTCCTAAAATTTTTATTTAATATATCAATACTAGTATTCACATAAGAATTCTTTTTATGTAGAATTATTCCATTAAGAAGTAAATTGAAATTTAAATTTTATAAATAAAGTTGACTAAAATAGTATGAATTAATATTGACAAATAATGATTATTAATAGATAATTGATGTATAAGATAAAGTTAAATAGGAGGACTTAAAAATGAAAGCATTTGTAGATGAAAATACTTGCATAAGCTGTGGTTTATGTGAAGGAGTATGTGGAGATGTGTTTTCACTAGATACTGGAGTTGCAGTAGCTATAGAAGGTGAAGTAGAATCAGGATTAGAAGATTCAGTTAGAGAAGCTTGTGAAGGATGTCCTGTACAAGCTATAACAATAGAAGAATAAGACTTGGAGGTATTATAAATGTCAAAAGTATGTCTATGTAGAGGAATAACAGAAGAACAAATCGTTGAAGCGGTAAAGAATGGAGCTACTTCTTTTGAAGAAGTTAAAGAAGCTACTGGTGCAGGTGCTGGTGGATGCCGTGGTGGAAGATGTAAAGGTAAAATTGAAATAATAATAGAAGAAAATAAATAGTTATACAAAAAGGATAATCCTAGGTTGAATTTCAACTTAGGGTTATCTTTTTTTATATAACCTCAGAGGGATGGATAGTATTTATATATAATTAGAAGTATCCCCAAAATATTTATAAATTATGAATATGATATTAATATTATCTAACTTCGTTGTAGAAGAAAAATAAGTATTGTATACTTAAGTATGTCGAAGGATAGAGTTAATATGTGGAGGGAAAACTTATGAGTAATTACATTGAGTTTAAAGATGTAAAAAAAGTATATAAAATGGGTGAGGTTGAAATTGAAGCGTTAAGTGGGGTAAACTTTTCTGTTGATAAAGGTGAATTTGTTGTAGTTGCTGGTGCTAGTGGAGCTGGTAAAAGTACTATATTAAATATTTTAGGTGGAATGGATACTGTATCATCAGGTAAGGTAATTGTAGATAAAAATGAGGTAAGTAAATATTCTCAAAAAGAATTAGTTACTTATAGAAGAGACGATATAGGATTCGTGTTTCAATTTTATAATCTAGTTCAAAACTTAACTGTAAGAGAAAATGTTGAACTTGCAATTCAAATTTGTAAGAACCCTCTTGATATAGATAAAGTTCTAGATGCAGTTGGATTAAGTGAGAGAAAGAATAACTTCCCATCTCAACTGTCTGGTGGCGAACAACAAAGAGTTGCTATTGCTAGAGCATTAGCTAAAAATCCTAAGCTATTACTTTGTGATGAGCCAACAGGAGCTTTAGATTACAATACTGGTAAAGCAATATTAAAGTTATTACAAGATACTTGTAGAGAAGAAGGAATGACAGTTATTATAATTACTCATAACTTAGCATTAACTCCAATGGGTGATAAAATTATTGAAGTTAAGAGCGGTAAAGTTCAAAAAATGAGTATAAATGAAAATCCGGTTCCAGTGGAAAGGATTGAGTGGTAAATATGAAAAATGCATTATGGAAAGATATATTTAGAGATATAAAGAAGACCAAAGGTAGATTTATTTCTATTGTATCTATTATTGCATTAGGGGTAATGCTTTTTACAGGAGTTAAGATGGCTCCAGAAGATATGAAAGGATCTGCTGATAAATATTATGATGATTACAACTTAATGGATTTAAGAGTAATCTCAACACTAGGTTTAACAGATGAAGATGTAAAAGATATAAAGGCAATAGATGGGGTATTAGGAGCATATCCTGAATATACAGTGGATGCTTTAACTAAGGTAGGAAATGATGAATTTGTTATTAGAGTTCAAAGTGTACCAAATTCTAACTTAACTGATAGTAATGAAGATTATATTAATAGATTAAATGTAGTTGAAGGACGCTTACCAGAAAACTCTGGCGATTGCGTTGTTGCTAAAGGAAAGTTTGAAGGTACTCAAGTAAATATAGGAGATACCATAACTTTAAGATCAGGAAAAGATGAAGATATAACTAATTCTTTAAAAAATAAGGAGTTCAAGGTTGTTGGACTTATAGAAACGCCATATTACTTATCTGATCAAATTGGAAGTACTACTATTGGTAGTGGAACTGTTAGTACATTTATGTACATTCCAGAATCAGATTTTA
Source organism: Clostridium jeddahitimonense (assembly GCA_000753455.2). GTDB lineage: Bacteria > Bacillota > Clostridia > Clostridiales > Clostridiaceae > Clostridium > Clostridium hominis. Next base: position 653,090 of record LM994670.1, read on the forward strand.
CTATGGATGCTTATACAGATATATACGTTACAGTAAAAGATGCAAAAAATCTTAACTCATATAAAGATGAATATTTTGATGTAGTAGATAAGGTTAAAGAAGCTATAGAAGATGATTCACAAGTTATTATTGATAGAAGATATAACGAAATAAAGGATATCGCTATTGAAGAATTAAACAAAGGTAAAAAAGAATATGAGGAAAAGAAGGCAGAGGTAGAAAAACAATTAAGTGATGCTAAAGCTCAAATTGAAGATACAAAGGTTCAGTTAGAAAATGCAGAAGCTGAAATAGTTAATAAAGAAGCAGAATTAAATACAATGATAGCTAATGGTGAAGCACAACTTGCAAGTGGAGAGGCTGAATTAGCTAATAGAACAGCGGAATATGAAGCTGGGGTAAAGGCATTTAATGATGCTAAACCAGCAGCAGAAGAGGGGTTCAAGCAAGCTGAAGCAGCTTTAGTAGAAGCAGAAAATAAAATAGCACCATTAGTTCAGAGAAAAGTTGAAATAGAAGGAAAGCTAAGTGACACTAATATAACAGAAGAGGAAAAGGTTGTATTACAAGCAGAACTTGCAACTATAGAACCTATAATTACAAGTAGCTTAGAGCAAATAAATGCAGGTAAGTCTGAATTAGAAAGTAAAAAGACAGAGTTTTATAATCAAGAGAAAGCACTAACAGATGCAAAGGCTCAATTAGATGGAGCAAGAGCTACAATAGAATCTACAAGAGCCACACTTCAGGCTGCTAAAAGTGAAGGAGCTACTCAGTTGGCAAATGCTAAGGCTAAAGTTGAAAGTGGAAAAGTACAATTAGCTGAAGGTGAAGCTGAATATGAAAAAAATAAAACTCTTGCTGATGAAGAGCTTCTAAAAGCAGGAGAGAAGATTAAAGATGCAGAAAATCAAGTAAATAAAATAGAAAAGCCAAGTTTTTATGTATTAGATAGAAATTCTCATTACTCATATGTTGATTATGAAAATAGTGCAAGCAGTATAGATAAATTATCAAATGTGTTCCCGGTATTCTTCTTTGTAGTAGCTGCATTAGTATGTTTAACAACAATGACTAGAATGGTAGACGAGCAAAGAATAAATATAGGGACTATGAAGGCACTAGGGTATAGTAATGGAAATATAGCAAAGAAATTTATAGTATATGCATTATTAGCAAGCTTAATAGGTTCTGTTATAGGTATGGCTATAGGATTTACATTCTTCCCAAAAGTAATTTATGATGCTTATAACATTATGTATATAATGCCTCCAATTACTTTATTTATTAACATACCGTTAGCAATTGTGACAGCAATAGCTTCAATTGGATTAACTACGTTAGCTACTTATTCGGCATGTAGGATAGAGCTTATAGAGACACCTTCAGTTCTTATGAGACCAAAAGCGCCAAAAGAAGGTAAGAGAATATTACTAGAAAGAATACCTTTCATATGGAATAGATTTAACTTTACAGGTAAGGTAACAATAAGAAATATCTTTAGATACAAAAAGAGATTCCTAATGACTGTAATAGGTATTGCTGGAAGTACAGCATTATTACTTGCTGGATTTGGAATAAAGGATTCTATAAAAACAGTAGTATCAAAGCAGTTTGGAACAATAAATAAGTATGATATATCAGTAAATTTAGAAAAAGATATAAGTAGTGTTCAAAAAGCAGATTTAGAAACTTATATGAAAGATCAAAGTGATATTAAAGATTTCTTATTTGTTAAAGGTGAGATGAGCAAGGTTGAAGCAAATGATGAAAGTAAGGATTTAGATATTATAGTACCATCAGATGTAGATAGATTTGATGAATTTACACATCTTCAAAATAGAATTAGTAAAGAAACAGTAAGCTTAAATGATGATGGAATAGCTATTACAGAAAAGGTTGCAAAAGTTCTTGGGGTAAAGGTTGGAGATGAAGTAACTATAACCAATAGTAATGATGTAACAGGAACTGCCAAGGTTTCTGCTATAGTAGAAAACTATATACAACATTATATTTATATGACACCTAATTACTATGAAAAAGTATTTGATAGAAAGGCTACACCAGATGAAGCATATATAATACTTAATAATGCAGATAATACAGTGGCTGATTCAGTTTCAAATGGTTTAGTAAATAGGGAGGGTGTATCTGGAGTAGTAAGTAATACAGGTATAAGAGATAACTTTAATAATACAATAGAATCCTTAGATTTCGTTGTATTAGTAATGATATTAGCTGCTGGAGCATTATCATTTATAGTACTTTATAACCTTACTAATGTTAATATTTCTGAACGTATAAGAGAGATAGCAACAATAAAGGTTCTAGGTTTCTATGATAAAGAAGTTGCTGCTTATATATTTAGAGAAAATGTGTTATTAACAGTAATAGGGATGTTTGCAGGATTATTACTAGGAGTAGTATTCCATCAATTCATTATGATAACTGTAGAAATGGATTATGTAATGTTCGGTAGAAGTATTAACACAATGAGCTATGTATACGCAGGATTACTAACAGTTGGATTCTCATTATTAGTAAACTGGGCAATGTATTTTAAGCTTAAGAAAGTACAAATGGTAGAGTCATTAAAATCAGTAGATTAATAAAAAAAGTGCGAAGTATAATTCGCACTTTTTTTATATTAATTAACTTCAAAAATCCATCCATCGGGAGCTTCAATATCTCCAAATTGTATTCCACAAAGTATTCTATAAAGCTCTTTTGTTACAGGTCCGACTTCTGTTTCGCTATAGAATACGTGAAGATTACCATTATATTCAATACCTCCAATAGGTGTTATTACGGCGGCAGTTCCGCAAGCACCCGCTTCTACGAATTGATCTAAGTTGTCTACAGGAACTTGTTTTTCATATACAGTCATGCCTAAGTATTTTTCAGCTATATACATTAAAGAATATTTAGTTATACTTGGTAGTATAGAAGCTGATTTTGGTGTAATAAATTCATTGTTTTTAGTTATTCCAAAGAAGTTTGCAGCGCCAACTTCTTCTATATATTTATGGGTTGATGGATCGAGATATATACAATCAGTAAATCCTCTCTCAGCAGCAAGTTTATGTGGAACAAGTGATGCAGCATAATTCCCCCCAACCTTATATGCACCTGTTCCTAACGGAGCAGCTCTATCGTAATCAGTTATTGTAAAGTTACAAGGTGTCATACCATCTTTAAAATATGCACCAACAGGCATACAGAATACAGTAAATATATATTCTGATGCAGGTTTAACTCCGATATTATCTCCAATTCCTATTACAAGTGGTCTAATGTATAATGTACCTCCTGAACCGTATGGTGGTACAAAGTGCTCGTTAGCTTTTACAACATCTTTACAAGCATCAATAAACTTATCTACAGGTATTTCAGGCATAAGAAGTCTTCTTAAGCTACTATTTAACCTTTTAGCATTTTCATTTGCTCTAAATAGTTGAATTTTACCAGAGTTAGTTCTATAAGCTTTTAAACCTTCAAAGCATTGTTGTCCATAATGCAATGCAGTTGAAGCCTCGCTTATATTTAATTTATTATCGTCTGTTAAACTACCATCATCCCAATTACCATCTTTCCAATAAGAAATATAACGATAATCAGTTTTTATATAGCTGAAGCCAAGGTTTTTCCAATCGATATTAACATTTTTACTCATATATAGCCCCCTTTTTAAAATAAGTAATACAATATTATACAATTATTATAAAGATAAGAAAATAAAAGAGTGAATAATTTGGTAATATTATTTGAAAATATGGTACAATAAATAGGAGAATATTTTGATTATAAAATCATGGAGGTAAAATTAATGAAAAGAGAAATTATTTCAACAACAAAAGCACCATCAGCTATAGGTCCTTATTCACAAGGAGTTAAAATTGGTGAGTTAGTTTATACATCAGGTCAAATACCAGTTAATCCTGCAACAGGGGAAATGGAAACAGATATTAAGAAAGCTACTGAAAGATCAATGAATAATGTTAAGGCTATTTTAGAAGAAGCTGGAACATCTTTAGAAAATATAATCAAGACAACTATATTCTTAAAGGACATAAATGATTTTGCAGCAGTAAATGAAGTATATGCAACATTCTTTAGTGCAAACCCTCCTGCAAGAAGCTGTGTAGAGGTTGGAAAGTTACCAAAGGATGCGTTAATTGAAATAGAAGCAATAGCACATTTATAAAATTATAATTATAAACTCATTCTTCATATTGTAGGATGAGTTTAATTAATAATTAAGGGTGGTTGGTATATGGATATATTAGAAATTTATAGTGCTTTAGATGCCTTAGGGGTATTTTTAGGAGTAGTATTTTTATTCTTATTAGGTTTCTTATTATTTGGAGTAATAGTGTACATATGCACAGGATTAGCATATTATAAAGCTGCTGGAGTTGAAGGAATACCAAATAATTGGCTTGCTTGGATTCCTATAGGTAATAGCTATATAATGTTAAGGTTAGCTGAAAAAAATATGAACCTTCTATTTATTTTTATTGCATCAATGGCAAGTACAGTTATTCGTAATTTTTATGATACTGGTGTAATAATTAATCTAATATCTTTTGGAATAAGTATATGGTCTATAATTGTATCTATACAATGTTATTTAGTTATTAGCAAGAAGTATGGAATAAGTCCAGCTTGGTTTATAGTAGGATGTTTTATAATACCAGTTATGATTGTTCCAATGATAATGCTATACAATAAAGCTAAGAAGATAGCTAGAGGCGAAGCTACATTAAATACTATAGAACATGATAAAAATAACGAAGAATGGTAAAAAAGCCGTATAGGCTTTTTTATTTTTGAAAAAAATATAGTAAATTATAAAGTTGTATAATATTATATTAGTAAGTTTTAAAAAATAAGATACAATGGAAGGAAAGAAAAATGAAAAAAAGAAAAGTCAAATTATTATCGATTTGTGCTACTGCAATACTTTCAGTAGGACTATTTGCTGGATGTAGTTCATCAGGAACTAAGCAAGAAATAAATGTTTTAAACTATGGAGCAAATGCAGCAGAAGGCGTATTTGAAGAGTTTGAAAAACAAACTGGAATAAAGGTTAATGAAACTACCTTTGATGATATGCAATATATGTATCAAGAAGTTTCTAGTGGAAAAGTAAACTATGACGTAATATTAGTTTCAGACGATATGGCTGAAAAAATGATAAAAGAAGAGATGCTTCAAACAATTAATAAGGATAATATTCCAAACATAGTAAACATGAATGAAGGGGATATGGGTAAACCATATGATCCTAATAATGATTACACAGTACCATATATGAATGGAACAATAGGCTTAATATATAACACTGAAACAGTTGATGAAGATATAACTAGCTGGAAAGCTCTATTTGATCCTAAATATAAAGATGAAGTATTTATGTTTGATAATATTAGAGATACTATAGGAGTTGCATTAAAAACTTTAGGATATTCATTAAACTCAACAGTACCATCAGAGTTAGAAGAAGCTAAGGAATTATTAATTAAGCAAAAGAAAGAAGTAAATCCTATTTATGGAGCAGATGAAGTTCTAGACTTAATGAGAAGCGGTGAAAAGAAAATAGCTATGATATGGTCTGGTGAAGGATTAAACTTAGAAGCTGAAGATGGTAAGTTTAAATATGTTATTCCAGTTGAAGGTGCAGACTATTGGTTAGATTCTTGGGCTATACCAAAAGATGCTAAGAATGTTGAAGGTGCAGAAAAGTTTATAAACTTTATGTGTGATAAAGATGTAGCGTTTAGAACTGCTGATGAAATTGGATACACATCTCCACAAAAGCAAGCTATTGAAGAGCAAGCAGATGAAGTTAAAAATAATCCCAATGCATATATGCCTAAAGAAATATTAGACAAGTGTGAAGGGTATAAATACTTAAATCAAGATGAATTAAAACTATACCAAGATGTTTGGATGGAAGTTAAGAATTAAATATGAATAAAGTGTTATATATATAGTAGAAATCAATATTTTAGTATATAATATGTATTAAAATTGGTTTACTTAGGAGGTTATTATGGATAGGGTAATTGATTTTAATGAATTAAAGAATAAAGTTAACGATAAAGATATTGATAAATTTGAAGCTTATATTTATGACCTATACTATAAGATGGCTGAAGGTAAAATAAATATGGCTGATTTCAACAGAGAAATTTCTGCTTACATGGAGAAAAACAGTATATCTCAAGATAAATTCATGAAGATCCAATCAAAGCTTATGGAGAGATATGGTTTTGACTCTGCTGCATTAGAAGAGCAAATGAAAGCTTTAGGATTAAACAATATTGTACCTAATGATTATGAAAAAGGCAGAAGAATGATGAGCTTCCAAGAGAAGTATAAATCAAGAATAAAAGTTAGAGCTGCTAGTGAATATTATATTAAAAATGAAAAAAATAATATAAATATTTGGCTTGAAGATGTAGATGTAATTATAAGAAGTGAAGGTAAAATTGACTTAACTGATGTTGAGCTAAATGAATTTTTATGTTCATATAAAAAGGTTGTAGATGAAAGAAGTTTAAAAATTTCCATTTGCGAAAATATAAAGGAATATGACTACTAAAACTTACAACAACTTTCTATTTATTTTAAAAAAAATTAAGGTATAATAAATAAGGTGTGATTTTAATATCACATCTTATTTTAATTAAAGATGAATAAGCTGAATATACTGGGGGATGAAAGATGAGCGTTTTAACAGTTAAAAATATAAGCCATGGATTTGGCGATAGAGCTATTTTTGAAGATGTATCATTTAGATTACTTAAAGGTGAGCACGTAGGACTTATAGGTGCTAACGGAGAAGGTAAATCTACATTTATGAATATAATAACAAGTAAGTTAATGCCAGATGAAGGTCAAGTTATCTGGAGCAACAGAGTTAGAGTTGGTTACATGGATCAACATGCAGAACTTGAAAAAGGACTTACAATCAGAGATGTATTAAGAAGTGCATTCCAATACCTATTTGATATGGAAACTGAAATGAATGAGCTTTATGGAAGAATGGGCGAAATGGATGAAGATGAAATGAATAAGGCTCTTGAAAGAACAGCTGTTATTCAAGATATGTTAGATAATAATGGATTTTATGTAATAGATGCTAAAGCTGAAGAAGTTGCTAAGGGGTTAGGTCTTTTAGATGTTGGTTTAGATAGAGATGTAACTGAACTAAGTGGAGGACAAAGAACTAAAGTATTATTAGGAAAGTTATTACTTGAAACTCCAGATATATTACTTTTAGATGAGCCTACTAACTACTTAGATGAAGCTCATATTGAATGGTTAAAGAGATTCTTACAAAACTACGACAATGCATTTATCCTTATATCACATGATATACCATTCCTAAACTCAGTAATTAACTTAATTTATCATGTGGAAAACAGAAAGCTTACTAGATACGTTGGAGATTACTATGAATTCCAAAGAATCTATGAAGCAAACAAGGCACAATTAGAAGCTGCATATGAAAGACAACAAGCAGAAGTTGCTCAACTTAAGGATTTCGTTGCTAGAAATAAAGCTAGAGTTGCAACAAGTGGTATGGCTAAAGCTAGACAAAAGAAGCTTGATAAAATGGAAATGATTGAACTTGCAGCAGAAAAACCAAAGCCAGAGTTTAACTTCAAGCAAGGAAGAACTTCAGGAAAGGTTATCTTTGAAACTAAAGATTTAGTTATTGGATATAATGAGCCATTAACTAAACCATTAAATCTTTATATGGAGAGAGGACAAAAGATTGCCCTTGTTGGAGCTAATGGTCTTGGTAAGACAACATTACTTAAGAGCTTAATGGGTAAAATACCAGCATTAAGCGGTGATGTTCATTTAGGAGATTACCAACAAATAGGTTACTTTGAACAAGAAATAAAAGAAGCTAATTATAATACATGTATTGAAGAGGTATGGGAACAATTCCCTTCAAAAACTCAATACGAAATAAGATCAGCACTTGCTAAGTGTGGATTAACTACTAAGCATATCGAAAGTAAAGTATGTGTGTTAAGTGGAGGAGAGCAAGCTAAGGTTAGACTTTGTAAGCTTATAAATGAAGAAACAAATATACTAATCCTTGACGAGCCTACTAACCATTTAGATGTAGAAGCTAAGGAAGAATTAAAGAAAGCTTTAAGAGAATATAAGGGAAGTATATTACTAGTATGCCACGAACCAGAATTCTATAGAGATGTTGTAACAGATATATGGAACTGTGAGGAGTGGACTACAAAAGTTGTATAGTAGTACTAAAAAAGAGTCAATTAATTGGCTCTTTTTTTAGTGTGAAAATTTATGGAATATATTGATGTTTTTTAGTCGCATTATTATGAACAAAAATCAACAATTTGGAGTATAATATAGTAAAATTTTTTATTGGAGAAAAATATGTTAAGTAGGCAAAGATATATTACCTTATCCTTAGAATTACATTTGTTTTTTGCACGAATAATGAAGGAGCATTCTATTTTCTTAGAGGCAGGATTTACACCTAAGAATAGTAAACTTTCTAAAGAAGCTGATGAGTACAAAATACAGTTCGAGAAGTTATTACTAGATACAATTAAGATAAGTGAAGGGAGAAATATAGAAGCTGTATTAAATTCAGGAGAAGTATTTACTAAATACACTTTAAATGCGGAAAAAAAGACACAGTATTATACAGGAATAAATATAAATTCTAAGCTAACCTTAATGGAACAAGAGCTGAAGTGTAAAGATAAGAATGATACTGATAATAAAACAGTTAAGTGCGTGAAACAGCTTAATAATAGAGGAATAAAATTAATAGATGGACTTATAGACTTAAAGAGGAGAATTTTAGATGGGATGTTATGCTGTGAATTATTTACGGTGAATTATCCTTTATTAATTGAACATATAATTCGTGAGGCTAAGTTATATTGTTCATATATAAAACTACTTGAGAATGGTGAGGATATTGAGGATCCTAATAATTCAGAGATTAAAAAGAGTGAATTATTTTGGGATCAAATTATGATGGAGCATACATTATTTATTCGAGGATTACTTGATCCTAGCGAAAATGAATTAATAGATACTTCAGAGAATTTTGCAGATGATTATAGTGAGTTGATTAAAAAAGCAAGTGATATGACTGATATGACAATGTCTAGTATTACCAATGATACATTAATAGAGACAACTAAGTTAAAGGAGTTTAAGGAAGCAGGTGCAGGAGGAATACTTGATTGTAAAATAAAATCTATAATATTACCACTTCTTGCTGACCATGTATTAAGAGAAGCTAATCATTATATAAGACTATTAAATAATTATAAAAAATAACTAATTATATTATGGAATATGTAATATTAGGGAAACTACAAAAGGTTTATAGTTACTTGAAAGCAATAGAGTTAGCAAAATGCTAACTCTATTATTTTTTTGAAGCTTTTATTATTTAAAATAAAAGCTCTCTAATTTTATTTTAAAAGGTACTAAGGGAGAATATATATGAAGTTTCGTTGGAATTGTGGATATGTATTACAGTGTTATAAGTATATTTGTCCTAAATGTAAATCTGGTAATTAATAATATTAGCAATTTAAATAAGTATGAAAATGATACTAGTATCACTTTAATTACTAGTTGATAAAATAACAGCTATTTCAGTGATGAAAAACTAGTTATTTGAGTGTAAAAAAACAAGATAACAAAATAATAATAAACTATAATAATATATATAATATATTACGTTAAGTAGTAGCTAATTGGATACTGGTTAATAATAGTTTTATAATATTATATAGAAAATAAAAAATAAAATTAAGATAATAATAGGGGTGAGGTATGAGGGAAGAGAAGGTGAGAGAAAATTCAAGATTAATACCAGTTGGTGATGGGATATTAAGAAATAAGAAGTTTAATATGGATGTGTATATTTTATTGGACAGTATAAGTCGATGGAACTCTCATGGGGAGGATAATTACAGATACATATATGAAGATGATCTTATTGTTTCAACTTTGGCGAAAAAAATAAATATGTCAAGAAGTACATTTAAAAAGATATTAGATGAATTTGAAAGTAATGAGATAATACAATTTGCAAATTTAGATGAGAGAAATATTTATATATTAAAGGATTGGTATGATAAATATTTATTATTTAGTGGTGACTTCTTAAAAAAGCTATTACAACTTAAGCATAAGCATTTAATAAAGATATATATAGTTTATTATAAATATAGTAAACATTATGGGAAATGTACCTTAGATCAAAAGAAGATATTACAGGAAATTGGATTACAATATAATTCTGATAATCTTGCTAAGCTAAGAGAAATAAATAAGGCTTTAATAAATGTTGGATTAATTAAAATTATAAGGACAACTAAAAGGGAGAACAGAGTCAATAAAACAATTTTACATATAACAGCAGATCCGTATTATGAAACTAGGTTTTATAAAAATGATATAGCACTTTAATTTCATATATAATAAAAAAGCCGCTAAATTAGCGGCTCTTTTTTATGATTCTAAAATTTTCTTATAGTTTAATGGAATTTCATTTCCTGCTAGTTTATAAGCTAAAAGTGCAGCACCATGCCATGGTTCAAGTTCCGGTTCTTGTAGCTTGCATTTAAGCCCTGCTTCTTCAATCATCCTTGATAATGGAGCTAATATATGTTTTCCTGCCTTAAATACTCCACCAGTATATGAAACTATAAATTCATCAGTAAATTCTAGTGATTTTGATAATGATTTTATGTGTTTAAATAGATTTTCAGCAGCTTCTTCAAATATTTTCTTTGAAGCTGGGCATCCTGCTTCTGCTGCTAAAAAGCATACCTTAGATAGGGCTGCAAGCTTAGTTCTATCCTGCTTTAATTTATTAAATACTATATCTACAATTTCAAAATCATAGTCAATATTATATTCTCTTTCTAAAATATCTACTAAAACAGTTTTTTCATTTCTTCCATCTTTTTGTTTTGTATATTCATTTATTGTTTTAATACCTATCCAATAAGCACTGGCTTCATCACCGATTCCAGGGCCCCAGCCACCACATCTAGCTAACTTTCCATATTTATTTCTACCATAGGCTATACTTCCTGTTCCTGCAACTATATTTATTCCAGGTTTGCAAGCCGTACCTGCAGCCCACCCGTTGACTGCATCGTTATCTATCATATATGGAACTTCTATTATTTCTTTAATAGTTTCATCTATTTTTATCTTATCTTCTTGGCTTTCGCCATAACCTGGAACCCCTGCAAATATAAAAGCGATATCTTTTACATTTATATTAGCTTTTTTACAGGCCGTAGTTATATTAGTAGTTATTTCATTTTTTAAACCATCAATACCAACTTGATGAATATGAATAGTTGAGCTTTCAGCATCATATACTTTTTCTAATTTGTTATTAACAAGAAGATAACGTGTCTTTGTTCCTCCCCCATCAATACCTAAATAATACATTTTATACCCCCCGATAACATCTCATAAATTTAATTAAATTTGCAGTACATATTAATTATATATACAATTTTAACCAAATAAAATAGGAGTATTTATAGTATATAGGGTATTAAATTAAAGATATTGCTATATTTTTATTGTTTCTTTAGTCTCCAGCTATTACCAAGGGTTTTATCAATTATTTCAAGTTCTGTTTCTGTGATAATCTTATACATAAACTTATCTGTTTTATGATCATATAACCTTATTTCGATAGAAGTATCCTTATCATAATTTTCACATGATAGGCATACTTCCTTACAGTTTGAATCATTAATTTTACATCTACTCATAGTTTGGTTCCTCCCCTAAAATTAAATAATTATTTGCTAATAATTTATATTGATTATATGTGATATATTATACCACATTTAGTAATAAAAGATATGTGAATTTTCTATATTCTTTTAAATTTTCTGATAATTTCATGTTTTTGAAATGAAAAATATAAATAGGTTACTATTAAATATATCTTCTTTTTGATATAATTATAAAAAATATAAGGATAAGAGAGGGATAATGTGATAAATAGGACTTGTAAACAATGTGGCAAAAAATTTACGATTACTGATTCAGAAATTCAGTTTTATAAAAGTAAGGATTTAGAATTGCCGAAAAGATGTAGTGATTGTAGAAAGAAAAATAATAATAGTTCAACTAAAGAGATTAATAGTAATATAGGAAAAAGTGAAGATAGAAGTAAACATAATAAAAATAAGAAAAATATATTTACAAGTGTTATAGCTGGATTATTAGTAATTTTAGCTTTATTTATAGGTAAAGTATTTAATGTTGATATATCAAGTTTATGGCAAGATACTAATTATACCAAGGAACAGAGTGTATCTTCTCTTCAATTTAGAAATGAAAAGTTTTTAGAGGATCATTTTGTTAAGCATGGAAATGAGTTTGGATATAGTACTAAAGAAGAGTATTTAGCAGGAGCAAATAAGGTAATTAGTTCGTCATCATCATTGCATAAGCAAGAAGGAGAAGATGGAGACGATATCTATTATGATAAGAACAGTAATGAAATAGTGTTTGTATCAGGGGATGGATATATAAGAACATATTTTAGGCCAAGTGAAGGTATAGATTACTATAATAGACAGTAAATTAATAAGAACATAGTGGTGATTTATAAGTAAAAAATAATATTTATTAAAGGTATAGCTAGCAATTTTGCTAGCTATTATTTATATACAGGATAATCATTGAATCTGTACATTTCTTTTTTCCAACTATGTAGTCTTTCCCATGTTGGCTCTACCCCTAATACTTTACATGCTTTTATAAAATCTCCTAAGATATATATACTCATTTGAAAAATCTCCTTTACAATTAACATTTACTTTATATATTTATACTTATGTTTATGAGTAAATATGCTTAAATATAATAAATTATTTAATTGTTAAAAATATTTAACAATTTTTAATATAAGTTAAGTATTTACAAAAAAAATATGTGGATATATCATATATTTAATGCAAATAATAACAAGGTAAAATATAGAAATAAAAAAACAAAAAGTTAAGAAAGTGGAGTTGACATATGAGTAGTTTTGAAATTTTTACTGGAATTTTTGGAGGCTTAGGTCTATTCTTATACGGAATGAAGCTAATGAGTGATGGACTAGAAAATGCAGCAGGAGAAAAGCTTAAAGGGATTTTAGAAAAGGTTACTTCTAATAGGTTTGTTGGTGTTTTAGTTGGGGCAATTGTTACATCTATAATTCAAAGTTCCAGTGCGACAACTGTAATGGTAGTTAGTTTTGTTAATGCTGGATTGATGTCTTTGGTACAAGCCGTTGGGGTTATAATGGGAGCAAATATTGGAACGACAATAACAGCACAAATGGTTTCTCTTGACTTAGATAGCATTGCTCCAATATTTATAGGAATAGGGGCAATTTTAATTATTGCTGCAAAGAAGAAGAGAGTTAAAGATATTGCATGTATAGCGCTTGGGTTTGGAATATTGTTTTTAGGTATGGGGACTATGTCGGCAGCAATGAAGCCAGTGGCTGAAATGCCTGCTTTTAGTGAGTTTATTGTAGTTGTTGGAAACAATGCAATACTAGGCTTACTTACAGGGTTAATAATGACTGCAATAGTACAAAGTTCATCAGCTACAACAGGTATACTAGTAGCTTTAGCAGCTACAGGAGCAATTGATATGAGATTAGCTTTTCCAGTAATTCTTGGATGTAATATTGGAACATGCGTTACAGCACTATTAGCTTCAGTGGGAGCAAATAGAATTGCTAAAAAGGCAGCCCTTATGCATTTATTTTTCAATATATTCGGTGCAATTATATTTTTACCTTTTATATACAAGGTTACGAATTTAGTTGAAGCTATTAGTCCTGGCAACGTAGCTAGGCAAGTAGCTAATGCACATACAATATTTAATGTTGTTGTAACAATAGTAATGTTCCCACTGGCAGGGTACTTGGTAAAGTTAGTTAATTTTATTCTTCCAGGGGGCTTAGCAGTAGAGAAAAAAGGTGCAATTTATCTTGATAAACAATTTTTAGATACACCTATGATAGCTAGTGGACAAGTTGCAAAAGAGACAGTTAGAATGGCAGAGTTTGCAAGAGATAATTTTGTTCTTTCTATGACGGCATTTTTAGAAGGCAGTCAAGAATATATTGATAAAGTTTATAATAATGAAGAGATAATTAATAATGTAGAAAAAGAAATCACAGATTATTTAATTGAACTTTCTCAACATAACTTACCAGAAGAAGATTCAAGGGTGATAAGTGAAACTTATCACACAATTAATGATATAGAAAGAATAGGAGACCATGCAACAAATATAGTAGAACTTGCAAGTGGTAGAATAGAAAATAAACTTGAGTTATCTAACGAGGCATTAAATGAAATAAAAGAAATATATAATAAAACATTAGAATCAGTAAATTTATCAATAAGAAATTATTCTAATAATAATTTAATTGATTTAAATGATATAGAATTTATTGAGGATGAAATTGACTCTTTAGAAAGAAACTTTAGAGTTAATAATATTAAGAGATTAAATGCTAAGCAATGCACGGCAGATTCTGGTATAATTTTCTTTGACCTATTATCTAACTTAGAAAGAATAGGAGATCATGCTAATAATATTGCTAGGGCAAGGGAGAAGGTCCTTAAATAAAATTAATGTCATAAGAAGATAGTAGAATAATACGAGGATAGCCTAAACGATTTTGTTTAGGCTATTTTTACATTGTGAGATGAGTAAATACAAGAAAACATAATAATAAATACATAAATTTATAGCTATATTTTTGTAGAACTTTAGAAACAAAGTTCATTTAAGAAGGATATAATTACCTTTAACATGATTTATAAAAGTTGTTATAATAATGTCTAAACAAGAGAAAAGATATAAGTTGTTTATATTTGGGGAAATATATTTCAAATTATAGTATGGAGATGAAAATATGGAATGTTATAAGGTTTTAGACGTTGATGAAAATGCAACTATGGAAGAAATCAAAGAAGCTTATGAGAATAAGGTGAAACAATTTAGAGAAGAAATCAAAGATGAAAGAAGAGCAAAGAAATTTATAGAAGTATTTGATAAAGCTTATGAAGAAATAAAATTAGAAAGAGAAAATACTCAGAATCAACAAACTATGATTATGAATATTAATGATACAGCTTTAAAGAATTATCAAAAGAATGATTTTGATAAAGTAGAAGAGCGTAATTATGTTTTTAGAAGAGATGAGATTGATGAAGAGGAAGGAAATTTTATAATTACTAAAGAAAAAAGAAAATCATATTCTAAAAAGTCATCATCAAAGAATAAAAAAAATAGTAAGAAGGCATCTGAAAATAAGGATAAAGATAGATCAAAAGAAAAAAGTAAAAATGAATCTAATAAGAAGGTAGTGATTAAGAAGAAAAAGGAAAGCTCTTCTATAGGTACAATAATTAAATTGCCATTTAAAATAGTAGTATTTCCAGTAATAATTGTTTTATCCATAATTTTATTTTTATGCAAGATATTAAGCTTAATGTCTTGGATTGCATCTAAGGTTATAATGATAGCTTCAATAGCTGGAGCATCTATTCATGGATATCAAGTTTATATTGGACATGCTATTCAATATAAGATATTTATTTTATGTGCTATAGGATTTATAGTTGCTTTATTTTTACCTTCTATATTAAATATACTTCCTAATATATTGGAAGGTATAAATAATAGATTAAAAAGATTTGTTTTTTAGGTTAGTAAATTTAGTTAACCATATTACAACTTGGAAGTATAACGATAAAAAAGAACCTTAATAGGTTCTTTTTTGTTTGAGAAATATAAATTAAATATATATTATTTTCAAAAATTAAAAATCTATTGACTTAGAGTATAGGCAAAGTAGTAATATGGATAAGGATGGAAAAATTTAAATCATTAGTGCTTGAGAATATATGACGAGGGGGATGAGAGGTTAATGTTTAAATTTAAAGTTGATTTGATTAAAGACAAAAATATATTAAAAGCTTTAATATTATTTGCAATTCCAATATTTATTTCAAACGTATTCCAACAGATGTATAACACAATGGATACAATGATAATAGGTAATGTGTTAGGAGATAAATCATTAGCAGCTATAGGCGCTTGTGGAGCTGTTTATGAATTGCTTATAGGGTTTGCCTTAGGAATTGGAAATGGATTAAGTATAGTAGTTGCTAGAGCTTATGGATCTAAAGATGAAAAGTTACTTAAAAAGTCAGTTACAGGTTCATTAGTTATCGGAGCAATTGTAACAGTAGTTATTATGATTATATCAGCACTATTTTTATATCCATTATTAGAGCTATTAAATACACCGGCCAACATTATTAAAGAATCATATTCGTATATTTCAGTTATTACTTTATTTGTAGGGGTAATGTTTGCTTATAATTTATTTGCTGGTTTATTAAGAGCTATAGGTAATAGTGTGATGCCTCTAATATTTTTAATTATTTCATCAGTAATAAATGTAGTTTTAGATTTAGTATTTATTACTCAATTTAATATGGGGATTGCTGGAGCTGCAGTAGCGACAGTTATCGCTCAAGGTATATCAGCAATTCTATGTGTTATTTATATAATTAAGAAATGTCCAATACTTATTCCAGATAAAGAATGCTTTAAGGTTGAGAAAGAATTATATAAAGAATTAGCTGGCCAAGGGTTATCAATGGGATTAATGTTATGTATTGTATCAACAGGAACAGTTATTCTACAAACTGCTATAAATGGATTAGGATATTTAACTATAGCTGGACATACAGCAGCTAGAAAACTTAATAGTTTTTGTACTATGCCTGTAGCAACTATGAGCTTAGCTTTATCTACATTTGTCTCTCAAAATAAGGGGGCAGAAAAATATGAAAGGATACGTAAAGGCGTAAAAATAGCAAATATAATGTCTATTTGCTGGGGAGTAATAATAACTGTAGTTTTACTATTTAGTGCATCTACTTTAGTAAAAATATTATCAGGATCAAGTGAGCCAACTGTTATCGATAATGGAGCTTTATATTTAATAATTAATGCACCATTTTATGCAGTACTAGGTATGCTTTTAAATTTAAGGAACTCCCTTCAAGGATTAGGAAAGAAGGTTATTCCATTAGCATCAAGTATAATTGAGTTTTTTGGTAAATGTATATTTGTAGCATTATTTATACCAAGTTTAAAATATATTGGTGTTATCGTGTGTGAACCGATTATTTGGTGCTTTATGTTAGTACAATTATCATATTCATTTTATAAAAATCCATTAATACGTGGATATAAAAATGAGGTAAATGTATTGAATGAGGTAGGTAATAACTAGATTTAAAAGTACAGATAGAAATATCTGTACTTTTTTATTTAAAAAGGGGATGGTCATTTTTTTACTTTATACGTATAATAATTACAGGTTATTAAAAATTAGTTTTTAATAACATATTTTAAGCTAAAGTTAAGACCAATAATGATGTGGGGGATATTTAAATGAAGAAAAAATATCTAACACTTCCACCCATAGGGATGAGAATTATAAAATCTTCGATAGGTGTATTGCTAGGATTTATTATTTACTTTTTAAGGGAGAAACAAGGAAAACCTTTCTATACTGCCTTATCAGTACTATGGTGTATGCAACCATATAGTAGTAATGCAAAGGCTAATGCACTTCAAAGAACAATAGGTACATTTATAGGAGCTGTATATGGACTAATTATGATATTGGTTGAGTTATATTTTATGCCTTTCGATAACGAGTTCTTCAGATATATAACGATATCTCTATTAATAATTCCTATTATATATACAACAGTGATATTTAATAAGAAAAATGCATCTTATTTTTCTTGTGTAGTATTTTTAAGTATTGTAGTTAATCATCTTAAAGATAAAAATCCATATTTATTCGTATTTAATAGAATGATGGATACAATGATAGGTATAGGTCTAGCTCTTATGATAAATACCTTTGAACTTCCTAGAAAAAAAAGAAATGACTTGCTTTTTGTAGCTGAATTAGACAAGGTATTATTAAATATGAAAGAAACATTAACTTCTTATAGTAAGATTGAATTAAATAAAATGCTTGATGATGGTATTAAGTTTACGATAGCAACTATGAAAACACCAGGAGCGTTAATTACATCTTTACAGGACATAAGATTAAACTTACCTGTTATAGCTATGGATGGAGCTATATTATTTGATATGAAAGAAAATAAGTATTTAAAAGTTTATGAGATGACTCATGATGAAACTAAAAAATTAGTGGATTTAATTCATAGTAGAGATATGCATTGCTTTATAAATTCTGTTGTAGAAGATTCAGTAATGATTTACTATGATGATTTTAAAAATACTGTTGAAAGTGATATATATAATAATTTAAGAAAATCACCTTATAGAAATTATATAAAAGAAGAGTTACCAGAAAGATATGGAGCAGTATATTTAATGCTAATTGATGAGAAGGAAAAAATAGAATTTTTATATGAAGAATTAGAAGAGTTAGGATATACAAAAGACTTTAAGGTTTTAAAGTACGATTCTGACAATTATCCAGGATATACTTATATTAAGATTTATAACAAAAAGGCTATTAAAGAAAACATGATTAAATATGTTCAAGGCTTAACAGATGTAAAGAGCACTATAGTCTTTGAAAATGATGATGAAGTTTTAAATAATTCTATAAATAAAAATGACTCTAATGAAGTAGTTAAAAAGTTAAAGAAGATATATAGACCCTATTTTTGGCAAAAGTAAATAAGTTAGTTTTTATGATAAAGATGCCAAGGGCACAGAGATGTTCTGGGATGAAATTATGATGAAACTTTGAAAGTGATGTGTAGTCTAAAAGTGTTTAAAGTAGGTAAAAAGGGGAGACAATTTTTGTCTCCCTTGTTCAATTTAACAAATTATTTTTTATGACCATTACCTGCGCCAGTTTTTTCTTTGATTTCGTGAAGATTTAATTTTCTATCATGTTTAAGAACTACTTCATGAATTTTTTCGCTTTTATGCTTAGTCATATAAATCACTCCTTAAAATATAATTAATGTTTATAACCGCTTCCTGCACCAGTTTTTTGCTTGATTTCATGAAGGTTTAACCTTCTATCACTTGCATGAAAAACTGCATGAATTTTATGACTCTTATGAGTATCACCACAATGACATTGAGGGTCACTACAATCGCAAGGTGGTGTATTTACATTATCCTTTAAGTCTTTTTGATCTATAAAGCCATCACCAGCACCAGTTTGAGCTTTTATTTTATGTAAGTTTACTTTACCTTCAATACTATTTACTACTTGATGAATTTTATGGAACTTATTAGTATTAACAAAAGTATCATTTATAGGTAAAGCTTCGTTAGTATCATCAGGGTGTTTATAACCATTACCAGCACCAGTTTGAGCTTTTATTTCATGTAAATTAAGTTTTCTATCATGTTGTTGGACTACTTCTTCTATCTTTTCACTCTTATGTTTTTTCATACAAACCTCCTAAAACATAGTATTTATATAAAATATCTATTATTGTTTTGTGTTAAAAAGGAAAAATGATACCTTGTATTTTATTGAAACAATTATTACATATTGTATTTTAATATAAATATGAGAAGAAACTTAGTGTTTAAGTTGGTTTAATTAAATTATCACAATAAAATGATAAAAGAGGATTTATTTTCATGGGATTAATATTTTTTCTTTGTAGATAATAGTAATGTACCAAGAAGGCATCAAGTTTTAGGAGGAAAAATAGTATGAGTGAAAAACATGATTGTTCATGTGCAAGCCAACAACAAAAAGAAAAGAAATCTAATAATTGTGGGTGTAAGCATAACAAGAAAGTTAAAAAACAAGACTAATTGAAGGACAGGTTTAGCTGAAAAATTTAAAAGAAGTATTTAAAATGCGAAATAGTTTTTAGTAATATTATTACTAAATTATTTCGCATTTTATTTTCAAAAAAATAACAGTAAAATATTGACAATAACGATAGTCGATATTAAACTATAGATATAAATAACGATAGTCGATATTAGACTGTAAAAAATATCGATATACGATATTAGAGGTGATGCTAATTGGCAAGAGAGCAGTTTCAGAATTTAACAGAGCCGATGTATTATATTTTAATGGCGTTGATAGATGAGAGATGCGGAGTAGATATTATGTCCGCTGTAGATGAAATATCAAATGGAAGAGTAAAGGTAGGACCGGGGACTTTATATGCTTTGCTTGGGAAATTTGAAAAGGAAAAAATGATAGTGGAAACTGGGGTAGATGGCAGAAGAAGAAGTTATATCATTACTGAAAAAGGCTTAAATATTTTAAAGGAAGAATATGAGAGAATAATGATACTCCTTAGAGATGGGAAAAGATTTTTAGGAGGGATGGTTAATGAGGATAGGAAAGACTAAATGGACATTGTTTAAATTTATACCATATGAGTATAAAGTATTGGAAAAGTATTTAGAGAAAATGGCTTTAAAAGGTTGGATGCTTGAAGGGATGGTAGGTTTTTTTCTAAAATTTATTAAGATAGAACCTAAGGCGTTAAAATATTCAGTTGATGTTATGGATAAAATTCCAATGATTCTAGGATGTGACAGCAAATCAGCAGTAGAATGCAGGGAGTATTGTGAAGCTGCAGGTTGGAAGTTTATTTGCCAGATGGAAAAAATTCAAATTTACTGTAAGGAGAATGAAGTTTACAAGATACCGATTCAAACTGATGAAGAGGAAAAATATAAATCTATATTTAAGGCTTCATTAAAATATAGCATTTTAAATATTTTATGTGTATCGATGTTTTTATACTCTCAATATCTTACTTCTTTTGGTAATGTATTTCCTGAGTTTCTAGCGGATAATTCCAAACTTTTATTACTATTACTTTTAAGCTTGTGGTTTATTCAAGAGTCTGTACAATTTATCCATTTTATAATATGGTCAATTACAGGGCGATTAAGATTAAAAAGGAATGAACCAATATCATATGATTTTAAAGCAATAACAGGTATAAAGCTTGTTTTAAATAAGATAATGTTCATTTTATCAGTGGCAATGTTGTGTATTATTATTTTATCAGGACTTTTAGGAAAGCATTTACTTGAATTTTTAATTGTACTTACGTTAAGTATATTAGCTGGAATAATATTATTTAAGGTTATAAAAAAGATAACTAATAAAGATGAGACAAGAAAATTAATTAATATTTCAATAGTTATTCTTATAGTAATAATTAATCTTATAATATATTCAAGAATGACAATCACTATAGGTATAAATGGAATACTTGGAGATAAGAATGATTATGGAAGCTATAGCTTAGCTTTAAAAGATTTTGATATGATAAGCGCAGAATCATATGGGGAGAAGAAAGAGAGTGTTTTGGCATATTGTGAGCATTATATTGAAGATGATGAAAATTCGTATATTTCATATTATTTATACAGAAGTAGATATAATTTTATAATTGATTATGTGCTTAATAAAGAATTTGAAAAGATAAATAGATATGATAATGAAGAAGTTATAATTATGGAAAGTAATATACCTGACAATGTTAAAGTGTATAAAAGTATAAATGAGGATAAATTTATTTTAATATCAGATAATACATTTATTAGTTTATATATCAATAGGAAAGATTTAGACGGTGAAGAAGTTATAAACATTATATATGATAAAGTATTTAAAAGTGCAAGTTAATCTTGTGCTTTTAAAATTCTTAAGAGCATTTTTGCCAATTAACTTAAAAGAAAACAACCCTTATAGTAAGAATAAGGGTTGTTTTTTGGTTGCGGGGGCAGGACTTGAACCTACGACCTTTGGGTTATGAGCCCAACGAGCTGCCAACTGCTCCACCCCGCGATATTATGTTGTGCATATTTCTTTGCTCAACTTGTGACCTAAGTATAACGTAGTAAATAATTAAAGTCAAAGATGTATTATGTTATATTAAGGCTTAAGAGTATAAGAGATAGCTTAGAGTTCTATATACTATGATATAGTACAATGGTTGATAAAGAATTATAAGATAACTTTTTTGATAATTTAGCCATATATGATAATGATTTATTTACAAGGTTAATTTAATCTGAATTACTAATAGTCTACTATAATAATTTATGAATTTATGTGTTACTATAAACGGGACAAGTTGGTAAAGACGTAAAAGTACATTAGCACTAAAAATGAGTTGTATAAAATGACAGCTCAAATTATAGGAGGAATGGAAATGAAATCTAAAATAATTGCGCTAGTAATAGCAGGGACTACAATGTTAGGAACAGTATCAGCAAGTGCTGGTACAAGATACTATAATGTGAATAATGGTGGATATAGACACCATTGGACTAAGCATTTCAATAAACCTTGTAATCCAAATCAAGGTGAAAAACCATCAACTGGAGAGGATAATGTAGTAAAACCACCAGTATCAGATGATAATACAGTTGTAACACCACCGACGGGAGGAGAAAATACAGAAGTAACTCCACCAACTACAGGAGATGATACAACAGTAACACCACCAGCATCAGATGACAGTACAGTTGTAACGCCACCAACAGAAGGTGACACAGTAACAGATAATAATACAAATGCATCTGATAAGTTTATGGCACAAGTTGAACAAGCTATCTTCAATAAGGTTAATGAAGAGAGAGTAAAAGCTGGGGTAGCACCATTAAGTTATAATACTACAATGGAGAAATATGCAAGAATTAAATCACAAGACATGGGAGCTAACAATTACTTCAGTCATACAGATTTAAGTGGTAATTATATAACAGCTAAAATGAAGGCTGATGGAGTATCATATAACTCATGGGGTGAAAATATAGCATACCTAGGGGGTTACGGTACTGATCCAACAGTATTAGCAAACCAATTTATGACTAACTGGATGAATTCATCAGGTCATAGAAAAAATATACTATCTACAGATTTTACAAGCATTGGAGTAGGAGTATATCAAATCGGAAATAAGGTCTATGCAACTCAAGAGTTTTATAGATAATATTTTAAATTAATTAAGCGTTCTAGATACCAATTTAACATAAATGTACTTTTAGATGGAGCCTATATCAATATAGGCTCTGTTTTTTTGTTTTAAATAATATTTTTATATTAATATTAAGAATATTTTCTACCAGTTATTTTAGAAATAGTAACTTTTATAACCTCTATATTAGAGATATCATCACATGAAATATTTGTTAGGGAACCATATTTATTTTTAAAACTTTCGATTACAGATAGTTTTTCTTTAATATTATTAATAATAGTTGCACTTCCGTTTGCTATTATAGTTTTATAAATTTCTAGTCTTCTATAGTAATAGTGTTGTGATAATGTAATTCCTGCAATACGCGTATAATATATATTATCCATTTTTTGGCTAATAGTATTGCTTATGAAGTAAAATAGTAAATCTTCATCGGAATAGTCAAAAACATACCACATAGGCACAGATTCAATATTTGTTGTATCAGTTGTAGCTAAATAGCACATTTTTTCTTCGTTTAAAATTGTACTAATTTCTTTTGTTGTAAGCTCTTTATAATTACAAATATCCATACCTAGATTGCTCCTTTTTTATTAAGATAATATATTATATGATAGCAATGCTGAAATGGTATGATAATTATGTAAATAAAAGCAAGTAATATAAGAACTCTTACATTACTTGCTTTCTAAATTATAAAAATAAAGCATCTTTATATTTTCTGTTATATATATAGTATTCTTTAAGCAAAGTAATAAAGACTTTTTTTAATTCTACTAATTTATGCATATTATCAATTATATAAATCAATAAGTTTTCCCAATTAGGATTTTTTAAGTAATCGTCATCCTCGATATATAGATTAAATAACTTATATATCCTATTAGCTAAATCTTCGTTTATATGCTCTAATGATTGAGCATTTTTTAGCTTCTGAATAGAGTTTTTCAGTAAAGCTTTATTATTTAATGAAAAGTATATTAAAGATTCAGTTATACTATCAGGCACTAGCATTCTGTGGTCAACAAGGCCTGTATTATTTTTAAGATAAGTTAATGAAGTTGAACAATCTTTTAATCTATAATATGCCCATGAAATTATAGAGTTTAGATGTTCAATGAAGTATTTATTATTAAGTTTTTCAGCAATGCTTAAAGAGATTTTTAAATATTCAATAGCATCACTATAGTTATCTAGCATAAAATGGACTTCTGCAATTTTTTCATAGCAGGACATAATGCTTATAATATTACCTTCTGATACATATAAATCTAAAGCTTTTTTTATACAATCATAAGATTTTATGGGATTATTCTCTATTCGATAAGCATAAGATAACCAGAAATAACAGTGTCCATTATCTTTGTAATTTAGTGCTTGCTCAATAAGATTTTTACCTATAGATTTATCTTGAGAAAGATTTAATTCATCCACACCTACATAAAAATTATATAAAAACTTTTGTTGTGGAGATAATAGTTCAAAGGATGAATGAAGTAAGCTTTTAGAACTCTCAAATTTTTCTCTATTTGGGGTAGAACAATATCTTGCAAGTTTGGCTAAAAAGTAGTCAATTACAAGGGGGGAAGTGATATAATCGTTTTCTTGGGATTCTAATTCATTGAAAAGCTTATTTGTTAAATCAAACTCATTAAAATGAAGTTTATCAAAAAAGAGTTTTAAACTAGCGATGCCTTTTTCTAAGAATTCTTCAGAATCATTAAAGCTTAAGCCAAGCCTAGTAAATATAATAGATATAACTTCTTCACTTGGAATTAAGTCACCGCTTTCTATACGACTTAAGTATGAAGCAACACAAATTCCTTTAGATAAGGCCTTTTGACTCATATTTTGATTTATTCTATTAAACTTAATTATGGAACCGATAATTTTTTTATTATCTTTATATTTGTAAAAGTCCATCCAAAAACTCCTTTGTTTATGTGGTAATATAATAATTATAAATTATTATGGAAAAAAAATAAAGTAAAGGGATAGATTAGAAATGTAAAAAATATATGTATTTTCAATAAATGTGTGAAATTTAACATTGAAAAAGTTTACTTAAAAGTTAAAAAACAATTGAGATTTTACACTATTATTATTTGTACAAGCTATTGACTAAAATTGCCACACTGATATAATAAAAGTGTAGCCAAGATTAATGATAAAGTTTACATTGTGGTTACAACTTATTTTTTCGACAAAAATGGAAACGGTACCGTAAAATTTTTAAGGTGAATTTTAACGGTATTAAATAAAAAGAAAAAATGGACGAATTGTTTGCTGGAATTTCTGGAAACGATTTAGTTATGTTAAATAAGTATTTAAGTTTTACAACTTTAAATAAATTAGTAATTAAAAGTGGAGGAGAATTAATTATGAAGAAATTATTAGTTACTTTACTTGTAGCAGCAACTACTCTTAATTTAGTAGCATGTGGTTCAAGTAATAAAGGTGGAGAAACATCAGAAGGTGGAACTAACGAAACTACTGGTAACGATGCCAAAGTTGAATTAACTGTTCAAGTAGAAGAAGGATGGGTACCTTATTATGAACAAGTTAAAGAAACAGTTGTAGGAAAATATCCAAATGCTGATATTAAATTTATAACAACAGGATCTTTTGATCACTTAGATGTATTAGATGCATCAGACCCAACAAATCCAGACGTTGCTGATGTATTTGCTTTACCAGCAGATAGATTATATGGACTAGCTAATAATAATGCTTTAGCTTCAATTGATGCTGAAACTATGGCAGCAAATGTAGGCGGATTTAAAGACTTCAAAGGTGGATTAGGTGGAAACTTCAATGTCGATGGCGAATATTTAGCTTTCCCTTATAACATAGAAACATTAATAGGATATGTTAATGTTGCTAATGCAGAAGCAGCTGGAATTGATTTCTCTAAACCGATAGAAATAACTTCTGTAAAAGCAGATCAAATATTAACAACTGTACATGACTGTTGGTTTGGAGTAGCTTTTGCTAACTCAGCTAATTTAGAATTATTAGGACATAACGATGCTGGTGAGTTATATTCAGATGCTACTAAAGAATGGTCTGAATTAACTGAAGATCAACAAAAATTATTCACAGCTTTATATGATTATTGGAAATTACATGATACAAACAAAACTGACCTTTGGGATAAAGAAGCAGCTGGTGGATATATTGAAGAACAATTTAAAACTGGTGGAACTGACGTTGTAAAAATCGATGGACCTTGGGCAACTACAGGTGTTAAAGATTTAGTTGGAGATGCTTCAAACTTAGAAATTATTCCACTAACAAATGTAACTGTTAACGGAAAACCATTAACTCACTGGAAAGGTGGATGGGGACTTGGTGTAAATGCAAGAGTTGAAGAAGATGCTGATAAGATGGCAGTAGCTCAAGCGTTTATAGAAGAAATAGTTAACCCTGCAAATGCTCAAGAATTATTTAAATATACTGGTAAGATATTAGAAAATGTTGAACCTTCAGCTTACGAAGGAATTGATGAGTTAGAAAAGAAAGTTATAGATGCAACTTATGCTGGATATGAACAAGCTGAAAACAGACCTCTATTCACTGAATGGGGTAGCGTATGGGATTCTTGGCAAAATGCATTATTATCATGGTCATCAACTCAACCAAAAGATGCTGAAGCAGCATATAACGAAGTTAAAGCTTCATTCGAAGCAATGATGTCAAGCTTCTAAGTGAAGTTCTAAATCTTAGATTTAGCTAGCTGAACTTAAGACACTAAATTTTATAATAATAAATCATAACTAGAAGATTAGGGGACATAGTCCCCTTTTCTTGTAAAAAGGAGGCCACATGAGAGATCAAATAGAGATGACGAGGGGTGTATTTTATACATTAGTGGGGATATGTGCAGTAATTATATTTTCAACCTCATTAGAAGCAATATTTAAAGTAAAAGACACAGTATTTTTTGAGATGTGGTTATCAAATCCAAATTTAAATACAGCTATGATAGGAGAAACTAGTGAAGAGTTATATCAAACATATTTGACTATGTGTATGTCTTCATTTTTTGTAAAGATAATAACTCCAGTAGGATTAGCTATACATAGTTACATTACACTAACAAAATTAAGAGTAAATAAGTTATATGTAGTAATATGGACCGTATTATTAATAGGATCCTTTGGATTCTCAATTATAGGTGAATCTTTGTATTCAATATTTTTTATAGTAAGTAGCATAGGTTATATTGCTTTAATTTTAATGATGATTTATTTAGGCAAATGTATTTATAACGTAAGAGGACTCTAAAATTAGAGGTAATTGAGAAATCATTAAAGGAGGGAAAAGGCTTGAAAAAATTTGATATGTATTTATATGATCATTTAGACCGTGAATATGATAGAAAGAACTTATACTTGTATGAAGTTGCATCTCTTCAATATGAAATAGAAGGTGCACAAGGAAATGAGAAAGCAGAATTAAAAAAGAAATTAGACCAATTAGTAAAAGGAAAAGCTGATCATCCATATATAAAGAAATTGAATGAATATAAAAGTAGAGAAAAATCTTTCTTAGAAGAAGTTAATAAGAAAGTTGCTGAATATAGAGGAAAGGTAGACACTGAGCTACCAAAAAGAGTTCAAAATTTAGAGGTAAGATTATTTAAAGCTAAACAATTAGTTAGTTTTTATGAAAAGTATGTAGATTTAACATACGATGCAGAATTGTTATTTGAGCAAAATAAAATGGAGATAGCTCAAATACCTCCTATATTAGACTTTGCTAAAGAAACTTATAAAGAATTAGTAGAAGCTAAATCAAAGAAAAATAATATAAACCCAGAAAAAAACTCTAAATTCCAAGAGGAGTTTAAGAACTTTAAAATTGAAGAAAAGAAAAACTTACAACAAAGAATTAAAGATGTAAAAGTAAAACAAAAAGAAGGTTTAATATCAAAACAAGCAAGAGAAAATACTATAAAGGAACTTAAAAGAAAATATAGAGAATTAGTTTTAGTAAAATCTTTTGAGTGTGAAAAAACTTATAATGAAGAAGTTATAAAAAATAAAAAGTATGAACTTAATAAAACACTTAAACAAAAAATTAATACTGTAAATGTAAATGTTTCTGACCTTAGAAGAGTTTATCCAATAGAAGTAGAAAAGAAGACTCCATGGAAATCATATGTGACTATTTTATTCCCAGGATTAGGGCAATTACTTAATAAGCAGTATATAAAATCGATAATAATGTTCTTAGGTAGCATTTATATATACGCAATGGCTATTCCATATGCATTAGGCTATGGTAACTATAAGGGAGAAGGGATTGCAGGTCTTATTAGCTTAGCAGAAGGTGCAGGAAAGCTTGACAGATCAATAATATTTATGATTGAAGGTATACTTGCAATAACTTTAATCGTATTAGCTCTAGTATTGCTATTATTATCTTTTAAAGATGTTAATAAAGTTGAAAAAGAAGAGATAAAGGGAATAAGAACAAGGACTTGGATAGAAACTAAGCAAAGTTTACTTGAAGATGGATTCCCGTATATGGTATCAGCACCAGCATTAGTGGTGACAATATTTATGGTGTTTATACCAGTTGCGACAACAATACTTTTATCATTTACAGGAATGGATCCAAAGCATCAAGCTAAGTTTGGATGGGAAGGCCTAAGTAACTATAAGATGATTGCTTTAGGACAAGGATTAGCTGGATCAGTATTCTGGAAGATTCTTGGATGGACAATAATCTGGACTTTAGTTGCTACTACATTAGCAATAGCCTTAGGATTTGTTTTAGCTATAGTTCTTAACAATGATAGAATAAAAGGTAAAACATTATTTAGAACAATATATTTACTACCTTGGGCTGTACCAGCATTTATAACAATAACATTCTTTAGTATATTATCATCTCCAAATGGAGCATTAACACAGGCTCTACAAGGCATTTTTGGAGAAGGATTATCAATAAAAAATAACACATTTGTAGCTAGATCAGTACTTATTTGTATACAAGCATGGCTTGGAAGTGCTTATGTATTCTTATTATCAACAGGAGTTCTTCAATCTATAAATAAAGAACTTTATGAGGCTGCTGATATAGATGGAGCTACAAGCTTTAAGAAATTATCAAAGATCACTATACCATTAGTATTATTCCAAACAGCTCCACTTTTAGTTGGGCAATATACCTTTAATTTTAATAACTTCTCAATCATATGGTTATTTAACAATGGGGGACCATTTAACCCATCAGTATATGGGAATCTAGCAGGTTCAACAGACCTTCTAATTTCATACATCTATAAGCTTACTTTAGAAAATCAATATCAAGCTTTAGGTGCTGCCATAACTATGATAGTTTCTATAGCTCTTATAATAATAGCTTATATTGGATATAGAAATACAGAAGTATTTAAAAAGGAGTAAGGGGGTAACGGTATGTTAGAAACAAACAATGTTAAACAGAAAAGTTCATTAAAGAAGAAAAAGAAAAGTAATCTTTATCTTTCAGATAAACAACCTCTTACTTTAGGAGGGAAAATTGTCCTAGGAATATCTTACGTATTCTTAATAGGTTGGGCATTAGCTGTAATATGGCCAATATTACAAATTATAATATCTTCATTTAATGGTGAACAAGGAAAGAGATTAAATCTTAATTCAGGATTTAGTTTTTCATTAAAACATTTCCAACATTTATTTGAAAATACAATGTATTTAAAATGGATGGGTAATACAATATTTATAAGTGTTGTGACTGCTATATTAGTAGTATTAATTGTATCATTTACAGGATACGCTTATTCAAGATATAGATTTAAAGGTAAGAAAGTATCTCTTATGACAATAATGCTTATACAAACAATACCACAATTCGTTGGTATAACAGCATACTTTACTATGTACTCAATTGCATCTGATATGGTTCCAGCTTTTACTAGACAGATGATGCTTATACTTATCTATGCAGGTACAGGTATTGCCGGAAATACAATTATATTAAAAGGATATTTAGATTCCATCTCAACAGAATTAGATGACGCTGCAAAAATTGATGGATGTTCTAGTATGAAAATATATAGACTTATAATAATGCCTATAGCAAGACCAATGCTAGCAATTATAGCATTATGGTCATTTATAGGACCATTCATGGATGTTCTATTATCAAAAGTTTTATTAACTACACCTGCTGATTACACATTAGCAGTAGGGTTATATACTTTAGTAAATGATGAACGTACAATTAACCAACCAGCCTTTGCAGCAGGAGCTCTTTTAGCGGCTGTACCAATAGTAATATTGTTTATTGCATTACAAAAACAATTAGTATCAGGTCTTTCAAATGGTGCTACAAAAGGATAGGATAGGAGCGAGTAGATATGAAGGTAACATTAAATAATATAGGTAAGAAATATGAAAGTAGAGAAGATTTTACTTTAAGAAATATAAATTTAGAAATAGAAGATAAAGATTTCTGTGTAATATTAGGACCATCAGGATGTGGTAAAACTACATTGTTAAGAATGATTGCAGGACTTAACTCAATTACAGAAGGGGACCTTTTATTTGGAGAAAAGAGAGTTAATAAATTAGCTTCAAAGGATAGAGACATAGCGATGGTTTTCCAAAGCTATGCATTATATCCACACATGACAGTTTATGATAATATGGCATTCTCTTTATCAATGAGAAAAGAAAGAAAGAACGTAATTAATGAACGTGTAATGGAAGCAGCTAAGCTATTACAAATAGAAAATTACTTATACTCTAAGCCTTCAGATATATCAGGAGGGCAAAGACAAAGAGTTGCCTTAGGAAGAGCTATAGTAAGAAAACCAAGCGTATTCTTAATGGACGAACCTCTTTCTAACTTAGATGCAAAACTTAGAGAGCATATGAGAATTGAGCTTGTAAGAATTCATAAGGCACTTGGAACTACAAGTATATATGTTACTCATGATCAAGTCGAAGCTATGACAATGGCAACTAAAATTGTTCTTATGAACGATGGTAAGATTCAACAAGTTGGTAAGCCATATGAATTCTATGAAAGACCACAAAACATGTTCGTAGCTAAGTTTATAGGGTCACCAACTATCAATACGATAAAAGGTAAGATGGAAGGAAAGAAGTTTGTTTCAGAAGATGGAATGATTTCTGTTACACCATCAGAGAAAGATTTAAAAGCATTAGCAAATCATGTTGGTAAAGATGTTTACTTAGGAATTCGTTCTGAAAGATTTGTAAGTGGAGAAGCAGAGGAATGCTTTGAAGGAACAGTAGATGTAATTGAAGTATTAGGAAAAGAAAAAACATTATTCGTTAAATTAAAGAGCGGAAAAGATATAGTTATAACAGTTCCAGGTTACTATGCATATGAAGTTGGAGAAAAGCATACATTCGGATTTGATTTAGATGCATTACACTTCTTCGATGCAGAAACTGAAGAAAGAATAAATTAGTACAAGCAAAGCTTGTAGGAGAAATATTTGCCCTAGGGCAAAGAGAAATGTGCCTGCGGTGGAGAAATACTTGCCTTAGGGGCAAAGACAAATATGACTTCGTCAGAGAAATATGCTTATGGCAGATATAATATCTATGCTGTAGGCATATTTTTTTCTGTAGCTTTAACCACATATTTCTCTTCAGCCTGCTGAACATTTCTCTATGACGAAGTCATACATTTCTCTTGCCATAGGCAACATTTCTCTTTGTGAGCGAAGCGAACAACTTAACTATATTTCGTATATAATATTAAGTCCTAATTTCTTAGCGTATTCATATGCTTGATCCATAGATGAATCCCACATGAATTTAGGTTCATGACAATCGGAATTTATTATAACCTTCAAATTAGTTTTAGCTACTCTTTCCCAAAACTTATCATGAGGATAAGGATATCTATATACATCAGGAAATGATGTTATTCCTTTTCTAAAGCCATTTGCATTAAGCTCAAGTATAGTATCATGCTTTAGTGCACTTTCTATTATTATTTCACAAGCTTTATCACAGTTTTCATCCCAAGGAAGATTATTTACAAATATAAGATCAGGATGAGCTAAGAATTTGAAAAAGTCAGTTTCTAAAGCTTTAGAAATTGATAATGCATAATCTATGTAAGCATCGGTAGAACTTAATGAAAAAGTATGTACTAATTCACCTTTTGATAAGAATGCATGTTGACCTAAGATTAAGTAATCAATGCTTAAATAATTTAAGAGGTAATTATAATAGCTAGATACTGATTCATCATATTCTATTTCTAAACCTATTAAAATTTTTATTTTATCTTTGTATTTTATTTGCAAGTATCTAACAGTATCGATATAGTCTTGAAGCTCTGAATAATCCATTCTAGTATCTTTAGAGGAATTTAGTCTACCGTCAGGATATGGAGCATGGTCACTAAATCCTAATATAGTTAATTTACTTTCTAAGGCAGACTTTAAGTAATCTAATTCAGTTCCAACGGCATGTCCGCACCTATATGTGTGAGTATGATAATTTACTTTATGCATAATAGAAATCTCCTAAAATAATTTATTATAATATAATTCTATAAATATATTATATAAAAGTAAACAAAATAAACCTCACATAATAATGTAAGGTTTATGGTTGCGGGGGAAGGACTTGAACCTCCGACCTTCGGGTTATGAGCCCGACGAGCTGCCAACTGCTCCACCCCGCGATGTTATATAGTTGTTTAAGTATTTATATTATAGTATATACATAAATTACGATAATATGCTAAATAATAAAAATTTATTTTTATTTGTTTTAAAATAAGAAATATGTATCAATAGATTTAATAGATATTAAATTAAAAGGTAATATAGGGCTAAATATCGAATATATATTATTGTAAAGGTATACATTAGGAGTTGGAGGGGTCAAAATGAAAATAAAAATTAAATCACTATTAATAGATAAGGATAAGAGCATAGCGGAATGTATATGTGGCGATAATGCTTTTACAGTAAGAGATTTAAAATTTAACGTAGATCCGGAAAGTTTAGAAGTAACTAATGAAGATTCTGAAATATTAAAATGCCTTAAACATTGCATTAATGAAAATAATAATGAAATAGATTACCTAAGA
Organism: Clostridium jeddahitimonense; assembly: GCA_000753455.2. Taxonomy (GTDB): domain Bacteria; phylum Bacillota; class Clostridia; order Clostridiales; family Clostridiaceae; genus Clostridium; species Clostridium hominis. Next base: position 686,269 of record LM994670.1, read on the forward strand.
GTGAGCGAGCTCATAGATACGAGCAATATTATATGGAATAACTTCTGGAATGAAGAAGAATTTAATCGTACATGTAAATTTGAATTTAGAAATTGCTTTAATTTAGAAGAATGTAAATATGTTTATGTAAACTAGAAATAAAGTGCGAAGCACTTTAGAGAAAAGTTTGACTTCGTCAAAGGGGAAAAGTCAGCTAACGCTGAAGGGAAAAGGTTACTTACGTAACGGGGAAAATATTGCTTTTCGCAATAATGAAAAGTCAGAGTATTGCACTTTTTTCTGCTACGCAAGTAGCATTTTCACCTTAACTTAAGTTAACTTTTCCCCGCTGCTTTAGCAGCCTTTTCACCTCGACGAAGTCGACTTTTCACTTGCGCACCTAGTGCGCACTTTATTTATTTTGCCATTGAAAAGATAATTCCAAGTATAGCTGAAGCTGCAATAAATACTACAGGGTGTAGTTTTTTTGTAGCTTTTACTTTATTGGTAAGTACAAATAATATTATTGCTAAAACTATTGCACCAAAGTTAAAGAAATCTAATATTGAACCACTAGATTTAAACTTATCTGAATTTGTTAATGATAGCATTATTACAGGAACACCAGCAGCTGCTATTAAAGCGGTAGAAGTTGGTCTTAATGAATAGAATACTGATTTAACTATAGGACTATCTTTAAATTTTGATAAGAATTTAGCTATAATAAGAATTACTATTATAGATGGAGCTATAAGTCCTAAAGTAGCTATTATAGATCCTAGAGGCCCAGCAGTAGTAAAGCCAACATATGTTGCCATATTTACACCTATTGGTCCTGGAGTTGACTCAGAGATAGCTATCATATCTATAAGCTGAGCTTGTGTAAACCATCCTGTTTTTAAAGCCATAGCATCTAAAAATGGAAGAGTTGCCATACCACCGCCAACAGCGAAAAGGCCTGTTTTAAAGAATTCATAAAAAAGCATTAAATAAATCATTTATTTTTTCCTCCATTTAAGTATTACACCAGCTATTCCGGCAAAAAGAACAAAGACTATAGGGGATAAATCTGTAAAGATAGCTGCAATAAATATAACAAAGAAAATTATTGTTGTAGCTATATCTATAACAGAGCTTTTCCAAAGCTTTATAACTGCATTAATAATTAGAACACTTACACAGATACGGATACCAGCAAAGGCATTTTTTACTATAGCTAGATCTGCAAAGTTTTGAAGAAATGCTGCAATTAAAGTTATTATTATTAATGAAGGAAATACAACCCCAAGTGTTGCTACAATGCCTCCAATATTGCCAGCGCATTTTTGGCCGATAAAGGTAGCTGTATTTACAGCAATTATTCCAGGAGTACATTGACCAATTGCGTAGTAGTCCATTATTTCTTCATTAGTTACCCATTTTCTTTTTTCAACTACTTCACGTTGTAGTATTGGGAGCATAGCGTACCCTCCGCCAAAGGTAAGGCCACCAATCCTAGCGAAGGTAAAAAATAAATCTAATAATTGTTTCATTATATAAATTTCTCCTTATTAAAAAATACTTAATTATATTGCCAAGAGGTTATTATTGGATGTTATAATAAAGATATACTAAAATATAATAGCACTTTTTTTAGTATAATAAAATAATAAGTTAGGGGAGAGTAATATGGGTTTTGAGATGGGGATGTTTAATTTTATGTCTTTTATATTTCCTGTATTTTTTATATTATTCTTTGGAATGTTTATTTTTATAATAATTAGAAATGTAAAAGAGTGGTCTCATAATAATAAACAACCAATTATACCTGTTGATTCAACTATTATATCAAAGAGGACAAATGTATCTCACCATCACCATGGAGATACACATACAACATCATCAAGTACTACTTATTATGTGACTTTTCAGTTTGATAACGGGGAAAGGCTTGAGTTAAGGGTGCCAGGAGAGCAATATGGTTTAATGGCCGAAGGAGATAAAGGTGTTTTATCTTTTCAGGGAACAAGATTTATAAGCTTCGAGAGAAAAATTACGTATTAATAAAGATTAGAGTTCATTAAATAATGAACTCTAACTTTTTTCTAAAAAATAAAGAGCTTCTTAGATTGGCTTTGAATATTTTTTATTGAGAGATAATAGGAAAAACTTTTTATGATAAAAGTAATAAGATATAATATATAATGGAAAATATATTCAAAAGGGGATAAAGATGATAAAAATATTATTTTTAGAAGATGAGCCAACGATACTAGAGGTTACTACAGAATATATGAGGATGAAGAATTACGAGGTTTTTTGTGCAAAAGATGCAGAAGAAGCTATGAATCTTATAAAAAATTATAAATTTGATATAGCTATATTAGATATTATGGTACCAAAGGGAAGTGGATTAGATATTTTAGAGTATATAAATAAATCTAAGATAAGGATGGGAACCATAATGCTATCAGCACTGGGAGATGAGCAAACTCAGCTAAAAGCTTTTAATCTTTATGCTGATGATTATGTAATAAAACCATTTTCGCCACTTTTATTATTAAAGAGAATAGAATCAGTTTTAAGAAGAATGCAAGTGGACAAGTCAAATGATGAAAACTTAAATGGTTTGTATATAAATGATGATACTTATGAAGCTTATTATGATAATTCACCACTTAATTTAACATTAAGTGAATTTTTGTTATTACAAACATTGTTTAAAGAAAGTAAGAGAGCATTTACAAGAGAGCAGCTTATATTAAAAATTTTTGATGATAGTTACTTTGGAAATGACAGGATTATAGATGCTCATGTTAAAAATTTAAGAAAAAAGCTTCCTAAAAATTATATAAAAACTGTGACTGGTGTTGGATATCAGTTTAATAAGGAGGCTAATTAATGAATCTATCAAAGAAGACCTTTTTATATAGTGCAATTATAACTACTATAATAGTTGTGCTTATGATTGGGTATTTTGTACTTATGCTTCCATCACTTTATGTAGCATACATGGAAGAAATTAATTATAATTCCATAAAGCAAGTACAAGAAAAGTTTTTAGAAGAGGGCACTTATAAAGAGATTTCTTCAAGAAATCCTACAGCAACATTTACCTTGAAAATACCTAATAATGAAAATAGGTTACTTCTTTTTAATGGATTTGGAAATATACAGATAACAATAGACGATCCAATTTTACAGGAAGCTATCGATAAGATAAGGTACTATGCAGATAATTATGAAGAACTAGAGAATATAGATGAGTCAGAGGAAGAATATTTTAAAGATGTTTTTAATTATATAAAGGAACTGGTTAAGATAGAAGGTTTACCAATTAGTATAAAAGCATCTAGTAATGATAACTATTTAGATTTTGAGGAAGTATCTTATGATGTAGACGTTGTAGATGATAATACTATAATTTTTCAACAAGATGTAACTGATAATGTTAATTATTATACTAATTATATAGCCTTTAGCAATTATAAAGGAGATATAGTTGTAACCTTACTTCCTGTTATGACACCACAATTAAATGAAATAAGACCAATTATATTTCAGAGCTTACCTATGATAACGGCTACAGCTATATTAATAATTTTAATATCAACTATATTTTTCTCAAGGAAAATAATAAACCCTATTGAAAAGCTAGCTAATCATGCTATGTTTATAAAGGGAAATTCTAATCTTGAAATATCACCAATAGAGATAGATGGAAAAGATGAGATTGCTAAATTAGGTGAAGTATTAAATGAACTTTATGAGGAACTTAATAAAAACTTTAAGGAGCTAGAAGAAAAGAATAAATTCCTGAAGGAGCAAAATGTAAGGCAGGAAGTGTTTTTAAGAGCATCATCACACCAATTAAAAACTCCAATTGCAGCATCATTATTGCTTTTGGAAAGCATGATAAATGAAATAGGTAAATATAAAGATACTAAGGAGTATTTACCAAAGGTTAAAGAGCAGCTTCTATCAATTAAAGATATAGTAGATAGTATTTTAAATCTTAATGAAGATACTAATGGGATAAATATAGATAAAGTAAGCGTAGGTGAATTGCTTAAAAATGCATTAGAATATCACGACATAAATATTAAAGAAAAAGAAATAAGTATAGATATAAATTTACAGGATGTAACAATCAATACTGATAGGAGTCTTATTTATAAAGTTATAGATAATTTAATTAGTAATGCTGTAAATTACACTAAATGTGGTGGAGACATAAAAGTTATATTAGATCAAGATTCATTAAGTATAATTAATTATGGAGGAAGAATATCTAATGACTTATTGCCACATATATTTGAACCATTTGTATCAAGTAGCACTGAAAATAGGGGGCGTGGTTTAGGTCTTTATATAGTTACTTTTTATTGTAAGTTATTAGGTTTAAAGATTGAGATAAATAATATAAAAAATGCTGTAGAGGCAAAATTATATTTAAATTAGGAGTGAAAGAAGCTACATATGTAGTTTCTTTTTTTATTTTTTATAGTTAGACTTAATGATAATTATTATCACAGTAAAAAGGAGAACTTTGTTCCAATATATCAATATAATATTAAAGAAGTATTAAAAAAGGGGATATCACAATGGCGGAAGAAAAAGAAAATAAGTATCATATGATAAAAAGAGTATTAATAATAATATTAATAGCAAATTTTGCAGTATCAGCAGCAAAGATAATTATAGGTTACTTAACTAAGAGCTTAAGCTTATCAGCAGATGGGTTTCATTCTTTTTCTGATGGTGCATCAAATATTATTGGGTTAATAAGTATAACTTTAGCTTCAAAACCTATAGATGAGGAACATCCATATGGGCATAAAAAAATAGAAACAATGGCTAGCTTAATAATTGGAGGTATGTTAGTATTTCTTACTTATAATATAGTAGTGCAATCTATACAGAAGTTTTTTAATCAGACAGAGATTATAGTTAGTTTGGAAAGTATTATGATACTATTATCTACTTTGTTTATTAATATTTTTGTAGCATATTACGAAAATAAACAAGGTAAAAAATATAACAGCTCATTTCTAATAGCAGATTCAATTCACACTAAAAGCGATATCTTTGTGTCTATCGGGGTATTAACTACATTAGTATGTATAAAGCTAGGCCTACCTTCAACTATAGATGTTTTTGTATCAATTGTCGTTGCGGGATTTATTTTATATGCTGCCTACGAGATATTTAAAGATGCTTATAATGTACTTATAGATAGCAGAATCTTAGATGAAAAAAATATTAAAGATGTAGTTATGAAGACATTTAATAATGTTAAAGATGTGCATAAAATAAGATCTAGGGGTGGAAAAGATTATATATTTGTAGATATGCATATAAAGGTTAATCCAAACTTGAAAGTAACTGAAGTACATTCGCTTGTTCATGATATAGATAAAGCTATTAAGAAAAAAGATAATAGAGTTGTTGAAACAATAATTCATGTAGAGCCATTTAAATAAAGTGCTAAGCACTTTGGTGAAAGGTTTGACTCCGTCAAAGGGGAAAAGGTCACTGAAGTGACGGTGAAAACATTGCCTTCGGCAATAGTGAAAAGTATCTACGCTAGTACCTTTCACTTTAGCTTAAGTTAATTTTTCCCCGCTACGATAGTAGCCTTTTCATCTCGACGAAGTCGATTTTTCATTTGCGAGCGTTAGCTCGCACTTTATTTCATTAAATACATATATCTTATGCATTAAATCTTCATCAGATATTCATAACAATTTACTATAATTTACTTATAGGATATGAAAAGTAAATTTGAAAGGGGATTAATGATGATAACGATAAATAATTTGACTGTAAAGTATGGGGAGCAGGTTGCGCTTAATATAAAATCATCTATTACTTTTAAAAAGGGAGATAGAATTGGAATAATTGGATCTAATGGAGCAGGAAAAAGTACTTTAGTAAAAGCAATCTTAGGTTTAATCAACTATCAAGGAAAAATTCATATAGAAATAAAACCGGAGCAGATAGCTGCTCATATGCAAGAAAATAATTATGTTGAAACTATGAAGATAAAATATGTAATGGAAGCTATATTAAACACTAAAATAAAAAAGAATAGAAAATTACAGGAGTTAATAGAGTTCTTTAATTTTGAGAGGTGTTTAAATAAGAAGTTCTCAAATCTTTCAGGAGGACAAAAGCAAAGATTTACTATAATAATGGTTTTAATGCAAGATTCTCCTTTAGTATTTTTCGATGAAGTTACCTCTGGATTGGATTTTGAAACTAGGCAGCAACTTATGAGTAAAATTACTCAGTGGTATGAAGAGAAAGACACTACTATATGTATAGTATCTCATTATTATGAAGAACTTGATAATATAGCAGAAAAAATTCTTATATTAGAAAAAGGTAATGTTGTTGATTTTGGTTATAAAGATGATCTATTTAGAAAGTATTGTGGAAATTCAATTATAATAATAGCTAATACAGAAAGTAATATGGCGATAATAAAGGAATTTAAGAAGATAGAAGCACCAGAACATTTAATAGCAATTTCATGCGATGATGACGATGAAGAAATGGATATAATGAAGCTATTAGTAATTAATGATGTTAATTTTAAGAGAAGTAATAATGATATAGAAATAATGTCTATAAATGCGAAGGCAAGTTTTAAGAGGGGATTAGAAGGGGGAGTTCGCAATGAATGTAAAGCTATTTAATATATCACTAATAAAATATGAACTTAGAAATATAACAGGAAATATATTTACTATAATTTTTGGGGTGTTTTTTCCGATAATGATGACGGCGGGATTGTCTCCTATATTTATGAAAAGTGTTCCAGATAATCTTAAAAGTACAGCCTTTACAGCTTTTTTTATAGGAGCAAGTACAATTATACCGTTAGCTAGTGTATTTATAGGGTATTCAGCAGTATTTTCACAAGAGGTAGAATATAAGATTCCTATGAGACTTAAGTTATTTGGATATAAAGAAAGTACATTGGTAGCATCAAAACTAATTGCAAATTTAATATTTATAACTTTGTCTATTATATTGTATGTAGGTGTAAATTATTTAATATTAGACTTACAAAAACCTAATTTCACTTCAGCGATTATATTAATAGTTTCAATATATTTATTAACTATATTCTTGTTTATATTTGCTCATGGAATATCATTAATATTTAAAAAGTTTGCACCAACAAATGCATTAACTATGATTCTTTACTTTGGAATAATGATTTTAAGTGGATTATTTGGAGCAACTCCTAATGACTTTCCACAAGCTTTGAAATATATAGCTTATTTATTGCCAACAACTTATATAAGTCAAGATTTTATTAACTTTTGGAATGGTGGATCATATAACTTTGGACCTTTTATACAATCATTTATATTGTTTGGAGTAGTTTCTTGCTTAGTACTGTTCTTTGCAATACAAAAAAATAGCAGAGAGAAATAAATAAAGTGCGAAGCACTTTGGTGAAAGGTTTGACTTCCTCAAAGGGGAAAAGGTCACCGACGTAACGGGGAAAATATTGCCTTCGGCAATAGTAAAGATCATTTATCTGTTGATACTTTTTCTGCTACGATAGTAGCCTTTTCACCTTAACGAAGTTAACTTTTCCCCGCTATGCCAGTAGCATTTTCATCTCGACGAAGTCGACTGTTCACTTGCGCACTTAGTGCGCACTTTTTTTTATTGTTAAATTTATTTAATATACTTTTAACACTATATGATAGATAGAGATGCAAAATAAGATGTAAAATAGAAAGTTTACATAAAAAATATTGTTTAATTAGTATATATAATGGTATTATGTAAGAGTAAAAAATTATTAATTATCGAGAGGAATAATAATTAAATATGAGTAATTTTGAAATTTTTACAGGAATTTTTGGTGGTTTAGGTTTATTCTTATATGGAATGAAGCTAATGGGAGATGGACTTGAAAACATGGCTGGTGACAAGCTAAAAAGCATCCTAGAAAAAATAACAAGTAATAGAATAATGGGTGTTTTTGTAGGAACTATTGTTACAGCTATAATTCAAAGTTCAAGTGCTACTACAGTTATGGTTGTAAGCTTTGTTAATGCAGGATTAATGTCATTAATGCAAGCTACAGGAGTAATATTAGGAGCAAATGTTGGGACAACTATTACAGCTCAAATGGTAAGTTTCAAATTAGACGCAATTGCACCGATATTTATTGGTATCGGAGCTGTTATAATGCTTGCAGCTAAAAAGAAGAAAACTAAAGATTTAGCGTACATATTATTAGGATTTGGTATATTATTTATGGGTATGGGAATGATGTCAGGAGCTATGAAACCTGTATCTAAGTTACCTATATTTGAAGAGTTCATAGTTATAATGGGAAGTAATCCGTTATTAGGAGTACTTGTTGGGGTAGTAATGACAGCTATATTACAAAGTTCATCTGCTACAACAGGTATATTAGTTGCGTTAGCAGCTGCTGGAACTATTGATATGAAATTAGCTTTCCCAGTTGTATTAGGTTGTAATATAGGAACTTGTGTAACATCTATGCTAGCTGCAATAACAGCTAATAGAACAGCTAAAAAGGCTGCCTTATTACACTTAACATTTAAAATTTTAGGAACTATAATATTCCTACCTTTTGCAGCACAAGTTGTAAAATTAGTTGGTTATATGACACCAGACAACGTTGGTAGACAAGTAGCTAATGCACATACTATATTTAATTTATCTATAACAATTATAATGTTACCTATTGCTGGATATGTTGTTAAGTTCATTAATCGCATATTACCAGACAAAGAGGATGAAAAAAAAGAAGGTGCTATTTATTTAGACAAAAAGCTATTAGAAACTCCAGTGGTTGCTAGTGGACAAGTTGTCAAAGAAACTGTAAGAATGGCAAATATAGCGAGAGATAATTTTAAGTTATCTATGAAAGCTTTCTTTGAAGGTGATGGGGAAGATATAAACAAGGTTTATGAAAATGAGAATTTAATTAATGTACTAGAAAAAGAAATTACTGAATATCTAGTTGAATTATCTCAACATAATCTTCCAGAAGAAAATGCTAAATTAGTAAGTGAAGCTTTTCACTCTATAAATGATATAGAGAGAATAGGTGATCACTGTGAAAATATTGTTGAGCTTGCAACATCTAGAAGAAAGAAGAATATAGAAATAACTGAAGATGCTTTAAGTGAGTTAGAAGAGATTTATAATGCAACATTAGATTCATTAGAAATTGCAATAAGTAGTTATGAGAATGAATCTACAGAGCATAATTCAATAATTGATAAAGTTGAAGATAGAATAGACGCTCTAGAGAGAAAGTTTAGAAGTAACAATATTAAGAGACTAAATAGTAAGAGATGTATGGCAGATGCTGGTGTAATGTTATTTGACCTTTTATCTAACCTAGAAAGAATAGGTGACCATGCAAATAACATAGCAACAGCAAAAGAAGTACATGAAAATAGACTAAACGCTTAATTCAATGAATAATTCAAAATTAATAATTATGAATCAAGGAAGAAACCGCTTTTATGGCGGTTTCTTTTTATTAAAAGGTTAGGTTGATAACTTTTTAATAAATTATGCATTTTGAATTATAAATTTCTAATTGTTAAAGGGTCCTCCATCTATCAGAGTTTTTTTCTCTTCTTATAGTATAAGTAATGTAGTTAGATATTTCTGAGTATCCTGGAATTTTCTTTATACATACTGAAAATTTAGAGGAGAAGGATTTTAAAGCAGTAGGTATTAGTTTGATAGCTTTATTGAATAGTTCCAATGGATTTAGATATTTATCTTTATCTCTCATCATATTTAATGTATCTATAGCTGCTTCGGAACATTCGTCTACTATATCATTTATACTTTCTTTTATTGATTCATCAAAATCAGCAGGGTAAGAAACTTCAAGAACTATTCTATAGGAAGTTACTCTTGTTTTTTTACAAGGAATTTTACTTTGAACATTATTACCTTCGACTACTCCAATAGTTTCAACTAAATAATCATTTTTAGTTTCAGGAATATCTATATAAGCTAGGGTTTTACTATAAATTTCCCTTACATCGGATAAAGAAAATTCTTGCTTAGTTGATTCATACTCAACTTCAGCACTTCTAGTAAAAGCAGGATTTTCGCAATCACAATTATCATTAGCTCTATAACAAACAAAAGAATCAATTCTTCTTAAATCTACACCAAAATAAGCCCATGTTCTACCCATCCATCTAAAACCTGATACAGAGCGGCTATCAAGATTTAATAAATAAGACCAATAGCTTCTACCACTAGTTTCCCAAATGTATGTGAACTTATAAAGACAAAAACTTATAGATCCAGGACTTACAGCCTTGGTAGATGGACTTTTACCATCTTTACCTTTTTCTGAACCGGAAAGCTTTTGAACACCTTTATCCTCTTTACTAGGTATATAATTTGGAGGACCACCTTGGGGGCCACCAAAGTTTCCAGGAGCACCAGGTGGTGGTGGCGGAGTATTTCCCGGGAAAAATGGTATGTTCGGATTAGGGAAAAAAGGAGGACCTTGTCTATTAAGCTCTTCGTATGGTAGGAGCGTAAATTCAAAATTTACACTGTCAGTATCTTTGTTTTTATCTTTAGATTCATAATATTCTCTATCTTCTTTCATTACATACTCCTAATATATTTATCCACAATTATTATATTAATAAGAGAAAGTTTTGTTACAAATTTATATGATTATATTGAGATATATTTCGAAATAAATACTACCATTAAAGCAATATATGGTAAAATTAATATAAATAAATTTATTAAGGGGGAATGTGAATGAAAAAGAGTATGCAAGAATTTATAGGTATTACTATAGTAATTATTGTTTTGTTTTTAGGGATCGCAGGGATATCATCATTAGATAAGAATAAGATAGATTCAGAGACTGTAGGAAAGTTTAAAATTTACTCTAAAGATATTAATACTGATAAAGAAATAATTGTTGAAGAGTTTGGGTTTTATAAAGATGTAGATACGGTAGAGAAGAGATTAAATATAATCGCTAGTAATTTATCGGATAGTCAATTTAAAAATTTACCTATAGAACTTATTGGAATTGAGAAGATAGACGGGAAAAAGGTAGCTACATTTAATTTGAAGGAGAATGAAGAAAATTTAAATAAACCAGATTGGAGTGAATACTCAGAGCCAAGTTGGGCAAATAATTTTTTTCAGGGGTCAGCAGGTGGAGGATGGACTTGTTATACACTGCAAACCACTATGTTACAACCAGATTATGATGGAGAATGGATTGATGGAGTAAGATTTTTATATAATGGAGAAGAAAACAAGTATTTTCAACATATAGAAGGCCTTGATAGGATAAAATATAGATATTAAGTTAGATGGAGGCTAAAGCTATTAGGAATAATAATTGTATAGATTTAACTAGATTTATTTGTGCAATTCTTGTACTAGGGGTCCACTTTATAAGTGATTATGGATATAACAATATTAATTTCATTTTATCACAAGGTATAGGTAGGGTTGCAGTTCCTTTCTTTTTCATAACATCTGGATATTTTTTAGCTAATAAAAGTGGTGACACTATAAAAATTCAGAACTATTTATTTAAAATTATTAGGATATACATTCTCTGGTCAGTGCTATATTTTCCTTATGAAATATATATGTGGAAATTAAATAGTGAAAATATTATGCTAGACATATTGATTTATATAAAAAAATTCTTTTTAATAGGTTCATTTATTCATTTATGGTACTTATTAGCTGTTATAATTGCAGTGATAATAATAGAAGCTCTACTTAAAAAATTTTCTATTGATAAAATAATTGTTATAGGTTTTAGCTTATATATATTAGGGGTGTTAGGAGATGGATATTATAACGTTTTAGTAAATACACCTTTAATTAAGAGAATATATGATTTGTATTTGTCGTTATTAGAAACTACAAGAAATGGTTTGTTTTTTGGTTTATTTTTTATAAGCTTAGGATATTTTATAAATATAAAAAGAGTAGTAATAAAAAAATCTATAAGTTTAGTTTGCTTAATAATTAGCTTGTTTTGTATGATAATAGAAATATATTTTATGAAAAATAATAATTTGATGTTAGATTATAATATGTATATATCCATAATTCCTACTACATTTTTTTTGTTTAATTTAGTAAAAGAAATACAGCTTAAAGATAATACAATTTATCCAATGTTAAGAAATATGAGTGTTACAGTTTTTCTTATACAGTTTATGTTCAATGGGATTTCTTTATTTATTATTTCTTTTTTAGAAGAATATAACTTTATAACTAGTGAGTGGATTAGATTTATATTTATAGCTATATCATCCACTATATTTTCATATTTACTTATAAAGGTTAAAAATAAATATAAAAGAATATTAAGAGAAGGTAGCTAAGTATAGAGCTACCTTTTTATTTTATTTCAAAGAATGAAGATTTGAATATTAAGGTAAACTTAAGATTAAATAAATTAATAGTTAATTCAACTCTAATAAAATATGTTTATCTTTAGAAAGAAGGGTTGATGATTAAATATGAATAAAAATAAAGTGAAAAGTCTTGTTAAAAAATATAAAAAAGGGATTATCGCAATAGGACTTATTATAGCTATTGGTGGTGGAATAATTCTTATTAAGTTAAAGGGGAATTCTACTAGTGAATTAAATAGTATAGGAGATTATGTTCGTACAGTTAGCTTAGAGAAAAGTAGCATTTATGATTCTATTGCTGTAAATGGAAAAATTGAAAGTGCTGAAGTAACTAGTGTAACTAGTGCCTTAGCAGAAAAAATAAAAACTGTTAATGTTAAGGTTGGGGATTTGGTGAAAAAAGGTGATATTATTGCAGTATTAGATGATACATCTATAAAAAAGGAAATAGAAAATAAGAAACAAGAAATATCATCTGAAAGGCAAAGATTAAAGTCAAGTTATGATAAAGCTGTTAATAGTTTAAATACGGCTAAATCCAACAAAGCTATAAGTTTAGCAGAGCAAGATAAACTAGTAGGAATAGCGAAGCAAAACTTAGATTCAGCAAACAATGAATTAGAAACTTATAAAGAAAGCTTTCAAAGTGAGGAATCTAAATACAACACTATGCTTGGTGCAATAAGAGAAAAGAAAGAAGCTTATGATAAGTCTGTTTCAACTAGGGACAATTTATATAATATATGGATAAATGCAGGCGGAAAAACAGATTCAAAGGAGTATGAAGAATATAAAAAGTCTCAAGAGGATCTAACTTTAAAAGAAGCTGAATTAGAACAGGCTAAGGGTTTATATGATTATGATAGAATTACAGAAAGTTATAATAGTGCATTTGAAAAGTATAATGGAAAACTTACTAGTAAACAAAATGCTCAAAATGAATATGACTCAGCTGTATCAACCAGAGCTAAAACTATAAATAGTGATGATTCAGAAATTGCAACATTAAATGAAAATATTAAAGAAATAGATACTCAAATACAAAAGTTAGATAAAAACGATGAATTAAAAGCGTTAGAGGAGAAGCTAACTAAAACAGTATTAAAGGCTGAATCCGATGGGAAGATTACTGAGTTAAAAGCTACAGTAGGAAGTATGACGGAAGGAGTAATAGCTACAATTCAATCTATGGACAAGCTAATAATAACAGTTAACATACCAGAATATGATATTACAAAAGTTACTGTAGGAATGAAGGCTAAAATATCTAGTGACTCATTGGCAGATAAAATAGAAGGTGAGTTAGTAAGAATTTCTCCAACAGCAAGCCAAGCAGAGAACAATAGTGGTTTTTCAGCTGATATATCAGTAAGTAATTCTAAGGGATTATTTATAGGAGCAAAAGCAAAAGCGGAGATAATTATATCAAGTAAAGAAAATGTTTTTGTTGTTCCTCTAGATGCTGTAAGTGGTGAAGGAGAAGAAAGTAAAATTTCTATTAAAAATGAAACAGGGGAATTTAAAGAAGTTAAAGTTACTACTGGAATGAAAAATGATTATTATATTGAAGTAAGTGGAGATCAGCTTAAGGAGGGTGTAGAAGTAAAAGCTAACATAAACTTAGAAGAGATGGATATCAATAATATGGAACCTGTGATAAATGGAGGTTTTTAAATAATATGAAGAATGTAAATAATATAGAGCCTCTAATAGATATGAGTAAAATAGTTAAGAAATATTATATTGGACAACCTAATGAGCTAGAAATTTTACATGGAATAGATTTAAAGGTTTATCCAGGAGAATTTGTAGCTATAGTAGGGGAATCAGGTTCAGGTAAATCTACACTTATGAATATTATAGGAGCACTTGATAAAGCTACGGAAGGTGAGTATTTTTTAGAAGGTGTAGATCTTAAAAAGTGTCCAGATGAAGAGATGAGTAAAATACGAAATGAGAAGATAGGATTTGTATTTCAAAACTTCAATCTTATAGGACGTACTAGTGCAATCAAGAATGTTGAATTACCAATGCTTTATGCTGGAATGCCACCTAAGAAAAGAACAGAAAGAGCAGGTAAGTTATTAGATATGGTTGGGATGAAGGAAAGAGGCAATCATCAACCTAATGAATTATCAGGAGGACAAAAGCAAAGAGTTGCTATTGCTAGGAGTTTAGCTAATAATCCTGCAATTATATTGGCAGATGAACCTACAGGAGCTTTAGATAGTGAGACAAGTAGAACTGTGATGGATATTTTTCATGAATTAAATAGAAAACAAGGTAAGACTATAGTTCTAATAACACACAGCAAAGAATTAGCAGAAGAATGCCCAAGGGTTGTTACTATTAAAGATGGACATGTAATAGGTGACAGAGAAGGGAGAGCTTATAATGGGGATAATTGAAAATATAAAACTGGCTATTAATAGTTTATTTGCAAACAAGATGCGTTCAGTGCTTACTATGTTAGGAATAATTATAGGTATAGGATCTGTAATTGCAATTGTGACAGTTGGAGATTCTTTAGCTAGTTCCATAACTAGCGAAATGTCTGGAGTTGGAGCTAGAAATATACATCTTGGGTTAGAGCAAAAGGATTTTGGAACTGAAGATGAAGAAGTTGTATATGAATATTATGAAATTCAAGAAAAAGATTATATAACAAATGATATGATAGATGATTACAAAGAAATGTTTAAAAAGGATATTTCAGCAATATCTCTTGTAGAGGATGTAGGAAGTAATAAGCTTACTAACGGAAAAAATAAAGCTGAAGTTTCAATAAAGGGAATTAATAAAGATTATTTTAATGTAGAAAAAATTAATATTTTACAAGGTAGATTTATTAATGATGATGATATAGTGAATACTAGATATGTCGCAGTGGTAAGTGATAAATTTGTAGATAAATACTTTGGTGGTAAATTTACATATGAAGAAGTTTTAGGACAAAGTTTTGAAATTACTTTAGAAAATAATATAATACGTATATATATAAGTGGAGTATATGAATATGTAAAAAATGATGGTGAAGTATCATTTGATAGTAATGGAGAAGAATTAACTAATTTATTTATACCAATATCAACAGCTAAAAAGATATCAAAAAAGCCAGAAGGATATATGAATGCAACAATATTACCATCTACAGAAGCTGATATAGATAGTTTACTTTTAAATACAAATCAGTTTTTTGGAAGCTTCTATAATCGTAATTCAAAGGTAACAGCTATGGCTTATAGTATGGAATCAATGATGAAATCAGTTAATAAGATGCTAGATAGTGTAAAACTTGCCATAAGTGGAGTAGCAGCAATTTCGCTTCTTGTAGGTGGTATAGGAGTTATGAACATAATGATGGTTTCTATTACGGAAAGAACTAAGGAGATAGGTATTAGAAAAGCATTAGGTGCAAGGGGAAAAGTGATATTACTACAATTTATAATAGAAGCAGTAATAATCTGTCTTATAGGTGGAATTATAGGAATATTAACAGGTATGGGATTAGGTACAATAATAACCACTATTTTAGGAAAGGCAGTCAAGCCTAATGTACAAGCTATATTCTATGCAGTTACGTTCTCTATGGCAATAGGAGTATTTTTTGGATATTATCCAGCAAGTAAAGCTGCAAAGATGAATCCTATAGATGCGTTAAGATATGAATAGTTAAGCTATATAAAAGTAGTATGCAAAGTGATATTATATTTATAGGATAAGCATTAAATACTTTGAAATCAAAATTGGAGGGAAGTTATGAGAAATAAGATATTAATTGCTGAAGATGATGAAGATATAATTGGATTATTAAAGCTATATTTAGAAAAAGAAAATTATGAGGTTATTTCTGCAACTAATGGTGAAGAAGCTTTAAAGTTGATTCAAAGTAATGATATTTCTGTTGCAATACTAGATATAATGATGCCTAAGTTAAATGGGTATGAGCTTACTAAAAAAATTAGGGAAATAGGAACTTTACCAATTTTAATACTTTCAGCTAGAAATTTAGATAGCGATAAGATTTTAGGATTAGACTTAGGGGCTGATGATTATTTGACTAAACCTTTTAATCCTTTAGAAGTTGTGGCTAGGGTAAGATCTTTAATTAGACGTACTTATGACTATAAGAATGAAGAGGTAATAAAAGAAGATGAAATAGTTAGGGTAGGAAACGTAACCATAAATTCAGATACATTTATGGTATATAAAGATAGCCAAGAAATTAAATTAACACCTACTGAATTTAAAATTTTAGCATTACTTATGAAATCGCCAGGAAGAGTCTTTACTAAAATTCAAATATATGAAAATGTAAATGGTGAATATTTTGAAAATGACGATAATACTATAATGGTTCATATGTATAAAATAAGAGAAAAGCTAGAGGATGACCCCAAAAATCCTATTTATATAAAGAATGTAAGGGGGTTAGGTTATAAGTTTGAAAAGGTATAAGAAGAAGAAAAGAGGAAGTATTTTTTCTTTGCTAATAAGTAATTATATTGCATTTACTGTAGCTATTGTTCTTACAGTAATGCTAATTACTTATTTGGGAATGTTATTATTTACAAAACAATTAAATATTCCAGTAGGGTTAACAGAAAAAGAACAAGAGTTATTATCAGAAGAGAAATATGATGAATTAAAGCTAAAAAAGATTGCAGGAGTAAATGGACAAATAGATATTTTAGACGAAAATAATAATGTAATATATCATCTTGGTGACGGCTCTGTAATTAATAGATATTCTGAAAGAGAACTGAATTATATAAGGGAATATGATGGTAGTGGTGTATACACGTATGCTTATAAATTTAGAAATAATGGAGAAGAATTAATACTACTTCTAAAGAATAAAAATTTATTTAATAATGAGTATTCTAATGATGTGGAATATGATGTTAGCTTAGTTGAGGTTATTGATAAAGATTTAAATGTTATTTATAGGGCTGGAGATGTAGAAGATACTTCATATTCCTCTTATACAAAAGAAGAGTTGGGGTATTTATTAGGAACTTATCCAGAGAAATATGAGGTTTTGAAGTTTAGTTTTACTAATAAGTTAAATGAAAAAAGAACAATGATTATAAAAGAAGAAAGGATAAATGAAGAGAGATTTCAAGAAAGATTAGATTTTTGGTCAGTAAGCTCAATAGTTACAGTTGGGATAGTATATATAATATGTACAATAATATTTGTAATGGCATTAAGAAAAAAAGTAAAAAGACCATTGGAAAAGTTAGAAGGGGCAATGTATTCTCTTGCAGAAGGTAAAAGCAGATCTATTATTGATTATAGTGGGCCTAAAGAATTTGTTCAAATATGTGATGCTTTTAATATTATGGTTAATAAGCTAGAAGATAGCGAAGTAGAAAAAGATAGATTGACTAATGATAAACAAAGAATACTTTCAGATATATCCCATGACTTAAAGACTCCAATAACTACTATACAAGGGTATTCTAAGGCTTTAGTGGATGGAGTTATATCAGAAGAGGATTTAAATAAATATTTAAAAATAATTTATACCAAGTCAACTAGATTAAATGAGCTTATTAATATGTTTTATGAATATAGTAAACTAGAACATCCAGATTTTCAACTTATACTTAACGAGGTAGATTTAAGCGAATATTTTAGATCATACCTTGCAATTAAATATGAAGATATACTAGATACAGGATTTGATTTAGATGTTGATATTCCAGATGAAGTATTGTTATGTAATATAGATAAGGTTCAATTCCTGAGAGTATTAGATAATCTTTTAGGAAATGCGATCAAACATAATCCAAAAGGAACAACAATATATTTTAAATTAATTAGAGAAAAGTATAATTATAAAATCATACTAGCTGATAATGGTGTAGGGATCTCAGAGGAGATTGCTAAAAATATTTTTGATGCATTTACTGTAGGGGATGAATCTAGGACAAATAAAGAAGGTTCAGGATTAGGTCTTGCTATTGTTAAAAAGATAGTTGAAATGCATAAAGGAAACATAAGGCTAAAGGTAAGCAATGATAAAGAATATGCCACTATATTTGAAATAATAATACCTAAATAGTATTATTGCTCATAATAATATCATTAGGTAAGTAGTGAGATTATAAAATGGAAATTAATCACTAAAATAATGGTAATCTTAAAATTTGATTTTATACTTAATTTAGAGTAAAATTGTTATGTTTAATAGAAGTTACTTTATTTTAATATAAAAAATATACTTATGAGGTGATTATATGAGCGGTATTGCTGGTACTGGTTGCGAAAGAATAATACCAGAAGAAGAAAGAAAAACTCTTGAAGAAATAGAGAGAAGTCTTATTAAGAGATATAGAAAAGGAATTTGGTCTAAGTTCATAAAGGCTATAAAAGATTACAATCTTGTAGAAGAGGGAGATAAAATAGCTGTTGCTATATCAGGGGGTAAGGACTCATTACTTATGGCAAAGTTATTTCAAGAGCTTCATAAGCATAGACAGGTTGATTTTGAATTAGAATTTATAGCTATGGACCCAGGATACCATCCACAAATTAGAGAACTTTTAGAAGAGAACTGTAAGCATTTAAATATTCCTGTTCATATTTATGAAACTAAGATATTTGACATAATAGATGAAAAAGCTAAGGAATATCCATGTTATCTTTGTGCAAGAATGAGAAGAGGTTCATTATATGCAAAAGCTAGAGAATTAGGATGTAATAAATTAGCTTTAGGGCATCACTACAATGATGTAATTGAAACTACTATGTTAAATGTACTTTATGCAGGAAACTTTAAAACAATGCTTCCTAAGTTAAAGGCAGATAATTTCCCAGATATGGAACTTATAAGACCTCTTTACTATGTAGAGGAAGAATATATAAAGAGATTTATAAGATATACAGGGCTTTGGCCATTAAACTGTGCATGTATGGTTGCAGCTAAAAAGGTAGGGAATAAGAGACATGAAATAAAGGATCTTATTGCTAAATTAAAAGAAAACTTTAATGATGTAGATAAATCTATATTTAAGGCAGCGGCTAATGTAAATATGAATTCTATCTTAGGATGGGAAAAAGATGGAGAAAAGTATTCATTCCTAGATGTTTATGATGGGGAAGAATAAAAAAATGACTTCGGCATTTGTTATGTCGAAGTCATTTTTTTATTATCTTTTAGAGTTATAAGTTTATGGAGTAGTTTGAGTAGCTCCAGGGTTTCCATCAACAGGTGCACCAGGCATAGTAGGGTTATTAGAATTTGGCATGGTTGGTTTTTGACCACGGCCTCCACCGCCTTGCATTCCTCCATTCATACCGCCCATACCAGAGTTACCACCTTCAGTAGCACCAGAAGAAGTAACACTCATAATTGTATTAGAAAGAGTGAAGCTTGTAAGTTCTGAACCATTACTATAAGTTCCTCCACTATAAAGACCATCAATACTATCTAAACTGTAAGAACCACCTGTATACACTTTGTAAGTTCCATCAGTTTTTAAGTTTGGTGTAGATATTATTAATGAGCTAAAGCTCTTAGATGGAGCAAATGTTGTAATGTCATTACCACTTTCATCTTGGATTGAAACTAAAGTGTTAGCAGATCCGTTTGTGAATATATTAATTGCTGCTTGTGTAGAAGTTGAGCTTGGTGATTGAGCCATTCCAGAACTTCCAGCTGCTATTAAAGTACCTCCAGATATATTAAATGTTCCGTCATAATCTAAAGAGCCATTTCCGTTATTTTCAGGTCCGTTAACAATTACTGTTCCACCAGTCATCTCTATAGAACCATTAGCATCAAGACCATCACCGCTTGCATCAACATATAAGTATCCACCATTAATATTAAGGGTTCCAGTTGATGCACTAAATTTATCCATAGTAGTTGCAGTATCATTTCCACCAGCAGCATTTATCCCATCATCACTAGCTACTAAGTGTATATTTCCATCATTGATATTGATGGTTGTACTTTCTATACCTTCATAGGACTTAGATATATTTATATCACCACCATTAATATCTAATGTAGTATCTGCATGAATACCATCATCTCCAGAGGACATATTTATAGTTCCACCATTGATAACTATACTATCGTTTGTATGAAGTGAGTCATCTGAAGAATCGATGTTAATATTACCACCGTTAATAGTTATGTTAGTAGTGGCTTTTATAGCTTTTGTACTTGTTGAAGTGTCAGTATCTGTAGAGGTTGTATTTTGACCACCAAATTGCCCCCATGGATTCATCATATCATTATTTGTTTTCGCACTAGCGTTAGCACTTCCACCACCAGATGTTATTGTTATATCTCCATCATTTATTGTTACGTTACTTTCTGCTTGAATTCCATCACAGCCAGAAGTTACATTTAAAGTTCCAGCTTCGATTAATATATAACCTTTTGTAGTATCTTCTATATTAGTGGATTTAAGACCATCGCCTTGAGAGTTTAAAGTAATATTCCCACCTTTAATCGTTATAGAATCCTTTCCCATAAGACCATCATCTGCAGAAGTTACTGAAATATTTCCTCCAGTTATTTTTAAATCATCCTTACTTGTGATTCCATTATTATAGTTAGCATTAACTGTTAAGGAACCTTCTCCTTTAATTGTTAAATCATCTTTGCTGAAAATTGCTGCATTAGGTTCATCAGTTGCCGTATCTTCATAAACATAACTTTCTCCATCAGTTATAGTATTTTCTGTACCGGTAGGTAAAACGATAATTGTATTTTTTGCAGATTTTACATATATAGGAGCACTATTTGTACAAGTTAAATTTACGTTATTTAACACTAAATAAACATTTTCTATATCAGAACTATCAACAATAATTTGCCCATCTTGTAATGTACCATTTATTGAATAAGTACCAGCTGATGTTATTGTAACCTTATTGTTATCAACTGTAGCACCAACACCATCTACGCTTATAGTATTGCCTAAAGTTATTGTGGCATCTATAGGGCCTATTTCTTCAGAATCAGTATTTTCTATTACTGTAGAAGCTTGACTATTATCAGTAGTAGATGTGTTTTTATTAGAACATGCAGTAACTGTTAAGGCTAAGGTTGCTATAGTTAACATTAAAATAAACTTTCTTTTCATAAAAATTACCTCCAATAAATGAACTTAAATAAATCTTAAGTTCAAAGTTATTTGCTAGTAATGATTATATAGTTTGAACCTTAACTTAACCTTAACGTTTACTAAGAAATAAATGTTAAAAAATTTTTGTTTTATGGTTAAGGTTTGGTTAAGGTTGAGTTTTTATAATGAAAGCAAATAGATAAATGATTGAAAGGAGAAATACAAATGGCAATTAAATCATTTAAACGTTATGAAAAGAAATTCATAATAGATAAAGATAAGTATGACGAACTTATAGAAGTATTACTTCAATATATGGATTATGATGATTATTGTAAAGGTGGTAAAGACTACAATATTTACAATTTATATTATGATACTGAAAATGATGATGTTATAAGACATTCTATATTTAAACCTTATTATAAAGAAAAGTTAAGACTAAGGAGTTATAAAACTCCAAAAAGCTTAGATGAAAAAGTATTTTTAGAGATTAAAAAGAAAATAAATGGAATCGTAAGTAAGAGGAGAGTTGTGATGACTTTAGCAGAAGCTTATGATTTTTTAGAGATAGGAAATAGGCCTAGAACAGATGATTATATAAATAATCAAGTTTTAAATGAAATAGAATATTATCTACAAAACAATAAGGTTTATCCCAAGGTATATATAAGCTATAGTAGGAAAGCTTTGTTTGGTAAGAATGATAGGGAGTTTAGAGTTACTTTTGATTCAAATATCATAACAAGGAGAGAAAATATAACTTTAGAAGCAGGAAGTTATGGTGAGGAGTTATTAGAGAAAAATCAATATTTGATGGAAGTAAAAATATTAGGAGCGATGCCATTGTGGCTAGCTAAAGAACTTTCAAGTTTAGAAGTTTATAATACCCATTTTTCAAAGTATGGGGATGAATATAAAAGATATGTATTAGAAAAACAAAGTATAGACACAAGAAGGAGAGAAAAAATATGTTAGAAAGTTTAATGACATCAATAAATACTGGGACGTTTACTTTAAGTAATATCTTAATAGTAATTGGGACGTCAATTATATTAGGGTTAGCTATATGCTTAACTTATATTAAAACGCATAAAAAGGAAGGGTATGTACCAAGTTTTACAATTACATTAATAATGTTACCAGTAATTATATCTATTATTATTCTTTTAGTTGGAAATAATGTAGCAAGAGCATTTAGTTTAGCAGGAGCATTTTCTATTATTCGTTTCAGAAGTGCGCCTGGAGATCCAAAAGATATATCTTATATATTCTTCACATTAGCAGTTGGGCTTGCATCAGGCATGGGATTTATCGGATATGCCGTTTTATTTACTATAATATTATGCTTAGTAATGATTATAATTGATATAACAAAATTTGCTAGCCCTAAAAGTAAGAGCTTAGAACTTAAAATTACAGTACCTGAAAATCTAAACTATGAAGGTGTATTTGAGGATATTCTAGAAAAATATACTGTTAATTGGAATTTAGCAAGAGTTAGAACAAGAGATTTTGGATCATTATTCGAATTAAGCTATAGAGTAAGTATGAAACCAGAAGAAAATACTAAAAAGTTTATAGATGAATTAAGATGTCGTAATGGAAATTTAAATATAATCTTAACTAGTGATGGTCTAGAAGAAAGGGTTTATAACTGAAAGTCCAAATTTCACCCATAGGGCGCACATGTAATTTGGTAACTTGAAGTTACTCATTCGAACGGAGGTGAGAAGAAGTTTCCTTAACAAAAAGAAGCTAGAATGCATTTTTGTGCAATTCTAGCTTCTTTTTAAATTTTTAGTAAAAGCTTACTTAGCGAGCTTATACATTTATCTAACTCTTCTAAATCTTCATCGGATAATGGTGAAATCCTTTCCAATAAGCGAGATTTAAGTTTCATTTCTTGTTCTCTTAGGAATTCACGAGCGGTTTCTGTTGGTTCAACTCTAATGACCCTTCTATCATTTGGGTCTTGGAATCTATTAATAAAACCTTCAGCTACTAGTTTATCTATAATTGGAGTCATATTAGGTTTTGATATAGATAAATCATTTCCTATTTGAGATATTGCTCTAGGACCGTTATGAAGCAAGTAAAATAAAGCTTTTACATGTGATGGTGGTAAATTACAACTCTTTATCATTTCATCGTGGTTAAAAACACGTTTATTTAGAGATAATAGTAACATATATAAATTATTAGAAATACTATTTAAATTATCGGTATCCATAGTTTGCCTCCTTAAAAGACCTTCTCTAATAATATTATAATATAATTTAAAAAAATATACAACAAAATTAGTTATAAAAGTATAATAATTATGAAAAAATAATTATATTTTAAGAAAAGTTATTGACACATAATAGTTATGAAAATATAATTATCATATGCCAAAATTAATTTTAAAAGGAGTGAGACCTCATGAAGAAAATATTAAAGCATCTAAAGCCTTTTATAGGAGCTATATTTATATCTTTTGTATTGCTTTTTGTTCAAGCTATATGTGACTTATCTCTTCCAGACTATATGAGTAATATAGTTAATGTTGGTATTCAACAAGGCGGAGTAGAAAATGCAGTACCGGAAGTTATAAGAGCTTCAGAGTTTGATAAGTTATTGATTTTTATGAATGATGAAGAGAAAAGTCTAGTTAAGGATAGCTATACTTTATTAGATAAAAATACATTATCAACTGAAGAATATGACAATTACGTAAAAAAATATCCAGAGTTAACAAATCAAAATCTTTATAAGTTAGATACAAAAAATAAAGAGGATATTAAAAGTTTAAATACCATTATGGGAAAACCTATAATGATGACTATGATACTTGAAAAACAAGCAGATGGATCTGAGGTTGAGGATAATTTATTAAGCGAGGATACTTCAAATCCAATGACTGAATTATTAAGCAAAATACCAGAGGGAACAGATATATTTCAAGTATTATCATCTATGCCAGAAGATCAATTAGATAGCATGCTGACTAAGATTGATGAGAAAATAGGAGCTACACCTGAGATGATGATAACTCAATCAGCTACTACTTATATCAAATCTGAATACAGTACTATTGGAATAAACACTGAAAAATTACAATCTAATTATATCCTAGTAGCTGGAGCTAAAATGATTGGAATAGCATTAATAAGTATGGCAGCTACAGTAGCAGTTGGATTTATAGCAGCTAGAATGGCTGCATCTTTAGGAAGGAACCTAAGAAAAGATGTATTTACAAGTGTTGTTGGGTTCTCAAATAATGAATTTGATCATTTCTCAACTGCATCACTTATTACAAGAAGTACTAATGATATTCAACAAATTCAAATGCTTGTAGTAATGCTTATAAGAACTGTATTTTATGCGCCTATTTTAGGAGCAGGTGGAATATTAAAAGTTCTAGGTACTAAAACAAATATGGGATGGATAATCGGAGTTGCGGTATTATCACTATTAACAATAGTTGCAGTTTTATTTGGATTAGCTATGCCTAAATTTAAGATTGTACAAAAGCTTGTTGATAAGGTTAACCTTGTAACAAGAGAATCTTTAACAGGTATGCTTGTTATAAGAGCATTCAGTACTCAAAAGTATGAAGAGAAAAAGTTTGATAAGGCTAATAAAGATCTTACAAAGACAAATCTTTTCGTAACTAGAGTTACATCAATAATGATGCCTTTAATGATGTTAATAATGAATTCTATTTCTTTATTAATAGTTTGGGTAGGAGCTCATAGAATAAATGATGGATTACTTCAAGTTGGAGATATGATGGCATTTATTCAATATACAATGCAAATTATAATGTCATTCTTAATGATTTCAATGGTATCTGTAATACTTCCAAGAGCAGCAGCTTCTGTACAACGTATAGCTGAAGTATTATCTACAGATGTTTCTATAAAGGATATAGAAAATCCTAAGAGCTTCGATAAGAGTGAAAAGGGAATAATCGAATTTAGAAATGTAAGTTTTAGATATCCAGGTGCAGAGGAAGATGTACTTGATAATATAAACTTTATCGCTAAACCAGGAGAAACTACAGCATTTATAGGAAGTACTGGTAGTGGTAAGTCAACTCTTATAAATCTAATACCTCGTTTTTATGATGCAACAGAAGGTGAGATATTAGTAGATGGGGTTAATATTAAGGATGTTAGCCAACATGACTTAAGAGAAAAAATTGGATATGTACCTCAAAAGGGAATACTTTTCTCTGGAACTATAGAAAGTAACCTAAAATATGGAGATGAGAACCTATCAGAAGAGGGAATGATTAAAGCTGCAAAAGTTGCACAAGCTATGGAGTTTATTTCAAGTAAAGAAAGCGGATTTGATACTGAAATAGCTCAAGGTGGTACTAACGTTTCTGGTGGACAAAAGCAAAGATTATCTATTGCTCGTGCATTAGCTAAGAATCCGGAAATATTTATATTTGATGATAGCTTCTCTGCTTTAGACTTTAAAACTGATGCCACTTTAAGAAAGGCTCTTAAGGCTGAGACATCAGGAAGTACAATGCTTATCGTTGCACAAAGAATAAGTACTATAATGAATGCAGAACAGATAATTGTGCTTGATGAAGGAAAAGTAGTTGGAAAAGGAACTCATAGCGAGCTTATGAAAAACTGTGAGGTTTATAAGCAAATAGCTTTATCACAACTTTCAAAGGAGGAGCTAGAAAATGAGTAATGGAAGAAGAGGCCCAATGGGTGGACATGGAATGCGCGGTGCTGGTGAAAAGGCAAAAGATTTTAAAGGTACAATGAAAAAGCTTGCAAGCTATCTTAAACCATACACTCTATCAATTATAATTGTATTTATATTTGCAATTGGTTCAGCTGCATTCTCTATAGTAGGACCTAAAATATTAGGTAATGTAACAACTGAAATTTTCTCAGGGTTAATGGATAAAGTTAAAGGTGTTGCTGATGGAGGTATCGACTTCTCATATATAGCAAATACATTACTTCTATTATTAGGGTTATACTTAATAAGTGCGTTATTCTCTTTTATTCAAACTTTTGTTATGACAGGTGTATCACAAAAAGTTTCTTATAATATGAGAAAAGATATATCTGAAAAAATAAATAGAATGCCGCTTAAGTACTTTGATACAAAGACTCATGGAGAAGTTTTATCAAGAGTTACTAATGATGTTGACACAGTTAGCCAAACTTTAAATCAAAGTTTATCTCAAATGTTAACAGCAATTACTACTCTTATAGGTGTATTAATAATGATGATTTCTATAAGTGGAGTGATGACAGTTGCTGCATTATTGATACTACCTCTATCAATGGGACTTATATTTGGAGTAGTTAAAAAGTCACAAAAATACTTTAAGGATCAACAAAAATTCTTAGGGAATGTTAATGGTCAGGTTGAAGAAGTTTACTCAGGCCATAATATAATGAAGGCTTTTAATGGTGAAGAACGTGCTATTAAAGAGTTTGATGAGTTAAATAATCAACTATATCATAGTGCATGGAAATCACAATTCCTATCAGGTATGATGATGCCTATAATGAGCTTTGTTGGTAATTTAGGATATGTGTTAGTTTCTATATTAGGTGGATGGTTAACTGTCAAAAATAGAATATCTGTTGGTGATATTCAAGCGTTTATTCAATATATAAGAACATTCAATCAACCAATAGCTCAAACAGCACAAATAGCAAATGTACTTCAATCTACAGCAGCTGCTGCTGAAAGAGTATTTGAATTCTTAGATGAAGAAGAGGAAACTAAAGATCCTGTATCTCCAGTTTCTACTGAAGATATAAATGGAGAAGTTGAGTTTAAGCATGTTCATTTTGGATATAACGAAGATAAGATTATAGTAAATGACTTTAATTCTAAGATTAAACCAGGTCAAAGAGTAGCTATAGTTGGACCAACAGGTGCAGGTAAAACTACAATGGTTAAGCTGTTAATGAGATTCTATGATGTAAATGATGGTGCAATATTAATAGATGGGCATGATATTAGAGAGTTTAATCGTGGAGAATTAAGAAGTTTATTTGGTATGGTTCTTCAAGATACTTGGTTATTTAATGGATCAATAATGGAAAACATCCGTTATAGTAAGTTAGATGCTAGTGATGAAGAAGTTATAGAAGCAGCAAAAGCAGCTCATGTTCATAGGTTTGTTAAGACATTACCAGATGGATATAATATGATTCTTAATGAAGAAGCAAGTAACGTATCACAAGGGCAAAAGCAATTATTAACTATTGCAAGAGCTATTTTAGCAGATCCAAAGATATTAATACTTGATGAAGCTACAAGCTCAGTAGATACTCGTACAGAAGTATTAATTCAAAAAGCTATGGATAACTTAATGCATGGAAGAACAAGCTTCATAATTGCTCACAGATTATCTACTATAAGAGATGCTGATTTAATCCTTGTTATGAAAGATGGAGACATTGTAGAACAAGGAAACCACGAAGAGTTATTAGCTAAGAAAGGATTCTACGCAAATCTATACAATAGCCAATTCGAAGAAGTAGAAGCGTAAGTAAGCATCCAAATCTTAGATTTGGCAAGGCGAACTTAACTGAAGGTCAAAATTTTAATTTGGTAACTTGAAGTTACACAGAGTGAATCTTAATTTTGAGTATTAAATTAAGTAGTACATGATTATTAAAAATAGTCATGTACTATTTTTTTATTTAAAAATAAAATCCACTAAGAATTAAATTTTAAATTTAATAATAAGAATATACTAAGCTGTTAATAAATTAATATGTTAACTTGAGGGAGCTGTTAGTATGTATACATTTATTAAATTTATTTTATACTTTTCAATATATAGTTTTTTAGGATGGGTATGTGAAACTATATATTGTTCTATACTTGAGAGGAAATTTATTAATAGAGGATTTTTAAATGGACCGGTATGTCCGGTGTATGGTTTTGGGGCATTATTAGTTATAGCTTTATTAGATAAATATAGAGGAGATATTTTTGCTATATTTTTATTGGGAATGATTGTTACATCTGTTGTTGAATACATAACTGCAGTGATATTAGAAACATCCTTTCAAACAAAATGGTGGGATTATTCTAAACATAAATTTAATATTCATGGTAGAGTATGCCTTTTAAATTCAACGCTTTTTGGTTTGTTATCTGTATTACTTATACAAGTAATAAATGTTAGAATTACTACCTTAGTTAATAGTGTTCCTAAGATAATAAACATAGTTCTAGCATGTATAATAATAGCTATGTTTTTATCTGACTTTATTACTACATTGATAGCTATGATTAAATTAAATGACAAGTTAAATAATTTAGTAGATGTATTAATTGAGTTAAAATCCATGAATATTAAATTAAAGAATTTATACGATAAGGAATTTGAAAATCTTATAATTGGATTTAAGGATGAGGAAGAATCTGAATATGTAATAGAGAACTTAACTAAGATTTATGAAAGATATAAAAAATTGAATGTAAGATCTATGTTACAAAGAAGAATACTTAAAGCCTTTCCTAATATAGAGCATACAAAGTATAAAGAACAGTTTAAAAATCTTAAAGAAATTATAAATAATAAGATAAAAAATCAAAATAAGTAAGTTGTTAAAAAGGATATTTCAAGGTGAAATATCCTTTTTATTAGTTTAACAATAAAATAATATTTTCAGCTGAAGTGTGAAATTATTTTCAAAAAATATAGGGTTAATAGATTTTAATTTGATAAAAAATAAAAAATAATATAAATTTTATGGAAAAGTATATCGAAAAATGAAAGTATTTTCAAAATATAATTAATTTAAGAAAGTTAAGCCTAAAAGTTCATAAAAGGTTTACATAGGTAATAATGGATGGCATACTTGTAAATGTAATTGGGAGGTGCTTATACATGAATAAAAAAATTGTAGCAGTAACAGCATGTGCAGCAGGTATTGCACATACATATATGGCAGCTGAGAGTTTAACTAAAGCTGGTAAGAAAAAAGGATATGATGTAAAGGTAGAAACACAAGGTTCTATTGGAGCAGAAAATATTTTAACAGAAAAAGATATAAAAGATGCCGATGTAGTAATTATTGCAGCTGACATTAATGTAGATTTAATGAGATTTTCAGGGAAAAGGGTTCTAGTGGTTAAGTCTATAGATGCAATAAAAGCTCCAGAAAAACTTATACAAAGAGCTTATGATGAAGCAACAGTTTTTGGAGCTAAGGGAACAAAAGTTGGTAAAGTAACTTTAGGTAAGACAGAAAATAAATTTGTTACTCATATAATGAGTGGTATATCTTACATGACTCCTATGGTTATAGCAGCAGGTATACTACTAGCAATTGCTAATATATTTGCATTCCAGGAGAATGAACTTGGTCAAATAGTAAACTGGGGATTTGATACTTCTACTCAATTAGGATTCTTTATGTCTAAGCTTTTTGAGGTTGGACAAATTGGATTCAAATTAATGATTCCACTATTTGCAGGATTTGTTGCTAATTCTATAGCGGATAAACCTGCAATTGCACCAGCTATGATAGGAGCATATCTTGTAAATGATGCGGTCTATTTAGGAACTGAAACTGGAGGAGGCTTTTTAGGAGCAATACTAGTTGCATTTATAGTTGGGTATTTAGTAAAGGGATTAAAGAAAATAAAATGGCCAAAGATAGTACAACCACTATTAGCTATAATGATAATTCCTGTTATTTCAACGTTTATAATAATGGTTATTGTAACTTATATGATTGGTGGACCAATAGCTGGTTTAATGGATAGTCTTTATAGTGGATTAACTTATTTAAATGAAACTTATTCAAGTGCTCCATTTATAGTAGGTGCAATTATTGGAGCGATGATTGGATTTGACTTTGGTGGACCAGTTAATAAAACAGCACTTATTTTTGGTACTGCAGTATTTACAGATACTGTTGCTAAGTTTGGTATAGAAAATGCAAACTTTGTGCCAGGTACAGCAGCACAAGCAGCTATATCAGTTGCACCATTAGGTATTTGGCTTGCATCAGTATTATTTAAGAATAAATTTACAAAAGACGAAAGAGTATCAGCAAGTTCAGCTTTTGGTATGGGTATGGTAGGAGTAACAGAAGGAGCTATTCCTTTCGCAGCATCTAATCCTGTTCAGATGATTACAGCATCAGTTGCAGGATCAGCTTTAGCAGGTGGATTAGTTTCTATAACTGGATGTAAATTCTATGGTGGTATAGGTTCTCCATTAGGAACTATTATAGGTTATATTGAACAACCTATTCCATTCTTAACTTGGATATTATGTACATTTGCAGGAATAGTAGTGACAGCTTTAATTATAGGTTTCTGGAGAAAGCCTGTAGCTCAAAATGAGGATTTAACTGAAGAAGATGAAGAGGTTACGACTATAAGCGAAGTTGCAGCAACAGTAGTAAGAGAAGAAAGAGAATTATTTACAGAGAATCATATATATGTTGATGAAAACTCAAAGACTCAAGATGAAGCATTTAAGTTTATTGCAAGTATTGCTAAAAAGCACGGCTTTGTAAAGGATGAAATTGCTTACTATAATGGATTAAAAGAAAGAGAAAAAGAAGCTACTACAGGCTTTAATGATGGGATAGCTATTCCTCATAGTAAAAATGAAACTGTTATAAGTCCAGGAGTATTTTTAGTAAAGTTTAAAAATCCAATTGAATGGGATTCTTTAGATGGAAGTAAAATTACAACAGCTTTTGCTTTAACAATACCAGAAGATGGAGCTGAAAATCATTTAAGAATATTAAGTTCTATTGCAACTAAATTAGTTGATGATAATTTTAGAAATACAATAGTTAAAGAAACTGACAAGAAAGAGCTATATAACTTAGTTTCAAAGATAGACTTTTAATTTGTAAACTTTAAATAAAAAGACCACTGGAGATAATTATATACTCCAGTGGAATTTTCAATAATGAAGGAGGTATTTAAATTGAAAAGAATACATGTTTATTCCCATACTCACTGGGACTGTGAGTGGTACTTCACTTCAAATGAATCCATCATACAGCTTATATATCATATGGATGAAGTAATAGATGCACTAGAAAATGAAGTAATAGAGAATTATTTATTAGATGGGCAGTTAAGTATATTGGAGGATTATTTAAGGTTTGCTCCAAGTAATTTTGATAGGGTAAGTAAATTAGTTCAAGTTGGTAAATTAATAATAGGACCTTGGTATACTCAAACAGATGAATTAGTTATAGATGGAGAATCTATAGTTAGAAATTTATTATACGGTATAAAAAGTGCAAATAAGCTTGGTGGACATATGAAGGTTGGTTATTTACCAGATTCTTTTGGCCAAACGAAGGATTTACCAAAGATATTGAATGGATTTGATATAAAAAGAAGTATCTTTTGGAGAGGTGTTGCAAAGGATATATGCAAGAATAGAGAATTTAAATGGAATAGTGAAGATGGAAGTTCTCTTTTAGTATATAACATAAAGAATGGTTACTTCTATGGAGGTAATTTAATTTATAATGATGATATTGATGCTGTTGAAGAAACTATTTTAGATGGTTCAGCAACAGAAAATATATTATTACCTGTAGGTGGAGATCAAAGATATGTTGATTTTAACTTAAAAGAAAGAATTAAGTATTATCAAGATAGAACTAAAAATAAATTTGAGTATGTTGAAAGTACTTGTGAAAAGTTCTTTGAAGAATTAGAAAAGGAAGAAGATTTGCTAGAAGTTGAAGGTGAATTTATAAGTCCATCTAATTCAAAAATACATAGGTCAATTTATTCATCAAGATATGATTTAAAGTATTTAAATGATAAAATTGAAAGAAAATTAATTCATCAGTTAGAACCACTTATGGTAATTGCTCAAAATATGGGATTAGATCCTAAGACTGAAATGCTTGAGGAGATTTGGAAAAAGCTACTTATGAATCATGCTCATGATAGTGCTTGTGGATGTAATAGTGATAAAACTAATAGAAGTATATTATCAAGACTTATTGAAGCTGATCAATTAGCTTATTCAGCTTATGATTATATTGTTAGAAAGATAAGTGAGTCTTTAGAAAATAAAGAAGAGAATAATTTGATTTTATTTAATACTTTATCA
This sequence comes from Clostridium jeddahitimonense, assembly GCA_000753455.2. GTDB lineage: Bacteria > Bacillota > Clostridia > Clostridiales > Clostridiaceae > Clostridium > Clostridium hominis. Next base: position 718,860 of record LM994670.1, read on the forward strand.
GTAAGTAGAAATGAAAATGTTAAGGTAGTTTTAACTACTAAAACTAAAAATTTTGAGATAAGAGATGAGAATGGCAACTTAATTAATTATCAAGTATTAGGTAAAGTAAGAGAATATGCAGGTAGTATTAAGAAGGATGAAAGTCTTTATGATGAAAACTTATATTACTATGTATGGGATATTATTATTCAGTGTCATTTATCACCTTTAAGTATAGAAGTATTGAAGGTTAATGAAATAGATGAGGATATGCTAGAAGATAAGATTAACACAGATGAGATTGAAGATAACTTCTATAAAGTTTCTTTTGTAAATGGAAAGATAAATATAACTGATAAATTTAGAAATAAAACTTTAGAGAATTGTTTATATATTGAAGAGTCCGGAGATGATGGGGATACGTATGATTATTCTCCTCCAGAAAAGGATATAAGATATAAATTAACCTTTGAGGAATCAGTATGTGAATCTACAGTAGGCGAACTTTATAAAGAGTTAAGGTTAAGTGGGATATTCACAGTACCGAGCAATTTAGAGGATAGAGAAAATGGTGTTATAAATACAGAAATACCATATGAGCTGAAGATATCGCTATGTGATAAAGCTGTTGTTGAATGTCATTTGGAGATAGATAACAAAGCTTATGATCATAGGATGAGAGTTGTATTTAAAAGTGATGTAATAAGTGAAGAGAGCTTAACAGATACACCTTTTGGAACGATTAGAAGAGATAATATACCAGCACATATAGATGACTGGAGAGAACTTGGCTGGAGAGAAGAACCATCACCAATCTATCCAATGCTTCATTTTGTTGGTATTGAAGATGAGAAATCATCAGCAGTTATGTTAGCTAAGGGAATAAAAGAATATGAAGTACTAGATAATTCTAAGATTGCACTTACTTTATTTAGAGGAGTTGGGTTCTTAGGAAAACCAGATCTGATAAGAAGGCCAGGAGTTGCATCAGGAAATGAATTTAGATATATAGAAACTCCAGATAGTCAGTTAATTCAAAAAATGAAATTTAAGTTTGCTATAGTTTTAGATAATAATATCAATGTTGCAAAGATTAACAAACTATGGAAGAGTTATTCTGTATCAGTTCCAAACTATCAAGTTCAAGAAATAAATAGATTTACAAATACATTAAAATATTTTGTTATGCATCCTTTAAAGGAAAAGCTAAATAAAGTTGAAGGCATTGTAGATAGCGATAATTTAAAGGATATAGTTGTTACATCAATAATGCCAATAGATAAAAAGTCTTACTCTATTAGGTTGTTAAACTGCAATGATTCTATAGAAAGTGCTGGAGAAATAACAGTAAATAATGGATCAAGCTATCAGTGGATAAATATGAATAATAGAGAACTTTCAGAGAAGGTAGCTATTGATGGAGCTATTGATATTGGTAGATTTAACAAGGGTGAAGTAAAAACATTAAAGATTAATATATAGTTGCAAAATAAGGTGAAACATATTAAAGTTAAACTGTAAATTAGATAATATGGAGGGGATATATGGAGAAGGAGATTATTTTAAGAATAAATCATGCGAAGATGAATTTTACATATGTAGAGGAACAAATTGCTGATTATTTCCTGAAAAATAACCCATCACTACCCATAAGTGAACTAGCTACGACTTTATGTGTTTCACCTGCTTCTATTACACGATTTTGTAAAAAGATAGGTTTAAGTAATTATAAAGAATTAGTTTATTTATATAGTGAACATTTGAAAGATAACAGTAACCTAAATGTAAATAATATATCAGCAGATTTACAAAATTCATATTTTAAAATATTTAGTCATATAGATGGTTGTTTCGATAGAGAAAAGGTAGAAAAGATATGTAAATATATCCATGAATATAGATTTATGCATATATTTGCTCAAGGATTAAGTGCAACAGCAGCTCAAGATTTTAAGTTTAGATTTTCAAGAACTGGAAAGTTGATAGAGGTCATACATGATAAAGTTGCTATTGAGGTGGCATGCCAAGTCTTACAGAAAGGCGACTTAGCATTTATCTTTACATTAAGGGGAAATAAGCATTTAGAAAAGTGTGCTGAGATACTTAGAAATAAGGGCGTAACATTAATTGTTATTACAGGGAATCCTAACTCTACTTTAACCCAAAATGCTGATGTTGTGCTAATTACTGCAAATCTTTCAGGGGAAGAATCAACAGGAATGATATCAGCTCAAATTCCTATATTAATACAAATAGATTTGATACACTATTTTTATGTGAGGAAATATAGTGAGGTACTTGAACAGTGGGTATCTACAGAAAAGGTTTTCAATAATGATTAAAATACTTTCAGATAATAAATATTTAAGGAGAATTTAAAGATGTATGCTTGTTTAGATATTGGTGGAACTTCAATAAAAGTTGCTGTGGGAGATAAATTTGGTCATTTACTAGATCATGATACTTTATATGTATCACATCAATTAAATGAATTTATTGATGCAATAGTAGAATGGATTGAAAAAGTTAAAAAAGAATATGATATTGAAGGTATAGCTATAAGTGCTCCAGGGGCAGTTGATAGCAAAAGTGGAATAGTTGGAGGAGATAGCGCAGTACCATGTATTCATGGACCTAACTGGAAGGAAGTACTATTTGATAGAACAGGCCTTAAAGTTAGCATTGAAAATGATGCTAATTGTGCAGCTTTAGCTGAAGTATTTTCAGGAACAGCAAAAGATGTTGATGATATGATGTTTGTTGTATGTGGGACAGGCATCGGTGGAGCTATTGTTAAGGATGGCAAAATTCATAAAGGTAAAAATTTATTTGGTGGAGAGTTTGGATATATGTTAATGACTGATGATAATGGTAGACCTGTTAACTTCAGTGAATATGCGTCAACTATGTCTTTTGTAAGAAAAGTTAGAAAACATTATAATGATGATTCTTGGGATGGGAAAAAGGTATTTGAAGCTGCTGAAAATGGAGATGAATTCTGTATGCAGGCAATCGATACTTTTTATTTAAATCTAGCAAGAGGTATATTTAATCTTCAACATATTTACGATCCAGAGATGATATTATTAGGTGGATCTATAAGTGATAGAGAGGACTTTATCGATAAATTAAGAGATAAGTTAGAGTATATAATAAATAAAATTGATATTAAATGTATAACACCTAATATTTCTACTTGCACACATAAAAAAGATGCGAATTTAGTAGGAGCATTAGCTAATTATATAAGTGAATATTGTGATAAATAAGGATTTTTTAGTAGAACGTAAATATTACAAACACTTATAAAAAGCAAACATAAAAATATTATAGTTAGTACATAATTAAATTAGAATACCACCAGCTAAGCTGGTGGTATTTATTTTATAATAATATTTATATCTTAATTATTGCTAAAAAGCTCATAATGAATCCTATCTGATGGAACTCCTAACTCTAATAAAGAATTTTCAAGGGCCTTCATAAATGGAGGTGGTCCGCAGAAATAGAAATCAGAATTTAAATCTACATTATCTTTTAGATATTCTTTACTAACGTATCCAGTATAATCATAGTCAATACCTAATTTATCATTTTCTAGAGGGTTAGAGTAAAAGATTGTATTTTTAATACCTCTAGATTTTGCTATAGCATCTATATCTTCTTTGAAAGGATGAATGCTTGAATTTTGAACTGCTTGAATAAATTGAATGTTATTTCTAGTAGCAGATTCTTCATATAGCATTGATAATAAAGGTGTAATACCTATACCAGCAGATATTAAAACAAGAGGAATATTTTTTGAACCATTATTTATAGTAAATAATCCAGTTGGTATCATAGCCTCTATAGAATCACCAATGTTAAGATTTTCGTGTAAGTAAGTACTTATTAAACCACCATCAATTTTTTTAACACTAATTCTATATAGTTCATCATTAGGAAACATTGATAAGCTATAAGTTCTAATAACATCTTTGTATTTAGGATTATCAGTTTTTATTTTAAAAGGTAAAAATTGACCAGCAGTGTGCTTTGCAAGTTTACCTCCGTCTTTTGATTTAAAATAGAAAGAAATTATTCCAGGGCATACTTCTGATTTATCTACTAGAACAAGTTCTCTAAAGCCATTCCAAGTACCATTAATCATATTAATATAACCTCCTATAAATTTTATTATTAACTAATAATAATTATCTATAAATAGCAAGAAAAAGTCAAGATATTTTGAATATTATTCCAATAATAAAGATTTTAGGTATCTAGTATTAGTACATTTATATTAATAATATCTGCATGTAAGAATAAAAAGATAACATAAAAGTACTTATTTAAGGGACTATAAGGCCTTAATTTTAATAGAAACTAAGACTATACTAATAACAAAGATAAAAGATTAAAAAGAAGGAATGATAATTTATGAACAACTTAAATTTAAGAGATGCCTCAGAATGTGATGCCCCCATTATAGCCGAGCTAGTTTATGTCACGGAAGATGATCCGGAGCATGAATGGGGTGAAGGCAGTAAAGAGGAAATTCTAGACAGGATTAGTTATTTAGTTAAGGTAGAAGGTTCTAGATATTATTATAAAAATATAAAGGTAGCTGAATTAGATGGTAAACCTTGTGGAGCTATAATATTATTAAAGAGTGATGATATACCGATGCTAGATATTACTACAAGTATAAAATTATTTATGTCTATAAAGGGAGTAATGAGAAAAATCAAGTTTATTAGAGATATTATTTTAGCTTCCAGGTTAGACGAGTGTGAAGATCATGAAATATATGTAGCTAATCTTGCAACTAGTGAGGAGGTAAGAGGAAAAGGTATCGGAAAATCCCTTATGATTTTAGCGGAGAAAATGGCTAAAGAGCAAGGGTATAAAAGGTGTTCATTATTGGCAAAAGATAAAAACCTTATAAACTTTTATTCTAAATTAGACTATAAATTAGAAAAAGAAGAAAGATATTTTTCACATAACCTATATCGAATGGTTAAGATGGTTTAATATAGAGCTCTGTTATTATGCGATGCTAATAACAGAGCATTTTATTTTTTAGAAGTAATGCGTTTTTACAAATAAATTGGGAAAATATCTACAATCAATGTTTACCAATTGTATACCTTGTATTATAATTAGTAATACAAAGTATATAAAGAAAAGGTGAGATTTTTGATTTTAAAATTAGATATGACAAGTAATATTCCAATATATGTACAGCTTAGAAATAGGATTGTTATGGGGATTGGAAGAGGAGAGTTAAAGAGAGGACAAGGACTTCCAACGGTAAGACAGATGGCTGATGATATTGGTGTAAATATGATGACTGTAAATAAAGCTTATAACATTTTAAAAACAGAAGGTTATATTGAAATTGATAGAAGGCATGGAGCAAAGGTTAATCCAGCTTTAGACACTAGTAAAGAGTTTAGAGAAAAAGTAGAACAGGAGCTAGAGCTTATAATTGCTGAATCTGCTCTTAAGGGAATTGATTATAAAGAGTTTATGAAAATGTGTGAGGATATTTTTAATAATATGAATGGTTTAAATACAGTGGGAAATGAGGCGTAGGGTATGACATTAGATTTAATATTAGGATCTGCTATTTTAATAGCATTAATAGCATTTTATTTTGACAATAATACAGCGACTAAGGTTAAAAATGGAGTTGTACTTGGAGTTACATTGCCTTACTCAGAGATTAAAAATAATGAGGTATTGAGGATTGTAGATGAATACAAAAAAGGTAATAAAAGATTTTTTTTGATAGGTATTATAATATTTTTTCCTATAAGTATTATTAATTACCCATCATTGAAAATGATATATTTATTTGTATGGATATTCTTTATGGAAATATTAAGCTATAAGCTATTTGGAAAATATAATAAAAGATTAAAAACTCTTAAAAGAGAGAATGAATGGTTTATTTCTCAAGCTAGACTTTTAACTATAGATACGGAGGTTACAAGGCTTAAAGATAAGATGCCAGTATCACCTTTATGGTTTATTCCGAGTTTGATAATATCAATTATTCCAATAATTATGGTTATTATAAATAAGGATTTTAGTTTTGGGCTTTTAATATCAGCCTCTACAGGACTTGTTGGAACCATAACATTTATGATACTTTACAGATTGTATTGTAAGAAGCCTACAGAAATTTATAGTGAAGATTCAAAGGTCAATATAGCTTATAACTTGATTTATAAAAGAATGTGGACGATGGGAACTGTTGTTGCAGCTACAGTTCAAAGTATAGGAATGATATTTGTATTTTTACCAATGACTTTAAATAGTAATAGTGTAGTTTTACTTATATTATCAGCAGTAATACCTATGACTGTGATACTAGTGGGTATTTATTACATAAATAATAAAGTAACAGAGGAACAAAATAGGTTGATAAGTACAAGTAATAATCCTATTTATGTTGATAATGATGAGTATTGGTTTAGAGATATATATAATAATCCTAATGATACAAGATATATTGTAGAGCCTAGAGTTGGATACAAAATGACTTATAACTTAGGAAATAAGAAAGGTCGAAGAATATTTTATGGATCCTATATATTTGCAGCTATACTCATAATAGGAGTATCTATAATGACATTAAGATTAGATTTAAAAAAAATGAGTATAGAAGTTTTAAATCAGATAGTGAAAATTGAAGCACCGAGCTATAGCTTTGATTTCAATGTAGATGAAATAGAAGAAATTAAAATTATTGATTCTATTAAAGTAAATTTAAGAACTAATGGAGCAGCTACAGATAAATACGCTATAGGATATTTTAATGTTGAAGGTTATGGTAATTGTAGATTGTATATATACGATAAGAATAATAAATTTATTAGAGTAAAGCTTAAAGATGGTGAATATATATTTATTAGTGGGACAAGCAAGGAAGAAACAAATAAATACTATAAATTGCTAACAGAAAATTCTAAATAATAAATGAAAAATTAACTAAATAGGGGGGATGGGAATGGAGTACATGGGCTTAATAATCAGTTTTATTGTGAATATACTTATAGCTATTGGAATCCCAATAGGTATATTAATATATTTTTAAATAAAGAAAAGGGAACTAGTAAAACCATTTTTGATTGGAGCTTTAGTGTTTTTAGTTTCGCAGGTATTGTTAAGAATACCTTTGTTAAATGGAGTTCTATCAAAAATGGATTGGTTTTATAATATGATGGTATTAAATCCGTTATTGTATGCTGTATTTTTAGGATTAACAGCAGGGATATTTGAAGAAGTAGGAAGGTTCGTTGGTTTTGAAGTAGGTCTTAAGAAAAATAGATCATGGTATGATGGATTAGCTTTTGGGTTAGGCCATGGAGGAATAGAAGCAATTATTTTTGCAGGTATATCAAGTATTCAAAATTTATATGTATTATTTACACTGAATAATGGTACATTCAATGAAGCATTAGTAGGAGCTAGTGAAGAGACTGTAAGATGGACTTTTTCTTCAACTAGTAGTATGATGGTATTATATGGTGGAATAGAAAGAATATCTGCAGTTATAATGCATATTGGCTTTACAATGCTTGTGTTATACGGAGTAAATAAAGGGAAAAAAACTTTATATTTACTTTGGGCTATATTAGCGCATGGAGTAGTAGATACAACAGTGGTGGTAGCACAACAGGCAGGAGCAAGTATACATGTAGTTGAGTTAATATGTGCTGTATTTGCAGTAATACTATTAGTCAGCATAATTAGATTTAAAGGGAGTTTTGAGAATTTTAAAGAGGTGAAGGAAAATGAAAAAGTTTATTAAAAGTTTAGTGATTATGTTATGCTTATTTATGCTTACTGGGTGTAGCGCTGGAAAGTTAAGTGATGCTTATAATGAAGATGAGGTAAAAGCAGCGGCAGAAGATGTTATTGATAAACTAAATGATAAAAATTATGAAGGTATTTTAGAGAATAGTAGTGAGGAATTAAAAAACTCCTTACCTGATAACAAGCTACAAGAAACTTGGGAAAGTTTTAGTAAAGATATAGGTGCGTTTGATTCTATATCAAAAGAAACTCTTGCAGAAAAAAATGGCTATGCAGTAGATATTGTTAATGCAAAATATGAAAATAAGAAAGTTACTTTTACGTTATCATTTAATAAGGAAATGAAGTTGTCTGGAATATACATGAAGTAAAGAGTAAAGAATTGCTTTGGAGAATTAACCTATTTTATAATATAGGTTAATTTTTTTTTATTGAAGTATAGTAATGTGATTAATGGTTTGAAGTAGTGAAATTTTATACTATCATGGTAAAATAATTATATAACTTTGAGAATATTGGAGGGATAAATATGAAGAAATACAAATGTATTATATTTGATTTAGATGGTACTATGTTAGATACTGAGAAAATGAACATTATACCATTACAAAGAGTTGTAAAAGAAGAGCTAAATAAAGATATTAGTTATGAAAAATTACTTAAATATATGGCTTATACAGGGCAAAAAGCCTTGGAAGATTTAGGGGTTAAAGATATTGATGGTGCTTATGATAAATGGGTAAAATATGTAAATGAGTTTGAAGAAGGTGCTAAACTATACGATGGATTTGAAGATGTAGTAGTATCTTTAGAAAATGAAGGAATACTTTGTGGAATATCTAGCTCAAAAACAAGAAAGCAATATGAGATAGATTTTCATAAAACAGGATTACATAAGTATATGAAGAATGTTGTATTAGCAGATGATACAGAAAATCATAAACCACATCCAGAACCTTTATTAAAGGTTGCTGAGAATTTAAAGGTTAGTCCTAAAGATTGTATGTATATAGGTGATACTATATCAGATTATAAGGCTACAAAAGCAGCAGGAATGGATTTTGGACTAGCTTTATGGGGAGCTATAGATACAACTGGAATTAAAGCTGATTATGAATTTGAAAATCCAGTAGATATATTGAAGATAATATAAAAATAAACACCTAGCAGTGCGTTATAATAGCAAAGCTAGGTGTTTTATAATGAAAAATATTTTTAGGGCAATTTAAATTAATTAGTTTGCTTTAGCTTCGTTAGCTGCATTTTCTCCAGCAACTCTTCCATAGTAAGAACCAGCAGAGATTGCAACACCACATCCTGGGTATTCAGTACCGAATAATCCTTCAAATGCAGTTTCTCCAGCAGCGTATAATCCTTTAATTGGAGTATTGTTAGCATCTAAAACTCTTGATTCTATGTCAGTAACTATACCACCAAATGTAACTGTAACAGCTGGATTAAGTTTTATAGCGTAGTATTTGTCACCTTTAATTGGATACATTTTATCAGCAGGTTTTCCGAAATCTTCGTCAACACCTTTTTCGCATAACTCGTTGTATCTATCAACAGTTGCTTGTAATGTTGCTGGATCAACTTCGATTAATTTAGCTAATTCTTCGATAGAATCAGCGCTTACAGTTGAATCTAAAGACATTCCGTATTGAACAGTAGGAGTTGGGTCATTGCTTGTTGCTATATAGTATCCAGTTGAACTGTTTTCTTTACGCATTGCATCTCCAACGTGATATTGGTAAGTATATTCATTTACAAATCTCTTACCATCTTCAGTAACTATAAGACCTGACTCTTCATTTATACCAACACCACAAGTGTAGCTTACATAAACAGTTTGAGTAGAAGGACTATTGAATATTTGAGCTCCAACAGCTTCTGCCATAGTTATACCATCACCAACGTTACCAGCTGGAACTTGAGATGTGTAACCAGTTGTGAAGTCAGCGTATTTAGCCATCATTTCTTTATTTTGTGCGTAACCACCAGTTGCAATAATAACTGATTTTGCATTAACAGTTACTGTGCTACCGTCTTTAGCTAAACCTTTAACACCAACGATTTCGTTTTTATCATTAGTTAATAATTCGTTAGCAGTTACGTTATAAACTATATCTCCATCTAATTCGTTGTATTTCTTCATCATTGGAACGATAATTTGTCCACCGTGACCATCAGTCATACCGCCACCGCCAAGAGTGTTGTGAACTCTATAAGGTGTTAATGAAGAATGGATTGGTTCAACGTCTTGAACTTGAACTCCCATATCTGTCATCCAGTTGTATGTTTCTAAAGAGTTATCAACGAATCCGTGTAATTTTTCATCATCTATTAAATCTCCACCTACTTCTTTTAGGTAGTCAAACATTAATTCATTTGAATCTTCAATTCCTTCAGCTTTTTGAATTTCAGTACCGTTAGCCATAAGCTTACCACCAGATCTAGTAGTAGCCCCTCCAACTATACCTTGCTTTTCAAGTATTAAAACATCTGCTCCGTTAGCTGCTGCTTCGATTGCTGCAGATATACCTGCAACACCACCACCAACTACAACAACATCAACATCATAAGTTTGATCTTCACCTTTAGTTGCTTCAGGTTTCGTTGCTAAGTTTTCAACAGTTCCCCCAGCTTGTACTACTGTATCCTTAACAGCATTTTTTATAAATGTTGTAGTTAAAGTAGCACCTGTAACTGAATCAACATCTAAGCTTTGAGTTTCAACTATTTGACCAGGAATAACTTCGATTGGAGTTGTATCCATTCCGTATCCAATACCAAAAGTTTCTCCATGACTAACAACTTTAACATCTGTTATTGAAGTTTCATCGAAGGTTACATCAACTACCATTTCAGAACCATGCATTCCTTGTGTAGTAGCTGTATAAACACCTGGAGTATATTTGTTTGAACCTTTGCTAGCAGCTCCATCGTTACCATTACTAGAACAACCAGTAACTGTAGAAGCAAGAACTAAAGACGTTAATAATAAACATAAAGCTCTTTTCATTTTTTTATTTCCCCCTAAATTATCAAAAAATGTTTTTGTTTTTTATTTCACAATAATTCTATCAGATACCCTAAGAGGAATGTCAAATGTATTTTTTTTCGACAAAATTAGCGTTTACAAAAGAAAAGTATAGATTATTTTTTAACAAAGTGTTAATATCTAAGTAAACATATACAAAAAAGTGTTACCTTAGGGGACTAAAATTAGGGGGGACAGGTTTTGAAGTTACAAAAGATTTTAGAGTTGACAAGATTAAGCAAAAAAGCAGTATATTTTTATATTAAAGAAGGACTTATAGAACCTACAAAGAATATCGATAATGGATATTATGAGTTTTCAGAAGAAGATTTAAGAAAATTAAAAATAATTATTTCATTAAGAAATATTGGTATGTCTATTCAAGATATTAAGGATTTATTTTTTTATCCAACACTAACTAATTTCTTTATTCATAGACAAATAAATAATATTAAAAAAAGTTTATATGAGAATATAAGTCAGTTACAAACAAGTTATCAACTAATTGAAGATATACCAGCTAATGCGACACCTAAAAATCTTGAAATACCTTTAGATATATTAGAAAGACAAAAAATATCAAATGATTTGTTCTTAGAAAAGTATTTTCCTAATGTAGACTCTAGAATGATAGCAATATTGTTGTGTGCACCATTTACAGATATAGAATCTAGCGAATATCATAATTTTTTGTGGGAAAAGATTTCGAATGAACTTGAATTACAATTAGAAAATAATTTAAGCTATCTTAAAAAGTTAATTTATTTATTAACACCAGAGCAGATAGAGAAAACCTCTATAGAACAATATAAGTTTAGTAAAAAAATAGCTAATATAACTAAAGAAGAGTTTCATATTTATGAAGAAGAACTTTATAATAGGTGTTTAGAGTTAGCTAATAATGTGGAACTTCAAAAATATTGGAAATTAGTATATGATCCTATTTTAATTCCTACATTATATTTTTTTATAAATAAAGGTAGTAAATTGTTAGGGGAATATAATCCTATATTCAAAAGATATAGCGATAATATGGATAAAATAGCACAAACTGTATACATGAGAATCAAAGAAGAAGATGTTTTAGAGAAACTAAATTTAGCTTTAGATAATAAGTTTGATATTGAAATGTTTAATCATTCTCAGTTTATATGTATATATACATTTAGAGATAGTATGTTTACTCAAGTAAAATTAGATGTACTAAAAGAGCTACTTAATGAAGAAAACTAGAAAGAATTAGATGTTAGCTAACGCTAGGAGAAATATGTCATTCTGACAGAGAAATATTCACCTTTGGTGAAGAAAAATATGCTTGCAACAGATATAATATTTATACCGTAGGCATATGCCTCTCTGTGGCTTTAGCCACATATTTCTCTTCAGCTTGCTGAACATTTCCCTATGGCGAAGACATACATTTCTCTTTTGCGTAAGCAAAATATTTCTCCGTAGCTTTAGCTACACGTTTCTCTTGCCGAAGGCAACATTTCTATTTGTAGGCGTAGCGAGAAACTTATTTAAATAGATACTTTTATTGATTTTGTTAAGTTGTATTTAGTTGATAAGTTATCCAACATTTGATTTATTGAACTACCGATTATGTAGTATGAATCATCGTTAAGATTAGCTAATGATACTCTTAATGACCATTCTGAAGAAGCAAAACCATCTCCGTTTAATAATATGATAGAGAAATTATTAGCTAAAGTATAGATTATGTCTAATGGTCTATAGTTAGCTTCTAAGTATTCTGCAAATCCATTATCATATTTTTCTCTTGCTAAGTCTAATAAGTTAAGTTCTGTATAGTAAGCAGCATCATGTGGTTGGTTTCTTAATTCTAATTCAAGTCCATCAAATAAAAGCTTTTTACGATTTTTACATATCTCCTTAGTTAAACTTTTATAATTGTTATTAGTATCTATTAAGGCAAAGGCACAGAAAAATGCCATTTGAACCTGTTGAGGAGTAGAAAGTCCAGCAGTATGATTTAATGCAACTTGTCTACTATCAGCTACAACTCTGTCAATAAAAGATATATTTTCAGGTTTTAAAGATAAATGCATATATCTTTCATTTAGCCTAGCTTTAGTTTCAACAGGTAATTCGCTTATAAGCTTATTATATATATTATCTTGACTTAACATGATAGTACCAAGTCTCCATCCTGTTACTCCAAAGTACTTTGAAAGTGAATATACAGCTAAAGTATTATATGGTAAATTTGAAATTATTGAAGAAAAATCATCTACAAAAGTACAGTAAACATCATCAGTTATAATCATAAGATTTGGGTTATGATTCTTTACAATATCAATTAGATTTTCTTTACATTCATTACTTAAAGCTATTGATGCAGGGTTATTTGGATTAACTACAAATAAAACTTTTATATCTGTATCTTTTAGTTTATCTAATTCTGATTTTGGGAATTGGAAAGTAGAATATCCTTCAGCATCTACTTCATTTGCATGAATGTTTATAACTTCAAAGTTATAGTTTGGTAGATGTGGGATTTCTAAATATGGAGTAAAAATTGGTGTCATTAAAGCAATTTTATCTCCTGGGTTTAAAAGTGAATTAGCTACTAGTGAATCAAAAACATAACACATTGCAGCAGTTCCACCTTCAACAGCAAAAACGTCAAATTCATTTTCGAATTTTTTATCTTGGCAAAGCTCTCTTAATAAATAGTCATGAACTATTTTTTCTATATGTACTAGCATTCTATCTGGGAATGGATAGTTATCACCAATTATTCCATCTGTAAGCTCATAAATAAAATCATCTTGGTTAAAATTTAAAGTATTTATTCCATAATCTAATATATCTTTTAATAAATTAATTCCTGGAGTAGAAGTGTTAGAGTTTAAGAACTCTTTAAACCTATCAGCAATACCTTCTTTTTGAACCATTCCAGCAAGGTCGCCTTTACTCCATGTTCTTTGAGTTTCTAGAACTGCAAATTGGCCAAAAGTAAAAAATGCTTCACGAGGTGTAGCAGCTGTCCAGTTTGGATTTCCTCTACCTGCATCTAAAATCTTTGTACCATTTTTTTGGGCTATAGAAATAAGCTTGTCCTTAAACTCAAAAGGACTAATTCTTCCATATATTCTAGAAAGTTGTTCTTTAGTTAATATTGTATCCAAAACACATATCTCCTTATATAATAATCATAGTTTAATTATTAATAATTTATTCATTTCTATATTCTATAACAAATTTAAAATAAAGTGTAGAAGAAAAAAATAAATATTATTGCCAGCAATTACATTAATAAATATTTGATTTAATAGTGTATAATAAGATTATTGATATAATCAAAATTGATACCTGCTTTGCGGGGAGGGGATTTGAAAATGTTAATTAATACGCATTTAATTATAGGTCAGTACTGTTTTAACCTATGTAATGAGAAATATGATTTAATGCTAAATAAGAGACAATTCTTATATGGATGTATTGAACCAGATCTTCACAAGAGAAAAAATAAAATAAATCATACTTATACCGTATCAAAAGAAAAGATGGCAGAGTATAAGGAAGCTATTGAAAATGGAGATATGACTATTGATGAAATTTCATTTACTTTAGGTAGAATAGCTCATTATATAGCTGATTGCTTTTGTAAATACCATTTAGAAGAATACTATGGAAAAGATATGGGTAAACATTTTATGTATGAGATAACATTGCATAAGAAACTAAAAAATATTTTAAGATATAGGGAAGAAATTTTTGAAAATGTACTAGAGGATTTAAGAAAAGATAGAGATTATTTAGAAGAATTAACTCTCAATAGAGAAGAATATGTTTCCTTAGATGAAGATTGTATTAATGATATATATTTTACAATAAAGACTACTTGTCATTTATTATATATGACTCAAGTATATTTTGGGAAACTTGTTATTGCATAGTTTAGGGCACAAGTCATTTAATTAAATGGCTTGTATTTTTTTTATTTACAATTAAAATTTTACGCACAATATTTCAAAAGAATATTTATTTTTACAAATTTTGATGGTATACTCACTAGGGTTATATTTATTAATAGAGAAGTTTGGGGGATAAGATATGGATTTAAGTCAAGTTATATCATTTTCTATGGTAGTAATGTGTGCATACTTTATTGAAGGTCTTATTGGCTTTGGTGGAACAATTATGGCGTTGCCTATTGCATCAGCTATAGCTGGTCTAAAAGTTACTGTACCTGTTATGACTATAGTAGTATTAATAGCTTCTGTAGTAATAGCAATAAGAGATTTTAAGCACATTGATAAAAAGGAATTTATTAAGATAACCTCATTAATGGTATTAGGACTACCTATAGGGATGTGGTTATTTTCATCATTACCAGAGAGACCTTTGAAAGTAGCTTTAGGGATATTTATGATTATTGTAGCTATAAAAGGATTATATGATGGTAGAAAAAAAGTTGAAGAAAAAACAGAGAAAGCTAAGAGTAAGTATATAGAAATAATACATAGTATTGTACTTTTCCTTGGGGGAATAGTACATGGAGCATTTACTTGTGGAGGGCCTTTTGTAGTAGTTTATGCTACTTCAAATATAAAGGATAAATCAAGCTTTAGAGCTACATTATGTGCTTTATGGGCTACCTTAAATGCAATTATGCTTTCTATAAATATATTTAGGGGTGAAATAACCCCTGGCATAGTGACAATGTCTTTAGTTACCATGGTATTTGTAATTGTCGCTATAGTAGTAAGTAATATAGTACATAAAAAATTAAAGGGAGATTCATTTACAAAGTTTGTATATGTAGCTTTATTTATTTCAGGAATATTAATGATGATGTAAAAGAGTGCCTAGAGCACTCTTTTTTTATTTTAGATAACTTCCACGATTTTCTAATCAGCCAAAGTTATAGCAGTTATTTGTTCATAGATTTCAGAAGTTTTATGATCGTCTACTAAGACTATTATATAATCACCGGCAATAAGTTTTACATTACCTCTAGGTATTATTTCACTATCCCCTCTTTTTATAGCAACTAAAAGACAATCTTTTGGCCAAGGAATATCTTTTATAAGTTTATCTTCAACTGTGCTATCCATCTCAATTACAAATTCCATAAATGTTTTATCGTGTTTATCGAGGTGATTCGCTACACCTACATTATTTAAAAATCTTTCTAATAATTTTTCATATATTGGTTCGTTTCTTAAGATATCAGATGTTAGATAAGCTATTATTACAACTACAGCAAGGCTTAGAAGATTGCTAAAGGATCCTGTCATTTCCATTATTAATATTATTCCTGTTATAGGAGCCTTAACTACTGCAACAAAGTATCCAGCCATAGCAAGGGTAATAAAATTAAGTACATAAATACTATTAATACCTAAATAATTAACTGAAATGTCTCCAAAGATTTTTCCAAGTAATGCTCCTAAAAGTAACATAGGTAAAAATATACCACCAGGTACCCCTGAACCAAAACAAATAAGCAATAATAAAAACTTTATTATATACAAAATTAATAATTGAGAAATTGAATTATTAGCAGCAGCTAGGTGAACAATTATTTCATGGCCACCACCTAAAAGTATTGGACTAATTATTCCTGCAATAGCTGTTACCATAAAAGGAAACATAACTTTAAACTGAATTGGTATACTTTTGAATTTTCCATATAAATTTTGAAAAAGATAAATACCTTTACAAAATATAACTCCAAAAACTCCAGTAACTATTCCTAATACAACCAGTAACCAATAAAGATGTAAAGGTAAAGGTGTAAGTACATTAAAATCTAAGGCAGACTCCATACCAAGAAAGTTTTTTGATATAAAATCTGCTGTGAGAGAGGCAGACATAGCAGGTAATAACACTAATGGAGAAAATGTTCTATGGACTTCCTCGAGAGCAAAGATTATTCCGGCTAAAGGAGAGTTAAAAGCTGCAGCTAAACCTGCTGAAGCACCGGCAGTAATTAAGAACTCCTCTTTAGCATGAAGCTTTTCAACAAATTTATTAGCTAACCCTTCTCCTATTGATGCACCCATTTGGACAGAAGGACCTTCCCTTCCAACCGATAAGCCTACAGACAGTGAAATTAATCCACCTAGAAATTTATAAATTAATATTTTAAACCAGTTAACATTTATTTTGTTTATAACCCTACCTTTAACTTGAGGAATACCAGAACCAGATATCATACTTTCCCTTTTAACCATGTATCCAGTTATTAATCCAAAGAAGGAAACTGTAATGAAAACTATAATTGTTTCATAGATATTATCTCGTGAATTTCTATAAAAATCTTCAAAGACACTAAAAAACTTAGTTATTAATATACGATTTAATACTATTACTAATCCGGTAATCAATCCTATTAAAATACCTTGAACTACAAGTTTAAGATGCATATTTTTTCTGTGGTTTAGTATTTCTTCAATATTATTACTATGCATAAATATCGTACCTTTCATAACAAATAATATATAGTATTTGCAAATGAAATAATAAAATTCTAAAAAGGATTAAGGTATAAATTATAGTAAAAAATAATTAAGTATACAGGTATTAGTTTATTATAGTATTATATATACTATCGGATATGAAGGAAACAATACATACACGTATCCAAATTTCTTAATAAGGAGAAAATAGATGGCTAGAAATAATAGTGTTAAAGGAAATTTTCATTATAATAAAGTTGAAAAGATGAATAAAAATTTTATGTATAATAACTTAGCTAGAAGCAATTGTTATGCTAGTAGCTTTGCAGGTTCAAATTTTAATTTTGTAAGTTTTAGAGGAGCCCACTTTAAATCTTGTGACTTTTATGGATGTACTTTTAAAGGAGCAGAGTTTATAGGGACTAATCTTAAGAACAGTAAATTTAGACACGCTAAGTTTGAAAATACTATTTTTGAGGAAGTAAACTTAGACAATGTAGACTTTAGAGATGCAGAATTTAAAGATGTAATTTTTGTAGGTTGTGATTTAAGTAAATGTACTAATTTAGGTGTAGATGTTTTAAATATTACTATATTTGATGAAATACCAGAATTAAATATAAGTGAAGAGTTAGAAGAGGCAATAAATAAAGCTATGACAAATAGTTTTATTAAAGCATCTAGAGTTCTAGATACAAAGGAAGGAAAGATAAATCCAGTAAAGATTTGTTTACTTCAAAAGTTATTTAGCGAGGAAGAGTTAATAAAGGGATTTAATGCTATGACAGAAGAAATAGATAGAGACTTCTATACATTAAGTTATTTATTAAGATTTTTTAAAAATTAAATTTGCATAGATATAAAAAATTGTAGTATTTACCTATGATAAATAAGTAAATACTACAATTTTTTTATAATAAAGATTTAACATAATAATAGCAAAATGTAGTATAGAGAAATTGAATATATTTAATAGAGGAATATTTGACAAGTTAATATCATAAATGTAAAATATAAATAGGTAACGTTTTCAGGAATTTACTGAAATAATGGGGGATAGAATTTATGAAAAAAATATTATTAGTGTGTGAGAGTGGAATATCAACAACCATACTAGTTAGCAAAATGAAAGATTATGCTAAAGTAAAACAGGTTGATATTGATATTAAAGCTTTGCCAATAACAGAATGTGAAGATGCTATTAATGATGTAGATATAGTTTTATTATCACCACAAGTTAGATTTCAAATGCCTCAAGTTAATGCATTAGTTAGTGGAAGAGTTCCTGTAAAAGCAATAGATGCAATATTATATGGAATGATGAATGAACGAGTTATATTAGAACAAGTACTGAACTTATTGGATAAAAAATAGTATAAATAAACTTATAAACATTTGCTATTATTAGCAAATGTTTTTTTTGTTCTTTAGCAAATTATATTTTCAAAAATATTAGGATAGGTCAATAAAAGTTAAAATTTTAGATAATATTTTAATGTGAGAATATTATGGTTAATTATGCTAAAATAGTAATAGGAGTAAATATAAATAAATAGGTTAGATAAGATAAAGTAAGAGGGAATATTATAAGGGGGAATAGGTAAGTGAGAGAGGGAGAAGGGGATAAGGAAATACTTAAAGGTAAATCTAACTTTTTTAATGATTGGATTGTTCCGCTATTAGTTGCTATTGTATTGGCTATATTAATAAATAAATATATTATATTTAAAGTAATGATTCTTTCAGGGTCGATGATTCCAACATTGAATGTAGATGATAGGTTATTTGCTACTAGAGTATATAGGCCAGAAAGATTAAATAGAGAAGATATAATAGTATTTTACTCAGATGAGTTGGAGAAAACCTTAATAAAGAGATTAATAGGGTTACCAGGAGACAAGGTAGTTATTACTGATGGAGATGTAACAGTAAATGGTGAAAAGTTAAAACAAGAGTATGTAAAAAATAAAGATTCATTAAGTGGAACATATTTAGTACCAGAAGGTAAATATTTTTTTCTTGGAGATAATAGATTAAAATCATCAGATTCCAGAGAGTGGGATAATCCTTATATTGATGAAAGTGATATCAAAGGGAAAGCACAGGTAAAAGTATATCCGTTTTCGGATTTTAGTATAATAAAATAATACTGTAAATGATTATAATAATGTAATTTAAATGGTAAGATAGAATCCTATTTTTATGAGGAGGTAACTAATGAGGATAGAAGATAAGATATATGGTGAATTTGAAGTAGAAGGTGTCTTAGAAGAATTAATAAATACTAAAGTAGTTCAAAGATTAAAAAATATTCATCAGGGTGGTGCAAGCTATCTTGTAAATCCTAATTGGAATGTTACTAGGTATGATCATTCTGTAGGAACAATGATATTTATAAAGATAATTGGTGGAAGCCTAGAAGAACAAATTGCAGGGTTACTACATGATATTTCACATACTGCATTTTCTCATGTAGTTGATTTTGCATTAAATAAGAGTAATGAAGATTACCATGAAGAGATATTTGAAAGAATAGTAGAAACGTCAGATATACCTAAAATACTTACAAAGTATGGATATGATTATAAAGATATACTATATAATGAAACGAAGTGGACTTTATTAGAAAGGTCGGCACCAGCTTTATGTGCAGATAGGATAGATTATACTTTAAGAGATATGTATTCTTATGGATATATTTCATTAGTAGCAATAAAAAACTTCTTGGATAGTTTAGAGGTAAAAGATGGGGAAATTGTTATTAATTCTATAAATGCAGCAGAATGGTTTGTTAATACTTATTATAAAGAAGTGATAGGATTTTTCTTAAATCCACTAAATATATATGCGTATAATAGATTATCAAATGCTTTAAAAGTAGCTTTAGATAATGAAATTATAACTTTAGAAGATTTACTTCAAGATGATAATTATGTTTTAACTATATTAAAAAATTCTAAGAATGAAGAGGTAAGAAGTTTAATTCAATCATTAAATTATAATGTAGATGTTGTTGAGAATAAGGAAGAGTATGATATACATCAGGTTAATAAGCTAAGACTTATCGATCCAACAGTAATAATTGATGGGGTACTAAGTAAAGCTTCCGAAAAATCAACTCTAATTAAAATATTAGGGGAGCAAGCAATGCAAAAATCAATAGAAGGTGTTTTTGTAAAGTTTAATTAAAGTGCGAAAAATTTTCGCACTTTTTTTATTACCATACATATTGTTCCATCAAAACTGCATCATCATATTTTCCATTAATATTAAAATAGTTTTTATGAATTCCAACTACTTTAAAGCCTAATTTTTTATATAGATACATAGCTCTTGTATTACTAGCTTTAACTTTTAAGTTTATATTTCTAATAGTGCCTTTAGTTTTAGCGTAATCTATAAGAACCTTTAGCATAACACTTCCAACTCCGATATTCCAAAAATCTTCTCTAACAGATATTGCAATCTCGCTATTATGACAGATTCTTCTTCTAAAAGGAGAACTTATTTGAGATATGCTAACAATTGTGTTATCAATAATACCTAATATCATAAGGCAATTTGGATTATTATCTATATTATTTATTAATGCTTTTTCTTGTTCAATAGTAATTGATAAATCATCCTTTCCAAATAGAAGGTTATCACTTTCTCCTCCAACAATATTTAAATATTGTATTATTGCCTCTGCATCATCAATCTTAGGAGGTCTTACTATTAGGACCTGTCCGTTTTTTAATAATACTTTCTTTAGTATATTAGCTGATGATTTGTTCATGATATACCTCCTTTTATAGGATTTTTGTATAAAGCTCTGCCCAAGCAGGAAAGAATCCAGAGTTAATGGCTACATTCTGAGAGTTAAAATGAGTTTCTACAGTTCCGTAGAAAGGAACTTTACCTCTATTTAACACTTCGTTTTTTAATAAGGTTACAAGAGTAGTAGCAATACCTTTTCCCCTGTATTCAGGAAAAACATCAATTCCAATTTGCCACATAGTATCACTATCACTGCTTGCACCGGCCATTCCTAACATAGTATCGCCATCGAAAGCTGCAACAGCAAGAACATCAGGGTGATTTTTATCAAAAGCAAAAGCTTCACCAAATCTATTATCATTTTGGAATTGAGAGATCTCAGCTTTTTCATACCATTTTATTGAGAATGGAGTTTTAATATCTGTATTAGTTATTTTAGGAAGATAATAATGATGTATATCAGCTATTTCGTGACCAAACTCTTTAAGTTTATTATCTATAGATTTCAGTTTTGGATATTCAGAAAGCCAAGCAGCATCTGTAGTTAGTAGTTTTTCTTTACACCAAGGAAGAATTTTAGAGTCAGCTGCTATAAAAGCTTTTCCATTAAAACATAATATTTTTAAAAAGCATCCGTCATTATCATAAATTCTTCTACCATCAATAAGGATATTCTCTACAATAATATTATTTTTGCTAAGCAGATCATTTTTATTAAAATTGTAATCTAAAGATAGTTGAGCTGTAGCGATTTGTAAAATTTCATTTTTATTAAGCATATAATCAACATCCTTTTTTATTAACTTATATTGTATAAATTAATTTTAACATATTTTATTGTAAGTTATTACAAATGTAGTTGAATATTAACAAGGTTTATGTATAATAGAAATAATACAAATTTAAAATTGCAATTTGTATTAAAAATATTATGCAATAGGGGTGAATGGATATGATGAAATTAGAAGAAATTTATGAATATTTTAATGAAGAAAAAAGACTAAATAGCTCAAATGCAAGTAGTGTTGAATTTATAACAACTACAAATTTTATAGACAAGTATTTGAAAAAGGAATCAAAAATATTAGATATAGGAGCAGCTACTGGAGCTTATAGTCTTCATTATGCAGAAAAAGGGTATGACGTTACTTCTATTGAGCCAGTAAAAAGAAATGTTGATATTTTAGAAGCAAAGATAACTGAAGATATGAATATAAAGGTTTATCAAGGTAACGCTCTAGATTTATCATATCTTGAAGATAACAGCTTTGATGTTGTTTTATGCTTCGGACCTCTATATCATCTAAAAAGTGATGAAGATAAATTAAGAGTTATTAATGAAAGTAAAAGAGTGTGTAAGAAAGATGGAAAAATATTATTTGCGTATCTTTCTAATGATATGGTCTTTGTAACTGAAACTTTTATTTATAATACTGCAAATCATTTGTTAGGTGATAAGTATGATAAGGAGAGTTTTAAATTAGTAGATGAAACTCCATTTTGTTTTATGACAGTAGGCAAGATGGAAGAATTGATGATAGAGAGTAATTTAAATAAGGTTACACATTTTGCTGCAGATGGACTAGCAGAACTTATGGCTGATAAAATTAATAAGTTTAGCAAAGACGAGTTTAATGAATGGATGAGGTTTCACCTGTATACTTGTGAAAAACCGGAATTATTAGGATATAGTAATCATGTAGTTTTTGTTGCAAGCAAATAAAAATTAAAAAATCGATAATATATTTAACTTGAGAGAAAGACTCTGAAATAGCTTTTTTTAATTAAAAATGCAATTTTAGAGTCTTTTATTATTAAAATAATTATTTTATGAATAAAAGAGTAACAAATAGTTAAATTAAGATTAAAAGTGTGAGAAAAAAACCAAAAAAAGTATGGAAAATTTTCCGATGGTAGGAATTTAAATTTGGAATAAAATCCGTATAATAAAACTTGAAAACGTTATTAAAAAAACAAGGGGGAATTAAAATGAACTTTATTTCAAGATTTATTGAAGAGAAAATGGTTCCAGTAGTATCTAAATTCGCTAATTTAAGATACATGAGAGCACTTAAATCAGGCTTTATGGTTATAATGCCTTTAACAATTATAGCATCAGTATTTTTATTAATAACAGACTTCCCTATAGCTGGTTATCCAGAATTTATGGCAAAAATATTTGGTGAAGGTTGGGATAGTTTCCTTTCACCTGCATATAGAGCTACATTTGATATAATTGGAATCATGTTAGCTGGTACAATAGCTTACAAATTATCAGAAGATGATAAGATGGATCCGCTACCAGTTATGATTATTTCTATAGTAGCTTACGTAATAGTTACACCTAAATTTGTTACTGCTGAATCAGGTGAAGTAATAAACAAAGTACTTCCAATGGCATGGCTTGGAACAAAAGGTGTTATAACAGCAATTATAATGAGTATAACTTCAACAGAACTTTATAGATTTGTAGTTAAAAAGAACTTAGTAATTAAATTACCAGAAAATGTACCACCAATGGTATATAAATCTTTCGTATCATTAATACCAGGAGTAATAGTAGTTGCATATGCATTATTAATAAACGGAATATTCTTAAGCATGGGAACTTCAATGCATGAATTCATATATGACATATTACAAGTTCCACTTCAAGGATTAACAGCATCTCCAGCTGCTATAACAGTAGTTGCAGGGTTAAATGGATTCTTATGGTGGTTTGGTATTCACCCAACAGTTGTTAACTCAATTGTAAACCCATTATTAAATGCAAACTCAGTAGAAAACTTAGAATTATTTAAACAAGGTGCTTTAACATTAGAAAATGCAAATATCGGAACAATTCAAATGATTGACCAATTTGCAACTATAGGTGGAGCAGGTATGACTGTAGGACTAGTTTTAGCTATGGTAGTTGTTGCTAGATCTGAAAGAATGAAAATGATGAGAAACTTAAGTACAGTTCCAGCATTATTCAATATAAATGAACCAATAATATTTGGTTTACCAGTAATACTTAACCCATTAATGTTAATTCCATTAACATTAGCACCAATAGTTTCAGTTCTTATTGCAATATTTGCTATGAAGATAGGATTCTTAAGTCCATTTAACGGGGTAGTAGCTCCATGGCCAACACCTCCAATATTCAGTGGATTCTTAGTAAGCGGATGGCAAGGTGCATTAGTACAAGTAGTTGCGATAGCAGCAGCATTTGCAATATACTACCCATTTGTGTTAGCTTTAGATAAGCAATATAGAGCTGAA
Organism: Clostridium jeddahitimonense; assembly: GCA_000753455.2. Classification (GTDB taxonomy): domain Bacteria; phylum Bacillota; class Clostridia; order Clostridiales; family Clostridiaceae; genus Clostridium; species Clostridium hominis. The sequence continues at coordinate 743,142 of LM994670.1, forward strand.
GAGTCAATAGAAGCTTAGAATTTTAAAGTGAGGTGCACATATGAAATTACACAGAAGAATTTCAGAAAACTCAAAGTATTTAACTAAATTAGAGAAGGAGTTATTACAATTATTATTAGAAAATAGCACGCTATTTACATATGATAGTTTTACAATAGCTAATATTTCTGAGAAATTTTCGGTTAGTAATACAAGTGTGCACCGACTTTCTAAAAAATTAGGGTATAAAAGTTTTATACAATTTAAAGATGATTACTTTAGACGAGACGAATTAGAAGAAACTAAGCCTAGTATAGATGATACCGATTTTGTAAATCTCATGTTAGATACATATAAGTTAATTAAAGAAGCTGATATCGATGAAATAGTTGACAAGATGATGAAGTGCAAGAGAATAACTATATATGGAATGGGTATGAGCAATTACTTAGGTAAAATATTTCAAATAAAATTACAACTATTAGGAATACCTGCAGAGCAACATGATGATTCAAGGTTTATGAGATTATCTAGTAGAATATTAAATAAAGATGATGATTTAGTATTTATGTTATCAAGAAGTGGGGAAACACCAGAACTACTAGAGGTATTAGTTGAAACTAACCTTAGAGGGGTTGACGTAGTACTTATAACAGAGTCTAGAAATTCTACCTTTGAAAAGTTATGTAAGTATAAAGTTTATACAGCGTATACTCAGGATTCAGATAGTAATATAGATACTCGATTAAACTTTCATATTGCAATGGATTATATAATAAAGAAATTTATTGAGAAATATGAAGAAAAGAGGTAGCAATGTATAATTTCGAAGACATATTACAAAGAAGAAATAATGGGTCTAAGAAGTGGAATGAAGAATATATTGAAAAAAGATTCAAAGTAAAAGATGCAGCAAATTATTATCCACTATTCATTGCTGATATGGATTTTAAATTACCTAAAGAGGTAATAGAACCTCTTATGGAATTTATAGCTTTAGGTGATTTTGGGTACTTTGATATAAAAGAAGAATTTTATAATAGTATATTAAAATGGTATAAAGATAGATATAAGTCAGAGATTAAACGTGAATGGATCGTTCCTTCTATAGGAGCATTATCTACTATGAATGTTATGGTAGATAAGTTGTTTAAAAAAGGTGATAGTATACTTGTATTTACTCCAGCTTATGGACCATTTAAAGATGTTGTATTGAATAATGGTATGAATTTAGTTTCTTATAAAATGAAATTAAATAATAATAGATATTCTTTAGATTTTGAAGAAGTGAAAGCTTTAGTTGAAAAAGAAGATATTAAGGGATTAATAATCTGTAATCCACATAATCCATCAGGAAGATGTTGGAGTAAAGAAGAGATAAACGATATTATTAATATTTGCATGGAAAAAAATATAATTATTATAAGTGATGAAGTTCATGGAGATTTAGATTTAGGAAATAATTTCAATACTTTTAGTGATTATTTAAACCAATATAAAAATATAATAGTTTTATCATCACCGAATAAAACATTTAATATAGCAGGTTTAGAGATCTCAACTTTCTTATGTAGTAATGAAGAAATGAAAAATTCTTTAGAAGAAGAGTTAAGCAAAAGGAAGCTTCATCCAAATAGAGTTGGAACTAGAGCTTTAACTTTATGCTATGAAAATGGTTCACCTTGGGTTGATGAACTTATAAAGAACATAAAAGAAAATTTAGATTTAACTGTGGACATGCTTAATGTAGAAGGAATCAGTACTATGGTTCCAGATGCAGGTTATTTATTATGGGTAAAGTTCGATAATATTTCAGATATTGATGATTTCATAATTAAACTTGCTCAAGAGAAGAAGGTATTGCTTGAAACAGGAAGTAGATTTATTAAAGATCATGAAGGATATTTAAGAATAAATGTAGCTACAAGTAAAGCAATATTAAAAGAAGCAATTCCAATGATAGTAGAATTTTATAAAGAATATATAAAATAGTTAGGAGAATAGAAATGAAAAGAGAAGTAATTAATTCAGTTAAGGCTCCAGATGCAATAGGACCTTATTCACATTGTAATAAAGTAGGTAATTTCATATTTACATCAGGACAATTACCATTAGATAAAGAAACTAAAGAATTAAAGACAGACATTAAAGAAGCTACAAGACAAAGCTTAGAGAATGTTAAAAGTATTTTAGAAGAAGCAGGGTCTTCTATAAAAAATGTTGTTAAAGCAACTGTATTTGTAAAAGATTTAGCTCAATTTGCTGAATTAAACGAAGTATACAATGAGTACTTTGGAGAAAATCCTCCAGCAAGAAGTTGTGTTCAAGTTGCTAAGCTTCCTATGGATGCTGTAGTTGAAATAGAAGTTATAGCAATAGCAGAATAATATTAGCTTTCTCAAGTAAATAACACTTTTAAGAGGAGAACTATAATGAATTGTATGTGCAGCAATTTATTATAGTTCTCTATTTTTTATTTACATAATTATTGTTTTATAGGAAGCAGTTCTACATTTTATATAAATAGTAATAAATGATACATCTATGGTTAATTTTATAAAATTATGTTCATACTACAAGATATAATAAGGAGGATAAATAAGGTATGAACGTAGAGAAAACTTTTCTTAAAACATTTTTGAAGAACTTTGAAGAAGAGGCATTTGCAGTAGATTTTTGGGATGGAGAAGAGGTTGTTTTAGGTAAAGGGGAACCACAGTTTAGGGTACATATAAGAAAGCCATTAAATAAAAAGGATTTATTAAGTAGTACTTCATTAGCTTTTGGTGAAGCTTATATGAATGGTGATGTTGAATTTGAAGGTGATTTATTCTTAGCACTAAATACAGTGTTAAAGTACATGAATAAATTTAATAGTGATCATAAAGCATTACCTGAAATATTTCATAAAATAACTAATAAATCAAAGCAGAGAGAGGAAGTTTCTTCTCATTATGATATAGGTAATGATTTTTATAGCTTATGGTTAGATGAAACTATGAGTTATTCTTGTGGATATTTTAAGAATGAAAATGATACATTGTATCAAGCTCAAATGAATAAGATTCATCATATTTTAAAGAAGCTAAACTTAAAGGAAGGTCAAAGTCTTTTAGATATAGGCTGTGGCTGGGGAATGCTACTTATTGAAGCAGCAAAAAAATATAAGGTAAAAGGTTTGGGAATAACTTTAAGCCAAGAACAATTTAATAAGTTTAGTGAAAGAATAAAAGAAGAAAATTTAGAAGATTATTTAGAAGTAAAATTAATGGATTATAGGGATCTGAAAAAGTCAAAGTTATCTTTTGATAGAGTTGTAAGTGTAGGAATGCTAGAGCATGTAGGAAGACCTAATTATGAATTGTTTTTTGAAGCTGTGAATGCTGTTTTAAAAGATGGAGGAGTATTTTTATTACATTATATAAGTGGTATTAAAGAATCAGAAGGTGATGCTTGGATTAAAAAATACATATTCCCAGGTGGAGTTATACCATCGCTAAGAGAGATAATAAATATTTCAGGAGACTACAATTATCATGTTATAGATGTAGAAAGTCTAAGATTGCATTATACGAAGACTTTATTAGAATGGTATAAGAATTTTAATAACAACATTGATAAAGTTAAAGAAATGTTTGATGAAAGATTTATTAGAATGTGGAGTATGTATCTATGTTCTTGTGCAGCTACTTTTAATAATGGAATAATAGATTTACACCAAATAGTATTTACTAAAGGAATAAATAATAGCTTGCCAATTACTAGGAAATATTTATATGAAGACTAATATAATAAGTATAGGGTATTGAATGTTAAAAAATATTAATGTTGTTACTAGCCGTAGATTAAGGTATATTAATATTATAAAAATATCGACAGATAGGAGAATAATTTATGGCAGTTAAAATGTTACATACATGTATAAGAGTTATGGATTTAGAGAAATCTTTAAAGTTCTATAAAGAAGCGTTAGGGCTTATAGAAACTAGAAGAAAGGACTTTCCAGAGCACAAGTTTACTTTAGTATATCTTTCAAACGAACTTGGAGGGTATGAAGTTGAATTAACTTATAATTATAACCCAGAAAAGCCTTATGAATTAGGTAATGGATTTAGTCATATAGCAGTTGGTGTTGATGACTTAGAAGCAGAAAGAGAAAAACATGAAGCGTTAGGATATGAAGTTACACCGTTAAAAGGACTTCCAGGACAAAAGCCAGGATATTACTTCGTAACTGACCCAGATGGATATAAAGTTGAAGTTATAAGAAATAAATAGTTTTAAAATAGAGATGCAGCATATGTGTCTCTATTTTTTTAGAAAATTTTAGTTTACATAAAAACAGTAATATAGCTTAACCTAAATAGAGATATATTGAAGAATTAGGTTAAGAGGTGAGGCTGTGGAAAGATTTAAAACTATTAAGACTTATGCTAGCTTTTCAAGAAATGTTCAAATTATTGTAATAAGTGAATTGATATTAGCTGCGGCTTTTGGAATATATGGATTTTTACAAATACTTTATTTAAATGAAATTAATATTCCTTCTGACAAAATTGGTCTCATATTTTCTTTAGGTTCATTATTTTCAATGGTAGGTTTTTTTGTAGGGCCATTTATACATATGTTTGGAAGAAAAAATATTTTAGCTTTAGGTTGTTTATTAAGTTCTATAGGGATAGGAGCATATGCTGTATTTACTAGTTATATATTGCTTTTATTATCACAAATATTAACTAATATAGGACTTTGTTTTATACAAGTTACAGAATTGCAATTACTTTATTCTTATACAACACCAGATAAAGAATGTTGTGCATATAGTTATAAGTCTTCTGTTAATTTTATTGCTTCAACTTTAGGAACTTTATTGGCTGGTAATATAGATAGATTATCTATTTTTAGTATTATAGGATATAGAAAATTATTTTATTTATCAGCAGGTATGACTTTAGTAGCTTTTGTTATGAGGTTATTTTTATTACCTAGAGATGAGAGAAGAAAGCTTGATGAAGGAGAGATTAAGGAGTCTGCTCATAATACATTTAAGTTACTTAGGGAGCATAAAAATATAAGACTTTTTGCAATATTTTTATTTATTATTGCTATAGGTGGAAGCGCTGTTTGGCCATATAATAATTTAGTTATGAAAAATTACTTTGGTTTAAGTAATACAACAATATCTATAGTTAGCTTCCTAATAACATCCGTGGTAATGATTGGGATACTAGCAATGCCAATGATTATAGGTAAGATCGGAATAAAAAGATTTGAGTTGATATCACTTATATGTTTAGCAGCAACAATGTTTGGGTTAACATTAAAATTAAGTACTATTCCATTTGTAACTATATTGATAGTTAGATGTATTTTTGCGACTTTAGTTGGGTCATCTTTAGATAGTTCAATGATGAGCTATATTGAAATAGAAAATAGAGATGTTTTTGCAGGAGTAAAGTTACTGGTAAACGGATTATCATGTGCTATAGGTAATTTTATCGGGGGATTCATAATTGAAAATATAAATTTTAGAGGAATATATATTTATGGTTTTGTAGTTTTGATTTTAGTAATACTAATGTTTTATCTAAAGATTTCTAAGATTTTTGGAGATAGAGCGGTAATTTTAGAGAGATATAAGAGGAATTGTACTTGTAGGCTGAGACATAGGTATGATGTGAGAAGAAGATATTAAATAAATTAAGTAGTAGTTTATTTAATAGAAAATTATAAATCAAAAGTAAAGAGGAAACTGCTAAGGTAGTTTCTTTTTTTAGTTTAGGAATACAGGTACTAATTCTAAATTTTTAATAATTATAAAAGATTCTGTGATAATTATCATTGAATAGCTTAGAGGTATAGAATATAATTATAACTTGAATAATATCAAAATATATGATCAAGATAGTAAATAAAAAGGATGAAATATATGGCAAAAGTTGTTAATATAATAGGTGAAGGTTCTAATGTAGGGAAAACAGTTCTTATGGAAGGTCTCATTAAGGAACTTAATAATAGGGCATTAACTGTATCAACAATAAAGCATGATGTTCATGGATTTGATATAGATAAAAAAGGCAAGGATACATATAGACATAGGAAGGCTGGAGCAGATACCGTTGTTATTTCATCTAAAAATAGATTTGCAATGATTAAGGAATTAGACGAAGAGGTTAATTTAGAAGATATAATTAAAATGGTAAGTGACAAGGATATAGTGCTTGTTGAAGGGTATAAAAAGAGTAATTTAAGAAAAATAGAGGTCTATAGAGAAGGGGTTAGTGAAAAAATAATAACTCCAAAAGAAAAGTTAATTGCTATTGCTAGTAATGAAAGTATTGATTATGAAGATGTACCAGTAGTTAATAAGGATAATTACAAAGTGCTAGCAGATTTAGTTGAAAAAGAAAAAGAATTTAAATTTGAAAAATAATTATATGTTTTCTGGTGTGTAAAAATCTAAGGGTATGCCTATGATTTTTACACCTGAATGTTTAGCATTCACAGGGCATTAGCCGAAAGGTTATTGTCTCCACGTGTTTTGGGAAGGAAAATAAGTAGATTTAATATAGAAATGTATTAAGCTTGTTACTTATACCCAAAATAAGGTTAAAGTGACAAGCTTTTATTTTATGTAAGCATGAGGTGCGAAATTATGAAATCTTTTATTAGCTTAGAAGAAGGTATAGATATTTTAAATAAAAATGTTAAATCTATTGGAATTGAAGAAGTTTCATTACTTGCTGGAATAGGTAGAGTTTTAAGTGAAGATGTATTTTCTAAGATAGATAATCCTCCATTTAATAAGTCGGCTATGGATGGATATGCAGTAGTTTATAGTGATACAGAGGAAGGAAAAAAATCCTTAAAGGTTATAGATGAAGTTTTTGCAGGAAGCGTTTGTAAAAGTGAAATTAAAAAGGGAACAGCAGTTAAGATAATGACTGGAGCTCCGATACCAATAGGAGCTGATGCTGTTATAAAACAAGAAGATGTAACTTTTAAGGATGGTTTTATAGAGGTAAATAAGACTGTAAATGCTGAGGAAAATATCTGCTTAAAAGGTGAGGATATTAAAGAAGGTAGTCTTTTAGTTAAGAGAAATAAAAGGCTAGATTATGCTGATATAGGTATATTGGCTAGTTCTGGGATAACAAGTGTTAATGTTTATAAAAAGCCAAAGATAGCTTTTATTAGTACTGGAGATGAAGTATTAGATATAGATAAAGATCTAAAAGGTGGAAAGATATATAACAGCAATAAGTACACAATACTAGGTAGATTAATGGAGTTAGGCTATGAAGTATCATATGTAGATCATGAAAATGATAGCTTTACTGGTATCGGAGATAAAATAAAAAGAGCTTTAGAAGTAGCGGATTTGGTAATTACTACTGGAGGAGCATCTGTAGGAGAAAAGGATTTAATAAAAGAAGCTATAGGCTATATTGGTGGCGAGAAGTTATTCTGGAAGATTAATATTAAACCGGGTTCGGCTATGCTTTGTAGTAAATATAATGAGAAAATTATATTAAGTCTTTCTGGAAACCCAACGGCAGCATTAACTACTTTTGAACTTATAGCAAAGACAACGTTAGAAAAACTAAGTGGAAAAGAAGAGCTAGAAATTAATAGAGAAAAAGCTATATTAATTAATGAATTTAAAAAGAAGAGTCCTAGTAGAAGGTTCTTAAGAGGAAAAGTTAAATCAGATGCTAATGGGCAAAAAGTAGAAATAACACAAGTTAAAAGTGGAAATGGAATTCTTAGTTCAACATTAAATTCTAATTGCTTAATAGAGTTAGAAGCTGGAAATGAAGGAGTTAAGAAAGGTGATATAGTTACAATTATTAAGTTTTAAGAGGTGAGTAGCTTTGATAAATAAAACGCTAGCTATTTTGGCAGGTGGAAAAAGTAGTAGGATGAATTATAATAATAAAGCTTTTTTAAGTTTTAAAGAAAAAACTTTCATAGAGCATATTATTAATGCAGGAAAAAGTTTCAAGGAAATTATTATTGTAGCTAATGATAAAGAGGTTTATGAGAGGTTTAATTTAAGAGTTGTAGAAGATATATATAAGGGGAATGGGCCACTAGCTGGAATACATTCTGCATTGAAAAGTTCTAATACTGATTATGTTTTATGTGTAGCTTGTGATATGCCTCTTGTAAGTAGTGAGTTATTAGATTTCTTAGGAAATTATAATGAAGATTATGAGATATTAGTGCCTAAATATAAGGAAAGATTACAGCCGCTTTGTTCAATATATTCTAAAAATATAATAGGTAAAATAGAAGAGAGCTTAATAAGAAATGAAAATAAATTACAAAGGTTTATAATGTCTTCAAATTATAAAGTAATTGAAGAATTAGATAATAGAAAGTTTGAAGAAGAAGATTTTTTAAATGTAAATACACCAATAGAGTTTAATGAATTGGAGGAAAGATAGATGTATACTGTAGGAATTATTACGAGTAGTGATAAAGGATATGCTGGGGAAAGAGAAGATAAGAGCGGGGCAGTTATAAAAGAAATAGTAGAAGCTAAAGGTTTTGAAGTAGTAAGATATGTAGTATTGCCAGATGAAAAAGAAATGCTAGCAAAAGAATTTAAACATATGGCAGATGACTTAGGTGTTAATCTTGTTTTAAGTACAGGGGGAACAGGTTTTTCAGTAAGAGATATAACACCTGAAGCTACGAAGATGGTTATTGAAAGAGAAACTCCAGGAATAAGTGAAGCTATAAGATATTTTAGTTTACAAATAACAAAGAGAGCAATGCTTTCAAGAGCTGCTTCAGGAATAAGAAAGAATACGCTTATAGTAAATCTTCCAGGAAGCCCAAAAGCTTGTAAGGAAGCATTAGATTTTGTATTAGATGATATAAAACATGGAATTGATATATTATTAGGTTCAGCAAGTGAATGTGCTAGAAAGTAAGGAGACGTTAATTATGAAGATGATAAAAGTTGAGGATGCAGTTGGATGTATTTTATCTCATGATGTTACTCAAATAATACCTGGTGAGTTTAAGGGAAGAGTATTTAAAAAAGGTCATATTATTAAAGCTGAAGATATACAAAAGTTTTTAGAAATAGGTAAAGAACACATTTATGTATGGGAGCCTAAAGAAGGTGAGCTTCATGAAAATGATGCTGCTATAAGAATTTCAAACCTTGTCGTAGGTGAAGGTGTTGCTAAATCAGAAGAAATAAAAGAAGGAAAAGTTGATTTCTTTGCTGATAGAGATGGTATTTTAAGAATTGATAAAGAAAAATTATTTACTATTAATTCAATAGGAGAAATTATAGTATCAACACTACACAATAATACTCCTATTAAAAAAGGTGAAAAAATAGGGGCTACTAGAGTTATTCCTTTAATTATAGATGAAAAACCAATATTAAAAGCTGAAGAGTTAGTTAAGGATAAAGTAATTTGGGTTGATGAAATAAAGCCTAAAAAATGTCTTCTTATAACTACAGGTAATGAAGTTTATAAGGGAAGAATTAAGGATGCATTCTTACCAGTAATAAAGGCTAAGTTAGGATATTACGGAAGTGAAGTTATAAGGCAAGTAATTTTACCAGATGAAAAAGAAAGAATAATTGAAGAGATTCAAAAGGGATTAGAAGAAAAAGTTGATATGATTATCTGTACAGGTGGAATGTCTGTAGATCCAGATGATGTAACACCAACTGCTATAAAAGAAAGTGGTGGAGAGCTTGTAACATATGGTTCACCAGTATTACCAGGTGCCATGTTCTTACTTGCATATCATAATGGTACGCCGATTCTTGGAGTTCCAAGTTGTGCTATGTACTCAAAAAGAACTGTATTAGATCTTGTTTTACCAAGAGTATTAGCTGATGAAAGATTAAGCTTTGAGGATATAGCTCATTATGGACATGGTGGATTATGCTTAGATTGTGATGTATGTACATTCCCACATTGCTCATTTGGAAAGTAAAAGGAGAAAAAATATGGATAATGGATTAACTCATTTTGATAATAGTGGAAATGCTAGAATGGTTGATGTTTCTGAAAAGAGAGAAACTGCAAGATGTGCAGTAGCTGTATCTAAGATAAAGGTAAGTGAAGAAACATTAGAGCTTATTGAGGCAGGAAAGATAGGTAAAGGAGATGTACTTGGAGTTGCTAGAGTAGCTGGAATAATGGCAAGTAAGCAAACTTCTAATTTAATTCCAATGTGTCATCCTTTAATGATTTCTAGTGTTAATGTTGACTTTGATATAAATAAAGATGAAAATGCTATAGATATAACAGCAACTGTAAAGATAGTTGATAAAACAGGTGTTGAAATGGAAGCTTTAACAGCAGCAACAGTTGCAGCTTTAACTATTTATGATATGTGTAAAGCTGTAGATAAGAGAATGGTAATTGAGGGGACTCATCTGTTAAAGAAAACAGGAGGGAAAAGTGGTGAATTCAATTTTTTTGAATAGCTGCATAATTAGAAATGAAGGATAAATTTAAAAGAGAAATTGACTATTTACGATTATCTGTAACTGATAATTGTAATTTAAGATGCATATATTGCATGGATGAAAAAGAGAATAATTTCTTAAAAGCATCTGAAAAATTAAGCGATGAAGAAATATTAAGAGTAGTTAAGTCTTGTGCTGAAGTAGGTATAAAGAAAATAAGAATAACAGGGGGAGAGCCTCTAGTTAGACCTAATGTAACTGAGCTTATAGACAGTATAAATAATATTGAAGGTATAGAGGAAATTTATATTACTACTAATGGGATACTTTTAGGTGACAAGGTTGAAGCTTTAGCTAAAAGTGGTGTTAAGGGAGTAAATATAAGTCTTGACTCTCTGAAGGAAGATAGATTTAAGAGCTTAACAAGAAGAGGTGACCTTTCAAAAGTTTTAGAGGCTATTGATAAGTGTATAGAGTTTGGAATCAAAGTAAAGCTTAATACAGTTATGGTTAATGATATAAATCATGATGAGATTATAGATTTTATAAAGCTTACAATAAATAAACCTATAGATGTTAGATTTATTGAACTTATGCCAATAGGTGTAGGAAAGGTTTATAAGGGAGTTAGCAATCAGGAAATAAGAGATCTTATAAAAGATAACTTTAACAATATTATTGAAATAGGTAAAGAAAAAAGTAGCGGACCAGCTAAATATATAAAGGTAGATGATGCTTTAGGTAAAGTTGGATTTATAAGTGCTATGAGTAATTGCTTCTGTGAAGAATGCAATAGAGTTAGGATTACACCAGAAGGATTCTTAAAGCAATGTTTACACTTTGATTATGGAATAAGCTTAAGAGATCTTATTAGAAAAGGTATATCTGACCAAGATTTAAAGATAAAGATTGAAGAGACTATTTATAACAAGCCGGAAAAACATTTATTTAATCAAAATAAAGAGCATGAAGAAATAAGATTTATGAATCAAATTGGAGGATAATATTATGTGTAAAGTAATAGCTGTATGTACGAGTGAGAAAAAAGGAACTGCTAAGCAAATGGTAGATGAAGCGAATCTTATTGAAGAGTTCGGAATTGAAGGAGATGCTCACGCTGGAAAATGGCATAGACAAGTAAGTCTTTTAGGATTAGAAAAGATAGATGAGTTTAACGCTAAAGGTGGAGGCGTAAATTTTGGAGACTTCGGCGAAAATTTAGTTATATCAGGTATTGAACTTACTAAATTACCTATAGGACAAAGATTTAAAGTTGGAGAAACTATATTAGAGCTTACTCAAATAGGAAAGCAATGTCACGACAAATGCGAGATATTCTATAGAGTTGGTCAATGTATAATGCCTACTAATGGAGTATTTACTAGAGTTTTAAAAGGCGGAAAAGTTAAGGTTGGAGACGAAGTTATTCTTTTAGAAAATGAAAATAAAACTTTAAGTTTATAATAATAAGTATACGGTAGAATCAAAAAAATTGATACTACCGTATTTTTACAGATATATAGTAGCTTGACAAAAAGAAGAGAGTACTAATATCTCTTGAGATATTCTTCAAGACAGAGACTTTCATTAAATATTACTTCAGCAGCTTCTTTTCCAACATATCTAATATGCCAGGGCTCATGTTGTATTCCTGTTATATATGTTTTACCTTCTGGGTATCGAATAACAAATCCATACTTATAAGAATTATTTGCTAACCAATGGTATACATCTTCATTGTTGCCTCCAGCATCTAAATTAATGTCTAATGCTAATCCAGTTTCGTGCTCACTAAATCCAGGACGTGCAACTAGGCTTTCTGCTAAAGATGTTGCATCTTCTTGTGAATAACCTAATGATTTATTCATATTGATTTCTTCTTTAAACAATTGTAAAAGTGTATATCTAATTATTTACAAATTTATAAATCCTATATTACAAATTTATTAAATATTTTATTTTTATTAGACAACAGAACTTTAAGAAATAAGATATGTTAAAAATCGTTAAAGTAATAGTTTATTTATTTAGCAACTCTTCATATAATGTAATATTAATTATTTGATATATAAGGAGAAAGTTTGTGGCTTCGAGCAATGGTGATAGATTAGAAAAATTATCAAGGAAAAAAAGAATTAAAGCTAAAAAGAGAAAATGTTCAAAGCAGTTATATCCAGCATTGAAAAATACTAAAAATGGTGCAATATATGGATATATAAATAATAAAGGTGAATTTGTAATACAACCCAAATTTGATGGGGCTTATGATTTTAATGATAATTGTTTAGCTATAATAAATGAAAATAATAAGGATGGAATAATTGATTTAAAAGGAGAGTATAAGGTATACCCCATATACGATAGTATAAGCCCATTCAAGGAAGATAGGGCTATTTTTAGTAGAGATGGTAGTATGGGGATAATAGGTCAAGATGGAAATGTAATAACAAAGAAGAGATATGGAATAGTTGGAGATTTTAATGATGATAGGGCTGTAGTTGGTGATAGTAAGTCAGGAGACTATAAATATGGATATATAGATAGAAATGGAAAAGAGGTAATACATCTAAAGTATGAAAATGCTAATGATTTTATAGATGATATTGCATTAGTAAAGATAAAAGATAAGGAATATGGATTAATAGATAAAGAAGGGAAAATTTTAAATATCTATAAATATTATTTGGTATCTCAATATGGCGATGGAGTTATGATGTTTGCTGAGGAATCAGAAGGCTCTTATGGATATATAGATAGAGATGGAAATGTAATAATTAAGCCTATATTTACATCTGCTAGTGAATTTGTTGATGGGGTTGCTATAGTATCTACTGAGCAAAATTATAATGGGCCATATGGAGTAATTAATAAAAAGGGAGAATATATTTTTACTCCTATATTTAGTGAAATTAGATACTTAGGTGAAGATAGATTAGCCTTAGGAATGCCTATAGGTAAACCACTAGGAGATGATAAGTTCATAGCACCTAGTATATTTGCTATAGGTGATACAAGTGGAAATCTCTTAACTCAATTCAAATATTATGCTGTAGGAAATTATAAGAAAGGTGTTGCATATGCTTCAAATAATAACTCAACTTTCTTTATAGATAAAAAAGGGAAGGTAATTAATTCATTACCAAAGGTTAAGGGAAGTGGGGAGTTAGAAATAAAAGATGATATAATTTATGCTGATATAGATTATTCACCATATTACTTAACAAGATCAGGGAAAATTATATATAAGCCAAATGATGAAATTATACTTGATAATAGATATTCTGTAGTTAAAGAGAGATATAAACCAAACTTTAATTTTTTAATTTATATCCCACAAGTTAAGGGTATTAAAAATAGAAGGATTGAAAAGAAGGTAAATAATAAGCTTAAAACATTATCATATTTTAAACCATTTGCAGAAGATCAGATTAGTCACAATATAAATGAAAATGATGTTTTAGATTATAGTTATTATGGAACCTTTGAAGTTACATTTTTTAAGAAGGACATACTTATACTAAGCTTAACAGGATATTATTATCCTTTAGGTGCTGCGCATGGATTATCATCTAAAATAACACCTGTAATAAATCTTGATAGTGGTGAGTTTTATAGTTTAGAAGATTTATTTAAGGTAGAAGTAGATTGGAAGAGTAGATTAAATTCAATTATAGAAAAGATGATAAATGAAGATCCGCAGTATGCCTATGTATATAAGGATGGGTTTAAAGGAATAAATGAAGGACAAAATTTTTATTTTGATGAAGATAACCTATATATTTATTTTCAACCTTATGATATAGGGCCATATGCAGCAGGATTTATTACATTTAAGATACCATTTAGCTTAATACAGGATATTATGGAAAAAGGAAATATTGATTGGATAAAATAATAGGAGTACACATCTCAGAAGAGGTTGCTTAGGGCAATCTCTTTTTTTATAATTTTTTAGAAAATTACATAAACTAACACTAAAAATAAGATTAATTAAAGGAGAATATAAAATGGATAAGGCCAATCTTAAAAAGAATATTATTTCAAAAACAATATTATTTATAGCAATTATGATATTTGTAGTAATATTTAAATCAATATTTGGAGAGCAGAATACACCAGTTGGTATTGCAACTGTAATAACATTACTTATGTTATTAGGAAAGGATTTAACACAGAATCCAATAAAGAATTTTTTAATACTTGCAGGAATTAATTTAGCACTTGGAATAAGTGCATTTATAGCTGCTAATAATGTTTGGTTAGGAATAATTATAGACTTTTCTGCGTTATCATTAATAGGATATTATTTTAGTTATGCGATGACCAAGGGGCTTATATTGCCTTATGGATTACAATATTTATTTATGTTAAATGGTCCTGTATATGGAGATGTTTTTGTAAAGAGAATTTTAGCATTAATTGCTGGTGCTGTAATTATTATGGTAAGTCAATTTATAGTAAATACCAAGAAAAATAATACTTTTAAAAAAGAGAATTCAATAATAGGTTTTAATAAAGATGAAAATGATAGTGTTTATAGGGAGTATGAAGTATTTGGTAAAAAGGTTAAGATACATACAATAAGAGCTTCTTATGCGATAAGAGTTGGATTTCTTACAGCATTAACTTCGTTTATAGCCTTATATTTCAAGCTAGCTGAAGGGCGTTGGATGGTTTATACTATCTTCTCCTTAACTGAGTTATATTCAGAAAATTGTAAAGTTAGAGCCTGGAAGAGATTACAAGGAACTATTATAGGTTCAATTATTTTGATTATACTCTTTATCTTTATTAAAAGTCCAACTTTAAGAGGTTTGATGATATTAGTAGTGGGATATTTAAATTCATTTGCAGAAGATTATAGAGATGTGGTAGTTTTAGTTACAATATCTGCTGTAGCACCTTTGGCACTTACAACAGGATCTTTCTATGCAGTACTTGAGAGAATAATTTATGTTATTATAGGTATAATTCTAGCGTTAATAGCAAATGCACTTATTTTGAAAAAGTCAGAAAAAGATACATCAACAACGTAGTAGGAATAAAATGTTGTAACAAAAGTATACATATAGAGTATATTAATTAATAAAGAACTGATGCAAATAAAATTTGTATCAGTTCTTTATTGTGAAGATTCAGAAAATAGAAAAGATACAAAAAGTTTTAATATATAGCAAAAGGTGGTAAAATTACTTTTGTTAATAATAATTATGTAGGGTAAAAGGGGGATAATAAAAGGAATGAATATAACAAGTGAATCCAAGAGTGGTATTTTTTCTAATAAGGATTTAAAAAAATTAATAATTCCATTAATAATTGAACAAATACTAGCTGTTACTGTAGGATTAATAGATACAGTAATGGTTTCTAATATAGGTGAATATGCTGTGTCAGCAGTTTCTTTAGTTGATACGATAAATATTTTATTAATAAATATTTTTGCAGCTTTAGGTACTGGAGGTGCAGTAGTTGCGGCACAATTAATAGGTAGAGGTGCAAAGGAAAAAGCAAGATTCTCAGCAAAGCAATTAATCTTAGTTACTGGTATTTTATCTTTTGTAATAATGATATTTTGTTTAGTACTTAATGAATCCTTACTTCATTTAATTTTTGGTAGTGTTGATTCAAGGGTAATGTCTAATGCAAAGATATATTTTTTCTATTCTGCAATTTCATATCCATTTATAGCATTATACAATTCTGGGGCTGCATTATTTAGATCAATAGGAAATTCTAAAATTTCAATGATAAATTCAGCTATTATGAATGTTATTAATATTATATTAAATTCAATATTTATTTTTGGTTTAAATCTAGGTGTTTTTGGAGCAGTTTTAGCTACATTAATAGCTAGAGTAATCGCATGTATAGTAATTCTTTATATGTTAACTAAGAAGAAAAATGATTTATATATAGATAGTTATTTAAAGTTAAAGTGGGATTGGAAATATATAAAGAAGATTTTAGCAATAGGACTTCCATCAGGTTTAGAAAATGGAATGTTCCAATTAGGAAAGATTTTAGTACAAAGCTTAATTGCTACGTTCGGAACATATTCAATTGCAGCTAATGCAGTTGCAAATAATATTGCTCAAATGATGATAATTCCAGGTAGTGCTGTTGGACTAGCTATGATAACTGTTGTAGGGCAGTGCATAGGAGCTAATAAATATGAAGAAGCTATATACAATGTTAAAAAGCTTATGAAGATAACATTTGTTTCTATGGCTATATTAGGAGTGTTTTTTGCTATAGTTTCTCCACAAATATTGTGGGTATATTCTCTATCAAAAGAAACTACTAATTTAGCATTAAAATGTATTTGGATTCATGTAGTAGCAGGAATAATTATATGGCCAATATCATTTACATTACCTAATGCCTTACGTGCAGCTAATGACGCTAGATTTACAATGCTAGTATCTATTTTCTCAATGTGGATATTTAGATATTTTTTAAGCTTCCTTTTAGCTAGAGATTTAGGGTTAGGACTTGTGGGAGTATGGTTAGCTATGATAGTAGACTGGATTGTTAGATCTATATTATTTGTCTATAGATATAAGGGTGGAAAGTGGAAATATAAGAAGTTAGTTTAATAAAGACATCTATGGGGACTATTAATGTTTACAATAAAGTTGTAGTATTATATAATAATTATTATCAATTAAAGGTCGGAGGAAATAATTATGGGAAAGAAAATAGAACTAGTATATGAAGATGGTAAATATATTGTTTCAATAGATGGATCAGCAGTAGAAGCACAAGAGGATGCAGATAAAGCTTTTGAAAGATTTAAGCAAGTTATAAAAAATAATAATAACAACAATGAAAAATCATGGTTATATATTGAAGAGACAATTAAATCATTTGGAAATGAAAATGTGGAGATTAATGGACAGTTTAAGACAGTAACTATTGGTTCATTAAAATATTTCTATAATACTGGAAAAGTATTTTATATATCAGAAAATGATATGACACAATTAATAGGAGGATATGGATTAATTAAATTTATATTAGAAACTCCTGGATTACAAGAAAAAGAAAATATAGAAAGCTTCTTAGAATTATGTAAAGTAGCAATTGATAATGGTGCTAACTATAGAATTGCTAGTGGAAGCATAGTAATAATTAGTGCAGTTTTAAATTATGGATCTGTAGAATTTAACTTTGATTACAATAGAATAAATAAAGGTATTGCTATTGAAGATGGAAACTTTGAAGAATTTAAAAAGTATGTTTTAGATGCAATAAAATAGGTAAAGAATAAATAACCTCTGAGATATAGAAGTCTTATATCTCAGGGGTTATTTATATATAGTTTTGAAATGTACGAAAGTATATATATAAGAATAATATATAATGATATTACTTATTGAGTGAGAAGATATGGACTATTATAAGATGTTTGATGATTTTATGAAAAATTGTGGATATGATTTTAGTGAATATAAAGATAATAATTCAAGTGAGAATGAAGAGTCACCACCAGGAGTTGCTGATGATGATTGTAGGTGTGGAGATAGCGATATACCAGGTGGATTTCAAGATTTAAACCCACAGGCATTAATTGCAATAGCAAGCATATTAGGAATAAATATAGCTAGTAAATTACCATTTAATACACAAAATGCTGTAGGAAATTTTTTGGAATTACTAGGACAAGTTATAATAACTTTTAATGCTCAACAACAATATTTTCAAGGTGGACCAGGAAGGTATTATAATCCTATATACAGGAATGCTGCTAATCCTTTCTGTCCAGATACTACTGATGAAAGCAGTAAAAATACACCTGATCACATTAATAAGAGAAAAAGGAAAACTAGTAATGGCACCCAAAACAATACGATACTATTGAGAAGAATAGAAAGTTTAGAAAATGAAATATCAATATTAAAAGAAGAAATAGAAAAGTTAAAATAAAATTTTAACATAGGTTAAACTAGCATTTTGTTAAATGCTAGTTCTTATATTTAGAGCTAAAGTAAAATAAAAAATGAATTTATTTATTAAGTAAATAATTAAAAGTATTATAGATTATTTCAAAGCCCCTAATAATTTCATTGTAAGATATATTTGCAAAGCTAAGTCTAATAGAAGGAATATAATGATCAGTATCATAAAAAAAACTTCTTCCAGTAGCTACTAATACACCTTTTTTCTTTAAAGTATTAATGACGATGTCTTCATTTAAAGAAGATGGAATTATTATCATAGAATAAAATCCAGTAGTATTACCAAGTGTTTTTATTCCTAAATTATTAAGCGAAGCTAATCCTTTCTGGAAAGCATTAAGCTTAGTCTTATAAGATTTTTTTACGAAGGATGTATGTTTATCCAGTAGATTACTTTTTAGATATATATCTAAAGTAGCTTGTGATGAAAGTGATGGAGAAAAGTAATAGCTTAAGTATGCAAATTTTATATGTTTTTTAAGTATATCGATTAATGAATCAGGTACAACAGATATACCTAATCTTATCCAAGGAATTAGTTTAGAAAAACTTTTTAGATATATAGTGTGTTCTCCGAAACTATAAGAAGATAAAGGTAAATTCCTAGAATTTATTATGTAATCTCCAAAATAATCATCTTCAACAATAAAAACATCATATTTATCAGCTAATTCACAAATATATTTTTTAGTATTGCTATCTAATGAAGTGCCTAATGGATTATTTGCTCTAGGAGCTAGATAGAAAAATTTTATATCCTCATATTTGAAGATTCTTCTTAATTCTTTTAAATCATATCCATTTTCATCTCTATTTATTGTTATAGTAGGTATATTTTTATTTTTTAAATATCTAATATAAAAACTATAGCAAGGTTCTTCAATTAAGATCTTGTTTTTATTATTAGGAAAGGGCATTTCTGTTAATAAAGAAAGCATTTGAAGTATTCTCATATTTACAAATATATTTTTTTTCTCAGTATAAATCTGAAATTTAGATAAATACTCTGGCAACTTACTCTGTAAAGAATCTATGGCATCCAGTCCTATATTAAGTGATGAATTTCTATGTGTATCAATTGACCTATCTAAGCAATGTTGTAAATCAAGTAAAGGAAATGAACTCATATTAGGATTACCAGTTGAAAAATCAAATATATTACCGTTATCATCAGTTTTCTCTGTTAATAAGTTATCTATAAGATAATAGCCACTTTGAGGTTTACAGTAAATATAATGGTCTTTTATTAAAAGTGAATATGCTTTTTCAACTGTACTTTTACTACAATTATATTTTTGAGACATAGATCTTATTGATGGTAATTTGTTGCCAGGGAAAAGCGTGTTATTACGTATATCTGTTATTAAATCGTTAGCTATTTTGTTATATAAGTGCTCCATAAGTCCTCCTATAATTACTAAATAACTGTAAAATTGTACTAGTACAGTTTAATTTTACAACAATTGAAAAGAATTGTATATAGATTATAATAAAATCATAAGGCTTAAGTAAACGTTTATAAAGCTATAAATGGGAGGAGAAAGTTATGGGTAACAGCAAAAATGGTATATTTGAAAAGTTTAATTCAGTACTAGAAAGAACATTAGTACCAATAGGGGCAAAGATGGCGTCTCAAAGACATATTAGAGCTATAAGAGATGGTATGATTTGTGCAACTCCACTTTCAATAGTTGGAGGTATATTCTTAATTATAGGTTCACCACCAGTTGATTTAAATAGAGTAGAAGCAACAAACTTTTTTAATAAGTTTTTAATAGCATGGAAAACATTTGCTATGGAACATGGTGCAGCTATAGAGCTACCTTTCAATATGACTATGGCATTGATGGGATTATTTATAGCAATTGGTATAGCATATAGTTTAGCAAAAGAATATAAGCTAGATACTTTAGGATCACTAATAATTTCAGCTGTAACATTTTTAATAGTATCAGCACCATCACAACTTGCAGTATTTACAGAAAAATTAAATGACACAATGGCATCTACTGATATATTGGCTAATAAAGTCATGGCAATGCCAGCTACATACTTAGATGCAAAAGGTGTATTTACTGCAATGATAATAGGTATAGTAACAGTAGAAATTACCAGAATACTTAAGAAAAACAAAATTGAAATTAGAATGCCAGATAGCGTACCACTAGCAGTATCAGCATCATTTTCGGCAATTATACCTTTATTAATAAATGTAGTACTTTTTTATGGATTAAGTTTATTTGCACAAAGTGCAACAGGAAAATTAATACCTCAATTAATAATGGATTCATTAGCTCCATTAGTTAAAGCCGTTGATAGCGTATGGGGAATTATCCTTATCTCAATTGTAACTCAATTATTATGGCTAGTAGGACTTCATGGATCATCTATAGTTTCTGGAGTTATTGGAGCCTTTGAAGCAACAAACTTAGCTATGAATGCAGAAGCTGTATCAGCAGGAGCAGAAGCACTACCTTATGTTTATACAACTCCATTTAGAGCATTCTTTATGATAATTGGAGGAGCAGGAGCAACACTGGCATTAGTATTACTAATGTGTAGAAGTAAATCAGCACACTTAAAGGCTATAGGTAAATTATCTTTAGTTCCAAGTTTATTTAATATTAATGAACCAGTAATTTTTGGTGCACCACTTGTATTAAATCCAATAATGGCTATTCCATTTATAGGTGTACAAACTGTTAATGGAGTAATAATGTATTTCGCTATGAAGACTGGTTTAATTGGTAAGACATTTGCATCAGTACCATGGACTACACCGGCACCTCTTGGGGGATTCCTTTCAACTATGGATTGGAAAGCTGGTGTTGCTATAATACTATTACTATTATTAGATATGGTATTATACTTCCCATTCTTAAGAGCATATGAAAATCAATTAAATAGAGAAGAATTAAATGCAGAAAATGATAATTTAAATCTTGAAGATACAGTACTTTAATTAGAATATATAAATTTTTATTTGGTGGTACCTAAAGTAAATTTAGGTAGCACCAAAATGTTATAGGGGAATAAAGGAGGACAAAAATATGAAATATAAGTTTCCAAAGAACTTTTTATGGGGTTCAGCAACAGCTTCTTACCAAGTTGAAGGTGGAGTTAATGAAGGTGGTAAGGGGGTAACAGTATGGGATACATATTACCACAGTGAGGATAGAGGATATACAGGTGATGTAGCAGCAGATCATTACCATAGATATAAAGAAGATATTAAATTATTAAAAGAAATGGGACATAACACTTATAGATTATCTATATCTTGGGCTAGAATTTTTCCAAATGGGTATGGAGAAATAAATCAAGAAGGATTAGATTTTTATAATGATCTTATAAATGAATTAATAGCTAATGGAATTAAGCCGAATGTAACTATTTATCACTGGGATTTACCACAAAATTTATTAGATCAAGGTGGATGGTTAAATAGGGATAACTTAAAACATTTTGTTGATTATGCTAAATGTTTATTTGAAAACTTCGGAGATAGAGTTGATATTTGGACTACAATAAATGAACCTGCTTCAGAGGTAATGGGAGGATTTGTTCAAGGAGCACATCCACCACTAGAAAAGAACTTAGCAAAAGCATTCCAAGTTTCACATAATATGAATATGGGACATGCTATGATAGTTAAATTATTTAGAGAAATGAATATGAAGGGTGAAATAGGTATAGTTTTAAATCCAATGCCAGTACATCCAGCCAGTGAGAGTAATGAAGATAAGGTAGCTGCAGAAAAAGCATATGACTATTTTACTAGATGGTATGTTGCTCCAGTTATGGTTGGGGAGTATCCAAAAGCAATGCTAACAGAATGCATAGAGAGATATAAGTCTCCAATTATAGAAGATGGTGATTTAGAGTTCTTAAAAGAAAATAAGATGGATTTCTTAGGAATTAACTATTACATGAGAAGAGTAGCAGCTCATAATGAAAGTGGAAATTATGAAAAAATTAATGAGCAATTTAAATTTGTAAAAGTTCCAGATGGATTATATACAGATTGGGGCTGGGAGATATATCCTGAAGGATTATATGAGTTATTAGATGATATAAGAAAAGAATATGGTGAGATGCCAATTTATATAACAGAAAACGGAATGGGAGCTATAGATAAGATAGATGAAAATGGTGAAATAAATGATGACTATAGAATTGACTATATTAAGCGTCATATAAAAGCTATGCATAAGTGTATAGAAAATGGTATAGAGATTAAAGGATATTATGTATGGTCAGCTATAGATATTTTATCATGGACTAATGGATATACAAAGAGATATGGATTAATTCATGTAGATTTTGATACTTTAGAAAGAAAGATAAAAAAGAGTGGAAAATGGTATAAGAAAGTTACAGAAAATAATGGCTTAGAAGAATAAGGAGATAAGAATTATGAAAAATTTACCGTATAGACAAATACATTTAGATTTTCATACTTCAGGAGATATTCCTGAAATAGGAGTAGAATTTGATAAAGAAGAATTTGGAGAAATATTAGAAAAAGCTAGGGTAAATTCAATAACATGTTTTTCTAGATGTCATCATGGTTACCTTTATTATGATTCAAAAAAGTTTCCTGAAAGAATACATCCACATTTAAAAAATAAAAATATTTTAAAAGAGCAAATAGAAGTATGTCATGAAAAGGGAATAAGGGTTCCAATATATTTACCTGTTGAATGGGATGAATATACTGCAAAAGAGCATCCAGAGTGGGTAATAATAGATGAAAATGGAGCTCCAGTTCAAAAGGTATTTGATGCAGGGTTTTATAATGCAATTTGCGTAAATACTCCTTATTTTGATTTCTTAAAAGAACAAATAAAAGAAATAATCGAAGAGTTTAGTCCTGTAGATGGATTATTTATAGATATATTAAATATTAAAGATTGTTGTTGTAAATACTGTATCTCGGAAATGAGAAGTAAAGGTATAAATGCTGAAGATAGAGCAGAAAGAATAAAGTTTGCTCAATTTAAACTTGATAGATTCAAAAAAGAAATGACTGAATTTATAAGAGAGTATGATTCAGATTGTGATATTTTTTATAACGTAGATCACATAGGAACTAAGCATAGAAAAGCAATTGAGACATTTACACATTTAGAGATAGAGTCTCTTCCAAGTGGTAAATGGGGATATATGCACTATCCTGTAACTATAAGATATGCAAAAGAGTTAGGACTAGAATGTATTGGAATGACAGGGAAATTCCATACAGCATGGGGAGATTTCCACTCAATAAAGAATAAAGAAGCTTTAGAGTTTGAATGTTTTAATATGTTAGCTACTAATGCTGGTTGTAGCATAGGAGATCAACTACATCCTAGGGGAAGACTATGCAAAAATTCTTATGAATTAATTGGAGATGTTTATAGGGAAGTAGAAAAGAAAGAACCTTGGTGCATAGGTGCAGAAGCTGTAACTGATATTGCTGTTATGGCTACAGAAGAATATCTTCCATATGATAAAAAATTAGTTATGGATGATTTGGTTGGAGCTACAAGAATGCTTCAAGAATTAGGGCAACAATTTAGTATAATTGATTCTTTAAGTGATTTTAGTAAATATAAGCTAATTATTATGCCTGATAATATTGTTGTTAACAGTGAGTTAAAAGAAAAAATAGATAATTATATTAAAAATGGCGGAAAGATAATTGCATCTTATAAATCAGGATTAGATAAAGAAAGTAATAAATTTGAATTAGATTCATTAGGTGTTAGATTTATATCTGAGGCAGAGTATAGTCCAGATTTCATAGTTCCAGAAGGTAAAATTGGAGAAGGGCTTTACAATATGGAATATACAATGTATATGAAAGGGTTAAAGGTTGAAAATACTTTAATTGGACAACCTTTAAGTTATGCTAATAATCCATATTTTAATAGAACATGGGAACATTTTTGTTCGCATCTTCATACACCGTCATCAGGTGAAAGAGCATATCCTGCAATTGTAGGTACAGAAAGTTCTATATACTTCTCTCATCCTATATTTTCGCAGTACGAAGCTAATGCTCCAAAATGGTGTAAGATTTTAGTGAGTAATGCAATTAAGATGCTTATTGGAGATAGTATTGTAGTAAGTAATTTACCATCTACAGCTTTAATTAATTTAAATGGGCAAAAGAAGGAAAATAGATTTATATTGCATGTACTACATTATATAGCTCAAAGAAAAGGACCAACTATAGATATAATTGAAGATAAGATACCACTATATAATTCAGAGTTTAGCTTAGCGCTTAACAAAGATATAAAAGGCATAAAGCTTGTGCCAAATAATACAGAATTGAAGTGGAAATTAGAAGGTGGAAGAGTTAAGTTTGCCGTTGAAAAAATAGAAGGTCATCAAATGATAGAAATAGAATATTAAAATTATTTATGCTATAAAAGTACTTCTAGTATTTTTATAGCATAATATATTTTTTTATATTAAAAATAAAAGAAAGAAAATATTTATATCGCATTAAATAAAGTCTATAATATAGTTATAGTTAAGGAAACTCACTACTCATATACATTCGTAGGAGTACACTTACAGTGTAAGTCCAAATGTCCAAATTTAAATTTGAATTTTCTTAACTTCAAACTACCAAATCGGAGATTTGGATTTTCGTTGCAGAATGGAGGATTAATATGAAAAAGGTTGAAGAAAGATTTTTAGAATATGTTAAAATCGATACAAAAAGTGATACTACAACAGGAACAACTCCAAGTACAAAAGGACAACTTGTTTTAGCGGATATTCTTGCTAAAGAACTTAAGGAAATGGGATTAAATGATGTAACTATAAGTGAGTATGGATATGTTTATGCAACATTGGAAAAAAATTGTAATAAAAATATTCCAACTATAGGATTCATAGCTCATATGGATACAGCTCCAGATTATAGTGGAAAGGATGTAAATCCTCAAATAGTTAAGAATTATGATGGTGGAGATATAAAACTTAATGAAGATACTGTATTATCTCCAAAGTTTTCACCAGAGCTTAAAAACTATGTAGGAAAAACATTAATAACTACAGACGGAACTACTCTTTTAGGAGCTGATGATAAAGCTGGTATAGCTGAAATAATGACAGCTGTAGAATATTTAATTAATCATCCAGAAATAGAACATGGAGACATTAAGATAGGATTTACTCCAGATGAAGAAATAGGAGAAGGCGCAGACCATTTTGATGTTAAATACTTTGGTGCAGACTTCGCTTATACTCTTGATGGAGGAGCTATAGGTGAGTTAGAATATGAAAACTTCCATGCTGCTGGAGTTAAAGTAACTATTAAAGGTGTTAATGTTCACCCTGGATATGCAAAAAATAAGATGGTAAACTCAATAACTATTGCAAATGAATTTGCTTCTATGGTGCCTGCAGATGAAGTTCCAGAAAAGACTTCTGGCTACGAAGGATTCTATCATCTTATAGAGCTTAATGGAACAGTTGAAAATACATCAATGCAATATATAATAAGAGATTTCTTTGATGATACTTTTATTAAGAGACAAGAAAAATTAAAAGAAATAGAAAAAACGTTAAATAATAAATATGGTGAAGGAACAGTAACTGTAGATATAAAAGAGCAATATAGAAATATGAAAGAAATGGTTGAACCAGCAATGCACATAGTTGACAATGCTAAAAAAGCTATGGAAGAGGCTGACGTTATACCAGAAATTAGACCTATAAGAGGTGGAACAGACGGATCAAGACTTTCATATATGGGATTACCAACACCTAATATGTTTACTGGAGGAGAAAACTTCCACGGTAAATATGAATATATAGCTATAGAATCAATGGAAAAAGCTGTTCAAGTTGTTGTAAATATAGTTAAAAACTATGCTAAATAGTGCCTGCGGCAGAGGAACAGATTATCTGTAATTAAATTAAGAATTTTAATATACAAAGGATAAAATGTTGATTACGACTAAAATATAAATGTTCTATGGAAGATAAAAGTTACTAGGATGAAATAAATAAGTCTATCGACGGAAGAGTTAGGAGTGTTATTTTTGGTAGATAAAAAGATATACGATGGATATTTAGAAATACTTAAAGAAGAAATAGTACCTGCAATGGGATGTACTGAACCAATAGCTATAGCTTATGCAGCAGCTAAAGCTAAAGAGGTTTTAGGTGAAATGCCTAAAAAGGTTATAGCTTGGTGTAGTGGTAATATAATAAAAAATGCTAAATGTGTAACTGTTCCGAATACAGGAAATTTAGTAGGGATAAAGGCAAGTGCTATAATTGGAGTTTTAGCTGGTGATGCTAGTAAAGGATTAGAAGTTATCAATGTTGTTGATGATGCTAGTATTGAAAAAGCTAATGAACTAGTTAATACAGATTACTGTGAAGTTAAGAGGTTAGATACAGAAGTTCAACTTCATATTTTAGTAGAAGCATATGGAGAGAATAATAAGGCAACTGTAGAAACTAAGTTTGCACATACAAATATCTGTAAGATAACTAAAGATGAGGAGGTTTTACTTGAGGTGGAAGAATCTCCAGATAAATACTTAGGGGTATTTGTTGATAGAGGTATATTAAATGTAAAAGATATATATGAATTTGCAAATACAGTTAAAATTGAAGATGTTAAAGAACTTTTAGATAAGCAAATAGCTTATAATATAAGCATAGCAGAAGAGGGCTTAAAAGGTACTTATGGTATAGGAATAGGGAAGGTTATTTTAGAAAGCTTCCCAGGAGATTCTGTAGTTACTAAATTAAAGGCTTATGCAGCAGCAGCCTCTGAAGCTAGAATGACTGGAAGTTCACTACCTGTTATGACTAATAGCGGAAGTGGAAATCAAGGTATGACAACCTCTATTCCAGTTATAATTTATGCTAAGGAAAAAGATCTTACAGATGAACAATTATATAGAGGATTAGTATTCTCTAACCTTATGACTATTCACCAAAAAACAGGAATAGGTAGACTTTCAGCATTCTGTGGTGCTGTTAGTGCAGGATGTGCTAGTGGAGCTGCTATAACGTATTTAGAAGGTGGATCACTAGAGCAAATTAATAAAACAGTAACAAACACTCTTGCAAATGTATCAGGAATAGTATGTGATGGGGCTAAAGCTTCATGTGCAGCTAAAATAGCAACAAGTATAGATGCGGCTATGATGGCACACTATCTTGCTATGTCAGACCAAGCATATCGTGCTAATACAGGAATACTTAAAGAGGATATAGAAGATACTATAACTGCTGTCGGTAAACTTGGAAAAGAAGGTATGAAAGAAACAGATAAAAAGATTTTAGATATAATGCTAGAAGAGTAATATTACAAGCGAAGCTCGTAGGTGAAAATTCGACTTTGTCGAGATGAAAAGGCTGCTAGGCAGCAGGGAAAAGTTAACTGAAGTTAAAGTGAAAAGTATCTATGATAGTACTTTTCACTATTGCCAGAGGCAATAGTTTCCCTGTCATGTCAGTGGCCTTTTCCCTTTTGATGAAGTCAAACTTTTCGCCAAAGTATTTACGTTTTAAATGAGTTTCAGTTATTGAAGCTCATTTTTAAAACAGTTGACTAGTGTATCATATATTAATCAAATTTATAGGGTAAGAGAGGAAAATATGAAAAGAGTTTTGAGAAGTTTGATTTTATGTATGATGTTGTTTTTAGTTAGTTGTAGTAATGATAAATATCAACTAATTACTTTCGATAAAAATAATATATGGGGTATAAAATTAGAAATGTATCAGAAAACAAAAGGTCCTATTACAGTGAATATGCAAGAATCAATATTTTATGAAGAGCAAGCAGATAATGCATTAAAGTTAATGAAAGATGATATTAAAAGTATTGAGAAATTTAATAAATTAATTAATGATAAGATTGAAGTTTATATTCTAGATAAAGTTTTTTTTGATAACAGTATTTATATAGGTGATAATAAAATATACTGCACTTATGATAGTGTTGAAAACAATGAATATAGAGAGCAACTTGTAAGAGCTGAATATTCACCCTTGAATAATGCGGTATTGAAGAATCAGTTGAGCCATTCATAAATTTATAAATTTTAGAATATTCTACTAATAGTTAATTGTTTGTTGGAGGTTATGAATGGGTTATTATATTAAAGTAGAAGCTAGGGTAAATATTTATGTTGAGGATCTTAATCCTGAGGGTACTAAAACAATCTTGTTTCTACACGGTTGGCCTGGAAGTCATAAGTTGTTTGAATATCAGTTTGATCAGCTTCCAAAGTATGGGTACAGATGTATCGGAATAGATACTAGAGGTTTTGGGGAGTCTGATAAGCCTTATAATGGATATAACTATGACCGTTTATCGGATGATGTTAGATGCGTAGTAGAAACTCTAAATCTTAGGGATTTCACACTGGCAGGACATTCAACAGGGGGAGCGATGGCAGTTCGATATATGTCCCGACATAAAGGTTATGGTGTATCTAAACTTGTTCTTATTGATGCGGCAGCTCCTACTGTTATAAAGCGTCAAAATTTTCCGTATGGTTTAGAAAAAGAGGATGTAATCAAAATTATTGAAGGAACATTTACCGATCGTCCTAAAATGCTTAGGGATTTCGGGGACACATTTTTCTTTCAGTATATAACTGAACCATTGTCAGATTGGTTTTTTCAGTTAGGATTACAGGCAGCAGGCTGGGCAACTGCAGCAATTGCAAATACTTGGATAAATGAAGTGCTATTTTCTGATTTAGAAACAATAAATGTTCCTACTTTAATTATTCATGGAATTCATGATAAGGTTGTTCCATTTGAACTAGGTGAAGTACAAAACCAAAGCATTAAAAATTCAAAACTTATACCATTTAAATACAGTGGTCATGCAACATTCTATGATGAACGTGACAAATTTAACAAGGAATTGACTAAATTTATTGAAGAATAAAGTTTTGGCAACATAGAATGTCTTAATAAAAAACACCGAAAGAGAATAGCCTCTTAGAATAATGTAGTGATTTTTTATGAACTTAAAATAGGTCAACTAATATTTAGTTAAATAAAGCATATAGTTAATGTATAAAGTCTAGTTTAGCAATTAGACTTTTTGAACAATTTTAAATTATTGTAAAGCATAAATTAAATATTAAATTAATTAAAATACCGCATATTCATTTGAATTATACGGTATTTTTTATTGCGTAACTCAGAAATATTACGCAATATGAAATTACTTCAAATTAGTTAAGAAAATTGAATAGTGCGGTACAAGATAAATTATCTTAGATTAATATATCCAATGAATTTAGGGAAAAATAACTTTGCAACAATAATTAGATATAATCAGGAGGAAATTATGAAAAAATATTTAAGTTGTTTTTTAATTACATGTACCTTAATGATGTTACAGTCACTTTGGTGCAGTGAGGTAAGTGCTGAACATTTTATTGAGGAACCTACTAATTCATTAAGATGTACCAATAGTGAAGAATCTCCTATTCCTAAACTAGCAAAGCTTAAACAAATTTCGTCTAATCAAATTCAGATAAGTTATGATATGGATGTGGATATGGATCTTGGTACAAAAGCAACTAATTACTGGGTTCAAGATACAAAGAATGCTACACCAGAATATATAGCTACTCTTGGTAAGAATGATAAGGTAAATGAAAATAATTCACTTACTGATAACCTAGTTAAAATTAATTCAAAAGATGGTTCATCGAAAACATTTGTATTAACCTTTAGCCAAGATATTCCTAAAGGAAAAGAGTATAACCTAATAATTTGTTATGTAACAGTTAAAGGGGCTCCGCCATATAGTGGAGATAATGGAGCTGCAACATTTATTGGAAAGTAAAGGTGGCTACAATTTAAAGTTAAAGTGAAAATATCGCATTATTCAAAGGTGAATATGCGGTATTTTTTAATTTGAAATTCAAATATATTACGCATTCTGATTATATTGAGAACCAATTAAGAAAATTTGATCTTTGAAAATTGAATAGTACGGTATTTACCAAATATATTAAAATTAATACAAGATTGTTTATCAATTAATTTGTAGAAAATAATTATAAAAGGATTTTATTGACTATTAAATTTTATAGTAATATAATATAGTTGTCATGACAACTAAAGAGGTGATATATATGGAATTCAATTTAGATGATTCATTGGGGTTTATTTTAAATAAGCTCAATACAAAACTTAAAAATGAGTTATTTAAACGATTAAAAGAATATGAAGTTACTCCCGAACAATGGTCTGTATTAAATTGTTTATGGATAAAAGATGGTATTACTCCTAGTGAGTTGGCAGAGAGAATTTTTAAAGATAAGCCAAATACTAATCGTATCCTTGAAAAGTTACAAATGAAAAAATTGATTGTTAGAAAGTCTAATTTATTAGATAAAAGATCTTTCCAAGTTTTTTTAACTGAACGTGGTTGGGCGTTAAAAGATGAATTAATTCCTAAGGTTTCGCAATTACTTGAGGAAGCAACAATTGGAATAGAAGAAAACAAAATAACTGAAATTAAAAAAATATTAAATCAAATGTATAATAATCTAAAGTAATAAATCTGTCTATATATTATATTTAAAGAGAGTGAGGAAAATATCATGGAAAGTTCATTAGTTAAAATTTTAAATTTGAATTATGAACCAGTAGCTGTTTTACTTAGCGATGAAAAGCCTGAAGAGGCATTTCAAGGGAAAGAAGGACAGAGAAGTTGCACAATTCCATTATTTCTTGCTGCAACAAAAGGAAAAACAGTAGTTTTTGAACGTAAAAGTGTAGGATGTCCTGGTGGTAAAACAGGATTTGGATTTGGTCAATTTCCTAATTATCCTGGTGGAATTGAATACTTTCTGACAGTAGGTAAAGAAGGTAAATTTGAAGGGGAAGGATATATGAAAAATCCTGAATTAGGGGATGATTTTGTCAAGTGTTTACCAATAACTGATATTCCGTATCAGTATGTTATATTTAAACCTTTATCAAAAGTTGACATTGTTAAAGAAAAGCCGGACTTAATTATATTTTATGTCAATACGAATCAATTATCAGCTCTTACAGTGCTTGCAAACTATTATAGAGAAGGATATGAAAATGTTATGATACCATTTTCATCAGGATGTCAATCTCTTTTCCTTCTTCCATATGCTGAATCTAAGAAGGAAAATCCTAGAGCAATAGTTGGATTGATTGATATTACAGTACGTCCAATGATAGAATCTAATATGCTATCATTTTCTATACCTTACAAGATGTTTTTAGATATGGAGGAAAATGTAGAGGGAAGTTTCTTAGAAAAAGATTTGTGGAAAAGGGTACTGATGAAAATGGAAAGAGAAAATAAAATATAGTCATTAAAAAATATAATTATGCAGATAATATTATATTTTTGATCTTCTGGCATATATGTAATTATAATAAAAGTTAGTTTAGAGATTTCTTATATTACAGAAATAAAATTAAATATTAAATTATAAAAAATACCGTATTATTCAAAGAATATGCGGTATTTTTTAGTGCGCAATTCAAAAATATTACGCATTCTGAAATTATTGCGAAGCAATTAATAAAAAAAGTTCTTTGAAAATTGAATAGTAGGCTATTTACAAAATATGTTATAATCAACTCGTAATTATATTGAATTGTAATGAAAATAGAGTGAAATTTAAAAGGAGGAGGATTATGGGGAAGGTTATTAATATACGAAAAGTAGATGCTGGTGACGCTAATACATTAGCCTATATACAAACAGAATCATGGAAAAGTGCATTTAATAGAATTTTATCTAAAGAAGATTTAGATAAATATACTGATGTGAATAGAGCAATAGAATTATATAATATGTTGTTAAGTGAAAATATTGGCAATGGTTTCATACTGACGATTGATGAAAAGCCTCATTGTATGGCATATTGGGATAAAACAAGAGATGATGAAATGGAAGGATATTCAGAAATTATTTGTATTCATAGTTTATGCGATAATTGGGGAAAAGGATATGGAACAGCAATGATGAACTATATCTTAAGGGACATCAAAAATGCAGGATTTAGTAAGGTAATGTTATGGGTGTTTAAAGAAAATAATAGAGCACGTAAATTTTATGAAAATCAAGGTTTTGTCTTAACTGAAAAATCTAAGAAATTCAGTAATGCTATTGAGGTTATGTATTGTAAAGATTTATAAGAAATAAATACAATTTGCAGCTCAGCAGTAAAAGGCTTAAAACCTAAACCTATTATTGATATTATGCTGATGGTGGATATCTTAGATGAAGTTGACAAAGTAGCAAATGAGTTTGAACAAATTGGCTATGAATATTTAGGCGAGTTTGGGATTGTCGGAAGAAGATATTAAAAAACAATATGGAGAATTGAAAGAACGATTAGCATTAGAATATCCATATGATATAGAAAAATATTGTGATGGAGAAGATGAGTTTGTGAAACAGTTTAAAAAAAAGGCTTTAAATTGGAGAAATGGATAAATTCCAATTTAGCAATTAGATTGAATTAACAAAAGTATTGTTTTGTGCTTTAAAAGTATAATGTTATCAATGAGAGTTAAGTAGCAATTGTATTATATGGCAAATAACAGATTATTTATATTTTATACTAAATCTAAATAATTGTACGAGGTGATTATGGTGGAAAATTCTTGTAAACACAAACCTAAAAATCTATTTGCACGACATTTTGTCTGTAAATATTGTGGAAAGAGGATTGTCAGTAAGAACAAAATACCGATTGCTATAGCATGTATTGCTTCCGTTATCATAAATTTATTAATAAGATATTATTTTTTTGAGGACCCTAATTTAATTATTACTGTTTTTACATTTCTAATCATAACGATTTTTTGCTTGAGTTTAGGCTGGATATGCTTGCTTTTTATAGGATTTAAAGAAAAATTAAATTCGTAAACTATTACGAAAATAAAATTAATTAATTTAGCTCCAAGCAAAAACTGCAATAATATCAAAGTATAGTTTGTAAGGAACGATAAGGTAGATGTTTTAGTAGGATTTTATAAACATATGGGATTTCAAGTTTTTAAAAAATCTGAGTTTTATGAACAAGGTAATCCATTTTCTATATTGCATATGAAATTAAAATAATAATACAAGTTATAATATTATTAACCGTTATAGGTAGTGATATTGTTATTAAGAAAAAGTTGAGTATTTAATAATAAGGAGCCACATTAGTATAAAAGTTATACTAGTATGGTTCTTTTTATTTTTACTTAAATTCATAGAATGGAAGTATAGGATAAAGAAAAGAAGGAGTGTTTGGGATATGAAAATAGGCGTAATTATGGGAGGGGTATCTTCTGAAAGGGAGGTATCAATAAAATCTGGAGCAGAGGTTGTTAAGTATTTAAATAAGGATAAGTATGATGAGATAATTCCAATAGTAATTGATTCTAAAAAGGATGTAATTGAAAAAACTAAGGATATAGATTTTGCTTTTATAGCAATGCATGGTAGATTTGGTGAAGATGGTACTATTCAAGGGGTACTTGAAACTTTAGGAATACCGTATAGTGGATGCAATGTACTAACTAGCGCAATATGTATGAATAAAGGATTAACTAAGAGGTTAGTTAAAACTATAGGAATTAAGACAGCACCGTGGATTACTGTAAAATCAATAGAAGAAATAGATTATGCAAAAATTAGAGAGATGGAGTATCCTGTATTTATAAAGCCTAATAATGGAGGATCTAGCGTATCAACATTTTTTATTAAAGATGAGAATAGTGTAGAGAATGCAGTTAGAGAAGGTCTTAAATATGATAATGAGGTAATGATAGAAAAATATATAGAAGGAGAAGAAATAACTTCTTTTGTTTTAAATGGAGAGGTTTTTCCAACTATATTAATAAAAGCAAATAAAGGTGAGTTTTTTGATTATGCTTCTAAATACGATGATGGTGGAGCTAATGAAGAAATAGTAACTTTAAATGATGAAATGCAGGAAAAAGTAAATAATATATCTAAAGAAATATGGAGTTTATTAGGTTGCAAGGGTTATGCACGAATTGATATGATAATAAGTAATGGAGAACCATATCTTTTAGAGATAAATACTTTACCAGGAATGACAACATCAAGTTTAATTCCTAAAAGTGCAGAAGCGGTAGGTATGAGTTTTACAGAATTATTAGATAGGATAATAGAGTATTCCTTAGAATAGGAGTTGAAAGAGTGATTTTTTCTAGCTTAGAATTTAATAATAATGAACCTATATATCTACAAATTGAAAATTATATAAAATATATGATAAAAAATAATATGGTAGTTACTGACGCAAAGCTTCCATCATCAAGGGATTTAAGCAAGATTTTAGGAGTAAGTAGAAATTCTGTAATAGTTGCTTATGAAAACTTAGAAGCGGATGGTATTGTGTATACTATAAAAGGAAGAGGAACCTTTGTATCTAAAAGTAAAGAGGATTATAAAAATGGATGGAACTTATCTTGGGATAATATGATAAATAGCTATGGAAGATTAGCTGAGGAGCTAGATATAGTTAAAACAGAAATACCTTGGGAAAAGGGAATGATTTCTTTTAAAAGTATTTCACCAGATGGTGCCTTGTTTGATATTGATGAGTTTAAAAAGTCTTTTTTAAACAGAATATCTTTAGAAGAAGATAAGATCTTAAACTACGGATATGCTCAAGGATATAAACCTCTAATAGACTATCTTTTAGAGTATATGAAACAAAAAGGAGTTAGTGTAGAAAATAAGGATATTATAATTACAAACGGATTTACTGAAGGATTAGAAATGATTTTAGACACCTTTTGTAAGTCAGGTGATAAGATATTATGTGAAAATCCAACACATAATACATCTATAAAGATAATGAAGGTTCTTGGCTTAGATATAATTGGAGTAAAAATGAATCAGGATGGAATTGATATAGAAGAACTAGAAAATAAGTTGAAGAATAATAAAATTAAGTTTGGATATTTAATTCCATCATATCATAACCCAACTGGAATAGTTATGAAAGCTGAAAAGAGACAGCGAGTATATAATTTATTTAGAAAGTATAACATTCCTATAATTGAAGATGGCTTTAATGAGGAGCTTTTATATAATAGTACTCATATTTCACCTTTATCTTCTATAGATAAAGGTGGAAATGGAGTAATTTATATAAGTAGCTTCTCTAAAATACTTTTCCCAGGATTGAGAGTGGGGTGGATATTAGCAGATAAAAGAATAATAGATGTTTTAGAAAGTGTTAAGAGATGTAAAAATATCCATACTTCATTTTTAGATCAAGGTATTTTATATGAATATTTAAATAGTGGAGCCTTTGATAAAAATGTAAAGAGGATAAGAAAGGTTTATAGAGAAAAATATGATTTTGCATTAAATTGTATTAATAAATATATTAAGCCTGATTTTATATGGGGAGAAGGGGCTCTTCATATTTATATTGGAATAGAAGGAGTAAAATCAAGAGAACTTCTAAAAGAATGTTATAAGAAAAATGTTATATTTACTCCAGGAGATATCTTCTCTGTAGATAATTCTTGCGAAAACACTCTTAGGATAGGATTAACAAGATTAAACTTAGAACAGATTGAAGAGGGAATAAGGATAATTGGAGAAAAGGTTAAAGAGCTAAGAGAAAGGATAAGATTTAATGAGGATAAATAAACTTCTTAGCAATTATGGAGTTTGCTCAAGAAAAGAAGCTAATAGGATAATTGAAGAAGGTAGAGTTATAGTAAATGGTGAGTTAGCTTTTCCGGGGCAGTGGGTAGAAGAGTATGATGATATTCTTTTAGATGGAGAGAAATTAAAGCCAAAGGAAAGAATTTATATAGCTTTAAATAAGCCAATAGGAATAACTTGCACAGCAGCAAATGATGTTGAGGATAATGTCATCCAGTACATGAATTATCCAGAGTACATATTTCCAGTAGGAAGATTAGATAAACCGTCACAGGGACTAATTTTGATGACAAACGATGGTGATTTAGCTAATGGAATATTAGAGGCAGATAACAATAAAGAAAAAGAATACGTAGTAACAGTAGATAAAGAGTTTGATGATAAATTTATTGAAGGAATGTCAAAGGGAGTAGATATTGGTGATGCTATTACTAGACCTTGTAAGGTAACTAGAGTAAATGAGAATACTTTTAATATTATTTTGACTCAAGGATTAAATAAGCAGATTAGAAGAATGAGTAAAGCTTTTGGGTTTAATGTAGTGAAGCTAGATAGAATTAGGATAATGAATATAAAGATTGATGGAATAGAATATGGAAAGTGGAGAAATCTAACAGAAGAAGAGGTTAAGGAATTAAGAGAAAATACTAAATAAGTTTTATAGTATTAATATAGGATATTATTGAAGAAAGGGTTCATTTATGAATCCTTTAAATTTTTATTAATATGGAAAAGTAATAAATATATTAGCAAAGATAGCTACTTTGAATAAAAGCTATTTATAATATGGTAAAATAATATTATAATTAAAGTAATGGGGTAGGAAGGATGGATAAAGTATTTTGGAGAATAGATGCAATGTGTTATCAGAATGTGAGCTTTTAAAAGACCTATTTGATAAAGTAAGAGTGATAAATCCTTTAAATAATGAGATCGTAGATTTACCTCATGAAGGAGTTACTGTAAGTAAAAGTAAATGCTATAATATTTGGAAGCGAAAAAGCATGTGTGAAAATTGTATATCTATAAGAGCATTTAATGAAAATAAAACTTTTATAAAGGTAGAATATAAAGATGCTAGAATATATTCAGTTACAGCTACGCCAACTAATAAAAATGGAGAGCGATATGTTATTGAATGTATTAAAGATATAACTGAATCTATGCTTATAGACGAGATGGGTAGCATATCTATAGATGATATTTACAATAAGATTAAAAAGTTAAATGAATTAGTTATTACAGATGAATTAACAGGATGCTATAACAGAAGATATCTTAATGAAAGATTACCTTTAGAGATAAGTGAATCTCAAGAAAATGGCGAGGGATTATCAATTGTAGTTATGGATATAGATAATTTTAAAAATATAAATGATAAATATAGCCATCAAGTTGGAGATTATGTTTTAAAGGAAATAGGTAAAATAATAAGAGATAATATTAGAAAAGAATATGATTGGGTATCTAGGTTTGGTGGAGAAGAATTTCTAATAGCATTTAAAAATATAGATAATGAAAATGCATTACGCTCTACAGAAAGAATTCGTAAGACTATCGAAGCATACAAGTTTATATATAATGATTTAGATATAAATGTGACTGCAAGCTTTGGAGTAGTAGAATTATCAGATGAAATAAATGAGATGAATGCACTTATAGCAGCTGCAGATAAGAATTTATATAAAGCAAAAGAATTAGGGAAAAATATGATTATAAAATAAATAGATATTTAGTCCACAATATTTGTAAGGATATTGTGGACTTTTTTAGCAATAAAAAGATAAAATGTGGAAAATAAAACCAAAAAGATGTAATATGTTAATGTAATACATAATAATAAGGGGGCAAAGATTATGAAAACTGTTGCAATAATAGGTGCAGGTCAAAGAGGACAAGATATTTATGCAAATTTCATTAAAAATCATAGTGAAATGGGGAAGGTTGTTGCTGTAGTTGAACCAAATGACTTTAGAAGAGAAACTTTAGTAAGAGAGCATGATATTCCAAGGGAAAATGTATTTACTAATTGGGATGATTTCTTTAAAAGAGAAAAGTTAGCTGATTTAGCTATAATATCTACAATGGATAGATTACATTATGAACCAACAATGAAAGCTTTAGATAAAGGTTATAATATTTTATTAGAAAAACCTATGTCTATAAATAAAGAAGAATGTGTTGATATGGTTAAGAAGGCTGAGGAAAAGAACTTATTACTTATGGTATGTCATGTTTTAAGATATACACCATTCTTCACAAAATTAAAAGAAATAATAGATAGTGGGGAAATTGGAAAAGTTGTTAGCATTCAACATAACGAAAATGTAGGTGCTTTCCATATGGCTCATAGTTTTGTAAGAGGAAATTGGAGAAATTCTGATGAAAGCTCTCCAATAATATTGCAAAAGAGCTGTCATGATATGGACATACTATCATGGCTTGTAGATGATGAATGTGAAAGTATTTCATCCTTTGGAGAATTGAGCTTCTTTAATAATGATAATAAGCCAGAAGGTGCAGCAGATAGATGTGTAAACTGTAAGGTTGAAGATTGTGTATTTGATGCAAGAAAGATATATCCTCCGATGAAAGGTGGATGGCCATCAACTGTAGTAAGTGAAGTTCAAACAGAAGAAGGTATCTTAAATGCTATATCAGAAAATGCATATGGTAGATGTGTATTTAATTGTGATAACAATGTTTGTGATCATCAAAGTACTATAATTAAATTTAAAAACGGTGTTACAGCTACGTTTAGTCTTTCTGCTTTCACTGATGAAATCTCAAGAACTATAAAGATAATGGGAACTAAAGGTGAAATAAGAGGACATGAAGGTAAAAGAGAGATTGAAGTAGTTAAGTTCAGATCAAATGTAAAACAAGATAAGGATATAACAGTTCATAAGATTGAGATTCCAGTAGGTGGACATGGTGGCGGAGATAATGGCTTAATGAATGAGCTATTTAGACTATTAGAAAACAAGTCAATCGAGTCACTTTCAAGTGGAGCAAAATCATTACAAAGTCATCTTATGGCTTTTGGAGCTGAAGACGCAAGAGTTAATAATAAAGTGGTAAAAATAAAATAATTATTAAAATTAGCCAATAGAATTAGTTTCTATTGGCTATATTATTTTAATCCAAACTTGAAAATAGTCTTCTAATGAGTCTGAAACTAAATATCTACCTAATATGGCACCAGCTTTTTTATTGATTTGATATATAGTAAGTGTTCATTTAAGTTATCTTTATCAATAATAGTATTTTTAATGATAATAATTTAAGTATGCAGGAGAAGTATAAACTCTTGTTAAATAAAAGACTATAAAATTTATCATATTAAGATATTATAATTAGTGTTAAAATTAGAAATATATAATAGTTTAATATAAATATTTCTAGATATAAAATATTTAACTAAGCATAGTAGGTAGATAAATAAAAAATAGTTTTAATACAGGAGGATTTGTTATGAAAATTGCATGGATAGGTGTAGGGGTAATGGGTAGATCTATGGCTCAAAATTTAAAGAAGGCAGGACATTCAGTTAGTGTATACAACAGAACTTTATCAAAGTGTGAAGGTTTAGAAGGCGATGGAATCAAGGTTTGTAGTACAATTAAAGAATGTGTAAATGATGCAGATGCTATATTTACTATAGTTGGATATCCTAAGGATGTTGAGGAAGTATATTTAAGTGATTATGGTATATTTGCTAATGCCAAAGAAGGGTCATATATAGTTGATATGACAACATCTTCACCAGCCTTAGCTAAAAAATTATCTAAAATAGGTACTAAGTTTCATGTGTTAGATGCACCAGTTTCAGGTGGAGATATAGGAGCTAAAAATGGAACTTTATCAATAATGGTTGGTGGAGAAAAAGAGGATTTTGATTATTTAACTCCCGTATTTGAAGCTATGGGTAAAAATATAATTTACTTAGGGAAAGCAGGAAGTGGGCAAAACTGCAAGGCCTGTAATCAAATTGCTATAGCAGGGACAATAGCAGCTGCTGCTGAAGCTATGCATTATGCAGAAAGCGTTGGTTTAGATGGAAACACTGTATTAAATGCTATTTCTAAAGGTGCTGCAGGAAGCTGGCAAATGGATAATAATGCACCTAAAATGTTAAATTCTGATTATGAACCAGGATTTTTTATTAAGCATTTTATTAAAGACCTAAAGATAGCAAGAGATACTATGGAAAGTAAAAGTGAAGAGCTTCCAGTTTTAAATAAAGTATTAGACCTATATGAAAATCTTGCAGAGAATGGATTAGAGGATGAAGGAACTCAAGCTATTATTGAATATTACAAATAAGATAAAAGAAAAGTTGAAGGTTAAGGGGAAGAGGATATGAAAAAGGTATTAGTTACAGGGAGTAATGGATTTTTAGCATCGAGATTTAATGAGTATTATAAAGATAAATATGATATCTTAGCCTTAAGCCATAAAGAGTTAGATATAACTAATGAAAATCAGGTTTATGATTTCTTTAAAAATAATAACATTGATATTGTTTTTCATTCTGCAGCCATATCAGATACTGGTAGGTGTCAAAGAGAGATTGAATTAGCTAAAAATATAAATGTTGATGGAACTATAAATATAGCAAAAGGATGTGAGTTAAATAACTCAACATTAATTTTTGCAAGCAGTGACCAGCTTTATGCAGGAAATGAAGAGGAAGGGCCTTATAAAGAAGATATTATTTTAAGACCTAATAATATATATGGGGATACAAAATTAGAAGCTGAAAAAGAAATTAAAAACATACTTGAAAAATATTATAATTTAAGATTAACTTGGATGTTTTCATATGCTGAGAGAAATAAAAGAGTTAATACAAACATAATTACCAATATTTTAAATGCAGCATTAAAGGGAGGAAAAATATCATTAGCAACTAATGAATATAGAGGTATTAGCTATGTTTATGAAGTTATAGAAAATATAGAAAAGCTAATGAATGTACCTTTTGGAGATTATAATTTTGGTTCTGAAAATGATATTTGTACCTATGATATTGGATGTAGTGTCCTTGAAAATTTAGGGTTACAGAACAGAATTGAAGATATAATTATTAAAGACACAGAAAGATTTAAGGATAAGAAAAGAGATCTTAGAATTAATAACAAAAAGCTAAGAGATAATGGAATTTATTTTGATAATACTGGAGAAGCTATATCAAGATGTATAAAAGAATTCAATAGATAATTGCAAGGAAGGTAACAGGTTATTTTGAAATGAATAAAAGGCTATTTTTAAAATTAGGAGTATTGTTATTAGCTCTATCACTTGTCTCATGTGGAAAGGAAAACAATTCATCAGGAGAAGAAGGTGAAAAAACTACATCTCCATCTATCGAAAATGCAGTAGAAAGCAAACAAGAGGATGATGACGTACAAAAAAATACACAACAAGATACTCAAGAAGATGAAACTAAAAATGGGGTGTTTGTTGTTGCAGGTGGTACTAATAAGGTGCAGGACATTTGTGAATATTATTTAGATGGACTTGAGGTTACACCAACAATTGAGCCTTCAATTATAACTGGAACCTATTCCACTTATAATGTAAAAACTGAAGATAATATTTATATAGATGTAATTCTAGGTATAAAAAACTTGAAGAATGAAGCTAAAATGGCAGACGATATAATTACTGCAAAGATAAAAATAAACAGTAATGAGTATACGTGTTTTTCTGTGGCAGAAAGTGCTGATGGTTCTGATTTAGAAAACTATGCTTCAATAAAACCACTAGAAACGAGAAAAATTCATTACGTAGCTGAAGTTCCTATAACAGAAGCTACTAGTGAAATAGAGATTATCTTAACTATAAATGGAAAAGATTTTAGTAATAAGTTCAACTTAGAAGGTATGATGCCTTAGAAAGAATATATAGAAACTGGTAGAATATTAGAAAAAAGAAGGCGTTGCAAAATTAACTATCAGAGATGTATTTTTTACTGATAGATTTGAACCATATTAAAATTATGAAAACTAAAAAGTCGGCAATCTGCCGACTTTTGTTCTGTTATAAGTAGTGTGAAAAACTTTTTTGAAGTTATTTAATAAGTAAGATAAAATAGTTCATAAGAGAAAAAATTATAAATGGAGATAAAGCATGTTTACAATAATGATAATAGATGATAATGAACAACTTCAAAATGAAATTGGAAATTTATTAACTATAAATGGATATTTAGTTTTAAAGCCAAAAGCGTTTGATAAGATACCACAAATAGTAAAAGAGAATAGTCCAGAATTAATTTTATTAGATATAAATTTGCCAAATGATGATGGGTTTAAGATATGTACAGAAATACGTAGTTTCTCAAAAGTGCCTATAATTTTTATAACAAGCAGAAATACAAATATAGATGAGCTTATGGCAATTACTCTAGGTGGAGATGATTTTATTACAAAGCCATATAATACTCAAATACTTTTAGCTAGAATAAATGCCCTTATTAAAAGAGCATATCCTAATGAGTCTAATTTAGATATAATCGAGCATAATGGTTTAAAATTAAATATTTTAACTAGCACAATTGAACATAATGGAAATAGTAAAGAACTTACAAAAAATGAACTTAAAATATTGTATTATTTATTAATTAATAAAGATAAAATTGTATCTAGGGCTGAAATAATGGAATATTTATGGGACAGCTCTATGTTTGTAAATGATAATACACTTACAGTAAATATTACAAGGATAAGAAATAAAATTGAAGAAATAGGATTAGAAGATTTTATTAAAACTAAAAGAGGACAAGGGTATATAATATGAGTTTAAAAGATTACTTAAGAAGTAAGATAGGAACAATAGCATTAAATAGTATAGCTCTTATAGTCTTGTCTGTATTCCTTTTAAGTATAGGCAATGAATTAAAAGCAATAATGATAATAGATTTATGGTGGATTGTTATTTTATCTATATACTTTTTTAGTGCTTATAGAAAAAGAAAAGTTTATTTTGAATTAATAGAGAAATCTGTATCAAAGATAGATAAAAAATATTTAATAAGTGAAGTTTTAGAGCTACCACCTTTTATTGAAGCGGAGCCATATTATTATCTTTTAAAAAAATCAAGCAAATCAATGAGGG
Source organism: Clostridium jeddahitimonense (assembly GCA_000753455.2). Lineage (GTDB taxonomy): Bacteria > Bacillota > Clostridia > Clostridiales > Clostridiaceae > Clostridium > Clostridium hominis. The sequence goes on from LM994670.1 coordinate 786,346, forward strand.
AAGAAATAAATAAAGAAAAGTTAAGACTTAAAAATTATAAAGAGTATATAGAACAATGGGTTCATGAAGTAAAGACTCCTATATCTCTCATAAAGTTAATAGAAGAAAATAATAGGACAACAAAAAGTTCAGCAATACTTATGCAATTAGAAGAAATTGATAGGTATATTGAGCAAGCACTATTTTATGCAAGAAGTGAAGAGGTAGATAAGGATTATCTAATTAAGGAAATAAGCTTGCAAAATTGTGTTAATACTGTAATTACTAGAAATAAGCAAGGCTTTATTTTAAATAATATAGATATAGAAATTGATAATATAGATAGGATGATATATTGCGATAGTAAATGGCTTGAATTTATTTTAAATCAGATAATAGTAAATGCTATAAAATATAGAAGCAATGAAGATGCAATAGTGAAAATATATGTAAATGATGTGAAGAATGGAATCAAATTAATTATTGAGGATAATGGAATTGGAATACCTTCAGATGAATTAGATAGAGTATTTGAAAAAGGATTTACAGGAAATGTAGGACGAATAAATAATAAATCTACAGGGATAGGATTATATTTATGTAAAAAATTATGTGATAAGTTAGGATTAATAATAGATATAGAATCAGAAATAAATAGTTATACAAAGGTTAGTATTACTTTTCCTATAGGAAGCTTTATAATGAAACTAACTACTCATTAAAGTTAGTAGAAGTAACTTCCACTAGCTAATTCAGAGATTTAGAGTGTCAATCAGGTTCTAATTTAGTAATGTTACAACATTGTCACCTAAAAGTAATATTAAATCGAATCAACAATGAGCTATATAAGTTAAAATATCCTTGAGGTGATAATAATGAACGAAGTATTAAAAATAAATAATATTGAAAAATATTATGGAAATAAAGGGAATATAGTTAAAGCAATTGATGACATAAGCTTTTCAGTAAAAAAAGGTGAATTTGTAGGGGTAATGGGACCATCAGGATCAGGTAAGACAACATTACTAAATTTAATAGCTACAATAGATGATGTCAGTTCAGGAAATATTTATTTAGATGGAAAAGATATAACAGAGCTAAATCAAAAAAATATAGCAAAGTTTAGAAGAGAAAATTTAGGATTTATATTTCAAGATTTTAATTTATTAGATACATTGACAATTCATGAAAATATAGCTTTAGCACTAACAATAAATAAAACTAAAAAAAGTGATATAGACAAGATTGTGTTGGAGGTTGCAAAGGAGCTTGGAATAGAGGATTTACTTTCAAAATATCCTTATGAAATATCTGGTGGACAAAAGCAAAGAACTGCTTGTGCAAGAGCATTAGTAACAAATCCTAAGCTTATATTAGCTGATGAACCTACAGGAGCACTAGATTCAAAATCAGCTCAAATGCTAATAGAGATGATATCAAGTTTAAATAAGAATTTAGATGCAACCATATTAATGGTAACTCACGATTCCTTTACTGCTAGTTATTGTGACAGAATATTATTTATTAAAGATGGAAAAATATTTACAGAATTATTAAAAGGTGAAAACACACGTAGACAGTTCTTTAATAAAATATTAGATGTAGTAGCATTATTAGGTGGTGATGTTAGAGATGTACGCTAAATTAGCTAAAAGTAATGCGAAAAAATCTATTAAGGATTACTTAATTTATTTTATAACGATAACAATATGTGTAAGTTTGTTTTATGCAATCACATCGCTTTCTAGTTCAAGTTATGAATTAATCACTGAGGAATCTTATAACTTTAAAGCCTTAAATTTAATATTAAAATATTCAACTTATATAATTACAGCTATTCTTATTTTACTTGTAGCTTATGTAAACAAATATATGATAAGAAGACGAAAAAGAGAATTTGCAACCTATGTATTACTTGGAGCAGAACAAAAAAGTGTAGCTTTGATGTTTTTTATTGAAACTATTGTAATTGGAATTTTAGCAATAATATCTGGAATATTTGTAGGGACTTTATTTTCACAAGTAATTACAGCAATAATCTTAATAAGTGCTAAACAAGAAGTAGTTTTTAATTTAAGATTGTATATGGATACAGTTTTAATTACTTTTATATTTTTTATAGCTATATTTTGTATAATAGGAGTGCATAACGTTATAGTTTTAAGAAAAATAAAGCTAATAGATATGTTAAATGCACATAAGCAAGTAGAATTCAAATTTAAGAGAAGTGGCAAAGTGTATAGTGTAATATTTATACTAGCTATTATTTTATATGTTATTTGTGGCAGCTGTACTATTAAATTAATGAATTCAAAAATTGACTATAGTATAAGAATGCTTATGTATATAGGTATTTCTCTAATTACTTTCATACTTGGAACTTATTCGTTATTCTATTCAATTGCTTATATAATGATTTATATAAAAAATAAGTGGACTAACTTTAAATATGAAGGAACAAATTTATTTTTAATAGGATCAATAGTATCTAAAATAAAGACAGCACCAATATTAATGGCTACAATATCAATGACTTTTTTAGGGGCTATGATTAGTTTTATAATAACTCTTGTAATGGCTCAATGGGCACTTGGATATTTAGATATGAGGGTTCCTTATGATATAGATATAAGGAATAATTATACTACAAGTCTTTTAGAACAAGCTAATATAAATGATGTACAAGAACTACCTAAATTAGATTATATAGAGATAATAGATTACTTAAAAGATAAGGGATATGATGCAGATAGTTATTGCCAGGTAGAAAAATATATTGTAAAAGCAGATGGAAATAGTGAATCAACTTTAGCAATTAGATTAAGTGACTTTAATCAACTAAGAAGTATGTTAGGATATGAAGAAATAGATTTAAAGGATAATGAGTTTACTACTCAATGGTATAGTGCCGTAACTGATGAAGAAATAAATAATTATATTAAAAATCACTCTACTTTTAATATTGATGGTGAAGTTTTAAAAATAAGTGAAAAATCAAATTATAAAGAATCTATTGGAGAAGGTTTTTATAGTCCGTTTTCAGATAGTATTATGATTTTACCAGATGAAATATGTGATAATCTTGAATTTTTAGAAACTAATTTTGTAGCTAATATTAATAGTGAAATGAGTTATGAAGAGGCTAATGAATTCCAAAACAACTACGTAAATGAGTGGTTTAGAAAAAATAATTCTAAATTCGTAGAAAAGTATAGTAATGAATGGGATATAACATATAGGGTAATTGATACAAGTGTTAAATCGTTAGAGACTAATAATATTTTAGTTACAACTTTAGCTATGAGAATCCTCGGCATATATTTAGGTGTGGTACTACTTATGATAAGTTTAACTGTTTTATCATTAAGTCAACTAGCTGAGTCTATTGAACATAAAGATAGATTTAATATACTTAGAAAATTAGGTGTTGAGGATAAGGAGATAAGTAAGATAATATTAAAGCAAATTTCAATATATTTTATAGTTCCTATTGCTATAGCAATGATTGGAGTTGCAATATTTATATATAATTTTTATATTTTTTATAAAGATATAATTACAGTGTTTGTAGGAGAAAAAATATTTATTTTAAGTATAAGCTTTGGTATTGTTTTAATGCTTATTGTTTATTTAAGTTATTTTTTAGGAACATACTATACATTTAAAAGAAATGTTAATAATTAAAACAAATAGGAATTGAAAGTTTACTAAACTACTAAGCGTAAAAGTTCAACTTTTAAACTAGGTTTATGTTGACAAAGAAAAAAACAAGCATATAATAATAAATAAGAATTGAATTGTTAAAGCTTTGAAGAGAAAGAGTAGAATTAATAGAGTTATAAAGAGAGGTCCTGGTTGGTGAGAAGGACATAACGAGTTAATTTGAATACGTCTCTGAGCAGCACTCCGAAAGATTACAACTAGTAGGCAGATGTCGGATTCGCACCCGTTATAGTGCTAGGGTATAACCAAAGTATCTTATTTGGCGTACCTGAAGAGGTTGTTAGTGTGAGTTAACAATGAAATTAGGTGGTAACACGTGAGTTTTATGCTCTCGTCCTTTTAGTAGGACGGGGGCTTTTTTATATTTAAAAATATACGCGCGGATTTTTAAGTATAGAGAAAGTTATGAGTTACTATAAGTGAGGTTCTAAATTTCACCCACAGGGCGCACATGTAATTTAGGTAACCGAACTTAACTGAAAATCCAAATTTATGATTTGGTAGATTGAAGTTACACTGGAAGTGTACACCTACGAATGTATATGAGTAGTGTGTTTCCTTATAAAATTATATAAGAAAACAAAGAAAATTTTGGAGGAATAAAGATGATTAATATAGATGAACAAATAAAGATAATAAGCAAAGGTGTAGATGAAATAATAGGACTTGAAGAATTAAAGGAGAAATTAAAAAGTAAAAAAGAGTTAGTAGTTAAATTAGGATTAGATCCAAGTGCTCCAGATATTCATTTAGGTCATACTGTAGTTTTAAGAAAACTAAAGCAAATACAGGATTTAGGACACAAGGTAGTTATAATAATTGGAGATTTTACAGGGAAGATAGGAGATCCAACAGGGAAATCAAAGGCTAGAAAGCCGTTAACAACAGAACAAGTACTTGAAAATGCAAAAACTTATGAGACGCAAATATTTAAGATACTTGATAGAGATAAAACAGAAGTTAAGTTTAATAGTGAATGGCTATCTAAGATGACTTTTGAAGAAGTAATAAAACTAGCTGCAAAATCTACAGTTGCAAGAATGCTAGAAAGAGAGGATTTTAAAAAGAGGTACGAAAGTAATATGTCCATATCTCTTCATGAGTTTTTCTATCCATTAATGCAAGGATTTGATTCAGTAGAGATTAAAGCTGATATTGAAATGGGAGGAACTGACCAAAGATTTAATGTTTTAATGGGAAGAATGCTTCAAAAAGAATTTGGGCAAGAGCCACAATCAATAATAATTATGCCATTATTAGAAGGTCTTGATGGTGAAAATAAGATGAGCAAAAGCTTAGGAAACTACATTGGCATAGATGAAGATGCAGCAATTATGTTTGAAAAAGCTATGACTATACCAGATAACTTAATAATTAAATACTTTGAATTAGTTACAGATATTCATCCAGATGTAGTTGAAAAGATAAAGAAGGATCTTGAAGAAGATGAAGTAAATCCTAGAGATGTGAAAATTTATTTAGCTAAAGAAATAGTAGAGTTATACCATGGAAGAGAAGAAGCGACAGTTGCAGAAGAAAGGTTTAGAAAGGTCTTTCAAAAAGGAGAAATTCCTGAAGATATAAAAACTGTAGAAGTTAACTCAGGTGATTTTAACTTAGCGGATATAGTTTTAGAGAATAAGTTAGTTCCGAGCAAAAAAGAATTTAGAAGGTTAATCGACCAAGGTGGAGTCAAAGTAAATGGGGAAAGAATAAATAATATTGATGAGGTTTTACTAGTACCTGAACTTATAATTCAAATTGGAAAGAAGAAGTTTATTAAAATAATTATAAATTAAAAAATGGTGGCTTTATGCCACCATTAATTATGAGCTAGACCATATTCTCCCATTCATTATAAAGATTAGCTATTTCTTCTTCTAAATCTTTAATCTCATTATTTACTCTTTGGCTTTCTGTTGGATTAGAGTAAATTTCTTCTAAGCAAAGATCTTCTTGAAGCTTAACTAATTGGTCTTCTTTTTCAGCTATTGTTTTTTCGATATTTTTTAATTTAAGCTGCATAGCCTTAGCTTCTTTTTCAGCTTCTCTTTTCTTTTTCTTATCTTCTTTAATTTGAGTTTTAGTTTTTCCATTAGCTATCTCTTCGTAATCTTCAAATCTACTTGGGTTAAGCTTCTTTTCTTGATAGTAATTATAGTTACCAAGATACTCAGTTACACCATCTTCATTAAGCTCTAAAATTCTTCCAATTACTTTATTCAAGAAATATCTATCGTGGGAAATTATCATTAATGTTCCATCATATTCTAATATAGCATCTTCTAAAGCTTCTCTAGACATAATATCAAGGTGGTTAGTAGGTTCATCCATTAGTAATAGGTTAGATTTAGAAAGCATAAGCTTTAATAAATTAATTCTACATTTTTCACCACCACTTAGAGTATTTATAACTTTAAATACATCATCACCTGTAAATAGGAAAGATGCTAAAGCGTTTCTAAGCTTTGTTGTAGTCATATTAGGAAAAGCATCCCATACTTCATCTAAAATTGTTTTATTTAAATCTAAGTCAGATTGTTCTTGGTCATAGTAACCAACATTAACGTTAGTTCCAAGAACTTTAACTCCAGTATCAGCTTCAACAACATCCATTATTATTTTGAATAGGGTGGTTTTACCTCTACCATTTTCACCTATTAAAGCTATTTTTTCACCGCGTTTTAGATCCATATTAAGATTTTTAAACAGTACTTTATCACCATAAGCTTTACTCATTTTTTCAATGTGAAGTACATCGTATCCACTTTTTATTGAAGCTTCAAATTTAATTTTAGAACCTTCTTTTTCATGAGTAGGAGCATCTATTCTCTCCATTTTATCTAAAGCTTTTTCTCTACTCTCAGCGGCTCTTATACTTTTTTCTCTGTTAAACGAACGGAACTTTTCAATTATAGCTTCTTGTCTTTTTATTTCTGCTTGCTGAAGGTTGTAAGCTTTTAACTTAGCCTCATAGTTTTTCTTTCTTAATTCAATAAACTTAGTATAAGGAACGTTATAACATTCAACCTCACCATTTATTACTTCAAAAGTATTGTTAGTAACTGAATCTAAGAAGAATCTATCATGGGAAATTACTAAGACTGTACCTTTATAAGTTTTCATATACTCTTCTAGCCAAGCTATAGCTTCTAAATCAAGGTGGTTAGTAGGTTCATCTAGAAGTAATATATCTGGTTTTCTTAATAATAGCTTACAAAGAGCTACTCTAGTTTTTTGTCCACCACTTAAAGTATTTATATCTTTATAAAAATCATTTTCAGTAAACCCAAGACCTTTTAATACTCTAGATATTTCACCTTTATATACGTATCCACCTTTATGAGAATAAATATCTTGAAGTGTAGTATAATCTTTAATTAACTTTTCATGATATTCTGCTTTAGATTCATCATAAGGCTCATTCATTTTTATTTCTAATGTAGATAATTTATTTTCTATGTTAATAAGCTCATCAAATACAGAAAGTGTTTCTTCGTAGATATTTTTATCTGTATCTAAATTAAGATTCTGAGATAAGTACCCAAGAGTTTTATTTTTATCTATAAAAATTTCTCCAGAGTCTTGAGATAATTCTTTACATATTATCTTAAATAGAGTCGATTTACCTTCACCGTTAGCTCCGATAATACCAACCTTATCACCTTCATTTATTGAAAATGTAACTTTTTTAAGTACATCTCTAATTCCATAACTTTTACATATATCTTTACAACTTAAAACTATCATATTCTCCTCCATATCCCGAAGTTTCCATATAATTATACTATTAACATTATGTTTATTCAAATAGGAGAAAAAATTACAGGAAGGTATTGGGGAGTTTATATCAAGTGGGGAATACTTATATTAAAAATGTTAATTATAGTTGACAAAATTCCAAGTTTAATTGCTAGAAAGCACTTTATATTTCAAGTATACTTTAGATACAAGTAAGCTCAGAATAATTGAAAGGTGTGTGATTATTATGTCATTAGGTGATAAATTACTAGATTTACGCAAAAAAGCAGGGTTATCTCAAGAAGATGTTGCTGATAAATTAGGTGTATCAAGGCAAACAGTGAGCAAGTGGGAAATGGACCAAACAATTCCTGAGTTAATTAAGGTCAAGTTGTTAAGCCAACTATATAATGTAAGTTATGACTATCTTATAAATGAAAGTAATCTTAGTGGGGATATTACAAGTATAGAAATGATAGTGGATGAAATTGATTGGACTAGTGCATGGAGCAAGAAGTATCCAATTTTAGCATCTTATCAAGGTATGCAAGGAATAAACAGTTATTGTGAAAAAATATCTCAGCTGTATGATGATTGTAAAAATGAGTTCAATTTTAATGATGAGGATACTGCTTTGGTTTTAAAGGATATTCTTTATCAAAAATTTAAAATATCAAAAAAACGAAGCAAAATAAAATAAAGTTTAGTTTTCTCATTATTTTAAATGTATAATTGAAATATTGTTCTAATTGTTAAATTTAAATTTGTAGAATAGATAAATATTAAAAATTTGAAGGACAGTAGATGGCTATCTACTGTCCTTTGAAATCTAAAAACCACAGAATATTAATATTTCTATCTTTCATCCTCAACAAACAAGTATCCAAGAGGCGGTTTGCCGTCAAATACGCCTATAACATAGATTGTATAAAGCTTTCCACCTTCTAGTGTTAAGTCTTTTAGATTTTTATTTACAGCTGTTCCACCAGAGAACTCAACTACAAAGTTATATATTCCAGGAGAAGTTGTATAGTAGCCTGTTGTTTCTAAGTATTCAACAGAATTAAAAAGTTGAGTTCCATTAGGTAAATTTAGATTAAGTAGTGGGGCAGTTTGTGAAAGATTCATAAATCTTAAATAACTAGAATTAGGGGAAACTGCAATTGGAGCATCTCTTAATTTAAATAGAAATAATCCGCCTAATGTAACTACAGAAATAGTATAATTAGCACTTGGTGCTAGTTGAACATTCTGTGTAGCTAATGGAGTATCATAGAATCCTGACCTATATATTTGCAATTCATAAGTTCCAGGAGTTAAACTTAAATAGGTAGATATTGAACTAAAGGATAGATTTGATACTAGTAAACTTCCATTAGCATAAACATCTACATTAGGAGCATTTGGCACTGCGTGAAGTACTCTAAAACCAGAGTTAACATTAGGTGCATTTACTCTTAGATAAGTCATAATATCACCTTCCTTTATACTCAAGAGTAAGTTTAATTATATTTTTTATTAGTAACTTAGCTATAGGATACGGAATTCTGTAAGCTTTCATAGTAGCTAATACGACAGAATTATTTTCTTCTATCTTTTTAAATATTTCCTCTACATCATCCTCTTTGCTGTCACCTCGACAACCATCAGATAATTGAATATCTTCAAATGAGAAATTTCTTAAAATATCTAAAGGGTTTATTAAGTTAGTATCGTAATTATCATTTAGCCTAGGTTTATTATAGGAATACAAATCTTCTGAATTCACCTCTGATGGATATTCAAGTTGGCTAGAATTGCTTGGCAAACTACTAGGAACATTTTGTGTAGTATTTGAATTAATAGTATTTTTAGGATTATTCATCTCTGTTTTTTCAATATCAGGAATATTTGAAGGGTATGGAGTTGATGGTACAATGTTTGTCATATTATCTGTATTCATTGCTGGATTCATCATGTTGATTGATGGAGCAGGAAAGCACATATACATTGTCCCATTACTCATAGGGCCTCCAGTAATATTAGGAGTAGGAAAATTCGCAGGCTTAAGAGCATCTTGAATATTCATAGGAGCAAAAGTTAAATCATTATCTTTTTTGTTTTTTGGTTTTTTATTTGAATCCATTTATATCCTCCAAGTATAATTTGTTACCAATATATGTCTATTTTGGGACATATGTTACTTTATAGAATATGATGTAAGGAGGCAATTTAGTACGATAAAAAGAACACTAAATTACTTATAAGAATAGAATGTAGGGGGAGGGATTGTTATGCATAAAGCTAGTATGGAAAAGATAAGAGATTTATTTGTAGGGATAGATAGAAAAGTTACAGTTGAAGGAAGAGGCAAAATTGTTCCTATAAATTTTGATAATGCAGCTACCACTCCGGCATTTAAAAGAGTGTTGAAAAGAGTAATAGAATGTAGTGAAATGTATGGATCAATAGCTAGAGGTGATGGGCAAAAATCGCAATTTTGTAGTGATACTTATGAGGAATGCCGAAAGTATATAATGAATTATTTTAATGCACCTCAAGATTTATATACAGCTATTTTTACAGACAATACTACAATGGGGATAAATAGATTATCCAATATATTAATTAAAGATAGAGACGATGTTGTTATTACAACTAGAATGGAACATCACTCAAACGATTTGCCTTGGAGAGGAAAATGCAACTTAAAATATTTAGAAGTGGACGACAATGGAAGAGTAAAAATAGATGACCTTGAAGAAATGCTAATAAAATATTGTGGGAAGGTAAAGTATGTTACTATAAGTGGTGCATCTAATGTTACTGGATATTTAAATGATATAAGAAGAGCAGCAAGACTTGCTCATAAATATGGAGCCCATATAATTGTTGATGGAGCTCAGTTAGTAGCTCATAAGAAGATATCCATGCTTGGAGTGAAAAGTGATGAAAATATAGATTATTTAGTGTTTTCAGCACATAAGATGTATGCTCCCTTTGGTAGTGGGGCAATAATTGGACTGAAGAAAACTTTTAATTATTATCCTCCTGATATTCTAGGAGGAGGAATAGTATATATGGTTAGGGATGATGGTCAGGTTTATTTAGATACTCCAGAGAAAAATGAACCTGGAACACCTAATTTTTTTGGTGCAGTAGCTATGGCGCAAGCTATAAAGGATATGGAAACAATAGGATTTAGGACAATAGAAGAAAATGAGAAAAATATATTTTCAAGATTATTACAAGGTATGAAAAGTATAGACAATATTCGTTTATACGGAGATTGTAAAAATATAGATGATAGGTTAGGAATAATGGTATTTAATATAGATGGAATGAGCTATGAAGAGGTTGGAGAAAGGCTTGCTAATATAAGAGGTATTGCAGTTAGGCAAGGAGGTTTCTGTGCACATCCATATACAAGGAGATTATTAGGAATTAATGATAAAGACCTTGATGAATATATAGGTAAGAATGGAATTCCAGGGATGGTTAGAGTAAGTCTTGGAATATATAATACCGAAAAAGAAGTAGATATTTTCTTAGATACTATAGAGTATATATGTAGAAGGTATTTACCTAAAAATAAATAAAAAGGTAAAATGCTTAATGATGCCATGGGTGTAGCTATCATTAAGCATTTATTTTTATTTATTAAACACCTTAAAATTAGGCATAGGTGACTGAGTTAAAATTGATGGAAGTGATGATACAAGTGGAGCTAGATATTCAATAGCTTCTTCAGTTATACCATTACCTTCTTCGTTAATCCATTCCTTAGGGAAGTATTTAACATTATTAGCTATTTTATCAGCTTCCACTAAGAAATATGAGCTTGAGTAAGGAACATTTGATTCTCTTTTTATAGCAACCATATATCCACTATGCCCCATATTAGCATACTTTAATGCTTCATAACCAGCCTGATGAGCTTCTTCTAAATCTAAGCTTGAAGCACAGTGCATAGCGCATCTTTGAAGAACTCCAAGTTCTAAAGCTTTAACTCTTTTTGTAATTCCAGATTGAATTATTAAATTCTTTAAATACATACCAACTCCACCAAGTTGAGCATGTCCAAATTTATCGTGAGCTTGTGAAGATGTTTCAGCAACAAATGTACCATCAGCAGTTCTAATTCCTTCAGATACAACTATGTATACTTGATTTTGTTCTTCAAATTTTAGTTTTACATCATGTAAAAACTTATCTACATCAAAAGCAGATTCAGGTAAGTATATAAAATCAGCAACTTGTTTACCGTTAAGCTTAGCTAAAGCAGATGATGCTGCAAGCCATCCAGTATCACGCCCCATAGTTTCTACAATAAATATTCCGTTATTTATGTATACTGATGAATCTAAGTATGTTTCAAGAACTGTTGTTGCAATAAACTTTGCAGCTGATCCAAAACCAGGAGTATGATCTGTATACATTAAATCATTATCTATAGTTTTTGGAATACCTATAAATTTAATATCTAGACCTGTTTCTTTAGCGTACTTACCAAGTTTTGCAGTAGTGTCCATTGAATCATTTCCACCAACATAAAAGAAAGCTTTTATATCATTAGCCTTTAAAATTTCTAATAGTTTATCATATTCCTCTGTTGATTCTTCTAACTTTTTCATTTTGTATCTGCAAGAACCTAACCCAGATGAAGGAGTATATCTAAATGAGTTAATCTCTTCATCACTAAAGCTAGATAGCTCTATGATATTTCCATTAAGTATACCTTCTATTCCGTTTAAACCAGCATAAACTTTATCAAAAATCTTTAAATCTTTATTAGCATCTACTAATCCAACAACACTAGAGTTAATTACAGATGTAGGACCACCAGATTGAGCTATGATACAATTTGCCATTATGTTACTCCCCTTTATGTGAAATTTAAAAATAATTATAAAATATATTAAATGTGATACACAATTTAGTCATTATTTGAAATACAATATATACTATACAATAAAAAATATGAAAAATAAAGTGGTAATTAATAAATTCTAATAATTAAATAATATAATTCATATGTAAAGAAAATTATTAATACAATTATATAGAAGTAAGTTGCTAATTAGGAGAGTGGATATGGATTTAAGACATTTAATTATTATTGGAATAGCTTTAGCTATGGATGCATTAGGTGTTACATTAAGTATAGGTTTAAACCCTAGAGTTAGAAGAGATAGTAAGATAAAATATATAATTTCCTTTGGTTTTTTTCAGTTTTTATTTTTCTTTTTAGGTGGAGTATTTGGATATTTATTTGAGAGATATGTAGTTGCAATACCTAATATAATAGGAGGAATAGCTATTGGAATTGTTGGAATTATGATGTTTAAAGAAGGAGTTGAGTCTGAAGAGAAGGATGATGAATTACTACTTAAAAAAGGGATGCCAATAATTCTAGGAATATCTGTTAGCATAGATGCACTTGTTATTGGGTTTACAGCATCACATAGAGCTTGCATATGCCTCCTTATGGTATTAAATGCAGTTATGATTGGATTAATAACATTGCTAATTTGTACAACAGGATTTTTCTTATGTAGGTATATAAGAAGGCTTGACTTCGTAACTAGATATGCAGATTTTTTAGGTGGGATAATATTAATTATTTTTGCTATTAAAATGATATTCTTTTAATTTGATAAATGATAATATTTAAAAGGTATAAACTTGAAAATTAAAACTAAGTTTATATCTTTTTTTTATTTATAATGGGAGCGGATTAATACTGTTATCCATCTAATAAGTATAAAACTTAGCTAGGTAATAATTTTAGGAGGAAAAATGGAGTTAATATCACTTTTCAATTATAAGAAAAAGTCAAATGTAGCAAAAGCTAAAAATGGTGATAAAGAAGCTTTTATTGAGCTTATTAATGAAAATAGATTAAATATATATAGGGTAGCTAAAGGCATATTAAAAAATGAATATGACATTGAAGATGCTATACAAAATACAGTTATAAAAGCTTTTGAAAAAATATCAACTTTGAAAAATGATGATTTTTTTAGAACTTGGATAATAAGGATTTTAATTAATGAATGTAATGATATATTAAGAAAAAATAAGAGAGTAGTGTCTTTAGAGGATAGTATAGAAAAAGAAAAGTATGATGATAAATATGAAAATATGGATTTAATAAATGCAGTAAAATCATTAAACGAGGATTTAAGAAATATTACAGTACTTTATTATTTTGAAGATATGAGTACTGTAGAAATTGCTAAAACTTTAGAAATTCCAGAGGGAACTGTAAGATCGAGACTTTCAAGAGCAAGAGAAAAGCTTAGAGAAAGGATGAAGGAGGTATAAGTTTTATGGATAGAAATGATAATAAATTTGATAAAGAAGTAAAAGGGAGGCTAAAGGAAGAAGTTAATTTTGTTCCAGATAATATTAATAAAGCCTTTGATGAAGCATTACTGAAAGTACAAGCTACAAAGAAAAAGAGAAATTACAAAAAGATAGCAGGTATAGTATCTATATTTTTAAGTGCAGGACTATTTGGTTTTTCTGTAACACCATATGCAAAAAATATTCCAGTATTAAGAAATATATATGAAACCTTTAATAGAAAAACTTATGAAAATTATGATAAATATGCATCAGATATAAATATAACTAAGGAAAGTAACGGTGTTGGAATAACGATTAATAAAGTTATTTACGATGGTATAGATTTGGAAATTTTTTATACAGTAGAGGGAGATAAAATAATAAATAAAAAGCTTAATAGTATATACTTTCATAATGAAAGTTTTAAGGTTAATGGAGAGGAACTTTTTATTGGCGGGATTGGTTCTGCTAAATATGATGAAGAAGGAAAGGTATATGTAGGAAGTAGCAATTATCTTATTAATTCGGGCAATATGCTGCCGACAAATTATAAAGGAGATATTATTGAGGTTCCAGATGAATTTATTCTTACTTTAGAAATAAATGAAATAAGCTTAGTCGAAAATGGAAGTATAAAAGGGGATTGGAACTTTGATATTCCTGTAAGTAACGAGAAGCTTAAAAATGGAGTAAGTGAAATAGATATAAATGCTGATTTAAGCAGTATTCAAGAAGGGCTTATTTTAGAAGATGTTATTTTAACTCCAATAAATACAGCTATCTTAGGAAGAACTGATTATGATGGTTATAATTTTTTAGATTATTTAATTATAGACGATAAAGGTAGAACTCTTGAAAATAAAGCTTCAGCTTATAGAAATGAAAATACAGAAAGTAGATATGGTAATATATTTATGAGAAGATATAAGGAAATATATGAAGATACAGAAAGCATTAAAATAATTCCTAATATACATGTTATTTCTAATCCACCTAGTGATTATGAAGAGAGTCCTAATGATATAAAATGGGAAGCGCCTCAAGAAATCAAGGTTCCATTAAACTTAGATGGAGAAACCAAACTTAAAACTAAGTATGGAGAAGAATATGGAACTATTACAAAAGTTGAGGTTAAAGATAATAAGACATTAGTATATTATAAGCCAACTATAGGTAATTATGATAATTTAAAAATGATAGTAGAAGATGAAAATGAATTAAATATAAGTTATCCAGTAGATGATTATTATAGAAATGAAGAATCAACTACTAAATACAACGCTGAAACAGGTGAGTTTGTAATTGAGTTTCACAAGGCTCTAGTTGAAGGAAAATATTCAATTACTTATTTAGATAATTCAAGAAATGATATATATCTATTTGATAAAGCTATTAAAGTAGATGTTAAATAATAGTTTCAAAATATAAAAAAGTATCAAAATAGCCACCATAACTAACGTATATGATGGCTATTTTTTATGCTTTAAAATGTTGAAATTAAAGGTGTATTTCTTTGTTTATAAACATTATTAATAATAGCAATAGATAAAATATTTATTAATAGTTGGCTTCCACCGTAGCTTATAAAAGGCATATTAACACTAAGTATAGGTGATAGTGAAAGATTTGCTAAGATACTTAGTAAAAATTGCACTGCAAATAGTGAACAAATTCCACTAACTAATAGTTTGCCATAACTATCTTTAGTATTAGCTCCTATAAACCCAATTCTAATAATAAATCCTAGAATCACAGCTAATAAGATTATTCCGGCTATCCAACCAAAGCTATAAATAATTGATGTAAACACAAAGTCTGTATGTGCCTCAGGAAGAGTAATTGAAGTAAGATTATTACCTTGACCTAAAATTCCAGCAGAAAGATTTAATGAAGACAATTGATTATATATCCATCCAGCTCCTGATGGATCCTTACTAGGATTTGAAAAAGCAAAAAATCGTTCTATTCTATATGCTTCACTTAATAAAAAGGCTGAAAAAATTGCAAATAAACTTGAAATAGTCAGTATTAAGTATCTAATTTTAAAACCAGATATAATCATTATTGTAAAAGCACTTAATAAATATATAGTTGCATTAGATAATGAAGGTGTAACAATAAATATTAAGGAAGGTGCTATTACTAATAAAATACCAATAAAGCAATGCTTTTTGCTATTCCAATTATAATTATCAAAAATACCAGAATGAGCTACTACTAAAAGTAAAGTGTTTATAGTTAATAAATTAAATGAGAAATTCCCTATTTGAATATAACCTATAACCCCGTTAACAGGAGAGGAGATAAAAGTAGTTAATATCATTAATAATATTGAAAAAGCATAAATAAACTTTGAGTATTTTTTTAGTTTTCTATAATCTAATTTTACAAATAATAACGATATAGCAATACTTATTATTAAATAAACAAAAGATTTACCTAAAAGATTTGGATAGTATTCCAAAGAGTTCATAGGAGAATTTTTTTGAACAAAAGCCAATGTGAACATTCCAAAGAAAACTAATATAGCTGTTATTGCTAAAAGTAACAAATCAGAGTTTGTTTTATGAGCTTTATTTAAATCATCTCCTATAACTTCGGAAGAGCCCATCTGTAAAATAGCTTGCTTTATGGCATCGTCTTTGGACATACCTTTATCTAAGCAATCTTCTATAATATCATCAAAGTGACACAACAGTTCTACTTTTATTAACTTATGAACCTTTTTATTTTTAACACGACTACACACATCATCTATATAATTATCAATTTTTTCATTTCCTATTGCAGACATAATTCACCCTCCCATAATACATTATTCACTGTAGAGCTGAATAGCTTCCACTCTTTTTCTTTTTCAAGAAGCACTTTTTTACCAGCGTCTGTTATCTTATAATACTTTCTTTTTCTGTTACCGTTACTAGAATCCCAATAAGCTTCAATATAATTTTCATTTTCTAAACTATGAAGTATAGGATAAAGAGTACCTTCCTTAAAAGAAAATATATTTTTTGATCTTTCTTCCATTTCTTTAATCATTTCATAACCATACATATCTTTGCGATTAAGAAGACTTAATATTAGTACTGTTGTACTACCTTTTAAAAGTTCTTTGTTAATTTTCATAAATTCACCTCTTTACATAGTAATACGATACATAGTATATCTAGGTATAATTATATAACTATTAACTTATAATATGCAATATGTTAGAAAGAAATTAGATATAAAAATTAAACTATTAGAAATACTGTATTATTTTAAAGTGGATATACGACATTTTAAGTTATAAGAAATTAATGTGATTATAGTTTGTTTGTTATATAATTATATTCTGGAAAATACAATAGTAATTCACAGTAGTTAATAATAAAGCTTCAATAATTGATATTATTCCTAAAAAGAATTATCAATTTAAGCCGAATAACCTTAAAGCACTGCTGTATTAAAAGTTATATAAGGAGGGGAGATATGATGATTAATAACATCTTTTTTAACAAAAGTAATGGGATTAAGATAATGCATATTATTCTATTTATCATTACAGGAATGTATATATTAGAATCTATATTTATTAGGGGACTATTTACTAACTTTATTTTAGCTGGTATTAATATAGCATTAAGTATTGTTGTACTTGTAATATCGCTTATAAAGAAAGAATATAAATTAGCTATTATTGATTTTATTATTTTTAGCTTAACTTCATTAATACTTATATACTTAATGTATATTTAAACTTTATATTTCTTGAAATAATAAATTTGTTAAAATACCGTATTATTTAAACGAATATACGGTATTTTTAATTCTAAGTTGTATAAAGACCATTTATAGTAAATCTTCCTTTTCAAAAATAAAAATATATGCATAGACTATAATTAAATTATAAATAAAATTTTATTACTAATTAATTTTAAAAATTACTTGTTATTAATATATTTATTTTACTAAGCCACCATGAAACATACATTCAAATACTTTTTTGTCTTTATAAAAAATCTCTTCATAGCCATTGAACCATTCAAAAGAACCATTAACAATACAGTGATATTTATAGTCACCATTTTCATATACAATTGGACCTCTGTAAGGATTATCTTCAGGTACTAATGATAGAACTTCTTTTAAGAATGAACCTGAGAATTCTTCACTTAAGACTCTACCCATATAATTCATAGACCAAACTGGAGTTGAGTCTATCCATAGGCATTCTTCACCAGCAAAACTTTCCCCGCCTAAAAATGTATCTATATATAATAAATTATCTTCGTTATATTGTAAGTCGTGTGAGTTAGGTCTAGAAGATGGGGATTTAGGGCCTTTTCCAGCATAAGTAGCTTTTTTAGCTCTACATAAGAATTTTATAAGTAGTTCTGAAGATTCAAATTCAGATGTATTGTCAGTATTTAATAAGCATTCATCTGAAGGTTTTAAAAGTTTATCAATAGATACCTTAAAAATTTCACTTAGTGTAATTAGATTATCTATATCAGGGTAAGAACATCCTAATTCCCATTTTGCAACAGCTTGTCTAGAGACATTAACTAATTCAGCCAGAGCCTCTTGTGAAAGACCTTTATCTTTTCTAAGTTTTTGTAGTTTATCATTAAAATTCATAATTATCACCTCATAGCTAAAGTATATATTATGAAAAAACTTTATACTACCAATTAAAGGTTTCGATTTTGACAACTAGAAGTTGTCACGAAATATTACTAAATTGTAATATTTGAATTTATATAAAATTAATATTGTTAATTTATAATAAAATCATAATAATAAAAGCTTAAGGGGAGATATAATTATGGCACTTATAGAAGTAAAGAATTTATGTAAAGTTTATGGTAGTGGAGAAGCTAAGGTTGAAGCATTAAAAGATATAAATTTAGAAATAGAGCAAGGTGAATTCATAGCCATAGTAGGACCATCAGGGTCAGGGAAGAGTACACTACTTCACTTGCTAGGTGGTGTTGATAAACCAACTTCAGGTGAAGTTATTATAAAAGGTGAGAGTGTTTATAAATTAAAGGAGAAGGAGTTATCAGTTTTAAGAAGAAGAAAAATAGGATTTGTATTTCAATTCTTTAATTTAATACCGGTTTTAACTGCAGAAGAAAATATAGAAATGCCAGTACTTCTTGATGGAGGGAAAATAGATAAGGAATATCTAGAGGATCTTTTAAAACTTTTAGGATTAGAAAATAGAAGGAAGCATCATCCATCAGAATTATCTGGAGGACAACAACAAAGAGTTTCTATAGGTAGAGCTTTAGCTAATAAACCAGCAGTTATATTAGCAGATGAACCAACAGGGAACCTTGATTCTCAAAATTCAAAGGAAATATTAGAACTTCTAAAATATTCAGCTAAAAAATATAAGCAAACTTTAATTTTAATTACGCATGATATAAATATAGCAAGAGCTGCTGATAGAGTCATAACTATTGAAGATGGAAAAATCACTGCTGATGAGGTGATGATATAATGAGAAATTATTCTGATATTACATTTAGATATATTAAAGAGAATAAGAAAAGAAGTATATTTACTATAATAGGACTTATACTTTCTTTAGCTCTAATAAGTGGCGTTGGATTTTTTGGATATAGCTTTAAGAATGTAATGGTAAATAGAGCAATGCTTCAAAAAGGAAATTATGAAGCTGAGTATTGGGGAGTTACTGAAGAAGATTCGCAATTACTTAAAAATGATGTAGATTTATATAATACAGCTACTGAGGGGTATAAGGGAGGTTATAAAACAGATATAAATGAAGAGATAAGCATAGATATTAATAATTATGATGCTGAAGGAATTAAAAATGTATTTAGTAGCAAGGTTATAGAAGGTAGGGTACCTGAAAATTCTCAAGAAATAATGATAGACAATAGATTTAAGGTTAATAACAATATAAGTATAGGTGATAAGATAAATTTAGTTGGATTAGAAAATGGAGAGAAGCTAACTTATGAAATAGTTGGATTTTATTACCCTGATATGGCAAGTGGTAGTTCCTATGATGCTAAAGTTATTGGTTCAGATAATATATATGGAAATGAGTATAACTTCTATTTTTCTTTAAAAGACCAAAAAGACAAGGTAAATTTAATATATGAAAAAGCTGAAAAATTACAAAGTGTATCAATGGTAGATATAAATGATGAGTTACTAGCACTTAAGGGACAAAGCTCATATTTAGGAATTAATACAGCAATAATAGGTTTGATAACCATAGTGGTAACAATTATAGTAATGGCAACAGTATTTCTTATATATAATTTTATTAATATATCACTAGCTGAAAGAATTAATCAGTTTGGTATTCTAAGAAGCATTGGAGCTACACCAAAGCAAATAAGAAACATAGTATTAAAAGAAGGTCTAATTATGTGTCTTATAGCAGTACCTTTTGGAGTATTATTTGGATTTTTAGGAGTAGATATTACAACAAGAATTCTTAAAGATGAATTATTAAGTATGTTAGAAACAGAGTTTGTAATGTCATTTTATCCTCAAGTAATATTAATAACCTTAATATTAGGTATAATAACTATTTTAATAGCAACTTATGGACCTGCAAAAAAGGCAGGGAAAATATCACCAGTAGATATACTAAAAAATAATGGATATGTAAGCAAATATAAAGAAAAGTTTGTTAAAGGAAATTCTATTAGAAAGATATTTGGTATTGAAGGGTGGATAGCTTATAAGAATATAAGAAAAAATAAAAAAAGCTTCACTGTAACAATACTTTCACTGACTATTTCATTAGTGATGTTTGTGGTTTTCAATGTCTTAAATATAAAACAAAATCAAGAGTTAGCATATTTAAAGGAATCTAGTGTTATTGATTTTTTATCCTATACAAATAAAGAAGATTCTAATAATATGAAAAAAGATATTTCTAATATCAAGGGTGTAGATAATGTATATGAAAAGGCTAGTATGAGAATTCCTTTAGTGATTGATAAAGATAAGTTAAATAGTAATGATGAGTTATATTCTGCGAAAGATATTATTACAAATTATAAGCTATTAACTAACTCATTCGTATATTATTATAATGATGATGCTTTAAATGAGATGGGATTGTCAGAAGAAGAGTTAGGTGAAAATGGTGTTATATTAGTTAATAATATAGTAGTCAATGATGGAAGCTCTAAGAGGAATATTGAAATTACTAATTATAAGGTTGGAGATACTATTAAAATACCTAAATCTTTAACTGGATTAAATGTAGATAATGAAGAAGCATATGAATATATAGAGTCAGAGCAATTTAGAAATAATATTGCTAACGATATAGAAGAAGAGAATGTATATGAGGTAGTGGTTAAGAAAATTATAGAAAAAGATATATTAAGTGAATATGGATATCAAGGAAGCTTTGGAATGATACTATCTAAACAAATGTATGAGGTTTTAGATGCTGATGCATATTCAAGCATGATATTAGGAGTAAGCATAGACAGTTCAGCCGACAATAATATTGAAAAAATATTAAATGAAGTTGAAGGATCTTTATCCAAGTATGGGTATGCTTTCGATAATTATTATTATAATAATAAAAGAAGTGAAGAGATGTGGATGGTAATAAATACGTTCATTTATGGATTTATTATTATGGTAACTTTAATCAGTGTTGTTAATATTATAAGCACAATATCATTAAATATACTTTTAAAAAGAAGAGAATTAGCAACTTTAAGCACTATTGGTATGGATAAAAATAAAGTTAATAAGATGATACTTTTAGAAGGAAGCTTATATGGAGTAATAGCATCCTTCTGGGGTGGAATTATCTCGGTGATACTAGTAAGTGTTATGGTTAAAGTTTTAGATAACGGAGTAAGTTTGAGTTACAGTATTCCTGTAGCACCATTTATAGTTGGATTTATAAGCATTATTGGTATTAGTCTAGTTGCAAGTTTAATTCCTTTAAGAAAATTAAGAAAAATAAGTTTAGTTGAGGCTATACGAAATGAGGAATAAATGGTTTATAACTGTTGAGAAGTGGTTTATAATATAGGTGTTAATACTGAAGTAAGAAGGATATAGAGGAGTAGATGGTTATCTGCTCCTTTTTTAGAATTTATAAATTGAGGGAGAGAATATGATTAAGATTTTATTTGTAGAGGACGATTTGCCATTAGCTTTAGGAATTGAGTATACGCTAAAGCAAGAAGGGTTTGATGTTATACATGCAAAGAATTTAGAAGAGGCTAGGGAAAAATATAAATCCTTAGATTTTAATATAATTTTACTTGATGTAATGTTACCTGATGGTAGTGGATATGATTTTTGTAGGGAAATAAGGAAAGAAAGTGAGGTACCAATAATTTTTATGACAGCTTGCGATGAAGAGGTTAATGTTGTTTTAGGTTTAGATATGGGTGGAGATGATTATGTAACTAAACCTATTAGAGTTAAAGAGCTTATTTCAAGAATAAATGCTGTACTAAGAAGAAAAGGAATAACAAATACTAAGTCTTCTGAAGAAATAATAAAAACTGGGAATATACTTATAGAACCTTTAAAGTATAAGGTCTATAAGAATGGACTTAATATAGATTTAACAGCCATAGAATATAAATTGTTATTAATTCTTATCAAGAATAAAGGTAATGCTATTGAAAGAGTTACATTGTTAGAAAAGCTATGGGATGTTGATGGAAATTTTGTTGATGGAAATTCACTTACTGTTTATATAAAGAGATTAAGAGAAAAGATAGAAGATGATATTAAAAATCCGCAGTATATAGAAACTGTAAGAGGTATAGGATATAGATGGGCAGAAAGAATAGTGGAGGGATAATTATATGAATCTTTTAAAAAATAGAGATATTAAAAATATAATAATACTTTCAGCTATTTCTTTTATAATATTTACTTTAATATCAATGTTATTTTTAAATA
This sequence comes from Clostridium jeddahitimonense, assembly GCA_000753455.2. Taxonomy (GTDB): domain Bacteria; phylum Bacillota; class Clostridia; order Clostridiales; family Clostridiaceae; genus Clostridium; species Clostridium hominis. The sequence continues at coordinate 809,038 of LM994670.1, forward strand.
ATTGGTTTAATAATATTAGTTCAAGATATGGAGAACAGAATATAGCCTTAGTAGGAGCTATATTAGAACAAAATCCTGAGCTCGAGGAAAAGATAATACCTATTATTACAAAAGGTGAGTATGGTAAGTATTACGATGTTGGAAAAGTAGTGATGGATAAATACTATTATAATGATAATATATTGCCATATAAGAATGCTGTTATAAAAAATGAATATGATAATTTTAAAAAAATATGGATAGGCTTCGTAGGAATAGTTTGGGCTATATTATTAACTTTATTTATATATATAATTAAACCTATTTTTAAAAACTTAAATACTCTTGGACAAATTGCAGATAATATGGTTGAAGGAAAGTTTAATAATAAGCAGTTAGCATTAAATGAAGGTGAACTAGCAGTATTTTATAATAAGTTTATAGATATGGGAGAACGGCTTGAAGGAGCCTTAAGTGATCTTAAAGCAGAAAAGGTTAACTTAAAAAATATTATTAATGATATATCTCATCAATTAAAAACTCCACTTTCTGCATTGATTACGTATAATGATATTTTAAAGAATCATAATAATATGGATAGTGAAACTAGAACTAAGTTTATAGACTCAACATCAGACCAGTTAGACAGGATGGATTGGCTTATTACCACTTTGTTAAAATACGCTAGAATAGAAAGTAATGCAATTAATTATAATAAGTCTTTACATTCTTTAAAAGATACTATAAATTATTGTATGCAGCCTTTAAAAGTTAAAGCTGATGAAATGAAACAAAATATTATATTAGATTTTAAGGGTGAGGGCCTTTACTTTCATGATGAGAAATGGATCGGAGAAGCTTTTAGTAATATTATTAAAAATTCTATAGAGCACACAGCTTTAGGAGGAAGTATAAAAGTTTGTCTTGAAGAAACTCCATTAAGTGTCACAGTAACTATAAGCGATAATGGGGAAGGTATAGAAAAGAAAGACCTTAAAAATATATTTAAAAGATTTTATAAGGGAAAGAATTCTTTAAATCCTAAAAGTATTGGAATAGGATTATCTTTAAGTAAAAAGATAATAGAAGCTCATAATGGTAGTATAGTTGCAGAAAGTGAAGTTTTAGTAGGCACCACCTTTTACATAACTTTTTTAAAGGTAAGGTCTGATTATGCAAAGGAGAATGAAATATGACAAGAGACACAAGAGAAGAACTATTAGAATTGTACACTGAGTTAGTAGATTGTGGAGTAGTTTTCCACTATGGTAACGAAGAAATTGATAACGGTGAAATAACTAATTTTGAAATTGATGATGAAGATATGATAACAATCGAATTAGATGGTTGTGAAACTTACGAAATAGAGTTACAAGATTTTATAGATAATCACTCAAAGGATGGAGTTAACTACCATAGCTTTGAAATGGGAAGAAGATTCGATCATATATTAGCTGATAAATAGCAGGAAAAAAGACAGTAGAAAGGTTATGTAACTTATCTACTGTCTTTGATTTATTCTACATTTTCTTGTGAGCTATCCTTTTTTGCTAAGGACTTCATTACCCATGAGCCATTAGGATCTTTTGTTAATTCACCTACTAATGTAGTGCTTTGATGTGGTTCAGTATGACTAAGCCCAAAAGCTTCAACTACAACCTTATCTTCAGTCTTATCGACGAAAGTCATAGTTTGAACTCTGTTGATTCTTAGGTCTTTATCTTTCCAATTAGTGAAGTAGTAGTCAATTGCATAAGTTAAATTACTACATTTGTATGAAACGTACTTTCCTTTTAATAAGACTCCACCAGTAACCAATAACACAATAAGAACTATAGGAAAAATTATTGTAAATAACTTTTTTCTACGTTTTTTTAAGCGTTGGACTCTAGTGTATGTCCTATTTTTTTTAGAACGCTTTTGCACCATAAAATCGCCCCCAAAAAAACTCTATGTTAATATATTACCATAAATTGTAAATATGTAAAGTGGATATTGTATATTTAAAGAAGGAAACATATAATAAGGATAAGACAAAAAAATGAAAACAATGGAAGAATAGAAGGAGAACATAAATATGGATTACTCAAGTTTAATATTAATGGAAAGAGATGTTGAAACAGGATTTGTTACAAAAGAATTAGGAAGTTATCAAGTATCTGTTGAAGCTGAATATGTAAAAGGCTTTTATGTAAAGGGAGATACGGTTTATTTAAAATTTGACACAAATAAAGATGTTGAAGAGTGGGAATACTCTGCTATATACGATGTATTTAATTATTCTATATTTGAAGAGGAAGGATTTAAGATTGAAGATGTTGATGATGAATACAATCCAACATTCTTAATTACATTTAAATATGAGGATGATCATGGATATATTAATGAGAAACTATCTTTAGCTTTAGAATTAATCCATGAAGCTATGGAAAAGGCCTTCAATGATATAGAAGGAAAACAAGAAGAATATAAGTAGAAAGGAGTAGCCTATAATGGTTAATAATGCTATGGAAAGTAAGGTTTTAAAGAAGAGAGAGGATATTCAAGAAATAGATAAATGGAGTGTTAACGAAGTTTATTCTAGTGATGAAGTTTGGGAAAAAGAATATAAAGAACTTCAAGAAGAAGCGCCAAAGCTTAAATGGTTTGAAGGAAAACTTAAAAATGGAGAGGTATTAATAGAATACTTAGAATTAAACGAAGAAATTTCTAGAAAAGCTGAAAAGATATATGTTTATGCACATTTAAAATCAGATGAAGATACATCAAATCCTAAGTATCAAAGTATGATGAATAAGATTGATGCTTATATGGCAGAGTATGCAACATATTCAGCTTATTTAGTTCCTGAACTATTAAGTTTACCAGACGGATTTATAGAGGAAGAGATAAAAAGATTAGATGGATTAAAGCCATATGAATTTTTATTAACTAACATAATTAAAGAAAAACCTCATGTATTAAGTAAGGAAGAAGAGGAACTTTTAGCTGCAGCATCTGATTGTCTTGATGCACCATCATCAATTCATAATATAATGACTAATGCTGATATGAAGTTTGGAAATATTAAAGATGAAGATGGTCATGAAGTAGAATTAACAGAAGGAAATTACTCTTCGTTTATAAAATCTAAAGATAGAAGTGTCAGAGAAGCTGCATTTAAAGATTTATTTGGACATTATAAGGATTTTGAAAATACTTTAGCTACAACACTTTCTAGCTCTATAAAAGCCTTTAATTTCTCTGCAAGAGTAAGAAAGTATAATAGTGCTTTAGAAGCAGCATTAAAGCCTGAGGATATTCCACTTGAGGTTTATAAGAATGCTATTAAAACTATAAATGATAATATTGAATCACTTCATAGATACGTAAGAGTAAAGAAGAAATTACTTGGACTTGATGAAATGCATATGTATGATTTATATGTTCCAGTTATAGAAATTGATAAAGAACATGTAGAATTTGATAAAGGCGTTGAAATGGCTATAGAAGGACTTAATCCACTAGGAGAAGAATATTTAGAAATATTTAAAGGTGGAATTGAAGGTGGATGGATAGATAAATACATCAATAAAGGAAAAAGAGGTGGAGCATATTCATGGGGTGGATATGATACAAAACCATTCGTATTATTAAATTATAATTACGATTTAAATGATGTATCTACATTAGTTCATGAAATGGGTCACTCAATTCATTCTTACTATTCAAGAAAAGAGCAAAGCTATTATTATGCTGGATATTCAATATTCTGTGCAGAAGTTGCTTCAACAACTAATGAAGCGTTACTTATTCATCATTTAATAAATAAAGAAACTGATGAAAAGAAGAAGCTTTATTTAATAAATCAAGAGTTAGAGCAAATAAGAACAACAGTATTTAGACAAATAATGTTTGCAGAATTTGAACTTTATACTCATGAAAGCTTTGAAAAAGGTATGCCTTTAACAGCAGAGGACTATAATGCTAAATGGCACGAATTAAACCAAAAATATTTTGGTGAAGATATAATTGTAGATAATGAAATAGATGTTGAGTGGGCAAGAATACCTCACTTCTATAATGATTTCTACGTATATCAATATGCAACAGGTTATGCAGCTGCATCAGCTTTTGCTAAATCAATTTTAGATAAAGAGCCAAATGCTGTTGAGAAATATACTGGTTTCTTAAAGAGTGGTGGAAGTAATTATCCAATAGAAATATTAAAGAAAGCTGGAGTTGATATGACAACACCTAAGCCTTTAGAAGCTACTATTGAGAGATTTAATGAATTATTAGATATGTTAGAGAAAGATATTTAAGATGAAAAAGTTTGAAGATAAGTTTTTTAATATATTAATTAATAGATATGGGTTTTATATAAAAGACTATTTTAGTCAATCTAATAATGAAAATAAATGGGTTGCCATATCTGAAAATGATAACTATGCTTATTGTGTTATAGTGTGCGATGAAAATAATGCAAATGTGCTTTATACCGAAGCTTATGAACAACTAAGCAAAATATTTACTAAGCCTGTAGCTATAAATGTAGTTATTGCAACTAAAAGAGATGAAATATCACAAGAGTATTTAGGACAATATAATAAACTTATTTATTCATTAACTGAAGAAAGAGCGGTTTACAGCGGAGATGGCTGTAAGCCTCTCCTTAAAGTATGTGAATATATGGGTGTAAAAGAGAAGAAGCATAAAAATAGATTTAAAGATAATAAACTTACTTATATATTGATAGGATTAAATATATTAATTTATATATTAACAGCAATAATGTCTAGAAGTTTATTAGATAGCAACACTTATGTGTTGATAAGATTAGGTGCAAAGGTTAATGAATTAATTAATCATGGACAAGTTTGGCGATTGTTAACTTGTGCCTTTTTACATGGTGGAATTATGCACTTAGCTTTTAATATGTATGCATTGAAGATAATAGGTTCAGAAGTTGAATATGTTTTTGGACGTAAAAAATATTTAATAATATATTTAATGGCAGCGCTTGGAGGAAGTATATTTAGTTATATCTTTAGTCCATACTCTATATCTGTAGGAGCTTCAGGAGCTATTTTTGGTCTTTTAGGAGCTATGCTGATATTTGGAATTAAACATAGAGATAAAATAGGAAAAAGCTATATGATGAATATTGTTCAAGTTATAATTATTAATATAATTATAGGTGTTTCATTAAGTAATATAGATAATTTTGCACACCTTGGGGGATTGATAGTAGGAGGAGTAACTGCTTTAATAGTTAAAAGTAATTTGGAAAAATCATTTAAATAATAAGTTTTATCTATATTGAAGCGATAGAGGAGGCATTAGCTTTGGATTTGAAAAAAGATAAAGCACTAATTATTAATTTAGTGTATATGGCCATATTAGCTATAACTTTGGTATATGATATGATGGCTAAAGAAGGTGTTCATACATTTAGAATAGGATTAGCAGCAGTAACTGCATGGATTATGTTCTTTGTTTATAAGAAAACATTCTTAAGAAGATCAAGAATAAGTTTTTATTTAATATTTATATTTGTATTTGCTGCGATGTATTTAGGAAGTGTATTAGATTTCTATATAATAATTCCAGGATATGATAAGATACTTCATTTAATTTCAGGGATAATAATAGCGTACATAGGATTTATATTCTATTTAACATTAGTTAAAACTGATGATAAAGAAGCTGTTAATCCTATGATGGGAGTAGTATTCTCTATAATATTCTCAATTGCAGCAGCAGGAGCATGGGAAATATGGGAGTTTAGTACAGACCAATTATTTGGATTTACATCACAAAATAATAGTTTAATAGATACTATGATGGATATAATATGTGGAACAGTTATGGGAATCTTAGCTAATATTCCAATAGCTATGTATATAAAAGGAAAGAAAGTAAGGTTTATAGAAAAGTTAGTTGAAGATATTAGAAGATAGTTTCTTCGCAAGGAGAAATATATTCTTTGACTGGAGAAGTATACACTAAGTATAGAGAAATATTACTACGTAAGAGAATTATTCATACTAAATGAAAAAAGTATGCCTGAAGCAGATATAGATTATGCTTCAGGCATTTTTCTATAATAAAATAAGATATTTATCTGTAGCATTAGCTACATAATTCTCTTCAATTTTCTGAATGTTTCTCTGAGACAAAATCTCATATTTATCTTTTGCGAGAGCAAAACATTTCTCTTAGTGAGCATAGCAAACTAATATACAAAGTAATATGTGTTATTAAGTGGTAAATTGTATTTATCACTTATTTTTTTTAGGTATTCTTTACACTTTAAGTAGGATTGCTCTTTATAGTTTTTGTTGTAGTGATTAATTTCTTTTGAGTTTAGTTCATGTCTAATAGATTCAAAGCTTTGGTTTAAGGCTCGCCTAAATGATATTTCATTGTATTCTTCATAGATTAAAGAGTCTGTGAAGTTATAAAGTTTTATAAAATTGTTTTGTGAGCCAATATCTTTTAATTTTGACAAACCATCATAATCTAACTTTTCTAATACAAATAATTTATATGATTCAATGTCAGTTGAAAAATTTATGTTAGAGAAGTTACCCTTAAGAAAGTTTATAGAATTTATAGTTTTAATTGCAGAAACTTCCTTATCTTTAACCTCTAACATTATATCTATATTTGAAAAGTCATAGCTTTTTAAATATTCTAAAAAAGTATCTATAAATATTGTTGGGGAATGAGCACCACGTTTTTTTGTAGCATCTTGTATACTGTAGTGTACTTTCATATCACCATCGCTATCTTTCCATGTTTTTTTTATTATGGGAAGTAGCTTAGGAATGGAGATGGATGTATCACCATAACATTCATAATGTAGATTATCAAAGATAATAGGTATATTACAACGACTATTTATTTCTAATAAATCATATATAGAAAAAAATCTTTCATCATTTTCTATTATTAATCTTTTCTTAATGGAGTTATCTAAATTGTTATATTCACTTACAAATCTATTAATAGCATTCTCTTTATCGTTATAAACACCACCAACATGAAGAATTATTTTATGACTAGATGGTAAGTTTAAGCTATCTAAAAATTTGCAGTGAAAGCTAAGGTCTAGTATTGATTTTTCTACTACATCTTTTTTAGGAGAGTTTAGAAGTGTGTATTGACCCGGGTGCATGGATACTCTCATATTATTAGATTTTATATAATTACCTATTTTGGTTAAAAGCTCTTTGTTAATATCCCACCAGTTATAATTATTAATTTTATGGCTACCTAAGGGAATTATATCTGAGCTTATTCTAAATAATTTAATGTTTTTAGAATTGTTATAACGAAGTATAGAATATAAGTCTTCTAGATTATCTTTTATTAATAAGGCTATTTTTTCTTCTGAATAATTAGAAAGAGTCAATTTTCTTGTTGTCTTATATGGAACCATAAGTGGAGTACATGCATATCCAATTTTCATAACTAGTCTCCTTGTATATGATTTTCAAAAATTATAAATTTTTTTAGATTGAAATTATATAAAATAGTATTTTATTTTAGACTTAGTATTAGTATTTTAATATAAAAGTTGATATATTCATAAAATAAATTTAAATAATATGTTAAACTTTTAATAGTTCGATAAAAAAGGATGAAAAAATATAGAATTTGTTAAAAAAATAGTGTATTATTTAATAAAAGAAAAATGTTAGGGGCGATACAGATGAATGGAAGAGAGTATGTATTAAAAGTTTTAGAAGAAGTTAGCAATAGAAATTCAGGAGAAAAAGAGTTTTTAGATGCAGTAAAAGAGGTACTATTATCTCTTGCACCAGTTTTTGATAAACATCCTGAATATATTGAAGCAGGGCTATTAGAAAGAATTGTTGAACCAGAAAGACAAATCATGTTTAGAGTTCCATGGGTAGATGATAATGGAAATGTTAAAGTGAATAGGGGATTCAGAGTACAATTTAATAGTGCAATAGGGCCTTATAAGGGAGGACTTAGATTCCATCCAACAGTTAACGCAAGCATAATTAAATTCTTAGGATTTGAACAAATATTTAAAAATTCTTTAACTGGACTTCCAATAGGTGGAGGAAAAGGTGGATCAGATTTTGATCCTAAAGGAAAATCCAATGGAGAAGTAATGAGATTTTGTCAAAGCTTTATGGCAGAACTTTATAGACATATAGGTCAAGATACAGATGTACCTGCAGGAGATATCGGTGTAGGTGGAAGAGAAATTGGTTATATGTATGGATATTATAAAAAGCTAAGAGGAGCAAACGATCCTGGAGTTTTAACTGGTAAAGGCTTAACTTATGGTGGAAGCTTAACAAGAACTGAAGCAACAGGATATGGATTGATATACTTTACAGAAGAGATGATGAAGGATAATAACTCATCATTAGCAGGTAAAACTGTAGTTATATCAGGATCAGGAAATGTTGCTATATACGCAACAAAGAAGGCTACTGAATTAGGGGCGAAGGTAGTGGCCTTAAGTGATTCTAATGGATATATCTATGATGAAAACGGAATTAACTTAGATGCAGTTAAGGAAATTAAAGAAGTTAAAAGAGGTAGAATTAAAGATTACTTAAACTATGTTCCATCAGCTAAGTATGTTGAAGGATGCAGAGGAATATGGACTATTAAGTGTGATGTAGCTCTTCCATGTGCAACACAAGGTGAAATAGATGAAGCATCTGCTAAAATTTTAGTTGAAAATGGAACTAAAGTAGTTGCAGAAGGTGCTAATATGCCTTCAAGCTTAGAAGCTATAAAAGTGTTCCAAGGAAATGGTGTATTATTTGGGCCTGCAAAAGCTGCAAACGCTGGTGGAGTTGCTTGTTCAGCATTAGAAATGTCACAAAATAGCATGAGACTATCATGGACATTTGAAGAAGTTGATAATAAATTAAAAGATATAATGGTTAATATATATAGCCAATCTGCAAAAGCAGCAAAAGAGTATGGAGAAGAAGGTAATATATTAATGGGATCAAATATTGCTGGATTCAATAAAGTTGCAGAAGCAATGATGGCTCAAGGAATAGTATAGAAGAATAAAAAGTCAACGTTTTATATGGACGTTGACTTTTTGATTTTGTTGAAAGGTGATTATGTCAGGTGAAAGATCATTGAGTGAATTGAAAAATTATAAGATTATTATGATAGGTTAAAGTTAAATTTATACTATATAAGCTTAACTTAACAACTTTGTTGTGAAAAAAACTTTGCTAATTTATGAAATAGGGGATAAGATAAGTATGTAAATGAATGTTAAAAATTCTACCAGCTTTGAGCTGGTTTTTGAACATTTTTAGAAATAAATTTGCAATCGAAAGTATGTTTATGTAAAATTAAAAGATGTGATAAAAATTAACTTTGAAAAAAGGTAGGTTTTATATAGATTTTTCTTGGAGGTTTATATGAGTAATAATATAGATAATAGATATGATGTAACTGATCTGACGTCTTTAGAAAAGCTTGAGCCAGTTAGAGTAAGACCAGGTATGTACATTGGTTCTACTGGAACTAAGGGATTACATCATTGTATATGGGAAATTTTAGATAACTCCATTGATGAAATTTCAAATGGTTATGGGGATAAAGCAACAATAATTATTAATAAAGATAAAAGTATAACTGTTATAGATAATGGAAGAGGGATACCAACAGGAATGCACCCAACAAAAAAGAAATCGGGAGTTGAAATGGTATTCACAGAATTGCATACAGGTGGGAAGTTTAATAATAAGAATTATAAAACATCTGGCGGACTACACGGTGTTGGTGCTGCTGTAGTTAATGCATTATCTAAGTGGTTAGAAGTTGAAGTGCACCAAAATGGAAATATATATAAACAAAGGTTTGAGTTTGCATATGATAAGAGCCTTAAGAAAGATATGCCAGGGACTCCAGTGACAACTTTAGAGGTAGTAGGAAAAACTAAAACTACAGGAACTAGAGTAACATTTAAACCTGATAATGAAATTTTTTCAACTACAGATTTTAAGTTTGATATTATAGATGAAAGATTAAAGGAATTAGCATTCCAAAATAAGGGGATACGCTTAGAGCTTATAGATAGAAGAAAAGATGAAGAAGTAGTTAAAGAATATTATTCTGAAAGAGGATTGCTAGATTTCATTGAATATCTAAATGAAAGTAAATCAGTGTTGCACCAAAATCCAATCATATTTGAAGGCGAAAGAACTGTAGATAATATTCAAATGTTTGGTGAGGTATGTATTCAATTTACAGATTCAACTACAGAATATATAGCAAGTTATGTTAATAATATTCCAACTACTGAGGCAGGAACTCATGAAGCTGGATTTAAAACAGGTATGACAAGAGCTTTTAAAGAGTGGGCAAGAAAACTAGGCCTTGTAAAAGAAAAGGATAAGGATTTTGAAGGTGATGACCTTAGAGAAGGTATGACTGCTATAGTTAGAATTAAAATTACTAATCCTATCTTTGAAGGACAAACTAAGACTAAGTTAGGAAGTTCAGAAGCTTATACAATGATGAATGAATTAGCCTATACTAGACTTGGTGAATGGATAGAAGATAATAAAGAGCTTGCAACAACAATTATAAATAATGCATTAGCTACAGCTCAAAGAAGAGAAAAGATAAAAAAGATAAATGAAGCTGAAAAGAAGAAAATAGGTAAAGGTACTGCACCGTTAGCCGGTAAAGTTGCTGTATGTACATTGAAGGATAATACAGTTAATGAGTTTATCGTGGTTGAGGGAGATTCTGCGGGAGGTTCTGCAAAGCAAGCCAGAGATAGAAGATTCCAAACTATAATGCCATCAAAAGGTAAGATAATGAATACTGAAAAGCAAAAGCTTGAAAATGTATTAGCTTCTGAAGAACTGAAGATATTTAACATTGCGGTAGGGACAGGAACCTTAGATAACTATAGAGAAGAAGATTTAAAGTATGACAAAATAATAATCATGAGTGATGCCGATGTTGATGGATATCATATAAGAACATTATGGATGACATACATTTATAGATATATGAGACCTCTTATACAAAATGGACATCTTTATTTAGCACAACCACCATTATACAAGGTTTATAAAACTGTTAAGGGCAAAGAAGTTCATAAATATGCCTATAGTGATGATGAGTTAGAAAGTGTTAAAAAAGAAATTGGTAAAGGTGCGTTGATTCAAAGATATAAAGGACTTGGAGAAATGAATCCAGATCAACTTTGGGATACAACATTAAATCCTGAGACTAGAACTCTTTTCCAAGTGACCATAGAAGATGCCGCTAAGGCCGAAAAGATGGTATCTCTATTAATGGGAGATGTAGTTGAACCAAGAAAAAATTATATGTATAAGTATGCGGAATTTTAAATAGTACGAAAGGAGATTTTTAATGGCTAAAAAGGAACACAATATTCCAAGAGATAATAATATTTTAAGAGTACCTCTTGAAGAGGCTATGCCTGATAACTATCTTCCTTATGCAGTAGAAGTTGCTAAGGATAGAGCGTTACCAGATGTTAGAGATGGTTTAAAGCCTGTACATAGAAGAATACTTTATGGCGCATATATGCTAAAGGCTTTTCCAGATAGACCATATTATAAATCTGCAAGAATAGTAGGGGACGTACTAGGTAAATTCCATCCACATGGAGATTCATCAGTTTATGATGCTATGGTATTAATGGCTCAAAACTTTTCTACAAGAGAGCCTTTATTTGATGGACATGGAAACTTTGGTTCTATGGATGGTGATGGAGCTGCGGCAATGCGTTATACAGAAGCTAGACTTTCTAAGATAGCTATGGAAATGCTAAGAGATATAGATAAGAACACCGTTGATATGGTTCCAAACTATTCTGATTCTGAAATGGAGCCTAAAGTGTTACCAGCTAGATATCCAAATCTTTTAGTTAATGGTACATTTGGGATAGCGGTTGGATTAGCAACAAATATCCCACCACATAATTTAGGGGAAGTAACAGATGGTGTACTTGCATATATTGATAACCCAGAGATAACTACAAAAGACTTAATGGAGTATATAAAAGCACCAGACCTTCCAACAGGTGGAGTATTAATAGGAAAAAATTCTCTACTATCTGCTTATGAAACTGGTGAGGGAAAAGTTACATTAAGAGCTAAGACTGATATAGAAAAGTTAGAGAATGGTAGATGGGGAATAGTTATAACAGAATTCCCTTATAGAAGAAATAAATCAAAGATACTTCAAACAATATCTGAAATGACTGGAGATAAAAAGCATCAAAAAGCATTAGAAGCTATTGCAGATATAAGAGATGAGTCAGATAGAACCGGTGTTAGAGCTGTTGTTGAACTTAAAAAAGTAGCAGACAGAGAAACAGCAGATAAAATATTAAAGTATCTATTTAAGAAAACAGACCTTCAATCTAACTTAAGCTTTAACATGGTAGCTTTAGCAAATGGTAAACCTCAAACTATGGGGTTAAAAACTATAATAACTCACTATGTTAACCATCAAAAGGATATAGTAACTAGAAGAACTATAAGAGAGTTAGAAATAGCTGAGAAGAGACACCATATTGTTGAAGGATTTATAAGAGCTATAGATGTTTTAGATGAAGTAATTAAAACAATTAGAGAATCTAAGTCTAAGAAAGATGCAGGAGAAAACCTTATAGCTAAGTTTGGATTTACTGCAATTCAAGCAGAAGCTATATTAGAGCTTATGCTTTATAGATTAACTGGTCTTGAGATAAAGGTATTCCAAAAAGAATATGCAGAGCTTGAAAGAACTATTAAGAGATTAAGAAAGATATTATCAGATGAAAAAGAGCTTCTTAAAGTTATAAAGGAAGAATTAAAAGAAGTAACTGATAAATATAGAAACCCAAGAAGAACACAAATAGTTGAAGATGATAGCGAAGCTAAGATTGATATAGAAGAGCTTATAGTTGTAGAGGATGTTATGATAACTCTTTCTAAAGATGGATTTATAAAGAGAATACCTCTTAAAACATATAATAGATCAAATTCTAATGCTGATGATATAGATTATAGAGAAGGCGATGAGCTTAAATTCTTAATTAAATCTAATACTACTGAAAGCTTAATAGTATTTACTGATAAAGGAAATATGTATCAAACAAAAGGAATTAATATTCCAGAGCTTAAGTGGAAAGAAAAAGGTGAAAGAATAGATTCTATTATTAAAACCTTAAACTTAGAGGAAGAAAATATAGTACAAGTAATGTCCATTCCTTTATTTGATGCAAATAAATCTATTCAATTTATAACAAATAAGGGAGCTATAAAAAAGAGCTCTTTAGATAAGTTCCAAACTAATTACAGTAAGTTACAAGCTATAAAGATTAAAGAAGGTGAGGCTGTACTTGATGTAATTATGCTTGAAAATGAGGAAAGTAAATCATTCTTAAGCGTTGTTTCGAAAAATGGATTGAAGTTCACACTTGAGATACCAGCAATTGAAGATACTCCAAGAAATGTTTTAGGATTATCATTGTTTAACTTAACTTCAAATGATGAGGTTGTAAAAGTTGAGTATGTAGATCAAATTGAGTATAAACAATTCTGGGTGGGTATTACTCAAAAGGGAAGTATAAGATCCTTCTCTAGAGGTAGAAGCAATGACAGATTAAAAGTAAATACAGATACAGCTAGTGAATTACTTTTATTTACTGATAAAGGAAATGTATTTAAGATACCAACATTCCTAATTCAAAATGTAACTGAAACAGAAATACAATTAGATGCATTAATAGATGGATATACAACTAAAGAAAAAATAATAGATATATATTCAGTTAAAAGTTACGATGAAAAAAGGCTAGTGTATTTCTTTACTAAAAAGGGAATGATAAAAAAGACTTCGTTAAAAGAGTACGACGGTAATTATGCTTATCAGGTGGCATATAAATTAAAGTATGAAAATGATGTTGTTGTTTCGGTTAATATATGCAATGAAGGTAATGGAAATGTGATTATAGCAACTAAAAATGGTATGGCTATAAGATTCCTAGAGGAAAGTGTAAATACTATGGGAAGAGTTGCATCAGGGGTTACTGGTATTAGCTTAAGAGATGATGACTTTGTAATAATGGGTAAAGTTATTGAGCTTAAAAGTGGCTCAACTAATGATGAAATTGCTATAGATAATATTGAGATAGACTTAACGTTAACAACAAGAAATAAAGAAGTAAAAGTTGTAGATATAAACGATATTAAACTTCAAAACAGGGCAGGAAGAGGAACAACAGTAATGGTTACTGCTTTTGAAGATGAGGTAGTAGAAGCGGAGTTTAATTAAGAATTCATAGTTATGAATTTTCAATTAAGTCTAAAACTACTTAGGAAGTTTATGAAACTATATTTAACGAGACTGCATAGCAGTTTCAATAATAATTATAAATTTATCATTGAAAATTTTTAATTATATAAAGGGAGGTTTTATGATGAAGGTTGCTGTTTTATTAGCAGAAGGATTTGAAACTTTAGAGGGATTAACTGTAGTAGATATAATGAGAAGAGCTGGTGTATGTTGTCATACCTTTGGAACTAAGTCTAAAAAGGTTAGGACATCACATGATGTAGTTGTAGAAGCGGATAAGTTATTAAGCGATGAAGTTTTAGAATACGATATGATAGTTTTACCAGGTGGAATGCCAGGGTCAGTTAATTTAAGAGATGACGAAAAGGTAAACGAAGTAGTTATGGATTTTTACAATAATAACAAATTAGTAGCTGCAATATGTGCAGGACCAATAACTTTAGGAAAACTTAAAATTTCAGAAGGTAAAAATGTTACATGCTATCCAGGCTTCCAAGACCAACTTGGTAACTGTAATTACAAAGAAGAGTTAGTTGTAGTAGATGGAAATGTAATAACAGGAAGAGGGCCTGCAGCAGCAATACCGTTTGCTTTTGAATTGTTAAAACATATTGCACCAGATAAGGTTGAAGATTTACAAAAGGCTATGCTTTTTAAATAATTTATAAGTAAATTAATAGTGAATAGTTAAAAGATATAATTGTTTAAACAATTTTTTAATAATATAATTTTAAAAGTCAGCGTAAGCTGACTTTTTTCCTAAACTCTTAACTATAAACTCTAAACTTTTAACTAATAAAAAGGGGTGATTCAGGATGGAAAAATGGACTGTTAGAAATGTGAAATTTAATTGTGAAGCTTTTGCTAAAGCTCTTGGTGTTAGCAATGTAGTTGCTAGACTTTTAGTTAATAGAGATCTTTATAAGCTAGATGATGCGAAGAGTTTTTTAAATAGTAACATAGATAACTTTGAAGATTATAATGAATTATTAGGTATGGATAAAGCTATAAAAATAATGAAGAATAGTATAGATAAGGGTGAAAAGATACTTATTGTTGGAGATTACGATGTTGATGGAGTAATTAGCTCTTATGTTCTTTATAGTGGATTGAAAAAATGTAAAGCTAATGTAAGTTATGTGATTCCAGATAGAATAAAAGATGGATATGGCATAAATGAGAACATAATAAAAAATGCTCATGCAAATGAGACAGATTTAATAATAACTTGCGATAATGGAATATCGGCTATAGACCAAATAAGGTTAGCCAAAGAATTAGGGGTGAAAGTTATAATAACTGACCATCATGATGTTCCTTTTGTTGAAGATGAAAAAGGTAAAAGAACATTTATACTTCCAGAAGGCGACTCTGTAATTAATCCAAAGCAAGAAGACTGTAAATATCCTTTTAAAAAGCTTTGTGGTGCTGGAGTAGCATATAAATTTATTGAAGGTATGTATGAAGCTTATGGAATAAATAAAAGTGAAGCTATAGAGTTATTACAGTATGTTGCAATTGCTACTGTTTGTGATGTAGTGGATTTAGTTGGAGAAAATAGAATAATAGTAAAAGAAGGCCTAAGAATAATAAATAAAACTAAGAATATAGGGTTAAGAGCTTTGTTTAAAGAAACTGGCCTAGATACTAAAGAAATTTCTGTATATGCATTAGGTTTTGTTATTGGACCAAGTATAAACGCATCAGGACGTTTAGAACAAGCGGAATGGGCTTTAAAAATGTTATTATCAGAAAATGAAGAAGAAGCAGAAGAACTTGCTAAAAAACTTAATGAGTTAAATAAAGAAAGACAGGAACTTACAAAAGAAGGATTAGATAAAGCTATTGAAATAATTGAAAGTAATAAGATGAATGAGGAGAAAGTATTAGTTGTATACTTAGAAGATACTCACGAAAGTATAGCTGGAATAATTGCAGGTAGAATAAGAGAAAAATACAACTTGCCAGTTATTGTATTAACATCAGCTCATGAAGGGGCAAAAGGATCAGGAAGATCAATTGAAGAGTATAATATGTTTGAGGAACTAATAAAGTGTAAAGACTTATTGGGGAAATTCGGAGGACATCCTATGGCTGCCGGTATGTCTATTGCAAATGAAAATATAAATGATTTTAGAAAAAGATTAAATGCTCAAACTACATTAACCGATGAAGATGTAATTCCAAAGGTATCTATAGATATGCCTTTATTATTGAAAGATATTAATTTTAATCTTATTGAAGAAATATCAGAACTTGAACCTTATGGAAAGGCTAATCCTAAGCCAACATTTGGTATGAAGAACTTAAAAGTGTTGGAATTAAGAATGTTAGGCAAGGATAAGAATGTTCTAAAAATGAAGTTAAGTGACGGAACTCTTTTTATAGATGGAATCTATTTTGGAGATATAAAGGGTTTTGAAGAATCTTTAAAACTAAGTTATGGTGAAGATGAATATAACAAGGTATTTAATGGATATCCTAATGGTGTAAAGATTGATGTAGTATGCGTGCCAGAAATAAATGAATTTAGAGGAAATAAAAAAGTTCAATTAATAATACAAAATTATAGATTTAATTAAAGTTAAACGAGTTAGATAAAGTATTAAAATAGGCTAAAAATTGAAGAAGGAAATGCTAAAACATTTCCTTCTCAATTTAAATACTAGTTTTTACAAGATTATGATGTTGATATTCTTAGCATATGTAGTGAGTGTTATAAATAGTGGCTATTTTAAACCAGATTCATATTGTTCAACCATACGTTTAACCATTTCACCACCAACGCTACCACATTGTTTAGAAGTAAGGTCTCCATTATAATCTGTAAATGGAACTCCCATTTCTGTAGCAACTTGACTCTTGAATTTTGCTAAACCTTGTTTAGCTTCAGGTACTAAATTGTATGCCATAATCTTTCACCTCCTTTTATCTTGCTGTTAATAGCTTATCCAAATTTCTAAGTTCTATTTTATTTAATTAAAGGAAAAGGTGGCAAAATAACGACTTAGTGGTAAAATAGAGATGATTTATAATTAAAAATTTTATATGAGGTGTTTTATGAGTAAATATAAAATAATAATGACTGGTGGGGGAACAGCAGGACATGTAACTCCAAACTTGGCATTGATCCCTGAACTGAAGAAGAGAGGGTTTGATATAAAGTACATAGGAAGTATAGATGGGATTGAGAAGGAAATTATAGGAGATGCTAATATTCCATATTTCCCAATTTCAAGTGGGAAATTAAGACGTTACTTTGATATGAAGAATTTCTCTGACCCTTTCAAGGTAATGAAAGGTATTTATCAAGCTAAGAGGATTTTAGATAAGGAAAAGCCAGACGTAGTTTTCTCAAAGGGAGGATTTGTTGCAGTTCCTGTAGTTATTGCTGCATCAATGAAAAAGATACCTGTAGTATCTCATGAATCCGATTTAACTCCTGGATTAGCTAATAAACTTTCTGCACCTTTCTGTAATAAGCTTTGTGTAACATTTAGGGAAAGTTTAGCCTATGTGAAAGATGGAAAAGGCGCTTTAACAGGAACACCTATAAGAAGTGAAATACTACAAGGAAGTAAGATAAGAGGAAAAGAAATATGTGGCTTTAGAGATGATAAAGAGATTTTACTTGTTATCGGTGGAAGCTTAGGAGCTAAAAGTATTAATGATGAAGTAAGAAGAGAGTTAAATAAAATTCTAGTAGATTTTAATATTATTCATATATGTGGTAAAGGAAACTTAGATCAAAGCTTAAATTCAATAAGTGGATATAAGCAGTTCGAGTATGTAAAAGAGGATTTACCTCATTTACTTCAAGCAGCAGATTTTATAATATCTAGAGCTGGTGCTAATGTAATATTTGAATTATTAGCATTAAAAAAACCGACTCTTTTAATACCTCTTTCTAAAAAGATAAGTAGAGGAGATCAGATTTTAAATGCTAATTCTTTTGAAAAAGAAGGTTATTCTTTAGTATTAGATGAAGATGAAATGATGGAAAAGCATAATTTAACTGATAAATTAACAGAATTGAAGAATAATAGGAATAAACTTATAACTTCGATGCAAAATAGTAAAGTAAAAAACGGAGTTGATGAAATTATAAGCATAATTTTAAAAAGTTTTAATTAAAATAAGCTATAAATTTAAACAATATGCGAAATAATTACTGTTGTTAACTTGAAAAAAAATTCAGCTGTTATATAATAAAATATGAAGTGTAAAAATAGGAACTATTTTAGGGAAAATAAGAGGTGCTAGTATATGAAGAAAGTTTCAATTATTTATTGGAGCAACGGTGGTAATGTTGAACTTTTAGCTAACTGCATTGCAGAAGGCGTTGAAGGTGAGGTAGAAATAAACTTAAAACATGTTAACGATGCTTCAGAAGAGGATGTTATAACAGCTGATGCTATTGCAATGGGAAGTCCTGCAATGGTAGATGATGGAATAGAACAATTAGAAATGAAACCCTTCATTGATAAGTTATCTACTATAAGATTTAATAATAAACCTTTAGTACTATTTGGATCTTGTGGCTGGAGAGACGACAAATTTATATATAATTGGGAATCTGCAATGAAAGATTATGGATTTGAGGTTATTGGTAAAGTAGTTTGTAAAGAGTCGCTTACAGGAGAAGAAGTGGAAAAAGCTAAATCTTTAGGAAAAGAATTAGTAAATTTAATGTAAGTAAAACCTTGTTAGAGTGATCTCTAGTAAGTTTTTATATATAACTTAAACCTTAAAATTACTTTAAGATTTATTATATGTAATATATTCATATATTATATAATGAATTTTATTGGTTATTTTTAGATGGAAAGAGAGGTAGACACAATGAGAAAAATGAAAACTATGGATGGTAATACTGCTGCAGCTCATATATCATACGCATTTACAGAAGTGGCAGCAATATTCCCAATCACACCATCATCACCAATGGCTGAACACGTTGATGAATGGGCTTCTCAAGGAAGAAAAAATATTTTTGGCCAACCCGTACATGTAATGGAAATGCAATCTGAGGCAGGAGCTGCAGGTGCTGTACACGGTTCATTACAAGCTGGAGCATACACAACTACTTATACTGCTTCACAAGGATTATTATTAATGATCCCTAACATGTATAAGATTGCTGGGGAAAGATTACCAGGAGTTATTCATGTTTCTGCTAGAGCTTTAGCAACATCTTCATTAAGTATCTTTGGTGACCACCAAGACGTAATGGCTGCAAGACAAACTGGTTTTGCAATGCTTGCTGAAGGTTCAGTACAAGAAGTTATGGATTTATCTGCAGTTGCTCACTTAGCAGCTATCAAGAGCAGAATTCCATTCATGAACTTCTTCGATGGATTCAGAACTTCACACGAAATTCAAAAAATAGAAGTTTTAGAAACTGAAGAATTAGCTGGATTAGTAGATTGGAACTCAGTAGAAGAGTTCAGAAATGGAGCTTTAAACCCAAATCATCCAGTAACAAGAGGTACTGCTCAAAATCCAGATATCTACTTCCAAACTAGAGAAGCTGTTAACAGATTCTATGATGACGTTCCAGAAGTAGTAGAAAGCTACATGGCTGAAATTACTAAATTAACTGGAAGAGAATATCACTGTTTCGATTACTATGGAGCACCAGATGCAGACAGAGTTATCGTAGCAATGGGATCAGTTACAGATGTAGTTGAAGAAACTATTGACTACTTAAATGGTAGAGGAGAAAAAGTTGGGGTTGTTAAAGTAAGACTTTACAGACCATTCTCAATAGAAAGATTATTAAAAGCTATGCCAACTACAGTTAAGAAGATAGCTGTATTAGATAGAACTAAGGAACCAGGATCTATTGGTGAACCTTTATACTTAGACGTTGTATCAGCATTCTCAGGAAAAGCAAATGCTCCACAAATCGTAGGAGGAAGATTCGGATTAGGATCAAAGGATCCAAACCCATCTCACATTGCTGCTGTATATGCTAACCTTACTAAGGAAGAGCCAAAGAACGGCTTCACTATAGGTATAGTAGACGACGTAACAAATACTTCATTAGAAATAACAGAAGATATCGATGCTACTCCAGCTGGAACTAAAGCATGTAAGTTCTGGGGATTAGGATCAGATGGTACAGTTGGTGCTAATAAGAGTGCTATCAAAATTATCGGAGATAAGACTGATATGTATGCTCAAGCATACTTCTCATATGACTCTAAGAAGTCAGGTGGTATAACAGTATCTCACTTAAGATTTGGTAAATCTCCAATTAAATCACCTTACTTAATAGACAAAGCTGATTTCGTAGCTTGTCACAACCAATCATACGTTTACAAATATAACGTATTAGATGGATTAAAGAAGAATGGTAAATTCTTATTAAATAGTATCTGGACTCCAGAAGAATTAGAAGAAAAATTACCAGCAAGCATGAAGAGATTCTTAGCTGAAAACAACATTGAATTCTATACATTAAATGCTGTTAAGATAGCTCAAGAAATCGGTCTTGGTGGAAGAATCAACATGATAATGCAAGCTGCATTCTTTAAGATAGCTCACATTATTCCAGTTGAAGATGCAATCAAGTACTTAAAAGAAGCTGTTGTAACTTCATACGGTAAGAAGGGTGAAAAAGTTGTTAACATGAACAACGCTGCTATCGATATGGGTGTAGAATCTATAGTTAAGATAGATGTTCCAGCTAGCTGGAAAGATGCTGTTGATGAAGAAGTTGAAACTACTAAGGATGTACCTGCATTCGTTAAAGAAATAGTTGAACCAATCAACAGACAAGAAGGATTCGCACTTCCAGTATCTACTTTCGTAGACCACAATATGGAAGATGGTACTTTCATGGCTGGTACTGCAGCTTATGAAAAGAGAGGAATCGCTATAAATGTTCCAGAATGGCAACCAGACAAGTGTATACAATGTAACCAATGTGCATATGTATGTCCACATGCTACAATTAGACCATTCTTAATAAATGAAGAAGAAAAGAACAATGCTCCAGAATCTATGAAGATAGTTGCTGCTAGAGCATTAAAGACAGAAGAACCAATGTCATACAGCATCGGTATTACACCACTTGACTGTACTGGATGTGGAAACTGTGCTCAAGTATGTCCAGCTCCAGGTAAGGCATTAATCATGAAACCTGCAGATACTCAACACGATCAAATCGAAGCTTGGGATTACGCTGTAGAAAAAGTTTCAGTTAAGAAGAACCCAATGAACAAGAATACAGTTAAGGGAAGCCAATTTGAGCAACCATTATTCGAGTTCTCAGGAGCTTGTGCTGGTTGTGGAGAAACTCCATATGCTAAATTAGTTACTCAATTATTCGGAGATAGAATGATGATAGCTAATGCTACTGGATGTTCATCAATTTGGGGTGGATCAGCTCCTTCAACTCCATACACAGTTAACCATAACGGACATGGTCCAGCTTGGGCTAACTCATTATTCGAAGACAATGCTGAATTCGGATTAGGTATGTTCTTAGGAGTTAAGACAATAAGAGAAAGAATTGCTAGCAATGTAGCTAAGCTTATTGAAACTGAAGAATTATCAGAAGATGTTAAAGCAGTATTAAATGACTGGTTAACACACAGAGAAAGTGGAGAAGGTACTAGAGATAGAGCTAATAACCTTACAGCTGCTCTTGAATCTGTAAATTCTGAATTAGCTAACACTATATTAAAAGACAAAGAATTCTTCGTTGCTAGATCTCAATGGATCTTCGGAGGAGACGGTTGGGCTTACGATATAGGATACGGCGGATTAGACCACGTATTAGCATCAGGAGAAAACGTAAATGTATTAGTATTTGATACAGAAATTTACTCAAATACTGGTGGTCAATCTTCTAAATCTACACCAACTGCTGCAATCGCTAAGTTTGCTGCTTCTGGTAAGAGAACTAAGAAGAAAGACTTAGGTATGATGGCTATGTCTTATGGTTACGTATATGTTGCTCAAATTTCAATGGGTGCAGATAAGAACCAAACATTAAAAGCTATAGCTGAAGCTGAAGCTTACGATGGACCATCATTAATCATAGCTTACGCTCCATGTATCAGTCATGGTATTAAGAGTGGTATGGCTAATTCACAAGATGAAGCTAAGAAAGCTGTTGATTCAGGATACTGGGCTCTATACAGATACAACCCAACATTAAAGGGAACTAAGAACCCATTCTCATTAGATTCTAAGGAGCCAAAAGCAGACTTCAGAGAATTCTTAATGGGAGAAGTTAGATATGCTGCATTAGCTAAAGCGTTCCCAGAACAAGCAGAAGCTTTATTCCAAAAGACTGAAGAAGATGCAAAAGAAAGATTAAACAACTACAAGAGACTTGCTTCTCAAGAGTAGTTATAAATAAAAAGGGACCGAAAGGTCTCTTTTTTATTAAGAATTTCGAATCAATAATTGATAAAAAAATAACCTAATCAAATTTTAGATTGTTTTTAGATAGTATTTGATAATTTAAGCTAAGAATGGCTTATTTACATAAAAAATATTAAGACTAATTTTAAAATTTTACTTTTATTTTCCTATAAATAAGGGTACAATGATAAAGACTACTTAAATATTAAGGAGGAATTAAGATGGATAACGAATTAAATAAATGTGGATGCGGTGAAAACTGCGGATGCGATCACGATCATGATCACAATCATGAAGGTTGTGGAGAAGGTTGTGGATGTGGAGAACACGAACATGAGCATATGGTTGTAGACCTAGAAGACGATAACGGAAATGTTATTTCTTGCCCTATAATCGATGCATTTGAATACGAAGGTGAAGAGTACGTTTTAGCTCAAGATCCAGAAGGTGATTCAATATACTTATTCAGAGCTACTGAATCAGGAGAATTAGTAGTTCCAGATGAAGCTGAGTTTGATAAAGTAGCTGACTACTATAGCAACGTTTTAGCTGACGAAGAATAAAAAAGTGCCTAAGGGCACTTTTTTTATTATAAATTTATTTTAATATTTATAATAATTTACAATTTATTCAGCTAGTGATATATTTATTAATAAGGAAAAATAGATAAGAATTTCACTTGAGGAAAAGGTGGATAAGATGAAATCAGTAGATTTACATATACATTCATGCTATTCTGATGGAATATATACACCAGAACAAATAGCAAAGGCAGCAACGAGAAAAGGGATTAAATGCATTTCTATAACTGACCACGATTCAATAGCAGCTCAATATATTGTAAATACAGAATATAATAATAAAGATTTAATAATAATACCAGGAATAGAATTAAGTGCTGAATATAAAGAGATGGAGTTACATATCCTAGGATACTTTATAGATACAGAAAATAGTAGTTTAAAAGAATTAGTTAATAATCTTAATAAACAGAGGTTAAAAAGAGTAGAGAAAATACTTTATAACTTAAAAGGATATGATATAAATATAAAATTAGATGACTTAGGAGTAGATTTAGATTCCACAATAGGAAGAAGCCATATTGCAAATGCTATGGTCAAAAAGGGCTATTTTGATAATTATAAGATGGCTTTTAGAAGTTATTTGATTAAAGGTAAACCAGGATATGTAAAGGGATTTAAATTAACTTATAAAGAAGCTTTAGATATAATTAGAGAAAGTGGTGGGGTACCAGTTTTAGCACATCCAGGACAGATTTATAAGAAGATAGAAGTTGAAAATATCATAAAAGAATTAAAATGTTTTGGATTAAATGGGGTAGAGGTATATCATCCAAGTCACTCTGCTATAGATACAAATAAGTTTTTTAATATGGCAAAGAAATATAAACTATCAATTACCGGAGGTAGTGATTTTCATGGAAGAGCAAACTTTGATGATGAATCTATAGGTAGTTGTGGAATAAATGATTTATTATTAAGCAAATTTATAAAAACTAAGAGGTAATTGGGGGAAATATGGAACTATCGTTTAAGGCAAAAAAAATAGAACAATCTGTAACTTTAATGATAACAGCTAAGGCTAAGGAGCTAAGAGCAAAAGGAGTAGACGTAGTAAGCTTTGCTGCAGGTGAACCAGATTTTAATACACCTAAAAATATCATAGATGCAGCAAAAGATGCAATGGATAATGGAAATACTAAATATACTCAAACTAGTGGGATTATAGAGTTAAGAAAAGCTATATGCAAAAAGTTAAAAGATGATAATGGACTTCTATATGATGCTTCTCAAATAGTTGTTTCTACAGGGGCTAAACAATCTTTAGCTAATTCGTTTATGGCTATATTAAATCCAGGTGATGAAGTCATTGTACCAGTACCTTATTGGGTTAGCTATCCTGAACTAATTAAATTAGCAGATGGAAAGCCTGTATTTGTAAATACAGGAGAAGAAAATGATTATAAATATAATGTAGAGGCTTTAGAAAAGGTAGTAACTAGCAAAAGTAAAGCTATTATATTAAATAATCCTAATAATCCTACAGGGACTGTTTATAATAAAGAAGAACTAGAGGCTATAAGTGAATTTGCAAGAAAAAATGATTTAATAATTATTTCAGATGAAATATATGAAAAGTTAACTTATGATGGCAAAAACCATGTGAGTATAGCTTCATTAGGCGAAGATATAAAAGCTAGAACAATTGTAATTAATGGATTCTCTAAAACTTATGCTATGACTGGATGGAGAGTAGGATATACAGCTTCTTCAACAGAAATTGCTAAGATCATGGCCAATATTCAAAGCCATATGACATCAAACACATGCTCTATAGCTCAATATGCGGCTTTAGAAGCGTTAAATGGACCACAAGAGGATATTTATTCTATGATATCAGAATTTGAGCTTAGAAGAGACTATATGTATAAAGAATTATGCTCAATAAATAGTATAAAATCAATAAGACCACAAGGTGCTTTCTACATTATGGTTAATATTGAAGATAATATAGGTAAAGTAATTAACGGTGAAACTATAAATACTTCACTGGATTTTGCAAGACTACTATTAGATATTGAAAATGTTGCAGTGATACCAGGTGAAGCCTTTGGATTAAATAATTATATTAGATTATCATATGCAACATCTATGGAAGCTATTGAAAAAGGAATTAGTAGAATAAGAGAGTTTATAAGTAACTTGAAATAGGTTGTTCGCTATGCTCACAAAGAGAAATGTTTGAAAAGCTGAAGAGAAGTATACGACTAAAGCCACAGATAAGAATATGTCTACGGCATGGGCAACTTATCTGCCGTAGACATATTTCTATTCACCATAGGTGAAAATTTCTCTGTCCGAAGGACATATTTCTCTTAGCGTTAGCTAACATTTCTCTTGTGAGCTTCGCGAACGATATTATTTATGGTGGAGGAGAAGATGGATAAAGTTAAGTTAGCTTTGTTTGATATAGATTATACTATAACAAGAAAAGAAACGCTTATGGAGTTTTATAAGTACATAGTATCTAAGGATATTAAGAATATTAAGTTTTTACCAAGAGCTTTATTTTCAGGACTTATGTATGGAGTTAAAGTTTATGATGAAAAACGAGTTAAGGAGTCATTCTTAAAATTTATAGAAAATATAGAAGAGAAGGATCTGGCTGTATTAACTAAGAAGTTTTATGATGAAAGATTAAGTAAAATTCTTTATAAAGATGCATTAGATATGATACATAAGTTAAAAAATGAAGGGTATATGGTTATATTAATATCAGCATCACCAGAGTTTTATATAAATGAATTTTATGCAATAGATGATGTAGATTTTATTATAGGTACAAGATTTACTTTTGAAAATGGAAAGTTTGTTAGAAAGATGAGTGGTAATAACTGCAAGAGAGATGAAAAAGTAGTGAGATTAAAAGCATATCTTAAAGAAAACAATATAGAGGCTGATTATGAAAATTCTTATATGTTCTCTGATTCTTTATCTGACTTACCGCTTTTAGATTTAGTAGGTAATCCATATCTTATTAACTATAATAAGAATCATGATATAGAGATTTTAAGATGGA
Source organism: Clostridium jeddahitimonense (assembly GCA_000753455.2). GTDB lineage: Bacteria > Bacillota > Clostridia > Clostridiales > Clostridiaceae > Clostridium > Clostridium hominis. Next base: position 835,321 of record LM994670.1, read on the forward strand.
AGTAAAAGGAGAGAGTTTAATGAAGGTAGAGGCTATAAATAAGTTCTATCTAAAAGATGGAGAATTATGTGAAGTAAAAGATTTCGTAGATGATAATAGTGATAAAGGAAATATTATTTATGAAGTTTTTAGAATAGAAGGCGGAACTCCTATTTTTCTAAAAGATCATACAGAAAGATTGAAGAGATCTTTTTCGCTTTTAAATTTAGAAATGCCATTTTCTATTGAAGAGTTTAGAAATAATATTGCTAAAGTCATTAAAGCCAATGATTATGTACTTGGAAACATGAAAATGACTTATAATATTTTAAGTAAAGAGTTAAAGATATTCTATATACCACATAAATATCCATCAGAAAAAGATTATGCTGATGGGGTTAAGACTATTCTTTATCATGGAGAAAGAGAAAATCCAAATATAAAGATAGTTAATAAAAGCTTTAGAGAATTAATAAATGATGAACTAGCAAAGCAAGATTCATATGAAGCTATATTAGTTGATAGAAACGGTGATATTACAGAAGGTAGTAGATCGAATATATTCTTTATAAAAGATAAAAAGCTAATAACAGCACCAGGAAAAGCAGTTCTTTTAGGCGTAACAAGAGCAAAGGTTATGCTAATAGCAGAAGAGTTAAATATAGAAGTTATAGAAAGAGCTGTTAAAGAAAGTGAAATAAAGGATATGGATGCAATGTTTATTTCAGGATCTTTAGCAAAGGTTCTTCCAATAGCATATGTTGATAATATGAAAAAAGATGCACATAATGAAATGTTAAGAAACATAATAGATAGATATAATCAGATGGTAGATGAATGTATAGAAGATAATAGATTATAATAAAAAAATCCAGCTAATGCTGGATTTTTTTATTATGCTGATGTTATTGTATTTGTTATTGGTGGGACAACTTGTTTCTTTCTTGAAAGAACTCCAGGAAGGAAAGCACCGTTGTCTTTTAATGTAACCTTAAATGCTCTTTCAACTATTTCAGGCTCATTACCAGCAACTAATATTTCAGAACCTTCGTTAAGAATATCAGTTAATAAAAGCATAACCATATCTAAGTTTGCTTCTTTAGCTTTAGTTTCCATGTATTGAAGCATTTCTTCCTTTAAAGGCATGAATCCTTCGATATCCATAGTGTTAACTTGAGCTATACCAACTTTAGTTCCTTCTATAGTAAATGGCTTATAATCTTGGTTAAATATTTGAGCCACAGTTTTACCTTTTAAGGAAGTACCAGCTTTGAACATTTCTTTAGCGAATTCTTCTACGTTGATTCCTGCTATATCTGCAAGCTTTCTGCATATATATTCATCAGATGGAGTACAAGTTGGGCTTCTGAATAATAATGTATCAGATATTATAGCTCCACATAAAAGCCCTGCAGCTTTCTTAGAAGGTCTAATTCCATTTTCAAAGAAGCATTTAGCAACTATTGAAGATGTACTTCCAACTGGCTCATTTCTGAAGTATATTGGATTGCTTGTTTGAATATCAGCAACTCTGTGGTGGTCTATTATTTCGATCACTTCTGCATCTTCTAAACCATCAACAGATTGGCCTCTTTCATTATGGTCAACTTGAATAACTTTTTTCTTATGGTTTGAAATTAAGTGGAATCTAGATACTGTACCTAAAACTTTTCCGTTAGGATCTGTTACAGGATAGCTTCTAAATCTTGTTTCAATCATAATTGGCTTTATGTCATCTACTAAGTCATCAGTTGTGAAAGTAACTAAGTTTTCTTTAACCATTACATATCCAACTGGTATACTTTGAATTATTAATCTTGAAGTTGTAAATGAATCATAGTTAGTAACTATTACTGTTACTCCATGTTCTTTAGCTAAATTAACTATATTTTCAGATGGAGCGTGAGCACCAGTTATTATTAATAAAGAAACATTAAGCTTAATTAAAGCTTCTTGAACTTCTTCTCTATCACCAACTATTGCGATATCTCCTGCATCAATATGATCAACCATGCTATCTGGTTGCATAGCTGTAACAACTATTTTACCAGGGAAAGTTGTTGTATTTGGGTTGATATATACAGCCTTAGCTGCAAGTGTATCTAAGATGTTATCTAAAGATGTATTACTTTTAGCTAATATTTGATTATCCCATATATCCATGTAGCAAGATGTTAAGTTTGAAACTGCAAGTACACCTAATAGATGTTCGCTTTCATCAGCTACTGGGATAGTTTTTATATTTTTGTCACTCATTATTTTCCAAGCCATCTTTAAAGATATTTCAGGTGAAATTGGAGTGATGTAATCAAATTGTAAGTCTTCTACTTTTAACTTAACAGTATTTAAAAAATTTGGAGCTTCTGCTTTAAAGTAATCTAAGATAAATTGAGTTTCTTGGTTTGGAGTACCAAGTCTACAAGCTACTGCAGGAATGTTTCCTGTCTTGTTTTTAAACTCAGCATAAGCATAAGCTGCACATATAGAATCTGAGTCTGGGTTTTTGTGACCAGTTACATAAATTAAATCTTTCAACTTTATTTCCTCCTTAAGTTTATAATGCATTCTAAGCATATAGTAATATTCTATATATTTAATTACAATTTGTAAATGAAAAAATAGACATCTCTTATTCATATATTACATAAACATTAATATATATATAGAAGAGTTCTAATGAAGGAGGATAAAATGTGATACAGGAAAGGGAATTTACTAGGGGATTATCTACAAGAGAAGCAGAAAAGAGACAAATGAGTTATGGATTAAATGAACTTAAACATAATAAGAAAAAGTCACCTTTTTTAATTTTTTTATCTCAATTTAATGATTTTATTACATGGGTTCTAATCGGAGCTACAATTATATCAGGGATTATGGGAGACGTAGCAGATGCCATTACTATTTTAATAATAGTTTTTGTAAATGCTATATTAGGATTTATCCAAGAATTTAAGACTGAAAAATCCTTAGAGGCTCTTCAAGAATTGGCAGCACCTACTTGTAAAGTTGTTAGAGATGGGGCTATAAAAGTTATAAATTCAAGAGAATTAACTATTGGTGATTTAGTAGTACTAGAAGCTGGAGATAGAATTCCAGCAGATGGTAACTTTGTTGATTGTCAAAATTTAATGGTGGATGAATCATTATTAACAGGGGAATCAGTAGGAGTTAGCAAAGATGCAGAGCTAGAGGTAGGCAAAAATGGGGATAAAAATAGATGCATAGGCTTTATGGGAACTATAATATTAAAAGGAAGAGGTCTTCTGCTAGTTGATGCCATAGGAATGAAAACTGAAATGGGGAAAATAGCAAATCTTCTTGATAATATCGAAGAGGAAAAATCACCTTTAAAAATAAGGCTTGATTCTTTAGGAAAGATTCTTGTTGCCATATGTTTAGTTATATGTTTTATAGTAACAGTTCTTGGAATAATTAGAGGTAATGATATTGCAGAAATGTTTTTATTAGGAGTATCATTAGCTGTTGCTGCGATTCCAGAAGGATTAGCTGCCATAGTTACAGTTGCATTAGCATTAGGTGTTAATAGGATGCTTAAGAGAAATGCTTTAGTTAGAAAGTTACCAGCTGTTGAGACTCTAGGATGTACATCAGTAATATGTTCAGATAAAACAGGAACATTAACTCAAAATAGAATGACTGTAAAAGAAATTCTTGTTAATGGTAAGATACACGAAGTAGACAAAGGAATGCCAGAAAACCATGAAATGTTAAAAAAGGCTTTTGTATATTGTAATGATACAAATTATGATTACTCTAAAAAAGATATGGAAAAGGCTCTTATGGGCGATCCTACAGAAACGGCTTTAATTAAAGTATTCTTTAAGAATGCAAAAGATATAAAAGCTTTTGTTTCAGGCGGAGTAAGAACATTTGAAATACCTTTTGATTCTAATAGAAAAATGATGAGTGTAATTATTCAAGAGCATAATAAAGAAGTTTGCTACATGAAAGGTGCTCCAGAAAGAGTACTTGAAAGATGTTCTGGAATACTAGAAAATGGTAAGATTAGACCTTTAACTGCTCAAAAGAAGAAGCAAATATATAACTATATTGAAGCTATGTCTAATAGAGCTTTAAGATGTATTGCAGCAGCTTATAAGGATGAAGGTGTAGTTAAAAATAATATAGTAGAAAATGATTTAATATTCTTGGGTGTAGCAGGAAGTATTGACCCACCAAGATTAGAAGTTAGAGATGCTGTATTAAAATGTAAGATGGCTGGAATTAAACCTGTAATGATTACAGGAGATCATAAAAATACTGCATTGGCTATAGCAAAAAGTATAAATATATGTAATAGTGATGACCAAGCATTAACAGGGGAAGAACTTGAAAAGATGTCTGATAAAGAGCTTGTGGAAAAAGTAGCTAAGGTTAGGGTATTTGCGAGAGTATCTCCTAATCATAAATTAAGAATAGTAAAGGCTTTTAAGAAGACAGGGAATATTGTTGCTATGACAGGAGATGGTGTTAATGATGCACCGGCTATAAAGGAAGCAGATATTGGAGTTGCTATGGGTATTTCAGGTACTGATGTAACTAAAGAAGCTGCTGCTATGGTGCTTATTGATGATAACTTTGCAACAATTGTATCAGCTGTAGAAGAGGGAAGAATAATATATGATAATATAAGAAAGTTTATAAGATACCTATTATCTTGTAACTTAGGTGAAGTTCTTACAATGTTCTTAGCATCATTATTTTATTTACCAAATCCACTTACACCTATACAAATTCTTTTTGTAAATCTTGCTACAGATGGCCTTCCAGCTATTGCGCTAGGAGTTGATCCAGCAGATAAAGATATAATGAGACAACAGCCTAGAGAAAAGGATGAAAGTATATTTGCAAGAGGTCTATGGGAAAAGATAGTAGTTAGAGGGTGTTTAATTGGAGTATGCACATTATTATCATTTATGGTAGGTAGATTCTATATGCTAGATTTAGCTACATGTAGAACCATAGCTTTATGTACATTAGTAATGTCTCAATTATTCCATGTTTTTGAATGTAGATCAGAAAGACATTCAATATTTGAAATTAAGTTATTTACTAATCCATATTTAGTTGGTGCAGTATTAATATCAATAGTTATGATATGTAGTATATTATATATTCCTTTCTTAGGTAGTATATTTAATACAGTTCCATTAAGATTTAAGGAATGGTCATTAGTACTATTCTTCTCAGGAAGTATTTTCTTAATAAATAGTATTTATTTATTAATTAAGTCTAAAAAATCAAATTAAAAAAGTCAGCTTAGCTGGCTTTTTCTTCTATTGATAATAATATATATAGTATTGAGAATTAAATCTTTTTAATTCTAATTAGGAATATTGCAGTAGTAGGAATATTATGGTAATATTTAGTGAAAGATTTAAAGATAGATAAGATATTATTTAGACTATAATGTGAACTACAACTTTATAAGGAAAGAAGGTTTTATAGTGAATAAAATTATACTTATGACAGATTCGTGTTGTGACTTACCTTATGATTTTACAGAGGATAATAATTTAGTAGTTATGCCACTAAGGCTAACATTAGGAGACATGACCATAGCAGACGATTTAGGGAAAACCTTGAAATATGAAGATTTTTATAAAGCTGTTAGAGGTGGGGAGATGTCAAAGACAGCACAAGCAAATGTTTATGAATTTGAACAAGAATTTGAAAAACATATTAAAAATGGAGATAAGGTAATTTATATAGGTTTTTCATCAGCTTTAAGTGGAACTTATAATAGTGCTAATATTGCAATGGAAGCTTTAAAAGAAAAATATAGTGATGCTGACATATCAGTAATAGATAGCAAGTGTGCATCTATGGGATTAGGTCTTTTAGTGTATTGTGCAAACAACATGCTTAAAGAAGGCAAAGATAAAGAGGAAATAGTAAAATGGGTAGAAGAAAATAAACTTAAAGTTATTCATTGGTTTACAGTAGAGGATTTAAATCATTTATATAGAGGTGGAAGAGTATCTAAAGCAACAGCAACAGTGGGAACTTTATTAAGTATAAAACCTGTTATGCATGTGGATAATGAAGGAAGATTAATACCGGTTGAAAAAGCTAGGGGAAGAAAAAAATCCTTAAGCGCTTTAGTAAATAAGTTAATTGAAGAGATAGTAAATCCAGAAGAACAGGTTGTTTTTATAAGTCATGGTGACTGTATAGAAGATGTAGAGTATGTAAAAGAAAAAATTTTAGAAAAAATAAACGTAAAAGATATTGTTGTTAATCACGTAGGACCAGTCATAGGAACACATTCAGGGCCTGGGACTGTAGCAATTTTTTATTTTGCTAATGGAAGAGAATAAGGAATTGGATAGATTTGTCTTTGACAAGTCTATTTTTTTATAGGAAAATTTTATATAAAAAACATTAAGAATTTAATGTATAAAATAAGTAAATAATAAAAGGAGGGAGTGATAATATGGATATTTATTTTGATAATAGTGCGACTACTAAGCCTTATGAAGAAGTTATAAAGGCTGTAGGTGATGGGATGAGGGAGTATTTTGGTAATCCATCATCACTTCATAAGATAGGTATTAAATGTGAAAAGAGATTAACAGAGTGCAGAGAATATATTTCTTCAACAATAAAATCTGATAAAGATGAAATATACTTTACTTCAGGAGGAAGTGAAGGTAATAACTTTATTTTAAAGGGATTATTAAAACCAGGACATCATTTTATAACAACTTCTTTTGAGCATGGATCAATAATAAATACATGTAAAGAGTTAGAGGATAAAGGTGTTAAAATTACATATTTAGATGTAGATCAATATGGTAATATATCATTAGAAGACTTAGAGGAAGCTATAACTAAAGATACAGTATTAGTTTCAATAATGTATGTTAATAATGAGATGGGCGCTATTCAAAACATTGAGGAAATAGGAAAGCTTATAAAAGAGAAGTCAACTAGAGCAAGATTACACGTTGATGCAGTTCAAGCTTATGGAAAGTTTGATATAAATGTAAAAAAGATGAATATAGACTTTTTGACAGTTGCTGGACATAAGATTCATGGGCCTAAAGGCGTTGGATTTTGTTATATTAAAAAAGGTATAGTGTTAAATCCATTAGTTTCTGGAGGGGAGCAAGAAAAAGGCTTAAGAGCTGGAACTGTTGATTTACCAAGTATAATTGGATTGGAAAAGGCTGCTCAAATAACTTTTGATCATAAAGATGAGACTTATAAAAAAGTTTATGAGTTAAAAAAATATATGATAGAAAGACTTAAAGAAATAGATGATATAAGAATAAATAGTCCTTTAGAGGGGAATTTTTCTCCATATATTTTAAATGTATCTTTTAGAGGTGTAAGATCTGAAGTATTACTACATTTATTAGAGGAACAAAATATTTATGTAGCTACAGGATCTGCTTGTAGTTCAAAGGTAAGCATGTCAAAAGGTAGTTATGTAATTAAGGCATTAGGGCTTAATGCTAAAGAAATAGAAAGTGCTATAAGATTTTCATTTAGTTATGAAAACACTAAAGAAGAAGTGGATAAAGCTATAGAAGTTTTAAAAGGTTCACTTATATTTTTAAGGAGAGTTAGAAGATGAATAAATTAATATTAGTTAAGTATGCACCAGAGATATTTTTAAAAGGCTTAAATAGAGGTAAATTTGAGAGACAGCTAATGAATAACATTAAAAAGAGATTAGCTGATATTGAATACGAAATAGTAGTAGATCAAGGAAGATACTTTATAAAGGTTCAAGATGTTGAAGCCGCAGTAGAGAGAGTAAGAAAAGTTTTTGGAGTTGTTGAAGTTTGTTTAGTTACAGAAGTTGAAGGAGACTTAACTGCTATAAAAGAAGAAGTTCTTAAAATGGTTAGTGAAATAAAACCAAAAACTTTTAAAGTTGAAACTAATAGAGCAAATAAGAAATTCCCATTAAACTCTATAGAAGCTTCAAGAGATATTGGTGGATATGTATTACATCATTATGGAGAAGGTTTAGAGGTTGATGTTAAAAATCCAGAGTGCTTAGTAAATGTTGAAATAAGAGAAAAGGGAGCATATATCTTTACTAGTAAAGATAAGATAAAGGCTGTTGGAGGGTTACCATACGGTATTAATGGTAGCACTATGCTTATGCTTTCAGGTGGAATAGATTCGCCAGTAGCAGGATATTTAATGGCAAGAAGAGGTGTAGCATTAAACTGCGTATATTATCATAGTCATCCATATACATCTGAAAGAGCGAAAGATAAAGTTAAGGAATTAGCTAAAATTTTATCAGAATATGCTGAAAAGGTTAAGTTATATATAGTTCCATTTACAGAAATTCAAATGGCTATAATAAATGGATGTAGAGAAGATGAGTTAACTATAATAATGAGAAGATTCATGATGAGAGTAGCTTGTGAGTTAGCTGAAAGAAATGGAGTTCAATCAGTATCATCAGGGGAGAGTATAGGGCAAGTAGCATCTCAAACTATGGAAGGATTAATAGTAAGTACAGATTGTGCAGATAGACCAGTATTCCGTCCGTTAGTTACAATGGATAAAACTGATATTATGAATATTGCAAGAGAGATTGGTACATACGAAACTTCAATTTTACCTTATGAGGATTGTTGTACAATATTCGTTCCAAAGCATCCTAAAACAAAACCAAGATTAGAAGAGATGAGAAAATCTGAATCAGTGTTAGATATAGAAGCTTTAGTTAATAAGGCTATAGAAGAAACAGAGATTATTACATATTAGAAGGAAAGTGCGAAGAACTTTGGGCAAAAGTTTGATTTCGTCAAAGTCCAAGAGGTCACTTTGTGACGACCAAGAGATTTACAATATCCAATAGTAGTGACTTAGAATTTAAAAAGCCTTTGGACATTTACGAAGTAAATATATTGGACTGCCCATTTAGTGCGGAATTAAAAAAAGGAACTGCAGTTGCAGTTCCTTTTTTATTATCTTGATCTCATTTTTGTAGCTTGTTGTCTAGCTTTTTTAATTTGTGCATGATCAAATGGATGTAGGTCTTTCTTAGTAGTTAAGTTAGCTATATTAGAAACAACTACTGTATCAGCTTCAGCCTTACCTTTTTCACCCTTGATTCCCATAATAATTACTTTGTGACCTTGGTTAACATCTATAAAAGTTGGTTTCTTAAACCATTTGTTCATTTTATATTGACATTTAACTACTTGCTTTCCTGCCTCAGGTTTAACAACTAGATATACTCTTATTTTATTAAAAATACCTAAAATGCTCTTAGTTTCAGTTTTTACTGATAAAATAGTACCAGAAACACTAGTCATTCTATCCCCATATTTTTGCATGTATGCATCTGAATAATACTTGCCTAATTTATCTTTGAAACCCATTTCAAAAACTCCTTTTATTAAAAAATTCTACTATTGCTAATATCATTATATCATATAAAACATAATTATAAAATAATAAATGTGTATACAAATATAAACATTTATATAATTTATTGCGATAAAGAGTTTTTATAATCAATTATGCCTTTATATACTGCTTCTGCACAAGCTGATTGGCCAGGTTTAGATTTAAGATAATATTCATCTTGAAAATTACTAATAAAACCGAATTCGACTAAAGCAGAGGTTGCATTAGTTTTTTCCAGAACAGCTAATGCTTCATCTTTATCTTCATAAAACTTTAAACCACGGTTAGTTGTGTAGTTTAAGCTGCTTAATTCATGTTGGAGATATGAAGCAAAGTCTTCATTAGCTTTTAAAGAAGGGTTATACCATGTTTCTACTCCTTTTGCATTTGTGTCATCATAATTGCTATTACAGTGAAGTGATATAAATAAATTTGCATTTGCGAGGTTAGAAATTTTTATTCTCTCCTTTAAACTATCGTTAGCAGTTTTTAACCAAGGTAAAGAATCAGAGGTTCTAGTATAAATAACTTTAATATCATCTTCAGAACTTAGTAACTCACCTAATTTTAATGCAATATTTAATGCTATATCTTTTTCTTCACATCCAGAAATACCTATAGTACCAGCATCCCAATCACCATGACCAGCATCTATACACACAATAAACTCTTTCTTATCAGAGTCATCAACTTTTTGAATAGTAGTAATAAAATTACTTTCACTTTTTATAGAAAGTATTAGTGGAAATAAAATAAGAGAAATTAAAATTGCGCTCGTGATTATTTGTCGCCTTTTCTTACGCTTGCGAAGTATTTTTCTTCTGTAATCTAAATTAAAGTTTGATGGTTCCATAAACACCTCTTAATTACTAGATTAAATATATAAATAGTATAGCAATGGGAAGATGTTATGTAAATATATGGTAAAAATCGATGACTATGCAAATATGTTCACAAAAAGTAAAAAAAAAATTTTTTTTACTGGAACAATTTAAGGGTATTTGTAGTCTAATGAGAGAAAATAATAATAACATAAGAAGAAATGCAAAAGTTATTAAGAGAAAAATTGCATTTTTTGACATTTGTTGTAGTATTAAATTTGTAAATTATTTTAATATTTATTAACTAGAGAGGTGCTAAAAATGAAAAAAATATTAGTAAGTTTATTAGTAGCTGCTATGGTAGGTGCTACGTTAACAGGATGTGGATCAAAGCCTGAAGGAGGAAATGGATCATCAGTAGAACAAACTTCAAGTGTATCAGCTAAGGATGTAGTTGATAAAATGACTGAAGAAGGTTATGTAAGAATGCCTATGGAAATAGATGAAACTCAAGCAAAAGAAATGTATCACATAAATATGGATGATGTTGAAAATTACGGAATAGCTGAAACAGGAATTTCACCAGGACCAGGACTAATAGTAGTAGTTAAAGCTAAGGATGGAAAAGTTGATGCTGTTAAAGAAGCTGTAGAGCAAATTAAAGCAGATAAAGTAGGAAGCGCTTTTTATCCAGATGAAAAAGATGTAGCTGAAAAAGCTACAGTTGAAGTCAACGGAAACTTTGTTTCTTTATTCTTATTAAATGAAGAAGTTGCAGCAGAAGCAGAAAACTTCTATAAAGATGCAATTAAGTAGTTAAATTAAAGGGGCTGGTGATCAGCTCCTTATTTTTATAATAAATTTTAAAATGGAGAGAGTACCATGGTTTTTAGTAGTATTTTATTTATTTTTAGATTTTTACCAATAGCATTAGGGATATATTATTTAACACCTAAGAAATATAAAAATTTTAGTTTACTTATATTAAGCTTAATATTTTACTCTTGGGGAGAAGCTAAATATTTCTTAATTATGATTTCATCAATAGTAGTTGATTATTTTGTAAGTAGAGGAATTGAAAGATATAGAGAAAGGAAGAATATTAAAATTAGTCTATTATGCATTTCTGTATGCTTTAATTTAGGTATGTTATTTTTCTTTAAATATTTTAACTTTTTTATAGATAATATAAATTCAATATTAGGATTAGCATTAAATCATGTAAAGATTACGCTTCCATTAGGTATTAGTTTTTATACATTCCAAACTATGTCTTATACAATAGACGTTTTTAGAGGTAAGGTTAAAGCTGAAAAAAATATTATTTCTTTTGGAGCCTTTGTCTGTCTTTTCCCACAACTTATAGCAGGGCCTATAGTAAAATACACAGATATTAATAAAGAGCTAGAAGATAGAAAGATGGATATAAATCAGATTGAAGAAGGTATAGAGTTATTTATATTAGGTTTAGGTAGAAAGGTTTTAATTGCAAATAATATTGGTATGCTTTGGACAGAGATTGAAGGTATAGGCTTTTCAAATATATCATCTGTTTTAGCTTGGCTTGGAGTTTTAGCTTTTGCTTTTCAAATATACTTTGATTTTAGTGGCTATTCATTAATGGCAATTGGATTAGGAAAAATGTTAGGCTTTAATTTTCCTCAAAACTTTAATAATCCATATATATCAAGAAGTATTACAGAGTTTTGGAGAAGATGGCATATGACATTAGGATCTTGGTTTAGAGAATATGTTTATATACCGTTAGGTGGAAATAGAGTTAATAAAGGTAGACTTGTATTTAATTTATTTGTAGTATGGTTTTTAACAGGGTTTTGGCATGGAGCCAGTTATAATTTTATAATGTGGGGAATTTATTTCTTTATTCTTATAGGAATTGAAAAGCTAGGTCTTTTAAAGTTCTTAGAAAAACATAAAGTATTTTCTCACATATATTCAATTTTCTTTATTTTAATAGGATGGGCTTTATTCTCAGTAACAGATTTAAGTCAGCTTAAAATTCTATTTATAAAGTTATTTAATATGACTGGCGGAATAGATTGGCTTTATTATATAAGAAATTATGGATTAACCTTAATTATAGCAACGTTATTTTCAACTCCTATAATTGAAATAGCATATAAAAAAATTATTAAAAATAAATTGATAAATACTGTGATTTTAATGTGTATATTTTTAATTTCTATAGCTTATTTAGTAGATGCTACTTATAATCCTTTCTTATATTTTAGATTTTAGGTGGTGATATGATGAAAAAAAATTATTTATTATATAGTTTTTTTATAGTAGTAGTTTTATTAAGTGTATTAGATATATTAAAGCCAGATAAAACTTTTTCTGACTTGGAGAATAGAAATCTAAAGCAAAAAGTAAAGTTTACAGTAGACGCTTTTTGGGATAATAGCTTTCAGCAAAACTATGAAAGTTATATTAATGATCAATTTATATTTAGAGATGGATGGATTGATATAAAATCGAGAAGTGAATATTGTTTAGGTAAAATTGAAAATAACGGAATTATATATGGGGATAAGGAGTATTTATTTGAAAAGTATTCGAGTTTTGACAATACTAGATTTTTAAATAATATTGAAGCTATAAAGATATTTAAAGATAAGGTCTCTTCTAAGGTGTCGCTTATGATAGCTCCTAACTCTTATGAAATATATAAAGAGCTTGTTCCTAAAGCTGCTCCTTTAGTTCCACAAGAAGAAAATATAGAGTATATATATGAAAATATAGTCGATACAAATAATATTAATTTATCAGAGATTATGAAAGAAAATAAAAATGAATATATTTACTATAGAACTGATCATCACTGGACTGTATATGGAGCATATTTAGCTTATAAAGAGTTTGTTGAGAGTATAGGGGAAATTCCTATAAAGTTAGAAGAAGGAGATGTTACGAAAGTAGATAATTTTTACGGAACATATTTTTCTAAGGCAAAGCCTTTTAATGTGGAGCCAGATATTTTTAGTTATTTAGATGTAAGCGGAGTTACTATGAGTATTCTAGGGGAAGAATATGATTCAATATATGATTATTCACAATTAGAATTAAGAGATAAATATGCATTATTTTTAAAAGGTAATAATGCTTTAACGGTTATAAAAAATAGTAACTTAAGTAATGGTAAAAAAATAGCAGTTATCAAAGACTCCTATGCTAATTCATTAGTACCTTATTTAACTCAAAACTTTGAAGAGATACATGTTATTGATTTAAGAACTTTTAAAGAAAAAGTAGATCAATATATAAATAATAACAATATTGAGGATGTATTAATACTATATAATTTTATTAATTTTACTAGAGATGTAAATATAATTAGATTAAAATATTAGAGGTATCAAAAGATATCTCTTTTAATTTGTAATTGTAAGTTAATAATGAACAAAGACAATAAACTTTTATAAAATGATAGTGTATAACAACTAAAATTATAATTAGGAAAAATATTATGTATAAGCGAGGAGATTTTCATATTCATTCTACAGCTTCGGATGGAGCTTTAAAGCCAGATGAGATAATATTATTTGCAAAAAAACGAAATTTAGATATTATAGCATTAACAGACCATAATACTGTTAACGGTGTTGAAGTAGCAGTAGAATATGGTAAAATACATGGTGTTAAAGTAATACCAGGGTTGGAACTATCTACTAGATATAAAGGTATTAGAATTCATATATTAGGATATTTTAATTATGATGTTTATAAAAATGAATTATTTATAGATACAATAAATAATATTAAAAAAGGAAATATATCGTATATAAAAAATCGCTTTAGAGATATACTTACATTAAATAGAGGTAATAAAAAAATATCTATTGAAGAGGGGATAAGAATACTTAAATATTTTAGTGCTGTTGTAGTATTAGCTCATCCTGTTTTATTGCCAAGAGGGGTTTTTAATGAAGTAATAGAGATGGATTTTGACGGTATTGAAGCTAAATATTTTGCCAATACAGAAGAGGATACCAATTATTTTATTGAAGTAGCTAATAAAAGAAATATTATATATACAGCTGGCTCTGATTATCATAATGGATATGATTATTATAGGGCACATGGGTGTATTGGTGATGTATTTTTAGATGGAGAAGAAATAGAAAGTTTTTTAGAAGTATTAAATAGCAAATGAAAAGAAAGTAGGGATATGGTGAAATATATTTATAATCTAGCCTTTAAGATGGCTTTAAGTGCAACTATAGCCTTAGTTATAGGGGAATCTCTTGGATTTAAGTACTCAACAGTAGCTGCAGTTATAGCTATTTTAGGAATTCAAGATACTAGAAGGAAAGCTTTAATAGTAGGAAGAAATAGAGCTGTTGCATGTATTATTGGACAAATATTATCATTAATCGTTTATGGAATATTAGGGAATGGAGCTATTAGCTTTGGAATATTTTTATTAATATTAATACCTATAACGTCTAGACTTAAAATACAAGAAGGGATGATTGCGTCTGTTGTCTTATCTACGCATTTATTAGTAGCAGATAAGATAGACTTACCTCTAATAATAAATGAGTTTGGAATTATGATAATAGGTATAGGGGTAGCGTCTATAGCTAATTTGTTTATGCCTGCATTAGAGGATGAGTTTAGAAAAGATAAGATATGGATAGAGGAAAAATATAAAGTTATATTGTTAAAGATGTCTAAATCATTATTAACCCAAACTGTAGATATAGATGAGCAAAAAATAATGGATGATATAGAGAAGAATTTAATTCGTAGTAATATTACTGCATATAAAATTGTGAATAATAATTTTTTTAAGAGTTCATCATATTACACAGATTATATTGCTATGAGAAGAAATCAGTTTGATACTATTAAAAAGATGAGAAAAAATTTTGAGAGATTTAGTATGCCAGTTGATCAGATGAAAAACATGGCTATGTTTTTAAAGCGAGTTGCAGAAGATATTAGAGAAAATAATGATTGCAAAGAACATTTATATAGGTTAGAAAAGTTAAAGCTACAATATAAAAATATGGAGCTTCCAAAAACAAGAGAAGAATTTGAAAATAGGGCTCAATTACTAAATCTTTTAAATGATATGGAAGATTTTTTAAATATTAAAAGGAACTTTATATTAAATAATAAAATATATTGTTCGCATTTCTCACAAGATAAATGTTAGCTAAAGTTAAGAGAAATATGACTTCGTCAGAGCGATATACACTTTCAGTGTAGAAAAATATGCCTACAGCAGATATATCATATATGCCGTAGGCATTTGTTTATTTTCAGCTTACTGAACATTTCTCCTTTGCGTAAGCAAAATATTTCTTTTGCCAAAGGTAGAAATTTTCATTGTGATACTAGCGAACAGCTTATTACCATTGTCCAGGGTATGCAATTAAATATACCGAGACGTTTTGTCTACCCCAATTCATACACTCATCATAAGAATTAAGGTATAAGTCAATTATATTTCCTTGGATTGCTCCACCTGTATCAGCAGCAATAGCATATCCGTATCCGTCAACATACAACAATGATCCTAGTGGGATTATAGACGGATCAACAGCTATTGTACTTATTCCTTCTGAATCTCTAACAGGAACTGTACCTGTAGCAGTTATAGTATCACCAGTATAAGCAGTACTTTCCATTGTGAAATTACTTATATAACCAGGATTAATATTTTCGTTAGTTATAGTAGTATTGCTATCAGTAGTACTACTATTATTTGTATTTTTAACCGTAATATTGTTAGTAGAAACTTCTTTAGTAGCTTCTATTATTTTATTTAACTTCTCAACAGTATTTAAATTCTCTTTAAATTCATTATATCTAAATTCATGATTAGATATATTATCTGTTTTAGATAGTATATCAGCAAATGTTGGAAAAGAAGTTAGTGTTGATAGCGTAATAACGGTTAATGATAAAAAAAGTTTTTTAAACAAAATTACACCTCCAAAAACTAGCTTGTGTCCATCGAGTATTAAGTATAAACAGAGCCTTTGGGGCTTGTCAAACTAGTGTGGATAAATTTCACAGGGATAAATATCCCAAAGAGGCCTTTGGGGTATTTATCCAATTGATGCTTATATAAGTTATTTCAAAGAGTTAGAAGAGGGAAGAAAAAGCTATATCAAGAAAAAAATAATTACAATATAATCCTTAAATACCTATAATTTTATAGTTTGCTAATCGAAAAAAGTTGAAAAATACAAAGGTTTGTATAAATATAATCACAAAAAAAATAGTAGGGCATAGCATATATTATAAGTAAACAGTAAAAAGATAAAAAAATGGGGATAGTTCAGGAGGAAAAAATGGATAAAAATAATAGAGATTATTATTATTATGATAGTGATGATTATAATTCAGTAGATGAATATTCATCTAACAACTATGAAAAACATGAGTGCTCTTCTAATAAAAAAGAAAAAGAAAAATGTTATTCTAAGGAATATGAAGAACATGAATGTCATTGCAAAAACTATGAAGAATGTGAAAAATGTTATGTTTGTAGAGGGCCAAGAGGGCCAAGAGGACCACAAGGACCATGTGGACCATGCGGACCAAGAGGACCAAAGGGTGAACCAGGAGAATGTGGACCATGCGGACCATGCGGACATTGCGGACCATGCGGACCATGCGGACCATGTGGACCAAGAGGGCCAAAGGGTGAACCGGGACCATGTGGACCAAGAGGACCAAAAGGTGAGCCAGGAGAATGTGGACCATGCGGACATTGCGGACCATGTGGGCCATGTGGACCAAGAGGACCAAAAGGAGATACAGGAGCAACAGGACCACAAGGACCAAGAGGGGCAACAGGACCATGCGGACCACAAGGAATACAAGGACCACAAGGACCAGTAGGGCCAGCAGGACAACAAGGAATAGCAGGACCAGTAGGACCAGCAGGACCACAAGGACCAACAGGAGCTCAAGGACTAAGAGGAGCAACAGGACCAGCGGGAACAATTGGAGATTTTGGTATAGTTTATAGAACAGTAGATGATCCAAATGTTGCATTGAATACTGGAGAGAATGTACCATTTACTACTAATGAAATAGTAGGAGATAATATAACTCACACAGCTAATAGTAGAGAGATAAGATTAAAAGGTAATGCATCATATTTAATTAAGTATTCAGTATCTTTTACTTCAGGTAATGGATGTAGTTCTAATAATAGAGATGTATCATTTACTTTAACTTATGTTAATGGAGATAAAGTTCCAGCATCACAATTTGCAGCTTCAGTTTCAGATGATACACGATTAAATAATATAGCTAATCATACTATTGTAAATTTATGTGAAGATAGAGTTATAAGATTGACTAACTTAACACAAGGAAATACTCCAGTAAATATTTATGCAGTTACTATTTCTATAGTTAGATTGAAATAGAACTATATAGGAGCTATCTACTAAATGATTTTCAAATCATTTAGTAGATGAGTTCCTTTTTAATATTTTTATTTAATTATTGCTTTTATATAACATAGCATATGGAAAGTAAAACGATTCTATTTTTTAGTAAGGAGATTTTCAGAACTGATATATTAGATTAAAGTAAATACACGATAAATCAATTAATGAATAATATATAATTATATAACAATTTCTTAGAGAGGATAAATTGAAGAAAGAAGTAATTATTGATACGAAAAGGGGAAAGGTTACAGAAGAATCAAAAGATGATTTAGTATGTTTAAAAGGTGATAAATTTAATGAAGATAGTAATTTCATTGAAAATTTATGTATTCTAATTAAGTCTGATGATATAGGAGAGAAGGAATATCCATTAAAGTTAGGTGGATACAATTTTAAACTTTTTTTAGGAAGTTTTTGTGATGACTGCACTGAAGATATACTTATATATGGAGAAAGTGGAGGTAGTGGCAATTATGCTATAGCAAATATATATCATTATGATGATGGAAAACTTTTAGAAATATTTAACACAGATACATTCTCAGATAAGTACAAATATAAGTGTAGATATTTAAATGATTTTAAGCTTGAGTTGATTTGTGATAAGTTACAGAAGAAATACATTATAGATATATCAACTATAAATAAAAATAATCTTAGTGAAATATATGATATGGATGGGAAAATAATTACAGATACTGATCCATCAGTATCATATGTAAATACTGTATATCCATTAGTAGATTTAGATTCGAATATTATGAGGATAGAAGCATATCAAAGGATTATTGGAATTACAAACTCAAGTACGCTTGGAGAAGTTATTAGTACTATTTCCTTAGAGGAATGTAAAACAAAGGTTATAGAACAGTTTGCAGCAACTTATGGAGAAGATGTTTCAGAACTATCAAGGGGAAATGATTTAAAAGAAGATATTATAAGTAAGTTGCCTGATGATGTTGTGTTAATAAATTTAAACAAGTTTGGTGGAAGAAATGGATTAATTAAGGCAGATATTGATGGAGATGGTAATGAGGAAATACTATGTGCATATAAGTATAAAGATGTACAGTATTTAAGTGCATTTAGAGAGATAGACGGTGTTGTTAAGTTTTTAGACAATATAGATGGAACAGGATATGATATATCAGATTTAATAATTGATAAGATAAAGCAAAAAGGCGGAGAAAGTATAGTAGTAGGATGGAGAATTGGTGGTATATGGTCAGTATTAGATATACTAGATTTTAAGGAAGGTAAATTTATAAAGACTTTGAAAGGGGATAAATTAAACTACTCCAAAATAGAACTTTGTGATTCAAGCAATTCTAGAGGTGGAAAAAATATAGCTTTATGGAGTCATGAAACAGGAGAGGCTTATAATGTACAAATTTATACATTAAGAGGGGAAGTTTTAGAAAAAACATATAAAGATGATAAAGATTATTTCTTGCGGGTAGAGGATTACTATAAAAATTTAATAAATAAATCTAGAGAGACACCACAATATTTATATTATTTAATTCAAGCTCAATGCAAGGCTGGGAAGAAGAAAGAAGCTTATGATAATATAAATAGAGCCTTGAAAAATCAAAATCCATTTCCTTCAGTACAAGAGTTGAAGAGGTTAAGAAAGAGTATAAGTAAATAAAATAGACATTTAATTAAGATAACTTTAAATTATTTATATATTTTGTTAAAAGCATATTTATTTTGATGTGAAAGCTTGGATTTTTCTGTAGATGCTTAGAAATATATATATTTAAAGTTATCTTTTTTATAAAGGATAACACAAGGAAGTATACAGTAATATATAAGGATGGAAAAAAATATAATAAGCTTATATAATATGCTATAATATAGAATATACAAAGTTAAGGGAGGAATTTGCATGTCAATATTAAAGAGATTCACTGATATAATGTCTTCTAACATTAATGCTATGCTAGATAAGTGTGAGGACCCTGTTAAAATGGTAGATCAACTAATGAGAAACTTAAATAAGGATTTAAATGAAGTAAAAGTAGAAACAGCTTCAGTTATGGCGGAAGAAAGCAGAGCAAAAAGAGAACTTAATGAATGCCAAGTAGAAGTTAATAAAATGCTGGATTATGCTAAAAGAGCTGTTGCAGCAGGAAATGATGATGATGCAAGAAGATTTTTAGAGAAAAAGGTAACTCTTTCTGAAAAATTAACTTTATTACAAACAAAATATGATACAGCAAGATCAAATTCAGATAAAATGAAATCTATGTATAACAAAATATCAAGTCAAATTGAAGAACTTAATGAAAGAAGAGCTGTTATAAAAGCTAAGATGGCAACAGCTAAAATTCAAGAAAAAGTTAATTCAATAGGAAATAGCGTTAATAAATCAACTGCTAGTATGGATTCTTTTGCAAGAATGGAAGAAAAGGCAAATAGAATGTTAGATGAAGCAAATGCAATGGCAGAATTAAATGCTAAACCAGTTGATGATATAGATGATTTAATGGGTAAATATAACACTAATAATTCATCTGTAGAGGATGAACTTGCAGCTTTAAAGGGAAACAATGACGCTGTTGAAGATATGTTAAATAAGTTAAAAAGTGAGTAGTATAATATTAAATAGGATTATCTTTTAATATATAACGGAGGTAAAGATGGGATTATTTAAAAACCAACTTGTAAATGTAATTGAATGGAACGAGACAAGAGATGATGTTATCTTTTGGATGTGGAAGAATAACGAAATAAAGAAAAATAGTAGATTAATAATAAGACCAGGTCAAGATGCTATTTTTATGCAAAATGGTAAAGTTGAAGGTGTATTTACTGATGAGGGAAATTATGAAGTAGAAACTGAAATAATCCCATTTTTATCAACTTTAAAAGGCTTTAAGTTTGGATTTAATAGTGGGCTAAGAGCAGAAGTTTTATTTATTAACACAAAAGAGTTTTTAGTAAGATGGGGAACTAAGAGTCCAATTAATATACCAGCGCCAGGTATGCCAGGGGGTATGCCAATAAGATGTTTTGGTTTTTATACAGTAAAAATTGATGATTATATGACTTTAATAGATAAAGTTGCGGGGATAAAGAGCCAATTTACGGTTGAGGATATTAAGACACGTACATCAGCTATTATGGATGGCCTTCTAATGAAATGGATAGTAAAAGAAGGGAAAAATATGTTTAATCTTCAAGTAAACTCAGCAGATATAGCAAGAGGGTTAAAGATAGATTTAGATATGCAACTTTTACAAATAGGTTTAACTGTGACTGGAGTAACAATTGAAAACTTTAATTATCCAGAACAAGTTCAAAGTATGATAGATAAAAATGCTGCTTATGGGATGGTTGGAAATATAGGACACTACCAAAATGTAGCTATGGTTGAGTCTATGGAAAAGAATCCTGGAAGCTCAATAGGCAATATGGCTCAAGCTGGTATAGGAATGCAAATGGGAATGCAAATGGCAAAAGAAATGAAGAGTAACATGGATAATTCAAAGAATGATACTCATAATTCAAATAGTTGTCCAAACTGCCATAGTAATGTAGATAACAATGCTAAGTTTTGTCCAAATTGCGGAGAGAAGATAGTAAAAGTAGAAGAAAGCTCTAAAAAGAAATTTTGTTCTGAGTGTGGAGCAAAACAAGATGAAAATTCTAAGTTCTGTAGTGAATGCGGAAATAAACTTTAAAAAATGACAAGTGATAAGTTAGGAAATTGAATCAGCTTAAGCTGATTCAAAACTTGTCACTTGTCATTTATAAATTATCACCTAATAAAGCATTGAAATTTTACTAGGGAATAAGTTAATAAGTTAAAATTTCTATTCCTGTTTCTGTAACAAGAACGGTATATTCCCATTGTGCGGAAGGATATCCATCTTCTGTTAAAACAGTCCAATCGTCCTCTGAATCAATAAAGATATCTGGTTTTCCCATATTTATCATAGGCTCAATAGTGAAAATCATACCTGGAACTAATAGCATACCAGTACCTTTTTTACCAACGTGAGATACAAAAGGTTCTTCATGGAATTGTAAGCCTACTCCATGTCCGCCAAATTCTCTAACGACAGAATAGCCATTGCTTTCAGCATGTTTTTGAACTGCTTCTGCTATATCACCCATAAAGCCCCAAGGTTTAGCTGCTTCTAATCCTTTTTCTAAGCACTCTTTTGCCACATCTACTAATTTATCTAGGTCAGGATGAACTTCTCCTATTTTAAACATTCTAGAAGCATCAGAAAAATATCCATTATATATAGTAGAAACATCTACATTTATAATATCTCCTTCCTCTAATATTACATCTGGACTAGGTATACCGTGACAAACTTCATCATTTATTGATGTACAAACACTTTTTGGATAGCCTTGAAAGTTTAGTGGAGCAGGAATAGCGCCTTGAGAAACTGTAAACTCATGAACTATTGTGTTTATTTCATCTGTGCTCATACCAACTTTTATATTTTTTGATACAAGATCTAAAACTGCAGTGTTTATTTTAGAACTTTCTTTTATACGTTGAATTTGTTCTTCGTTTTTAATTATACTTCTTGGAGGAATAATAGCACCTCTTTGGGCATAAGAAAATAATTTTTTGTCAAATTCAAGATGACAATGTTTATATTTTTTATTGCTACCGCACCAGCATGGTGCATTTCTATTAATGTTCATATTGTTCTCCTTAATTTTTTAATTACTATAATAATTATTATACTACTAAATTAGAAATGTTGATAATAAGTATAATAATGATATAAAATTATATTATAAATTATATTTATGGAGATAGAGGAGGAAGTATGGAATTAGAAATAATAAGAGCTATTCAGAGTATATCAAATCCATTTCTAGATATATTATTTCAAGTATTCACTATGTTTGGTGAAGAGTTAATATTAATATCTATAATAACAACTATATATTGGGCGTATGATAAAAAGTTTGGAGAGTATGTAGCTTATTCATCACTTACAAGCTTATTATTTAATAATGCGGTAAAAGATATATTTAAAATGAAGAGGCCTATTGGAGAAGAGGGAATTAGAACATTAAGAGCTGAAACAGCTACAGGATACTCCTTTCCAAGCGGACATAGCCAAGGTGCAGCATCTTTTTATGGAAGTATAGCTATATACTTTAGAAAGAGAATTATTTATATATTAGCTACTATTATAATTTTTTTAGTTGGGATATCAAGACTTTACTTAGGTGTTCATTATCCTAAGGATGTAGTAGTAGGAATAATCTTTGGACTTATAATAGCAATAATAACATATAAATTATTTAATTCTGTTAATAATAGAAACTTACTTTATGTAATAACTTTCTTATGTTTTATACCTGCATTAATATTTGCGCAGTCTCCAGATTTTATAAAAGGAATGGGAACATATTTAGGATTTGTTTTAGGTGTAATTGTTGAAAAGAGATATGTTAATTTTTCAGTTGAGGGAAGCTTAATTAATAAAGTATTAAGAGTTGTTATAGGTATAGCAATTTTACTTGTAATTAAATCAGGATTAAAATTAATTTTTCCTAATGAATTAATTTTCCATTTTATAAGATATACAATAGTAACATTTGTAGGAATAGGAGTATATCCGGCAATATTTAAAAAGCTTAAAATATAAAGCAATGCTTTATTAATTTATAATTTTGAATTATAAATGATAAATTAAGGGGGAAATTCCTTGAAAGGAATTTTAAAAGAAACTGCCTAAGCAGTTTCCACCTTAATTTAGAATTGAAAATTTATAATTTAGAATTAAATATTTCTGTAAGGAATCTAAAAAAATCACTAATAATCATCGTTATTGCACTGTAGAATATAGTTAAAATAATCATATAAATGCAATAAATTATAGGACATAACATAAAAAAAGATAGTATTTTTCTATTGTTACCTATAAAATATGTAAATCTGATCCAAACCTTATCTAAAAACCATGCCTTATTTTCTATAATAAGTTCTTTTAATGTATCTATGTCTAAAGGCGTATTAACATTTTCACTTGAATTTATTATAAACGGAAGTTGATTTTCTTCAATTAATTTAAAAGTATCAATATTAATAGTATTTTCTATATCACTTTCTGGAGATAATATTAATGTAGTTAAAGGTACATCTTCTTCAATAATATCATCCAGTAGATTTTTAATGTTTTCAGTTTCATTGTATATATCATAAATAAGACTATTAGCAGCTTCTTTAGAGTAATTAGTATCTAAAAAATATGATAATGGTATTATGTTGTATAGCCCGTTTGGGGTAATAGCTAAGTGGTATATATTAAGGGACCTTTCGTCATTTTCTAAAGAGATATTATTTAATACTACATTACTAGTTGGAAGAGCTTTAAGTATATCTTTTATATTAGCGTTAATTTTAATTTCATTAACAAACTTTTTTATATTGTTATAAATATTATTATAAATTCCTTTATATAAAGCAACATTATGTACTAAGTATATAAAGTACATAGTAGAAAGTATTGAAAAGTTAAGATGAAATAGTAATCCCAATATAAATAATATAGTAGGCACTCTTAGAAATTTATTTATAAATAAAAATCGTATAATTTTAAAAAGTAAAATGAAAATTTTATACATAAGCAATAAAGTATAATACGAAGATTTTAGTATAAATAAGATAGTAAAGCCTATAGATTTAAATAAGAAAAACAATTTAATACCTCCAAGATAAATAAGAAAACCCATCCATAGTAGTATTATTTACCAAAAGGTAAGAATTTATTAAATGACATATAATATAAAAGTTATAAGAAAAATTAATAAAACTTATTGACTCTATAGTTACAATAGAGTTTATAATGTGGAAGGAAAATTTAAAAATAAGGGTGGTAATTATGACTAAGGAGTTTTTAAAATATGCTATTCCATCAGCATTAGCAATGTTTACTTCAGCATTATATACAGTTATTGATGGAATATTTGTAGGACAAGGTGTTGGATCATTAGCTTTAGCAGCTGTTAATATAGTATTACCTTTTACTGTTATGTTATTTGGTATTGCTAATATGTTTGCTATTGGGGGAGGAGCTTTAGTATCAAAAAATATTGGAGCTAAAAAAGTAGATAAGGCTGTAAATATTTTTAGACAAGTATTTAAATTCTTATTTATAATAAGTATAGGAATTAGTTTGATATGTATTATATTTACTAATCAAATTGTAACTGTTTTAGGAGCTACAGAAAATATAAAACCTTTATCTGTTGAGTACTTAAGATTTTATGCGCTTTTCTGTATTCCAAACTTAGTTGGAATAGTTTTAAATAGTTTTGTTAGAAATGATGGAAGACCTAAGCTTGCTATGATTTCTACTATAAGTGGAGCTATTACAAATGTTATATTAGATTATGTGTTTATATTCCCATTAGGAATGGGCATAAAGGGAGCTGCAATAGCCACAGGACTTGGACAAATAGTTACTGTTGCAATCTTATTACCACATTTCTTAATGAAAAAGGGATATTTAAGTTTTGGAAAAGTTAAGATAGAAAAAGAAAGAATAAAAGAATTCTGTGTGATAGGATTCCCATCGTTTTTTGCACAAGCTAGTTATTCAGTAATAGTTTTATTGCATAACATAGCTATTGTTAAAATAGTTGGAGAAGTTGGTATATCCGCGTATAGTATAATGAATTACCTAACAACTAATGTTTATATGGTACTTTACGGTGTAACTTTAGGAGTACAACCTCTTATAAGTTATAATTATGGTAGAAGAAATTCAGAAAAAATGTTAGGATTTTATAAGATAACTTGTAGATCAATAATTTTAATAACTGCGATATTTACAGCAGTAGTATATCTATTTGGACCTAACTTAATTAATATATTCACTAATGATAGTAATTTAGCTAATATGGCATTTACAGCTATAAAAATAAATATATTTAGTTATTTTGCAGTGGGGTTAAATTTAAATACTTTAGTATACTATCAAGCAATAGAGAAACCTAAGTATTCGAATATTGTATGTATTTTAAGATCAGTAGTATACTTACCAATAAGTATCTTTGTTTTATCAAAGATATTTGGGGTAAATGGAATATGGGCAGCAGCAATAGTAGCTGAAACTGCAACTTATATAACTATGAGATTTAAAACAAATGTTGAAGAGTCAACAGCTGAAATGTTAGCAGCTTAAATATAAAAATTATGATAAAATACTAAATTAATGACAAATGGTAGGTTAATGAATTTTGAACTTGCTATTTGTCATTTACCATTAAATAAAGTTTTATAGGGAGGGAAGTCTATGGAATCAAGGTTCTCAATAGGAGATATAGCAAAAATTCATAATGTTTCAGTACAAACATTAAGACATTATGACAAGATTGGATTGTTAACACCTTCTTATATAAATAAAGAAACAGGATATAGATATTACTCATCAAAAGATTTTGTAATAATCGATCTTATAAAGCAGTGTAAATCTATGGGATTATCTTTAGATGAGATTAAAGAGATTATTCACAATTATACGTCATTAGAGTCTATTTTAGATATAATGAAGAAACAAAAAGATATAATAGATAAAAAGATAAGCGAATTAAATACTATTAAGAATAATATATCTTTCTTAGAAAAAAGAATAAATGACTCTTTAGAAGAAGGAATAGATAGAATATTTATAAAAGAATATCCTAAAAGAGAATTTATAAAATATGATAATACAAATAGATTTACTGTAGAGTTTGAGATAAACTTAAGTAAAGCACTAGCTGATGCAGAAAGAAAATATAATAATTTTAATAAAGAATTAGCTTTTGTAACGTCTTTTGAGGATTTAGAAAACGATGATAAAACTATATATAAAGCTATGATGTTAAGTTTTACTGATATGCTAAATGTGAATGATAAAGAAAAATATATAATTCCAGAGGGAAAATATATTACAATAAATTTTGATGATGATTATAAAGATACTAGAAAGTATTATGCTAGAATTATGAATTATATAAGAGAAAATAATCTTAAAATAAAAGGAGATTTCTACGAAATATATGCTATGACCCGTGTAGGGAATGATGGTAAAGAGAAATCTTTAGGAAAACTACAAATAGCAGTTCTTTAATTAATGATTGAAATATGTTGTTCGCTAAAGCTCACAATAGAAATGGTACCTAAAGCTAAGCAAAATATTTCTCTGTGGCTTTAGCTAAATATTTCTCTTCAGTTTACTGAAAATTTCTTTTGCCAAAGGCAACATTTCTCTTTGTAAGCGTAGCGAACAACTTATTTAAGTAATTCTATAACTTGTACTAAATCATCTGCTTTTTTATAAATCATTCCTAATAGTTCTTCGTCTGGAGTTAGTAAGTCTGGCACCATAATAGGATTCATTCCGGCATTTTTAGCAGCGTAAACTCCAAATCTTGAATCTTCCAGGACAATACAATTTTCAGGTTTTACATCAAGTTTTTCAGCTACTTTTAGGAAAATTTCAGGATCAGGCTTTGATTTAGTTACTTCATCTCCACAGATTATATAATCAAATTCATTAACTACATCACCTAAAGTTAATAGTTTAAGCGCTCTTTCTCTAGATGTAGATGTAGCTACAGCTCTTTTTATATTATTAGATTTTAGATAAGAAAGTAATTCTTTTAATCCTTTTTTCACACCCAAGCCATTCATATCTATAAGTTTATCAGCCATAATATTTCTTTCTGAAATAAGGTCTTTATAAGGACTATCCTCTCCAAATTTATTAATTAAAAGATTAGTGATATAGGTACTGTTAGTGCCTAGAAACTGTGAGAAAAGTTCATCGTCTACTGGAATATTAACTTTTTCACCAGCGATTTTCCAAGCTTCTCTAGAAACTGTTTCTGTATCAAACATTAATCCATCCATATCAAAGATAACTAATTTTGTATTCATAATTTTTACGTCCACCCCTTCAACTGTAATATAGTACTATATTATATTATAAATTTTAAAAGTTAAACAATATATTAATAATTTTCTGAATTTGAAAATCTATATTTTAGTAAAATCAAAAGTATTTTTTATTGACTAAATATTATTTATGATAGATAATATTTATAAGATTTACAGAAAATCCAAATTAGAATATAAGTAAAGATTATGATAAGGAATAGTATTTAAAGATATTATTTTTAGAGAGCTAAGGTTTGGTGTAACTTAGTAATAATACTTTTAAGAAGCAGCCTTTGAATCGCATACTGAGAACTAAGATTAATCTTAAAATAGGTATAGCCGTATATCCTAACGTTAAAAGGAATAGAACTTATTAAATCTAAGTTCTTACTGAGTGAGTAAAGAAATTTACTTATTAGGGTGGTACCGCGGAATTTTTAGCTTCGTCCCTTTTTATAGGGATGGGGCTTTTTTTATTTACAATTGAAAATGCTGAATTAATGATTAATTTATAATTATGAATTCTTAATTGATAAAAGTTTGGAGGGTTATTTATGGATGAAATTTTAGAAATTTTAGAGCAAAACAGTAGATATACTGATGAAGAGATTGCTGTAATGTCAGGTAGGACTGTTGAAGAAGTAAGAGAAGCAATAAGAGATTATGAGGAAAAGAGTATAATTGCAGGATATACAACACTTATTAATTGGGAGAATACAGGTAAAGAAACTGTAACAGCATTAATTGAAGTTAAGATTACTCCACAAAGAGGAGTAGGATTTGATAAAGTTGCAGAAAGAATATATAAATTTCCACAAGTTAAGGCTTGTTATTTAATGTCTTCTGGTGGATTTGATTTAACTGTAATAATAGAAGGAAAGACAATGAAAGAAGTTGCTATGTTTGTATCTGACAAGCTTGCAGTTCAAGAGTTTGTTAATGGAACAGCAACTCACTTTGTTTTAAAGAAGTATAAAGATCATGGAACTATATTTAAAGAAAAGAAAGTAGATACTAGGGAGGCTATATTTATATGATGTTAGAAAATATGATAAGAGATGATGTTAGAAACATGCCTCCATCTGGGATTAGAAAGTATTTTGATCTAATAAATGAGATGGATGATGTAATATCTTTAGGTGTTGGGGAACCAGACTTTGTTACTCCATGGAATGTTAGAGAAGCAGGGATATATTCATTAGAAATGGGAGAAACTCATTACTCAGCAAATGCTGGATTTATTGAATTAAGGGAAGAAATATCTAAGTATTTAGATAGAAAGTATAATTTGAANATTAATCCATCCATATCAAAGATAACTAATTTTGTATTCATAATTTTTACGTCCACCCCTTCAACTGTAATATAGTACTATATTATATTATAAATTTTAAAAGTTAAACAATATATTAATAATTTTCTGAATTTGAAAATCTATATTTTAGTAAAATCAAAAGTATTTTTTATTGACTAAATATTATTTATGATAGATAATATTTATAAGATTTACAGAAAATCCAAATTAGAATATAAGTAAAGATTATGATAAGGAATAGTATTTAAAGATATTATTTTTAGAGAGCTAAGGTTTGGTGTAACTTAGTAATAATACTTTTAAGAAGCAGCCTTTGAATCGCATACTGAGAACTAAGATTAATCTTAAAATAGGTATAGCCGTATATCCTAACGTTAAAAGGAATAGAACTTATTAAATCTAAGTTCTTACTGAGTGAGTAAAGAAATTTACTTATTAGGGTGGTACCGCGGAATTTTTAGCTTCGTCCCTTTTTATAGGGATGGGGCTTTTTTTATTTACAATTGAAAATGCTGAATTAATGATTAATTTATAATTATGAATTCTTAATTGATAAAAGTTTGGAGGGTTATTTATGGATGAAATTTTAGAAATTTTAGAGCAAAACAGTAGATATACTGATGAAGAGATTGCTGTAATGTCAGGTAGGACTGTTGAAGAAGTAAGAGAAGCAATAAGAGATTATGAGGAAAAGAGTATAATTGCAGGATATACAACACTTATTAATTGGGAGAATACAGGTAAAGAAACTGTAACAGCATTAATTGAAGTTAAGATTACTCCACAAAGAGGAGTAGGATTTGATAAAGTTGCAGAAAGAATATATAAATTTCCACAAGTTAAGGCTTGTTATTTAATGTCTTCTGGTGGATTTGATTTAACTGTAATAATAGAAGGAAAGACAATGAAAGAAGTTGCTATGTTTGTATCTGACAAGCTTGCAGTTCAAGAGTTTGTTAATGGAACAGCAACTCACTTTGTTTTAAAGAAGTATAAAGATCATGGAACTATATTTAAAGAAAAGAAAGTAGATACTAGGGAGGCTATATTTATATGATGTTAGAAAATATGATAAGAGATGATGTTAGAAACATGCCTCCATCTGGGATTAGAAAGTATTTTGATCTAATAAATGAGATGGATGATGTAATATCTTTAGGTGTTGGGGAACCAGACTTTGTTACTCCATGGAATGTTAGAGAAGCAGGGATATATTCATTAGAAATGGGAGAAACTCATTACTCAGCAAATGCTGGATTTATTGAATTAAGGGAAGAAATATCTAAGTATTTAGATAGAAAGTATAATTTGAAATATAATCCTAAAGATGAAATATTAGTTACTGTTGGAGGAAGTGAGGGGATAGATCTTGCTTTAAGAGCTTTAGTGGGGCCAGGAGATGAAGTAATTATTCCAGAGCCAAGCTTTGTAGCTTATAAAGGATGTACTGCTTTTACTGGAGCAACAGCAAAAGTTATTAACTTAAGAGATGAAGATGACTTTAAACTTACTCCAAAGCAATTAGAAGATGCTATAACTGAAAAAACTAAAGTTGTTATAATTCCATTTCCTAATAATCCTACAGGAGCAATTATGACTAAAGAAGAGTTAGCAGGAATAGTTGAAGTTTTAAAAGATAAGAATATAATAATACTTTCTGATGAAATATATTCAGAATTATCATATGACAAGCCACATGTATCTATTGCAAGTTTCCCAGAGGTTAAGGAAAAAACTATAGTTATAAATGGATTTTCTAAAGCCTATGCAATGACTGGATGGAGATTAGGATATGCATGCGCTCATCCTATTATATTAGATGCGATGAAGAAGATACATCAATACGGAATAATGTGCTCACCAACAACTGCACAATTTGCAGCTATTGAAGCATTAAAGAATGGTGATGATGATGTGAGATATATGGCAAAGGAATATAACAGAAGAAGAAGAGTTATGGTTGATGGTTTTAGAAAGATGGGCTTAGAGTGTTTTGAGCCAATGGGAGCTCTTTATTTATTCCCTTGTATTAAATCTACAGGAATGTCATCAGATGAGTTCTGTGAAAGATTGCTTATGGAAGAAAAGGTACTAGCCGTTCCAGGAAATGCTTTTGGCGACTGTGGAGAAGGCTTTATAAGATGTTGTTATGCATCATCTATGGAGAACATAGTCGAAGCATTAAAGAGAATTGAGAGGTTTATAAGTAAATTTAAATAAATTAATTACTAAGGTGGTTAAATGGGATTAATAGAACGACAGAAGAGTGTTGTAAAATATTTGAGAGATATAAATGAATGGGTTAAAGGTAGTGAACTTGCTAAAATATTAGGTGTAACTGATAGAACAATAAGAAATGATATTATAGCTATAAATAAGCTTTATGAAAAAGATATTATTATATCAATTAAAGGAAAAGGTTATAGATATAATGATTTTGATAAGGAGAGCAATACAGATTATATTACTGATGTTGGAGTATTAACTACAATAGAAAGATGGGTTTATATTGTAAAGAAATTAATAGTTTTTAAAGATGGGATAAATCTGTTTGATTTATCAGAAGAATTATTTATATCTGAATCTACTTTACAAAATGATATTATAAAAATAAAAAGAGTTTTTTCAAGGATAGGAATAGATTATGTCACCATAGTAAAAAATGGCGATTTAATAAGTTTAAATTGTGAATTATCAGAAAGATATATACTTTTATATGAGTTTGCAAAATATAAGTTTGTAAATTTACAACTAAATGATATGCAAAAATATTTTAAAGATATAGATTTAAAATATTTATATAATTCCATAGCTTGTATATTGAAAGATGGAAAGTATAATTCAAGATATTTATTACTTACTAAGGTTACTATATTTGTAGCTTTGGTTGTTGAGTGTAGGTATGAGATTAATTGTAGTTTTAAAGTTGAAGATATTGAAGAAAAAAATATAAATATTGCTAGGAATATATCAGAGCTTATAGAGCAAGAATTTTTAATAAAAGTAAATGAAGAGTGTATGTTAAATATAGCATATTATTTAAATATACTTCGCACTATGCATGTTATTGAAGATTATATACGAAATTATATGAGTGATGACGAGTATAATTTATATAGAAATAAAATTCTAAAAGTTTCTAAAAGGCTCAATATTAACTTAGACAAAGATAATGATTTGTTTAATGATATGGTACTGCATATTATTGTTGCAGTTAAAAGAATAAAGCTAGGAATTAAGATATATAACCCTCTTAGAGAAAATTTAAAAAATAAATATCCGTTGTTATTTGGATTTGCTAATAAGCTAGTAGCAGATATATGTAGAAATGAATCTATTAAATTTGATTTTAATGAATTATCATATATTGTGGCATATTTATCAACTATAGTTTATGAAGAACTAGAAAATTTAAAAAATATTAGAGATATAAATGTATTGTTAATTGTTTCAGATGGAAGGTCTAATTTGAATTATATCTATAATGAAATAAAGAAGAACCTAGGATACGATGGTGTTAAATTTAAAAAAATCTGCTATTTAACGGAAATAGAAAAGAAAGATATAGAAAGTAAATTTGATATTATAATTACTACATCGAAAGAAGATGTTAAATTCACTATAGATGATTATATGGAAATAAGGAAGACTTTCGATATAGTTGAAAGAAATAGAGTAATAGCTGAAATAAATAAGATAAGATCAAGATTAATTGAAGAAAAGATTAAAAGCTTATTTGACTACTATTTTAGCGATGAAATATTTTATAGTATTGAACATGTAACTTCTCAAGAGAAAATAATTAAAGAGATATCAAATATATTTAAAGTTGATACTTCTAAAAGAAAACCTATGATAATATCGTTAAAAAATGGAATAGGGTTGTTTTATAAGTTGGATGATAATGTAGAAAGTGATAAAATGGCTGTAATTAAGCTTGAAAACTCTATAACATGGGTTGATGATAAGGTAAAAACTATAGTTGCTATTCTTGATAAGTCACATAATATAAATGAAATAAATGTAATTATTACATATATATTAGAATTAGCAGAAAAAGCTGATTTCAATGAGAATCTTAGAAACTGTGAAAATATGTGTGATTTAAAAAGATTATTAATTGAACTATATTTAAAAGATGTTCTGAATTAAATCAGAGCATCTTTTTATTTCTATAATTTGACATATATATAAATTTTCCTAAGTGATATAGGAAAAATAAAGTTACAATTTATAATTGTAAAGGTTTAGAATTAAGACATGCTCAGAAATTAATTACAGGGAGGAATAATAATGAATAAATTTGTAGATTTTATGGATAGGAAGGTTATGCCAACCGCAAACAAGATAGGTCAAAATATTTATATTAGAGCAATATCGGCAGGTATGATAAGTTTAGTAGGTATAATCATAGTAGCATCATTAGCTTCATTAGTACAAAACTTACAAATAGAAGCATATCAAAACTTTATTAATAATACTCAAGCAGGACAGGTTATATGGAATATTTGTCAAAATATTTGGTGGGGATGTCTTGCTATGTATGGGTTGCTTGTATGTGGAACAATTGGCCAAGCGTTATGGGGGTTATTTGGTCATAGAGGATTAGAAGGTATTGGAGTATCTTTAGCATCATACATAATTCTTATTCCATGGATGGCAAATGTACCAGCTGGAGAAAATACTATACCAGCATTTGGATTTATTAAGTATACAAACTTTAGTGCAGATTCTTTATTCTCATGTATTATAGTAGCAATTGTATCAGTATCAATTTTACATGGATTTAGTAAATTAAAGGCGTTAAAAATCAAAATGCCAGATGTTGTACCACCAGCAGTAAGTGACTCTTTCTCAAAATTATTCCCTGTTATTTTAACAGTTATAATTTTTTCTTCAGTAGCTTATATAATAAGCAATATGTTTGGGGGACAATCATTTAATGAGTTAATAAATAAGTTTATATCTGCTCCATTACAAGGATTAACAGGAAATTTAGCAACAGCTGTATTAGTACCATTTATTATAGCATTCCTTTGGTTCTTCGGAATACATGGAAATAATATAGTTGGACCTATTATAGGCGCTGTATTAGTTCAACCAGGTATGCAAAATATAGAATTATATGCTCAAGGAGTAACAGATTGGTCACAATATAATGTATTAACTAATCAGTTCTTATATTCATTTGTTTATATGGGTGGATCAGCTTGTACGATAGCACTTTTAATTGCAATGTTTATAACTAATAGAAGAAGACATAAGGTATTATTATCTTTAGCTGGACCTACTGGAATATTTAATATAAATGAACCTTTAATATTTGGATTCCCAATAGTATTAAATCCAATGTTATTTATACCATTTGTATTTGGACCAGCAATAATAAGTTGTATTTCATATTTGGCAATAGATTTTGGATTAGTTCACCCAGTTGTAGCAAATGTACCATGGACAACTCCACCTATAATAAATGGATTCTTAGCAACAGGAATGCATTGGACAGGTGCAGCATTATCAATAGTAAATATTATAATAGTTGTCTTAATGTATATTCCATTCCTTAAGTTAATAGAAAGACAAGAAGAAAAGGAATTGTTAGCAACTCAAAAAGCAGGAGTAAATTAAGTTTTAAAATAAATATATAGTACAAAAATTAAGAAGTGGGAATTTCCTACTTCTTAATAACTTTAAGGAGGAAAATAAATGTTAGGAATTAGTATTTATCCATTAGTTAGTTCAGTAGAAGACAATATGAAATATATAGAAAAAGCAGTAGAGCTGGGATATAAGAGATTATTTACTTCAATGTTAGAATTAGATGATAATAAGGAAAAGGCTTTGGAGCAAGTAAATAATTATAAGTTATTACTTAATAGAGCAAAAGAACTTGGAATGAAAGTTTTTATAGATGTAAATCCAGAAGTTTTAAAGAAAATAGAAGTTAATCCTATGAATTATGACTTCTTTGTAGAGTTAGGTGCTACCGGTTTAAGACTAGATTCTGTATTTAATGGATTTTATGAGAGTTTCATGACATTTAATAAGCAAGGATTAGAGATTGAAGTTAATGGATCTTTTGATACAGGATATATAAATAGCATAGTTGATTTAAAATGTAGAAAAGATAAATTAGTTACTTGTCATAATTTTTATCCAGAGGAATTTACAGGATTATCTAAGGAGTGCTTTATATCAAATCATGAAAGACATAAAGAATTAGGTTTAAATACTGCAGCTTTTGTAACTTCAATTGAAGGTGGAAAACTAGGGCCATGGCCAATAAATGATGGGTTATGCACAATAGAATCACATAGATACTTACCGATAGAAGTACAAGCACAAGAACTTTATGCTTTAGGTGTAGATGATGTAATAATAGGAAATGCCTTTGCTAGTGATGAAGAGTTAGAGAGACTAGCAAACCTTGATAGAGATGTAATTACATTAAGAGTTAATTTTAATGAGGAATTAGATGAAATAGAAAAGAGTTTTATAGGGAAAATACTTCAAAATAGATGGGATTATAGTGATTACGTTATAAGAAACTTTAATAGTAGAAAAGAATTGAAAGATAAAGATATAGAAAGTAAAACTAGTGAAAAGTTTAAAGTTAATAACGGAGCCATTTTACTTAATAATGATAATTATAAATTATATAAAGGTGAATTACTAATAGCTTTAAAAGAGTTAGAAGTAGACAACAGAAGAAATTATATTGGAACAGTAGCTGATGAGTATAAAGTTTTATTACAATATATAGTTGGTGGAAATAGATTTAAGTTAGAAATTAATTAATAACTTAGGAGGAAAGTTTTTATGTGTGCAGGGAATGTATTTAAAGAGGGGTTTCTTTGGGGGGGAGCACTTTCTGCTAATCAATGTGAGGGAGCTTATTTAGAGGATGGAAAAGGTTTATCAGTAGCTGATGTTCTACCAGGTGGTATGATTAGTGAAGTAATAAATCCTCCTAATGGAAAGTTTCCATCTCATGAAGCTATAGATTTTTATCATAGATATAAAGAGGATATAAAGTTATTTGCTAAAATGGGATTTAAGTGTTTAAGAATGTCCATAGCGTGGACTAGGATATTCCCAAATGGTGATGATGAATCTCCAAATGAAGAGGGACTAAGATTCTATGATGATGTATTTAATGAACTATTAAAATATAATATAGAACCTGTAGTAACTTTATCTCACTATGAGATGCCTTTAAATCTAGTTGATAAATATGGTGGATGGAAAAATAGAAAGCTAATAGGATTTTTTGAAAAGTATGCAAAAGTAGTTTTTGAAAGATATAAGGAGAAGGTTAAATATTGGATTACATTTAACGAAATGAATACTATTCTTCATATGACATTTATTGGCGGGGGAATAACGTTTAAGGATGAAGATAATAGAAGAGAAATAATATATCAATCAATACACAATCAATTTGTAGCGAATGCTAAGGTAACTAAACTTTGCCATGAAATAAATAAAGATTCGCTAATTGGATGTATGATTAATTATGGATGTATATATCCTATGGCTTGTAGACCACTAGATTCAATGGAAGCATTAGAGATGGATAGAAAAACTTTATTCTTTACAGACGTGCTAGTAAGAGGATATTATCCTTCTTATATAAAAAGATTCTTTAAAGAAAATAATATTAATATAAAATTAGAAGAAGATGACTTATCTTTAATAAAAGAAAACACTGTAGATTATATAGGTATAAGTTATTATATGAGTAGAGTGGCTAGTTCTAATAAAGAAGATAAAGAAATGGCTAATGGGAATATATTTAAAATGTTAAAGAATCCATATTTAGAAGCCTCTGAGTGGGGATGGCAAATAGATCCTGTGGGATTAAGATATTCTCTTAACACTTTATATGATCGTTATCAAAAACCAATATTTATAGTGGAAAATGGGCTAGGGGCTATAGATACTATAAACGAAGAAGGAGAAATAAATGATGATTATAGAATAGGATACTTAAGGGAGCATATAAGTGCTCTTAAGGAAGCTATATCAGATGGAGTTGATGTAATTGGATATACTTCTTGGGGACCTATAGATATAGTAAGTGCATCAACAGGAGAGTTAAAAAAGAGATATGGATTTATATATGTAGATAAAGATGATGATGGGAATGGAACGTTAGAGAGAAGAAAAAAGAAAAGTTTCTATTGGTATAAGAAAGTCATAGAATCAAATGGAGAAATATTAATATAAGTTAAAAGAGCATGCCTTTAAGGTATGCTCTTTTTAACTT
Source organism: Clostridium jeddahitimonense (assembly GCA_000753455.2). Lineage (GTDB taxonomy): Bacteria > Bacillota > Clostridia > Clostridiales > Clostridiaceae > Clostridium > Clostridium hominis. Next base: position 872,468 of record LM994670.1, read on the forward strand.
ATAAGATATCTCTAAAAAAGACAAAAGATTCCGAAACAATTTGTTTCTTTTAGGAACAAATTACTATCAAAGAAAACGGTTACAAAGACATGGGTAAATGTTTACAGAGGGTATTGTAGATGTTAAACTTTGATACATAAGAAACATTTACTTAACAATTTGCGCAAAAGTAAAGTGAATTATATAGTGGGAATTTTTTTATATTTTATTAGTACTTAAGATTAGAATACTTATACGGTTATTTATTAATAAAATGAAATTATTTAAGGGGTGGAATTTATGTCGTTTATGTCAAAATTTGAATCTACAATTGAAAAAACATTAGTACCAGTAGCGAGTAAGTTAAATAGCCAAAGGCATGTCTGTGCAGTTAGAGATGCATTCATTTTAACATTTCCAGTAACAATGGCAGGTTCTTTAATGTTACTAATAAACTTTGTTATCTTATCACCAAAAGGATTCATTAATCAAATATTAAGACTGAGTAAAATTTTTCCGAATATAGAACAGTATCAAGCTATTTTTACGCCAGTTATTAAAGGATCTACAGATATATTAGCAATATTAGTAGTTTTCTTAGTAGCAAGAAACCTTGCAAAGGCTATGGGTGGAGATGATTTATTAACAGGAATAACAGCACTTTCAATATTCTTTATAATTTATCCAGCAAATATTTCTGTTGAAAACCAAAGTTATATGGCAACAAGATTTTTTGGTGCACAAGGATTATTTGTAGCTTTAATAGTTGGGTTATTGGTTGCAGAAATTTTAACTAGACTTTCAAAAAATAAAAAGTTAGAGATAAAAATGCCAGAACAAGTTCCACCAGCAGTAGCTAGAACATTCAAAATATTAATACCGGTAATAATGACTACTGTAATATTTGCTATAAGTAACTTTATACTTTTAAAATTTACAGAAGGAGGACTTCATACATTAGTATATAACATATTACAAGCACCGATGACTGCTTTAGGTTCAAATGCATTCTCAATAATATTAATTTCAATAGTGTGTAATTTACTATGGGTTATGGGGATTCATGGGACAAATACAATGTCAGCAGTAATATCAGCTATGACAGTGGAGCCAAGAGCTGCGAATCTTACTTATGTTACTGAAATGGGAACTGCATGGGGAGCTCCATATCCTATAACTTATGATACCTATTATATATTCGGTACACTTGGTGGATCAGGATCTACTTTAGGATTAATAATTGCTATATTATTAGTATCTAAGCTTATGGATCAAAGAGAAATAGCAAAGCTTTCATTAGGGTGTGGAATTTTCAACATTAATGAGCCTGTAATTTTTGGATTGCCAATAGTATTAAATCCAATAATGTTAGTACCATTTGTATTTGCGCCAGTAGTAACAAGTATAATTACATTCTCGGCAGTTAATTTTAAACTTATGCCACCACCTGTATATTCAGTTCCGTGGACAACACCAGCACCAATATATCAATTCCTAGCAACAGGAGGACATTGGACCGGAGCAGTAGTAGGTATAATTTGTCTGGTAGCAACGGTTTTAGTTTATGCACCATTTGTAGTAGCTTCAAATAAGCTAGCTGCTAAAGATACAGACAGAAGTGGTGAGAATATAGTAAATATATAGCAAAAAGAATATTTAAAAATTAAGAACTAATTGGTTGCTGATTTTAATCGGTAACCAATTTTAAAATAATAAAAGATATAGAATGGAGGATTAAGAAAATGGGAGATGATGGATTAAAGATAGTCACTATAGGTGGAGGATCAAGTTATACACCTGAATTAATAGAGGGGTTTATAAAGAGAAAAGACGAGTTACCAATAAGAGAAATTTGGCTAGTTGATATAGAAGCAGGAAGAGAAAAGTTAGAAATAGTAGGTGGATTAGCTAAGAGAATGGTTGAAGAAGCTGGGGTTGATTGGGAAATACATTTAACTTTAAATAGAAGGGAAGCTTTAAAAGGAGCAGATTTTGTATCAACTCAATTAAGAGTAGGATTATTAGATGCAAGAATTAAAGATGAAAGAATTCCATTAAGTCATGGTATATTAGGGCAAGAAACTAATGGAGCAGGTGGAATGTTTAAAGCATTTAGAACTATTCCTGTAATATTGAGTATAGTTGAAGATATGAAGGAATTATGTCCAGATGCATGGCTTGTTAACTTTACTAATCCAGCAGGGATGGTTACAGAGGCTGTTCTTAAGTATGGTAACTTTAATAAAGTAGTAGGGTTATGCAATGTTCCAATAGGGGCGATGTATAATGAGATGAAGTATTTTGAAAAAGGAGCGGATGAACTATATTGGCAATTTGCCGGATTAAATCATTTTCATTGGCATAGAGTGTTTGATAAAGATGGAACTGATTTAACAAGAGAAACAATAGAAAAGATGTTTGAGGTTAAGAAGTCGGAAGCTGCTAATATCAGTAGTATTCAATATCTGAAAGAACAAATTGATGATTTAGGGATGATTCCTTGTGGATATCATAGATATTATTACTTATCTCAAGAAATGTTAGAAAATGAGTTAAAAGAATTCGAAAAAAATGAAACAAGAGCAGAAGTTGTTAAGAGGTTAGAGGCTGAATTGTTTGAATTATATAAAGATCCAAACTTAAGAATTAAGCCTGAGCAATTAACAAAGAGAGGTGGTACACATTATTCAGATGCTGCTTGTGAATTAATATCATCAATATTTAATGATAAGAGAAGCACTATGGTTGTAAGTACAAGAAATTATGGAGCTATTGCAGATCTTCCATATGATTGTGCATGTGAAGTAAGTTCAGTTATAACAGCACATGGACCACAGCCAATAAATTTTGGACATTTCCCAAATCCAGGGCAAAGGGGACTAGTTCAAGTTATGAAATCAATGGAGGAGTTAACTATTGAAGCTGCGGTCACAGGCAATTATGATAGAGCGCTTCAAGCATTTACAACTAATCCATTAGTACCAAGTGGAAAGATAGCACAAGAATTATTAGATGAGATGCTAGTAGCTCATAAGGAGTATTTACCACAATTTAAAGAAAAAATTAAAGAGATTGAAGAGAGGTTCTGTGTGACAGTATAATAATAGATTAAATAGCTATTTACCAATGTGTAGATAGCTATTTTTTTAATATGAATTTAAAATATGATATTATACAAAAATGGGAAAATATTGTATAATTACTTTTATAAGATTAATTAGGGTAAATTAATTGTGGATAAAAGGTGTGATGAAAAATGTTTGATTCAGAGTTAGTAAAAAAATTCAATAATATTGAGATGATTCTATATAATTACATTATTAATAATGAAAAAAAAGTTATTTCAATGAAGATAAGAGATTTAGCTAATCAAACTCATGTATCTACAACATCAATAATGAGATTTTGTAAAAAACTTGGATGTGATGGTTTTGCAGAATTTAAAGTTAAGTGGAAGCTTTACTTAGATGAAGTAAATAAAGGCTGTGAATGTTTAAGTGATAATACTGTATTTCTGGATTTTTTTGAAAAGGTAAATTATACTGATTTTCCTGCATTAATAGATAATGCTTGTGAAGAGATAAAAGATGCGAAGAGCATAATTTTTGTTGGAACAGGAAGTTCGGGGATATTAGCTAAATATGGAGCAAGGTATTTTTCGATTTTAGGTAAGTTATCTTTGGCAATTGATGATCCATATTATCCAATAAATCAAACTTTATCAGAGGATACCGTAGCTATAATACTTTCTGTATCAGGAGAAACACCTGCAATAGTTAAGCATACAGTTTCTTTAAGAGAAGCAAAATGTAGGATTGTATCTATAACCAATAGTGCTAATTGTACTGTTGCAAAGTTATCAAGTGTAAATATTCCATATTATATTTCCAGTGAAATGAAGGGGACAAGCGATTTAACATCACAAGTTCCGGCGGTATACATATTAGAGGCTTTAGCAAAGAAGCTACACACATACATAGCTGAAAAATAAAGTGGAAATAGTAACTGATTTTATAAAGTCAGTTACTATTTTTTATTTGTGCTAATCTTTAGAATTTCTTTAGAAATTTATAGCGGTCTTCTTAATTTTTCAAAAGTATTATAGATTCATAGAGATTAAGAGAAACTTATCCAATTAGGTGTTAAACAGTAATAGCAATATAAATTTATGTAAAGAAAGGAGTAGAAATTTAAATAAGAAATACATTTTGTTTAAATGATTTGGCTATGTTATTGTATATATAGAATAATTTAGTAAGTTAAATAAAAAGTAACATTTCTTAAGTGAAAAATGTAAAATAAATTTTAATTTACTAAATGAGAAATATATACTTAATTAAAGGGAGAGAGATTGAAGTGAATTTATATAATATTTTAGTAGTTGAAGATGAAAATGATATTGCTATTGCAATAGAAGCTTACTTAACAAATCAAGGATATAAAGTTTTTATAGCCAATAATGGTATAGAGGGATTAGAAATTTTAGAAAAAGAAATTGTGCATCTTGCAATAGTAGATGTTATGATGCCTAGAATGGATGGAATTACCTTTGTTATGAAGCTAAGAGAAAATAATGATTTTCCTGTAATAATGTTATCTGCAAAATCAGAAGAAGTGGATAAGATAATGGGATTAAATATAGGTGCAGATGATTATGTAACGAAGCCATTTAGACCATTAGAGCTTTTAGCAAGAGTAAATTCACAATTAAGAAGGTATTCAAGATTTTTAAATATGGTTAAAGAACCGGAGATAAATGAGAAAATATATGAAGTTGGTGGATTAGAGTTAAACATAGACACTAAAGAGGTTAAAATTGATGAGAAGCAAGTTAGACTTACACCAATAGAATTTAAGATATTGGCATTGCTTATTAAGAATCCAGGTAGAGTATTTTCTGCAGAGGAGATATACGAAAAGGTGTGGAATGAACAAGCAATAAATACAGATACAATAATGGTCCATGTAAGAAAAATAAGAGAAAAAATTGAGATTAATCCGAAAAATCCAAAATATTTGAAGGTGGTGTGGGGAGTTGGATATAAAATTGAAAAACAATAATAGTAAAGAAAGTAAAGGGATAGTTGCTACTTTAGTAGCATTATTAATAATAGCAATAGCATCTATAGCTATGTGCAAATCATATCCTCTTATAGATAAGAGTGCAAAAAATGTGAAAGATAATTATTTTGATAACTATAGATTTGCAGATATGCTTGCAGAAGCAAGCTATGTAAAATATTTTAATGCATTATCAGAAAAAGCAGGTAGTACTCTTAATCCATCAGAGGTTTTGATAAATAATAATAATAATATATATAGTAATGAAGAGAATTATGATAACTCTTATGTGGATAGCTTTAATTCAGAATTTAGTAATTGGAGTAGAAACATAAGTCAAGATTATAGAAACTTAATATATTATGCATATGATAAAGAAAATAATATAAGTGACACTAATATAAGTGAAGGTATATCTATTAAAGATAAGAATATAGATTTATCGGCATTAGATAAGGAACAGTTTCAATTTTATGTACTTTTAAACTTTGACGAAAATGGAGTAGTATCTATTTCGGATATTAAGGGCGCAGATAAACAAAATTTTGAATATAACTTAAAAGATAATTTAAGCGACTTAGATGGCTATTATGAAATTACAATGAAGCCTATTAAAAATATGTCGTTTTTATATGCAGTACCTAAAACTTTAGTTTTTGATGATGTAATATCTTGGGGTATAAGAAATTCAAATTTAGCAGGATATGAAATAGCTGGAGCTACAGCTGTAATGATAATTTTAAGTTGTATAACAGTAGTAGCATTAGCATTTCCTATTAATAAAGCTAAGAGTATGGTTTTATTTAATAGTTTATCAAAAATACCATTTGAAATTTGGATAGGAATTTGTACATTTGCTACAATGCTTTTAGTTGTATCTCCTAGATATATGGTAAAACCAACTTTAGAAGGTAATTTAGAATATTTATTTGGATTCTTAGTAAATGGATTTACAATTCCTAAGGATATAATATGGTTCCTTAATTTTATGAATTGGTTTGTATGTTTTGGAATAGTATTTTTTGCAGTATTAGTTATTAAATATATATTTAATATTGGGGTAAAAGAGTACTTTAAGAGAAGAACAATAATTGGTTGGATTATAACTAAAATTGTTAGAATTGTTAGAAGAACTTTAGATGCAGTGACAGGTGTAGATTTAAGTAAAAAAAATAATAAATTATTATTAAAGTTAGTTATAATAAATGCTTTAATATTATTATTGATAACATCAATATGGTTCTTTGGAATACCTGTAGTAATTATTTATTCTTGTATACTATTCTTTATAGCAGAAAAATATGTTGAAAAGATAAGTGCAAAGTACAGCATACTAAAAAAGGCTACAAATAAGATTGCGGAAGGGAAACTTGATGTAGTGATAGAGGAGGATTTAGGATTATTTGAACCTTTTAAAGATGATTTAGAAAAGATTCAAAGTGGGTTCAAGAAGGCTGTAGATGAAGAGGTTAAAAGTCAGAAAATGAAGACTGATCTTATATCCAATGTATCACATGACTTAAAGACTCCTTTAACGGCTATAATAACTTATGCAGATTTATTAAAGGATGAAAATTTATCAGAAGAAAAGCGTAAACAGTATGTTGATACATTAGATAGAAAGGCTCAAAGATTACAAGTTCTAATTGAGGATTTATTTGAAATGAGCAAAGCAAGTAGTGGAAATATAACTTTAAATATAGAAGATATTGATGTAGTATCTCTAATGAAGCAAACTATTCTTGAATTAGAGGATAAAATTCAAGAATCTGAATTAACAGTAAGAACTAATTTCCCTGGAAATAAAATTATATTATCTCTTGATAGTCAACGTACATTTAGAGTATTTGAAAATTTAGTTATAAATATGACTAAATATGCGATGAAAGGCACAAGAGCATATATTGATATAATTGAAACTGAAAAAGATGTGGAAATTATTATGAAAAACATGGCAGCGGAAGAAATTAACTTTAATGTTGATACTATTGCAGAAAGATTTGTTCGTGGAGATGAATCAAGAAATACAGAAGGATCTGGATTAGGTCTTGCAATTGCAAAGAGCTTCGTAGAGTTACAAAGTGGTAGATTTAATATAAGTGTAGATGGAGATTTGTTTAAAGTAACTATAAAATTTAATAAGATAAGTGGATAAAAAGGAAATGAGTGTATATAGATTTATCTAGATACACTCATTTTATATGCTAAAGTATAAGTTTAATTTTAAAGTTATTTATTATAATAGTTTGATTAAATGTAAAAAATTAAATTATAATAATTTAAATGATAGGTAACGTTAACATGAAGTGTATTGCGGTAAAATAGACTAAAATAGTCACAAAACTAAATTGTAAAAAAATAGCAGAAGAGTTAAAATGAGATGTAAGATAATTTTATGAGAGGATAAAGAATGAGTTATTTTTATTATATTGCATTAGTATTGATATTTGGATTATTAATGGGAAAGGTTATTTCATATTTGAAATTACCTAAAGTTACTGGATACCTAATAGCTGGAGTTTTAATAGGTCCTTTTGGATTAAGATTAATATCAAATGATGCAATAAAAGGATTAACAATTATATCAGAAGCAGCATTAGGATTTATAGCATATAACATTGGAAGCTCATTGAACTATAAAAAACTAAAGAGCATTGGAAAGGGGATAATAGTTATCTCTTTATTTGAAGCATTAATGGCTTCAGTAGTAGTTATATTAGCTATGAAATTTATTTTTGGACAAAGTTGGGAATTTAGTTTGGCAATAGGAGCTATAGCTTCAGCGACAGCGCCAGCAGCAACTATTATGGTATTAAAACAGTATAATGCTAAGGGACCATTAGTTGATACATTAATGCCAGTTGTAGCTATTGATGATGGGATTGCAGTAATAGCATTTGGAATAGCTATGGCTATAGTAAAAATGATAACAAAAGGAGCAGATAGTGTATCCCTTATTACATTTTTAGAACCGTTTATAGAGATAATTTCATCAGTACTATTAGGTAGTATTACTGGATTTGGATTAGTATATATAAATAAAAAATCAAAAGATAGGGATAACTCTATGAATTTTGTTATTGCAGCAATATTTTTAGTAATAGGATTGGCAAAATTTTTAAATATATCAAATCTTTTAGCTTGTATGGCATTAGGAGCTACTGTAAGTAATATTGTATTGAGTAAGTCAAAATTGATTTCGGCTCTTGATAATATTACACCACCAATATTTATGGCGTTTTTTACTATATCTGGATTGGAGCTAGATTTATCTGTTCTGAAAACAGTAGGATTACTTGGTATTGGATATGTAGTATTTAGAGTAATTGGCAAAGTAATAGGGGCATCTCTTGGGGCTCAAATTGCAAATAGTGAGACTGTAGTTAAAAAGTACCTAGGTTTAACCCTAGTACCACAAGCTGGAGTTGCAATAGGACTTACTATGATAGTTGGAGAGGCGTTACCGGTATATGGAGCATCTATAAGAGCTATAATATTAGCATCTACAGTTATATATGAACTTATAGGTCCAGTATGTACCAAGATAGCTATAACTAAGGCTGGAGAAGTATACAAAGAGAAAAAAATTGATAGTTAACAAGTAATATGTAGATGAATGCAAAATTATTATAAATATAGAGATGTTATCGTTATAATAAGTAAATTTAGCTATAAGTTACTGTAAATATGGTATTTGCAAGTTTGAAAAATAAATCTTGCAAGTATATAATTAAAGGTGCGCATAAATTTAGGAGGGATAAGATGGAATTGCTTGTAACTATTTTAGAAGAAAATGAAAATATCGAGGACATAATGTTAGAGTTTACTAAGCTTGGGATTAAAGGCTCTACAATAATTGATTCTCAAGGGATGGCAAATATTTTAAGTGAATGTGAAGAATTTAATTTATTTAGTTCTTTAAAGCTGTTAATGAATAATGGACGAGCTCAAAAGAAAACAATTTTAACAGTTTTAAAGAGCGATATGGTGGATTCAGCTATAAAAGCTATCAAATCTGTAGTAAAAGATTTAGATGCACCAGGTGGTGGAATTATATTTACAGTTCCTGTGGGAAGAGTTGAGGGAATACCTTTATAATTGCAGTAATTTATTGAGAGGATTATGTAATAATAAAGGAGGATGAAAAAATGAGTTGGTTTTATTACCTAGCAGTAATATTAATTTTTGGATTATTAATGGGAAAGGTAGTATCTTATTTGAAGCTACCAAGAGTTACAGGATATTTAATAGCTGGGGTATTGATAGGGCCTTTTGTTTTAAAGCTAGTACCACATGAAGCTATAGAAAGCTTAACTATAATTTCTGAAGCAGCATTAGGTTTTATAGCTTATAACATTGGTAGTTCATTAAATTATAATAAATTAAAGAATATAGGTAAAGGTGTAATTATAATTGCGCTATTTGAAGCATTAATGGCAACTTTCATAGTAACACTTGCAATGAAGTTTATATTTGCACAAACTTGGGAATTTAGTTTAGCGATTGGAGCTATAGCGTCAGCTACTGCACCAGCAGCAACTATTATGGTGTTAAAACAATATAGAGCTAAGGGACCATTAGTAGATACTTTAATTCCTGTAGTTGCTATAGATGATGCTATTGCAGTTATAGCATTTGGAATATCAATTGCTGTTGCGCAAATTATTTCTAATGGATCAGATGGTGTTTCAATAATGGCATTTTTAGAACCATTTATAGAAATATTCTTCTCAGTAGTATTGGGATGTGCAGTAGGATTTGCACTAACTTATTTAAATAAGTTGTCTAAGCAAAAAGAAAATGCTATGAATCTTGTAATAGCAGCAATATTTTTAGTAATAGGTTTAGCAGATTTACTAAATCTTTCAAATCTATTAGCATGTATGGCATTAGGTGCTACTGTAAGTAATTTAGTATTAAGTAAATCTAAATTGTTGTCTGCAATTGATAATATTACTTCACCAATATTTATAATGTTCTTCACTATATCAGGTTTAGAACTTGACTTATCAGTGCTATTAACTGTAGGTGTAATAGGTATAGGATATGTTGTATTTAGAGTAATTGGTAAAGTGTTAGGGGCTTATATAGGAGCTCAAATTGCTAATAGTGAACCTGTAGTTAAGAAGTATTTAGGATTAACACTTGTTCCACAGGCTGGAGTTGCTATAGGACTTACGATGATAGTACAAGATGCATTACCAAGTTGTGGGGCATCTATAAGAGCAATAATATTAGCTGGTACAGTTATATATGAACTGATAGGACCATTATGCACTAAAATAGCTATCTTCAAGGCTGGAGAAGCTACGGTAGATGCACATCATAAAATTGAAGTAAGTCATTAGAAAAGGTGCGAAAGCACCTTTTTTAATTTCAAATTTAAAATTAAGAATTAATAATTGAGGAAAAAGTTCCGTAGGGAGTTTTAAATAATATATTTAGAAATAAAAATAACCATCTTTCTTTTTGCAGAAATAACGATATAATATATCGTATAGATTACAAGAAAATTAGAAGTGATAAGGTGTGTTGATATGAACGATTTAAGAAAAGCTATTTTTGATATTGTATCAGAGGATATTGTTAAAGTAGTACTAAGCAATAAGATGAAAAGTGATGTTCAGTATAATAAGATAGTATTTTTATTAAAAGAAAAGAAGGGAAAAGAATATTATCAAATTGAGAAATATACGGATAAACAAGTCTTTCATGAAAATATAGATAAGGATGAATTAGAAGAAAGTCTTTTTGAAAATATAGAAGCTAAATATAAGCAAGTAAATGCTTGGAGTGAAAATTCTACTTTTGATATGAAGATTTCTAAGAAGGGAAAAGTTTTCTTAGGTAAGAAAAGTTCTGATAATAAAAAGGTAGTTAATAAATCACACAATAAAGAAAAAAACTATATACTTAAAGAAGGTATGATAATACAACCACTTATAGATTTAGGCGTGTTTACTAAAGAAGGTAAGGTTGTAAATTCTAAATATGATAAGTATAAGCAAATTAATAGATTTGTAGAAATTATTGATGATGAAATAAAGAAAACAGATCAAAAAGAACTTACTATATTAGATTTCGGATGTGGTAAGTCTTACTTAACATTTGTTTTATATTATTACTTTGTTGAAATTAAAAAGATTAATGTTAAGATGATAGGGTTAGATCTTAAAGAAGATGTAATTAAAAAGTGTAATGATATAGCTAAAAGATATAATTATGAGAATCTTCATTTTGAAATTGGAGATATAAATGGATTTAAGTATAATAACAATGTTGATATGGTAATAACATTACATGCTTGTGACACAGCTACAGATTATGCATTATATAATGCAGTTAAATGGAATGCTAAAATGATATTCTCCGTGCCTTGTTGTCAGCATGAGTTTAATGCTCAAATGATGACAGATGACTTATCAATATTAACTAGATATGGAATAGTTCAAGAAAGAGTAGCTGCACTTATGACAGATGCTGTTAGAGCTAATCTTTTAGAAAGCTTAGGATATAAAACTCAGTTACTAGAGTTTATAGATATAGCACATTCTCCAAAGAATATTTTAATAAGAGCATCAAAATCTAATATATCAAGTGAAAAGAAAGAGAAAGCATTATTTGAAGTTGAATCACTTATGAATAAATTTAATTTTAAACCTACATTATACAACCTTTTAAAAAGTGATAAATTTATATAAATTAAAAATAGTTTAGAGTAGAAGTTATTTTATATAACTTCTATTTTTTATGGATTAAAATAAATTTATAAAGATTGAATATAAATTATTGTTTATGTAAATAGAGAGATTATATAATTATATTGTAACGTTAAAAATATTTAGTAAAAAATGAGGAGAAGAAAATGAAAGGGATAAGGGGTTTTTATAGTAATAATAAAGCTATTATTATTATTATAGCTATAAGTATTTTAATATCAATAATATGCTTTGCTAGCTATAAAAATATTAAAGCTAAGAATAATTATAATGAAAGATTAGTTGAAGTTGAAAGTTTAATTCAAGAAGGAGAATATACAAAAGCTATAGAGAAAATAAAAGAAATTAACGAAACTATAAAAGGGTTAGACCGGAAGTATTTAATGTATCAAGAAGTATTAGAAAATTATTTGTTAATAAACTTTGAGAAGGACAAATTTCAGGCTAAAGAAGAATTAAATGATTTTTATGAAAAGTATGAAGAAGAGCTTAAAAAAACAGTATTTTATAGACTATATAATGAAGTAGTTAAGCAAACTGAAGAATTAGAAAGTTATTTTAGAGAGGTAATAGAAGCGAAAAAGGTTATTGAAGATAATATATCTGGAGATATAGATAAGGCAAAAGTATTAATAGATGAGTTTAAAAGTAAATATCCGTTAGAAGATATTACAGAATTAGAAAGTAAGTACAAAGAAAGGGTTGAATATATAGAGAAAGAAAAAGAAGAGAAATCAGTAGTAGAAGAAATAGACTATGAAAAAGACATTAATAACTCAGGAGTAACGGAAGGAAGTGGTAAAGGGATAGGAAGTACATTAGCTGCACAGAATTCAAGTCAAATAATTACTGTCGTAAGTAATGGAGGGTCATATGGAGAGCTAGTTATGTGGGAAAAGGATGGCAGTGACAATTGGATAGAAGTAGATAGGGTAGCTGCAAGACTTGGTCAAAATGGAATGAAGTATGCAAGTGAAGTATATGAAATGGATAAGTGCACACCAACTGGTATTTATACTGTTACAGAGGCATTTGGAATTAATGGTAACCCAGGTAGTGGAGTGCCGTATAGGGAGTTAGATGGATCAGAGTATTGGGTTGATGATGTAGATTCTGAATATTATAATACTATGCAATTTGGAGAACCAAATGGAAGGTGGGCTTCAGCTGAAAAATTAACTGATTTTGGTGGATATTATAATTATGCACTTGTTATAGATTATAATAGATGGCCAGTAATATCAGGGAAAAGTTCAGCTATATTCTTACATTGTGATATGGGGATATATACTTATGGATGTGTAGCTATACCACAGAATAATCTAGTAAATTTATTAACCTGGTTAAATCCTAGTAATAATCCGGTAATAATATTAGATTTTACTTATGAAGATATATATACTAATTATTAGTGAATAAAGTAAGGAAAATGCATTGTGATAAAATGGTATAAAAATGCCTTTAAAACGAGCATATTAGCTAAAAATTATGTAGTATAATAATAAAGTAATATAAAATATGATAAAAAAGTATTAAAATAGTATTGACATTGTATAAATGGTAATATATTCTATAGATAATAAGTTGATTTAAAAGACATTCGTTGAAGAGAAAAAGTAAGTATTGATTTGTTCTACAGAGAGTTGGTGTTTTGCTGAGAGCCAATGTCCAAGAGATATCTGAAAAATCATCTCTGAGAAGTAAAGGTGAAAAATTATTGAGTAATCTTTACCGGAGGCTCACCGTTAAAAGAGAGGCGTATTATGATGTACGTTTGCTAAGTGCTATAATAGGTTTATTTTTTCATAAGCTATTTTATAGAATTAGGGTGGTAACGCGGTTAACCCCGTCCCTTTATTTTAAGGGACGGGTTTTTTTATATTTAAGTGAAGTTCTAAATCAATTATTTAGTTAACTTAAATAAACATACAAAATTTAATTTGGATACTTGAAGTTACACAAAGTATACGACTACGAACGTATGAGAGTAGTGAGTTTAATTAATAAAGGGGGCGATCTTATGGAGATTGACATTGATATTGTAAATATAGGTAATAGATACAAAGAATAATATATTAGATTATTGGGGGAATTATCATGAAGAATTTATCAAAAAAAGATTTAGTATTAGTAAGCTTAATGCTTTTTTCATTATTTTTTGGAGCGGGAAATTTAATATTTCCACCATTTTTAGGGCAGGCAGCAGGTAGTGCTACATGGATTGCTATGGCAGGGTTCTTTATAACAGCAGTAGGATTTCCTGTTTTAGGAGTAATAGCAGTTGCAAAATCAGGAGGATTATATTTATTAGCAAAAAGAGTTCATCCTGTATTTGCTGCAGTATTTACAGTTTTGATATATTTATCAATAGGCCCAGGACTTGGTATTCCAAGAGCAGGAAGTTTACCTTTTGAAATGGCAGTAGCGCCTTATTTACCAGAAGGAGTATCTGTAAAATTATCATTATTTTTATTTACCCTAGTGTTTTTTGCTATTGCTTACTGGCTTTCTTTATCACCAGCTAAACTTGTGGATAGAATGGGTAAAGTTTTAACACCAACATTATTATTATTAATTTTAGTAATATTTATAGCAAGCATATTTAGACCTCTTGGGGGATATGGAGAGGCAACAGGAGAGTATATGACATCTCCATTTGTAAAAGGATTCTTAGAAGGTTACTTGACAATGGATACTATAGCTGCACTAAACTTTGGAATAGTAATATCTTTAGCTATAAAATCTAGAGGGGTTACTGATGACAAGTTGGTTGTATCAAATTCTATAAAGGCTGGAGTAATTGCTGGTAGCTTATTAATAGCTATTTATGCAGTTTTAGGACATTTAGGAGCAACTAGTGGAGGAAAATTTGGCGCTACTGAAAATGGAGCTCAAACATTAACTAATGTGATAACATATATATTTGGGAAGCCAGGGGCTGTATTGTTAGCAGTAATATTTACACTTGCTTGCTTAACAACTTGTGTAGGATTAATAACCTCTTGTAGCCAATATTTTGCCACATTAACATCTAAGATTAGTTATAAAGGTTTTGTTAGAATACTAGCTGTATTAAGTATGGGAATTGCAAATATGGGATTAACACAAATACTTTCTATATCAGTACCAGTATTAAATGCAATTTACCCAATAGCCATTATGTTAATTGTTTTAGGAATGATGAATAAACTGTTTAATGGAAATACCATTGCTTATAGGTTAACAATATTGTTTACAGGAGTTGTAAGTATTGTAGATGCATTAGGTCAAGTAGGTATTAGAGTAGGAGTTGTTACTAGATTATTTGAAAAGCTACCACTTTATCCGCAAGGATTAGGATGGGTTGTACCGGCTGTAGTGGGTGTTTTATTAGGAATTATAATTAAGTTCGGTAAAGAAAATATGAAGGATTTAAATTTGGAAACTAACTAAAGTAATTTAATGATTGTATAGACAATATTTGATATGTATCTGTCTATACAATTATTTTTATGCATAAAATTATTTGATATATTTGTTTCATCAAAACAACGTTTACAAAATGGAGGGAAAGAAATGAATTTTTATCAAAAATTTGAGGGGAAAATAATGGACTTTGGGACAAAACTTAATAATTTAAAGCTATTAAGAGTATTACGTGATTCTTTTATGATATCATTCCCATTAATAATATTTGGATCAATAATGTTAGTTATAGCTAACTTACCATTCCTTGATAAGGTACTAAGCCCAGAAGCATTGACTAATTTAAAAAATTTCTTAGGACCAGCATCAATGACTACAATGTCAATAACAACAATCTTTGTTACTTTAGGTATTGGTTATTATTTTAGTAAAGAAGAAGGTGTAGATCCTATATTTGGAGCAGCTATTTCTTTAGTATCTTTCTTACTTTTAACTCCTACTGCTAATGGTGGAGAATTAGGAAGTGTATTACAAATAGATAGATTAGGTGCTAAAGGAATGTTTATCGGTATGATAGCAGCATTTTTATCTGCATATATGTATACATTCTTTGTAAAGAAAAATTGGACAATAAAAATGCCGGATACAGTACCGCCAGCAGTGTCTAAATCTTTTGCAGCTTTAATACCAGCGGTTTTAACATTAACAACTTTTTTAGTAATAAATATAATATTCACATTTACGCCCTGGGGAAATCCACATGACTTTATATATGAAATAATACAAACACCTTTAACTAAATTAGGTAGTGGGATTTCAGCAACAATAGTAGCAATATTCTCAATTCAAATTTTATGGTTCTTTGGATTACATGGACAAATTATTGTAAATTCAGTAATGGATCCTATATGGAATACATTGTCACTTGAAAATTTAAATGCTTTCCAAGCTGGTACAGAAATGCCAAATATAATAACAAAACAATTTATAGAAACATTTACAGTTGGCCTTGGTGGAACTGGTATGACTCTTATAGTAATATTAGCTATATTAATATTTATGAAGAGTAGACAATTAAAAGAGATAGCAAGACTTGCAGCACCAGCTGGATTATTTAATGTTAATGAGCCGGTTACGTTTGGATTACCAATAGTTTTAAATCCGATAATTGCTATTCCTTGGATAATAGCACCTGTTGCAGCAACTTTAGTGGCATATTTTGCAATGGCATCAGGATTAGTTCCAGCAACAACAGGAGTTGCAGTACCGTGGACAACCCCTGTATTGATAAGTGGATTTTTAGCTACAAATTCTATTGCAGGTTCAATACTTCAATTAGTACAAATGGCAGTAGTGTTAGCTATATGGTTCCCGTTCTTAATGGCGTTAGATAAGAAAAACTATGAATTAGAAAAACAGGAAACAACAAGTGTAGCATAAGAAATAAAGTGCGAAGCACTTTAGAGAAAAGTTTGACTTAGTCAAAGAGCAAGAGGTCACTTGGTGACGACCAAGAGATTTACAATATTCAAGAATAATAAACTTATACTTTACTAAAAAAGCTTTCGGATATTTACGAATTAAATATCTTGGACTGACGTAGGCACCCTTGGTCTCGACGAAGTCGACTTTTCACTTGCGCACTTAGTGCGCATTTTTTTAACTATCTTTTAGCATAATAAACTATTGAATTATTAAAGTGTTTATTGATAGAATACTCATAAACTCTTCCGTTAGTAAGATAACCTATATTTTCAACTTGAATAGCTAGGTTAGATTCTTTGCAATTAGAAAGTTCAGTCTCTTCTTCGGTAAGGATTATAGCAGATATATTCTTTATACCATGAGAAATTTCATAATTATTATCGTATTCAATATATGAAAGAAGACTTGCTTCACAATTTTGTTTTGTAAGGTTTGGAAAAAGTGATACAGGCATATAAATATATTCAATATGATCTATTCTTGTGTTAATACATCTCAATCTTGTTATATACCAAACTTTTGAGCCTTTAGATATCTGTAATTTTTCGCAAATATTATCATCTGCAATTATTTGACTTAGATTTAAAACTTTAGTATTTATATCTTTAGCAGAATAAAGATCGTACTGAGAGCTTAAATTTAAAGAGTAAGTGCATGGTAATTCATTTACAAAAGTAGGGCCACCGTGAGATTTTCTTGCATAGCCTCGTTCTATCAATACATCCATTACTTTTCTTATAGTATGTCTATTACATTCATATTTTTGCGCAAGATGAGCTTCAGAAGGGAATTTAGAATCCTTTTCTAATTCGCCACAAACAATACTTTCTATTAGATCTTTTAATATATCTCTACTTTTCAAAATTTAAATCCTCCTTTAGCTACTATATTCTAATAATATTATAGTAAGTAATTATTTTCAATAAAGTATTACAGTATTATGAATCTTTAATTTTGTATAGACAGATGGTGAAAATATTTATTATAAATATTAAAATAATAATACTAAAATATGTTTGGAGGAAAATAATAATGGCAATATATAAATTTCCAGAGAATTTTACATGGGGAGCAGCAACTTCAGGCCCACAAACAGAAGGATGGACTGATAAAAGTAGCTTTAGTATATACGAGCATTGGTTTCAAACTGAACCAGAGAAGTTTCATAATGGGGTAGGACCAGCAGTAAACTGCGATACTTATAGAAAATATAAAGAAGATGTTAAGCTTATGAAGGAAATTGGGTTAACTAGTTTCAGAACATCAATTCAATGGACAAGATTAATAAAGAATTTTGACACATGTGAAGTAGATCCAGTTGCAGTGGAATTTTATAATAACTACATAAATGAAATAATTGAGGCTGGAATAGAGCCGTACATTAACCTTTTCCATTTCGATATGCCAATAGAATTACAAAATAGAGGTGGATGGGAAAGTAAAGAAGTTGTAGATTTGTATGTTAAATATGCAAGCAAATGTTTTGAGTTATTTGGAGATAGAGTTAAGAAATGGTGTACTTTTAACGAACCAATAGTTCCGGCTGAAGGGGGATATTTATATAAATTTATGTATCCAAATATATCTGATTTTAAGAGAGCTATACAAGTTGGATACAATACTATAGTAGCTCATGCTAAAGCTGTAGAATGTTTTAGAAAGTTAAAAACTGGAGGAGAGATAACAATAGTATTAAATCTTACTCCATCATATCCAAGGTCTGAAGATAAAAAGGATTTAGAAGCATCAAGAATTGCAGATGGTATTTTCAATAGATCTTTCTTAGATCCAGTAGTACATGGTAATTTCCCAGAGGATGTAGTAGAGTTATTAAAAAATAATGATTTATTACCAGAGTATACTGAAGAAGAGTTAGAGGTAATAAAAAATAATCCAATAGATTTCTTAGGAGTTAACTATTATCAACCAAGAAGAGTTAAGGCTAAAGAAACAGAAGTAGATCCTAATGCACCTATAATGCCAGAAACATTCTTTGATTATTATGATATTCCAGGAAAGAGAATGAATCCTTATAGAGGATGGGAAATAGCACCTCAAGTAATGTATGATGTAGCTATCAATATAAGAGATAATTACAACAATATTCCATGGTATATATCAGAGAATGGAATGGGAGTTGAAGGTGAAGAAAGATTTAGAGATGAGAATGGTGTTATAAATGATGATTATAGAATAGATTTTGTAAAAGAACATTTAACACATCTTCATAAAGGAATAGAAGAAGGGTCAAATTGTTTTGGATATCATTTATGGACATTTATAGATTGTTGGTCATGGGCAAACTCATTTAAAAATAGATATGGATTCGTTTCATTAGACTTAGAAACAGGAAAAAGAACTATAAAGAAATCAGGAAGATGGATAAGAGAAGTTTCTGAAACAAATCAGTTTGAATATTAATTTTATAGAGAAAATTTCATAAGATAAATAATGAAAGTACAAGACTTGATTTTAAGGACTTGTACTTTCATTGCTTTTATTTTTGAATCTTATCTTTAATTATACAGATTCCTTGAGTCATAGTTCCCATAGGACAATATACACACCAGGAACGAGGTTTAAAAAGGAGCATAGTTATTGCGCCTAGTATGGTTGAAGTTATCATCATACTATAAAAACCAAAAGCAAACTGAGCAATCCATGGATTAATAGAGGAGTAATCTGCAAAGTTCCAAGGTAACTTAAAAGTCCATAAAAGTGTTATAACTTCTTTTAGAGTGTTTGTGCCATTAAATACTAGGTAAGTATTAAATAGCATATTAGCAAACATAGTTAAAAAGAATATTAGAAATCCATATCTAAAATATTTATGCTTTAAGAATTTTGGCATAGGTTTATTTCTTGATAGTTTATATTTATTTCCTAATATATTGAGGAGCTGTCCTCTACCACAATAGGTATTGCAATATGCTTTTCCTCCTCCTAATAAAGAAATCATTAAAGGAATTAAAAAGCAAAGTAATCCAAGCCAGGCAAATAACATATTAAAGAGTCCTAAAAATAAGTAAAGTGCTGAAATAATCCACATGTATTCTGACAAATGTTTTTTCTTTCTTTTTTTCATAATCATATTAATCCTCCTATTTTATTTTAATTGTAGATGCAGGGCATACTTTTGTACATTTACCACAACCTACACATTTATCAAAATCTATTTGTGAATAAATTCCTTTATATATTGTTATGGCTTTTAGTGGACAAGTTTTTTCGCAAATTCCACAGCCTACACAATAAGTTTTATCAATATAAGCTTTTTTTCTAATACTTTTATTTTCCATAATTAATTACTCCTTTTGATTATTTATATTTTAAAAGATTTCAAGATTAGTATAAGGTTATAATATATATAAGGTATGTGACTTAGTCACTATGTATATTAAGAGAAAAAGATATATTTTTAATATGAGGTGAAATTAAAATGATAGATAATGTAAGGGAATTATATAATGCCTATCCAGTTTTAAAGAAAATAGATAAAAGTACAAATGGAATAATAACAGAGAAAGCTATATTTAAGGAGCTTTTAGCTAATGAGTATTTATCTACTTATGGAACAGGGTGCGTTGGATTTATATTTGTTTTAAGTGGGGATATAAAGATTCAAAGAGTTGGTTATGAGGGGGAGGAGACTAACCTTTACAATATAGGAAGAGGACAATTATGCCATGAAGCTTTAAGTTGTTTTTTAAGGTGTGAGCCGTTAAATATTATAGGAAAAGCAACTCAAGACTCAAGAATTATGTTAATTCCTTTTGAAATAGTTGAAAAATATCTTTTAAATAGTACAGATTTTTTAAAGGAGATGTATAGAGACTTACATTATAAATTTAATTTAATTATTGGCACTAAGGAAGAAGTTAAGCATGAATCTTTACAACGGAGACTAGTAAAATTATTAATAAGCAAAGAAAGTAAAAATATTTATGCAACACATGCAGAATTAGCATTTGAGTTAGATTCAGCGAGAGAGGTTATTAGTAGAAAGCTTAAGGAACTAGAAAAAGAGGGATATTTAAAACTTACAAGAGGGAAAATACAAGTAGTAAAAGAATTAAAAGAATTGATATAAAAATAAGCAATGTGATCAAGTCACAAAACTTTTAAATAATTAAGAGTAAGATGTAAGTATACAAAAGATAAAACAAATCTTTAAAACATAGAAGAATTAGATTTTAGGAGGAATGATTATGTTTGGATTTTTTAATAGAAATACTGGAAAAGTAATTAATGTAAATGATATGGATAGCTTAGTAGGGAATATTGAACTTATTGATATAAGAGAACCTTATGAGTATAATAGTGGATCAATTAAAACTGCAAAAAATATACCTATGAACACGTTATTAGATAATCCATCAAAGTATTTAAAACAAGATAAAGAGTACTATATAATGTGTCAATCAGGAGGAAGAAGTTCTAGGGCCTGTAGTGAACTTACAAAAAAAGGTTTTGATGTTATAAATGTAGCTGGGGGGATGGGCTCTTACTTAGGAGCAAAAAGAAATTAATTAAAAGAGGGAGAGAGTATTATGAAAAAGATATTAATAGTTGGAGGAGTTGCAGGAGGGGCATCATCAGCAGCTAGATTAAGAAGAAATAGTGAAGATGATAGAATAATTATGTTTGAAAAAGGACCTCATGTATCATTTTCAAACTGTGCACTTCCATATCATTTAAGTGGAACAATAGAAGTGCCTAATAGGCTAGTCCTTATGAGTCCAGAAAAGTTTCAAGCCCAATATAATATAGAAGCAAGGGTTAATAATGAAGTTTTATCAATAGATAGAAAAAATAAAGAAATAGAGGTTAAAGACTTATTAACTGGAGAAGTTTATAAGGAGAATTACGATAAGCTTATACTTTCACCAGGTGCTAGACCCATAGTACCAAGGATTCCGGGAATAGAGAATGTGAATGTATTTACTATAAGAAATGTAGTAGATATAGATAAATTAAACAGATTTATAAAAGAGGTAGATGGGAAAGAAGTAGCTGTAATTGGTGGTGGATACATTGGTGTTGAAGCTGCAGAAAACTTAATAGATGGTGGATATAATGTGTCTCTAATAGAAGCAACACCTCAAATATTAAAGCCTTTTGATTATGATATGGTTCAAATTCTTCATAAGGAGATGATGGACCATGGAGTAAACTTAATAGTAGAAGATAAGGTTACAGGATTCGAAAAAGACAAGGTGTTGTTAGAATCAGGAAAGAAGATAGATGCTAAGGCAGTTGTTATGGCAATAGGAGTAACTCCAGAAGTTGAATTAGCTAAAGATGCTGGTTTGGAAATTGGAGAAACAGGAGCTATAAAGGTAGATAACAATTATAAAACTAATGATGATGATATTTATGCAGTAGGTGATGCTATAGAAGTGTATAATGCATTAACTTCAATGAACACTAAACTATCATTAGCAGGGCCAGCACAAAAAGCAGCTAGAACCGTAGCTGATCATATTAATAATAAGACTACAGTAAATAAAGGGTATATAGGTTCATCAGCTATAAAGGTATTTGATTATAATGCAGCATCAACAGGTTTAAATGAAGGATTAATTCAAGTGTTAGGTATGAAAATAAATTATGATGTAGTTAGGATTATTCCAGCAGATAAAGTAGGAATTATGCCAGGATCATCACCAATGCACTTTAAACTAATCTTTGAAGTTCCAACAGGAAGAGTATTAGGAGCTCAAGCTATAGGAAAAGGAGATGCCATAAAGAGAATAGATGTTATAGCTACAGCTATTAAATTTGGAGCAACAGTTGAAGATTTAAAGGATTTAGAGTTATGTTATGCTCCACCATTTGGAACAGCAAAAGATGTAGTAAACTATGCAGGTTATGTTGCATCAAATCTTTTAAGTGGATCATTTAAGCAAGTTAATGTTGATAAGGTAAGAGAGCTTGTGGAAGAAGGAGCTTATATTGTTGATGTTAGAGAAAGAATGGAATTTGAAAATGGTCATATAAAGGGAGCTGTTAATATTCCTTTAAGTGAATTAAGAGAAAGAGTTAATGAAATACCAAAAGATAAGAATGTATATTTACACTGTAGAACTGGACAAAGAAGTTATAATGCTACATTAGCACTGCAAAATCTAGGGTTTGATAATGTAGTAAATATTACAGGTAGTTATTTAGCATTATCATTTTATGAATATTATAATGACATAACTGAGGGTAGAGAAAGTATAATGACAAAATATAATTTCAAGTAATAATAAAGTTAGGCTAGTGATATTATCATAGCCTAACTTTATTAAATTCATTTTAACATATTAGAGGTTATTGAATATAATAGAGTATTAAGAAAATTCAATTATGAAATATTGACACAATGGACTTGCTCTAATATAATGTATTTAATATATAATAAATTCAGAGATGAGGGAGAGTAGCAAAGTCAAGCTTCATTAAAGAGAGTTAGGGGTGGTGAGATCCTAACAAGAAGAAATTTTGTGAATGGGCCTCTTAGAAGCAAAGGGAAATACAATTTTGTAAAGTACTAGCGCCGTGGGCTGCACGTTATAGCAGATAGAATATGTTAGTATTCGAAATTGAGAGGCTTATTATATTTTTATAATAGCAATTTAGGTGGTACCGCGGAATTTATCTCCGTCCTATTTTTATAGGACGGAGTTTTTTTATTTAACTAACAATACAAATTTCACCCATAGGGTATACGTAATTTGATTATTGGAAGTTATTCATTCAACGATATGAGAACGACTTAATTTAAAATCTATTTAACGATAGATATTTGTTTGAGAGGTGAAAAGGATGGTTTGAAGTTATTTATTGATTAGAAAAAATGAAAATTACAATATTTGGAGGAGAATAAATATGAAAAGAAATAATAACACCAAGAAATTAATAATTAATGCTTTACTCTTAGGAATAGGAGTAATTCTACATCAAATCACACCAGCCTTAGGGATACCGATGCAACCAGACTTTGCATTAACCATGTTACTAGTAGTTATGATTATAAATAAGGGGGATTATAAAACATCATTGATAGCAGGAATAATAACAGGAGTTTTTACAGCATTAACTACTAAATTTCCTGGAGGTCAATTACCTAATATAATTGATAAGATAGTTACAGTTAATATTATGTATATGGTTATGATTCTTATGAATAAATTAGAATATGGTAAAGTTATTACTGAAAAGTTTAAGATATCAATTACAACTTTTATATTTGCATTAGGAACATTAATTAGTGGCACAACCTTTTTGTTATCAGCACAAATTATTGTAGGACTACCGATTAGTTTTAGAATATTATTTGTAACGGTAGTTATTCCAACAATAATAGTAAATTCTATAGCTGGAGTAATTTTATATAAAATAGTACTTTCATCCTTAAGAAAAATAGCAATCTCATAAAATAAAATTTCCTCTAATTACTTCTTTATAATTAGAGGAAATTTTACCTATACAGCATGATTTAATAAAGAATTTTTTTTTGTTAATGATGGCCAAATAGTTAGCAACATTGTTAGATAACAAGCTATTCCACCTATAAAATTTGAAATAGGTTCAGCTAAAAATACTCCATTAACGCCTAAGTTGAACATTCTTGGTAGGAGTAAGGTAAGTGGAACTACAATTATTATCTTACGAAGTAATGAGAAAAATATTGCTTTCTTAGATTCTTTAAGAGCGACATATACGGCTTGTCCTGAAAATTGAAATGACATCATAAAGAATCCAAAGAAGTAAATATGCATTGATGGCACTCCGAATTTAATAAGATTAGCGTCGTTGTTAAATATCTTTATAAAGAATTCAGGTAAGATACTTAAAATAATCCAAATAAAAGTTGTATAAGCTATACAGGTAATAGACATAAATTTAATTCCACTTTTGACCCTATTATATTTTTCGGCACCATAGTTATATCCTAATATAGGTTGAGAACCGTTAACTATACCGCTAATAGGCATAGTAATAATTTCACGAATAGAGTTAATAACAGTCATAATACCTACATATAAATCTCCACCATAACTTTGGAGTGTAATATTGCAGACCATTTGAACAATACTATTAGTAATAGCCGTAATGAATCCAGATAAGCCTAAGGTTATGATATCTTTAAGAATTAATAAATTAATTTTAAAATTTTTACGTTTAAGTCTTAATAACGTATTATGCCCAGTTAAAAACCGTAACACCCACAATGCAGATAAAAATTGGGATATTATTGTGGCAAGTGCAGCTCCTTTAACTCCCATATGAAAAATAAATATAAAGATAGGATCTAAAATTATATTTACTATGGCCCCCAGAAGAATGGTCATCATTCCGACTCTTCCAAATCCTTGAGAATTAATAAAGCTATTCATACCAAGGCTTATCATTACGAACACACTACCTAATAAGTAAATTGTTATATAGTTATTTGCATATGCAAATGTATTTTCACTAGCACCTAGTAATAGAAGTAACGGTCTTTTAAAGATTAGCCCTAATATTGTAAGTAATATACCTGATATTATTAAAAGTGCAAATGAGTTACCCATAATTTCTTCAGCACTATTATTATTTCCTTTGCCTCTTTCGATGGAGAATAAAGGAGCTCCACCCATACCGAAGAGATTTGCAAATGCCATTATTATTGTGATAATTGGAAATGTAACTCCTATACCAGTAAGCGCTAAAGTTGATGCATCAGGTATTCTGCCTATATATATACGGTCGACAATATTGTAAAGAATATTAATTAATTGAGCAAAAGTCATTGGTATAGCTAAGCGTAGTATATTTTTTGATACGCTACCTTCTGTGAAATCATTTTTGTTATTCATAAATAATCTCCTTATATATTGTGCAATAGCTTACGCACTGAGTTTTTTATCAAATATATATTATATCACTGATTTGTGTAATAATATACCTCTATTTAAATAAATTGTAATTTACAATTTATACTTAAACATATATTCTTATAATATTAGATAAGTTAATTAAATTAAAACATAAGTTTTAATTGTAAAATTAACTTATAATTTTAGGAGGTATGAAATATGAAAGATAAGATAAGTATTTGTTCAGAATGTTCAGGAATAGATATAGATAAGTTAGAAAAAGAGTTTGGAAAAGAAAATATTGACTATAGATGCATAGGTGAATGTGGTGGAAGATATGGTATTGTGCTAGGATATACAAAAAAGACATTCATACAAGCTGAAAGTGATGAAGAGTTTATTGAAATAGTTAAGAGTTTATAGAAAATAATTAATATAAATAAAAAATGGGATTTGTAAAATTACAAATCCCTTTTAAGTATCTAAAAAGTAGTTATTATTAAGCCCACATTTGGAATCCACATACTTGGCCGATAAATGCACCAACGATTCCGATTACAAGTAAAAGAGCTATACAAGTAACTGGCTTCCAACCTTTCTTCTTAAGTAAGAAGAATAACATTAATGTTAAAGCTAGAGGAAGCATTTGAGGTAAAACACCATCTAAAATATTTTGAATAATTATAGGTGCGTCACCGTTTGGTATTTCAATTGCTAATTTAGTTGCACCATAGTTAGAAGTTAAAGCACCAACTACGAATACACCTAATAAAGAAGCAGCACCAGTAAATTCTTTAGCATTCTTAGTTAATACATCAATTGCTTTAGAACCTAAGTTGTAAGACCAGTGCATTAACCAGTACCTTACACCAAACTGAACAGCATTGAATATCAATAAGAATAATATTGGACCAGCTAAAGATCCACCAATTGCCATATTAGCAGTTATACCGGCTGTTATTGGAACTAGTGTAAACCAGAATATAGCATCACCAATACCACCTAAAGGTCCCATTGCAGCAACTCTTACCGCTCTGATAGTGTTAGTATCAGCTTTCTGTTCTTCTAAAGAAAGAATTATACCCATAACGAAAGTTACTAAGAATGGGTGAGTATTAAAGAATTCTAGGTTGTGTTTCATAGATTTAGATAAATCTTCTTTATTAGTATGGATTTCTTTTAATCCAGGAAGTATACCATATAACCATCCTGCGGCTTGCATTCTTTCATAGTTAAATGAAGCTTGTAGGAATAATGAACGCCAAACCATCTTATTTAAAGTTTTCTTGTCAAGTTTTTTAGCTGGAGTTAAATCGTTATATAATGTTGAATTAGATTCCATCTTCGTCATCTCCTCCTCCTACTGATACGAAACCAGCATTATTTTTCATCTTAACATTGTTTTGGAAGTCATAGATAGCTATAGCTATTCCGATAAATGCTATTATTAATAGAGCTGAACCTTTTAAAGATTCTATGCTTCCTATAATAGTTGCAAGACCAAATCCTGCAAAGTAAATTCCCCATAAGTCGTTAGATAACATGATTCTAAGTAAGATAGCGAAACCTACATAACGCATCATACCACCAGCAGCCCCTAAACCGCTCATGAACCAAGCAGCTTTTTCAGAGAATGCAGATAATGCTGTACCAGCAGCGCTTCCTCCAATTAAACCTATAACAACTACTAAAGCAAAGAATAATCCTAGAAGCCCCATTGCCATATAGTTAAGATTTTCGATACCTTTAGTATTAGCATCGTCAGCGTATTTATCTGCCTTAGACATTAATGGAGACATAATTGTAAATAATATTGTTACACTATATTGTCCGATTAATGCGAATGGAACAGCTAGTCCAACGGCAGCTGTTGGCTCTAACCCAGAAGAAATTGCGAATATAACAGCCATTATTCCACCAATAACAGCATTTGGAGGTTGAGCTCCTCCGATTGGCATATTTCCGATTGTCATTAATTGATAAGTACCACCTACTATAAGACCGGTTTGTAAATCACCAAGAATTGCACCGATAACAGCACCAGATACAATTGGTTGGTATAATGATTCTAAGAAACTGAATTGATCTATACCTGCAATAAATGCAAATACTGCAACCAATAAGATTTGTACTACATTAAAATCCATTATTGTAATCCCCCTTATTTAATATTTAGTTTTTTATAATGACCTTAAAAAGGTATTATTTGAATAGTTTATCAAGGCTTTCTGCACTTTCAGTAGGAACTCTTCTAATTTCAAGTTCTACCCCTAAATCTCTTAATTTTCTAAATGCTTCTACGTCCTTATCATCTACTGCGACAGAACCAGCAACTTGTCTCTTACCTTGAGCCATGTGCATATTTCCAATATTAACTTTCTTTATTGGAACTCCGCCTTCAACAAGTTTTAAAACATCAGAAGGAGTCTCACAAACTATAAAGATAAGTTGTTTTGCACTTGCTTTGTGAATTGTGCTTATAGTTTTTTCAAGAGTCCAATAACGAGTTGAAGCATAAGATGGAGCAGCCATATCCATTAAACCTTGTCTAAGCTTGTCCCCAGCAACAACATCGTTTGCAACTAGAATTAAGTTTGCTCCGATAGAACCACACCATTGAGTTGCAACTTGTCCATGTATTAATCTGTTATCTATTCTTGTTAAAACGATATTTGGCATATTTTCACCTCCTTTATTAACAAATTTGTAAAAAGTTATTAACTCTTTATATTTATTATAAAACTAACAAAAGATGGAATCTTTAGATTTTTTAGTATTTATTTTATGTTTTTTAACAACGTTTACAAAAGGTGAAAAAATTAAAATAAATTTTACTTAATATAATAAGGAAAATGTAGTGTAAAGCTAGAAGAGAGCTTAGTTTTTAAGGGTAAATATTTGACAAAAATTATAAATATATTACAATATATGTATAGGGAAAATTAAAAATTTAATAAGGGTATTTGTATATTTATCGTAAGGTTTTTATAAAAATATTATGTATATCATAATGATTTGTATTTTTGAATATATTAACTTAAGTCAATCTTTTTTTGAGTTAAGTTATAAAACGATAAATATTACAATGAGAGAGGGGATTTACTATGTATGATAAAACATCTAGCGCTCAGTTTAAAAAATATGGTTCTATTTATGATGAACCTAAGGAGATGCATAGTGATGAATTGATACAAAAGGAAGTTGTAACTAGTGATAGAGTAATTTCTAGTTTGTATCATTTTTCAGAGCCAGTATATGTAGAAGTCAAAGAAGGGATGGCTTATATATTAATTGGTGATTCAAGTGATGGTGAGTTTAAGTTGTTTGGAATACATAGGAACTTAGAAATTAAGGCTAATATGTATTTTAATATAATTCCTATGATGGATCAGGTGAGGTTCAATTTGATAATTCCTGTTAATTATAATTTGAAAATTGAGTTTTTAAATCCGCCATACGAGTATAGTAGAATTTTACCAACAATAAATATACCAGAAATAATGGCTTATTATTATACAATAAAAAGTCCTAACTATAAGTTCAAAGGTGAAAGACATAATATATATGAATTAACTTTTGTAGATAACGGAACATTAGAAACATCAATTGATAATGTTAACTATACATTAAATTCTTATGATTTGATTATTTATGGTAAAAATCAACTTCATACTCAAGCAGTTAATAGTGATTCCTCATGTTCATATTTAACTGTTATGTTTGATATGGAATGTAAAGATGATAGTTTAATTTGTAATAAAGTATTTCATTGTAGAAAAGAATTATATAGAGCTATACGAACTTTTGCTAAAAATATATCGTCTACTTTGCCTTATTCAGAAAATTTAATACTAAGTAATTTTCACGAAATAATTATTAGGTTGTTCCAAGATGATTACTTAGGAGAAGAGACAGATAAACTTCCAACTGAAACACAGCAATATTTTCAAGATGAATTGTTAGAAGGGATACTAGCATATATTGATAAAATGGTTTGTGAGCCAATTACAATCGAAGAGCTTTGTAGTAAGTTTTCAGTATCAAGATCTTCTTTACAGACATTATTTAAAAATAATTTAAATACAACACCTAAAAAATATATTAATGACTTAAAGCTAGCAAAAAGTAAGCTTTTAATAAAGGAAAACAAATATACCATTAGTGAAATAGCATTTATGCTAGGGTTTAGTTCGATTCATTATTTTTCAAGATCCTTTACGCATCATTTCGAAATAAGTCCTAGTGAGTATGCTCAAACAGTATTTAAATCTTAATAAGTAAATTGAATAGAATTGCGTAACAATTCAATTAAGAATTCTAAATGATAAATGAAAAATTAAAGGAAAAAATTCCTCCGTAGGAATTAAAAAAATAGAAACTGCCTAAGCAGTTTCAACCTTAATTTAGCATTATACATTTATAATTTTAAATTAAATAAATTGTTACGCACTTTATTTTTTAAGCAACGCTTTGAACAGAATATCTAGATACAGTAAGTACTACGTTTTTAGCTACTTCAACATCTACAGTTTCGTTACCAACCTTAACTATCTTACCGTAAACTCCACCACAAAACATTACTTTAGTTCCTGGTTTTAGTTCTATGTGAAAATCTTTAATTTCAGATGTTCTTTTTTTAAGGTTTTTTGCTGATATAAATAATAATATCATAGCTGCTATTCCTACTAATACTGCTACAGTAATACATGTCCATATAACAACTTCCCAATTTATCATATTAGATACCATCCTCTAACTCAACATCTTCATGAATAATGAATTCAAATTTTACAACACCACTCTTACCAACTTCTAATGCACTTTCTACCAAAGAAGATAAGTCATCTAAAATATCTTTAGTCATAGATATTTCAAGAGCCATAGGTAGGTTTGTACCACCTATTACTTCCATTGGTTTTTCAATTTCTGTTTTTACTTCAACTAAAGTTTTAAAAGGCGATCCACCAGCTAAATCAGTAAGAGCTAAAATGCTATCACAATTATCTAAAGTTTTTAAAGAAGTATAGTATTTCTCTTTAAGAGTTTCTATTGAGTCTGTTTCTTCGAAATCAACGTATTCAACGTTAATAGCTTCTCCTGATATAAGTTTTAAAGAAGAATGTAAACCCGTTGCAAAATTACCATGACCACTAATTATTAATCCTATCATATTTATTCATCCTCTCTCAATACGTTATAAGTTATTTCTATTTGCATGTATATGGATATAGTGTAACACCCTTAACAACACGATTTACCTCTCCTGATGGACAAGGGTTGTCTGGTGTTAAATTCAGTGATAAAGATTTTAATACTGCTAAAGTTTGAGCAAACGTGATGTATGCTAAGCCTAATTCAGCATTATTTACATTTTCATTTATATCATAAGATAATGTGTAATCAGCTAAAGTAGCTATTTCTTCAGAATGTTTGTCTGATACAACGACTAACTTATTATTTTTTCTTTGAGAGCTTATTTCTTTAATTAAATCTAAATCATATTTATAGGTATACTCATCATTACTTACATAAACAACTGTTAATGTTGAATCATTTATAATTGATTTTGGACCATGCCTAAATCCAAGTGGAGTATCAAATACTGCAACAGTTTTTCCAGCTGTTAATTCAAGCATTTTTAAAGAAGATTCTTGTGATATACCTTTTAATGTGTTACTACCTAAATAAACTATTCTTTCAAAGTTATATTCATTAACTATTTTGTATGCAACTTCAAAATTATTATCTAAGAAGTTTTGAGTTGATGATGCAACTTGGTTTAACACTAATGATTTTTCATCTAAGTTATCTATGTTAAAGCAAAGATATGCAGCTAAATACATATTACTAAAACTTGATGTCATAGCAAATGATTGATCATGAGTTTCCTCAGTAAGATTTATTGCATAACAATTATCAAGTTCTCCTGCCATTTTAGAAAGTGCACCATTTTTATTGCAAGTAATAAATAAGTTATATAAATTACTACAAACAGCGGAAGCAGCATCTACAGCGCCTATTGATTCAGGAGAGTTACCTGAACGACCAAAGCTTATTAATAATGTAGGTTTAGTTCTTGATAAATAGTTTTCAGGTGTTGCAACTATATCTGTTGTTCCATAAGACTTTACTTTGTAGTTTAATTTCTTATTTAAGTAAGAATATAATGCATTACCTACGAACTCACTAGTACCGGCTCCAGTTAATATAACATCGAAGTCATCGCATTTAATAACTTTATCTATGAAAGACTGTATAGCTTGTCTACTTTCCTTAATTTGATTTAATGTTTTTAACCATGTCTTAGGTTGTTGATAAATTTCTTTTAAAGTGAATGAAGAAAGCGTTTTCTTCATTTGGTTTTCATCAATATTAAATATATTCATAAAAATATCCCCTCCATTGTATTTTGTAACTTTATGAACTTTAAGCTGAGCTTTATTAATTCTAATTATAATGATGAGCTATTTAAATACAATGGAAGTACTAAAAGATATAATATGTATGTTAAAAAGTGCAAATATTAGAAAAATAAACTTATGTATAATAAAGATAAGGTTATACAAGGAGGGAGAATATGTTATTACAAAGCAAGAAGGTTTGGATTGCAGATCAATTTATTCCAGCTCAAATTGAGATTGATGATAATAAAATAACAAATATCTATAGCTATAATGAAAAAAGTGATGCTTTAGATTATGGTGATAGAAGAATAGTTCCAGGTTTTATAGATATTCATTGTCATGGAGCATATGGTTTTGATACAAATGATGCTAACGAACAAGGACTTAGAAATTGGACAAAGAGTATAGTTAATGAAGGAGTTACAGCAATCTTACCAACTACTATAACTCAAAGTAAAGAAGTTCTTACAAATGCTGTAGCGAATGTAGCAAAAGTTGTGGAAGAAGGCTATGACGGGGCAGAAATATTAGGAATACATTTTGAGGGACCATATCTCGATATGGAATATAAAGGAGCTCAACCAAAGCAATATATTACAAAACCTACAGTAAGAGAGTTTCAGGCTTATCAAAGAGCTGCTAAAGGATTGATAAAGTATGTTACCTTAGCAACTGAAGCAGATGAAGATCATGAGCTTACAGAGTATTTATTTACTAATGGAATAGTTGCAAGCATAGGACATTCAGCTGCAACTTATGAAGAAGCTATACTTGCATTTGCGCATGGGGCTAGATCACAAACACATGTATATAATGGAATGACTCCATTTAATCATAGAAAAAATGGACTAGTTGGAGCAGCATATAGAGTTAGAGGAATGTATGGTGAAGTTATTTGCGATGGTAATCATTCAACTTTACCAGCTTTATATAATTTCTTTAATGCTAAGGGACCTGACTATGGAATCATGGTTACGGATGCTTTAATGGCAAAGGGATATGAGCCAGGAACTAGATTTACTTTTGGTGGTAATGAGATAGAAATACATGAAGATGGTAGTGCTCATCTAGTTGAGACTAAAGGACTAGCAGGATCTACATTAAGAATGAATGAAGGTCTTAGAATATTAGTAGAAGAAGCTATGGTACCGTTTAATTATGCTATTAATGCATGCACAATAAATCCGGCAAGATGCTTGAGTATAGATAAGCGTAAAGGAAGAATAGGGGTTGGGTATGATAGTGATTTAGTAGTGCTTAATCATGATTATTCTGTTCATCAAACATATTGTTTAGGAAAGGCGATGTTGCAATGAAGAAGCACGTTACAAATTTAGCAGGAAATAATCTTTATTTAGATATATATGGGAATACAGTGTATTACAACGTTTTTGATAAAAATGGATATATTGTATCTAAGGAAGTAGAGCAAAAATTTAGGTTACTTTATTATAGGTATTCTATTATTGTTATTGTATTTATCTTGTTTGGAGATTATTTTAAATCCCTACAAAATACTTTTATAGTAGGTATTGGAGTAATTGCTTTAGTAGAAGTATATTTCAGAGGAATATATTTAAAGAAATTAAAGGTAATAAAGAATTTTAAAAGAGATAAGAAGGTTTCTAAATTAGAGCTTATGGTTAGAAGCAAAGAAAAAGAAAAAATAGTAATGAAAGCATGTGCATATATTTTATTAAGCACATTAATCGTAATAAATGCAATACAACAAAACTTTAATATAATGTTCATGATTTTAAGTGGGATAGTAGCAATATATAGTATCTATTCAGGAGCACTTAATATAATAGCTGCTAGTAAAATGAAAAAAGCAAAAATTTAGTTTATATAAAGCAAATAGCAAAGGAGAAGTATTATGGAATTAATTACAACAAAGCAAATTTTAAAACAAGCCCAAGAGGGGAATTATGCTATAGGTGCATTTAACGTTGAAAATATGGAGATGGTTATGGCGGTTATTAGTGCTGCTGAGGAGATGAATGCTCCAGTTATAATGCAAACTACTCCATCTACAGTAAAATATGCAGGGCTTGATTACTTTTTAGCAAATGCAAAGGTTGCTGCTAGTAATGCAAAGGTTCCTGTAGTTATGCATTTGGATCATGGGTCAAGCTTTGAGTTAGCTGCTCAAGCACTTAGAGCTGGTTATACTTCAATAATGATAGATGGATCTCATAATGATTTTGAAAGTAACATAGAAATATCAAAGGCAGTTGTAGATATGTGTAAACCTTCAGGAGTTGCAGTAGAAGCTGAACTTGGAAAAGTTGGAGGAAAAGAAGACGATTTAGATGGAGGAGATGGAGATTTATATACAGATCCACTAGAAGCTAAAGAGTTTGTTGAAAGAACAGGTGTCGATTCATTAGCTATAGCGATAGGAACTGCACATGGAATGTATAAAGGTGAGCCAAAACTAGATTTAGAAAGATTATCAGAAATAAGAAAAGTTGTATCAGTACCACTTGTATTACATGGTGGATCAGGTATACCAGATTGGAAAGTACAAGAAGCAATTAAAAGAGGAATCTGTAAAGTGAATTATGCAACAGAATTAAGAATTGCATACACACATGGAGTAAATACTTACTTAAAAGAAAATCCAGATACAATAGATCCTAAGAAATATAATAAAGCTGGAATAGATGAAGTTAAAAAGTTTGTAATGGAAAAAATACAAATTTGTGGTTGTCAAAACAAAGCATAATAGCAATCCAACAAGTTTTACCGAAAATTAAGAGTTATAGGATAATGAGAAAAGAGGAATCGTTAAAGATTCCTCTTTTTTTGAAGAATATGATATAATTTATATGTAATAGTTATAAAGTACGAATGAGTAGGCATTAAGAATTTGGAGGGTTAATATGGGAAGAACAAACATAGTTAATATTACAAAAGGTTATTTAGATAAAAAAGGGTATAATAATATAAATTTTGATAATGGATATGGGGTTATTGTTTTTGAAAAGGTAAAGATATTCTTTTATCCAGGAAATGAGGTTTTAAGAATAACTGCTATGCCAACAGATAGAAAGTACAAAATATATAAGGACTTTAATATTGAAGGAACTATTATAGGAAATGTATTGCTTAAGTATCAACCAGACAAAAGTAATTCAGAATTAATGTATGATATTTATGAAAAGTATGTAACAGAATCAAATATTGATAAAGTAGCAATGTTTTTATTGAATAATACACAGGAGATTTTCAACAAGATTGAAAAGTAATAGAACGTACTATTTATAGTACGTTTTTATTTGTTAAAGAAAGATAAATGAATTAAAAAATGTTATATAAATATAAGTTTTTTATAATAATTTAAATTCTGAAAGATAATAAAAAACACAGTTGTACCATAATGTGGTGCAAAAGTTCTGAAATATTAATTATTATACAAAAAAATGTAGCAAGTTAAACGGAAAAATGATAATATTATCTCGAATAATAAGTTATTTTTGTACAAAATGGAGAAATAATGAGGAATATTATAGAAAAGTTCGTAAGAAATATTGCTATATATAATAATTTTACTGATGAGCAGAGGGAAGAAATCGAATACACATTAAAAGTAATTAGTTATGAATTAATTAAGATTATAGCTATTATATTTATCTTTTATTTGTTTGGTTATTTAAAAGAAAGTTTAACTATATTATTTGTTATGTGTATTACTAAACCATTTATTGGAGGATATCACGAAGATAGCCAGATGAAATGTTTTATTGCTACATTAATATTAGTTGTAATTATAATTCAACTTGCAGTAACAAGTAATATTAGTTATATAAGTGCTGTTGAATTAAACTTTTTAAGTGTGTTTGTAGTATATAACAGAGCGCCAATAGTAAATGATAAGATGCCAATAACGAAAAATAGTCTTATTAAAAGAAATAGAATAATAGGAATAATAAATATAAGTGTTCTGGCTATAGGATCATTAATATTTTTTAATTCGACAGTATTGTCACAAGTAATAATTTGGACTATATGTGTACAAGCTATGCTTATGTTTAATAAAAATGAATATAAAACTTATAAGGGGGTGAAGAAATGAGAGGTAAAAAATATATTGGGTGTTTATTATTACTATTAACTACTATGGTTAAAACATCAGGAACAGCGTCATTATTTAGTGTTGGAGTAGAAGAAATGCCAGAATCTATGAAAAAAGGCAGATAAAAGTTAGAAATGGTTTAAATAAGGAGTTATGATTTGATTATTAATATAGTTGATATAATTAATAGTTTGGTTCAGTCTATAATGATAATAGCGACTATTAATTATTGTTTAGAAGATGAGTATAAAAAAGATAATAAAGAGTTAATTTTATATACAATTGTTACATGTTTAGGTTTTGTAATTTCATATAAATTTATTGGAAATTCAAGTTTGAATATATTAATCACACATTGTATTTCACTTATAATACCTTATTGTTTATTTAGGAAAGATATACTAGGAATAACAGTAGGGCATACTATAATTTATTTTGCAATTGCTTTTAATTCGTTAATATTTAGCAATGTTTTTATGACTTTGAACATGTTAATAAATAAAGAGGAATACGTTCAAATTTTGCAAATACTCCTTATATATGCACCACAATTTATAATGGCATTTATTATTCTAAGGAATTTAGATTCTATAAATAAGATATACAAGGTAATTAGATCTAGGAATCTTTCAACAATATCATTTTTAATTTTAAGCTTAATATTAGATTTTATTGGATCTTTTAGTATAATAATTCAAGGTGAAAATAATCCTATATTTTTAAATATAATTTTTTTCGCACTATCAGCGTTCTTAGTAGCCATAACTATACATTTTGCTAATAGTGAAAAGAAAGCTAAAGAAATACATGACTTGAATATAGCCTTAGAAGAAAAGGTACTTGAGTTAAAAAAAATTAAACATGATTATGGTTCACAAATATCATATTTATATGCATTACATTTAATGAAAAGACACGATAGATTAGGTGAACTTTTAAAAGATATAATTGATGGTCATAATAGTATTACAGATCAAGTTCAGGTAAGTAATAGAAGTGATTCTATTATTGCTACTATTGTAAATAGTATTTCAACTAAGGATATTAATATTGTAATAGATGAACAGGCAAAAATAGAAGAATTTCCATTGGAAGAAGTTGAATTACAACGAGTAATCTCAAATATTATTACAAATTCAGTTACAGCTATGGATGGAAGAGGTATAATAACTATAAGAACCTTATATGAATTTAATAAAATTATAATGAAAATTGAGAATAATGGACCAGAAATTGATAAAGGTATTATTACAAAAATCTTTGAAGAAGGCTTTTCAACTAAAAAAGATGATAAAGGAAATCATGGGTATGGCTTGAGTATAGTTAAAGATATTGTAGAGAAGGAAGCTGGAAAAATAGAATTATTTAGTAACAATAAGAAAACAGAGTTTAAAATAATTATGCCTATAAGAATGTAAAGTCTTATGTGAATTAAGAAATATTAATATTAGTAAATAAAAACAATGAATTAGTAGGATGAATATTCATCCTACTAATTCATTGTTTTTATTTATAACTTAATTTAATTAAGAAAAAGATATAAATTACTTTCGAAATAGAAAAAATATAATTTTATTAATAACTCATTAATTTAAAGTGTTATTTTAAGTGATAAATTAACAAAAGTGTTATAAGGACACTACAAAATTGATAAAATGATAAAAAACAAGAGTTATACATAATAATTTATTATAAAAGGGTTGAAAAAAGTAATAAAGTAATATAACATATAATTAAGTTATTAAGGAATAAAAAAACAATTGATAAATAGGGGTGGATAAAGATGGATAACGGAAGAGAACAATGGGGATCGAAATTAGGATTTATTTTAGCTGCAGTAGGATCGGCAGTTGGGTTAGGGAATATATGGAGATTTCCTTATGTAGTTTATGAAAATGGGGGAGGAGCTTTTTTAGTTCCATACTTTGTTGCTATATTTACAGCAGGTATTCCTATATTAATTCTTGAATATGGAATGGGACATAAATTTAGAGGGTCAACACCTCTTTCAATTGCTAGAGCAAATAAAAAGTGGGAATGGCTTGGATGGTGGCCAGTAGTGACAGCATTTTTTATTTTAAGTTATTATTCAATGATATTAAGCTGGGCAATGAAATATTTTACATTAAGTTTTAATAAAGGGTGGGGAAGCAATACAGATGCATTCTTCCATAATGATTTTTTACAGCTTACTAGTTCACCATTTGAATTTGGAAATTTTATTTGGCCAGTATTACTAGGAATATTATTAATTTGGGGAATTGGATGGTTTATATGTTATAAAGGTGTAAAAGGTGGTATAGAAAAGTTAAATAAAATTCTATTACCAACATTAATAGGAATTATAGTTATTATTGCTATAAGAGGAGTAACGTTAGAGGGGGCTACTTTAGGATTAAATAAATTATTTACACCAGACTGGAGTAGATTAACTGATCCAAAGGTTTGGATTTCAGCATACGGACAAGTATTTTATTCATTAAGTTTAGCAATGGGAATAATGATGACATATTCTAGCTATTTGCCAAGAAAAACCGATATAAATAATAGTGCATTTATGACTGCTTTTGCAAACTGTGGATTTGAGTTTTTATGTGCAATAGGGGTGTTTGCAATTCTTGGATTCATGGCTACTAGTCAAGGGGTTGGAGTTGATGAGGTAGTTTCAAGCGGAGTTGGACTTGCCTTTGTAGTATTCCCAGAAGTATTTTCAGCAATGGGTGCATGGGGGTCTATTTTAGGAGCTTTATTCTTTATTTCATTAGTATTTGCTGGATTAACATCATTAGTTTCATTAGTTGAGGCGATAACTGCTTCTATAATAGATAAGACAGGATGGGAACGTAAAAAAGTTGTTTCAGGACTTTGTATAGTTGGTGCAACTATAAGTTCTGTGTTTGCAACAGGTGCTGGATTATACTTATTAGATATAATTGATAACTTTGTAAACTGCTATGCAATAGTAGGAGTAGGATTACTTGAAGCGATTTTAATAGGATGGATAGTGAAACCAGATATTATAAGAAATCATGTAAATAAAATATCTTATTTTAGAATTGGTAAGTGGTGGGATTTTATTGTTAAATTTGTTACCCCAACAATGCTAATAATAATGCTAGTTCAAAGTTTGATTTCTGAATTAAAGAGTCCTTATGGAGGGTATCCATTAGCAGCAACGCTTGTTTATGGATGGGCAATTATCGGATTTGGAGTAATAGTAGCGCTTTTAATAAGCAGAAAACCATGGGAAAATAAAAGTTCAGATAAAAATGAGGAAGACGAGGAGGTTGTTATTTAATATGACTGGAACATCGATGATATTTTTTGGGTTAGGTGCAGTAGTGCTTTGGGGCGGGCTAATTGTTACATTAACTATAACTATAAAAAATGAAAAAAAAGCTAAGTTACAATAAATAATAAACAGTATTTAAATTAAGATCAGATTTATGCATAGTGTTGTGTAAATCTGGTCTTTTGTTTTTTATTGTTGTTTGAATTTAAATTGAGAACTTAGAGAAAATAGTATTGACAGAGAGAAGAAATAGAGTATAATAAAATCAAACAGACCCCCCACCTGGGGAGGGGTGTTAGGAGGGTAATATGCAAGAAAGAAAAAAAGCTATTCAAAATTTAAAAGTAGCTAAAGGACAAATCGAAGGAA
This sequence comes from Clostridium jeddahitimonense, assembly GCA_000753455.2. Classification (GTDB taxonomy): domain Bacteria; phylum Bacillota; class Clostridia; order Clostridiales; family Clostridiaceae; genus Clostridium; species Clostridium hominis. The sequence continues at coordinate 912,106 of LM994670.1, forward strand.
TAATAAAAATGATTGAAGATGAGAGATATTGTGTTGATATATCAAATCAAATAATAGCAGTACAATCATTATTAAAGAAATCAAATATGCAAATACTAAGAAGACATATAAATCATTGCGTTTCTGATGCTATATTAGAAAATAAAGGTGAAGAAAAGATAGATGAAATTATGAAGATATTTGAAAAGATATCAAAGTAGAACTTAGAGGTGATAAAAAGATGAATAAAAAATATAAGATAGGTGGAATGACTTGCTCTGCCTGCTCTAATAGAGTAGAAAGAGGAGTTAAGAAAATGGATGGTATTGTAGATGCCAATGTTAACCTAACAACAGAAACTTTAACAGTTAACTTTGATGAAAATAAATTGAATGAACAAGATATAGAGAAAAAAGTTAATGACTTAGGATATACAGTAGTTAAGAATACTAAAGTGCATACTTATAAAGTAGAGGGAATGACATGTTCAGCTTGTTCTAATAGAGTAGAAAGAGTTACTAAAAAGATGGATGGAGTAATTGATTCAGTAGTGAATTTAACAACTGAAAAATTAATTATAACTATTGATGAAGATTTAGTTACTTATGGAGATATAAAGAGAACAGTTGAAAAGGCTGGTTATAAGCTTATAAGAGAAGAAGAAGTAAAAGATGAAAAGAAAAAGAAATCAGATAAAGAAAAACTTTTTATAAGATTTATAGCATCTATTATATTTACTTTACCATTACTTATAATAACTATGGGACATATGGTAGGGATGCCATTACCACATATTATTGATCCTATGATGAATCCTATGAATTTTGCATTAGTTCAGCTTGTTTTAACGATTCCGGTTATGATAATAGGATATAGATTTTATTATGTTGGGACAAAGAATTTAATTAAATTATCACCGAATATGGATTCTTTAATTACAGTAGGTACTATAGCTGCTTTTATATATAGTTTGTTTGGTACTTACAAAATTTATAATGGTGATAGCTCATATGCGATGCATTTATATTATGAGGCGGCTGTTACTATTCTTACATTAATAACTTTAGGTAAGTATTTAGAAGCGGTTTCAAAAGGTAAAACATCAGAGGCTATTAAAAAGCTTATGGGATTAGTACCAAAGACTGCAACTATAATTAGAGATAATAAAGAGTTAATTATACCGATAGATGAAGTTATTGTTGGTGATATAGTATTAGTTAAGCCAGGAGAGAAGCTACCTGTAGATGGGGAAGTAGTAGAAGGTTCTACAGCAGTAGATGAATCCATGCTTACTGGTGAAAGTATACCAGTAGAAAAGACTGTTGGAAGTAAGGTAGTAGGAGCAAGTATTAATAAAACAGGATTTATTAAATATAAAGCTACTAAAGTTGGTAAAGATACAGCCTTAGCACAGATTATAAAACTTGTAGAAGATGCTCAAGGGTCTAAAGCTCCAATAGCTAAAATGGCTGATATAATATCATCATATTTTGTCCCTATAGTGATAGGACTTGCGATATTTGCAGCAATAGCATGGCTTATAGCAGGTGAGACACCAGTATTTGCTTTAACTATATTTATATCAGTTCTTGTAATAGCTTGCCCTTGTGCGTTAGGTCTTGCGACACCAACAGCAATTATGGTTGGGACAGGAAAAGGGGCTGAAAATGGAGTTCTTATTAAAGGCGGAGAAGCTTTAGAAATAACTCATAAGGTAGACACTATAGTATTTGATAAAACAGGTACTATAACAGAAGGAAAACCTAAGGTGACAGATATAATAACAACAGATTATAGTAAAGATGAAATTTTAATTATTGCTGCAAGTGCAGAAAAGGGATCTGAACATCCTCTTGGGGAGGCTATCGTAAGAGAAGCCGAAGAAAGAGGTTTAGAATTTAAAGGAATCGAAAACTTTGATGCTATTCCTGGACATGGAATAAAAGTTAATATAGAAAATAAAACTATATTACTTGGTAATTTAAAATTAATGAAAGAAAACTCTATAGAAGTTGTAAGTTTAGGTAAAGAATCAGATAGATTAGCTAATGAAGGTAAAACACCTATGTATATAGCTATAGATAATAAACTAGAAGGGATTGTAGCTGTTGCAGATACAGTAAAAGCAAGTAGTAAAGAAGCTATAGAAAACCTTCATAATATGGGAATAAAAGTTGCTATGATTACTGGAGACAATAAAAAAACTGCAGAAGCTATAGCAAAACAAGTTGGAATTGATATAGTGTTATCAGAAGTTTTACCAGAAGATAAAGCTAATGAAGTTAAAAAACTTCAAGGAGAAAATAGAAAAGTTGCAATGGTTGGAGATGGAATTAATGATGCTCCAGCACTAGCTCAAGCTGATATAGGTATAGCGATTGGAACTGGAACAGATGTTGCTATAGAGTCAGCAGATATAGTTTTAATGAAAGGTGACTTAAGAGATGTTTCCACAGCTATTAAGCTAAGTAAAGCTACTATAAGAAATATAAAACAAAATTTATTCTGGGCTTTTGGATATAATGTTTTAGGAATTCCAGTAGCTATGGGAGTGCTTCATATCTTTGGAGGACCATTATTAAATCCAATGATAGCAGCTGCTGCTATGAGTTTAAGTTCGGTATCAGTGCTTGCAAATGCTTTAAGACTAAAAAGATTTAAAGCTTAATATAATAAATTATTAGGAGGAAGAGTTTATGTTAAAGAAAATATCAATTGAAGGAATGAGTTGTAATAAGTGTGTTGCACATGTAAAGGAAGCTTTAGAAGAGCTAAAAGATGCAAAATCAATAGATGTGAATTTAGAAGGAAAATATGCTAATGTAGATACAACTTCTAATGATGAAGAAATTAGAGAAAAAATAGATGATGCAGGATATGATGTAATATCAATAGATAATTTATAATATTAGTAAAAAATAAGGTAAAAAAGAGAGTTGATAGTTTTGCAATAACTCTCTTTTTTTGTTTATAATGGTATAGTTACTAATTTGTAAAAAATACAAAAAATATGAAGGGTTTTATTTAAATATGGGGGAAAAATGATTAATAATTTAGAGAGAGGATACTTTTTTGAGTTTGGGAAAAGTTTAGAAACTATAAAAAGAGTAGATGAAAGATTAAATAGGATAAGAGAAACTGGTTATTTTAAGGGAAAAAATAATCTAGATATATATTATGAAGCATATATGGTAGAAGGTGAAAAAGGAAGAATAGTAATAAATCACGGATTTTGTGAATGTTTAGAAAAATATAAAGAAATAATTTATTATTTTATAGAAGAAGGATATTCAGTATTTGGAATGGAGCATCGTGGACATGGAAGATCTGGACACTTAGGTAGAAAGTATAAAAGTCAAGTTGATATAGAAAAATTCGATTATTATGTTGAGGATTTTAAACTTTTTTTAGACCAAATTGTTAAAGAGGATGGAAAAATATTATATCTTTATGCACATTCAATGGGAGGCGCTATAGGGACATTGTTTTTAGAAGCTTATCCTGGATATTTTAAAAAAGCTGTACTGAATGCCCCTATGATGCAAATAAATACAGGAAAATATTCTAACTTTGTAGCAGAAGTATTATCTAAATTTTATATTGCTATAGGAAAAGGTGATGAATATATATTAGGACAAAAAGGTTTTGAGGGGACTTATGATTTAGATGGTTCAGGAACCTCAGATACATATAGATATACCAATCATTTATCTTATCTAAAAGAAAATGAAGAGTGTCAAAGAGGTGGAGGATCTTTTAGATGGATAAATGAAGGAATAAAGGCTACAAGAAAGTTATTAAAAGAAGAAAATATCAAGAAAATAGATATTCCAATATTACTTTTTCAAGCTGGAAAAGATACTTTTGTAGTAAATGAAGCTCATAATAAATTTAGAGATTTAGCTAAAAACTGTACTATTGTACTTATTGATGAAGGTAAACATGAATTATATCTTGAAAGGGATTCTATATTACATTCATATTTAGATAGAGTATTCAAATTTTTTGAACTACCTTCAAGTTAAGCAAATCCCAGTAAAGATGAAAAATATTAAAAGCTTAAAAAATAAAAATTAGATAATGGCAAGTGGTAAATTAGAGACTAAGTAATTTTCCATTTGTCATTTTTGATAATAAAACTATTATAGTATAAAAGACAAATTGATAGTTAAAATAAAGATAATAAATTTAATATACAATAAAGAGGTGGAGAAAAATTGATAGATATAGAAGATAGAAATGATGTAGCTAATTTAATTAGAGATAATAAAATGAGTATTATATATTTTACTGGGAGTGCATGTGGAGCATGTGAAGCTATAAAAGGAAAAATTGAAAATATATTAAATGAATATCCTAAAATAGTTTGCAGAGAAGTTAATGGGGAAAAATACATTGATTTGGCAGCTGAGTACGGTGTTTTTTCATTGCCAATAATGTTACTTTTTATAGAAGGTAAAGAATTTTTAAGATTAGGACGAAATGTTAATTTGTTAGAGCTTAAAGGGGATATTGAAAGATATTATAATATGATATTTTAAATTTAAGTAATTGGAATAAAATTATAATATTTACTTAAATAGATTATTTATTTAAAAAATGATACAATTGTTATATAGGTAATTTTACACAAAGATAATAAATAAGGGTTACATAGGGAGAGAGGAAATTATGGTCAGTACAACTAAGAAAAATGCTAAAAGAACTAGCAAGGCTATCATTAGCGAAGAAATAATGTCTAAAGATATGGTTAATTGTAAAAATGAAGAGATTTTTGGCAACGGTTCCAAAAAAGATAATATAAAAGATGAAAAAGAAATCATTGAATTAGATGAGCAATTATTTCATGAGGGAACACATATTAGTTGCTATGAATTCATGGGAGCACATTTTATAAAACATAAAGGAAAAAATGGAGTTAGATTTACTACATGGGCGCCTAGGGCAAGCAAAATAACTGTAGTTGGTGATTTTTCTGAATGGGAGATTAGAAAAGAAAATGACCTGAATAAATATAATGAGCTTGGACTGTGGACAACCTTTATACCAGGATTAAAGGATGGAGAAAGATACAAGTTTGCAGTTACAAGTCTAGATGGTAGTAATACTGTTTTAAAATCAGATCCATATGCTTTTAAGTCAGAGTTAAGACCTGATACATCATCTGTTTTAGTTAAGCAAAGTAAATTTAGATGGGCAGATAAAAGATGGTTAAATAAAAGAGAAAAATGCGATATTCAAAGCAGTCCTATGAATATTTACGAATTACATTTAGGATCATGGAGAAGAAAAAATGGAGAATTCATGACATATAAAGAAATAAGTGAAGTATTACCAGAGTATGTAATGGAGATGGGATATACTCATGTTGAAATTATGCCTCTTCATGAGCATCCACTAGATAAGTCTTGGGGATATCAAGCTACTGGATATTATTCTCCAACATCAAGACATGGAGATGCAATAGAACTTAAGGAATTAATAAATAAATTACATAAGAACGATATTGGTGTAATTTTAGATTGGGTTCCTGGACATTATTGTAAGGATGAACATGGTTTAAGTTATTTCGATGGAACTGCAACTTATGAGTATCAAGATTATTGGAAGGCTAACAACGAAGGATGGGGAGCTTGGAATTTTGATCTTGGTAGATATGAAGTAAAGAGTTTCTTAATATCTAATGCTATGTATTGGATAAGAGAATTTCACGTTGATGGATTGAGAGTGGATGCAGTGTCAAATATGTTATATCTTAATTATGGACGTAGTGAAGGGCAATGGAGTCCCAATATTTATGGTGATAATGGAAACTTAGAAGCTATTAACTTTTTAAAGGAATTTAATGAAGTTGTTCATACAAATTTTCCAGGAGTAGTAACTGTGGCAGAAGAATCATCTACATGGCCAAAGATAACACATCCCGTAAATGAAGGCGGAATTGGGTTTGACTTTAAGTGGAATATGGGATGGATGAATGATACCTTAAGCTATATAGAGATGGATTCTATATATAGAAAATATCATCATAATAAGATGAACTTCTCTATGATGTATCAGTACTCAGAAAATTTTATATTACCAATCTCTCATGATGAAGTAGTACATGGAAAGAAATCATTAGTAAATAAGATGTTTGGAGATAACTGGTGCAAATATGCTGGTCTTAGATTATATGCAGCATTTATGATAGCTCATCCAGGTAAAAAGCTATTATTTATGGGAAGTGAATTTGGACAGTTTATAGAGTGGAGAGAGTATGAGCAGTTACAATGGCAAGTAATTGATCAATATGAAGTTCATAAACAAGTTCATAATTATTTTAAGGTTTTAAATAAATTTTATAAAGAAAATCCAGCATTATGGCAACTTGATAATAAAGAAGAAGGCTTTGAATGGATAGATGCAGATAATAGTGAAAAAAGTACATTATCATTTATAAGAAGAGGTAAAAATGAAGATGATATGCTAATATTTGTTTTAAACTTTACGCCTGTAACATATTATGACTTTGAGGTTAAGGTTCCAAAGGAAGGCGAGTATGTAGAAATATTAAATAGTGATAGCATAGAATTTGGAGGAAGTGGACAGACTTTAGAAAGGTCTGTATTTACTACTGAGGATAATGGTGATTCATTAAAAATAAAAATAAAAATAAAAGTACCTCCATTAGCAGTAACAGTATTAAGACCAAAACTTTAAAAATTGTGTATATGAGAATTACAATAGGGTGGTGTTTTAGTGGAAATACTGAATTATGTTGAAAAATTTGAGGTTGATGGAAATAAGCATGGTAGGTATGGGATAAAATTAAGTCCTATGTCAAATACCATAAGATTTACAGCTAAGTATGATAATGCTATATGTGCCTATGTTGTAGGAGATTTTAATAATTGGGAAAAGTCAGAGGAATTTAGGTTGAATTGGCAGCTTGATACTGAAGATAGTACATTAAAAATGATAAAAGATATAAAATTTGAGAATGGTTTAGAGGAAGGTCAATATAGATATAAGTATATTTTAGTTGATGGAGAAGGAAATGAAATATGGGTTGATAATCCATATGGAGGTAAAAATGGCTTTAAGTTTACGTGGGATAAAGTAGAAAGCTTTTTAGAAATATTATCATCAAATAAATATGTAACATATAAAGCTCCAGTAGAATTAGTAGGAAGAGTTGTTGAGCTTTATGATAAAGTATTTTTTCCGGAGATCAAGTGGTATTTAGAAAAAGATATAGAAGGTGTAAACTTAGAAGATTCATATTTATATGTTTCTGAAGAGGTAGAGGAAGGAACAGAAATCTTTATAATAGCTAAAACTTATGACAACAAATATGAAAGCCGAAAAAAAATTACTGTTTCTAAGAGTTTACCTGATCAAACATTGGTACATTTTCTTACCGATGATAATAAGTATATTGGAGAGAGCTTTTTATGGAATTGTTGGGCATTTCAAGATGGATATGGTTCGAAGGAAATAGACTTCAATGTAGAGACTGATTTTGGAGCTTCTGCATATATGCCTTATTATAATTTCATAATTAGGAAGAAGCAATGGGGACCTAATTGGGTAAACCAGTGGGCAGAGCAAAGTGCTACTTTTAATACTGGTAACATAGGAAATAACCTATATATTTTATACGGTATACCAAGCCCATATAATTCATTAAAGGAGGCTGTTATGGCCTGTGGAACTAAAATAAAGTTTGCGGTTATTGATAACGATAGAAAGATAAAAGCGTACTTAACTAGAGAGCCTCTACTAGGTGTTGACTTTCACCTTTATATAAATGGAGAGAAAATAGAGGAAGTAACAACTATAATAAGAGGAAGAGAAGTTATTTTAACTAATGTACCTAAGAATATTAAGCCTAATGATTTAGTAGTTGTAAGTCCTTCTAATATGTATAATCCTTGTAAAGTTACTATGAGAAGCTACTTAGATAAATATTATTATTCAAAAGAAATGGGAGTTTCATTCTTACCTGAAGATATAGTATTAAGGCTCTGGGCACCGACAGCATATAAAGTGGAAGTAGCTTTATACAATAATTATGATGATTTAAATAATAATTATTGCAGTATAGCGGAAATGGCGTATGATCAAAGGACTGGAACCCATTATGTTGCTATAGATAGAGAAAGTAATGAAGGTAAATATTATTTATATAAATTACATTTTAGAGATATAAACAATGATGGGGAAAATATAGATAGGATAAATTACGCTGTTGATCCATATGCTTCTGCGGTAGGTATTAACGGAGATAAAGGTGCTTTAATAGATATTAATAACAGTGAATGTAAGCCTTTAGGATGGAGAGAAGATAATAGCCCTGATATCAAGAAAAAGACTGACTCTATAATATATGAAATTCATGTAAGGGATTTTACAATAGATAAGACTTCAGGGGTAGCTGATGATTTAAGGGGAACCTACTTAGGGTTAGTAGAGGAAGGAACCTTTTACAAAGATGAAGTGACAGACAAGAAGGTAAGTACAGGAATTGATCATTTGAAGGAATTAGGGATAACTCATGTTCACTTACTTCCAACTTATGATTTTGGATCTGTAGATGAAAGATTTAAAGAGGTTAAAGAAAATAGAAACTGGGGATATGATCCGAAGAATTATAATGTACCCGAAGGTAGCTATAGCACAGATCCTTATAATCCAATATGTAGGATCAAGGAGTTTAGGCAGATGGTACAAGGACTCCATAAAAATGGAATAAGAGTAGTTTTAGATATGGTTTATAATCATATGATGAGTACTGAAAATATGGATAAGATTGTTCCAGGTTACTATTTTAGAACTGATTATCTAGGAAGATACTCAAATGGTTCTGGATGTGGAAATGAGTTATGCACAGAAAGACCTATGGTTAGAAAGTTTATTTTAGACTCTTGCAATCATTGGATAAAGAATTACCATGTTGATGGGTTAAGATTTGATTTAATGGAATTAATGGATATAAAAACTACTAAGGAGATTGTAAGGAGAACTTCTAGAATAGATAAGAACTTTTTAATATATGGAGAACCTTGGAAAGGTGGCGACTCGCCAGTTAAGAATGGAACCTATAAAGGTTCTCAAAAGAAAGAAAACTTCTCAGTATTTAATGATACATTTAGAGATGCTATAAGGGGTGATAATTCACCATCTAGAGGATTTATAAATGGAGATCAGCATAATGGAATAAAGGCATGGAGTATTATTGAAGGATTAAAGGGGTCAATATATACAATAACTTATAATCCAGATGAAAGTATAAATTATATGGATGCTCATGATAATTATACTTTGTGGGATCAGATTGAAAAGACTCAAAACTATAATATTCAAGAAGGGTTATATAGACTTAATATTGGAAGTAATCCAATAGAAAATTATAATGTAAGACAGTATTTATTAGGAGCTTCGATATTATTTACTGCTCAAGGAATACCATTTTTCCAAGGAGGAGCAGAATTCCTTAGAACTAAGCAAGGAGATCATAATAGTTATAAGAGTAACGATAATATAAATAGTATTAAGTGGAATGATAAAGTAAGATACATTGAAGTTTTTGAATATTATAAAGGATTAATTAAAATAAGAAAAAAATATGATTTATTTAAGATGATATCTCCAGAAGGGATTAAAAAGAATTTAAGTATAAAGTTTGCTCATAATGACGATAAATCTGGAGTGATAATTTCTACTATTTCGAGCGAAGATAATAATGAGCAAATTATTATAATTTATAATGGAACTAGTATTGATAACTATAACGTAAATAATGAGGTAAAATTAAGTGGAAATAAGATTTGGAGTATAATAGCTAATAATAAATTAGCAGGAGTAGATACTATTGAAAAGATAGTTAATTCCAACATTCCTCTTATAAAATCATATTCTATAATGATTTTACATGGTATTAGCTCATAATAAAAAGAAGTTTAGTAAAGAAATATGCCTGTGGCAGAATGTAAATGTCACAGGCAACTTTTTTATTTTTCTTGGAAGCTTTGACAATGTGCTTCTGAATATATTTTTACGTCATCTCCACCTACGCTAATACAAGGAAGATCACATAAACTATTACAATTATATTTACAATTTTCAACTTTACAAATCAAAGCATCACATGAACCTGAAGCATTTGTATTATTAGTTAAATCGCTATAAAGATTCTTGTCTAAGAAAGATCCACAGCATGTATCTTCAGAGCAACAAGAATTTAGACCACCAATATTAACTCTATTTGAATAGCATACTCCAGATTTGTTATGTGAACAATTATTTACTGAACAATTTATTTCTGCCATATTAAACACTCCTTTTATTATTTAGAAAAATATCTATCAAGTAATCCTTTAAATGCTCTTCCATGTCTTGCTTCATCTTTACACATTTCATGAACTGTATCGTGAATAGCATCTAAGTTATTTTGTTTAGCTAAACTAGCAAGCTTTTTCTTTCCATCACAAGCTCCAAATTCAGCTTCTACTCTTGCACTAAGATTAGATTTTGTATCTGCAACAACAACTTCTCCTAGAATTTCTGCGAATTTTGATGCATGGTCAGCTTCTTCATAAGCGATTCTCTTATAAGCTTCAGCAACTTCTGGATATCCCTCTCTATCAGCAACTCTTCCCATTGCAAGATACATACCAACTTCTGTACATTCACCCATAAAGTTTGCTCTTAAGCCTTCTATAATTTCAGAATCAATACCTTCAACTATACCAACTCTATGTTCATCTGCCCATTGTAGTTCTCCCTTCATCTCTTCAAATTTACTAGCAGGAGCTTTACATATTGGACACACTTCTGGTGGAGCATCACCTTCATGAACATAACCACAGACTGTACAAATATATTTTTTCATTAAAATTTCCTCCCTTTATTTATTTTGTAAATAATAAAAGTTTCAACTGTAGTATTATTTGCTAACTTATATAAAATTATGTTTATTATAAATAAAATAAGAAATAGCTAAGCAATTGCTTAGCTATTTAAATTAATTATTAAGTTTTATATCATAAGTTGAATCAAGATTATCTAATTCATTATATATATTAGGAGATACAGGATAAGTAAAAGATTCTTTTACATAATCTAAAATAGTTGCATTATCAAAAGATTTATCATTAATAAATTGTTCTGTAAGTGTAGTTGTTATTATAGGTGTATTTAAATATCTATATCTTTGCCAAATCTCAGATGAGTTAAGAAAGAAATTTAGAAAATCTAAAGAGGCACTTATATTATTAGACTTATTTAGAATTGATATATATTTATTGTTAGAATAGGAAAATTTCATATCAAAATTTTTAATAGGGACTATTCCTATTTTATTTTTTAAGTTATTATCACGTTCTATAGATGAATAAATTAATGATAATGGCTCTATAGCTAGAGCTGATTTGCCGAGGAAAAATGGATGTGCTCCAGTTTTATCATAGTCATAATAATTTATATCAAAGATTGTATACATATCCCTCAAAGTAGACAGTGTATTAGTTAATAAAGAATTATAGTCAGAGTTTTTTATATTTAATAGGGATAATATAAATTCACCATCAGAAATAATAGTTGGTATTGAAAATGGAATTTTGTCTAAATTATCTGTTGAATATAGTTCATTTATAGAATTTAAATAGTTTTTTAATTCGTCTATATTATTAAAACCTTTAGGAAAATCAATATTTATACTTGTCAAAAAATCTTTTCTATATACCAATACTTCAGGATTTATATCGTAGGATACTCCATATAAGTTATTGTTATAAATGCCATTTTTTAATATACTATCAAAAAAATAATTTTCTTCATAGGTTTTAATATAATCATTTAAATCATATAATAATCCTTCTGTAGCTAAACTGTTAAAGTTATGAGAAGAGGAGATTATTATATCAGGGTAAGACTGATTTAGAAGAGAAGTATTAATATAATTAGAAACTTTCAAATCGCTACCTTCTATAAAAGATAAATCTATTTTTATTGAAGGATTATATGATTCAAATCTTTTAATAGCTTTATCAAAATATAACTCTTCTTGAGTTAAAGATTCTTGAACCCAAATATTTAAAGTCGACGGCTTTTCAGTATTTATATCTAGAGGCTTGGACAAAAAAACAATAAATAAAACTGGTAAAAGCAGAATAATTGAAAATAAAAATAATTTATAAAATTTCATTAAAACACCCTTTTTCAAAACTGAATATTGTACCAAATAATAATGTAAAGGTTTAAAACAACCGAATATAGTACAATTCACACTGAATATTATTAATTTAATATATATTTATGAGATGATACAATAAATACATAAGATAATTATAAACAATGATGTAAATAATTACAATAATTTAGGTGTGAGGGGAGAAAGTTATGAAAAAGGTTAAAAAATTATTAGCTAGCGTTATGGTAATGATGTTAGGAGTAACAGTTATAGGATGTCAAAGTAAGGATGCAAGTGGGGAAGCAACTGAAAATTGGCCAACAGAAGCAGTAACAATAATTTGTCCATGGGCAGTAGGTGGATTAGCTGACCAAGTAAATAGGGCGATGTCTGAATACGGTAAAGAGTTATTAGGACAACCATTACTAGCAGATAATGTATTGGGTTCAGGTGGAGCAGTTGCATTAACTCAATATTTACAAGAAAAAGCTAATAGTCATAAGTTGATATTTGGTGGAGAAGGAAGCTTTGCGATAGCGCCTCTTACATCAGAAGTAGCATATAAATTTGAAGATTTTATTCCTGTAATTAACGTATATTCTTCTACATTTGTATTATCAGCAAATCCTAAGACTAATGTAGATAGTTTTAAAGCATTAGAAGAATATGCTAAAAATAATGTAATAAAGGTTGCTACAAATGGTACTGCATCTTCTGAAGCAATGCAATGTGCGGCTTTATTAAATGAAATGGGAGCTAACTATCAGGTAGTGCCTTATGATGGAGCTAATGAAGCTTTAACTGCAGCAGTATCAGGAGAAGTTGATTTTGCTGTTACTCATGCATCTTTAGCAAGAGAGTTTGTTAAATCAGGTGATGTTAACCCTGTAGTTGCATTTGATGAAAAGAAGCTTGTTGATGAAGTTTACAATTTAGATTGCGTTGTTGATTATGGATATGATACTTGGATGACAAATGTTTGTGCAGTATTTATGAGAGCTGGTACAGATCAAGTTGTGGTTGATAAGATGTATGATGTTTTAAATCAAATACTAACAAATGAAAAATTCTTAGCAACTGCTGATAATATTGGAGTAAATATAGATATTAAAAATGGTGAAGAAGTTAAAGCTTATATAGACAGCTGCATGGAGAAAGCAGGAAAGTACGCTAAATTAGTTCAATAAGTTGAAGAGGCTGTTATTTATACAGCCTCTTATTTATAGAAAGAAGGGGATTATATGAAGATAAAGTTTAAACAAGACTTAGTAGGTGGAATAGTATTTTTAATAGTATCACTTGTTATTTGGTTTATGATGCCAAGTCAAATTAAAATAAATACTACTGATGCAATAAATTCTCAAAGCTTTCCGAGAGTTATTATAGGCTTAATGATGGTTTGTAGTATTTATTTAATTATAGTTCAAGTTATAAAGATTATAAAAAAGATACCAGTAAAAGAAGTAGAAATTGATTTAAAGCAAGAAGGAAAATGTATCCTTATGATAGGTATGATAGCTGCATATTGGCTAATGCTTCATTTCTTAACTTTTATGGCAGCTTCATTAATTTTTGCAGGAGCTATATTACTATTCTTTAAATGTAAAAATTGGAAGTATTATGGAGTAGTATTTACTAGTATTATAGTCATAACACTAGTGTTTCAAAATTTATTAGGAGTAAAATTACCATAAGGAGGCAATAAGATATGTTAGAAAATATAATGGCAGGGTTTCAAGAGTTTTTTTCTATAAGTAGCTTTATATATATGAATCTTGGGTTATTCCTTGGAATAGTGTTTGGATCAATTCCAGGACTTACAGTTATGCTTTGTTTAGTCCTATTTCTACCTATGACATATACATTAGGTGCTATTGATTCGTTTATGTTTTTGCTAGGAATTTATTGTGCAGGTAGTTATGGAGGATCTATTTCAGCTATATTAATTAAAACACCAGGAACTCCTCATGCAGCTGCAACTATGTTAGATGGACATCCTTTATCTAAGAAAGGATTTACTAAAAAGGCTTTAAATATAGCTCTTAAAGCATCTACATATGGAGGAATATTTAGTGCTTTAGTGCTTTTATTTTTAGCTCCTCAAGTTGCAAAAGTAGCTATGAAGATGGGATCACCTGAATACTTCTTAATATGTACCTTTGGCTTAACTATTATTGCAGGGGTAAGTGGCAAGAGTTTAGTAAAAGGTATAATAGCAGGATGCTTAGGGCTATTTGTTTCTTTTATAGGAATGGATGCTATGAGTGGTAATACTATGCGTTTCTGCTTTGACAATGTCTATTTATATGGTGGCTTTGATTTAGTTATTGTTCTTATTGGATTATTTGCTTTAGTAGAAATAATAAATCGTGGAAAATATAAAAAAGATGATTCTATGTTAAGTAAGTCTAATGATGCTGTAGAAGCACTTAAACATTTAGATGATGGAAAATTTACTAAGGAAGAACGTAAACGTATGAGAATGCCAAAGTTTATTTCTTCTTTAATAGGTGTAATTGTTGGTATAATTCCAGGGACAGGAGCGGCTATGGCATCTTTCTTAAGTTATGATGTTGCTAGAAAAATGTCTAAGCATCCAGAGGAGTTTGGAAAAGGATCTATTGAAGGTGTTGCAGCAGCTGAATCCGCAAATAATGCAGTAACAGGAGCAACTTTAATACCATTATTAACTTTAGGTATACCTGGAGATGGTGCAGTTGCAATTATGCTTGGAGCGCTTATGATTAATGGATTAACTCCAGGACCAAATCTTTTTGCAGATCATGGAACAACAGTTTATGCAATTATGATTGGATTAATATTTGTAAATTTATTTATGTATATACAAGGGAAGTATTTAACTAACCTTTTTGCAAAAGTTGTTAAGATTCCAACTGAGATTTTGACTCCTATAATAGTAGTTTTCTGTTTTGCAGGGGCTTATTCAATTAAGGATTCTTTATTTGATGTAGGTATATCTATTGTATTTGCTATTATTGCGTACCTTATGAGTAAATTAGATTTTCCGACTATTCCAATACTCTTGGGATTAGTGCTTGGAGGATTAACTGAAAAGAATTTCCGTCGTACATTAATGATATCTGATGGAAGCTTAAGTGTATTCTTTACACGTCCATTTTCAATAGTGTTTATTTTATTAATAATAGCGGTAGTAGCTATGATAGTAAAAACTAATATTAAAAACGCTAAAGCAGCTAAGCTGGAAGAAAAAGTAGAGGTATAAATAAAGGAGAGAATTTTTATGAGTAGACCAAACATTATATTTTATTTTTCAGATCAACAAAGATGGGATACAATAGGAGCTTATGGACAAGAGTTAGATATAACTCCTAATTTAGATAAATTAGCAGAAGAAGGGGTAGTTTTTGAGGAAGCATATACAGCACAACCTGTATGTGGTCCATGTAGAGCTATATTCCAAACAGGAAAATATCCAACTCAAACAGGATGTTTTAGAAATAATATTGAATTACCAAAAGATATTAAAACAGTTGCAGATTACTTTAATGAAGGTAATTATGAAACTGCATATATAGGTAAGTGGCATTTAGCAAGTGATGGAGAACTAGAAAAAGAACCAACTATTGACTATACAATAACAGCAATTCCACCAGAAAGAAGAGGAGGATATAAAGGCTTCTGGCGTGCTTCAGATGTTTTAGAGTTTACTTCACATGGATATGATGGATATGTGTTTGATGAAAATATGAATAGATGTGAATTTAAAGGATACCGTGTAGATTGTATTACAGATTATGCTTTAGAATTCTTGGATGGATATAATGGAGAAAAGCCATTCTTTATGACAATTTCTCATATTGAGCCACATCATCAAAATGATAGAAATAGATACGAAGGACCTGATGGATCAAAAGAAATATATAAAGATTGTAAGCTACCAGGAGATTTAGAAGCTTTAGGTGGAAATGCTAGAGAAGAATATCCAGATTATTTAGGATGCTGCAAGAGTCTAGATAATAATTTAGGTAGATTAGTAGAAAAATTAAAGGCTAAAGGGATATATGAAAATACTATAATAGTATATGCTTCAGACCATGGTTCTCACTTTAAAACTAGAAACACAGATGAGCACTTAAATGGTTATGATGATTATAAACGTTCTTGTCATTCAGGTTGTTTACATGTTCCATTAATAATAGCCGGGCCTGGATTTAGAGGCGGCAAGAGGGTTAAAGATTTAGTAAGTACAGTAAGCCTTCCAAAGACATTCTTATCTATGGGAGGAATTAATGTAGGAGATGCTATGGTAGGAGAAGATTTAAAAACTGTAGCTGATGGACAAACTGAAAATCGTGTAAATGAAATATTCGCACAAATAAGTGAAAGCCGTGTAGGTAGATGTGTTCGTACGGAAGATTATTTATATAGTGTATATGCACCAAATAAAAATGGTGGAGAATATGTTGGAAGTGATTTATATGAAGAAGATTTCCTATACGATATTAAGAATGATCCACATGAGTTAAATAATCTAGTAAGAGATGAAAGATATAAAGAAATACGTGCTGAGTTAGCAGATAAGCTACGTAAACATATGGTAGAGGCTGGAGAAAAGGATCCAAAAATAATATCAGCAAGAGAGTGTATAACAAATTAGATAAATAAAGAATAGCTATGCAGATTAATCTGTATAGCTATTCTTCATTTCTATTTAAGTATTATTTAAAAGTTAGGTGTATTCTTATTGATCAAGATCCTATCTATATAACTTCATATATTCACTTGGAGATATTCCAGTTTTTTTTCTAAAGACTCTATTGAAATAACTAGTGTTTTGATAACCTATTTCATATGATATTTGAGTTAAAGTTAAGTTTGTATCTCTGATTAACTCTTTGGATTTATCAATACGTAAAGTTGTAATATAGTCGTTTATTGTTGAGTTTGTTTCAGCTTTATAAATATCACAAAGATAATTTTTGTTTATAAAAAATTTATCAGCTATATTAGAAAGAGAAATGCTGGTAGCAAAGTTTTCTTCAATATAAGTATTTATTCGCTTTATTATTTCAGTATGTTTTTTATTATGATTAATATTAGACTTAATTATTTCATCTATAGTTGAATTAAACCAAGTAATAGCTTCTTGTAATGTGCTTATTGAGTTAACTGTAGCGCTATTTGTATATTTACTATCCTTTAAGCCTTTATCTATAGATCCTAAGGTATCTAGAGTATATTCTATAAAGAAAAATAATTCTCTTAAAATATCTTGCATATAGATTACAGGGATAGGAGAAGAAAGCTTTAAAATTGTTGCTACATATTCTTTTAATACATCATACTGTCGCAATTCTAGATAATTTCGTATTTTTGTTTTATCAATACTAAAATCTAATTTAACAGATTCAATATTAATGTTTTTAGAATTATATAAAGATGGTTTTTGGGAATCTTGAGTGATTCTTTTTAAAGTATCGCAAAGATCATCAATATCTATAGATGCTTTAAGTAGATAATCACTTGCTCCATTTTTCATACTTTCTCTAACATAATCGTAATCATCATGACTGCTTAATACTAGAATTAAAATATGTGGATAAAGTTCTTTTATTTTTTTAGTAAGTGTTACACCATCCATAATTGGCATTTTGATATCAGTAATAACTATATCAGGTGATATTGTTTTAAGTTTTTCTAAAGCATCTTCTCCATTCAGCGCTTCCCCTATGATATTTATTCCTTTAGCAGACCAATCTGTCATATTTTTAAAACCATTACGAAGAAGTTTTTCGTCATCAACAATCATAATTTTCATAAATATTACCCCTTTATAATTTAATCTTAAGTGTAACTGAAGTTCCAAGTCCAATTTTACTTTCGATTCTCAGTCCATAATTATTTCCATAGTACATTTTTAATCTATCGTTTACATTAGCAATACCAATATTATTAAATCCAGACTTTTTATCTTTGCTGGAGTTATTTAAAAGCTTGTCTACTGTTTCGTCATTCATACCAACACCATTATCAAGTACCTCTATATATAAATCATTATCTTTTGTATATGCAGAAATAGTTATTATTCCAGATTTACCTAAAGGTTCTATTCCGTGAAATATTGCATTTTCTATAATAGGTTGTAGAACAAGACAGGGGATTCTTGTAGAGTAAAAAGTATTTCTAATATTATAATTTACAGTAATACTATTACATGTTCTTATATTTTGGATATATAAGTAGTTCTTAATATTGTTCAATTCTTCTTCAAGTGTAACAAGTTCATCTATATTTCTTAATGTTTGCTGAAGAAGTTTTACAAGAGACGTTATTGTTGGCTCTATCAAGTTATATTGCTTAGTCCATACTAAACATTTAATAGAATTTAAGGTGTTATATAAAAAATGAGGATTGATTTGCATTTCTAATGCATGAAGTTCTGCTTTGCGTCTATTTTCATTTTCAAGAATTAATAAATCAATTGTATTGTCTACTTCAGATATAAGTTGTTCATAACCAGTAACTATATCTGTAAAAGTTGGAGTTTGTGTTTCGTAATTAGATATTTCTTTGTTTATAAATTTCAACTTCATTTTAAGTAAAAGTTCTTGTAGTGGTTTATAAATTCTAATTGCAGTGATAATAACTCCGATTATTATAAGAATAATGCAGAAGATAGCACTAATAATTAAGCTTCTTTTTAACACATTAAATTCTTCTTCTAAATTAGATCTTGGAATTAGCTTTATTATAGTCCAATCACTTACAGATGAATTCTGACTTATGTAAATATAATCGGTATTGTTAAAGTTGTAGTTATACAGAAGATTGTCCTTTTCCATTGGAATAAAAGCTTCTGTAGGGTCTAGTGATAAAGAAATGTTTCTATCGCTAGATGATATTATATTGCCATCACCATTACATATAAATAAATTTTCATTATTATTTACTACATCTTTGTAAACATCGTAAAAGTACTTTTCGCTAACTTCGATAATTATTGTTCCATATATAGAATTAGTAAGATTATTTATTAGAGGTTTTGTTGCTACAATAACTGCTTCATTACGATTTTGAGTAAAATAACTTCTATCAAAAATAAACCAGCTGATTTCATCGTAATTAATCATGGCCTCTTTGAACCAATAACTATTATGTATACTACTGGAGCTCAAACGAGGAGAGTTATTACTAGTAGTAAAAATGTTACCATTGGATCCCAGAAGTATAACATCGCAATTAATCCAGTTTAATGAAGCTACATATTTTGAGATATCGTTTTCAAAAGTTTTAGTATTTTTTATTCTAGAATATTCAGAATCATAAATTTGAGTTAAAAAGTCCTCTGCTATTAAATTATTATTGTATGCATTTATAATTGAATTAATCTGATCTGTAACTTTAGATAGATTTTGATCAACTTGATTTAAGGTATCAATGTTAGTTGAAATAATTTTTTTTTCTATACTTTCTTTGTATGTATTATAACTAGTAGAGCTCCAAAACAATAATGGAATTAATATTACAACAACTATAAGGAGTATAAGTTTTAGTAAAATACTGTCTTTTATATTTGTTTTCATAATAACCTCAAGATAAAAATATAAATATATATAAATTATATTATATCATATTAAAGTAATATATTCCAAATATAAGAAATGAAGTGATTGTACAAATGTAGGTAATACTTTACAGAAAGTTTACAAAATATTCTATATAGAATACAATTATTATATAATTAAAAATATTATTTTGAGATGAGGAGAAAGATGTGAAGAATAAAGTAGATGGTAAAGAAAAAAAGCTGTTATATAAGATATGTCTTTGGATAGGACTAGCTTTAATTATTTATTATATAGGATTAAGATTGATATCTGGATTTGTAGCTTTTTCTAGTATGTTTTGTTTATTAGGGATTATTCTTTTTATATATGGATTTATAGAACTCAAATTTAAGGTTAATATATGGGGAAGAATACCGAAGCTTCTAAAAAGGATTATTATAGTTTTATTTTTTATAGGGATGAGCATATTCATAATTATAGAGGGAGTTATTATTTATAATGGACATCATTATGATAAGGAAAGACCGGATTATCTTATGGTATTAGGAGCTGGGCTTAGAGGAAGTAAGATAAGTACTTCTCTTCTATACAGATTAGAAACTGCTGTAGAGTATAATAAGCTTTATCCAGATGTAAAGATAATAGTTTCTGGAGGGCAAGGACCTGATGAAGATATAAGTGAAGCAAAGGCAATGAAGGATTATTTAATAAGCAAAGGGATAGATGAAAGCTTAATAATAAGTGAGGATAAATCTACTAACACATATGAAAATTTCTTATTTACAAAAAAAATATTAGAAGATGAAACCGGAGAAGAGGATTTTACTGTTACAGTAATATCAAACAACTTTCACATGTATAGGGCTAAATATTTAGGTGAACAAGTGGGATTTGAATGTTTAGGATATCCAGCACCATCTCATGCAGCATCAAGTTTTATATTTTATACAAGAGAGTTTTTCGGTGTGATAAAAGCCTATATTTTCAAAAGATAATTTGAATTTGATATTAAATATAGTTTAAATACGAAAAGAGGAGGCTTTAATTATCGAAGCCTCTTTTTGTATATTAATAATTATAATAGTGTTATCGATAAATGAAAATAATATATATAAATACATTAATAGAAAAGAGGAACAAAAGATATGAGATTAGGTGTAATATCAGATACACATGGCTTATTAAGAGATGAGGTAATAAGTAAACTTGAGGGATGTGACTACATAATTCATGCAGGAGATATAGGTGGAGAAGAAGTATTTGAAAGATTAAACAAAATAGCTAGGACTTTTGTTGTAAGAGGAAATAATGATGGTGATAGTTGGGGAATTAAATTACCATGTTATAAAGAGATAGAGATGGACCAAGTACTTATATATGTAGTTCATAAAAAAGATGATATACCTTTTGAATTAAGGGAAGTGGATCTTGTAATATATGGACATTCTCATAAATATAGTGAAGAGAAAAAGGATGAAGTAATTTATTTAAATCCAGGTTCTTGTGGTAAAAAACGATTTTCTTTACCATTAACTATGGCCATAGTTGAAGTTAATCTTGATAGAATAGATATAACTAAAATAGATTTGGAAGGATAGATTATGTTATATTATTATAATAAAGTGTTATAATGGAAAAAAGAGTATTATAGGGGGAGAGTATGATAAAAGAGATAAATGAAAAGTTAATTAAGCTTAAAGAAGAAATAGTATTAAAGAAAATATTAGATAAAAAATTGAAAAATTTAAGTTTGCAACTCGAAAAAGATAAAAGTGAGTTATATGAACTTGAAGTTAATTTAAAAAAAGAATATAAAGATGTAGAAAAATTAAAAAAGTTATCTTTTGCTAGTATATTAGCTACTGTTATGAGTAACAAGGATGAAAAACTAGAAAAAGAGCAACAAGAATATATAATGGCTAAGATTAAGTATGATGAGTTCAGTTCGAAGGTAGAGTTGTTAAAAGAAAATATTGAAAGTATAAAATCTAGACTGGAAACTTTAAAATATTGTGAAAATGAATATAAAGCATTATTAAACAAAAAGTTAGAATTAATAAAGTTATATGGAGATCAAGATAAAAAGGTTAAATTATCAAAGATAGAAGAAGAAATAGAGAAAATGTTATTAGAGAAAAAAGAGATAGAAGAAGCAGAGAGTGCGGGCAAAGATTTATTAAGAACAGCCAATTTAGCTAAGGATTCATTGAATAGTGCAAAAAATTGGGGAATATTTGATATAGCTGGAGGAGATATGCTTTCATCTATAGCTAAGCATAATAAAATTAATGAAGCTGAAGCTCAATTTAGAAGAGTATCTACTTTAATTAATAGATTTAATAAAGAGTTAGGCGATATTCAATTTGAGGGGTTATCTTTTTCCACAACAACAATAGCTTTTGATATATTTTTTGATAATATATTTACAGATTTTTCAGTACAAAATAAGATAAATAGTTCTTTAGATAACATAAGAAATTTAATAAGAAGAGTTGAAGAGGTTTTAGCTACTTTAAATAGTAAAAAAGTAAGCATAAATTCAAGGATATCAAATTTGAGAAAAGACTATGATAGTATAATTGAGAGTATTTAAATATATATAATAATGAGAGGTATATACTGATGAAAAGAAATATAAGTCTAATGATAAAGCCTTCTTCAAGTAAATGTAACTTGAAATGTAAGTACTGCTTTTATCATTCAATAGCTGATGCACGTGATGTAAAAGATTATGGATTTATGAGTAAGGAAACTTTGAGAGAAATAATAAATAAGGTAGATGATTATTGTGATGGCGGTAATTGTAATATAGGCTTTCAAGGAGGAGAGTCATTACTAGTAGGATTAGATTTTTATAAAGAATTAGTTAATTGTACAAAGGAAACTAATAATAAAACAAAATTTAACTACCATATACAAACTAATGGAACACTAATAAATGATGATATTGCTAAGTTTTTAAAAGAAAATAATTTTTTAGTAGGAGTATCATTAGATGGAACAAAAGATATCCATAATTTAAATAGAGTAGATTCTTTAAATAGAGATTCTTTTAATAGTGTGATGAAGGGAATAAATGTTTTAAAGAAATATGATGTTGATTTTAATATACTTATAGTTGTTACTTCGGCATTATGCAAGAAAATAGAGAGTGTATATAAGTTTTTAAAGAAAAATGACTTTAAATATTTGCAATTTATACCTTGTCTTGACCCATTAGAAGCTGAAAATGGACAAACTTATAATTATTCATTGAAGGTAGAAGAGTATTCAAAGTTTTTACTTAATTTATTTAATTTATGGTACAAAGATGCTATGGAAGGGAATTATATAAGCATAAGATATTTTGATAATATATTGTCTCTATTCTTAGGACAAGATTATGAATCTTGTGATATGAGAGGAGTGTGCTCTTGCCAGCATATAATTGAAAGTGATGGTTCAATGTATCCTTGTGATTTTTATACTTATGAAAAATATTCAATAGGAAATATCCTAGAAGAAAGTTTTGATGAGATACATAGTAAAGATGAGACTATAAACTTTATGAAAGAATCGTTAAATAAAAATCCAAAGTGTAGTATTTGTAGATTTGAAAATATATGCAGAGGTGGATGTAGAAGACATAGAGAAAATAGTGAAGATAAAAGTAATTATTATTGCCAGGCATATTATGAATTTTTCTCAAAAACATTAGAAAGATTTCAAATTGTAGCTAATAAATTTAGAGGATAGATAGGATAAAAAGAGATAAAGTTAACAATTGTATAGTCAATAAATAAAGAGAACCGAAAGGTTCTTTTTTGATATATTTTTTTATATTAAGGGAATAATTAAAATAATAAAATTAAGTATAGGTAAATTATAGGAAATAAAGGAGTACAAAGATGAAAGAACTTATAGGTGCCTTAAGAAGAAATTCTATTATAAAGTCTCTTATGGATGAATTTAAAAAGGATTTTGAAGATGCCTATTATGATGTAAGTATTCAAGAAAAAGAAATGATGATTGAATATAGAGATGTTATATTTAGGAAATGGTTATATTCACCATTAAGAGGGGGCACCTATTTAACACCTAACTACATAATAAATAATATTTCACAACAAATATATCCTGGGGATTACTGTGTTATGCCATGTGTTAAAGTAAAGTTAGATATTAATGGAAGCCTAAGGTTTTATAGAAAATTTCGTTACCATTCATATAATAATAGTCCTGTAATTGATGAGTTAGAATTATTGATAAGTTTTTTGAATCCAACAATAATAGTAAGAGATGAAAATAAATATGTTATTGATGGTGGTGAATTATTAGTAAAAAAATTAAATATTCAAAGTGATTATTATATTGAATATCTTATAGAAGTAGGTACGAGACTAGGGATATTAGAACTAATGAAATCTATAGGATGTAGATGCTATAAGTTAGGAAAATATTATTATAATTATACGGAATTATCTGTAGAAGAAAAAATTAAACGATTAATTAAGAGTAGTATAGATATAGTTAAGGATAATATAAGTGAAATTATAGAGTTCGATAGCAGAAACACTGTATTAGATCTTTTAGATAATGGAATAACTGAAGAGAAAATTTTTAAAATGATGGATTCAACTTTAAAAGATACTATAGAATCACCGAAAGATATATCAGATCCTTTAAAAGTTGATAAAGAATCAGTTCTTAGTATTGCAGAAGAAATATTAGGTGATGAGATAAGTTATTGGTTTATTAGAAGAGAAGCAGGAATTTACTTAGATAATTATTTAACGTGTATTTTAGGCTATTACTTAGGATTAATAGACCCGATTTATGATCAGTTATTTTTACCTAAACTATTTATTGATTTAATAAGTCATACTGACAATCCTTTAGATAGATTATCATTTATGTTTATTATGGAGCTAGGACATAATTTAACGAAATTTGGAGAAGGAATTATTATGGATCAAAAGAAAATAAAGAAAAATGAATTTAAAGCGTTGGTTCCTAAAAATATAAAAGAGTGTATTAAAGAGTATAGAGATAAGAAGAGTAGTATTTTGTATCATTTAAGTGAGTATAATAGTTAAATGTAAAAAAATAGATTATTCATAGGTAAAAGCAAGGAGTTTTTTTATAAAAAGAGCTTTTTGTTTTTTTTATTTATGAATTTTTCTAGAAATTAAGCATATTTTTTTATATAAAGTAAAAGTTGAAAGAACAATGTACAAAAAATATTAAAATTATACATTTGAAAAAATTTAAAATTGATATGATATAAATATAAAGAATGAGAAAACCATTACATGATATTACACAAACTTACACAATATGCAATATAATATGTATTTAAAGTGGGAGGAAGATTATAATGATTAATGAAAATTTAAATCAAGTTTTAAAAGAAAGATTTGAAAAGACAATAGCTACTGCTACAAACGAAGAAGTATATTTAGCATTATTAGAGTTGACTAAAGGAATTATTAAGAATAGAGGGAAAAATAAGGGTAATAAAAAATTATATTATATATCAGCAGAATTTTTAATTGGAAAGTTATTATCAAATAACTTAATTAATTTAGGGATATATGATGAAGTTAGAGAAGTTCTTCTAGAGAATGGGAAAGAGTTATCTCAAATAGAGGAAATTGAATTAGAACCATCTTTAGGAAATGGTGGACTTGGTAGATTAGCTGCTTGCTTCTTAGATTCCATAGCTACATTAGGTTTAAATGGTGATGGAGTAGGGCTAAATTATCATTATGGTTTGTTTAAACAAGTATTTGAGAATAATAAACAAAAAGCTGAAAAGAATCCATGGATAACTAAGGAAAGCTGGTTAAATAAATCAGACATTAAATTTGATGTGCTATTTGGTGGATTTAAAGTTACTTCAAGTTTATATGATATAGATGTTACAGGATATAATCAATCTTGTAATAAACTAAGATTATTTGACATAGACTCTATAGATGAGACTATTGTAGAAGATGGTATTAATTTTAATAAAGAAGATATCAAAAAGAATTTAACATTGTTCTTATATCCAGATGATAGTGATGAAGCAGGACATTTATTAAGAATATATCAACAATACTTTATGGTAAGCAATGCTGCTCAGTTAATTCTTTTAGAAGCAGAAGAAAATGGATATGACTTACACAAGTTAAATGAACATGTAGTTATTCAAATAAATGATACTCACCCTTCAATGGTTATTCCTGAATTAATACGTTTATTAGGAGAAAAGGGGATAGAAATTGATGAAGCAATCGGTATCGTTACCAAGACTTGTGCATATACAAATCATACAATTTTAGCAGAAGCTTTAGAAAAGTGGCCAATATCATACTTAGAAAAGGTTGTACCACAATTAATGCCTATTATTAGAGAGTTAGATAATAAGGTTAAATCAAAATATGATGATGAAAAGTTATTTATAATAGATAATGAAAATAGAGTTCATATGGCACATATGGATATACACTATGGATTTAGTGTAAATGGAGTTGCAGCTCTTCATACTGAAATATTAAAAGATGAAGAATTAAATCCATTCTATAAGATTTATCCAGAAAAGTTTAATAATAAGACTAATGGGATAACTTTTAGAAGATGGTTAATTCACTGTAATAATGAGTTATCAAACTATATATCTGAGCTTATAGGAGATGAGTATAAAAAGGATGCAACTAAGCTTGAAGATTTACTTAAATATATAGATAATAAAGAAGTATATGCAAAGCTAGAATCTATAAAGAGAAATAATAAGATTGAATTAAAGAATTATTTGAAAGAAACTCAAAATATTGATATTGATGAAAATTCAATATTTGATATTCAAATTAAGAGACTTCATGAATATAAGAGACAACAAATGAATGTCTTATATATAATCAATAAATATTTAGAAATTAAATCAGGAAAATTACCAACAACTCCTATAACAATGATATTTGGAGCTAAGGCTGCACCAGCATATATTATTGCTCAGGATATAATTCATACTATACTTTGTCTGCAAGAAATCATTAATAATGATCCAGAAGTTAATAAGTATTTAAGAGTTGTTATGGTAGAAAACTATAATGTAACTAAAGCTTCTAAGTTAATACCTGCTTGTGATGTATCAGAACAAATATCGCTTGCATCTAAAGAGGCATCAGGAACAGGTAATATGAAATTTATGCTTAATGGTGCATTAACTTTAGGAACTGAAGATGGAGCAAATGTTGAAATTCATCAACTAGTTGGAGATGATAATATTTATATTTTTGGTAAGCCAAGTGAGACAATAATTGAGCATTATAAAAAAGCAGATTATGTTTCAAGAAAGTACTATGAAAAAGAAGGAATTAAAGAACTTGTAGATTTCATAGTAAGTGATAAAATGCTCCAAGTTGGAGATGAAGTAAATTTAACTAGATTATATAATGAATTAATAAATAAAGATTGGTTTATGACATTAATAGATATAGAGGATTATATAAAGACTAAGGATAGAATGTTTAAGGATTTTGAGGATAGAGATTCTTGGATGAAGAAAGTTCTGACCAATATAAGTAAAGCGGGATTCTTCTCATCAGATAGAACAATTGCTCAATATAACGAGGAAATCTGGAAATTAAAGTAGCCCTAACTTATACCTTATATAAATAAGGAACCATTATCGTAAAGGTAATGGTTTCTTTTATTTATATATACAAAGGTGTTGAGTAGCTGAGTTTATTTTATATGGTTGTAGTATGAGATATTTATAAATTAATAATTGTGGGAAAATATGTTAGAATTAGATGGAATATAATTTTTTGAGGTAATAATATGAATGATAGATTTGAAAAAAGAAAATCACAGTTAATCCCAGCACTAGCTGTGGTAGGCACAATAACTGCAATTGCAACTGTGAACAAGATTACAGTTAAGCCAGCATCGAAATTTATAAGATTATTATTTAATGGAGTATATCCAGGACCTAAGAACTATGATGAAATAAAAAAGCAAACAATAGTTATAAAAGATATTGATTATGGATCTAAGATTGAAAATGGAATAATGGATATAAATATGCCCTTAGATAATTTGAATGAAAAAAAACCTTTGATAGTATTGCTTCATGGAGGTGGATTTATAGGTGGTAGCAAGGAGGCCACAGCTGCATATGCAAGAACTTTATCTAGTCATGGATATATAGTTGCCAATGTAGAATATGCCTTTGCGCCAGAACATACATATCCAACACCTATAATACAGGTAAGCAAAGCTATAAGCTATTTAAAAGAAAATAGTGAAATGTTCAATGTTGATATTAATAATATTTTTATAGCTGGAGGATCAGCAGGTGCACAAATAGCTAGTCAGATAGCAGCAATACAAACAAATAAGAAGTTATCAGATATTATGGAAATAGATCCGGTATTAACCAAGGATGAACTTAAAGGTGTGATATTATTTTGTGGATTATATAATATGAGTAATGTTTCAGAAACAGGATTTCCAGGAATTAAAGAATATTTGTGGGCTTATACAGGAGAAAAAGACTTTAAAAACTACGAGAGATTAGATGAAATTTCAACTGTTAAGCATATCACTGAAGATTATCCACCTACATTTATAACAGCAGGAGATATGGACAAGTTAGAATCACAATCTAAGGAATTAGTAGAGAGTTTAAAAGATAATAATGTTAGTTGTACATCGCTTTTCTTTAATGATAAAAGATTATTGCATCAATATCAATTTATGCTTTGGACAAAAGAAGCTATAAATACATTAGAAAAGGTTGTAAATTTTATAAATAATAGAGTAGAAAAGTAGTTGGTAAAACTAAATGTTAATTGACTAAATGATAAAAAAAAAATTTATTATAAGGATATATTTAATTAATATACTATTTAAATAGTATTTAATATGAGATAGAGTAAAATAATAAAACTAAAGATAATTTTAAGGAGGAAAATTATGAATGTTACAATAATAGGGTGTGATGGTGCTTACCCAAGAGTTAATGGAGCAACATCAGCATATTTAGTGCAAGATAATGAAACAAAGGTACTTTTAGATTGTGGAAGTGGATCAATATCAAGGCTTCAAAATCATATTGAATTAAAAGAATTAGATGGAATTGTAATAAGTCATTATCATGCAGATCATTATGCAGATTTAGAATGTATGCAATTTGCTACAATGTTAGATACTTTTGAAAAAAAGAGAGAAAATCCCCTTGTAATATACGGCCCAGGCGAAGAGCAAATGTTAACTTATAAGAATTTTTGCAAAGGCAATACTTTTAAAGGTAAAGAAAGCTTTACTATAGGTAGTTTAACATTTGAAACTAAACTAAATAAACATGGAATAGAAGCTTATAGTATAAAAGTAACTAATGAAGATGGTGAGTGTTTAGTTTACACAGGTGATACAGGATATTATGATGAACTACCTGTTTTCTGTGAAGAGGCAAGTCTATTAATAGCAGAGTCATCTTGTTATGAATACGAGAGAGGAAAGTTAGCAGGTCATATGACAGGAGGAGAAGCGGGGATAGTAGCAGAGAAAAGTGGAGTTAACACTCTTATTTTAACTCACTTACCACATTATGGAGATGTTGAAAAAATGGTAGATGAAGCAAAACAATTCTTTAATGGAGAGGTTATCTTAGCAAGATATGACTCTTGTATAGAAGTATAAAATTTGAGGTGAAAATATGACTAATATAAGAAAGGCTATATTTGCTGGTGGATGTTTTTGGTGTATGGTAAAGCCTTTTGATAGGTTCGATGGTGTATATAGCGTTGTTGTAGGATATACAGGTGGCAGAGTTGAAAACCCTACCTATGAGCAAGTATGTAATATGAAAACAGGTCATTATGAAGCTGTAGAAATATCATATGACGAAGAAAGAGTAAGCTATAAAGAATTACTAGAGGCTTTCTTTAAAAGTATAGATCCTACAGATGATGGTGGGCAATTCTATGATAGAGGGGAGAGTTACAAAACAGCTGTATTTTATTTAGATGAGAATCAAAAGAAAATTGCAGAAGATTATATTAGGGAAATAGATGATAGCAAAAGGTTTGAAGATCCAGTAGTGACAAAGGTATTAGAAGCAAAGAAGTTCTATCCTGCAGAGGACTATCATCAAGACTATTATAAAAAGAATCCATTTAAATATAATGTTTATTATAAAGGTTCTGGTAGGAAAGAGTTTATAGAACATGCATGGAAGAAAAGTGAAGAAGAAAAATTATCTTTAAAGGATAAGTTAACAGATATTCAATATAGAGTGACTCAACTAAATGCCACAGAAGCACCATATAATAACGAGTATAATGATAATTATGAAGAAGGAATATATGTGGATGTAGTTGACGGAAAACCACTATTTTCTTCAAAAGATAAATTTAATTCAGGATGTGGTTGGCCTGCATTTTCAAATCCGATAAATGGTGGATATATTAAGGAAATAGAAGATCTAAGTCATGGAATGATAAGAACGGAAGTAAGAAGTACAAATGCAGACTCTCATTTAGGTCATGTTTTTAATGATGGACCTAAAGAGCTTGGGGGGCTTAGATATTGTATAAATTCAGCTTCTTTAAAGTTTATACCTAAGTGTGATATGGAAAGAGAAGGCTATGGAGAGTACTTGAAATTATTATAAAATTGAAATAAAGTGCGAAATAATATGACATAGAAAATGATAAAATTGACAGCTACAGAAACTGACCCATTCGTTAAGAACTTTTAGCCACTATCTTATGCAAAAATGCTAAAATTTAAAAACTCGCTATGCTCAAACATTTAAATTTCTTAACGCATTTTCACAACGATAGTGACTAAAGTTCTAAAGCTCATTCTATGTTTCTTACGCTATTAATTTTATCATTTTCTTCTATGTCATAATTATTTATTAAGTTCTACATTTAAATCAGCTAAAATATTTTTATTTATAACCTGATTATAGTATTGTTTAGGTGTTAAGCCGTATTCTCTTTTGAAAACCTTAAAGAAATTTGAGTAATCTCCAAAGCCACAATGATGATACACTTCTTTTATTGGCATCCCACTTTCAATTAAGGTCTTACTGTATTCAAGCTTTCTTTTTATTATATATTTATATAATGATATACCTGTCTTCTTTTTAAATTCATGAAGTATATAATATTTGCTGAAAAATAAATCTTCAGAAAGTTTATCTAAAGAAATATCTTCTGTTAAGTGAGCATTTACATAAGTAAATACATGGTCCAAACGAAGGCCTTTTTTACAGAATTTTTTTTCAGGCATCATAGACTCTATAACTACCCTATTTAAAATGACAAGAATCATTGAGAGCGTATTTATTTTAAATGTATTACTAGCGTAATGATTATTTTTATCTTCTACTAAAAGAAGTACTAAGAGTGTACGGATACGCATTGCACCTTCTGAATGTGATGGGATATGACGGAACTTGTTTAGTGATTCTAAATTAAAGCATTTAAGTAAACTTTCATCTTTTATACTGTTTAAATCTATATTTGGATTAAAAGATAATGCATAGATTGTACAAATTGAATCGGTATTATTATTAAAATAAACTTCCTCATAATCTTTTAATAAAATATAGTTGTGATTTGTGCAGGAATAGGTTTCTTCATTAATTACGGAAATACAATGACCTTTTCTAAAATAGAAAATGGTGTAGTTATCTTTGGAATTATATTTATGAATTGAGTTAGAATTAATGTCTATTTCTTTTAGAGTATATATAGCATTAGTCATTTAGGATACCCCTTATATAAATGTTGTTAATAAATTAATTAGTTAAATTTTGCATAAAAAACATTAAACATTTACATAAAAAATTATATAGCAATATTTACAAATTTTCAAGCAATATTTACCTATTATTCATAAAAGAAACAATATATAATAAAGGAGAAGTTGTTAATAATTAAACAATTAGGGGGATTAAAAATGAAAAAAAGACTATTGGCGTTAATTATGTCATCAATCGTCATGGTGTCTGCGTTAACAGGTTGCGGAAAGCAACAAGATGCAGGTTCATCAGAAGGGGTATTACCTACAGGAACATTTGAAGGTATCGGTAACAGTTTTGGAGGGGAGTTGAAAGTAAGTGTAAAACTTGCTGATGGAAAAATTGAAGAAATTACAATTTTGGAACATAAAGATACTCCTGGTGTATCAGATCCAGCAATGAAGGATATTCCAGTAGCCATTATTGAAGCGCAAAGTACTGATGTAGAAGTAGCTTCGGGAGCATCTATGTCATCTAAAGGTATAATGGAGGCTGTTCAAAATGCTTTAGATAATGCAAATGGTGTTGTTAAAGAAGAAGTAACTTTATTAGAAGAACCAGATGTATTAATAGTTGGTGGTGGAATGGCTGGTATGGTATCTGCTATAACTGCTGCTGAAAATGGTGCAAAAGTAATAATATTTGAAAAGACTGGTAAGTTAGGTGGTACTTTTGGTGGAAGTACTTTATCAGGAACTAATACTAAGATGCAAGAGGAAAATGGAATCACAGATGATTCTCCAGAAAAGTTCTTCCAAGATTTTATACGTTTAAATGAAGGATATAAGGAAATATATCCTGAGGCAGAATATACTTGGAATGAGGATCTAGGAAGGTATTATGCTGAACATTCTGGAGAGGCAGTTGACTGGTTAGATGAGTTAGGCGCTGATATGAAAGATAGAACTCCTAGTCAACCAACTTTATATGAACCATTAAGCGTTCCAAGAGTATATGTTGGAGATAGGGCTTCTTATGAAGAAGTAGTTACTAAGGAATTACAAAAACATATAGATGCAGGTAATGTATCAGTGGCTTTAAATACAAAAGGTGAAGAATTACTTATGAATGGTAAGGAAGTTGTTGGAGTTAAGGTTACTAAGGCTGATGGAACAGAAGCTGAATTTAAAGCTGATTCTACAATACTTGCAACTGGTGGATATGGCCATTCAGAAGAATTAGTTAAGAAATATAATTTTCAAAACTTCACAACTACTTGTCCTGAATTCGTTACAGGTGATGGACATATAATGGCTGAGAAAGCTGGTGCAGTACTTAAAAACATGGACTTTTTAACTGCTTATTCAGGTGGATTAAAGAATGAGGAAAATGGATTAAAAAAAGTTGATTCAATTAGAGTTAAAGATTTCCCATATATAATATTTGTTAATGAAAATGGTGAAAGATTTATTGATGAATTAGGAAACGAAGATGGATCAGATTATGATAAAATATCATCTTCATGGAAGAAAGCTAAAGACAATAAAGTTTATATAATGTTAGATCAAGCTATGGTCGATAGCTTAAAGGCAGAAGGTAAATCTATTATTTCTGGAGATAAGGATTGGAGTAAATTTGCTGCTCAATTAGAAAAAGGTGAAGTATTATTTACAGGTTCAACTATTGAAGAAGTAGCAGAAAAAGCTGGAATAAATGGAGCAAATCTTGCTACAACAATTGAAAGATATAATGGGTTTGCAAGAAATGGTATAGATGAAGATTTTGGTAGAACAAGACTTATGACAGAGTTCACTGGTGGAACTTACTATGTTTTTGAAACTACTCCGTATTTAATGATTACAGCTGGTGGGCCAGATATGAATGATAAAGGTGAAGTTTTAAATGCAGATGGAGAAGCTATTCCAGGATTATACCAAGCTGGTGAAATCATTGGTATGGCAAATGCGTTTGGAAGAACTACAATTGGTGGTATTGGTAATACAGGTAATGTAGTTTGGGGTAAATTAGCAGGTAGCAGTGCAGCAGAATATGCTAAAAGTAAATAGTCAAATTAAATAAAATTAGAATATAAATAAGTTTTCCCTAAAATTATATTTATAAATAGAGGACTGTAAGTTTCATAGAAATATGCTTACAGTCCTTAAGATTTATTATACTAATAGTAGTTAATACTATTTTATGAAATTAGTATTAGTGAAGTATATATTTGAATTATAAAATTTATAAAGTACATATTGTAGCTATACATTGAGAATTTAAATTTAGGATAATAAAAAGGCATAAGATTGTATAATACAAATCTTATGCCTTCTAGTAAATATAATTAATTGAAAGGATTACTATTTAGCGTCTTTTATTGCTTCTGCAACAGCTGTTTTTATAGCTTCACTTGTAAGCGTAGCACCTGAAACAGATTCGACATCAGTACTTTGAGTTTTTATAATTTCATTAGAAACGCCTGCTTCTGCACCTTCAAATATACCTGGTGTTTCTTTGTGGTCTTTAAGTTCAATTTTAACTATGTTACCACCTTCAACTGTAACTTCAACAGTTACATCTCCACCATTACCTTTACCAGTGCCAGTGTAAACACCATCTTTATATCCGCCATCAACTTCTGGTTTAGCAGTTTCAATTTCTTTTTCTACTTTAATAGTAGCTTCTGTATTTCCACCGTTATCAACAACATATTTAGCAGCATTTTCACCAGCTATACGTCCAAATACAACGATATCTGTAACAGCGTTACCACCAAGTCTGTTTGCACCATGAACTCCACCAGTCACTTCACCAGCAGCAAATAATCCAGGTATAGATGATCCATCTTCTTTTAATACTTCTGTATTTGTATTTATCTTAACTCCACCCATAGTATGATGTACAGCAGGAGCACATAATCCAGCATAATATTTAGCTGTAGTTAAAGGTTCTTCCATTGATTCTCTTCCGAATTCAGCATCGTTTCCAGCTGCTTGATATCCAGCATAAGTATCCATAGTTGCTTTTAATGCAGTAGCATCAACTCCGATTTGCTCAGCTAAACCTTCTATAGTGTCTGCTTCGTAAATTATACCAGCAGATATATATTTTTCTATAGCGCTTAACCCATCTCTAACCTTTTGGTCAAATACTATGTAAGATTCTTTATCAGTTTGAGCTAATATTGCTTCAGAAACAACATCACGAGTAAGTAGTTCATTTACAAATCTTTTACCTTCTTTGTTAACTAAGATAGCACCATTACCTCTAACAGCTTCAGTATACATAGTTTGAGTTTCAGGATGAACTGTTGGGTGAGTTTGAATTTGTTCAATATCAACTAATTGAGCACCTAATTCTTTAGCCATAGCTATACCATCACCAGTTGCACCAGCATGGTTAGTAGTTCCAAATCCAGTTAAAGCAGGATTATATTCAACTACCATTTCAGCGTTTCCAGCGAAACCACCAGTAGCTAAAACTACAGCTTTACAATCTATTGTAAATTCACCATCTTTATTACTAGCTTTAACACCAGCTATTTTACCATCTTCAACGATAATTTGATCAGCTTTTGTTTCAAGTAGTACAGGAATATTTAGCTTGTCCATATTTTCGTTGAACATTTTTACAAGCATTGGACCTACAGCAGAACCACCTGTTGGCTTATGGATACGCTTAACGCTTGCTCCACCAAACATACCAACTTCTGAAAGGTCTCCACCATTTTCAGTAACCCACTTTACTCCATCAGCAGATTTTTCTGCTAATACCTTAACTAGTTCGGGATCATTAAGGTTTTTTCCACCTTTCATAGTATCTTCGATCATTAATTGAACTGAATCTTCGATACCTTCAGTAGCTTGTAACTCTGTAGCAGCAGCATTCATACCACCAGTAGTTCTTATCGTGTTACCACCAGTTTGAGGCATTTTTTCTAGAATTACTACATTAGTAGCTCCATTTTGCACTGCTTGCATTGCAGCTGCCATACCAGCACCACCGGCACCGATAACAACTATATCAGCTGATTTGTTTTCTACTACAGTTGTTTGATTTCCGTTTTGAGTATCATTACCTTCTGCAGAATTAGAAGTACAACCAGCAAATAGAGTAGCACTTACTAATGTAGCTAAAGCTAATGACATAACTTTTAGTTTTTTCATAATTTCCCCCTAAAGATACTAATAAATTAATTTATGCAACATTTTACGCAATATTATTGTTAAAAAATATGCAAACATATAATATCATATAGAAAATATTTTGTACAGAGAGAATGTTAAAAAAGATACAAAATAATCATAAAGAGAGTGAGTTTATTTATGGCTCAATTAAATTATAATAATGATAGAGCCTTAGACACAGACACTACTGTAGTTTCCGGTAATAGTTCTGTTCAAATAAATATAGTTAGCAAAGCAAAACTATTTAAAGCAAAATATACGCATCAATAATTGGTAAAGAGGAATGTTGTGAAAGGGGGAGAAAATATAGAAATTAAAAAAGCACTTATAAGAATAAGTGAGAGTTTAGATGATTTAATTGAGCCACAGTATATAATAATACATCATACTGAAGAAATAGGATGGAATGTATATGATACTAATGACTATCATATTTCATTAGGGTGGGAAGGAATAGGATATAATTATTTTATTGAAGAAGATGGAACCGTTTTTGAGGGTAGAGGAATGAAAATTGGAGCTCATACAAGAGGTATGAATAAAATATCAATTGGGATTTGTTTAAGTGGAAACTTTGACATAGGATTTCCTAGGCAAGAACAATTAATTTCTTTAAAAAAACTGTGTACTTTTTTTATGAAAAAATATAATATATCTATAAAGAGAGTTATTGGCCATAGAGAAGTTGAAAATTCTAAGAAAAGTTGTCCTGGAACAAACTTCGATATGGAACAATTTAGAAAAAGCTTAATATAAAACACAATATTTACATTACTTGGAGCACTACATAGTATTGACAAAAAACACATAAGTAATATATAATATACAGTGTTTTGGTAAAGCCGTAGAAATCGATATATGTTACTACGGAGGGAGGGAAAAATTGTGTCAGAAGTTAGATTAAGAGATAACGAATCATTAGAGCAAGCTTTAAGAAGATTTAAAAGAAAATGCGCTAATGCTGGTGTTTTAGCTGAAGCTAAAAAAAGAGAACACTATGAAAAACCAAGTGTTAAGAGAAAGAAGAAATCTGAAGCTGCAAGAAAAAGAAAATTCAAGTAGTATTCATGATGAAATGTATATTAATTAATGAATATATTGCAAGATTATAAGCCTTTTTAGTTTTTACTAAGAGGGCTTCTTTCCTTTAAAGACTAAATTATAGTGAAAAATCCCAGGCTTAAAGTAAATCTTTAAGTACTGGGATTTTTCTTATTGAGAATTCGTCCATTTATCTATGAAATTTTTTAGCCAGTTCCAAAGTCTTTCTAATATACCAGATTCTTTTATTTCATTACCTAGTGACTTTAGATCTTCTAATAATTTAGAGCTATTTTGTTTTATGGAATCTTTAATAGCATCATAATCTATATCTAGGTCATTAATTTTATTCATTAATAAAACTATTTTTTCCTTTGTTACGTCATTAATTGTTATATCTAGATTAGAAGATACGTCACTTACAATTTCATTTATTTCATCAGTAGTTTTAGGAGCTTCTTTGATTACTCTAGCTTTAACTTCATTTATTAATGCAGTAGCTTCTACACTTCCGATAGAATCAGCTATATCTAAAGTTACTTCTACTTCTTCTTGAGCGACTTGCTTACCTTCAGGCTTTAGTTCTATTCCTATTATTCTTTCTGCACCTTCAAATATTCCTGCTAAAGCTGACTCACCTGTTACTGGAAATGGTGCAGAAGCTATTATATCAGCATCTGTTATTCCAGATGTAATTAAGGCATTTGCAAGCATACCATCTGTAACTAGTGTTAAATTATTAGATTTTACATTGATGCCTGTACCACTTTCGTTGATTTTAACGTAAGCGCTTGAATACCAGCCTCCTGTAAAATCAGAATAACCTAGTTGTCTTGAAGCAACAGTATTATCAACATATACTGCATCTATATTATCAGGGGCATTAAAATACTCTCTTAGAGATTCTTCTTGAGTATGATTTAAATCAGCACCGAAACATAGGATCTCACCTTCTTGTATATCTGGCTTTCTAGCAAATGCAGGCATGGAAAAGCTAAAAGATAACAAAATGAGTAAAGTAAGAGCTACTTTTCTTAAAAACTTGTTTTTCATAAAATACCTCCATAGGTTATTAATACTATTATACACAATATAAGTATTTTATGAAGAAGGAAATTGAGATATAATATAAAAATATGATATAGAGAAATTATAGTAATTCAAAATATTAAAAAATATAAGATAGGAGAAAAGAGTATGAATAAAATAATAGGCTTTATTGGAGCAGGAAATATGGGGCAAGCTATAGTAGGAGGAATAGTTAAAGCTGGATTAGTACCTTCTGAAAATATAATTATGTCAGATTTATATGAACCAAGCTTAGAAAGAGCAAAGAATAATTATAATATAGAGGTTACAACTGATAATAAACTAGTTGCTAGAAAGTCAGATATATTAATATTAGCAGTTAAACCTAATTTATATTCAATAGTAATAAATGAGATAAAGGATTTAGTTAAAGAAGACGTTGTTATTGTTACTATTGCAGCTGGAAAATCAATTGATAGTACAGAAAAATCTTTTGGAAAAGAATTAAAGGTAATTAGAACAATGCCTAACACGCCAGCTTTGGTTGGAGAAGGGATGACTGCAGTATGTCCAAATAAACTTATAACAGATGAAGATATAAGCGAAGTATCAAGCTTACTTAGCAGTTTTAGTAAAGTTGAAGTGGTAAGTGAAAGTTTAATAGATGCAGTTACTTCAGTAAGTGGATCATCACCAGCATATGTATATATGTTTATTGAAGCTATGGCAGATGCAGCTGTATTACAAGGTATGCCAAGAGATAAAGCTTATAAATTTGCTGCACAAACTGTATTAGGTTCAGCTAAGATGGTATTAGAAACAGGAATGCATCCAGGTGCTTTAAAGGATATGGTATGTTCTCCAGGGGGAACTACTATAGAAGCAGTATCAGAACTTGAAGCTAAAGGATTTAGAAGTGCAGTAATATCAGCTATGAATAAATGTTATGAAAAGTCTAAAGAAATGTCTAAATAAAAATTATTAGAATTATAAAAGCATGAGTTTTAAAGTTAACTCTTGCTTTTTATTTTTTATTGATTAAATACAAATTATTAATACTATATTAAGAAAAGCTATTACTGTAGCCACGTAAAATTTTATAATATATAATAATAGTGTAAAAAATTGTGATTTAAATTGTTTAAATAAATTTTAATTAGGAAGGTAAAGTATGAAAATAGGATTAGTATTAGCAGGTGGTGGCGGAAAGGGAGCATATGAGATTGGAGTTTGGAAAGCCTTAAAAGAATTAGGCATAAGTGAACATATATCTGTTTTTTCTGGAACATCAATAGGTGCGTTTAATGCAGTTTTGTTTGCTATGGATGACATGGATAAGGCAGATAAGTTATGGGATGAAGTGACTATGGATAAGCTAGTTCCTATAAGTAAAAATGAATTAATTAAAAGAGGGATAGGGCTTTATATAGGCGGGAAAAATCTTCAATTAGCTAAGAAGTTTCTGAATGATAAATTAGATCATGGTGCTATTACTAATGAAGGTGCTGTAGATATAATTAACAAATACCTTGATTGTAATAAAATAAAGGAAAAGAATAAAGTTTGTTATGCAGCATGTACAAAGTTGCCTAATTATACAGTCCAATATTTTAGGATAAATGATTATGATAATGAAACTGCTAAGAAGATGATTTTAGCTTCAGCATCATTACCGCTTATTTATGATAGTACCGAGGTTTTTGGAGAGAAATATATTGATGGAGGGATAGTTGATAATACTCCTATTCAACCTGTATATGGAGAAAATTGTGATGTTATTATAGTTGTATTGCTTTCAAAAGAGACTATTATAGATAGGTCGCTTTACCCAAATTCAAAGCTTATTATAATAGCGCCAGAAAATCTTATAGAAAATACAATTACAGGTACTTTAAATCTAGATTCAGAAGCAAAAGCAAGAAGAATAATAGAAGGATATAATGATACAATGAATAAACTTGAGCCAGTAATTGATATATTTAAGTTTATAAACCAAGAAAATGATAAGAAAGAAAATCCGTTACTATATAAGCTATTCAATTGGTTAAAGGATTTTAGTAATAAAATAAAAAAGGCATTTAAGAGATAGGTGAAGTTTATAATAGATTTACTTTAAAGCATTAAAATTATAAAAGGAGATAAGAACGAATGAAAACAATAATATATTTAACTAGACATGGTCAGACAGAATGGAATCTTGAAAGAAGATTGCAGGGGAGAGGGAACTCACCTTTAACAGAAGCAGGTATAGAAAGAGCTAAAGAGTTAAGGGAAAGAATTAAAGATATAGATATTGATTTTATATATTCAAGTCCTATAGAAAGAGCTTTAGATACTGCCAATATAATTAAAGGGGAAAAAAATATTGAAGTAATAACTGATGAAGGGTTAATGGAAATGTGCTTTGGTGACTATGAAGGTAGAAAAACAGATGAAGTTATGGCGGAAAATCCTTCTTGGAATATTGATCTTATAATGCATGGTGATGTTGAATTATGTGCACCAAATGGTGAGGATTTAGCTAGTGTTAGAGCTAGAGTTACTGAAACTATGGATAGAATAATAGAAGAAAATAGAGGAAAGGCTATTTTAATAGTAACTCATGGAATAACTTTAAAAGCTTTAATGTATTATTTTAAAGACCAAGAGGTAAATAATGAAGTTATGGGGCAAGCTACATTAACTAAAATAAGTGTAGATGAAAATAATGCTTTTGATATAGAATTTAAAAATGATGATAGTCATTTTACGGTAAAAGGTCAAAAATTAGGTTGGTAGATTTTTTATTATCAAGGTATTTAAGAAAAGTATAAGCAAGTTGTTAAGGAATTTTTAGATAATGTTGGTTAATAAATATAAAGGTCTGTTAAATAAATAAGTTTAACAGGCTTTTAATTATGATATAATTTACTAAATAATATAATTTTTAAAAGTATAAAAGGAGTGGAGAGAATGTATAGAAAACAAATAGAAGAATACTTTAACTTACATAAGGATGAAATGTTAGAGGATATATGTAAAGTCATAAGAATAAAAAGTGATAGACAGGAACCAAAAGAAAATATGCCTTTTGGAGAAGGTGTAGTAAAAGCTTTAGAGGAATCTTTAAATATTGCTAAAAATATGGGATTTAAGACAACTAATTATGATAATTATGTGGGAGCTGTAGATTTTAATGATAAGGAAAAGGCTTTAGATATATTAGCGCATTTAGATGTAGTTCCTGCTGGAGACGAATGGACAGTAACTAATCCTTATGAGCCTGTTATAAAGGATGGAAAGTTATATGGTAGAGGATCAGCAGATGATAAGGGACCTGCAATAGTGGCGTTATATGCTTTAAAGGCAGTTAAAGATTTAAATATTCCATTAAGCAAAAATGTTAGACTTATATTAGGAACTGATGAAGAGTGTGGAAGCGTAGATATTAAGCATTATTATAAAATAGAAAAAGAAGCTCCTATGACATTTTCACCAGATGCAGATTTCCCAGTTATTAATGTTGAAAAAGGTGGATTAAAAGGTTTATTTAACGCAAAATTTAATGAAGATAATAAACTTCCTAGAATAATTTCAGTGAATTCAGGAGTGAAAATTAATGTAATTCCTGATAAAGCAACTGCAGTAATTCAAGGGGTTAAGAAAGAAGAAGTAGAAAGATATTGTGATAAAACTACTGAACTAACTAAAGTGAAATTTACTGTAACAGAAGAAAATGATAATTGTTTAATTAATGCAAAAGGGGTAGGAGGACATGCTGCTCATCCTACAGGAGGAAATAATGCATTAACAGCTATAATTCATTTATTAGCATCTATGCCATTTGCTAAAAGTGAAGGATTTGATAGAATATGTGCTATAAATAAGTTATTACCTCATGGGGATTATTATGGTGAAGCTCTTGGAGTAAAGATGTCTGATAAGGTATCGGGAGAGTTAACTTTATCATTTAATATATTTGAGTATAATACCACAGGGTTAAAAGGAACATTTGATTGCAGAGCACCACTATGTGCCAATGATGAAAACTTAAGAGATGTTGTTTATAAAAACTTAAATGAAAATGGAATTGAATTAGAACCATGCAATGTGTCAGATGGTCATTACGTTGATGAAAACTCTGATTTTATCCAAACTTTATTAAGATGCTATGAAATGTATAGTGGTAAAAAAGGCGAGTGTATAGCTATTGGAGGAGGTACTTATGTACATCGTCTAAAAAATGGAGTAGCTTTTGGGTGCACAATGCCTGGAACTGATAATAATATGCATGGCAATGATGAATTTGCAGTAGTAGATGAATTATTATTAAGTGCTAAAATATTTACACAGGCTATAATAGAATTATGTAAATAATAATATAGTATAATAAGTTTAGAATATAGGAGTGATATAAAATGGGTTTATTTAATGGAATTATAGGAAATGCATCAGAAGTTGATATAAATAAAGTTAGTCAAGAGTATGATAAGCTATTAGGACCAAGTGAAAGAATAGAAAAAGCATATAAACTAATTAGAGATATGCTTATATTCACTAATAAGAGATTAATAATTGTTGATAAGCAAGGTGTAACAGGCAAGAAAACTGAATATCGTTCAGTACCATATAGAGCTATTACTAACTTCTCAGTAGAAACAGCAGGTCATTTTGATTTAGATGCAGAACTTAAGATTTATATTTCAGGAATGAGCATGCCAATAGAAAAGACATTCAGCAGTGGATGTAATATATATGAGGTGCAAGCTATACTTGCAGAATATTGTAGTAGATAAGTAATAGGAGATATGGTTATGTGGATAAGGGTACAAGATGAAAAGATATATGTAATGCCAGAATCAAATATAATATATTAATTAAAATATAGAGTGTAGTTATAGCTTAGGTTGTAGCTACACTTTTTTATTTTAAGAGTATTAGTATATAAATTTTTGAAAAAATGTTATTATATTATTAGAAAAATATTCAATTAAATACATAAAAAGTATTTAATTTTTAGAGAGAAATGGGGGCTATAGATGAATATTAGAGATATATTTGATCAAAAGAAGCTAGTATTTTCCTTTGAGGTATTTCCACCTAAAAATACCTCACCAATAAAAAATATATATAAGGCTTTAAATGAATTAGTGAAATTAGAACCAGACTTTATAAGTGTTACCTATGGGGCAGGAAGAAGCACTGTAAATAATAAGACCACAGAGATATCATCACTAATAAAAAATATTTATGGGATTGAGGCGTTGGCACATTTAACTTGTATTTCATCAACTAGAGAGCGAATAAGCGATATAACTGAAAGATTAAGACTTGAGGATGTTGAAAATATATTAGCTCTTAGAGGTGATGATAATGGTACAAGTTGTGGAGATTTTAAGTATGCGAATGAATTAATAAGTTATGTTAAAGGGAACAAAAATTTTAATATAATAGCTGCATGTTATCCAGAG
Source organism: Clostridium jeddahitimonense (assembly GCA_000753455.2). Lineage (GTDB taxonomy): Bacteria > Bacillota > Clostridia > Clostridiales > Clostridiaceae > Clostridium > Clostridium hominis. The sequence continues at coordinate 955,239 of LM994670.1, forward strand.
GGACATATTGAAAATAGAGATGTTAAATTGGAAATTGATAATATAGAAAGAAAAATTGAATGTGGTGTAACTAGCTTCATTTCGCAGTTGTTTTTAGATAATAATACTTATTATGAATTTTTAGAAGAGGTATATAAAAGAAATATTAAAACTAAGATACAAGCAGGAATAATGCCTGTTATAAATGCGAAACAAATGAAGAGAATAACAGAGCTATGTGGAGCGACTATACCTTTAAAGTTTAAAAAGATAATGGAGATGTACGAAAATAATCCTGAAGCATTAACACAGGCAGGTATAGCATATGCAACAGATCAGATAATAGATTTATCATCCAGTAGAGTAGATGGTATTCATCTGTACACTATGAATAATCCATATGTTGCTAAGAATATAAGTAAGAATATAGGGAAAATAATAAATTCAATAAATGAAGTTCAAAATGTATAGTTAAAAAGGAGATTGTGAGATGGAAAAAGTAGAAAGTTTTGAATTAGATCACAGAAAGGTAAAGGCACCTTATATAAGAAAATGTTGTGTATTAGGTGGAGAGAAAGGTGATAAAGTAAGTAAGTTTGACATTAGATTTCTTCAACCTAATAAAGAAGCTTTTGGGACAGCAGCTATGCATGGGTTAGAGCATTTATTAGCACATACTTTAAGAGATAAGTTAGAAGGTGTAATAGACTTATCACCAATGGGTTGTAGAACCGGTTTTTATTTAACTATTTGGGGAGATAGAAACTGTAATGACATAAAGGAAGCAGTAGAGTATTCATTAAATAAAGTTTTAGAAGCAACAGAAGTTCCGGCAAAAAATGAAGTGCAATGTGGTAATTATAGAGATTTATCATTATTTGGAGCACAAGAATATGCTAAGGAAGCATTAGAAAAAGGGTTTTCACTTAATATTTATGGAGAATAACTTAAAAATTGATATAAATGAGGTATTGAGATATCTAGGATATAGAGGTCAAGAAGTAACAAAGGAACTTATAAAAGATGTTGAAGAAACTATTAAAGAAGGCAAAGCATTATTTAAGCCTAAGTATGTTTATAGAGAATTTAATATAGTAAAAGAGAATCATGAAATATTATTACTGGGAAGTAACTTAATTTTAAAAGGTAAAGACATATATAATTTATTAAAAAGTAGTGATAAATGTATAGTTATGGCGGCGACTATTGGAAGTGATATAGAAAGAAAAGTTAAGCTTTATAGCAAATATAATTTGACTAAAGCATTAATATTAGATTCTTGTGCCACAACAGCTATTGAAGAAGTATGTGATAATTTACAAGAAAGTATAAGTAAAGGAATACTTAAAGGTGAAGAAAAATTCACCTTTAGGTATGGTCCAGGATACGGAGATTTAGCTTTAGATATACAAAAAGAAATTGTATCTATACTAGATTGTGAGAGAAAAATAGGTCTTAAGGTTTCAGGTGATATGGTTCTATTTCCTAGGAAATCTGTAACAGCAATAATAGGGATAACTAATAAAGAGAGAAGCAAAGATAAATGCAAGGATTGTAATAACTTTGAAAGATGTAGCTATAGAAAAGGGGATAAGAGGTGTGGATGTTAGAGAGTTAATAAAAGAAAGAGTGGTTATATTTGATGGAGCTATGGGAACTATGCTTCAAAAAAGAGGATTAAAGCTAGGAGAAAATCCAGAAATAATTAATTTCACAAATGAAGAGATAGTAATTGATATACATAAAGAATACATAAAAGCTGGAGCAGATATCATAACTACAAATACCTTTGGGGCTAATGAAGTTAAATTAAAAAACACACCATATTCAGTAGAAAAAGTTATAGCAAAAGCAGTAACTTTAGCTAAGAAGGCAAGCTTTGGAGAAGATGTATTAGTAGCTTTAGATATAGGGCCAATAGGAGAACTTATAGAACCAATGGGAACATTATCTTTTGATAATGCAGTAAAGATATTTAAAAGGGTGGTAAAGATTGGAGAAAAGGCTGGAGTAGATTTGATTTTAATAGAAACTATGACGGACCTTTATGAAATGAAAGCTGCAATATTAGCCTCCAAAGAAGAAACATCATTACCGATATTTGCAACTATTACCTTTGAGGAAGATGGAAGAACTTTTACAGGCTGTTTACCAGAGAGTATGGCGATAACTTTAGAAGCTCTAGGAGTGGATGCGCTTGGAGTAAATTGCTCTTTAGGACCAAAAGAACTTTTGCCAATTGTAAAAAGAGTAGTTTCAAACACTAATATTCCAGTAATGGTACAACCTAATGCGGGGTTACCTAAGATTATTGATGATGAAACTATATATGATATTATTGCTTTAGAGTTTAGGGAGAGAGTAGAGGAATTTATAAAGTCAGGGGTGTCTATTGTAGGAGGATGCTGTGGAACAACACCAGAATTTATAGAAGAATTATCTAAACTTAAGAACTTAGAGATATTAGACAGAAAAAATATTATTAAGTCTGTACTAACAACACCTTCTAAAGTTGTTGAAGTAAATGAAGTAAGGGTTGTTGGGGAAAGAATAAATCCTACAGGAAAGAAGTTATTTAAAGAAGCTCTTAAGAAAAATGATTTAGATTATATAATAAGACAAGCTATAGAACAAGTTGAAGCAGGGGCGGAGCTTTTAGATGTTAATGTTGGATTACCTGAAATAAATGAAGAAGAAGCTATTGTTAAGATAATTAAAGAAATCCAATCTATTTTAGATATACCCCTTCAGATAGATTCTAATGATCCAAAGGTTATAGAGAAAGCTTTAAGATATTATAATGGTAAACCTATAGTTAATTCTGTAAATGGCGATGATAATATTTTAGATAGCATTTTACCTATAGTTAAGAAGTATGGGGCTGCTGTAGTAGGACTAACTTTAGATAGTAATGGAATACCTAACAAAGCTATAGATAGATTTAAGATAGCAGAAAAGATAGTAAATAGAGCTTTAGAGTATGGAATAAAAAGTGAGGATATATATATAGACCCATTAACACTTACTGTATCTGCACAACAAGAAGAGGTAGTAGAAACATTAAAAGCTCTAAAAATGATAAAAGAAAAGTTAGGTGTTAAAACAGTATTAGGTGTATCTAACATATCCTTTGGAATGCCTATGAGAGAAATGATAAATGAGACATTTTTAGTAATGGCTATGGAAGCTGGACTAGATTTACCAATAATAAATCCTAATAAAGAAAGCATGATGGGAGCTATTAGAGCCTTTAAGGTGTTAAAGAATTTTGACAAAAATGGAGCGTCATATATAGAGGCATATGGAAAAAATAAAAATATAGTAGAAAGTAAAGTAGAAAATATAGATATTGAAAGTTTAGAGAGTTGTATTATAAAAGGATTAAAATCTTCTACAAGAAATATTACAATAAAGCTTTTAGAAGCAAAAAAAGAATTAGATATAGTTAATGAAGATTTAATACCAGCTTTAGATAAGGTTGGGAAAAAGTATGAAAGCGGTGAGATTTTCTTACCGCAGTTAATTCAAGCTGCTGAAACTGTAAAAGTAGCCTTTGATATTATAAAAGAAAGACTCGTATTAAATGATAAAGAAAGTTCTGTAGGGAAAGGTAAGATTATTTTGGCTACAGTTCAGGGTGATATTCATGATATAGGAAAGAACATAGTTAAGGTTATACTAGAGAATTATGGTTATGACATAATTGATTTAGGTAAAGACGTAAGAGTAGAAAAGGTAGTAGAAGAGGCTTTAAAAAATGATGTTAAGTTAGTTGGGCTTAGCGCTCTTATGACGACAACAATAAAATCTATGAAAAAGACTATACGAGAATTAAAAAATAATGGATTTAAAGGATATGTTATGGTTGGAGGAGCTGTTGTAACCGAAGAGTATGCTCAAAAAATAGGAGCTGATTATTATGCAAAAGATGCTAATGATTCTGTAAAGATAGCTAAAGAAGTTTTTAATAGGGGGATAATATGAGGAACCAAAATTATTTAAAAAAGGCTTTAAAACTAATAGGAATTATACTTATAGCTATGGTTGCAATAGTTGGTTCCTATGTTGCATATATGAGTATTCAATACTATAGAATTGAAGATAATGTGCTAGTAGAAGCTGAGAATAATTCTGATATGATTCTTACAGCTAAAGAAGAGCATTCAGTAATAACATATAATATTGGATTTGGAGCATATAATCATGAGTTTTCCTTCTTTATGGATAGTGGAGTTATGAAAGATGGGACAAATGTTAAAGGTAGTGATTCTAAGGCTGAAAGTAAAGAAGTTGTAATTGAAAATACTAATAATTCAATAAAGTTTGTAGATGAACTAGATGCTGATTTCTATCTATTTCAAGAAGTAGATACTAAATCTACTCGTAGTCATAACGTAAATCAATATGAAATGCTAAAAGAGTTAGGATCAGAATATTCTTTAAGCTTTGCCAATAATTTTCATTCGGCTTTTTTAATGTATCCATTAACAGATCCTCATGGATCAGTTAATGCAGGGTTAACTACTATGAGTAAGTATAAAATAAATGAATCTATAAGAAGGCAATATCCTGTTAGTGATGATTTTATTACTAAATTTACAGATTTAGATAGATGTTTTTTATTATCTAGAATTCCTGTGGATAATGGTAAAGAATTAGTTTTGATAAATACTCATATGTCAGCTTATGACGAAGGTGGACTTATAAGAAAACAACAATTAAAACTTTTAAATGAGGTTTTAAAAGAAGAGTACGACAAGGGGAATTATGTTATTGTTGGAGGAGATTTTAATCATGATATAGCTGGTACTAAAGAGGTGTTTAATAGTAATCAAAATGTACCAGAATGGGTATTTGAACTAGATGATAGTGATTTAACGGCAGGGTATACATTTGCTATAGCAGATAATTCTAGAGAAGTTGCTACTTGTAGAAGTACTGATATGCCATATATAGAAGGAGAAAATTATATGGCAAGTTTAGATGGATTTATAGTTTCTGATAATATTAAAGATTTCATAGTTGAGAATATGGACACAAATTTTATATCATCTGACCATAACCCAGTATCTTTATATTTTATATTAGAATAATAATAATAATAAACGTGAATAATGTTATAAAAAAGCTTAGCTATAAAATGCTAAGCTTTTTTGTTTTTAACTTGTTTATAAATAATTAAGTAATATCTATATAGTCTTTCTCAAATACTATGATTAATGAAGCGATTAGGAGGCTAAATTTATGGATAAAGAACATGGTGTAAATATTTTTAGGACATATAAATTAGACTATATAGGCAAGTATCATTTTTATGAAAAAGATGAATTAATTAAATTTAGAAATGATGGTCAGTACATAATGGATAATTTAGATAAGAGTAATAGATTTGATTATGATGGAGCATCATATACCTTTACGAAGTTTGGAAATATATCTGAGGGTAAAACAGAAAAAGGTGTGGAGATAACTATCAATAAAGACGATTATAATGTGAAAATTAATAATGAAATAGTACATTTAGATTTAATATATAAGATGGATATAAAAGAACTAGAAGACCATTTTAGGATAACAACTAGAATAAGCGAAAAAGGTGAGGATATATCATGTCTTTTATATATAAACTTAAACGATGGTAAAGATTTCATTAATGCATTAAATAAAGTTAAAGAAAATCAAATAAAACTATCAAAAGCTAAAGTAGAAAAAGAAGGCGAGAATTAGTATTATGAAAGCTATAGAAGAGGTAAACATATTACAACTTATGAAAGATATAAAGAATATGATTTCCAATAGAGTATTTAAAAGGGATAGTAATAATTACGAAATTAAGCTATTTAAAGAAGAAAAAAATATAGATATACAACCAATAATGAACTTATTAAATGTTATGGTTAAAGATGATTATTTAATAACAGAAATATATTTTGAAAGTGAAGCTGATTTTGAAAGATGTTGTGGTATTAGCTATAACAATAGAATTAATGAAATAATACATAGTGTTAGGATAGATGAAGTTAAATTTGCAAATGAAGATAGATATAGTGGAACTTTAATTTATCATGAAGCATATAACGGTAAATTAAGATTTGAGTTAGATTGTATTAAATATTTAAGTAGATTTCAAAAGGAACGATTATGGGATGATAGAAACCAATAATAATTACAAGAGTAAATTGAAATATTAGGTAATTAATCTAAAAATCGTATATAATATACTTATTAGAGTTTAATGATGGGGTATTATATATATGGATGAAAAATACAAAATGATAAGTTTACATTATAGAAATTTATGGTGGAGCTTAAGCAGTGACTTTAATATAGATATGGATACATATAGTGAAGGTGAAAAGAAGAAAAAAGAAAAAGAGTTCAATACGCTTATTGATAGAATAATTAAGTATATTGAATCTTTTCCAGAGGACATAAGCAAAAGGAAAATATGGAGAGATAAAGGTAATAAGTATATAGATAAGATAATTTCTACAGATGGAATGTTTAAATTGGGAATTATAGACAAGGATATGAAAGATAAATTTATTAAAGCTACTAAAGAATTTATATCATCTTCTAAGAAATTTGATAAAAACCTGAGCTATGAAGATATTGGTCAGGCTATGAGAAATTTATGGATAGTAAATATGTTACAACAAGCTTTTGGAGAAGAGATAAAATTTACTAATGCCATATTTGGATACAGTATGCTTTATCCTTATACTGATAATTATTTAGATAGTATAGAGGTTAATAAAGATAAGAAAATAGAATTTAATAATAGATTTACTAAAAGATTAGGTGGAGAAAAGATAATAGCTAATAATTATCATGAAGAACAAGTCTACAGATTAGTGCAATTAATAGAAGATGACTTTGACAGAGAAAATTATCCAGAAGTTTATAGAAGCTTGAAATTAATCCATAGTGCCCAGATTAATAGTTTAAGGCAGCAAGAATATAATAGTATACCTTACGAAAAAGATATTTTAGGTATTTCTATTGAAAAAGGTGGCGCATCTGTAATTGCTGATGGAAATCTTATTAGGGGAGAAATGACTAAAAATGAAGAAATGTTTTCATGTGGATATGGTTTTCTACTACAGTTAGGCGACGATTTGCAAGATATAAAAGATGACTTAAAAAATGATCATATCACAATTATGTCTCAATTAGCAGGGAAATATTATTTAGATGCAATTGTAAATAAGTTAATTAATTTAACTATAAAAGTAGTTGATGATGCAGAATGTTTTGTATGCAAAAACACTAAGGAACTTAAAGAACTAATAAAAAACAACTGCATCTATATGATTCTATTTGCAATTATAGATAATAAAGAATACTTTACCCAGGAATATCTAGAAAATATTAAAAATTATCTACCATTTACAATTGAATTTTGCGAAGGGTTAAAGGCGGATATAAGTAAAAAATTTAAGAATTTAAAAAAAGAGTATCATGGAGTAGAGATAGAAGAGATTATTATGTACTTTTGTGAACTATGATAAATATTTAATAATAAATAATAAAAAAGCATTTTGAGATTATAAATCTCAAAGTGCTTTTTTATGTTAGTTATTACATTGAAGAATATTAGAAAAGGAATAGCTTTTTTACAAAATATAATTTTATTTATTGAATTGATTAGTTTTACCCATCATGTATGCAAGTTTAATCATATCTTTCTCTTCATCTGTAACACTTCTATTATACATTTTTTCAAATTGACTTATTAAAGCCAAAGTATCTATATTTGTTTTTTGAGGTTTATCTCTTTTATTTTCTGTATAAATATATAATTGAGGTTTGATTTTTTTGTTATATACCTTTTTAAATACTTCTGTTGTATAGTAAGCATCATTAAAGGCATCATGAAACTCAGAGTCAATGGATATTTCTAAATATTCAATAGCGGTCTTTAGACCTATTTTTTTGCCTTTTGAATATTTTAAAGCTTTAGATAAATAGCACTGAATATCTATATATTTTTTAGGAATAACATCAGAAGATAATTTATGGTAATGAGCATTTTTAATTAATTCTTTAATGTCATTAACTCCCCATAGCACTAAAGTAGATTCAGAATCATCAATGAAATCAATAAAGTCTTCATAGACATCTGTAAAAACTTTAGATGTATTTATTTGTTCATAAGTTATGTTAGTTAGATCTTCTACATAAGGATGAAGCATTCTATGAACAGTTGGTTTAACAAAGGAGTTAAAGGTTGAAACTGTATTAAGGTTATTGTCTAATTTTAAAGCTCCTATTTGAATTATTTCAAACATAAGCTCTGGTTTTTGGTCACTTTTTATATCAGGATGTTGTTGGTTAAATTCTAAGTCGAATATTATATAATTCATTTTTCCACCTACATGAAGTTATATTGTTAAATTTATTTATTACTTTACATTAATTATACTGTAATATTATTAGTTTTACACTGAACTATAGGAATATTACTTTATAATACTTCCATAATTGCATTAATAAGCTATGTAACATATTACATTAAATGAAAAAGAAAATAAAGAGGTAGTTTCTAAAGGAATGACAATTGATATTTGGTATAGTATAATTGCTCTATAATTATTTGTAGAAAAGAGAAGAAAATGGAATAACTCTAATGTGGATTACAGTGTAATTAAGAAATTTCCTTGAAGATGGTTTTAAGTTAGGAGGAGTAATGGGTAAACTATTTATAATAATTTCAACACTTTTACTCTTATCAGTAATTGGAGCTAGAAATGCAAAAAATAATAAGAGAATTTTTACTGTACTAAACAATCTAATAAAAGAAGTAAATGTTACGTATAAACAGCTGTTTAAGGAAAAGTCTAAATTGAGAAGAAGTGTTCAGGGAACACTGATAATAGCAGCAGAGATATTTATTGCAATATCAATTTCTACAAGTGTAATTAGATATATAGATACTTATGCAGTAGATGCTTTAGATTTACTGATTAAAATAGTGATTATAATAATGTCTTTGATAGTAATACATTATTCTATGGGATATGTATTACTAATTACTGTTAGAATACATAAGTTTATATATGGAGTTGAAAATAAGAATGTTAAGGTAGATTTGTTATTAAGTTATTTTATTATAAGTACGTATTTTACTGCTTTGTTATTATCGCCAGAAGAATTTGAAAGTATGTATGTTTTAGGATTAATAGGAGTTACAGTTTCTTATATATTAAATATGAAGGTGCTTATACAGTTAATAAGAAATCCTCACAACATAAAGACTAAGCATGAAGAATCAACTTCTTATAGTAGAATTATAGTTGCAGCTATACTTATGGTTGGATTGATAGTTTTAAATTTATTCTTAGGGGTATGTTTTATAAATGGGGCAGAAACTGGAGCTTTTAGCAATTCACCAAATGCATTTGATTTATTTTATTATACTATAATAACATTCACCACTATAGGTTATGGTGATATAACCCCATTATCTATAGGAGCCAAGGTTATAAGTATAGTTATTTCTGTTACTAGTGTAATATGTTTAACTATATTCCTAAGTACAATTTTGTCATATAAAGATAGCAATGAAAATTAAAAAAGCAATATATATTAGCACTTGTTAAATTTGTTGACATAAAAATTAACAAGTGTTAATATTTGTTCATATAATGAATAGTTTAGAAAAATATAATGGTATATAGGTGATTGATGTGGTACTTATAGATAGATGGATAGAAATATTAGAATATTTAAAGGTTAAAAAATTTGCTACAGTTGAAGAGATGATGGAGAAATTTAAAATTTCTAGATCAACTTTAAGACGTGACTTAATTGCAATGGAAGAGCGAGGATATATTAAGAGAACACGTGGTGGAGCAGAGTTAGTAGAACAGATAAAAGATAATATTGAATGGGTAAATTTAGCAGAAATATTTAAAAATAATAAGGATGATAAAATTAAAATTGCTAAAAAAGCCTCAGAATTCATCAAGGATAATGATGTAATATTTATAGATTCTGGATCTACTTGTTATTATATGATAGATTATATAAATGCAAAGAATATAACAGTTGTAACTAATGGAATACTACATATCCAAAAACTTATGGCAAAAGGTATTAACACTTATATTTTAGGTGGATATGCAAAGCCAGAGCAAAACTTGATTATAGGTGAGGATATAGTAAGTAAGATAAAGGTTATGAACTTTGATTTAGCATTTTTAGGTACAATGGGTATTGATTCTAAAAGTGGATTTACTACAGAATTACTTAATGATGGAGAGGTTAAAAGAGCTGTAATTAACTCTGCTGATAGATGCTTTATTCTTGCAGATAAAACTAAGTTTAATATGCGAAGGTTTTATACTTATGGAGAATTTTCGGAAGCTATTGTGATTACAGATTCTGAGGTTAACTTTAAAGATGAAAAATTGAATATTATATATTGTGATTAATTATAATTTATCTTATATAGTTTATATAAAATGAAAATCAGAAGAGTGAAATTAATATAATATGGTATTTTAAAGTCAGTTTAACTGGCTTTATTTTTTTATATAAAATAAGCCTTAATTTTCAAAAAATGAAAATTATTCATTATATGAACTAAATAAATTGACTATTGTTCATAAAATGATTTATAATTTGGCTAAAGAGGAAAATAAATAGAAAAATAATAGTATTTAAATAATGGAGGGTAATTATGAGCAATATTAAATTCCCAGAAAATTTCTTATGGGGTGGAGCTACTGCAGCTAACCAATTTGAAGGTGGATATAGAGAAGGAGGAAAAGGGTTAAGTTCATCTGATATGATGACAGGTGGTACTCATACTGTTGCTAGAAGAATAACTACAGAGATAGAAGATGGAACTTATTATCCAAGTCATGAAGCAATTGATTTCTATCACAGATATAAAGAAGATATAGCACTTTTTGCTGAAATGGGATTCAAAACTTTTAGAATGTCTATGAACTGGACAAGAATATTCCCAAATGGAGATGAATTAGAACCAAATGAAGAAGGGTTAAAATTCTATGATGATGTTTTTGCTGAATTAAAGAAATATAATATAGAACCATTAGTAACTATTTCTCACTATGAAACACCATTTGGTTTAACAAAAAAATGGAATGCATGGGAAGATAGAAGAACTATAGATTGTTATTTAAGATATTGTGAAACTATATTTAACAGATACAAAGATGTAGTTAAGTACTGGCTAACATTTAATGAAATTAACATTTTAACTCATGGACCAGCTGCAGCTTTCATGGGTGCAGGAGTAATGTTTGATGATATAAGATCATTAACATTTGGAACTGGTGGAAATGATCATAAGCAAGAATGTTTCCAAGCATTACACCATCAATTTGTTGCAAGTGCTAAAGCGGTTCAATTAGCACATTCAATAAATCCAGAGTTTAAAATCGGATGTATGATAGCTTATGGAAAATTATATCCTTATACTTGTAATCCAGAAGATGTATTATTAGCTCAACAACAAGAAGAATTCTCTAATTTCTTATGTGGAGATGTTCAGGTAAGAGGAGCATACTCAGGATTTGCTAAACGTTTCTTTAGAGAAAATAATATTGAAATAAAGATGGAAGAAGGAGATTTAGAGACTCTTAAAAATGGATGTGTTGACTTCTATACATTTAGCTACTATATGACTAACTGTGTAAGTAAAGATCCAAATGTTGAAACTACTGGTGGAAATCTTTCAATGGGCTTAAAGAATCCTTACTTAGAAGCAAGTGATTGGGGATGGCAAATTGACCCTGTAGGTTTAAGAACTACTTTAAATCAAATTTATAACAGATACCAAATTCCAATGATGATAGTTGAAAATGGATTAGGGGCTGTTGATACAGTTGAAGCTGATGGATCAATAAACGATGATTATAGAATTAACTACTTAAAAGCTCATATCGAGCAAATGAAAGAAGCAATTGCTGATGGTGTTGAATTATGGGGATATACTCCATGGGGATGTATTGACCTTGTAAGTGCTGGTACTGGAGAAATGAAGAAAAGATATGGATTTATCTATGTTGATAAAAATAATGATGGAACAGGTACATTAGATAGAGCGAGAAAGAAGAGCTTTTATTGGTATAAAAATGTAATATCTACAAATGGTGAAGAACTATAAAATATAATAAATTATGGGTAGCAATAGATATTTTACATCTATTGCTATTTTTTTATTAATTATTTAATTTATCAACAGAAAACTCTTTTCCATAAGCACATTTATTAAAATGCTTTTCTGCATCAAGTAAATTCATTCCTAATATTTTTATAGGAGAATTACTTTCTAGTGTTACTTCTCCACAGCCTAAACCTTTATTTATTGAAGAATATAAATAGTTTATAGCTTGGGGTTTAAATCCTAAGAGTCTAGCGCCGATAGTATCTGTAGCAACAGGATCAGTACCGCATAAAACAATTCCAGTATGATTTCCAATTCCATTATGAGGACCGGTTCCTATCATTGCAGGGTTTACACTAACTATTGATAAATCGATAGTAAACTTTTCAAGCATGGCAGTGATAAAGCCATGTAAGTCTTTATGTATTCCTAAGTTTTTCTTAGGATATCCATGCTCTTCACAAGATGGCCATCCCATGGCTATATTTTTTATAGATGCAGACATGGTAGCTTCTTCATGGATTTTAAGTTGTGTAAAAGATATTAGAAAGGTCATTTCTTCGTATAGTTTATTTAATGATGTTGAAGTTGGGCTGCTATGATTTAATGGAACATTTATAAAAGGTCCATAGTTTAAGTTGATGAATTCCACCTTCTCTGATTTTATAACATCTGTATAACCTATATCCTTCATTACGGATTCAATATCTTTTTCAGCAGATGCTGTTGCAACTACAACCCTTTTAGGGTTACAACACTTAATAACTTTTATTAGTTCTCTTAGGCTTTCAGGACCAACTACATCACCATATCCAACACCACCTTTATTAACAAAATTAGGTGTTATTACAACAACATCATCATTTTTTATCATGGAAGAAATATTAAGAAGGCTTAAGCCTTCTTTTATAGCTAAAGATTCATTAGAATTTTGAGTTATAGCAACTTCAGGGTTTAAAGATCTTCTCACTCTCACAAATATCGCACCTTTCATATAGTTATTATTTAATTACATAAATAGTATTACCTGATTAATTAATATATAATTATATAAATAAAAATACCCTCCTAAAAATATAGGAAGGTGTTTTGGGATATACCATTTAAGAAAAGTTTTATATTTAAATTAGTATAATAAATTAAATCATAAGTAGCTTCTTTTCTAGACCAGTCAAATGAATAACCTCGTATCATAACAAGAATCATATCAGCTATATCTTCGGCTAAAACAGTATCTATTATTTGAGCTTTATTTTGACCACGTTGGATTATTTCTAGTAATATTTGTTTCATAATTCTATGATTTGAAGTATAAAATCCATTATTATCAGTAAGTTTAATTTGAGAAATCTCAATACTTTTGCTTAATCCTTTTTTATATGTGAATTCTGCATAAAAGTTGCAAAAATAGAGTATATTATCTAATTCATTATCATTTGTTAAATTGGGTTTTACTTCTGTTAAATAGCGCTGATCCATCCAAGTGAATTGTTCAGCAATAATATCATTTTTACCGTTAAAATAGTGGTAGAATGTGCCAGTAGTAATATTAAGTTCTTTACAGATTTGTCTAATAGATACATTTTCATATCCATACTTTTGAATTACTGTAATTGCATCCTTTAATATTTCAGCTTTTTTATCAATATGCTTTTGCGACTCCTTCATTAACAATCACCTTATCATTTAAATTTATATATTGATTTCATATAGATTTTTACATTATACCATATTTTGAAAGATAAAAAAAATCCCTATAGATTTATTGTAAAATAGATCTATAGGGTAAATAATTTATAGGGAAAACTATTTTTTATTATTTAAGCTTGTTTTTTGCAGCATTTTCACCAGCGATCTTACCGAATACAGTAATATCAGCTAAAGCATTACCACCAAGACGGTTTGATCCATGAACACCACCAGTTACTTCCCCAGCAGCAAATAGCCCTTCAATTATTTCACTATCTTTATTTATTACTTCAGCAGAAGTATTTATTTCAAGACCACCCATTGTATGGTGAACAGTTATTGATCTTGCACCTGCATAAAATGGTGCTGTATCAATTTTTTGTTCTAATATTTTTCTACCAAATTCATCTCCACCTTGATTATCTACGGCTTCATTATACTTATCTAAAGAAGCTTTTAGATTTTCGTATGGAAGATCTAATTTTTCTGCTAATTCTTCAAGAGAATCAGCTTTAATAACTATACCTTGTTCAACTAATTCAGTTATAGTTTGATTAAAGTTATTTTTGCTTTCTGGTGTTGGATAAGTATCAGAATCTATTACTTCCCATAGCCATTTATCAGTTTGTTCATATAAAGCCATAGTCATAACGTCTCTACGCTCATCCTCTGCAACAAAACGATTTCCCTCTTTATTAATGAAAACATTACTTGCAACACCCACACCAACTTTACCACTTAAGCTTCCTGTGTTTGGATCTCCCATAGGTAAAAGTTGAATTTCATTCATTCCAACAAGATTAGCATTAACAGCTTCGGCCATAATTAAGCCATCACCAGTTGCTCCTGGAGCATTAGTAGTTTTTATTGTTTCATCTAATGTAGGCCATTTTTTATTATATTCTTGACGCATTTCAACATTAGCACCAAATCCACCAGTTGTTAGTATAACCCCATTATTAGCATTTAAAGTTACTTTATTACCATTTGCCCCTAACGCAATTACTCCAGTAACTATGCCATCTTCAATAATTAGCTCTTCAGCTTTGGTTTCTACCATTACTTCAACATCATTACTATTTATGTAATTCATATATGCATCAACATACCCAGTTCCTAAAGGTTTAACAGGTTTATGTCCTCTTGGGAATAATCCACCTAAAACTGTTATTAGATTATCAGTATACTCCATTCCAAGAGATTCAAGCCACTCTAATGCAGGATAAGCATTTTCAACAAGGGTTCTAATTAAATCAGGATTACCTAATTTATCTCCACCTTCATATGTTTGAGTATAGTGTAGTTCAATACTATCTTCAATACCTAATGGTTCTTGTCTTTTTGGATCAACTGCATTATATCCTGAACCAGATATTATTGTATTTCCACCAACACTAGGCATCTTTTCTATTACTATTACGCTTGCACCATTTTGCGAAGCGCTTACTGCAGCTGCCAGACCAGCACCACCAGCACCAACAACTATAACATCAGCAGTTTTTTCAATATCTTCAACTTTTTCAGTTTGTTCCTTTTTTACATTAAGTAACTCTAAGTTACCACCAGCTTCTTGTAAAGCAATTTTTGTAGCTTCAATGATAGCATTACTTGTATAAGTAGCTCCTGAAACAATGTCTACAGCCACACTTTGAGTAGTAACTATAGCTGCAGGTACCTTTTCTAAAGCTGCATCTGAAACATTTGGAGTTTCACCATGTTCGATAACAGTGACAGATTTTATAGAAGTATCATCAACTTCAACCTGAACTTTTAGGTCACCGTTGTGGGCCTTAGATGATGCTTCATATGTACCAGGTTTGAAAGATAATTGAGTTGTTTCTAAATTACTATTCTTACATCCCATAATGCTAAATAGCATTGTAGTACTTAATAACAAAGCACTAATTCTTCTTAAGATTGATCTTTTTTTCATTTTTGTCCCCCTAAATGTAATATTAACATAACTCGTTACGTAACATGTTATGTTAATATTATAACAATGAAAAGGTTATGTCAAGTAAAAAATGGAATTAAAGAATAATTATGTGTTTTGAATGTTATTAGAATATACTATGAAGAAAATGTAAATTTTATTGACAAAATAGTTTTAGGGTGTTAATCTAAAACAAATAGTTTTTAAAACTAGATGAATTAGATTGATAGACAAAATTACTTAGGATAGAATATAAATTGAATGGAGAGAAATTTATGATTAGAATAGTATCAGACTCATCATCACTTTACTCAAAAAAAGATGGACAAGCTAAAGGAATTGAAATTGCTCCACTTGCAGTAACTATTAACAGTAATACATATAAAGAATATGAAGATATTCATACAGAAAAATTTATAGAGATAATTAATGAAGGACATATACCAGCATCTTCTCAGCCGTCAATAGGAGAAGTATTAGAAATATACAGCAAATATCCTGAGGATGAAATAATAAATATATCAATGGCTGATGGGTTATCAGGTACATATAACTCAGCATGTATGGCGAAAAATATGGATGAAAATCCAGGGCGTATTCATGTAATTAATTCGCAAACATTATGTGGACCTCAAAAATACTTAGTTGATTTAGCTGTAGTTTTAGCTCAAAATGGTATTGAGGTTAAGGAGATAGTTACAGAGATAAATGAAACTGTAGAAAACTCCAAATCTTTCTTAATACCTAATGATTTTGATTATTTAGTAAGAGGGGGAAGATTATCACCATTAGCTGGTAAAATTGGTGGGTTAATAAAGCTAGTACCTGTAATGACTCTTGCAGAAGATAAAAAATCTTTAGTTAAGTTCACTACAAAGCGTACTTTTAAAAAGGCAATACAAAAAATTTGCGAAACAATGTTAGAAGATAACGTTGATTCAAATTGTAAAATATATATTTCACACGCTTGTAAAGAAGAGTTAGCAGAAGAAGCCAAAAACATTATATTAGGTCATATAGAAAATGCTGATATTGAAGTTAAACTTTTAGGTCCTGCGTTTACAACTCAAGGTGGTCCAGGATGTGTAGCAATTCAATATATAAGAAAACATGAAGCATTAAAATAGAAAGTTTTAGGGGGGGACTAATGGAAAGTTCTAAATTTCATTTGCCAAGATTCAATGAGTTACCACGTGTTCCTTTATATAAAGATCAGGTAATTACATATTTAGAAGATGTGGCTAAATCAATAAATGTTAATACAGATGAAAAAATATTAACGCCAACAATGCTTAATAATTATGTAAAGCAAAAGGTGGTATCACCTCCAAAAGATAAAAAGTATAATGAAAAGCATTTAGCATATCTAATTGTAGTTTGCGTATTAAAGCAGGTATTTAGCTTACAAGAAATATGTAGTCTCATAAATGTACAAATAGAGAGTTGTCCTATAGATACGGCTTATGATTATTTTTGTACAGAAGCAGAGAAAGCCATAGAAGCTGTTTTTATAACTAGGGATTTTTCTTATCCTAGTTCTGCCTCGATAAATACATTAGAAAGTGAAATGGTAAGGTCGACAGTTATGGCAGTTGCTCATAAACTATATATACAGATGCAACTAACAGAAATGAATAGTAACTTAGAGAATAGTGTTTAAAATATAATAGTCTTAATAACAAAATCCATGATAGATATATCATGGATTTTGTTATAGAAATACTCTTTTGATGATAATAATATAATTATTCATATAAATAAATTAAGAAATAAAATTGAAGCTGATTGTAAAAGCCTATATTTATAAAAACAGTATGGGGTGTTGGATATAAGTTTAATTCAGAAATTAATTAACGTTTATTATTTCATTATATTGGTATATAATATTATAATAAGAGGAATCATGAGATAAAGAAGTTAAAAGAGTTGATTTATTTTATTATTATTAATAAAAATTAACTATATAGATAACTATTAATTAAAATATATATAGATAGGAGATTACAAAGAGATGTTAAAAGAACAATTAAAAAAAGATGAAATAGCAGCAATGAAAGCAAGAGATAAGGCAAGAGTTAGTGTTTTAAGAATGGTTAGCGCTGAAATTAAAGCTTATGAGGTTAATAACAGAGAAGACATTTCAGATGAAAATGTTATTAAAATAATTGAAAAAAGTATAAAGCAAACTAAAGAAGCTTTAGAATATGCTAAGCAAGCAAATAATGAAGAAAAAATTCAAGAAGGTAACTTTGCATTAGAAGTATTAACACCATATCTTCCAAAGCAATTAACTGAAGAAGAAGTTAGTGAAATGTTAAAAGAAATAATAGCTAATGGAAATTATACAGCGAAAGACATGGGTAAAATAATGAAAGAAATAATGCCTAAAATTGCTGGAAAGTTTGATAGATCGAAGATTAATCCAATGGTAAAAGGGTTACTATAATAATAAATAATCAAAAGACTGTCTCAAAATTGATAAATAAATTTTGAGACAGTCTTTTTTACATATATGAGAAAATATATTCAAGACATCATAGGGTTAAAGGTTAGCTTATACTAAGTTTTGATTTAGCATTGTTAACCATTTCTTTTAAATCATTCATTGCATTATGAGAAGCGTTTCCTATGGTTCTAAGCCCCTTAACTACCTCATCTTTAGCTAAAGTTGCATAGTCTTTAGTTGTTTCCACAAAACCTGCATTATGTTTATCAACAGCAGTAATTGTTTTATCTACTTCAGCAATTACATCGGCATTTAATTTGTCAACTTCAGGAGTTCCTTTTTTTACATAGTTTTGTAAGTCAGCTTTAAATGCTTCTAAATTCGTTTTAAGGTCATTATAAGAATTATTATATATAGTTAGAAATTCTTCAGTTGTACCATTAAAAGTGAAGTCTTCAGCATATATATCATATTCAGGAGCTTTACTAGGGTCTCCAAAGTAATGAGTATATCTTTCTGTTAAGTATTTTTCATAATCTTCTTTAGTTGTTGCTGTAGTAGAAGTATTATTTTCAGTTGTGTTTTGTGAATTGTTTGAAGAATTATTTTTGTTTGAGCCATTATTGCTACAACTTATAAAAGTAGTTAAAAGCATAGCTAATAATAATGCGGAAACTAATTTAATATTTTTCATAAGTAGATTACCTCCTTAAGTATTTATATTTATAGTGTGCTTAAAAAAGATAACTATATTCAAATTAATTAAAAGAGAAATAAATCATAAAAATATCCATATAATTTTGAGAAAGTTAATGATATAATAGGCAAGGATTATTATATTATTGCAATTTTTATAATGTTGAAAGGTGAAATTATGGACATAAATGAAGTATTAAATATGAATATATTTAAGGTATGGACTAAATTTGTTGTAGCCTCCATAGTAGGAGTTGTTTTAAATACTATATATACAATGGTAGACGGTATTTTTGTAGGACAAGGTGTTGGAGAAGCTGGACTTGCTGGTGTGAATATTGCTTGGCCTGCTGTAACATTAGTTGTTGGGATAGGTTTAATGATAGGAATTGGGACAAGCAGTATAGTAGCTATCCATATGGGAAGAGGACATAAGGAAAAGGCTGAAAAATCCTTAGGAACTGCTATTAAGTCAATTATTATTATTGGAAGTATAGTGATGCTTTTAGGTCTTATATTTAGGGAGCCTATAATAAGAATGTTAGGTGCTACAGCTGATACTATAGAGTATGCACGAGATTACTACACAATAATATTTTTTATTTCTATACCATATATATTTTCAACAGCGTTAAATCCTATAGTTAGAACTGGTGGTAGGCCAGATCTATCAATGATAATGATTGGGATAGGAGCTATTGCTAATATTATATTAGATTGGTTATTTGTTATTAAGCTTGGATATGGTGTAAAAGGTGCAGCTTTAGCAACTAGTGCAAGTATCTTTATAACTATGGTAGTATCCTTATTACATTTCATAAAGGGAAAATCAAATATAAAAATAAGAAAAGAATATTTTAAACTAGATTTTAGAATTTTAAAGAAGATATTAAAAATTGGTTTTGTTAGTTTTGCAGTACAATTATCTTATGGGATCATACTTTTAGTACAGAATAGAACTATGTTTGCTTATGGAAATACAGTAGATGTAGCTATTTATACAGTTGCCACATATATAAATTGTTTTTTAGTAAATACATGTATGGGAATAGCTCAAGGTTTACAACCTTTAATAGGATATCATTATGGAGCAAATAAATTAGAGAGAATGAAAAAACTATTATATATAACTATTGGTATTTGTATAATTGGAGGAATTATTGTTTACACGAGTATAGTTCTTTTTGGTAGAGAAATGATTTCAATATTTGGTATAGGAGCAGAAAGTTTAGATTTTGCTTATAATAAGATATTAATTTATTGCATTGGAAGTCCTATAATTGGAACGATTTTTACAATGAGTGGATATTTCCAAGCAATAGGTAAAAATGTTTATGCTAATGTAATTTCAGTAGGAAGGGGATTTGTATTTCAATTTTTATTTACAGTAATATTACCACCCTTCATTGGAGTTACTGGGGTTTTCTTATCGTTACCTTTAGCTGAATTAATTACGTTTATAGTATTAGGTATTATATTAGTAAGAGAGAAAGGTAATGATTATAGAAAAATAAGAAGACGAATAAATACTAATTAGAAATGTAGTTTTGTAAATAACTAAAATATGAATATGTAAGAGGTAAGATTTTAAATAGATTTTACCTCTTTTTTTATTGAAAAAATTATGATGTTAAAATAGATAAAGTTGATAGTAAAGCAATATAAGAATAGTATAGAATACACCCTTTAGGTTATAAAATAATAATGAAGATTTATTAAAAACTAAATTATTTAGTATATAGGATGGTGAACAAATGAAAATAAAATTTAATAATAAGTTGAGGAAAAAATTTGAATTGATGACGGGATTTATAGTGGTAGTAGCTTTTATAATAATTGCTATAGCATATAAAGACGTTAAAGCACAAGAAAATGTAAATGATATCATCCCAAAGCCATTAAGTTTTGAAAAAGGTGTTGGGGAATTTAATATTACTAATGATACTTCAATTTATATAAAAGGAAAAACTGAAAAAGAAACAGATGAAATTAATAAAGTTGCAGAATTTATAAAAGGAAAATTACAACCATCAACTGGATTTGAATTTAAAATTATTAAAAGTGATAATCCACCAGAAGGTAATATTTATTTAACTACTATAGGAGGGGAAGAAGTTCAAGGTGATGAAGGATATAAGATTATAACTGATAATCAGGGGATTAAGATTATTTCATTTAAACCTGAAGGGATTTCAAGAGGGGTTCAAACACTAAGACAGTTGTTACCATCAGATATTGAAAAGGCTACAGTTGTGAGTAATATTAAATGGACAGTTCCTATTTCAACAATAGATGATAAGCCAGAATATAGCTACAGAGGATTAATGATTGATGTAGCAAGACACTTTTTTACTGAAGATGAGGTTAAGCGTCAAATAGATTTAGCAGCTCAATATAAAATAAATAGAGTACATTTACATCTAAGTGACGATCAAGGATGGCGTTTAGAAATTAAAAAATATCCTGACTTAACTTTAATAGGTGGTAGTACTGAAGTTGGTGGAGGGCAAGGAGGATACTATACACAGGAGCAATTTAAGGAAATAGTTGAATATGCTAAAGATAGATATGTAGAAATAATTCCTGAATTTGATATGCCAGGACATACTAATGCAGCATTAGATTCTTATGGCTTTTTAAATCCGGATGGAGAGAGAAAGCCATTATATACAGGGACAAATGTTGGATTCAGCTCTTTCATGACACATGATGAAAAAACATATGAATTTATTGATGATGTAATTAAAGAAGTTTCTGAGATATCTCCTTCAAAGTATTTTCATATAGGAGGGGATGAGGCAGAAGCTACGCCAAAGGCAGATTATGATTACTTTGTTGGAAGAGTAGCTAAAATAGCAGAAAAGTATGGAAAGACTCCTATAGGCTGGGATCCAATAGATACTTCTCCTGAAATAAATTCAAGTGTAATACTACAAAACTGGAAGGATTCTAATGAAGCTGCTAGAAAAAAGAATATGAAAATGATAATTTCCATAGCAAGTAAAGCTTATTTAGATATGAAATATAATGAGAGCACTCCATATGGATCAGATTGGGCGGGATATATACCAGTAGAAACTGCATATAATTGGGATCCTACTGACTTTGCTCCAAAGAATTTAGTATTAGGTATAGAAGCACCATTATGGACTGAAAATATTTCGACTCAAGATCAAATGGATTATATGATATATCCGAGATTATTAGGATATGCTGAAATAGGTTGGACACCTAAGGAAGAAAGAAATTGGTCTGAGTATAAAGTTCGATTGCAAAAACAAGGTGAAAGAATGATGAATGAGGAAATAAATTATTATAAAGATCCTACTATATGGAGCAATTAGATAGAATGTTAAAAAATACATCAAGTATGATTTTTTCGTGTTTGATGTATTTTTTAAAATATAAAATTTATACAAAATATTAGAAAATAAAATACTACTTAATAATATTTATCTTTTAATAATTAATATAGTAATATATAATTTATAAAAAGATAATATAAAAATTATAGCTTGGGTAAGTTAAAGATATAGACATTAACTATTTATAATTTATAAGGAGATGATAAAAATTAAGTTAGAGAATACATATTTAAAATTACCAGAAATGTTTTATAGTAAGCAAAGACCAAGTCATGTACCTAAGCCTAAGCTTGTTACTTTTAATTATTCATTAGCAGAAAAACTAGGATTAGATTCACAGTATTTAGAAAGTTCAGAAGGAGTAGACATACTTTCTGGAAATAGAATATTAGAAGGAACAACGCCTATAGCTCAAGCTTATGCAGGACATCAATTTGGATATTTTACAATGTTAGGTGATGGAAGAGCTGTACTTCTTGGAGAACTTATAACACCTAAAAATGAAAGAGTAGATATTCAGCTAAAGGGTTCAGGTGAGACACCATATTCAAGAGGTGGAGATGGGAAGGCGGCACTAGGACCTATGCTTAGGGAATTTATTATAAGTGAGGCTATGTATGGTCTTGGAATTCCAACCACTCGTAGTTTAGCAGTAGTTGAAACTGGTGATACAGTCATTAGGGAAAAGCTGTTGCCGGGAGCAGTATTAACACGTATAGCTTCAAGTCATATTAGGGTAGGAACTTTTCAATATATAGCAAGCTATGGAAAGCTTGATGATTTAAGGGCTTTAGCAGATTATGCAATCGAGAGACATTATAAAGAATTAATTAATGACGATAATAAGTACATTAAATTCCTTAAAGAGGTAATAAAAAAACAAGCTGATTTAATCTCTAAATGGCAACTAGTAGGCTTTATTCATGGTGTTATGAATACAGATAACGTGACGATTAGTGGAGAAACTATTGATTATGGACCATGTGCTTTTATGGATGTATATAATCCTAGTACTGTATTTAGTTCAATAGATAGAAGTGGGCGTTATGCTTATGGAAATCAACCTAATATAGGAGCTTGGAACCTTGCAAGGTTTGCTGAAAGTTTATTGCCGTTATTAAGTGATGATAAAGACGAAGCTATTAACTTAGCCCAAGAAGCTATTGCAGAGTATCCAGAGATATTTAAGGGAAAATGGATATCTGGAATGAGAGCGAAACTTGGATTGTTTACTGAGAAGGCAGAAGATGAACAGTTAATAGAAGGCCTCTTAAGTATTATGAATAAGTATGGTGCTGACTTTACAAATACATTCCGTTCATTAACTATTGGAAATTTAGATGAAATGAAGATGGCTGATGAAGAAGGATTTAAAGATTGGTATAAATTATGGCAACAAAGATTGTCAAAGCAAGATAAGACCAAAGAAGAAGTAATGAAGCTTATGAAAAATAATAACCCTTCAATAATACCAAGAAATCATAGGGTGGAGGAAGCATTAGATGCTGCTGTAAAGGCNGGAGATGATAAAAATTAAGTTAGAGAATACATATTTAAAATTACCAGAAATGTTTTATAGTAAGCAAAGACCAAGTCATGTACCTAAGCCTAAGCTTGTTACTTTTAATTATTCATTAGCAGAAAAACTAGGATTAGATTCACAGTATTTAGAAAGTTCAGAAGGAGTAGACATACTTTCTGGAAATAGAATATTAGAAGGAACAACGCCTATAGCTCAAGCTTATGCAGGACATCAATTTGGATATTTTACAATGTTAGGTGATGGAAGAGCTGTACTTCTTGGAGAACTTATAACACCTAAAAATGAAAGAGTAGATATTCAGCTAAAGGGTTCAGGTGAGACACCATATTCAAGAGGTGGAGATGGGAAGGCGGCACTAGGACCTATGCTTAGGGAATTTATTATAAGTGAGGCTATGTATGGTCTTGGAATTCCAACCACTCGTAGTTTAGCAGTAGTTGAAACTGGTGATACAGTCATTAGGGAAAAGCTGTTGCCGGGAGCAGTATTAACACGTATAGCTTCAAGTCATATTAGGGTAGGAACTTTTCAATATATAGCAAGCTATGGAAAGCTTGATGATTTAAGGGCTTTAGCAGATTATGCAATCGAGAGACATTATAAAGAATTAATTAATGACGATAATAAGTACATTAAATTCCTTAAAGAGGTAATAAAAAAACAAGCTGATTTAATCTCTAAATGGCAACTAGTAGGCTTTATTCATGGTGTTATGAATACAGATAACGTGACGATTAGTGGAGAAACTATTGATTATGGACCATGTGCTTTTATGGATGTATATAATCCTAGTACTGTATTTAGTTCAATAGATAGAAGTGGGCGTTATGCTTATGGAAATCAACCTAATATAGGAGCTTGGAACCTTGCAAGGTTTGCTGAAAGTTTATTGCCGTTATTAAGTGATGATAAAGACGAAGCTATTAACTTAGCCCAAGAAGCTATTGCAGAGTATCCAGAGATATTTAAGGGAAAATGGATATCTGGAATGAGAGCGAAACTTGGATTGTTTACTGAGAAGGCAGAAGATGAACAGTTAATAGAAGGCCTCTTAAGTATTATGAATAAGTATGGTGCTGACTTTACAAATACATTCCGTTCATTAACTATTGGAAATTTAGATGAAATGAAGATGGCTGATGAAGAAGGATTTAAAGATTGGTATAAATTATGGCAACAAAGATTGTCAAAGCAAGATAAGACCAAAGAAGAAGTAATGAAGCTTATGAAAAATAATAACCCTTCAATAATACCAAGAAATCATAGGGTGGAGGAAGCATTAGATGCTGCTGTAAAGGCCGATGATTATAGTATTATGGATAAGCTTTTAGATGTGATTAAAAATCCTTATGAATATTCTAAGGAGCAAGAGGAATACACTTCTTTACCTGGACCAACAAAAACTCCTTATAGGACTTTCTGTGGAACATAGGATAAATATTAGCTACGCTAAGAGAGATGTGGCCTTCGGCCAGAGAAATATTCAAAGATGAATATTTCTCTTACCTATGGCAACATTTCTCTTTGTAAGCGTAGCAAATAACCTATTTCAAAAATACAAATTCATTTTCTGATGAATGTTTTTCAGAGTATTTAAAAGATAAATCTGAAAAGTTTTTTATATCATCAATATTATATATGTTATTACTAGCTAAATATCTAACCATAAGACCACGGGCCATCTTTGCTTCAGTAGCTTTAACTTTGATTTTAGAATCTTGTAGAGAGCCAAATACACAAGTAATGTATTTATCGTCTACGGATAAGTATTTTTCAATTGTTTTGCTATATTCTTTTGAAGCTAAATTTAGAATTATATCACAATCTTTACGAACTTCTTTATATATACTATCACCCCAAAAAGAGTAAAGGTCCTTAAAATTATTGGCTTTAAGCTTGGCCTGCATTTCTAATCGATATGGAGTTGTTCCATCAAAAGGCTTTAATACTCCATAAAATCCGGAAATTATTTTTAAATGTTTATTTATGTATTCAAATTCATCATTAGAAAAAGAAGTTGGAGACATATATTTATATTGAATTCCTTCATAGGAAAGGATTGCTGGAGTGAAAGCTTTATTCAAATCCATATGTAAATATCTATCGTAATTAAGTTCTGCAATTTGATCATTACAAACTAATAGTTTTTTCAATTCATCGTAAGAAAAATTTTTCAAAGTTTCATAGAGAATAGTTGTTTTATCCATAAAGCAGGGGATAGAGGATGGTGATAAATCATCATCACATATATTCATCTTTTTTGCTGGTGAAATGATAATATTAATATGCTGTTTTATCATAAAATCATATCCTTTATAGTTTTTACAAAAAGTATATCATAAATTTATTTAATATTTTTGTGTTATAGATAAATAATAAACAAGATAATTATAATCGATTTAATTAAAATATGATATAATTTATAGGATATAAAATTAGAGGGGATATATATGAAAAGATGGTATAGATATATAGAGTTATTAATAATTAGTGTTTTAACTATTTGTTTATTTAATATGTGTACAAATAATAAAAGAGCAATGGAAGAAAATGCTGTAGTTCAAATAGAAGAAGAAATAAATGAAACAGATGAAACTATTGAAGTAGAAGAAAATGTAGTTGAGAGCCTAAAAAGAGAACACAGAACCAATATTAAAGGAAATAATGAAGATGTTGTTACTTTAATGATTTATATGTGTGGATCTGATTTAGAATCTAAATATGGAACTGCAAGTGTTGATATAAATGAAATTTTATCTGCAGATATAAGTGAAAACGTAAATATATTAATACAAACAGGTGGATGTATAGATTGGACTAATGAGCAAATTAGCGAGGGAAGGACTCAAATATTTTCTGTTGAAAATGGAGAGTTGCAATTAGTAAATGATAATTTGGGTTTGAAGAATATGGCTGAACCCAATACTCTAACTGAGTTCATAAAGTACTCTAAAGATAATTATCCGGCTAACAGATATGGTTTGATAATTTGGAACCATGGATTTGGAGCAGTTGAAGGTTTTGGACAAGATGAAAATTTCGAAAATGATAATATGAATGTTTATAGTTTGGAGAAAGCTTTAGATGATAGTGATACATATTTTGACTTTATAGGTTTTGATGCTTGTTTTATGTCTACATTAGAAGTGGCGTACACTCTTGAGCCTTTTGCTGATTATTTAATTGCATCAGCTGAAATAGAACCATTTGCAGGATGGTATTATACTAATTGGCTAAATCAATTATCAAGTAATACATCTATAGATACAGTTGAACTAGGGAATATTATTATAGATGATTTTGTAGAGTATAACTCAGGCGAAGGGGTTCCAGAAAATGCAGTATTATCAATTACTGATTTAAGTGAGATAAGAGCTACTTATAATGAGGTTTGTAATTTGATAAGTGAAATAAATTATGAGTTAGAAAATAAAGAGTATGAACGAGTATCTTTAGTAAGAAGTGAAGTTGAAGCTTATGCAGAAAACTTAACAGATCATGTAGATATATTAAGGTTGGCAGAGAGATTAAATATGAATGCATCACAAAATGTAATAGATTCTATTAATAATTCTGTTAAATATAGTAGGAAAACTACCACTATGGCTGAAGTAGGAGGATTATCTTTATATTTTCCTTATTATAAGATGAATTATTTTAATAAATTCCAAGATAACTTTGAAGACTTAGGTTTAAGTGAAGAACATTTTTACTTTGTAAATAATATAACTAATGCTATTAAAGAAGGCAAGGTAGAGGTTATAGGGGAAGCGCGTAAGTTTGAAGAAGATAAAGAAGCTGAGATTAATAGATATAATAGTAATTAATTTATAAACTTAAGTTTAATAATAAAGTTATAATTTTTAGTGACAAGTGACAAGTGGAAAGTAATAGGAGTGTAGATTATGAAGAACTATCTTCATAATCTACATTCCTATTTTAATTTTTATATTTTTAACAAACTAAATTGTAGGCTATTTAGTTGAGAATCATTAATGTTAGTGCCTAAAGAATTATATTTTTTTATTGATGAAAGCATTTAACATAATTTATATAATTCAGAATGTAAGTAAAAATGAAAAAAGTAAAGATATTAAGAGATTGTTTACTAGAAACTATAAATATGAGTATGTTTACATAATTACAAATTGTGGTAAGTAGTTATATAATAAAAGGATGTGATGAATCTTTTTAAGAAAGGTTTGAAAAAATAATGAAAAGAGTAAGGGAAATTTTTAGTGATTTTTATGTAGATAGTAATATTACTAATGCAGTTGTAGAAAATGTTACGTTAAGAAAAAAAGCTAAAGCTTTAGTTCTTAATATTAGTTCGGATAGTTATCTAGATGTAAAAGAAATTGAAGATTTCAACAATTTTTTAAAGGATAGGTTCGTACTTAATGATTCTAAAATAGTTATAACCTATACAAAAGAAGTGGAGAAAAAACCTATAGAAGAAGAGATAAAAAATATAATGTTATTACTTTCTGTAAAACATCCATTTTTGAGAGGTGCAATAAAGAATACAGAATATGAAGTAAGCAGTAATACAATAAATATTTATTTTAAAGTTGAGATATCTCATATATTTAGAGATTTAAATTATCATAAAGAGATTCAAGAGTCTGTAAAGAACTTATATGGAAAGACTTATAAGATAAATTTTATTGATAGAGTGGATCATGAAGAGTTAATGAAGATAAAAGATGATGAGATTAAGAAAGAAATTATTACTCTTAAGAATGTAATGGAAAGTAACCTACCAAACTCAAAGAGGAAGAGCAGCAATAGGGAGAATAGTGAGAAAAGTTGGCAAGGTAATAAAGATTATAATAAGGCAAATAAAGCCAAAGAATATACAAAGAGTAGTAAAAAGGAAGATAATGCTGCATTGATATTAGGCAGAAGTGCTAGATTTAGAGAAGATATAATTAAAATAAGTGATATTACACCTTATGAAGGAACTGTAGCTATAACAGGTGAGGTTGCTAACATGGAGAGTAAAGAGTTACGTAGTGGAAAGATGTTAGTTTCTTTTGATTTATACGATGGCTCAAGCTCCATTAGTTGTAAATGTTTCGTAAAAGGTGAACAGTATGAAGAAGTAGTATCAAGAATTAAAAAGGCTAAAGGAGTAAAGCTCTGGGGAAATTCAGGTGTGAGTAAATTTACAGGAGAAATAGAAGTAATTGCAAATACTATAGTAGAAACCTCTGGTATGACAAAGACCGTAAGAATGGATAACTCAGAAGTGAAGAGAGTTGAGCTTCATATGCATACTAAGATGAGTCAGATGGATGCTATGAGTAGTGCAGCTGATTTAATTAAGAGAGCTATGAGCTGGGGAATGAAATCTATAGCTATAACAGATCATGGAGTTGTGCAGGCTTTTCCTGAAGCTCATAAATTATTAGGAAGAAACAATGATAATATGAAAGTAATTTATGGTGTAGAAGCATATTTAGCACCAGATAAAAAGAACTCTGTAACTAATGGAAGAGGTCAGAGTATAGATACTACTTATTGTGTTTTAGACTTAGAAACTACAGGATTTTCACCTAAGACAGAGAAGATTACTGAAATAGGGATAATGAAGATTAAAGATGGTAAAGTAATAGATAAGTTTAGTACTTTTGTAAATCCACAAAAATCTATTCCGCAAAGAGTGGTTGAAGTTACTAATATAACTGATGATATGGTAAAGGGTGCAGAGACCATAGATAAGATATTTCCTAAAATGCTAGATTTTATTGGCGGTACTGTTTTAGTAGCACATAATGCTGATTTTGATATAGGTTTCTTAAAGCATAATGCCAAGGTTTTAGGATATGATTTTAACTTTACGTATATTGACACTTTATCGTTAGCTCAAGATGTTTTTCCACATTTTAAAACATATAAGCTAGGAAGAATAGCTAAAAATCTTGGAATAAAGGTTGAGGTTGCTCATAGAGCATTAGATGATGTTGATACAACAGTTAAAGTATTTAATATAATGCTTGAAAATTTAAAAGAAAGAGGAGCAAGTACTTTAGAGGACATAGATAAATATGCCTTTGATGAAGAAGCTCAAAAAGAAAGCTATAAAAAAGTAAAAACCTATCATGCTATAATCCTTGCAAAGGATTATGTAGGATTAAAGAATTTATATAAGCTTGTTTCATATTCTCATTTAGATTATTTCTATAAAAAGCCTCGTATATTAAAGAGCATGTATAAGAAATATTCTGAAGGATTGATTTTAGGAAGTGCGTGTAGTGAGGGCGAGCTTTATAAAGCGATATTACTTGGAAAGTCTGATGAAGAAATTGAAAGTATTGCAAAAGATTATGATTACTTAGAAATTCAACCATTAGGAAATAATGATTACTTAATAAGAAATGGAGAAGTTCCTGATAATGAATATTTAAAAGATATAAACAGAAAAATTGTAGCTTTAGCTGAAAAGCTAGGGAAACTTGTAGTTGCTACAGGAGATGTTCATTTTATGGATCCAGAAGATGAAATATATAGACGTATTTTAGAAGCTGGTCAAGGATTTAAAGATGCAGATAATCAGGCTCCATTATATTTGAGAACTACTGAAGAGATGCTTGAGGAATTCTCATATTTAGGGGAAGAAAAAGCTTATGAAGTTGTTGTGACAAACACTAATAAAGTAGCAGATATGTGTGAACAGATAAGTCCTATATCTCCAGAAAAATGTCCTCCTCATATTGAAGGTTGTGAGAAGACAATTAAAGATATAGCTTATGGAAAAGCTCATGAATTATATGGGCAAGAGCTACCAACTGTAGTTCAAGAAAGATTAGATAAAGAGCTTGATTCTATTATAAAGAATGGATTCTCAGTAATGTATATAATTGCTCAAAAGCTTGTGTGGAAATCAAATGAAGATGGGTACCTTGTAGGATCTAGAGGATCTGTTGGATCATCTGTTGTAGCGTATATGACAGGAATAACAGAGGTAAATGCACTACCTCCTCATTATAGATGCAGTAAATGTAAGTATTCAGACTTTACAGACTATGGATATAAGAATGGTTTTGATTTGCCTGATAAGGATTGTCCTGTCTGTGGTGAGAAGATGGATAAGGATGGTATGGATATACCTTTTGAAACATTCCTTGGATTTAATGGGGATAAAGAACCAGATATAGATTTAAACTTTTCAGGTGAATATCAAGCAAAAGCACATAGATATACAGAAGTTATCTTTGGTAAAGGAACTACCTTTAAAGCTGGTACAATAGGTACAATAGCAGATAAAACAGCATTTGGATATGTTAAAAAATATTTTGACGAAAGAAATACTCCTGCAAATAAAGCTGAAATTACTAGAATTTCTAAAGGTTGCACAGGGATAAAAAGAACTACAGGACAACATCCAGGGGGAATTATAGTAGTACCTAAGGGAAGAGAGATATTTGAATTTTGTCCAGTTCAACATCCAGCAGATGATCCGGATTCAGATATCATAACAACACATTTTGATTATCATTCTATTGACCAAAATCTTTTAAAGCTTGATATACTTGGTCATGATGACCCTACAGTAATAAGAATGCTACAGGATTTAACTGGAGTAGATCCTCAAAAGATACCTCTTGATGATAAGGAAACTATGTCTTTATTTTCATCAACAGAAGCTCTAGGAGTAACTCCAGAACAGATAAATTCAAAGGTCGGAACCTTTGGAATACCTGAGTTTGGAACTAAGTTTGTTAGAGGAATGCTTTTAGATACACTACCTAAAAGCTTTGGTGATTTATTATGTATATCAGGACTTTCTCATGGTACAGATGTATGGCTTGGTAATGCTAAAGATTTAATAGATGCAGGAACTGTTACTTTAAGTGAAGCGGTGTGTACAAGAGATGATATTATGATTTATCTTATAAAAAAAGGACTTGATCCCAATGCTTCCTTTAAGATAATGGAAACAGTACGTAAGGGTAAAGCCTTAAAGGATCCAGAAAAATGGGGAGAATATGAAGCTATGATGAGAGAACATGATGTACCAGAATGGTATATAGATTCTTGTAGAAAGATAAAATACATGTTCCCTAAAGCCCATGCAGCAGCTTATGTAATGATGGCATTTAGAATAGCATGGTTTAAGGTTCATATACCTAAAGCATATTACACTGCTTATTTTACTATTAGAGCTAAAGCCTTTGATGCAGAATTTATGATTTTTGGAAAAGAAAAAGTAAAAGAAAAAATGAACGAGATAATGATGCAAGGTAATGAAGCAGCACCAAAGGATAAAGATATGTATGATGATTTAGAGATTGTTTTAGAGATGTATGAGAGAGGGATAAGATTCTTACCAATAGACTTATATAAATCTGATGCTACTAAATTCAAAATTGAAGACGATGGAATAAGACCACCATTAAATAGTATATCCGGCATGGGGAATATAGCAGCTGAATCTATATTTAATGCTGTTCATGAAGATATTCCTATAAGTTCCATAGATAATTTAAGAAAGAGAGCTAAAATAGGAAATTCTACAACAGACTTACTAAGAAAGTTTGGATGCTTAGGTGGACTTTCAGAAAGTGACCAAGTAAGCTTTTTTGATGCAATATAAATAAGCGCGAGCTTAGCTCGCACTTATTTCATGTTTTTTAAGAATTCAAAATAATATTTATTAACTCTAAAACCTTGTCTAAATGTTGATTTTTTGAAATTAAAGAATTCCATAAGGCCACATTAGGATAAAATGATAGGTAAATAATCTTTTTATAATATTTAAATATATTGAGCTCTAAATTATTTAAACTATAAGATTCAAATATTTCAGATAATAAAAGTTCTTGCACTTTGTTCATTTTATCAAAAATCTCTTGAGCTGTTAGTTGATCAAAATCAGACTTTTCTAAATAATACATTGTTTCGTTTAAGAAACAATTAATATTAACTTCCGTTCCAAACATATTAAAATCAATTATTCCTCTAAAATCACCTTTATCATCAACTAAAATATTTGAATCATTCAAATCACCCTGGTAAACACATCTAGGAAGTTGATGAATATAAATCTTTATATGTTCTCTAAGTTGGTGATTAATTAGCACTAATTTATTTGATAAGTCATTGAATTGCTTTTCTTTTAGTGTAGAAACAAGGCTATCAAGATTTTCTTGTTTCTCATCTTTATTTATATCAAATGGGCCTAATTCAATCAGAGACCACATTGATTTAAATTTAGATAAATCGATATTTGAAAACTGTTGAGCGAGTTTACCAATGTGTTTAACCACATTTTTTCTAAAAGTATAGTCAATTGAGTTATCTTTTGAATTGTAAATATTATATGGTGCACATTCTTCAATATAACAAATATATTGAATGTTATCTTTCTCATAGTAGCAAGCTAAATTTCCGGTTTTGTTTTTTATAAGACTTGGACAATATACTCCTATTTTTCTATATTTTGAGATCAAAGTTGATATGTCTTGCAAAAAATCTTCAGTAATAACTGTAGAATTATTAATTTTTAAAAAGTATTCGTTATTAATTTTGTAATTAAAACGTCTATCTGATTCAGATTTGGATGTATCAATTACATCACTTATTTGAATACACTCAATATTAAATTCCTGACAAATGATTTTTAGATCATTAAAACTAAACATATTTTATCTGCCCCTTTTATATAACAAAATCAAAGTTGTGTTAGGTAATTATAAAATTCTTATTATATTCTTATATAAGTATAATACATAATTATGGAAAATAATAAGTTTAATATAAATCAGCAGGTAGAATGGTTATTTCAAAAGTATGAAATATATAATAAATTTTATAAAAACATAAGTATTATTACAGTTTTTGCAGATATTATTATTAGATGGATAAATTTATGATAACGTAAGAAAAAACTATTGAAAATTATTTATAACAATATAATATTAAATAATGTATATAATTTTTAAAATAGATCTAAAGATAAATATAAAGGAGAGGCAGTATGAGAAGTATAATTAAAAGAGCAATAGTTATAGTATTTTATGCAGTTTTAGCAGCTGTTGGGGTAAATATGTTTTTAGCACCAAGTAATATATTTTCAGGAGGGGTTACTGGACTTTCGCAATTATTATCTTCAGTTGGCTTAGATTTTTTTAATATTAATATAAGTATATCTGCATGGGTATTAATTATAAATTTACCGTTAGCTATTTTATCATGGCTTAAATTAGGTAAAAAGTTTACTGTTTATACTATATTAGCAGTTGCATCATCATCATTTTTTATGAAGATAATACCAATGGTCCAAATAACAAATAATCAAATTTTAGCAGCTATATTTGGTGGTGTTTTAACAGGTGCAGGTGTAGGATTATGCCTAAGAGAAGGATTTTCTACTGGAGGTACTGATATTATAGTTTTAGTTGTTCAAAAGCTTACAGGGAAGTCAGTAGGTCAAGTTGGACTTTTACTAAATGGAGCTATTGTATTAGCAGCAGGGCTTATATACGGATGGGAACAATCATTATATAGTTTAGTAGCTATATATGCAATGACCCAAGTAATGGATAGGTTCTTTATCCAACAACATAAATTAACAGTTACTATTTACACCAAAAAAGGTGAAGAGATGGCAAAGAATTTGTTATCTAACAATTTAAGAGGTGTAACTATAGGTAAAGGCTTCTTAGGTGGATATACAAAAGAAGAGTTACAATCTGTTATAACAGTAATATCAAAGCATGAGCTTTTATTTATAAAGAAAGCTGTAGAAGAAGTAGACCAAGATGCTTTCGTAAATGTTCAACCAACAGTAGATGTAATAGGTAAATTCTTAGATAAATCTCTATTAGAATAATATGATTAATTAAGTAGTACGTAAGAGTGAAGAATTAATAATTAAGATAGAACAATGAGGATGAGGAGGAATAGATTATGCCGATGTTAAGAGTTAAAGGAATACCTCAAGAAGAGGTTATGAAGGAAAGTAAAGTATTAATAGATGAATTAGTAGAAATAATAGAATGTCCAAGAGATTATTTTACTATAGAATTAATTAATAATACTTTTATAATGGATGGAGAAGTAGTTGTACCTCCTACGATAATAGAAGTTGCTTGGTTTGATAGAGGTCA
The DNA here is from genome assembly GCA_000753455.2 of Clostridium jeddahitimonense. Lineage (GTDB taxonomy): Bacteria > Bacillota > Clostridia > Clostridiales > Clostridiaceae > Clostridium > Clostridium hominis. The sequence goes on from LM994670.1 coordinate 990,143, forward strand.
AGAAGTTCAAGATAAGGTAGCAAAGGCTATAACAAGTCACTTTAAGAAGGACAGAGAATGTTTAGATGTAGTTTTCCAAGGATTAGAGCATAAAAACTATTATGAAAATGGGGAGCATTTTTAAAAAATATAGTTTTACTTAGATATTTTTATGAAAAATTAGACTATACTGCTAACCGGGGGGATAGGTTATTAGAGATAGGGATTATATAGCTAATAAATAGCTATATAATCCCTTTATTGCTTTATTTCTATGGAAATATTTTAATAGAATATTTTTAGTGAAATTAATAACCCTATAGGTAGCTTGTAGATAAAATTGATGAATGATATAGTTGGCTTGTTATAATAAAATGATATAGAATTATGGAGGTAAAGATGAAAAATATTAAAAAAATATTGTTAGCTAGCTTTATGATTGTTGTGTTAGTATTTACAGTTAGCGGATGTGGAAGTCATGTTAATGTAGATAATACAAATGGAACAGCTAGTAATAATGTAGATGAAAATAAAGATAATATAGAATCAAATAAAGATTCAGATGGTTACTTAGTAGAAACCTTAAAATTAGAGGGAGGAACAGATTGGGGAACCCCTAATCCGTTTTTAAATGAATCTAGAGGCCCTGGAACAGCAAAGATGAGACTTGTTTATGCAAGCCTTTTAGAAAAAGATGAAACAAGTGATATATCATGGCTTGCAGAAAGCTTTGATTTTAACGGCAATGATTATACTTTTACTTTGTTTGATAATACAACATTCCAAGATGGTACTCCATTAACTACGGAGGATATAGCTTTTACTATTGATTATTTCAAGAAGAATCCACCAGTAAGCAATTCTCTTGGAGCTGGTGAAAAATTTATAGTAGACCATTATACAATTGTAGATGAAAAGACAATAACTATAACTGTTAAAGAGGCTAATGCAGATACATTAAGCAGTTTAGGATCTTTTGTTATTATTCCAAAGCATATATGGGAAAAGGTTGATGATCCATATAGCTATACTGGAGATGGATATTTAGTAGGTAGTGGAGCTTACAAGTGTACTGCATATGAAGGTGCTACTGGAACATATGAGTTTACTGCTTATGAAGGTTGGGTAAACGGAAAACAAGCAGCAGAAAAAATACAATTTGTACCTGTTAGTGATGCAATTTTAGCTTTTGAAAATGGTGAAATTGATATAACCTCAATGCCTGCTGATTTAAAGGATAAATATGTAAGTGATAGTTCTGTTGGCATAGTTGAAAAAGCGAATGATATGGGATATAAAATGTTAATCAATTATGAGAAATGTCCAGATTTTCTAGATATAAAATTAAGGCAAGCTATTTATGCAGCATTAGACAGACAATCTGTAGTGGATAATGTATTTAGGGGAGCAGGTACTGTTGGAAGTGCTGGATATGTTCCAGAAGGAAGTCTTTATTACAATGAAGATGTAATAAAGTATGAATATAATCCAGAAGCGGCAAAAGAAGTATTTGATGGAAAAGGTTATAATGTAACACTTTTAGTTGCTGATAGTGGTGATGATGTAAATATTGGAGAAATAATTAAAAATAATCTTGAAGCTGTAGGAATAGGGGTTAACGTAGTAGCCTATGATTCAGCAACAAGAGATACTATGATTAATAATGGAGATTACGAATTTGCACTTGTTGGTAATGGAGGATGGGGAAATAATCCACCTACATTTATGAGAACTTTATTTTCTGATGAGTCAAAGTTTAGTGGAACAAATCCTCACTCTATGGGAGCTATAGGATATAGTAGCAAAGAAATGACTGAACTAGCAGAAGCACAAGTTTATGAAACAGACTTTGATGCAAGAATTAAGATTTTTAAGGATTTAGAATACTTAGTTAGTGAAGAGATACCTCTATTTGTAATTGCGAATAAATCAAGTTATTCAATGTATAAAAAGGATTATTACGATGGTTGGATGAAGACATATGCATATCAACAAGCAGAACAAAATAGATTATCTTATATGGCAAGATAAAAGGAATGAGAGATTAGATGAGAAAAAGACTTTTAGTTCTACTTTTCTCCTTTGTAGTTATATATCTGTTTAACTTTTCTATACCTAGACTTATGCCAGGTGATCCATTTCAATATTCTTCATCAGTATCAGGAGAAGATATGACAGAAGAGTTTAGTAAAGAGCAGAAAGAGCAGATGAAAAAGTATTACGGATTAGATAAACCAATAGGTGAGCAACTTGTAGATACTATAACTAAAAATATTAAAGGGGATTTTGGGATTAGCATTCACTATAAAAGGCAAGTTAGTGAAATTTTAAAAGAAAGATTCCCTTGGACATTATATATAATGGGGGCAACATTAGTTATAAGCTTACTGTTAGGGTCTATTCTAGCTCTTATATGTGTAAGAAATAGAAAGTTTGATAAGGTTGCATATGGTATATTATCTGCAGCTTCTGAAATTCCTCCTTTCCTTATAGGAATTGTATTATTGTTTTTAATTGCAGCTAAAGTAAGTTGGATTCCACTTTCAGGTGCAGTAACTCCTTTTGGAAAATATGCTACAGAGTTTGAATGGATATATGATGTGTTTATTCATAGTCTTTTACCAATACTTGCAATGTGTATAGTAACTATACCTAAGTTTTACTTTACTGCAAGGGCAAGCTTCTTAAGTGTATTAGAAAAACCTTATCTAGTTAATGCGAAGGCAAAAGGTCTAAAGGAGAAGAGAATACTTTGGAAATATATATTTATAAATGGAATTACACCTATAATAGCAAGATTTTTTCTAAGTGTAGGAACTACAGTTGGAGGAACTCTTTTAATTGAAAATGTATTTGCTTATCCAGGGTTAGGAACAGTGATGAGAGAGGCTGTAAGGTATAGAGACTATACTATGATACAGGGTGTATTTTTACTATCAACGATAATAGTATTAGTAAGTCTACTTATTTCCGATATAATAAATGATTTTGTTGATAAGAGAGGGATAAAAGTATGAAGAAAATTAATACTTATCTAATTATATTTTCAATACTTACATTATTCTTCTTATATCCTCATAGTGCAACTTTACCTTCAGGTTTGTCTCTTGAGGCGCCAAATATAAATCATATATTTGGTACAGATAATTTAGGTATAGATATATATGCTCAAATTTCTAGTGGGTTTTTTAGAAGTATGGCTATAGGAATAGTTACTGCTATATTTGCAACAATTATTGGAGGACTACTAGGGATCTTATCAGGATATATTGGGGGAACTATAGATCATATTACTTTATTTTTGATAAATATATTTTTATCTGTTCCTCAGTTGCCTGTAATGATAGTAATAGGAGCGTTTTTTGGACAAAGTACTTTAAATATTATATTTATAATAGCTGCATTTTCTTGGGCTCAAATTGCTAAACAGCTTAGAGCAAAGGTTATTTCTATAAAAAATATGGAGTATGTTAAACTTGCAGAAAGTTATGGAGGAAGTCCTTTATATATTATAATGAGGCATTTAAGTAGAGAGTTAATACCACTACTTATGATAAATGGACTTGCAGTAATAGGACGCGCTATTATACAGGAATCGTCCCTTGCATATCTAGGATTATCAGATCCAATAGCAAAATCCTGGGGACTTATGATATCAAAAGCAACAGCTTTTTCAGGAATATACTTTAGTGAGTTTTGGAAATGGTGGCTTATGCCACCGATATTAGCATTGATATTATCAGTATTAACTTTAAGATTACTTTCAAGGGCTTTAGAACAGTATATGTTAAAGGAAAACCATACTGAGATGAGTGATAGCTTAAGGAGGGAATAGTATGGAGGAAATATTAAAAGTAAATAAACTTTCAGTTGAATATCCAGAGTTTACCTTACATCCTATTTCCTTTACTATGGAAAAAGGTGAAATTCTATCTATTATTGGGGAATCAGGAAGTGGAAAGACTACTATAGCAAAAGCTATAACTTGTATTATGGATAAAGAAACAGCGGTAACAGGAGAAGTTTTCATAGATGGAAAAGAATTATTATCTATGAAAGAGATAGATAGAAAATTATTAAGAATGACAGAGTTTTCTATAGTATTTCAGAATTCATTAGAGTGGTTAAATCCATCAATGACATTAGAAGGACAGTTAAAGGAAATATTGATTAAGGAAGCTAACTACTCCTATGATCGTAGGAGTAAGTTCGAGGTAACAAATCGGAGATTTGGACTCTCACTTAAAAAAGAAATGCAAGATAAAATGGTAGAGCTTATGGAAGTAGTTGGCTTAAGTAAAGATGATTTGAAAAGATATCCTAGAGAGTTATCTGGTGGGATGAGTCAGAAGTTCATGATTGCTAGTGCTATAGCTTTAAGACCTAAGCTTGTGATTATGGATGAGCCTACAAGTTCTTTAGATGTAGCTTCAAGAGATTCTTTTATAGAGCTTATACGAAAGCTTAATAGGGAATTAGGAATCGCATTTTTGATAATAACTCATGATTTAAAGCTAAGTAGTGAGTTAAGTAATAAAATGATTGTTTTATATGGTGGACATATTATGGAGACTGGTGATACTAAAGAAATTTTAGAGAAGCCACGACATCCATATACTAGGGGACTTATCCATGCTTCAGTTGGCTTTAACCTTGTAAAAGATATATGGGGGATTAGAACTGGGGTAGTTAAAAGGGAGAATTATGGATGTCCTTTCTATGGTAGATGTACTCAAAGTATTAGCATTTGTGAAGATAAAGTACCAGATCTTAAAATGGCAGAAGATAATAGATGGATTGCTTGTAACCGTAGTGGTGTTGTAAAAGTTTTAGAAGGGAAAAATATAAGTAAGGTATATGGCAAACAACAAGTGCTTTCAGGTATTGATCTTACAGTGTATAGCGGCGAGATAGTATCTATAGTTGGAAAATCTGGTGTAGGTAAGTCAACTTTAGCAAGGATATTAGGTGGATTTTTAAATGAGTTTGATGATGGACATATTAATTTTGAAGGTAAATCAGCAAATTTTAAAGTGCAACATAAAACTATAGGTGGGATTCAGATGGTATTTCAAGATAGTGAAGGCTGTCTTAATCCACATATGACAGTAAGGGAGATTGTAGCTGAACCATTGAAATTGGCTAAGGCAAATGATGGTTTAGAAGAGAAGATAAAAAGAGCCTTATTAGATACAGGGCTTCCTATAGATAATCAGTTTTTAAATAAAAAGATAAAAACATTATCAGGTGGGCAAAAGCAAAGAGTAAATCTAGCTAGAGCATTAACTATGGAGCCAAAAATTATGATTGCAGATGAACCAACAGCTATGCTTGACCCATCTAGTAAGGCTAATCTTATAAGAATGTTAAAGGGATTACAAAACAAACGAGGCTTTAGCATGCTTATGATTAGTCACGATTTAGAAAGTGTACTTAAAATCTCAGATAGAACGTACTTATTACAACAAGGGAAGTTGAAAAGGTTAGATCCATCAGAGTATATGCAAATTAATATAGATAAAATTTTTGCAAATTAAATAGATAGGAGAGAGTATTATGATTAATACAGAATTATGGAATAAGTGTGTAGAGTTTCATGGACATGAGTGTGGAGGGTTAACTATAGGGTATCAAGCTGCTATATATGCAAAGCAGTTACTAAGTGGTGATTTTTCACAAGATGAGGAAATGGTTTGTATAACAGAAAATGATGCCTGTGGAGTAGATGCTATTCAAGTTATTTTAGGATGTAGTGTAGGAAAGGGTAATTTATTATTTCATATGAGAGGTAAACAAGCCTTTTCGTTTTATAATAGAAACAATGGAAAATCTGTACGTCTTGTATTAAAGCAAAAACCAAATATGACTAGAGAAGAAAGCTTCAAATATTATCAAGAATGTAATCCAGAAGATATGTTTGATGTTAAAGAAACAACTCTTGAAGTTCCAGAAAGAGCAAGGATATTCAAATCTATCATTTGTGAAGATTGTGGAGAAAAAACTTCAGAAAATATGATAAGAATACAAAATGAAAAGAATTTGTGTATGGATTGCTATAATGAATATAACCGATTTAATGTTTAATTAAAAATGGGAAATTAAATATTGAAGATGAAACTCCTATAGAATTAAATCTCTATGGGAGTTTTTAATAATAGTTTTAGAAATTATGTAGTAATTTCATCTGCAATTTGACATTTATCATTTTTAATTTTAAATTTATTAATTATTTTATAAATAAATTAATTGCTTTATTTAAATCCTCAATTGCTTTTCTATCACCGGATTCTACGGCTTCTACAAGACAGTGTTCTATATGATCTTGTAAGATTACTTTACCTGTGCTTGTTAGTGCTGATATTACTGCAGATAATTGTATTAGTACTTCGCTACAATCCCTATCATCCTCTACCATTCTCTTTACTGATTCTAAATGACCTTTTGCTTTTGATAATCTATTTAATACGGCTTTAGTATTTTGATGGACATGCTTATGGGTATGTCCACTAGTGTTATCATGGCTATGGATATAAGTCTTTCCATCATTATTAATGTGAATATGTTCTTTTTTTTCATCAATTTGCTTTAGTGCCATAATAAAAGTCCCCCTTTTTAAAACTCTCTTTATACAATTTGTGAAACATATGAATATTTTATCTTCTTATAAATATAGTATTTATTTAAAGAAATATTAACTGGAATAAATTCGTGATTATTTTATGGTAATAACATAACTTATGATTTATAAGACACTAGTATGATATCATTTTTTATTTTAAAAGTAAAATGTTTACATATGTGAATTTTATATAGTTATCATTTTGAAAGCTAAATTTAATAGTAAAGTAATTAAATAAAAAAATCTACAGTATAAATAAGATGGGAGTATTTGTAGGAGGAAGTTAATTGAAAATTATTTCTGTTGTTAATTACAAAGGTGGCGTTGGAAAGAGTACAGTTGTATCAAATTTAGGTGCTTTATTAGCTTTAGACGGTTATAAAGTATTATTAATAGATTTAGATCCTCAGGCTAGTTTAACTTTTTCGTATATGGGAATTGATAATTGGAAAAGAGAGTATAAGGACAAAAAAACAATAAAGACTCTTTTTAACTCTATAATTAATAAGAAAAAGGATAATATAAAAAATTATATTACTAATGATCTAAAAGCTAATTCTGTAATAATTAAAAATGGAGGACAGGCTATAAGTTTATTACCGTCTAGTACAGATTTATATGAAATACAAATAGATTTAGCAAGAAGTATATCTGGAAATACAAAAAGAAAATATACAAAAAATAAGTTAAGATGTATATCTGGATTAAGAGAAGAGTTAATGACTGTGTATGGAGAATATGACTTTGTATTATTAGATTGCCAACCGAGCTTTGATTTAATTACTCAAAGTGCAATGTATGCATCTGATTCATATATAGTACCTACAAAGCTAGATTATCTTTCAACAGTAGGGGCGCCTACTCTCTTAGAACATGTTGAAAATTTGAAGAGGGAAGTTGAAAGAGGGATAAATGAATTTGATTTTTATCAATTTAAGCATATGGATATAAAGTTAATGGGAGTATTACCTACTATGGTTAAGATAATAAATGGACAACCTAAATCAATGCATAAACAATATTTAAATGAAATAAATTATGAAGATAATCTAGAAACATTTGTATCAAAGATTAGAGCAAATGACGAGGAGATTGATAATAATAATGATTTACCTTTTGTATTAACCAATATAAATAGGAAGAAGACAGCGATACATTTAGACTTTGAGAATTTTGAAAAAGAATTTTTAAGAAGGGTATAGCTAATAATGGAAAAATCGGATATTTTAAAAGTTAATAAATTAGTATTTGAATATATATTAAATCTTGACGATGTGGAATTAAAACAATTATTAAATGGAGTCAAGTTTCTAGAATTAAGAGATGGAGAAGATGCTGGAGAAAAATTATCACCTAACAAGAGCAGTAATAAAAAAGTCATAGGGAAAAAGCTTGAGTCAAGCAAAAGAAAACCTAGGGCTTCTAGAATTGAAAATGACAGTGATGATAAAAGGTTAGAAGAGGTTTTAATAAAATTAAATTCTGTTATTACTAAGGAAGAAGCTTATGATTATTTGAAGAATAGTGGATTGAAAGTTAATGAATTAAAAGCTATAGCTAAAAAAGCAGAAATTTTTGTGAAGAGTAGAAGCAAAAAAGAGGAAATTATAGATAAATTAGTGCAAGGGACTGTAGGAGTTAAAATTAAGATGAAAATTTTAAAAGAAGGATAATGATAAAGTTAGATAGGTATTTCTAATATTAGTAAAGGAATACCTATTTATATTTAACTGAAGAAAGATATGATATTTATTTACATAGTAATATAATTTATATTACAATTACATTAAGTGTAGAATATTAATACAAAATATGAAAAAAATGTATACAGGTATACTTATTTGAGGAGGAGAATAATGAACTTCGAAGAAATTATTAAGAATCTGGAAAAGTTAGAGCCTGATAAAGAATATATAAAGATAATATGCAGGAATATAAATGAGTTAGAATATAGAGCATCAAGAGACATATATGAAAAGTTAATAGAATATGTAAAAGAGAGGGGGTTATCTTATGCATATCCTTGGATAATACATAACTATGGATGGATTCAACATGGATTAGGTAATTTTAAAAAAGCTATAGAAGTTCATACAGAAGCTTATAAAATATTTGAAAGAGAGAATGATCATGATGGAATATTGGCTACTATTAATGCTCTAGTGGGGAATTATTCCTTTACACAACAGTTTGATAGGGCTATAGAGTATGGTATAAAAGGAATAGAATTAGCAGAGAAAATTGGTAATTATCAAGCATTAAATAGTATAAAAAATAATATGTCCATAACATATGTAGAGATCGGTGAATATGGGAAAGCAAAATCTTTATTAGAACAGATATCGAACCTTCCTAACATAGATATAAAGCATAATAAAATAGTAAACTTAATTAATTTAGCAGAGTGCGAAAGGGAGCTAAATAATTATGATATATCCATAAATTATTTAGAAAATGCTTTAGAACTTGCGAAAGATTTTTCAGTAAATTTAATTCCAGGAGTTCTAGAAGAGATGGGAAGAACTTATTGTGCTAAAGGTTTATATAATCTTGCAGATGAAAGATTTAGTGAAAGTGTAAGAATTTCAAGAGATACAGAACATAAATTATGTTTAAATGAAGCATTACTTTATTGGTCAGAAGTAGATTTGAAAAAGGAACGATATAATGGAGCTATAATTAAGCTAAAAGAAGTAGAAGAAAATATAGAAAGCGTTAATTCTATAAGAAATAAGAATAAAATATATTATAACATGAGTTTAGCTTATAAAGCTTTAGGTAATTATGAAAGTGCATATTCATATTTAGAAAAAGTTAATCATCTACAAAGAGAGATGTTTAAAAAGACAAGCATTGCAAGTATTAAAAATTTAGATAAAAAAAGATTAGAGGATGAAGAAACAGTATATAAGTCTTTATATAAACAGACTGAGGCATTATATAGCGTAGGGCAAAGGATAACAACCAATCTAAATAGAAAAAATATTTATAAAGTTATTGCTGAAGAAATGAAAAATTTAATTAAGTGCGATGTACTTCAAGTATCTTTAATAAATACAGAAAATAAAACATTAGAATATAAATTATGTATGAATATGGGGAAAGATCTTGAGATGGTTCCAATTAATCTTAATGATGAAAATAGATTTGGAGTATATGCTATTAAACATAAGCAGGAGATATTAATAAATGACTTGAATAAAGAGTACTATAAATATTTCAATAACTTTGAAAGTTATATAGATAAATTATCTAAAGAGCAAAATAGAACTTCAGAAAGGTTTTCTCAATCTATGATTTTTGTACCTATAATTATACATGATAGAGTTATAGGGGTAATGAGTGTGCAGTCTTACGAAAAAAATATGTTTACTTTAAAGGATGTAAATACTTTGAAAATACTATCTACATATGTAGGTATTGCACTAGAGAATTCTAAACTTTATAAAGAACTAAAATATAGAGCCAATTATGATGTGTTAACAAAGATTTTTAATAGAAGGGAAATATTAAGAAGAAGTGAAAAAATTTATAATAAGGTCAAAAAAGATTTAGAAAGTTATTGTATTATGATGATAGATGTAGATAATTTTAAGAATATAAACGATACGTATGGACATCAAATTGGGGATAAGGTGCTTGCCACTGTTGCTAAGACTATTAAAGAATCAATAAGAGAAGATGATATAGTAGGTAGATATGGGGGAGAAGAATTTATAGTTATAGTAAAAGATGATTACAATAGTAATTTAAAAATGGCTGAGAGAATAAGGGGAAACATTGAAAAAATAGTTATTAATGTAGATGAGAATAAATTTATTAAAGTAACCTCTAGTATAGGAATAACTGAGATGGATGCAAAAGATAAGACATTACAACAAATTATTAGTGATTCAGATAAAGCGCTATACGAAGCTAAAAATACAGGAAAAAATAAAGTTGTTGCAAACTATGTATAATTTGTTTTCTAAGCTTACAAGGAGAAATATTGGCTTACACCAGGATAAATAAATGCCTACGGCATAGATATTATATCTGCCGTAGGCATATTTTTCTTAAGGAAATGTTGATAGGTATTTGGTTAAAGGATATATTTCGAAATATAGAAATTGATTGGGAATAAAATGGTTATTGTTTATACTGCTAAAAATGATAAAAAATGATATAATTATACAAAAAGTACAAAAAGAGGTAGTAGGGTTTGGAGAATGGATTTAGAAAACTAGCGAGGGGTTTATTATTAATTATTATAATATTATGTATTGTAGATAAAACAACTTATGCAGTTATAAATTATGCTAATAGAAATTTTAAGCGGATAACAACAGAAGATGGTCTATCTCAAGGGAGTGTCTCAACAATAATTCAGGATAGTAGAGGATATATGTGGATTGGAACTGGTGATGGACTTAATAAATATAATGGAAATAAGTTTGAAGTATATAAATATAATGGTAAAGAAAATAGTATAAGTGGAAATTCAATAACAGATATAAAAGAGGATAAGGAAGGTAACATATGGATTGGAACTACTACTGGGTTAAGTAAAATTAACACAGTGACAGATGAAATAACAAATTATTTGCCTAATGAAGATGGATGTAATATTTCTCATTACAGAATTAGAGAAATATTAATAAGTAAAAATGGAGATATATTGGTCGGAACTAATGATGGATTAAATATTTACGATAAAGAAAATGATAATTTTATTAGAATATATAATTCTGAAGACGATAATAAATCTTTAAGCCATCAGGAAGTATACTCATTAGCTGAGGATATGTATGGACATTATTGGATAGGTACTAGAAATGGGTTAAATAAGATTAATAATGAGACAGAGGAAGTAATAAAATATTTTGCAAGTGAAGAAGAGGAAAAGAGTATTAGTCATAATTTCATATATAGCTTATATGCAGATGAATTGGGGTATTTATGGATTGGAACATACTACGGAGGGTTAAATAAGTTAAATCTAAAAACAGAAGAGATTGAAAAGTATATGCCACGATTTGAAGATGGAATTCCCGGGGCGTATATAAGAGATGTATTAAGGGATAGTAGAGGAACTGTATGGATTGCTACTGATTATGGATTTGCTAAGTTTATAGAAGAAGAGAATAGGTTTATTAGATATAAATCTTCTAAATATAACTTAGGAAGTTTAATTAGTGATGATACAAAGTCTATATGTGAAGATAAATCAGGAGCTATTTGGATAGGGACCAATGATGGAATAAGTTTGTTTAATCCGGAAAATTTATTTAATTATTATAAATCTGATCCTTTTGATAGTAATTCTTTAAGTTCAGAGAGTATAACAGGGATATATGAAGATAGTGATGGAGTATTGTGGATAGGAACTTTTTATGATGGATTAAATATCTTTGATAGAGAAAATAATAAGATAACAAGAGTTGATCAGACAGAAGATTATGAAGGAGAGTTATATATTAGTAATAATCTTGTTAGAGATATTACAGGGATAGAGGATGAAATTTGGATAGCAACACAAAATGGATTGGATAAATATAATAAGGATACACATGAAAAAGCACAATATAGAGAAGAGAATGGATTACCTTGTAATGATGTAAAGACATTACATATAGATAGTAAAGGAGTACTATGGATAGGAACTAGTAATGGAATATTTTCAAGTGATAGAAATGGTACATTTACAGATCATTCGCAAATTTTTAAAGATGCCGGAGTAAATGTATTATCATTTAATGATATATATGAAGACAAAGATGGGCTTTTATGGTTAGCTGGAAGTATAGAAGATGGATTAATAAGTTTTAATAAAGAATCAAATGAACTAAAGAGATATAATTACTTAGCTGAAGAGGAAGTTAGGAGGTATAGTTATATATTATCAATTAATTCAGATAATAAGGGGAATATTTGGCTAGCGACTGATTATGGAATAGTTAGATTTAATAAGGAAACTAATAAATACATTAGATATACTGAAGATGATGGATTACCTAATAATTTTGTATACGGTATTTTATTTGATGATGAAGGAAATTTATGGGCTAGTACTAATTATGGTATTACAAAATTTGATATAGAAGAAGAAAAGTTTATAAATTTCAATAGAACTGATGGTATACAAGGAAATGAGTTTAATCAATATGCGTATTTTAAAAGTATAAGTGGAGAAATGTTTTTTGGAGGAACAAATGGATTAACCAGCTTTATGCCAGAACAAATAAAAGAAAAAGAATTTATAACTAATGTAGAGATTGAAGCTATATCAAGTAATTGTGGGAAGGTTATTATAGGAGATGAAATAAAGTTAAGTTATAGGCATAATCAACTAGAGTTTAAATTTTTTATGCCTGACTATAGGGAAACTAATAAAGTGAAATATGCGTATAGATTATTAGGATTAAATGAGGAATGGACAATTGGTGAATATAAAAATAGTATAAAATATTCTAATCTATTACCTGGAGAGTATGAATTTCAAGTAGCAGCTAGAAATTCAAGCGGTAATTGGAGTGATTATACAAAAATAAAAATAAAAATAGATAATCCTCCATGGAAAACTCCTTTTGCTTATTTCTGCTATGGAGCATTAATAATTATTATAATTTATGTAATATGGAATAGAGTTAAAATATTAGATAATATGGTACAACAAAGAACAATCGAATTAAATAGTAAGTTATCGGAAAATAAGATATTATATTCAAAGCTGTTATATCATGAGAAATATAAAAATAATTATTTTATAAATTTATCTCATGAATTAAGAACACCATTAAATATAATATCAGCAACTCAGAAGGTTATAGAGAATCTAAATGAGGAAGATAAACAAATTCCAAAAGAGAAGATGTCTCACTATATGAAGAGTGTGAAGAGAAATTGTACAAGGCTTATGAATTTAATAGATAATATAATATATACCTCTAAGATAGAATCAGGATCATATAAGTTGAATATTAAAGAACATGATATTGTTTACTTGGTAGAAGAAGTAGCATTATCTATGAAGGATTTAATGCATGAAAAGGATATAGAATTAATTGTAGAACCTTACATAGAAGAAAAAATCATAGAATGTGATGATTTAGAAATTGAAAGAGTAATAATAAACTTAATATCAAATGCTATAAAATTTACAGATAAAGGTGGTACTATTGAAGTTTTCCTATGGGATCTAGGGGAACAGATAAAAATATCTATTAAAGATAATGGAATAGGTATAGATCCTAAATATCATAAGTATATTTTTGATAGATTCTCACAAGAGTATTCTGAAACATCTGAAGAGCACGGAGGAAGCGGACTAGGGCTGACCCTAAGTAAACAGCTTATAGAGCTTCATAACGGAGTTATTTGGGTAGAAAGTGAACTAGGAAAAGGTAGTGAATTTATTATTAAATTACCTGTAAAACAATAAATTAAGACTATAATTTATCATAGTAATTATAGAATTAAAGAGTTCCATTCAAATGGGACTCTTTTTGTTATTAAAAGGTAAGTGCTGTTTATGAATTAATAATAGGAATAAAATAAAATTTGTAAATTAGTTGTAATAGTTTTGTAACTACAATTTTTGAACATCTAAATTATAATATAATTGCGATAAAAGAGTGGAGGTAAAAGTTATGAAGAAAAGATTTATTACATTAGCTTTAGCATTAGTTATTGGTAGTATGATGGTGGGCTGTGGTGAAGATAAAAATAATTTAACAGAAGATAATAATATTTCAAGCGAAAATCAAGTTGAAAAAGTGCCAGTAACACTTTCCAATATAACAAATAAAAAAATGGAAGATGAAGTGAAGACTTTACTTATTAATAATGGTATAAATGGGGAAAATGTAGATACGTATATAAATTATATTAATGATTATAATGAAAGAGTTGAAGATAAAAGTGTATTAAAAGAAGAGTTTGTAACCGTAGATTCAATAAATGGATTATATGCTGCAGTTAGTTTAAAAGAGAAAATATTAGACGATGGAATGACTTTAAGTGAAATAAATTGTAGGTTATCAGCATTTGAATTATTTAAAGATTTTGTTACAACTAAAGGAGAAATTGAGTCAGATAATTATTTGATGTTTGATATTGAGGCAATTGATAATAATCCTATATTAGACTTTAATAAAGAGGATAAAGAGAAATATATAAACCTATTCAATCCTGTAGATATAGGTGATGCTAAAGATTCTAAAAAAATAATAGAACTAATCAAAGATGAGTTAAACAAAAGAGAGGTTAAGATCGAGAATAATGGCAAAGTTTCATTAATAAATATCTATATAAATGATGAATTTGAAAATAAGATGTTTGTGGGACACTCTGTAGTTATGATCGAAAATGATGGTGAATATATAGTGCTTGAGAAATTTTCATCTATAGATCCATTTCAAATATCTAAGTTTTCTAATAAAGAAGATGTGAAGAAATATCTTTTATCTAGAAATGATATATATGGAAGTGAGATAAAACCAATAATATTAATTAATAATGAGGAATTTTAAAATTGTAAATAGTAATATAAAAAGAATGGAATCAAACGTTTATTTGGTTTCATTCTTTTTTTATTATAAAGTTATTGCCGAAAATTATACAAAAGAACCGATTTTTATAAATACGTAAGAAAATATAATTGTTATAATATTAACAAGCGAAAACCTTATAAGCAATTTAAAGTTTTAATGAGGTAAAATATTTATAAATGGGGGAATTAAAGATGAACAAATCAGCAAAGAGAATAATAGCTTTAATTATGGCAGTAGGTATAATTTCTACTTCAGTGGGATGTTCAAAAGGTAATGATGATGGAGTATCTACAGACAATAAAGGCTATACAGCAGGAACATATGTAGGGAAAGCCACAGGTAATGGTGGAGAAATCAAAGTGGAAGTAACAGTAGAAGATGGTAAGATAAGCGATGTTAAAGTTTTAGAGCATTCTGAAACAAAAGGATTAGGGGATAGTGCTATGGAGACTATTGGAGAGGTAATTAAGAACACTAATAGCACTAATATTGAAACTGTAAGTGGAGCAACTGTTAGCTCAAATGCAATGATGGAAGCTGTAAAGGATGCATTAAGACAAGCGGGCGGAACAGATGATATGTTTAGTAAGGATGAAAAGCAATCATTAGTAGGAAAAGAAATGCAAGATGAATATACCTTTGACGTTGTAGTTGTTGGAGCAGGTGGAGCTGGACTTTCAGCCGCAGTAGAAGCAGCTCAATCTGGAGCAAAGGTTGTAGTGATTGAAAAAACTATGTTCGCTGGTGGGAATACATTAGTATCTGGAGGAGGATTAAATGTTCCAGGAACAGAACAACAAATTGCTAATGGAATAGAGGATTCTGTAGAATTATTTACAGAGGATACAATAAAGGGTGGAGATAGTGAAAATGATCCTGAACTTGTTAAAGTTATGGCAGAGAATGCATTAGATGCGGTTAATTGGTTAATTGATGATATGGGAGTAGAATTAATGCCGGATAGATTACAACAATTTGGTGGACATTCTGTGCCAAGGGCTTTGATACCTAAAGGAAATAAGGGAACTGAGTTAATAAATAAGCTTAAGGCTAAAGCTGAAGAACTAGGTGTTGAGTTCTTTATGGAGACAGCAGGTAAAAAGCTAGTTGAAGAAAATGGTTCTATAAAAGGTGTAGTTGCTGAAAATAAAGGTAAAGAAGTAGTATTTAATGCTGACAAAGGTGTAATATTAGCAACAGGTGGTTTTGGTGCTGATGTAGAAATGAGAAAGAAATATAATGATCATTATGATGAAAAATATAAGACAACTTGTACAGAAGCAAGTACTGGTGATGGAATAAAGATGGCTGAGGAAGTCGGGGCTAACTTAGTGGATATGGAGTTTATTCAAGTTTATCCAACATGTAGTCCAGTAACAGGAATAATTTCATATGTTTCAAATTCAAGATTTGACGGTGCTATACTTGTAAATCAAGAAGGTGAAAGATTTGTAGATGAAATGGGTAGAAGAGATGTTATATCTAAAGGAATAATAGAGCAAACAGATTCTATAGCATACTTAATTTGGGGACAAGAAGTAGAGTCAGTTGGAAATATGGTAGAAGTTCATAGTAAAGAATATGAAACAATGGAGAAAGACGGGGTAATATTTAAAGCTGATTCAATTGAAGAAGCAGCAGAACATTATGGTATAAGTAAAGAAGCATTAACTGAAACAATAAATAAGTTTAATGGATTTGTTGCAGATGGTAAGGATGCAGATTTTAATAAGGGTGGAACATTAAGAACTATAGCTGAAGGACCATTCTATATACAAAAAGTAACTCCATCAACTCATCATACTATGGGTGGTATTAATATCAATACAAATGCAGAAGTTATAAATAAAGACGGAAAGGTTATTGAAAACCTATATGCAGCAGGAGAAGTCGTAGGAGATATTCATGGAACAAATCGCTTAGGTGGAAATGCTATCACAGATATTGTTGTTTTTGGTAGAATTGCAGGACAAAACGTAGTAAAATAGAATAAGGATTAATTAAGTAATAATAAGGCCTACATATGATTTTTGTAGGCTTTATTTATATGTATTTTGGATGATTAAAGAGTGGTATAAAGGAGTAAGGGAATGAGGAGTCTATATTCTAAAATTATTATGCCAATAGCTACGTTAATAATAATATCGTTAACTTCTATAATGATATTTTCAGTTATCAATATAAACTTATTTATAGTTCCGGATATAAAGCAAACAACAGAGGATTTAATTAGTTCTAAATCTAATGAGATAAGTTATTGGTTAGGCATGAGAATAAGTGAAATGAAGCAATTGGTAAGTGCAATAAATGTAGAAGAAGTAAACGCAGAAGAAATTGAAAAAAATATTAAGATGCTTAGGAATTATCAAATAAGGAATATTGAAAACTATGAATCCTTTGGGATTATAAGTAAGGACGGGGTAAAATATCTAACAAATGGAGATATAATTTCAGTAGATAGTAGGGAGTACTTTAAGAAAATATCAGAAGTAGATAAGGAGTATATAATAACGGACCCTATAATATCAAAATCTAATGAAGTTGAAATAATTTTAATTATAATGAAGATTAGAAATGTTGAAGGTGATGTAGTTGGTTATTTAAGTGGAGCTGTATCTATTGAATATTTAATAGATATTGTAAATAGGGCTAATATATATGATTTTCCAGTAGAATTATATAATAAAAATACTGGCTGTGTATTAGTATCAACTATGGTAAATATTAATGAAAAAATGAACAATTCAAAGTTTACGAAATTTGAATCAAATATAGATAATGAGTCAAGTTGGTCAATTAAAATGATGGTGCCAGATAGATTTATTAATAGAAAGATTAAGGAAACTGCTATTTTTACAATATTATTAGGAATCAGTATACTTTTATTAACTATATATATATTAACTAAATATGTTAAGTCAATTACTAGGCCTATTGAAGAATTAAAGGCTAAGATGAATTTTAATGATATTAAGAAATTAAGTAAGATTAATCCGGATGATAAGATAGTAGAACTAAATAGCTTAGGGATTACTTATAACTCCATGATTGAAAATATTGAAACATTAATTAAGAAGTTAGAGATTGAAGAAAGGTTAAAAAAGGAAGCTGAGTATAAAGCACTATATAGTCAAATTAAACCACATTTTCTTTACAATACTTTAGAAACTATTCAAGCAATGGCAATTTCAGATGATAACGACGAGGTAGAAACAGCTATTGGAAATTTAGCAACATTATTTAGAATTGGACTAAGTAGTGACAAAAGTTTTATAAAGATAGAGGATGAATTAAAACATCTTACTAGTTATGTAAATATTCAGTTGCTAAGATATGGTGATAAATTTACTTTTAAATTAAATTGTGATAATATCAATAAAAAATCAAAGTTTATGAAATTTACTTTACAGCCATTGGTGGAAAATGCTATATATCACGGAGTAAAGTTGATGGATAAAATAGGTCATATAAATGTGGATATATACTGCTTGAATAATAATTATATAATTAAGATAATTAATACTTCTGATAAAATTGATAAAAATAAAATCAATAAAGTAAATGAATTACTAAAAAATGATTATAAAAAAGAAAATGAAGAAGGTTATGGACTTTATAATGTAAACCAAAGGCTTAAATTGAACTTTGGAGAGAAGTATGGAGTTAGGCTTGAAATAAACAAAAGTAAGGTTATAGCTGTTGTAACTCATCCTATTTTAGAGGAGGTACAAGATGTATAATGTTTTAATTGTAGATGACGAGGAAAGAATAAGAATAGGTATAAAAAAGAGACTGATTAGATTTGAGTTACCAATTGGAACTATCTATGAAGGGGAGAATGGGATAGAAGCACTTGAAAAACTAAAGAATTATAAAATAGATATTGCACTGGTAGATATAAATATTCCGTTTTTAAGTGGACTTGATTTTATTAAGAAAGGTAAAATGCTTTCAAAAGATACTATTTTTATTATAGTAAGTGGATATGATAATTTCTCTTATGCAAGACAAGCTATAGAGTATGGCGTCTTTAGGTATATTTTAAAGCCAATAGAAAAAGAAGAATTATATAATGTTTTACAAGCAGCGATAGACTTAAAGAATACTTTTTTAAGTAGAGAGATAGAAGATAAAAATCCATTAATAAATAAAATTTTAGAAGAATTAAAAAGTAATTATTCTAATTGTGCTTATTCATTAAGTGATCTTGCTGTAACTGTTGGATTGAGTGAGAGTTATATTAGTAAAGTCTTAAAAAAGGAAACTGGAATGAGCTTTAATGAATATCTTACTAGTATCAGAATAAATAAAGCAAATGAGATATTACTAGGAGAAGGAAAATTAACAACAATTAATGAGGTTGCAAGTAGAGTTGGATATAGTAACCAACATTATTTTAGCCAAGTATTTAAAAAGCATACTGGAAAATCACCATCTAAATTAATATGACATAATATTTAAATTTATTTTTTAAATTAAAAGAGTAAATTATAAGATAATATATAACCATGTTAAATATTAACTTATATAGGAAATATGTTATAATACTTATGGAAGAAGGAGGTTTATATATGGGGATATTCAAAAATTTATTTGGCATAAGAGATATAAAATCACCAGAATTTTATAAGGATTTTAAAGAAGAAAATAAAGATTTAAGTGACTTATTAGATTTAAAGGATAAGGTTAAGTCTAATAAGATTAAATATATAGAAAGAGATATAGAATTTTTAAAGGATATAATAGAAGGTGAGAAGAATGTATATTCAAAATTAAAGAATTCTTCTGCACCTATGATATGCTTACATGACATAAAGATAAAATATGGAGACTATATAGCTCAGTTAGATTTTATATTAATTACTACTAAGTTTATTATGATATTAGAGACTAAAACGCTTAATGGTGATATATCTATAAATGAAGAAGGGGATTTTGTAAGATACATAAAAAGCAAAGATGGTAAGATTATAGATATAGAAGATGTAGATAGTCCTATAGCTCAAAATGATAGAAATGTAAGAGTAGTTAGAGAGGTTTTAATTGAAGAGAAGTTAATAAAGACATTGCCTATTCTTTCAGCAGTTATTATAGCAAATGAAAAAACTACAGTTAATAGGAGTAAGGCTAAAAAGAAAATAAAATATGAGATATTTGCTTATGATGAGTTAACAGAACTTATAAATAGAAAATTAAGTTGTTATAGCAAAGATAAGAAAATGTTTGATGATCAGATGAAGAAAATAGCTGAATATTTTATCTCAAATAACAAAGAGATACAATATGATTACTATAAAAAGTATGATTTAAATGAATTAGATTTTATTGAAGAAAAGTTAGAAGAAAAGTCTATTATTGAACATGTTAAAGAAGTAGAAGAGATTGAGAGTATAGACTCTGAAGCTTTAAATAAAGTAAAATCCTATGAAGAATTAATAGTAGACTTTGAAAAGTATAGAGAGAATAAATCTAAGGAAGAAAATATTAGACCGTATTTTATATACAATGATGATATGATAAATGAAATAATAGAGTTAAATCCTAGCGACAAGAAAGAACTTATTCAAATAAAAGGATTTGGGCCTACTAAGATAGATAAGTATGGGCAAGATATAATAGATATACTTAGAGGATATACTATATTTAAAAAATAATAAAATCATATTAATAGATGTTTTTTTATATAAAAAGTTGATGAAATGGATAAGATAAATTAGATAATACATTTAATTTATAATAACAGGAGGTATTACTATGAAGAATAAAAAAACTAGTAATAGTAAGGTCAACACTGATCCATCATCTTCAAACTATGCTCAAGATGTAAGAAATAAAGCTCTTGAAAATACTCCTTTTGGAGAAGATGAACCATCAACAAAGACAGATTATAAATAGTAAGTATTATTAGTGAGGAGGCTGTATTTTTAGGGTTGAACTTTAAGATACAGTCTCTTTTATTATTACATGTACTTATAGCAAGTGTTATAAGTACATTTTTTATTGTTATAGATATTTAGTTTTGATAAACTAAAATAGGTACTACTTTTGTTAAGAGAATTATGAAAGGGTTTGATTTAGAGAATGCATGAAGTATTAGCAAAGAAAATATTATCTGCATCTAATGGAATGAATATATATAGGGGATGTACCCATGGGTGTATTTATTGTGATTCAAGAAGTGTTTGTTATAGTATGGATCATATTTTTGAAGATATAGAAGTAAAAAAGAATGCTCCAGAGCTATTAGAAGATGCACTTAAAAGAAAAAGAAATAAGTGTATGATTGGAACAGGAGCTATGACAGATCCATATATTCATTTAGATAGTGATCTTAAAAATACTAGAAGGTGCTTGGAGATAATTGATAAGTATGGCTGTGGATTATCTATTCAGACTAAATCCAATAGAATACTTAGAGATTTAGATTTATTAAAAAGCATTAATAATAAATCTAAGTGCGTTGTACAAATGACTATGACAACCTTTGATGAGAAATTGTGTAAAATAATAGAACCAAATGTATCAACTACGAAAGAAAGATTTGAAGTTTTAAAAGTAATGAGAGATAATGGGATACCTACAGTAGTATGGATGACTCCTATTTTACCATATATTAATGATACTGAAGAAAATATAAGAGGAATATTAGATTACTGCCTTGAAGCAGAGGTTAAAGGTATTTTAACCTTTGGAGTAGGACTTACTTTAAGGTCTGGAAGCAGGGAATATTTTTATAAAAATTTAGATAGACATTTTAAAGGGCTGAAAGAAAAATATATAAAAAATTATGGAAACAGCTATGAAATAGGAAGTCCTAACAGTAAGAGATTGATGGCGATGATTAAGGAAACTTGTGAAAAGAATAATATTATTTATGAGACAGAAAAAGTATTTCAGTATTTGAGAACTTTTGAAGAAAAGCCTAAAGATATTCAAATAAGTTTTGATATATAATAAGAGATAGAAATTAGAAAGGTTGGAATAAAGATGATAAGACCAATTATGAAAGATGCATTATTCTTAGCGCAGAAGTCTGAACCTGCCACTAAAGAAGATATAGCAGTTGTAGATGATTTAATAGATACATTAAGATCAAACTTAGAGTATTGTGTTGGTATGGCTGCAAATATGATAGGAGTTAAAAAGCGTATTTTAGTATTTAGTATAGGAAATATTATAGTTCCTATGATTAATCCTGTTATATTAAAGAAGGAAAAATGCTATGAAACAGAAGAGAGCTGTTTATCTTTAACAGGTTTTAGAAAAACAAAGAGATATGAAAGTATAGAAGTAGAGTATCTCGATAGAGATTTTAATAAGCATAATCAAGTATTTACTGGATTTACTGCACAAATTATTCAACATGAAGTAGATCATTTTGAAGGTATAATAATATAAGATATATAAGTAAAATTATTAATAATTTAATTGATTTATGTGCCTTCAGTAGATATTTAACTATAATACTGAGGGCATAATCTATTTGTATATGACTTGGAATATTTTAATCCAGGGTATTTTTAAAAATAATCTACCATAGAATGACATGTTGGTATAATATAGTAATAGATAAATTAGTTAGGATATAAAAAGGGGGATAGGCAATATGAGAATAGATAGGGCTAAAGCTTTGAAAGCTTTTGATGACTATGTAAAAAAGTATGATATAAAAGATGAGAAAATAAGGTTAAAGATTGAACATACATATCGTGTATGTGAATTATGTGAAAAAATAGCTTTAAGTTTAAAGTTAAATAAGAGTGAAATTGATATAGCTTGGCTTACAGGGCTTCTTCATGATGTAGGAAGATTTGAGCAGGTAAAGAGATACGGAACATTTAATGACTCTAAGTCTATAGATCATGCAGAATTAAGTAGTGAAATTCTATTTAAGGATGGGAATATAAGAGATTTCATTTATGACAAATCTGAAGATGATTTAATAAAGATTGTTATTGAAAGTCATAATAAACATAGAATACCAGAAAATATTTCAGAGCGTTATAAAACCTTTTGTAATATATTAAGAGATGCGGATAAAGTAGATATATTTAAAGTTAATGTTATTGTTCCAACGGAGGAAATCTATAATGTTACAAAAGAAGAGATTTATACAACAAAAGTAACAGAAGAAGTTTTAGAAAATTTTAAAAGAAGAGATACAATATTAAGAAGCTTAAAAAAGACTGCTGTTGATAATGTGGTTGGTCATATTTCTCTTTTATTTGGACTTGTATATGATGAAAGTATAAAGCTTGTAGAAGAGCAAGGCTATTTAAAGAAAATTCTTGAGTTTAAATCAGAGAATGAGAGAACTAATAAGCAATTTGATGAGATGAGAGAAGTTGTAAGAGAATATATAGAAGAAATAGAATACTAATAATAAAAAAAAAGCATTTATGACTTAGGTTGTAGGTGCATTTTTATTTTAATAGAATTTTAAATTTAAAAATAATGTTAAATAAAAAATTATACAAAAGTTAACAGAAAAGTTATTAAACATTTACATTAAGGTGCGAATAACAATATATGCAATGTTCTGAGCAATATTTACCTATTAATATTAGAAGAAGCAATATATAATAAAGTTGAATTTGTTAATAATTAAACAATTAGGGGGACGAAAAAAATGAAGAAAAAATTAATAGCTACTTTAACTGCGCTTACACTTGTTTTAGGGTTAACTTCATGCGCAACAGAAACAAAGGATCAAGGAGTGACAACTAAAACTCCGGTAGTTGAAACATTTGCTGCTGAATATGAAATGAAAGGTACTACATCAGCTGGTAAGCCTAAAAATGATACTTTTATCTTTGAAGGAACTACTGAAGATGGTGTTATTACTGAGTTAAACTTTGATATTATTCGTAACAAAGGTACAGAAGGAGAATATTCTAAAAAAGATATAATGGGATACCAAATGAATGTTTCAGATGTACAAATTGAAAAAGTAGGAGAAGATTATAAATTAACTAAGCTATCAGCAGCTGGTTATGATGATGCTTTCGAAGGTGGACAATATATGGTAACAGCATCTGCTGATGTTATTACAGATACAACTACATTTAAAGATTTAACTTTTATAAATTTAGCTACACAAGCTGAGTTAGAATTTGATAAAGCTATTGCAGCTTATAAATATGTTGCAGTTGAAGCTGGCATTGAAGATTTAAATGAAGAAACTTTAGTTAAAGATATAATAAGTAAACATGAATTATATAAAGATGGTTCTTTTGTAGAAGGAGTTAATAGAATTTCTTTCGCTGGATATAATGGAGGAAGAAGTTATGGTGAGCAAATTGATGCTATAGCTACACATATATTAAATGAGAAAATGACATTAGAAGAAGTTTATGAGATGTTCAAAACAGTTAATCAAATGGATCAACCAATTGCAGATAGAGATGTAGTCTCTGGTGCGACAATTTCATTTGTTGGTGACTTCCAAAGAATGGTATATGTTGCTATTAACGGAGAATTATTTGAAGGTGTTGTAACTCATACTATAACTGATGGAAATACGAAAGTAGAAGTAGTTACTCAAGGTTATGGTGGAGAAGTTGAAACTCATGTTACTTTTGATGGCGAAGGTAAGATTACTGAAATAGCTATTAGAGACGCTCAAGAAACACCAGAAATAGGTGGAGTATTAACAGCTGAAAACTCAGAATTTATCAATTCACTAATTGAAGGACAAGATAAAATTGATGATGTTGAAGTTGTATCAGGTGCTACAAAAACATCTGAAGCTTTAGTTAAAGCAGTTAAGCTTGCTACTGAATATTATAAAGGTTTATAATGTAAATAAAAAATAACTCCCTAATATAGGGGGTTATTTTTTGTTCAGAAATTTATTTTTTAAAGTTAATTGAGAATTACACTATTAAAATATAATTGATAAAAAACTATAAAACATAAGTAAAGATTAGTGCATAAATTAAAAAAATATTAGCAAAAATAGGACTATATGTGTCCGAATTTAGCGTTAATATGAATGAAGAACG
Source organism: Clostridium jeddahitimonense (assembly GCA_000753455.2). Taxonomy (GTDB): domain Bacteria; phylum Bacillota; class Clostridia; order Clostridiales; family Clostridiaceae; genus Clostridium; species Clostridium hominis. Next base: position 1,015,276 of record LM994670.1, read on the forward strand.
AAAATTTTAATAAATTATGAGGTGTAATATGAATAACTTTATAAAACAAGCAGAAGAAATAAAAGATGAATTAATAAATTACAGAAGAACAATACATAATAATCCGGAGGTTGGAGCTGTATTACCAGAAACTAAAGCTTATATAATGAATAAGTTAAAAGAATTTGGATATGATCCTACAGAGATTTGTGAAAGTGGTATAGTAGCCACTATTAAAGGTAATAAGCCGGGAAAAACATTTTTATTAAGAGCTGATATGGATGCGTTACCAATGGCTGAAGCCACTGAATGTGATTTTAAGTCAAGTAATGGATGTATGCATTCTTGTGGACATGACATGCATAGTGCGATGCTTTTAGGTGCAGCTAAATTGCTTAAACAAAATCAAGATAAAATTGAGGGTACTGTCAAATTGGTATTTCAGCCAGATGAAGAAGGATTTACTGGCGCTAAAAAGATGATTAGAGCAGGAGTGCTTGAAAATCCTAAAGTGGATGCAGCTATGGCTATGCATGTTCATTCAGGAACACCTTCAAATATTGTATTATATGGTTTAGGAACGAGTATAGCTGGGTGTAATAGATTTAGAATAGTTGTAAAAGGAAATGGATGTCATGGGGCTATGCCAGAAACAGGAGTTGACCCTATTAATATAGCAGCTCATATATATATATCTTTACAAGAAATAATAAGTAGAGAAATATCTGCAACTAAACCAGCCGTATTGACAATTGGTAAATTTTCAGGAGGAGATGCACCAAACATAATTCCAGGAGAAGTTATTATGGAAGGAACAATAAGAAGCTTAGATAAAGAGTTAGGTGAATTCATATTTAACAGGATGAATGAAATAGTAACAGCTACAGCAAAAATGTTTAGAGGAGATGCTGAATTAATAGAATTATCTTCAGTACCACCATTAACTAATAATGAAGATTTAGCTAATGAACTTGGAGCTTATGTAAAAGAGTTAATAGGTGAAAAAGCTGTTGTTGCATTCCAAGGAGGAGGTATGGGATCAGAAGATTTTGCATCGTATTCGTATGAAGTACCTAGCGTTTACTTTATGTTAGGTGCAGGTACAAAACAAGAGAATCCATTATATGGAGAACCAATGCATAATGAGAAGGTTGTATTTAATGAGGATATATTAGTTACAGGGGCAGCTATGCATACATATTGTGCAATTAAGTGGTTACAAAATAATAAATAAATGTAGATGAGAGGAGAGCAAGATGAGATTATTAGAAATACTATTTTATTTATTAAAAAGTAATTCTAAAACTACAGTTAAACAATTAGCATATATATTTAATGTGTCACCCAAAACTATACAAAGAGACTTAGATAAACTATCTGTTTTAGGTATTCCTATAATCTCATATAGGGGAGTTAATGGTGGAATAGAATTAGATAAAAACTATATAATAGCCAAATATGTTTTAACAGAAAGCGATTATAAAGATTTAATACTATCATTATATATATCTGAACATATAATAGAAAGTTTGAAAAAATCAGATCTTATTAATAAATTTAAGCTTGTTAATCATAATAGGTGTACAGAGATATTAGATAGTCTAGAGAAAAGACTTATAGTAGATTTAGATGATCAAAGGACAATTATTAATAATGATATTTGTAAAATTATTAATAATTCCTTAGATAATAAAACTTATGTTAAGTTGGAGAGTGAAGGAAAAGTAATAGAGTTATTTCCAATTTCCTATGTATTAAAAAAGGAAGGGTTATATTTATATTGCTATGATGGAGAATATAAATTAATTTTAATAGATAACATATCTAATGTAACAAATTGTGAAAAAGTTTATGAAGGAAAAATAATTCCATACAAGGATAATAAGGATAAAAAGATTATCTAATTATAATAAAACTATAAAAGCTAGGTTGATTATGAACTTCCCTATCAAGTAGACAGTGAGCAATTAATTACAAGTCTAGCTTTTATAGTTTTTATAGAAGAGTTTTTAAACTATGTATTATTAAATGAAGTTAACAGCTTAATATTTAAAACCATAAGTAGATGTTTTTGTAGCAGATAAGGCTTCATTTACATTAGATAATGTATTTTGTAAAAGTTGTTTATTGTCATTATCTTCTACTATATCAATAGCTTCATAAAGTAATGATTGAGCATAAATAACATCATTAAGGGCAGCTTTTAATTCTTCCTTAGCACTAGGTTTATGTCCCATAATAAATCCTCCTTAATCTTTAAAATGAAGAAGTGTATATTGAGCTGAATCTAAAGCACTTCCTACAGCTTTTAATGCTGCATGTATTTCAATCCTATTATGAGTTCCTTCAGCGTGTATATAAGCAGAATTTAAGTGAGTTTCACAACAACATAGCTCATCTATGGCTTCTTTTAAGTTATCTTTAGCGTTATAAGGCATATTTCACACCACCTTTTAAAAGATTATAAATATATCTTATGTAAAAATAAGAAAAAGATTTTAGTGAAAAGTTTTTAATAAAGGTAGTGTAAGGAAACTATGTAAGTATTAAATATCTCTTAGAAATAAATTTATATTTTTATGTAAAAAAATATAAAAAATAAATATTACATTTAAATAAAAATTTATGATATACTTTTTATAAGTCAATGCGTTGTACCTACGGTTATACTACTTGCCGTAAAGTACAACGCATTTTTATTTTAAGAGATGGAGATGGTATAAATGAATATTGATGATAATAAGTTAAAGGCTTTAGATAATGTAATGAGTCAAATAGAAAAACAGTTCGGAAAAGGAGCTGTTATTAAGCTTGGAAGTGAATCTACTATGGAGGTTGAGGCAATTTCAACAGGTTCATTATCTTTAGATATTGCTTTAGGAATAGGAGGAGTTCCAAAGGGGAGAATAATAGAAATTTATGGGCCAGAGTCTTCGGGAAAAACTACTATTGCACTAAGTATAGCAGCACAAGCTCAAAAAAATGGAGGTGCAGCTGCAGTTGTTGATGCTGAGCATGCATTAGATCCTTCATATGCTAAAAAACTAGGCGTTGATACTGATGAGCTTATAGTGAGTCAACCAGATAGAGGAGAAGAGGCATTAGAGATAGCAGAAGCACTTGTAAGAAGTAATGCAATAGATGTAATAATAATTGACTCTGTAGCAGCACTTGTACCTAGAGCAGAAATAGAAGGCGAAATGGGAGCTTCTCATGTAGGATTACAAGCAAGACTTATGTCACAGGCTTTAAGAAAGTTAACTGCAGCAATTAATAAGTCAAAGTGCACAGTGATATTTATAAACCAGTTAAGAGAGAAAATTGGTGTTATGTTTGGTAATCCAGAAACGACAGCAGGTGGAAGAGCACTTAAGTTTTATGCATCTGTAAGGTTAGATATTAGAAGGATTGAGAGTATAAAAAATGGTGATGAGTTCTTAGGAAATAAAGTTAGAGTAAAAGTTATAAAAAATAAAGTTGCAGCACCTTTTAAACAAGCTGAATTTGATATAATGTTCAATGAAGGAATTTCAAAAGAAGGAAATCTAGTAGATGTTGCTGTTAATAATGGAATAATTCAAAAAAGCGGTGCATGGTTCTCTTATAATGATATAAGGCTAGGACAAGGAAGAGAAAATGCAAAGAAGTTCTTAAAAGAGAATTCTGCTCTGTCATTAGAAATAGAAAACTTAATAAGAGAGAAGAATAATATGCCACTAATAAGTGTAAGTTCTGCTGAAAGTAAAAAATAATGCATATTATAGGATAGTAGTGATAAAAAAAGTAAAAGTTGAGGATTGATATATTACCTCAATCCGAATAAATAAAAAATTAAAAATATGAATGGAAATATAAAAGTTACATCGTAATGTAATAAAATAGGAAATACCTTATTTACTAAATATAAGTGCACTTATAGCTAAAGTTATAGGTGCATTTGTATTTGGAGAAATATAGACTTGTGAAAAATTTAAAAAGTAAAAGTTTTACGGACTTAGTAATTCCAATTGTAAAGGGTATCAAATATAATGAAATTGTAAAAATGATATTGAGGAGTGAGAATAATGTATAACAAATTTTTAGAATTATTAGAAAGGTATCTTTCACCAATAGCTGCTAAAGTATCAGCAAATCATGTATTGATGGCAATAAAAGATGCTTTTATATTAAGTATGCCTTTTACAGTAGTCGGTTCATTAACTGGACTTGTTAAATCTCAAGGAGATTATTGGTTTGCTCAATGGGGAGTTTCGCTAGATGGATTTTTAGGAAAGTTACTAAGTATATTTGGAAATATAAATACAGTTGCCATGGGGTTAGTTGGAATAATTATCGTTGTGGCATCATCATACTATTATGCTAGTCATTTAAAGCTGAACAATGATAAAGTAAATCCTATAATAACATCATTAGTTGCACTTGTAACGTATTTTGTAACAATACCAGATAAAATTACTGTTGGAACAGAAGTAGTTTCAGCATATACTATAAACTTTTTCAACTATGAAGGAATGTTTACGGGATTAATAATAGGTTTATTAACAGCTTACATATATTCAAAATTAATAAAATCAAAGTTTACAATTAAATTACCTGATTCAGTACCACCAATGATTATGAACTCATTTATGGCAATAGTACCATTCTTTGTAGTGCTATTATTATTCTCAACATTAAGAGTAGTAGTAGAAACTTTAGGATTCGAATCATTACAAAGGCTTGTAGCAGACACAATTGTAGCACCGCTATCAGGGGTTGGGACAGGCTTACCAGCAGTAATTATCGTAATAATTATAATGCAATTACTTTGGTTCTTTGGAATTCATGGATTCTCAATCATGTGGGGATTAATATCAGTATTATGGATGCCAATATTTATGGAACATATAGATATATACTTAAAAACAGGAAGCTTTGAATCAATAACTCAGGTAGCACCAAACACATTAAGTAATGTTTATGCAATGATAGGTGGATCAGGTTCAACACTAGCACTTGTTGTACTAATATTAATAGTGGCACCAAAGAGTTCAGCTGAAAGAGCAGTTGGAAAGGTTTCTTTAATACCAGGATGCTTTGGAATAAATGAGCCATTAACATTTGGATTACCAATAGTTTTAAATCCTATAATGTTTATACCTTTTGTATTTGTACCAGTAATAAATGCAATTATAGCTTATTTTGCAATTAATTCAGGACTTGTTACTCCATTAGTTGTATTAAACTCCGGAGCAGAACCAGTATTCTTAAATGTCTTAGTTTTAGCAGCATTTAAGTGGTCACCAGTAATTTTATATGCACTATTATTCGTATTAGATATGGTATTATATGCACCATTCTTAAAGTTACAACTTAAACAAAATAGTGCAAATCAAGAGACTGAAATGTCATTTTAATGTAAAGAGGACTAAGAGAATAAATACTCTTAGTCCTAAAATTATAGCAATAGAAGGTGAAGAAAATGAAAAATATACACTATATTAATCATACACATTGGGACAGAGAATGGCTAAGATCATCAGATACATATAGGATAAGAGCTGTATATATGTTTGATATGCTTATAGAAATATTAGAAAAAAACAGTGAATATAAGTACTTTACATATGATGGGCAAACTGCTGTTGTAGAGGATTATCTACAAATAAGACCTGAGAATAGAGAAAAAATAAGTAAGTTTGTTAAAGAAGGAAGAATATTTATAGGGCCTTGGTATACTCAACCTGATTTAGCTTTAGTTAGTGGGGAGTCATTACTTAGAAATTTAATTATTGGAAGTAACATTGCAGAGAATATGGGACATTGTATGGAGTGTGGATGGATACCAGATGCATTTGGACAAATTCAATCAACTCCACAAATTTTTAAAGAGTTAGGTATGAAATCACTTTTCGTTTGGAGAGGTTTCAACTATGAGTATACAGATGACTCGGTATTTTTATGGGAAGCACCAAATGGAGACAATATTTTAACTATACATTTTCCGCTTGGTTATGGATATTATAGATACCTACCAACAGATAAAGAGAATGCATATAAAGATATTATGGGATTTGTAGAGAGAGTTGAAAATAGATTTACAGATGGTGAAATATTATTAATGGGTGGAAGTGACCATACAAGGCCACAAGAAAGTATAGCAAAAACTATTAGTGAGCTTGAAGATATGGTTGGAAAAGATGGTTATACGATAAAACAATCAAACCCAGAGATATTCTCAAAAGAAGTTAAGAAAAAGCTTGAAGCTTCAAATAGAAAGCTTGAAGTATTTAAAGGTGAGGCAAAATCAGCTGCACTTGGAAGAATACATGCAGGTATAACTTCAACAAGAATGGATATTAAAAATGAAATGAAAAAATATGAGGTAATATTACCACTTGTAGTAGAACCAATGTCAATAATTAGTAGTACAATTGGCGGGAAATATGACCAATCAATAGCTAATTATTATTGGAAGACGATTTTTAAGAATCAGTTCCATGATTCAATATACTCATCTTCACCAGATTCTATAAATGAAACAGTTAAAAATAGGTTACTAAATTTAAGACATGGACTTAATGAACTTATGTGGTTAAATTTAAGAAGTTTAAAGGATAAGCTTGATTTTACAGCATTTAAAGAAAATGAAGAGGCTGTTGTATTATTTAATACACTTCCTTATAAGAGAGAAGATTTAGTATTATTAAATTTTATATGTAAGGATAAAGAATTTACATTAAAAGATGAAAATGATAATATAATTCCATTTGTTAAGGTAGAGCATATGGAAAAAATTAATACAGAAATTGAGCATTATAATGGAACTGACAATTATCATGATGCTGGTGAAATTCTTGAGGGTACAAAGTTTAATGTACAGGTAAAAATTAAGGGAGATATATTACCTAAAATGGGATATAAGGTAATTAAAGTTTGCTATGGAGAAAAGTTTGAGGAAGAAGTTTGTGGAACTGTTAAATTAATTGACGAAAGAACTTTTGAAAATAAGTTCATAAAAGTAAAAATTAATGATAACGGAACATTAAATGTTTTAAATAAAGAAAATAACGTTAGCTACGAAAATGTTCATTACTTTGAAGAAAAAGGTGATGATGGAGATGAATATAATTTCTCACCACCAGTAGTTGATAAGGTAATTACAACAAAAGAATTAACCCCATCTATTGAATTAATAGAAAATACAAGTTATGAGGTTAAGTTTAAGATTACATTTAATATTGAAACACCTTTAGAATGTATAGAACATAAAAGAACAGAGGAAATGGTTAACTCTACAATAAGTACTGAGGTTTCTTTAAAGGATAATTCAAAAAGAGTTGATTTTAGAACAACAATAGATAATAAGGCAAAGGATCATATTGTTAAGGCAATATTTGAGGATGTTGAGTGTAGTAAAGAAAGTCTTGCACAAGATCATTTTGGAACTATAGTTAGAAATAATGAAATCTTAGAGCAAGTTGGTCTTAAGAATGGGGCAACAGAGGAAGAACTTCCGATTTATCCAATGCAAAGATTTGTTAAGCTTAATAACACAAAAAATACATTTGCTGTACTTAGCAAGGGACCTTGTGAATATATGATTTACAACAATAAGGAGATCGCACTAACATTATTTAGAAGTGTTGGTAAGCTTGGAAAAGCTGATCTTTTAATAAGACCAGGAAGAAGTTCAGGATATAGATTAGATGCTCCATCATCTCAACTTTTAAAGGAATTAACTTTTGAGTATTCATTATTTATAGGAGAAAGTGAAAATATTGGGCAGCTATTCAGAGAAGCTAATATGCTTAATGTTCCTGTACCATCAAGACAGTTAAATATATTTAAAAGAGAAAAACATGAGGATAGGCCTTGGGAAAATTCAATATTAGAATTACCTGAAAATGTGGAATTGACTGCATTTAAGAGAGCTGAAAACAAAGATGGATATGTTCTAAGGATTTTAAACCCTGGCAAAGAAGAGCTTCACAATGTTAATATTAAAGTTAACTTTGGAGAAGGAAAAGCATATTTAAGCTCATTAAGGGAAAAAGCAGGAGATATTTTAGCTATGGATAATGGAATTATTACTATTCCATATATTAATAAAGAAAGTTTTGTAACTATAATAATAAAATAAGTTGGGATTATTATTTATAAATGTTAAAGTTAAGTATTTTTCTTATATTAAATTTTGTATAATGTTAGTATCGTATATTGTCGAAAGCTTTGATTTATAGGGAGTAGTGATTAATTTATGAGCTTATTAAAGATGTATCAAGAAAATGAGGAATACTTAACTAAAACTGAAAAACTATGCTTTGAAAATTTACTAAAAAATATTGATATAAAAACAGATATAACAATACAAAAAATTGCGGATGAAACAAGCGTATCAACAACAACGATATTCCGTATGATTAAGAATTTGGGATATGAATCCTTTAGAGATTTTAGATATGATTTACTATACTTAAAGCGAGAAAAGTTTCCTAATAGATATGATGATAAAAAGGATGCTTTAAGTACTATTTCTGAAAGCCTTGCAGAAACAGAGAAACTTTTAAGGGAGAGTAATATAGATCCAATAGTTGATAAGATAATTAATGCCAAAAGAGTTATGGTTTGCGGAAGTGGAATGAATAATTATATTGGTGGAATTTTAGAGGTGAAATTGAATTTATGCAATATTGATACTAAATATAGGGAAGATAGTTGGCTTATGTATTTAGAATCATCCAATCTAACTAAGGATGATGTAGTAATTATCTTATCAAAGACAGGAGAGACAAAATCCTTAATTGATATCGTGAAAAATATAAAATTAAATGGAGTAAGTGTAATTTATATAGGAGAGGTTGGATATTCAACAATAGGTGATTTAGCTGACTATAAGCTTTCAGTTGCAAAGGTTGAAGAAGAAGGAATTGATATGGATTCTAGACTCCAAGAACATTTTGCAGTAAATCTGCTAACTAAAAAGATTACTGATAAAATACAGGCTGGAAAACAGGAGAGTGTGTGAAGTGGAAGAAAATAAAAAGTTAGAGCAAATTAAAAAGAGTGTATATGAAATAGGAAATAGGTTAAGTGACCAATTAGAAGACGAAAAATTAAGAAAAATGTTTTATGATTGCTTCATTAATACAATAGATACTACAGTTGATGTAATGGATGATGATGCTTTTGTTATTACAGGAGATATTCCTGCAATGTGGCTTAGAGATTCTGCTTCACAAATAGAGCATTATCTACCGTTTGTAAATGAATATCCAGTACTAAATGACTTATTTCTAGGACTTATTAATAGATATGTTAAATGTATTAAAATTGACCCTTATGCAAATGCTTTTAATAAGGAAGCTAATGGGCAAAAATGGGACAACGATATTACAGAGGATAGCCCATGGGTTTGGGAAAGAAAATACGAAATAGATTCACTTTGTTATCCAGTAAGATTAATGTATAACTATTGGAGGGAAAGTGGTAATGATAGCTTCTTCGATAAGGATGTCAAGGAAGTTTTAGAAACAGTGATTGCTTTATGGACAGTAGAGCAAATGCATTTTGAAAGATCTAAATATAGATTTACAAGATTAAATTGTCCATACCAAGATACTCTTCACAATAATGGAATGGGAAATCCAGTTTCTTATACAGGAATGACATGGTCAGGGTTTAGACCTAGTGACGATGCATGTACATATGGTTATTTAATTCCTTCAAATATGTTTGCTGTTGTTGTTCTAGGATATATGGAGGAAATTTTTAGTGAGGTATATAAGGATGAAGCTTTAAAATTAAAAGCTAATAACCTTAAAATTGAGATTGAAGAGGGAATAAACAAATTTGGAATTATTCATCATGAAGAATATGGCGATATTTATGCTTATGAGGTTGATGGAAATGGAAACATTAATTTAATGGATGATGCAAATGTACCGAGCCTTCTTGCAATTCCTTATTTAGGATATAGAAATGCTAATGATGAGATTTATCAAAACACAAGAAAGTTTGTTTTAAGTACAAATAATCCTTACTATTACGAGGGAAGTGAAGCTAAGGGGATTGGAAGTCCGCATACTCCTGAGGAATATATATGGCATATAGCTCTTTCTATTCAAGGATTAACTTCACTTGATAAAGAAGAGAAGCTAGATATAGTAAATACGCTTGTTAATACTGATGGTGGTAGGGGACTAATGCATGAAGGATTTAATTGTAATAATTCTAATGAATTTACAAGAGACTGGTTTGCATGGTCAAATTCAATGTTTGCAAAGTTTATATACGACACTTTAATTAAAGCTTAAAGTTTTTAGTAGAGTGAATTAACAATAAATAATAAAAGTTCCTATGATGATGTCATAGGAACTTTTATTATTTATTTGCGGGTTACAGTAAAGAGAGTGAGAGAGAATAAGATTTAATTGAAAAATGTTATCAATTGTATTGACAAAGAATTAACTTATTGGTATTATAATATAAAAATGATATTCATTATCAGTTAAGTAAGTTTTTGGAGGAGATTACCATGGAAGGATTACTAAGTAGAATGTTTTTTTCAAAATCAAAAGGAAAAGACAAGACTATGTCAGCGATAGAAAATTTAAGCCAAGGGAAAGTTAATAAAGAATATATAATTACAGATGTAAAAAGTAATGATGAAGAGATGGAGAAATTTCTATTCTCACTTGGTTGTTATGAAGGTGAGATAGTTACTTTGGTTTCTATTTTAGGAGACACTTATGTAATCAAGATAAAAGATGGAAGATATAGCATAGACAAGCAGTTAGCATCAGCTATAAGCGTGAAAAATATATAAAATAATAGATATGGGGGTAAATTATGAAGATAGCATTAGCTGGAAATCCTAATAGTGGTAAGACTACTTTGTTTAATCTTATTACAGGTAGAAGTGAAAAGGTTGGTAACTGGGCAGGTGTTACCGTAGATAAAAAAGAAGGTACTATAAGAAAATCATTAATGAAAGATGGAGATTCGATAAAAATAATAGACCTTCCAGGGGCATACTCTATGTCTCCATTTACAAGCGAAGAAAATGTAACTAGGGATTTTATAAAAAATGAAAATCCAGATGTTATTATAAATATAGTTGATGGAACAAACTTAAGCAGAAGTTTATTCTTTACAACTCAGTTATTAGAATTAGATATACCAGTTGTAATCGCATTAAACAAAACTGATTTAAATAAAAAGCAAGGAACTAAAATTGATGTAAAAGTTTTAGAAAAGCTTCTAGGATGTTCAATCGTAGAGACGGTATCAATAGCTAATAGCAATAATGGAATAGAAGCTCTTATAAAGAAAGCTATAGAAGTTAAAGGAAATAATCAAAAAGCGCCTTTTAATGGACAAGGTGTTGATTTATCAAATAAAAAAGAAGTAGAAGAAAATGATAAAAAGAGATATGACTTTGTTAAAGGTATAATATCAAAGGTTGAGAAAAGAAGTAAAGATGAAGATAAGATAAAAAGGCAAGATAAGGCTGATAGAATATTAGCTCATAAGTGGCTTGGACTTCCTATATTTGCAGCAGTTATGTGGGCGGTTTTCTCAATATCTCAAACATATTTAGGACCATTATTTGCAGATATTCTTGTTGGAGGCGTTGATCAAATTTATGCCTTTGTAGAGAAATTACTAGGGGATAGCGTATCACCTTTACTAAGCTCAATATTATTAGATGGTATTATTGGTGGAGTAGGAGCTGTTATAGGATTCTTACCATTAATAATGATATTATTCTTCTTAATTGCATTATTAGAAGATAGTGGGTATATGGCTAGAATAGCTGTAATCATGGATAGATTTTTCAAGAAAATAGGATTAAGCGGAAAAAGTATTATTCCAATGATAATTGGTACAGGGTGTGCAATACCAGGGATAATGGCTACTAGAACTATAAAAGATGAGAGACAAAGAAGAACAACAGCAATGTTAACTCCATTTATGCCATGTGGAGCAAAGCTTCCTGTAATTGCTTTATTTGCTGGAGTATTTTTCAACGATGCTGCATGGGTTGGAACGTTAATGTATTTCTTAGGAATATTATTAATAATTATAGGTGCATTAATTGTTGTTAGAATTACAGGCGATAAGAGGTCAAATTCATATTTCATTATGGAACTTCCTCAATATAAAGTTCCAAGTATAAAAAGAGCTACAGTTTCAATGTTTGAAAGAGGAAAAGCTTTCATAGTTAAGGCAGGGACAATTATATTACTTTGTAACACAGTTATACAGATTATGCAAAGCTTCAACTGGCAATTCCAATTAGTTGCAGAAGGTGCAGAGAACACTAGCATATTAGCTACAATAGCTTCACCATTTGCATTTATATTAATACCATTAGGATTTGGAGTGTGGCAATTAGCGGCAGCAGCAATTACTGGATTTATAGCTAAGGAAAATGTTGTAGGAACTTTAGCAGTTGTATATTCAATAACTAACTTTATAGATGTAGAAGAATTAGCCTTAGTATCAGGGGTTTCTGAAGTATCTCAAGTTATGGGACTTACTTCAGTAGCAGCACTTTCATACTTAATGTTTAACTTATTCACACCACCTTGCTTCGCAGCTATTGGAGCAATGAACTCAGAGATGGAAGATAAAAAGTGGTTATGGGGAGGAATAGCCTTCCAATTTGCTACTGGATATACTGTTTCGTTCTTAGTTTATCAAATAGGAACATTAGTAACTACAGGTTCACTTGGAACTGCATTTGTTCCTGGACTTATAGTAGTGGCAGTTATAGCATCTATAATTATATACCTTATGAAAAAGGGTAGTGAAAAGGCTGCTAGTAATGGTGAAAATAAAGGTGCAGCATGGGAAATGTAATTGTATTATTAATAATTATACTTATATTAGGATTATCAATTAGAAAAGTAATTAAAGAGAAGAAAAAAGGTTCTAAGTGCATAGGATGTCCACATAGTAAGGAATGCTCAAAAAATAATGGAAATATAACTATAAAAAAATAAAGTTAAACTAAAGGGCTGTAACAGTAAGTTAATTACTGTCGCAGCCTTTTATTGTTTCGTACGTATAAAAAAAGTAGCTTTTAATAAGCTACTTTAACTGTGGAGCGGGTAGTGGGAATCGAACCCACCTTTCCAGCTTGGAAGGCTGGAGTATTACCGATATACGATACCCGCATATTATGGTGGAAACAACAGGGATCGAACCTGTGACCCTCTGCTTGTAAGGCAGATGCTCTCCCAGCTGAGCTATGCTTCCGTATTTATTATGCTTGTCCTGATTACAATAATTATATTATAATATTCCTCTAAATTAGTCAATAATTTTTATATAAAAACAATAAAAAATTTTAATATATTTTTGTAGTTTTAGATAATATTAATTTAAGATATAATAAGGAAAAGAATAGTAATATCCTAATGCTTATATTAGGAAAGTTATTTAGAGAAGATAAATTGTATTAATAGGGGGAAAGTAATGGCTAAGTTAAGAAAAATGTTAGGCAATATCAATGATGAGGTTATAGTTAAATTAATGAGAGTGATAGAAACACAAAGTAAGGAAACTATATCATTATGGGCAGTCAACTATGTAGAAAAAAATATACTTAATATATATGAAGAAGAAAGTAATGACCAATTAAGGTTAAGAGAAGTAATATCTGCAACAAAGGAATATTTAAGTGGAAATATTAAGCTAAAAGAAATAAAAGAAGCTTTAAGAGAAGTAAAAGCAATTCCCAAGGAAGTAGAAGAAAATCCAGTTGCACAAGCTTCAGCTAGAGCAATTTTAACTGCTTGCGGAACTGTTCAAACACCAACAAATGCGTTAGGGTTTACATTTTATGCAGTGGCAGCTATAGTATATAACCAAGTTGGCTTAAAAGAAAAGATAGAAACTTATGACGAACTTGCAGCTAATGAGTTTGTTAAAGTGTTAGAATCATTACAAGAGGTAGCTGTAGAAAACGAAGTTAATCCAGTTAAGATAAGTTGGAATTGTTAATATATAATAAAACTATTTTTAGTGAAATAATTGAATATGACAATAAGAAAAATAACTATATTGCTATATCTATAGAAGATACAGGGAGTGGTATTACCTGCAATATGTGATTATAAAGCTAATTACATAACTTATAAAGACGGTATCAGTAAAATGGTAAATATAGGTATGGCAGATTACTATAGTGTACAACAAATATATAAGATAGAGAGAATTTATAATAAATAAATTTATTATATTTAAGGGGGAAAGGGTATGGAGAGGTTAATTACAGTTAAAGGAATTGCTAATATAAAAGTTAAACCAGATTTAATAGTTATTACTATGAATTTAGTATCACATAAATATAATTACGATGAAACTATGAAGCTTGCTGCAGAATCAGTAGATGCATTAGAAAGAGCTATAGAAGAAGTAGGTTTTAATAAGAAAGATTTAAAAACTACAAGATTCAATATTACAACAAATTATACAAATTATTATGATGAAAATAATAAGTATAAAAGTAAGTTTGACGGATATAAGGCCGAGCAAGACTTAAAGCTTCAGTTTGATTTAGATATGGAGCTATTATCTAAGGTGCTTACAGCTATTGCTAAGTCAAAGGTAGAGCCAAGATTTAATATAAGATTTTCTGTAAAAGATAAAGATGTAATAAATGAAGAGCTTCTTATTAAAGCAACTGAAAATGCAAGAAGTAAAGCAGAGATTTTAACTAAAGCATCAAGGACTACTCTTGGGAAATTAGTAAACATAGACTATAGTTGGAGTGAGATAAATATTTATTCTAAAACAAATTACGAAATAGAAAATAAAAGTTATGCTATGGAAGAATCATATGCACCAAGTATTGAACCAGATGAAATAAATGTAAGTGATACTATAACTTTTGTTTGGGAGATAAAATAATAGCAAGTATGAAAAACCTCGACAATACACAAATGTATTGTTGAGGTTTTTACTTATTGGCTAATTTTGTAGTAATTTAATAATAGGTTCTAATTCTTCAGATAAAGATTGTGCAAGAAGAAAATCATTATCCCTTAAAGCTAATTCTATTTTTGTCTCAAGTGCTTTTTTCTTTTCTTCATTTTTTAAATAGTGCTTATCAAAATGATTAGCATAAATTATATCTTTGAAATGATTGATGTTTATTTTTCTAATCTTTTTATCTTTAATAAGTAAAACATAATCCATACAGTTTGCTATAGTATAGTAATCATGAGAAACCATTAAAATAGCACCTTTATATCTTTTTATAGCTTTTTCTAAAGCTATTTGTGAATATGTATCTAAATGACTTGTAGGTTCATCAAGAAGTAATAAATCAGCTCCAGTTTCAGAAATTTTAGCTAGCTGAAGTAGATTTTTTTCTCCACCAGATAAAGTTCCTATCTTTTGATTTAGTAATTCTTCATCAAAGTTATAACCTTCTAGATATTCTTTAATATCATCACGGGTTTTAAAACCAATATCAAAGAATTCTTCAAATATTGTATTAGAATAATTTAGCGTTTGACCTTGAAGTTGAGATAAATAACCTATTTTAATATCTTTATCTATTTCTATAGAAGGATCATCGTTTTTAATTATTCTTTGGAATAGTGTAGTTTTACCTGTACCATTTGAACCAACAATGGCTACTTTATCAGTGGATTTAATCTCAAAGTTAATATTTTCTAAAAGTACTTCATCAAAAGCAACATTATAGTCATTAACTTTTAAAACAGTTTTTTCTTCAACTTCATTAGCTGTAACAAAGATTATGTTAGGTTCTTTAATCTCTACAAATGGAGCTTTAATTCTACGCTCTTCTAATCTTTCTTTAATTTTAACCCTAGCTCTTAAAGTTTTTCCTCTAAACTGTTCAGCATTCTCAGTTGCTAGCTCTCTTAATTTATCTATTAATATTTCAGTTCTCTCAATTTCTTCAGTATCAGCAGCAGCAAGCTCTTGTAGCTCGATTTTTGTTTGAAGTAATGAGAAGTTATACTCGATATAGCCTCCATCAAACTCTTGTAGTTCCATATTTTCAAGGTGAATAATTTTATTGAAACAATGATTTAATAGGTATCTATTATGGGTAACAACTAAAGTTGTTCCTTTATGAGAATTAATTAGGTTTTTAAGAGCATTTAGATTTGTAAAGTCTAAAAACACATCAGGCTCATCCATAATAAGTAGGTCTGGACTAGTTAGCATTGCTTTAATTACTTGAATAAGCTTAAACTCTCCACCACTAAGTTCAGATATATTTAGGTATTTATACTTAATTAATTCTATAAGATTTAGTTTCTTATCAATAATGTTTTCGAAATCATCACCATTAATAGCTTCAAATGCATCTAAAGCTTGTTGATATTTTTCAAGTAAAATATCAATATCAGAAGATGTTTCCATTTCAGTACATATAGCAGTTATTTCATTTTGTAATTTTAGAAAATCCTCTGCTAGGTATTCAAAAACTGTGATTTCTTTTGTTTTATCTAATTCTTGGAATTGACGTACATATCCAATTCTACAATTTGGATCAATTTCTAAAGAACCATCATACATATACTTTTCTGGATCCATAATTATATCTATAAGTGTACTTTTTCCACTACCATTTGTTCCGATAAAGGCACAATGCTGGCCATCTTCTAATGTAAAGGAAATATTATTATATAGATTTTTTTGTGGAAATGAGTAGGACAAATTATCAACTTTTATCATGTTAGTACCTCGCTTATCGCTAAAAAAGAGCCTATCAAAATAAGCTCCCTAATATTATTATCTTATGAATTGAAATTTTACGCTTTATTTTTACGTAGTAAAAAATTTTATTGGTTTTAATAAGGAAACTCACTACTCACCTGTGTTCGTAGGAGTAAGTTCAGTTGACTAAATCGAAGATTTAGAACTTCACTTATTGATAGCATAACACCTTTTTTGCATAAGTTCAATCATTTCATATTAAGTAGAAAAAACTGTCATAGTATGCACTTATAACTTATCATATAGGTGTATTTTTATTTATATATAAAGTAGCAAATTATATCGAAAACTTAGATTGAAAAAATTAAAATTAATTACCATAAATATAAAATAATATTACTTTATTTTATTATAAATGTAATAAAAATACTTTTAATAACTTTAAATGGAAGTTAAATACTAAAAATGGAAAATATAAACTTAATAAAAAAGAGTAAAAAGTTAAGATAAATACTTAAAAAGTGAGGTAAATTTAAGTAATTAAGAATATAGATTTTTACTTATATAGATATTGATGGTAAGATTTGTGTTGAGACTAGTCTATATTTAAAAGTGTGATAATAATTTAAGGAGTGTAACTAGTGGAAACTATTAGTATTGAGCTAAGTCAAGAGGTATATAGATCCGATGCGGAGAAAATGGTTAATTGGCTTAGCGACAAAGAAATAATTAGCAATTTGAATGAGGATTCTAATGTTACAAGGAATCTAATTAATATGATAAATAGAATAGACATGCCAATATTAACCCATCTATTTAATAATAATTGTAGTTTTTTTACTATTAAAAATATAAACCAAACAGTAGGTTTTTTAAGATTAATTCCTAAAAATAAAGGTGTTGAAATAGTAATTGCAGTTGGAGAAAAGGAATTATGGGGAAGAGGAATAGGCTATAATGCTGTATTAGAAGCTTTAAAGAAAGCTTTTTTTGACTTAAGAACAGATAAGGTAGTTGCAAAAGTAAAAAAAGCAAATAAAAGATCAAGAAATCTTTTTAAAGGAATTGGATTTACGGAAGTTAAAGAATTAGAAAAAGAAGTTGAATATCATATGACAAAAGATGCTTTTTGGAAAATAGCTTCATGAGAATATTTTGATTGTAGGTTAAAAAGAAGAGATAGAAGTAGATATAGAAAAGCTTTTTTTAAATAATATGACAAAATGCACTTAAGGCTTAAGCTTTAGGTGCATTTTTATATTGGGATATATAGGATCTAATAGTTTATTCCAGCAGACTTAATATTTTCTTTATCACTTTGAGAACATGGGGTAACTCCATATGTCATTTTACAATTTGGACATACATCTACAAATGTATTCATTGTAAAATCATAACCACATGAACATGTAATTGTATGTGGAGTATTTAATTTCATATCTGCCTTACCTTTTTCCCTAACTCTATCTACAATAGCCTTCCCATCTTTACTATGTGTACCGCATCCACAAGCCATAATAATATCCTCCTTGAAATTTAAAATATAATATTTATTTTATAGTAAGTTACATATACAGTCTGTAACTATTGTTACGATAATTAAATAAAAAATTCTATATGTACAGTAGGTAAAAGCAAATAGTACGTATGTAGTCGTGGACACAAATAGCAAAGGAGTTATATATGGATCTAAGGTGGTTGCAGAAAGGATGATTAAGAAAGGAAGAGGATAAAGAATTAAATTATACACATATAGTAACGAGCTTGGTAACAAGAGCAGAAATAGCAGCGGGAAAATGAAGAATTTTAAGGAATAACAGAAAGATGGTAACAATTCTTAATAGGAATTGGTAACGAGCGTTAACAAGAATTGAGCTCGTTACCATGCTTGTTACCATAAGAAATGAGAGTATTACTGGGATAAGGGCAGAATGGTAACAAGGTAACAAGAATTATAATATGAAATATAAAATAT
Organism: Clostridium jeddahitimonense; assembly: GCA_000753455.2. Taxonomy (GTDB): domain Bacteria; phylum Bacillota; class Clostridia; order Clostridiales; family Clostridiaceae; genus Clostridium; species Clostridium hominis. The sequence goes on from LM994670.1 coordinate 1,033,919, forward strand.
ATGTATAAGAAGAGGTGTTTGTACACGTACACACGCGTAAGAGTTTTGAACGCTTGTTACCATGCTCGTTACCATTCTTGTTACCTTATTAGTAATAATATAGGTATATAATCAGTCAAAATTGTTAATAAGTATTTTATTTATAATCAAGAATAATACAGAATAATTTATGAACATATTACTCTAAATATTTAGTGATATAATTATGATCTATAGAGAAAAGATTATTAATTATGGAGGGAGTAAGATGAATAAATTAAATGTATTAGAAGTTACTTTTGAATTTAATGGAATGATATATAAAATATATACAGTTATATTAAGTGATGATAAAGAAATGATTTTAATTGATTGTGCATGTCCTAATTTTTAGTATTGATAGAAGAATGTGTAACTAAAAATAATATAGATTTAAGTAATTTGACAAAGTTAATCATAACTCATCATGATTTTGATCATATGGGATCAGCAGCTGATTTAAAATTAAAGTATTCAAATATCCAGATATTAGCGTCATTAAAAGATGAAAAATATATTAGTGCAAAAGAAAAGTCTTTAAGACTTCAACAAGCAGAGTCAATATATGATAATTTGACAGAAGAGCGAAAAGATGAAGCACTTAATTTTCATAAATTATTAGAATCAATAGATAATGTAGATATAGATATAACCTTAAACGATGGTGATACATTCGACTGGTGGGGTGGTATAGAGATAATTGAAACACCCAGTCATATGCCAGGACATATATCGATTTATGTAAATGAAAGTAGAACATTGATAGCCGGAGATGCTTTAGTAATAGAGGATAAAAAATTAGCCATTGCAAATCCACAGTATACATTAAATATGAGATAGGCTAAAAAATCTATAAATAAATTACTAAATTATAATATTGATAAAGTCATATGTTATCATGGAGGAATATATCAATCGGAGATAAAGAATTCACTTGAGAAAATTTAATTATTAGTGATAAAGAACTAATAAAATTAGTTTAACTAAATATAAAATGTGTTATAAGAATATTATTAAAAATAGACTACAATCTATTTAACCGTAGGATATAGTCTATTTGAGATTATAACATAATGTATAATATAAATTCACAGTTAAGTTAAAAATATATGAAAATAAATAATCCTGGGTATGATTTTTGTGAATCCACGATAATAACCCACCAAAATCTATATGTTAGATTTTTTATAACTTTCCTTTGATTTAATAGGTATACATACTTAAAAATTGTAATAAAAATCCTTTTAATAACTTTAAGTGGAAATTTAATGCTAAAAATGGAAGATATAACTTGTTAAGTAAAAGAGTCAAAAATTAAGATAAGTACTTAAAAAATAAGTTAAATTTAAATAATTGAGGATATAGCTTTTTACTTATATCCACATTAGTAGTAATATTTATAGAAAGACTAGTCAAGCAATAATTATTAAGACAAATAAAAGATTAAGAAATTTATTTAAAGAAATTGGATTTATGGAAGTTAGAGGGTTAGAAGGAGAAATTGAATATAAAATAACTAAAGAAATGTTTTTTGAATGCTTAAACTACGTAATAATAACAGGTTAAGTGATATCAAATAAGAAATTAGTACCATTGAATGGGAGTGGCGAAAGCCACCTTTTTTATTATATAAAAATAAAAATGATTAATTTCTAAAAGAAAAAATATGTTTTATATTTTTTAAAATTAGCTAAATAAAGAAAAATAATATGCTATAAGCGAACTTGTGAAAATATAGTAATAGGTGTAGAAAAAATAGTTATATAATTACTAAATAACACACTTAGGTATAAATTTAAAAATCTATACCTGAATACTAATATAAATTATATATATAACATTAAAAGGTGTAGGAAAATCTACACTTTTTAATATTATTAAGGAGGATGATTTTTCATGTTTAAGGTTGATGATTATATAATGTACGGTAGGACAGGGGTATGTAAAGTTATAGATATAACTAATGAGAGATTTATAAATGGTGAGGAAAGAAAATATTATGTATTAAGTGGTATTCATAATAATAATAATAATACAATAATAAAAATTCCTTTAGACAATACTAAAATTCCAATGAGAAAGATAATTTCTAAAGGAGATGTGACTTCATTAATAAATGATATGTCTAATATGGAGGCATTATGGATAGATGATGAAAAAAAAAGAAGCAATAAATTTAAAACGATGCTTAAAAGTGGTAAATGTGAGGACTTAATTGAATTAATATCTAATAAAAGGTATTTAAAAAAATTAAATAAAGCAGACAAGGAGATTATAAAAGAAGCAGAAAGATTAGTAAGTGAAGAGTTTGCAATTATTTTAAATATTTCTCCTAAGGAAGTGAATTCATATATATCAAGTAAAAAATCTTAATGAATTATTTTTATACTATATTTTGTTTAAAGATTTAATAAAGTTAAAGAACATAAAAATATAGGCAAAATATTAGAAAACTTAGGATAAGGAAGTTTTGGAAGGCTATGTTTACTTGATATATTCAGCTTAGATAAAATTAATATAAAAATATAATTGTGAGTATAATTTTATAAGAAAAGGTGGATTTTAAAGGTAGCGTATCACCTTCACCATAATATTTTTAGTTTATACAAGGTCATAGTTAGTAACTATGGCTTTTTCTATATCTAGAATTAGACTATAAAGATAACTTCTGATAAAATTTAATTAACAAATATTTCAATTGGGAAGAGGTGTATTTATTGAAACAAGGTTTATACGAACAAGTCATTAACCAAGAAATATTAGACCAATTAAATAGTTTAGAGCAGGATAAATTTATTATAAATAAATCTGATATAGATAAAGAAGAAGCTAAAGCTATACTTTCTCAGTACATAGTGCAGGTTATAAGAAAATCTCTTAATTATATAAGAGATAAGGAAAAAGATGATGGAGCTAAGCTTTTAAAGCAGATTGAAGCTTGTAATGAGATAATTGACATATTAAGTACTGTGTCAAATGAGGAGGATATTAAGAAATATAACATAGATGAAAATGGAAAGATGTTAACGGCTCTTTATTCTAGAGTTAATAATAAGAAAGCTTTATCTGAAAAGAGTGTTGTTAGACCTATAACTCCTTTATCTCAAAGTTCTCTTTTTACTGGAGCATCTTTAGAGCCTAATATGTTAAGTGAGTTAAATAAGGAGATAGTATCTTGTGATTCTATAGATCTACTTGTTTCTTTTGTTAAGTGGAGTGGTATAAGATGTATTATTGAAAGTCTTAGGGAAGCAACGGAAAATGGTAAGAAGCTTAGGATAATAACTACATCTTATATGGGAGCTACTGATTTAAAAGCTATTCAGGAGTTAAGTAAATTACAGAATACAGAGATTAAAATATCTTATGATACAGATAGGACAAGACTCCATGCTAAGGCATATATGTTTAAGAGAGATACTGGGTTTACTACTGCTTATATAGGATCTTCAAATATTTCTAATGTTGCATTAACTTCAGGATTAGAATGGAATATAAAGATTACTGAGCAAGATTCCTTTGATATTATAAAGAAGTTTGAGGCTACCTTTGAAAGCTATTGGAATGATGCAGAGTTTGTATCCTATAGTGGAACAGAGGATGATATAAGAAGGCTTAAGATGTCTTTAAAAAGTGAAAGAATTGATGAAAGAAAAGAGGGAAAGTTTAATTTTACTTTCGATATAAGACCATATTCTTACCAAAAGGAAATATTAGAAAGGCTTCAAGTTGAAAGAAAAATACATAATAAGTATAGAAACTTAGTTATTGCAGCAACTGGTGTTGGAAAAACTGTAATTTCAGCTTTTGATTATAAGAATTTCTGCAAAGAAAATATAGGAAAGTCTAATAAGTTATTGTTTGTTGCTCATCGTGAAGAGATATTAAAGCAAAGTATGGATACCTTTAGATGGATATTAAAAGATAATAACTTTGGTGAGTTGATGGTAGGGGGAAGAGTTCCAGAGAGTTTAGATCATTTATTTGTTTCTATACAAAGTTTAAATAGTAAAGATTTATGTGAAATAACATCTAAAGATTATTATGATTTTATTATAGTAGACGAGTTTCACCATGCAGCAGCTCCGTCTTATCAAAGGCTATTAAGTTATTATGAACCAAAAGTTTTATTAGGATTAACTGCAACTCCTGAAAGAGGAGATGGTAAAGATGTATTTAATTATTTTGAAGATAGGATTTCAGCAGAAATAAGATTGCCAGAAGCTATAGACAGAAAGCTTTTAAGTCCATTTCAATATTTTTGTGTTACAGATACAGTTGACTTAAGTAAGCTTAAGTGGAGTAGAAAAGGATATGAAATAAGAGAATTAGATAATCTTTATACTAATAATGATATGAGATCAAATATGATTATAACAAGTATAAATAAGTATGTTACAGATATAAACTCTGTTATTGGATTAGGGTTCTGTGCTGGTGTTGAACATGCTATTTACATGGCTAATTATTTTAATAATAATGGGATTTCATCAATTGCTCTTCATGGTAAAAGTTCTGATGAAGAAAGAAATGATGCTAAGAGAAAGCTTGTAAATGGTGAGATAAAATTTATATTTGTTGTGGATCTTTATAATGAAGGTGTTGATATTCCAGAAGTTAATACAATTCTTTTCTTAAGACCTACAGAAAGTTTAACTGTATTCTTACAACAGTTAGGAAGAGGGCTTAGATTAAGTGAAAATAAAGAATGTCTAACAGTTTTAGACTTCGTAGGTCAAGCTCATAAGAATTATAACTTTGAAGAAAAGTTTAGGGCTCTTATAGGAAGAACAAGTAATTCAATTAAGAATTATATAGAAAATGGATTTTTAACTTTACCTAAAGGATGCTATATTCAATTAGAAAAACAAGCTAAAGAATATATTTTAAGAAATATTAAATCAGCATCTAATACTAAGAATAATTTAATTAGTAAGTTAAAAACATTCCAAGGAGATACTGGTCTGGAATTAACATTAGAAAACTTCTTAGCATATAACCATATATCTTTGACAGATTTCTATGGTAAAAAAGGAGATAGAAGCTTTGCAAGATTATCTGTATTAGCTGGAGTAAGAGAAGAATTTAATGATGTAGCCGAAAATGAAATCACTAAGAAATTAAAAAATATACTTTTGGTAAACTCAAGAAGATTTATTGAATTTATTAGAAGAATAATAAAAGATTATAACGATATTTCAGATGTAGACTTTAATGAGGAAGAGAGATTAATGCTAAATATGATATATTATACGTTCTATAATAATGCTCCTAATAAAGAAGGATTGTTATCATTAAGAGAGGGGATTAATAAACTTCTTAATAATAAAGTTATGATGGAAGAAGTATGTGAAATATTAAATTACAATTATAATCATATTGATTTTGTAGATAAAGAAATAGATTTAGGATTTATTTGTCCTTTGGATTTACACTGCGACTATTCGAGAGATGCAATTATGGCTGCTTTGGGATACTTTAATGAAGATAAAAAACCAGCCTTTAGAGAAGGTGTTAAGTATTTTGAAGATAAGAAATTAGATATATTCTTCATTACTTTAAATAAATCAGATAAAGACTTTTCTCCATCAACATTATACGAGGATTATGCTATTAACGAAAAGTTATTCCATTGGCAAAGTCAAAGTACTACATCAGTAGAGAGTACAACAGGACAAAGATATATAAAATATTTATCTCAAGGAAATAAGGTTGCTTTATTTGTAAGAGAGTATAAAAATAAAGATGGTATAACATATCCATATACTTATCTTGGAACTTGTGAGTATAGGAGTCATACTGGAAGCAAACCTATAAGCTTTGTATGGGAGCTTCATGAGGAGATTCCACCAAGCATGATAAATAAAGCAAATAAAACTATTATAATTTAGAAATTATAAGTAAAGGGTTATATATCGCCCTTTTAATATTTGCAGATAAATAATGTATAATGTAATTAAGTTAATTTTAAGGGGAAGTTATGAGGCGAAATAGGGTAGTATATTTAATTCTAATAATAATAGTTATGATTTTAGGGTTATTATCAAGGAAATTAGATAATCTTCCAGTAATAGTTTCTTTATATGCAGGAGATATATTATGGGCACTTATGGTATTTTTAATTGTTGATTTTGTATTTAATAACAAACCTATATTATTTAATATTTCAATAGCTATAATATTTTCATATGGAATAGAAATTAGTCAATTATATCACGCACCTTGGATTGATAGTATAAGGAATACAACTTTAGGTGGACTTATTCTTGGCTTTGGATTTCTATGGAGTGATTTGATATGTTATACAATAGGGATTTTTATTGGTGGAATTATTGAGAGTATTTTTAAAAGGATAAACACAAAAAGATAAATACTAAAATTAAAATGATATATTTATAAAAATAGGATGGTGGTAGAGTGGTATTTGAAAAGATAAAGTTAGGAGAGGTTTATACAGCTTTAGAAAGTGGTAGCGGTGTAGTTGAAGCTTATATACCTACTAATAGCGCAGAGATAAATATAGACAGAAAAAGGCCAACAGTTATCATATGTCCAGGTGGTGGATATAGGTTTACTTCTGATAGGGAAGCTGAACCTGTAGCATTAAGATTTATGGCTGAAGGCTTTAATGCCATAGTTTTAAGATATAGTGTAGTACCAATAAGATATCCTCAGCAATTATTAGAGCTTGCAGCTACAGTAGATTATGCTAGAAAGATGAAAGATAAGTGGAATGTTGACAATGAAAATATAATAGTATGTGGTTTTTCAGCTGGAGGTCATTTAGCAGCATCCTTAGGAACTTTATGGACAGATAAGGTTATTAAAGAAAGATTAGGCTTAGAAGCTGGAGAAGTAAAACCTAATAAAATTATATTGTCTTATCCAGTTATAACTAGTAATAATTTTGGGCATCAAGGATCCTTTGACAATTTATTAGGTGAAGACTCAACTGATGAAGATAGAAGAAAGCTTTCTATAGAAAATTTGGTAAGTAAGGATACGCCACCGACATTTATATGGCATACCTTTGATGATAAAACAGTACCAGTTCAAAACTCTCTGCTTTTAGCTAGCGCCTTAACAGAGTATGAAGTACCTTTTGAAATGCATATATATCCTAAAGGGGTTCATGGTTTAAGTCTTTGTGAAAAAGCTACTGCAAAGGATGGAGAGAAGAAGCTAATTGACGGTCATGTAGCTAGCTGGTTTAGATTAGCAATAAAGTGGATAAATTTGACTTGAGTGACTTCTTAGGAATGTAAGTCAAATAAGGATGTGATTTAATGATAATTAATGTATTTATAGAAAATAGAAACGAAGATAATGCAAAGTATATGAAAGCTTACATGAAGGATAATTTTGAATATTTAGGTATTAAAACACCATTAAGAAAAGAGTTAGAAAAGGAATTATTAAAAGAAAAATCTAAGGAAGCTTTAATAGATAAAGACTTTGTTAAGATGTTATGGAACTATGAATATAGGGAGTTACAGTATGTAGCGCTAGATTATCTTGTAAAACAGAAGAAGAAGCTTCAAAAAGAGGATATTAATTTTATAAAGGATCTTATAATTACAAAATCATGGTGGGATACAATTGATTTAATTGCAAGTCATTTAGTTGGGGAGTTATGTAAAAAGTATCCTGAGCTTATTGATGAGTATATATTATATTGGAGCAAGGATTCTAATATGTGGCTTAGGAGAACAGCTATCTTAACTCAGCTAAAGTTTAAGAGTGATACAAAAACCGATATATTGGAAAAAGTAATTCAAGCTAATATTGAAGATGAAGAATTCTTTATAAGAAAAGCTATTGGATGGGTTTTAAGGGAATACTCTAAAACTAATAAGGAATGGGTTAGTGAGTTTGTAGCTAATAATAGATTAAGTAAATTAAGTGAAAAAGAAGCTAGCAAGTATTTATAAAATATATAAGTAAATAATCTATTTGTAATAGAGTATTGGGTTTAGATAAATATTTAAAAAGTATAATTTAGTCAGAATACTAAGTTTATTTAGTAGTATTCTGACTTTTTCTATTTTATAGGCTCATAATTTATAATTGATTCTTCATCTGTTCTTTCGATTTTAAAAATTACAGGACGAATACCATCGTTACAAGAGCATATTGCAACCCCTTCTTTATCTATCCAATCGCCGTAGTAGAAAATATTGCTACCGTGGGATAGTGCAAATACATATTGGTACATAGCTTTCCAGGCTTCATCACATAAACCCTCTGGTTTTGCATAATCTCCATAGAAAATATCCCCAACTTTATGCATAGGACATTTTCCAAGGTTTTTACATCCGTATTGTTGCGCTAAATCATCATGAAATGTTGTTTTTAAAACTTCAATCTTACATTTTTTCATATCTTAAATACTATTTTTCCCATATACCATGATATTGCAAAAATGTGATATTTTATTTGGGATACAAATTATACTATAGAGGAAAACTTTACTTAAGAGCAACTTAAGGAGGGGATACATTGGATAAAAACATTGTAAAGCTAGATTTACGGTTAATGCTTAATAGTTTACTTATGGGTGCATTTGTAGGCTTTTTTACATGGATGTTTTTAGGAATTGTAAATATAGGTATACACTTCATATGGTACACTTTAAAAGATTTTTTTAATATAAAATATTGGACTTTAATAGTTGCAAGTATAGGAGGTATTTTAGTTGGAATTACGCAAAAATATTTTGGAGAATACCCCAAATACATGGACCAAACGTTAGAAGAGTTTAAAAAAAGTAAAAGAGTAGAGTATAAATCGTTAAAGTATTCTATTATAAATTCCTTAACAATACTATTTTTTGGTGCAAGTGTTGGACCGGAGGCTGCACTATCAGGTATTGCAGGAGGCATAATTACCTTTGTTGGAGATAAAATGAAAGAACGATTTAAGAAAAAGAACGTTGTTAATCAGTATCCAGATGAGCTAATAGAATATAGTATGCAAGTTAGTGCTGGGATTATATTTAGAGCACCTTTATTGGGACTATATACGTTAAGTGAAAAAAGTTCAGAAAACAGAGATATAATAAAAAAAATAAAAGTGATTGTTTATACTGTGACAACAATATCTGGCTTTTTAGTATTTATATTATTATCAAAATTTGATAATAGACCTTCATTTATAGTTAGATTTAAACAAAGTAATATTGGGTTGAAAGAGATTATTTGGTTTATACCATTAATTATCATAGCTATATTACTTGCATATATATACAAAATGTATGCTTTAGTACTACACAAAATATTAAGGCCTATTGAAAATAGAAAAATACTAAAAGGAATAATTGGAGGATTAGGGATAGGTATATTAGGAACTTTTTTCCCATGGACATTATTTTCTGGAGAACATGAATTAAGAAAGTTAGTTGTTGAGTGGAATAATATATCTGCTTATCTGCTTATTTTATTAGCATTAGTAAAACTTTTATTGACAGAAATATGCTTATCAACAGGGCATAGAGGTGGACATATATTTCCTTTGATATTTTCTGGTAGTTGTCTAGGATATGGAGTGTCTAAGTTATTTTCTATAGATCCAGTTTTTAGTTTGGCTATAATAGTTACGGGTCTTGTAAATAAGGTTATAGGAAATATGTTTGTATCTATATTTTTATTAATATTTTTCTTTCCAATTAACACGATAATACCAATGGTACTATCCGCAGTTATAAGTAAACTGATTAATGATATTGAAACTAAAGTATTATGTAAAAATTAAATGATTAAGAAATAAATTATGTTTTCCTATTTTATAAGAAGTTGTATCTATAGTTTTTTGACTATAACACTAAGAATAATATGGTATTGGATGATAAATATAAATACTGTAGGAGGTGAGAAAAAATGAGCAGTAAGCATAGAAATAGCAAAAAGAAAATGGCATCTTTAGGACTTAGAAAAGATGAAAATGGAGATTATAAATATATTGATCCTAATGATACAACTTCAAAATTTGTTCCAGTAAGAAATAATACATCAAAGTCTCCAAAGAATTAATGATTATATAGAAAAAATATTTATAGGGAAGACACTTTTTTCTAAGTGTCTTCCCTATATGGTATAGTTTAAAAAGTATTATCCTTTTGGCTTAAATATCATTGCAGAAAGAAATCCAAATACTATTGCTGAAGAAACTCCTGCACTTACTTCTTTTAGAAGTCCAGTAAATATTCCTATAAATCCACTTTGCTCAGCATCTGTTAAAGCAGCCTTTACAAGAGTATTTCCAAAACTACTTATAGGTACAAACGCTCCTGCACCTGCAAATTTAACTAAAGGATCATATAAACCAAGGCCTCCTAAAATTGTACCAATTACAACTAGTGTACAAACTGTATGTGCTGGAGTAATCTTTAAAATATCCATTATAAGCTGACCAATAACACAAATTAATCCACCTACTATAAATGCGAAAATAAATTTTTCCATAATTTAAATTCCACCTTCTTTTTTACATTTCTATAGAAACAGCATGAGCAATGCAAGGTATGCTTTCTTTTTGCTGATAGGAGATAGGAGACATTAATGCACCAGTGGCAACGATTAGTATTTTCTTTAATTCTCCTCTTCGCATACGATTAAGTAAATGGCCATAAGTAACAGTAGCAGAACAGCCGCAGCCGCTACCACCAGAAAAACTTGGCTGGTCCTTTGTATATATTAAAAGTCCACAGTCTGTAAATATATCCGTTGGCATATTTATTCCATGTTTTTTTAATAAAGCATTGGCAAGCTCATGACCAACCTTACCTAAATCACCGGTAGCAATAAGATCATAATATGAAGCATCAATATTCAAATCTCTAAAATGAGCTTCAATAGTATCTACAGCTGATGGTGCCATAGCAGCACCAACGTTATAAGGATCTGAAATACCCATATCTACTATTCTTCCTATGGTTGCAGAGGTTATTTTTGGACCATCTCCATTTTGACCAAGTACTACAGCTCCAGCACCTGTTACTGTCCATTGAGCAGTAGGGGGTCTTTGTACTCCGTACTCTGTAGGATATCTAAATTGCTTTTCAGCAGATGCATTATGACTGCTTGCAGCAGCTACAACATAGTCAGCTGATTTGCTATCTATTAATTGAGCCGCTAATGATAGACCTTCCATAGAACTAGAGCAAGCACCGAATATCCCAAGATAAGGAACACCTAAGGTTCTTGCTGTAAAGCTACTGGAAATAATCTGATTCATTAGATCTCCACTTATGAAGAAATTAATATCTTCTTTCTGTAAATTTGATTTTTGTATTGCTCTTTGGCATGCGTGCTCCATTAGAGCTCTTTCTGCTTTTTCATAGCTATCCTGACCAAGCCATAAATCTTCACAGAGTATATCAAAGTCATCAGCTAAAGCACCGTTACCTTCAAAAGGACCTCCAACTGCTGCAGAAGCTAGTATTGTAGGTTTAGATTCAAAAATCCAAGATTGATGTCCTTTAAGCATTTACATCGCTCCTAACCGTGTTATTATTAATTTTATTGTAGCAACTATAAAGGCAGCAAAAGTTCCATAAACAACAACTGCCCCTGCAAGACTAAACATATTTCCAGCTACACCAAGTACAAATCCTTCGCTCTTATGCTCGATTGAAGCAGAAGCTATAGAGTTAGCAAATCCAGTAATAGGGATAGCAGTTCCACATCCAGCCCATTGACTAAGATGATCAAATACTCCAAGTCCAGTAAATAAAGCTGCAGAAAAGATTAAAACAACTAATGTAGGAGCTACTGAAGTTTTTTCATCGAAATTAAAATAGTTCATAAAAAGCCATTGTAAACTTTGACCAATCGTACATATTGTACCACCTACAATAAATGCTCGAATACAATTAGCTAAAATAGGTCTTTTAGGTTCTATACTACTTACTAATTTATCATATTCCTGTTGAACAGGAGTCATTTTTTTCTTTTTCATATTTGACATTTAGTTCACCTCTAACGTAATAAGTATGGTTTTAACTTTCCTAGAATATATTCTAATTTTTTAGCATTTTGTGAGTACATATTTTTTGCATCTTCATTGTCACAGTCTAAAGAAAATGACATAAGGTCTGCCTGAGTTTTTTGAATAGTTGCATAGAGCATTTCTTTAACTTGTGTCTTAGGGACTTGAATCATATCATCAAAAAGGTCGACATATAAGTCTCCGGAAGAATCAACTTGACCTAGAAATACATTTTCAAGGGCAACCCCTTTGATTTCAAGTTGCGTTTTAAGCAAACCATGATTTAATCCTGCATTGGTAAGACCTTCATTTAATATATTTCCATCTAAAATAACTGTTTGTGGTTCAGCTTTTGATGCTACTTGTTGACCTAAATCGTGTGGAGTAATAGGTTTTTTATCTGCTTTTAAACTAACATTTATATCTCCTGTTGTTTCCATTAGTGCAAATTCAACATCAGCTAAGTTAAACACCTTCTTTGAGCGCATTACCTCCAGAAACTCTTGCCCTGTAATTCTCTCCTTAGATAAATTATCCTCCATTATTTTTCCGTTTTTCACTAAAACTCTTTCTTTACCATGCATTATGTTGTAAATGTATTTACTTTTCATAGAAGCATAATCAAAGATAATTGGTAGCAGCACCCAGACAGCTAGTGTAATTAATCCAAAATAAATATTATTAATGACATTCAAAGAAGTTAAGGAAATTATAATAGCAATCACTAAATAAGAAATAAGGTCAAAAGGAGTAGATCTAGATAAGGTCTTTTTCTTTATATATTTTGTTATAACAAATGTTAAGAAAAATAGAATTATTGAATTAAATAATATTATTAACCAAGAATCCATATGCCACCTCATTTAGTTACCTTTATATTGGGGTTCTTCAAACTCCATAACTCCTATTCTTTTTTCTAAATCTGTTTTAATTTTACTTATTTCCTTAGATGCTTCAGCATAAATAGCTTTAGCTTCTTTATCACGTTCTTGTAATGAGTACATTTTTAAAGTTGCTTCAGTACCTCTTAGTGTAGCTAAGGTTTGTTTTACCTTTGAAATAACAGTCATATAAAAGTCTCCTTTGTATCTATTAAATTATCTACCACCTTACTTTAACCACTATGGCTAATTTTAATTCATTTGTTAATATAAACTAGTGATGTTGATTGTTAAACTATAATAAAGAAATAGTGAATATAAAAATAGAAGATATTTCTTTATTATAATTTGAATATTTAGAGTGATTATGAAGAAAATATATTTGAAATAAAAAGTGATAAAGGAGGAATTCTAATGCCAACAGGAACTAAACTTGAAACAGCATTAGCTAGTGCTAAAGGATTAGCAGCTGATATGAAGACATTCTCTTTAGATACAGATAATCAAGAAGCAAAACAAATGTTTAATCAACTTGCATCAACAATGGAAGACGTAGAACAACAAATTAAATCAAGACTTGATTTTGTAAAGAAAGAAGAACCCCAATATGATAAATAATTAATATACAGTTATTAAGACAATTTATGTTATTGGTGATTTCTGGAGAAATATATTTCTTATGTTATAAAATATTATATTGATTTAAGAGTCATAGCTTATGCTATGACTCTTATTATTAAAAAACTTTATTTTAAGTTAGTAGATATTTTTAAAAATTATTTTCAAAAATACTATTGCAAGAAAATAATTTTCGTGATATGATGTAAACATATTCAGGAAATGGTTTTCTTAAAAAGATATAAAGAAAAAACTATTTTCATAAAATAGGAGGGAACATAAGTGTTTAAACAATTACAAAAGATAGGTAAATCATTTATGCTACCAATAGCAATATTACCAGCAGCAGGTTTATTGCTTGGTATTGGTGGAGCGTTATCAAATCCAAATACGGTACAAGCGTATCCGTTTTTAGATATACCTTGGTTACAAGGAATATTCCAAGTTATGTCTTCAGCAGGGGATGTAGTATTTGGGAATTTAGCACTAATAATGTGTATAGGTCTAGCAGTTGGTCTAGCTAAGAAAGACAAAGGTACAGCAGCTTTAGCTGGTGCAGTAGCTTTTTTAGTAATGAATGCATCTATTAAAGGTATGATAAATGCATTTAACCCAGCAGTAGGATCAATTGATACTGGGGTAGTTGGTGCTATAGTAATAGGATCAGTAGTAGCATATCTACATAATAGATATAGCAATATTCAATTACCATCTGTTTTAGGATTCTTTGGTGGTTCAAGATTTGTGCCAATAGTATCTTCATTTACAGCAATATTTATTGGTGCAGTATTCTTTATGATATGGCCAACATTCCAAAACTGGTTAGTAACAATAGGTAATGGAATAGCTAACCTAGGTCCAATAGGAACATTCCTTTATGGATTCTTATTAAGATTAACTGGAGCAGTAGGATTACATCATATGATATACCCATTATTCTGGTATTCAGAATTAGGTGGAGTTGCTCAAGTTGCAGGACAAACTGTAGTAGGAGCACAAAATATATTCTTTGCTCAATTAGCAGATCCTAATCATGTAGGATTATTCACAGAAGGAACAAGATTCTTCGCAGGACGTTTTGCAACAATGATGTTCGGACTTCCAGCAGCTTGTTTAGCAATGTATCACTGTGTACCAAAGGAAAAGAGAAATTTAGTTGGTGGTTTATTCTTAGGAGCAGCAATAACTTCATTTGTTACTGGTATAACTGAACCAATAGAGTTCATGTTCTTATTCGTAGCACCATGGTTATATGTAGTGCATGCATTCTTTGATGGATTATCATTCTTCCTAGCAGATATATTAAATATATCTATAGGTAATACATTCTCAGGTGGATTAATTGACTTCTCATTATTTGGAGTTCTTCAAGGAAATGATAAGACAAATTGGATATATGTATTATTAATAGGTGCTGTATGGGCAGTATTATACTACTTCACATTTAGATTCTTAATAACTAAGTTTAATGTTATGACTCCAGGTAGAGAACCAGAAGGTGAAGAAGTTAAAGTAGTTACAAAAGATAGTATGAACGAAACAGCAGCTGAAGTTTTAAAAGCTTTAGGTGGTAAAGAAAATATAGATGATGTTGATGCTTGTATAACAAGATTAAGAGTTGCAGTAAGAGATGTTTCAAAGGTTGACAAGGAAAGAATTAAAGCTTTAGGAGCAACTGCAGTATTAGAAGTAAAAGGTGGAGTACAAGCTATCTTTGGAGCAATGGCAGATCCATTAAAACAAAAGATTAATGAAATAATGGGTCAAGAATAATTAAGAGGTGATTTTAATGAATAGAGGATTAATAGTATCATGTCAAGCGCTAGAAAATGAGCCACTTCATAGCTCATTCATAATGAGTAGAATGGCAGTAGCTGCAAAACAAGGTGGAGCAGTAGGGATTCGTGCAAATAGTGTTGAAGATATAAAGGCTATAAAAGAAGTAGTTGATCTACCGGTAATAGGAATAATAAAAATTGATTATCCTGATATGGTACCGTATATTACTCCTACTATGACAGAAGTTGATGCATTAGTAAGCACAGGAGTAGACGTAATAGCAGTAGACGCAACAATAAATCAAGATATAGAATTTTTAAAAGAAATATTTATAAAGTATCCAAACCAAAAGTTTATGGCTGATATTTCAACTGTGGAAGAGGGAATTAGAGCAGGAGAATTAGGATTCCATTACGTAGGTACAACTTTAGTTGGATACACAGAGCAATCAAAGGGAATAAATAACTTTGATGTTTTAGAAGAATTAATAAAAAATTGTAAAGCAAAGATTGTAGCAGAAGGAAACTTTGATACTCCTGAAAAAGCTAGATTAGCTTTAGAAAAGGGAGCATATACAGTTGTTGTTGGTGGAGCTATAACAAGACCACAGCTAATAACTAAGAAGTTTAATGACGAAATAATTAAGGCTTTATAAAATAGTTAAAGAGATAGAGATACAAACTCTATCTCTTTTATTTTTCTTAAATAAATTATATAATTAGAATCAAATACAAATGTGGAGGATATCTCGTGGAGATTTTATGTGAAATACAAAAAAGATACAATGAGTTTTCTGATAAGGAAAAGGCGATTGCTGATTATATAATGCAATATAAAGAAGTTATAAAAAATGCTAATATAACAGATTTGGCAAAGACTATAGGTACATCAGGATCTACTATAACTAGATTTGCTAAAAAAATCGGGTGTGAAAGCTTTGTAGATTTAAAAATAAAATTAAGTGCCAGCAAAAAAGAGAGTGATAATAATATAGACCAAAATGATGTATTTTCATATGTTTATCAATATTATAATGAAGCTATTGAAAGAACAAAATATTTAATAGATAAAGAAACTATATTTAATATAGTTAAGGAAATAAAAAAAGCTAGAAATATATACATATATGGTGTTGGAAGTTCAGGATTAACAGCTGATGAAATGATGCAAAGGTTACTAAGAATGGGCTTTAATACATTAAGCATATCAGACTCACATATGATGATAATTAATAGTTCTATAGTTTCTGAGAAAGATTTAGTTATAGGTTTATCAATAGGGGGAGAAACTAAAGAGGTTGTTCAGGCTCTTAGAGTTTGCAAGGAAAATGAAGCTAAAGTAATTGCTATAACAAGCTTTGAAGGAAGTTCTATAACAAAATATTCAGATATAAATCTTATGGTATATAACCCTAAATTTATAGATAAAAATAGATTTATTAATAGTCAATTTTCAGTTATGTACGTTTTAGATTTAATTTCAATGGTTCTATTAAAAGATGAAAACTTAAGAGAGAAAATGCAAATAACTATTGATGCAATAATAAAAGAGTAATTATTTAATAAAAGTATTATGTGTAAGGGTGAGTTATATGATAAAGGTAGTAGCAGCAATATTAGAAAAAGAAAATAAGATACTTATAGCTAAAAAGAGAGAAGGAAAGCCTCTAGCAGGTCTATGGGAATTTCCAGGTGGAAAGATTGAAGAGGGTGAAACGCCAGAAGAAAGTCTTATTCGTGAGCTTATGGAAGAGATGAATATAAAGGTCAGAGTTAATGAATATGTTGGAGAGAGCATATATGATTATGGTGATGGTAAAGTTATTTCTTTAAAAGGTTTTACTGCAGAGATTATTGAAGGTGATATTAAGCTTACTGACCATGATGAATATAAATGGGTTACTTTAGAAGAAATATGTAATTATAGGATTGCGCCTGCAGATATACCGCTAATAAGTAATATATAATTCTTTTATAAAATATGATAGCGATAGTAGATAAATACTTTAAGATGATGATTTTTTATAATTAAAAACTTACATATAGTATGAGGGTTATGGGAGGATTATGTTATATAAAGTAGGAGAATTAGCAGAATTGTTTGGAATAAGTCCTCAAACAATTCATCATTATGAAAAATTAGGACTTATTGAACCTAAAAGAGATGGGATAAATAGATATAGGTATTTTGATGAGTATGATTTTCAAAAGTTAGGAACTATTAAGAGGTTAAGAAATGCAGGATTTCCTTTGAAGGATAGTGCATCAGTTTATCATAGGCAGAATGAGCAAGATGTATATTGGCAATATAAACAAAGAAGAAGAGAAGTGATGGAAGAAATAGAGCATCAGCTTAAATTAGTGGAACAACTTGATTTTTACATAGATAAGTTAGATGAGTTAAATAATGGAGAAGACAGCTTTAAAGTATGTGAAATGGATAGTTTTTATAGATATAATGTTACAAAAGAAAAAGAGGGAATAATACTAACTAAGAAGATGATAGAAGAGTGTACAGAGTGGTATCAAAACCTTTTTTTTACTACTACATCAATTATGTTTAATTTCAAGGATGGAGTATTTGGTAATTATTCTGTTGGAGTTATAGCAGAGAAGAAAATATTTAATAGGTTTATTACTGCAAAAAGTGATGATATTAGTGAGATAGAAAGGGGCTTATTTGCTGTTAAACTTTTCAAGTATTTTAACAATATTGATATTGATAATATGCAAAGTGAATGTTGGAAATTCTTAAGAACAACTAATTATGAATTGCGAGCAAATCCTTTTACACGGCTTATTAGCACATGTAAGGATGAAAATGATAATAAAGTTAATGTAGTTGAACTTATATTACCAATAAAATAAGTGTATAAATATTGTTAAAAAAATATCTTGACCTTCATATTGATTGAGACCTTAGAATTTATATTGTGAAAAGCACTACATTATGTGAGTGTATAAATAATGTTTTAACTTAGGGGGGAAAGATATGAAGAGAAAATTAATTACTAGTATTTTAATCGTTAGTATGATTATGTCTTTAGTATCATGTACAAACAATTCTGGTAGTCAAGCAGGAGGACAACTTAAAGCAGGTGAATATACAGGCACCGCTAATGGATTTGGTGGAGAGATAAAAGCTGTAGTAACAGTTGCTGGAGGAAAAATTACTGATGTTGTTCTTACTGGAGATAAGGAGACTAAAGAAATAGGTGGAGCTGCATTAGATCAGTTACAAAAAGCTATTATAGAAAAAAATAGTGCAGATATTGAAGTTGTTTCAGGAGCAACTATAACATCAAATGCAGTTATTGATGCTATAAATTTAGCATTAAATGATGCTAAGGGAATAGAAACAGAAGAAAGTACCGTTAAAGATGGAAAATATCTAACAAAGGCAATGGGACATGAGGATTATATATACGTTACAACAATGTTTAAAGATGGTGCTATAGTAAGCTGTGAAGTAACATCTCATGAGGAAACTATGGGGATAGGTAACTATGCAACTGCAAGGATGCCGAAGAAAATTGTTGAAAGCCAAAGTTTGAATGCTGATGCCGTATCAGGGGCAACTGTATCTTCAAATGCAGTAAAGGCTGCTGTAACTCAAGCTATAAAGGATGCAGGAGGCAGTGTAGCTACTTTTCAAAAAGAAGTTGAACAAGCACCTCTTAGCACTGAAGTTGTTGAAGAAAAATATGATGTAGTAGTTGTTGGAGCAGGAACAGCAGGGCTTATTACAGCAAATAGATTAGCTGAAGAAGGCAAAAATGTAATAGTATTTGAAAAGATGGATATTCCGGGTGGTTCTATGGCAACTACATATAGTGGAATAATGAATTCTTATTCAGAACTTGGTAAAAACTATGGTCTTGGCAGAGAACAAGAGAGTGCTAGTTGGAATAAAGAATTGCTTATGCCTGTATTTGAAAATTATATAAATGAAGAATACGATAGATTTGATAAAGCACAACCATACCAAAATGTTATGATGGATGCATCAGGAAAAGTTGTAGACTGGTTACATGATATGGGGGTTGGATTTGCTTCAATGGGTAACTTTGAAGGTGGACTACAATATGGATTTACACCATATCTTGCACCTGGTTGTTATCAAGGGGGAGCAGGATATGCATTAATGTTTTTAGCTCAAAGACTTGAACAAAGAGAGACAAAGGTTGTATATTCTACACCAGTAACTGAATTGACAACAAATGAAAATGGTGATGTAACAGGAGTTATTGCAAAAGGTAAAGACGGTAAGACATGGAATATAACTGCTGATGCTGTTGTAATGGCAACAGGTGGATTTGCTTCTAACCAAGAAATGATTGAAGAATATTATCCACAATATGCTAAGTATAAGTTTAATAGTGTTGCAGCAAGTACTGGAGAAGGAATTAAAATGGCGGAAGAGGCTGGAGCAGCGATAGAGTGCATGGGGCGTCCGTTAGGAGCATTTATGTCTGAATATGGATCAAACTATGAATTAGCATTTATGCACAGTTCTACCCCTGGAATAATAGTAAATGTAAATGGTGATCAGTTTGGAAATATAATGAAGAGTAATCACAAAACATTGGCTGAAGCGCTTGTAGATCCAAAAAATGGAGAAACATTCTACTATGTATTTGATGATTCAGCGGCAGAGTCAACCAAAGATTTTGATGCCTATGGACTTTCATATAAATCAATTTTTGAAAGAGATCAAGTTAAGAGATATGATTCTGTAGCTGATGCTGCAAAGGAATTAAACCTTCCAAATCTTGAAGAAACAATCAAGAAAAACAATGAATTAGCTCTTGCAGGAGAAGCTGATGAATTTGGAAGAAAAGGGTTACCTTACATTGAAACACGCGATGGTATTTGGATGTTAAGAGTTATTCCTACATTCTATTTAACTACAGGAGGAGTAGCTATAGATTTAGATGCTAGAGTCCTAAATGAGGAAGGTAAAGCAATAAAAGGACTATATGCAGCAGGGGATGTAACAGGCTCTATTGAAGAAAAAGATGGTAAGGAATATGGTAATGGATTTGATGCTGCGTTAACTTATGGATATGTTGTTGCAGATACAATTATAGAAGATTTAAAATAAAACACATTAAAAGCAATAAGATTACTTAGTATCTTATTGCTTTTTTATTTTAATAGATTAGAGGAGTTTTTAACAATAATAATTAATAGTGTAATTAAGAGTCAAATAATAATTAATAATAAATGAATAATAATTTATAATACCTCATATCGATGTTATATACGGTGATTTGTTTTAAATATGAGGTGAAAATATGGGGTTATTAAATTTAGGGTTAGTTTTAGGATCAGGAATAGCTTTAGTAGGGGGATTAGACTGTTTAAAAAGGAAACTATTAATAGTTTTTAAAAGATGGGATAAGCTTGGATTAAATAAATATAGAATAAAACGTTACTATAAAGAAGGTAATTCTCTTGTTATGATTATAGAAGTAGCTATTGGAGGAAGCTTAAGCGATTTAAAAAGTTATAGTGGAAAAATAGAAAAAGCATATGGATGCAAATGTGAAATAGAAGATGTAGAATGTAGTAAATACATTACTGTAATATTAAATTATGATAATCTATCTGAGATTCAAGAAAGTCAGGCTTTTTAATTAGCTGTATTATAGCTTTGTTAATTTAATAGAATAAGATCTTCTATAGCCTAGTTATTTAATATTAACGTTTTATTATTTTTATTTTGTAGTATAATTATAAGAAAAATATTAAACAGAATATTATAAAATCTAGGGGGAGAATATGATAACAGCAATAATTGGGAGTATTACTATTAGTTTTATAGCAATTCTATATATTACATTAGTTTTAGGATTACCTTATGGTGAATTTGCTATGGGTGGAAAGTATACAGTTATGCCTAAATCCATGAGAGTTATGTGTGGTATATCTGTATTTGTACAAATATTTGCAATGATAATATTATTACAAACAGGAAATGTACTTGCTACTAAGATACCTGATAATGTAGCTAAGATTGGCTGCTATGTTTTTGCAGCTTATCTAGTTTTAAATACAATTATGAACGCTATATCTAAGAGCAAAAAAGAAAAGTATATAATGACACCATTAGCAGCTATAACAGCTATTTGCTTTTTTATAACTGCAATGGGAGCATAAAACATATAATTTGATTAGGGCGATAATATTATATTATCGCCCTCTTAATATTTTTAGGAGTAAAAATATTAAATTTAGTGAGATGTTTTTTGAATTCATAATTAGTTTAACAACCTTTCCAAAATAAATTCATTATAAAATAATTTTTTTTACAAATACTAAAGAATGTGTAGAAAAATGTAACAAAATATCTAAAAAGCTATTTTAGTAAATCTAATCAAATGAAGGAAAGGGATTTTTATGAAAAACAAATTACCTAAAGAGGCTTACGGTGGAGTACATGGAAAGGATTATGTTCCATTTGTAACTGATAAGTCTAAAAAAGGAGTAAATGTGGCAGTGATGATAATTGGAGTTGTTTTAGCTGCCGTATTTGCAGCATCTACAGCTTATTCTGGTATGAAATCAGGATTAACAGTTGCTGCAGGAATTCCAGGAGCTATAATAGGTTCAATGCTTGTAGGAGTCTTTGCTAAAAAGAAAGGAATCCTTGGTAAGAATATTATTCAAGGTATGTCTAGTGGTGGAGAATCTATAGCAAGTGGTATGATTTATGTATTACCAGCAGTAATATTAATAGGAAGCAATGTTGGCTTCTTAGAAGGAGTAAGTGTAAGCGTTGCAGGAGCTTTATTTGGAATAGGAGCTACTTCATTAGTTTATAATTACTTGATAGTTGAGGAGCATGGTCAACTTATGTATCCTGAGTCTTTAGCTATTTCTGAAACTCTAGTTGCTTCAGAAACTGGTGGAGATGCAATAAAGTTTATGGGAATAGGCTTTGGAATAAGTGGCATTATAAATGTTTTAACTAGTTCTTTCTTAAATGTAGTTAATAATACAATGACTTTCTTAGGAAGTAAATTTTATAAGTGGAAGTTCTCAACAGAAGTAAATCCCCTTTTATTAGGAATTGGATTTATAGTTGGGTTAGAAGTATCTTTAACTATGTTTGCAGGATCAATATTAGCTAATTTTGGAGTTGCACCATTAATAGGTTATTTTAGTGATATGGCATCAGAAGGTATGAATTCATGGAATGATGCAACAGTTGCTATTAATCAGATGGATGTTAATGCAATTTCAGGTGGATATGTTAAGTACATAGGTGCAGGGATGATGCTTTGTGGTGGTATTATAGGAGCAATTAAGCTTATACCAACTATAGTTGTATCTTTAAAAGAAACGTTAAAGGCTAAATCAAATTCTGGTGGCGAAAAGAATTCAGGTGAGATGATAATACTTTTAGTAGGAATTGTTCTAGCTTTTGTAGCAGGTTTCTTTATTTCAGGAAGCATTACCATGGCTATAGTAGCAGCTATTGTATCTCTTATTCTAGCCTTGTTATTCGTAATAGTTTCTGGAAGGTTAGCTGGAACTATAGGTACATCAAATCTTCCAGTATCAGGTATGACAATAGCAGCCTTAGTTATATTAACTTTAGTATTTGTAATAATGGGCTGGAAAGGTCAATCTGACAATAAGTCATTACTTTTATTTGCAGAGTTTATGGTAGTTGCTATATCAGTTGCTGGTGGATATAGTCAATCTCAAAAAGTAAGTTACATAATAGGTGGAAGTAGAAAAGAAATGAGAAACTACTTTGCTTTAGCTAGTATAGTAGGAGTAGTTGTGGTTACAGGAACAATAATGGTTCTTGCTGATCAATTAAGAATAACAGGAGCAGATGCGCCATTTGCACTTCCTCAAGCTAACTTAATGTCTACATTAACTTCAGGTATCATGTCAGGTAACTTACCTTGGCCAATGATTTTAGTAGGCATTGTCATAGCATTATTCTTATTTATGTTAAATCTTCCTATAATGACTATAGCAATAGGTTTCTATTTACCTATATCAACAACATCAATAATATTAGTAGGAGCTTTAATACGTTTATTTATAGAAAAAATGAGTAAGAGTGAAAAAGAGAAAGAAGTTAAGGTTTCTAATGGTATTAGTCTTTCATCAGGACTTGTTGCTGGAGGATCTATAATAGGATTATTAGGAATAATATTACAAGTTACAGGTATTATTAAACCTAGAGTCCCAGGAGGATTTTTAGGTGGAAATATGATGGCTATAATACTGTTAATTATATTAGTAGTAGCAACTACAATACCGATTATGACATCAAAAATTAAAAATAACGAGTAATAAAAATAAAGTGCTTTGCACTTTATTTTTTTGTCGAAAATTGAAATAATATATGCTTTTCTATATACTATAATTAAATGTAATAGAAGAATTTTAAAAGTACGCTTGCTCAATTTCCTAACTAATAGGAAAAAGAATATTTGAATCGTTACTAAAGCTTTATTAAAATTTACTTAAAGTGATTAGTAACAATCTAATCATTAAAGTGAGCTAGCGTATATTTGTATATGATAATAGGTAATGAGAGGTGCGCTATGTTTACTAAGAGGCAAACAAATATATTGGAGATAATTCTAAAGAACACATCTGGAATTACTGGTTCTAATATTGGAGAAAAACTTTCAGTTTCATCAAGAACTATTAGAAATGATATTTCACAGATAAATTCACTTTTAAGTAATGATAATATAACTGTTTCATCATCTCATAAGAGTGGATATTTTTTAAAGAATGAGTATATAGAGAAGTTAAAGGAAATATTGAATAACGAAAAAGGGTTAAATTCAGATTATCATTTAGATGATCATAGAGATTTCGTTGTATTAGGTAAAATTCTTTTTGAAGGAAAACAAAATATATATGATTTAAGTGAAATATTATTTGTTTCTACAAGAACTGTATATAAAGTTGTTAAGAGTCTACAGGAAAGTATGGCAACAAAATATTTATTTAATGGAATAAAATACGAAAAAGAGTATGTTTTTGTTGAAGCATCTGAAGAAGAGATTAGAAAGTTACTTTTTAAAATAGTTAGTGTCAGTGTGTTTGAAAAGACAATATCATTAAAAGAAGTTCAGATTATATTTGATGATAACTTTAGTTTAGAAGATCTACATTCTATTTGTGATAAAGTAAAAAAGTGTTTTATAGATAAAAAGAATTTTGTTGATGAAGAATATATAGTTATACTAAGTTGGCTTCTATACATAGCTAAAATAAGAAGTAGCAATGGTTATTTAAATCAACAAAGTAAAATTAAATTAACAGATAAGAATGCTTTGCAAACAATAGATGATTTATTAGAAGCTGGAGTTAAGTTAAATAAAAATGATATAGAGCCTATTTATAAATTTTTATGGACTAAAAAATTAACTTCCGAAAATCAGATAAGTGAAATTACTAATATTGTTTTAAGCGATTTTATTTGTGCAATTAAAGAAAAATATGATGTTGATTTAACTGATAATAATGAATTTTTAGAAAATCTATTAGAGTATATGGAATACATGTTACGACGTATACAAAGTGACTATCAATTCGTAAATTCTATAAAGAACGATATTAAAAATAGATATCCATTTGCTTATGAAATTTCAATGCTAATAGTTGAGATAGTATATAAGTATTTTAATAAATACACAAAGGATGATGAAGTAGCCAATATAGCAATTTATCTAGAACCTCTTTTAGATAATTTTACGTATAAGACTAAGTTACTTATGATAACAGATTCTAGGGTTGGAATTAATGGCTTAATTCAGAGATGGATTAGTGATAATTTTTATAATAAAGTAGAGATTTTAGGGAAAATATCTTTAAATCAGTTAAGTAATTATAAAGATATAGATGATGCAGAGATTATTATATCTCCTATTAATATAGAAAAAGAAGTCAAAGTTCCTACATGTGTGATTGAAAGTATACCGGATAGTAATGATATACAGAGATTAAAGCAAATGATGCATAAAGTTAATATTGGAACTAAATTTGAAGATATTATTAAGAAGTACTTTGAGAAAGATTTAATAGAAATATATGATGAAGAATATAGCTTTGATGAATTAATAATGAAACAGGCTAAAAAGTTTAAAAAAGTAGGTTGTATTTTAAATGAAAAAGAATTTGTAGATGATATATTGGCTAGGGAAAGAGATTATCCTACGGTTATTGGGGAGTCTGTTATGATACCACGGCCAAGGAAGACTTTTTCAGAAAAGATTTTAGTGAGTGTAGCTCTTTTAAAGAAACCTATTTCATATAAAGGAAAAAATATAAGGATTTTATTTTTATCAACACAAACACATAAAGCAAATTATGATTTAAGTCTTCTATATGAATTATTTAAAAGAGTAGCCTTAAATAAGTGTATATTAAGATCATTGATTGACTTAGAAGATAAAAGTGAATTTTTACAATCGTTCATTGAGTTATCTAAGAATATCAAATAACTTTAAATATAAATATTTTTAAAAACAAGGAGAAATTATTATGAGTTACATGATGTGGGCAGAAATAAAGACAAGAAATGGTTTTGTAGCAGATGAAATTATTTCATCTTATCAAAAAGCAGTAAGAAGATCAATGGTAGAAGAGGCATGTGAATATGCATATGAATTATATATAACTTCACCACAATTATTAGATAAATTATGGAGAAGAATATTAACTATATCTGTTGAAGATGTTGGATTTGGTAATCTAGATGCAGCAGTTCAAGTTAATGCATTAAATGAAATGAGAAAGAACTATCCATATGATGATGGAGATCAACCAATGTACTTCATCCATGCAACAAGAATTTTAGCAGAAAGCACTAAAGACCGTTCAAGTGATTACTTAAAGAACATAGTAATTAAGAGCTTTGCAATGGGTAAAAAGCCAGAGGTTATGGATGTTGCTTTAGACAAGCACACTAAGAGAGGTCAAGAAATGGGAAGAGGTTCAAAGCACTTCTTTGAAGAAGGAACTAAAGTAATACCTCAACTTGAAATTGACAATGATTATAGAGAGAGATATGGAAAAATCTTAGAAGTATACAAGCCAGAAGATGCTGTAGAAAACGCATTTGTTTACGGAAAAGATCAATATTAATTAAAAAGAGCAGGGGGAATAATTCTCTGCTCTTTTAATCTTTCCTAAGAGTTAGGAAATTTATGGGTTGAGGTGTAAAGCTTTAATTAATATAATTTAGTTGAAAAGAAAATTTCTTATGGTACTTAAAGTTTTAGACAATAGTTTACTAGAAATAGTAGATGAACTTATTTAACTTATCAAGTACATAGTAAAAGAGAGTGCTGAAGTACTCTTAAATTTGTAGAGTAAAAGTTAAAAGGAGGAATTTACTATGAGAAAATTTTCAGTTGTTATAGCAGGTGGGGGAAGTACTTATACACCGGAAATTATTTTAATGTTATTAGATAATTTAGATAGACTTCCATTAAGAAAGATTAAGCTATACGATAATGACGAAGAAAGACAAAATAAGGTGGCTAAAGCTTGTGAAATATTAATTAAGGAGAAAGATCCTTCGATTGAATATTTAGCGACAACAGATCCAGAAGAGGCTTATACAGATGTTGATTTCTGTCTTGCTCATATAAGAGTTGGTAAGCTTGAAATGAGAGAAATGGATGAGAAGATTTCATTAAAGCATGGTGTTGTTGGACAAGAAACTTGTGGACCAGGTGGAATTGCTTATGGAATGAGATCTATATCAGGTGTACTTGAAAATATCGATTATATGGAAAAGTACTCACCGGATTGTTGGATGTTAAATTACTCAAATCCAGCATCAATAGTTGCAGAAGCAGTTAGAAGATTACGTCCTGATTCTAGAGTTATAAATATTTGTGATATGCCAATAGGTATGGAGCATAGCATAGCTAAAATTGCTGGCTTAGAGTCTAGAAAACATATGGATATAAGATATTATGGGTTAAATCACTTTGGGTGGTATACATCTATTAAAGATAAAGAAGGAAATGAATTACTTCCTAAACTTGTTGATCATATAAAGGAATATGGATTTATTAATGGTGAGGAAGGGATGAAAACAGCTAAGAAGGATAGCTGGTTTGAAACTAATCTTTTCACTAGAGAAATAATTAAGACAGATTTAACTACAATACCAAGTAGTTATTTAAAATATTATTTATTCCCAGACTATGTTGTAAACCACTCTAATCCAGAGTATACTCGTGCAAATGAAGTTATTGATGGAAGAGAAAAAGAAGTTTTTGGAGCCTGTGCTTTAATTGAGCAGCAAGGAAACTCTGAAGGTTCAGGATTACAAATAGGTATTCATGCTGAATTTATAGTAGATTTAGCAACGGCGTTAGCTTATAATACTCAAGAAAGAATGTTATTAATAGTTGAAAATAATGGTGCTATAGCAAATATTCAAGATGATGCCATGGTTGAGATACCATGTATTGTTGGGAAGGATGGGTACGAGCCTTTATCAGTAGGTAGTATTCCGACATTCCAAAAAGGATTAATTGAGCAACAATTAGCTGTAGAGAAGCTAGTAGTTGATGCATGGATTGAAAAGTCATATCATAAGTTATGGCAAGCACTGATGTTATCTAAAACTGTACCAAGTGCAACTGTTGCAAAGGAACTTTTAGATGATTTTATAGAGGTTAATAAAGGATATTGGCCAGAACTTAACTAATTGAACAGTATATTTTAATATAAAAATATTAAATAGTGAGTTTTAATAATATAAAGCTATACCATGGAAGTAATAGGACAATGGTATAGCTTCTTTTCATTTTAATCTCTAGTTTATATTGATAAAAAAAATTCTAAGTGTAAAAACAAAAAACACGAAAATTATTTAAAAAAATAATTATAATATTCAGATGAAAAGGATTAAAAGAGAAACTCTTCCTAACCAGAGAGGAAAATGTTTGTTTGATTACATGTGTAAGGGTAAGTATAATAAAGTTAAATTTAACGGAAACTTAGGAGGTAATAATATGAAACAAGGTGCTTTTTCTAGATTTATGGAGAAGTGTTTAATGCCAATTGCACAGAAAATTGAAAGTCAAAAGCATTTACAAGCTATTAAAGATGGTATTATAGCTGTAATTCCTATAATCATAATCGGATCTTTTAGTTTAATTCCAATAGGGATTGCAAACTTATTCCCAAACAGTGGATTTTATGAATTCGTAAATACTAATATTAATTATTTCAATTTACCAGGATTTTTTACAACTAATCTTATGTCTTTATATGCTGCATTCTTCATTGCAGATAGTTTACAAAAGAAATATAATTTAAACTCAAGTTTAATTGGAATAACATCAGTTTTATGTCACTTAGTATTATCTGTATCAATTGCAGATTTTGCAAATCCAACAACATGGAATGTATCATCTTTAGGAGCTGAAGGGCTATTTGTAAGTATGATAGTTTCAATAGTAGTTGTTGAAATAAGTAGATTATGTAAAGAAAAGAATTTAGTAATTAAGATGCCAGATAGCGTACCACCAATGGTTGCAGAATCATTTACAATATTAATTCCATTAATATTAAACTTTGCTCTAGCAGTAGCAGGATCAATAATTTGTATGAACATGGCGGGAGTAACATTCCCACAATTAATAATGAAATTACTTGCTCCAGCAATTACTTCAATGGATTCACTACCAGCTGTTATGTTAGTGATATTCTTAACTCAATTATTATGGTTCTTTGGATTACATGGAGCTTCAATAACATCAAGTGTATGGGCAGCCTTTGCAATTAGCTATGGTGCAGCAAATGCAGCGGCAGTAGCAGCAGGCCAAGCACCTCAACATGTATTTACTTTTGGATTCTATTATGGATTCTTACAAGTAACTGGATCAGGTATCACATTAGGTCTTGTTTTCTTAATGATGAGAAGTAAAGCTAAATCACTTAAAGCTATAGGTAAATTAGGTATAGTACCAAGTTTCTTTGGAATAAATGAGCCGGTAATATTTGGTGCACCATTAATAATGAACCCATTTATGTTTTTACCATTCGTATTTGGACCAGTAGTAGTTGCAGGTTTAAATTATCTAGCTATGTCAACAGGATTAGTTGGACTTCCATTATACGAAGCACCAGGATTCCTACCACCAGGATTCCAAGCCTTTTTATTAACATTAGATTGGAAAGCATTTGCTCTAGCAATATTTAATGTATTATTTATGACAGCATTATACTATCCATTCTTCAAGGCTATGGAAAAAGACGAATTAAGAAAAGAAGCTATTGCAGAAGGAAAGGCTAATGGAGTAGCGTAATAGATATAGAAATAAAGTGCTTTGCACTTTATTTTTTTGAAGGGAGATAATAATGGGAACTATACATATAGAAGCTAATAAAGAAGAGATTGCTAAAATAGTACTTATGCCAGGGGATCCTTTAAGAGCACAATTTATTGCAGAAAATTATTTAGAAGATGCAGTACAAATAAATAAAGTTAGAAATATGTTTGGATTTACAGGGTACTATAAAGGAATTAGAGTAACTGTAATGTCATCAGGTATGGGAGGCCCATCAATGGGAATATACTCACATGAGCTTTTTAATAAGTATGATGTAGATGCTATTATAAGAATAGGTTCTACTGGAGCTTATAGTGAAAAGTTAAATATGCATGATGTAATGCTTGTTGAAAGTAGTTGGAGTCAATCTACCTATGCTAAAACTTATAGCGGATATGAAGAAGATATTGTTTATCCAAATAGTGAATTAAACTCTCTTATTAAAGAAGTATCAGATAACTTAAATATTAGTATAAAGACAGGTAGGATACATTCAACTGATGCTTTCTACACAATGGATAAAAGTGTACTACATCATATAAGAGACACTTACGGATGTCTTGGAGTAGAGATGGAATCTTTCGCTCTATTACATAATGCAAATGTTGCAGGAAAGAAAGCAGCATGCCTATTAACAGTTGCAGATCATGCCTTAACTAATGAGAAGGCTACAGTTGAAGAAAGACAACATGCTTTTGAAAATATGATAAATTTAGCCTTAGGTACAGTAGTAGAGTATTCTAAATAGTAGTAAAATTAAGTGAAAATATAATAAGTTATTAAAAGTCTAAGTATATAAAATTTATACTTAGGCTTTTTTTTCTTGCAAAAAAAAGATATATTAGTAAAAATAAGTAAAACTATGTATAATAAGTTATATAGATGAAGAAAATGTTTTCAAAATGGAGATTATTAATGAGAAAGCGAAAAAGTACATTGCAAAAGGAACTAATAGTTTTATGTGTTTTTACCTGTGTAGTAGCCATGATAGTTCAAGGTGGAATATTAACTAGCGTATTTGCTAGAATATTTTCTAAGAATGTTAGAGAGGATATATCTTTTTATATAGAAAGAGTGAATAATGATTTTAACAATAAATTACAATTTTTAGAGGAAAGCATTATGTATATACGTAATGATTCTATTATGGCTGATTTTTTTAATGATGTTAATTATAGCAAAGAAGAAGTAAGTAAGAGATTAAGTTATTGTGGTAATCTTTTTTCAGAAAGAAATATGGTAAATCAAAATTATCCGTTTATTACTCAGATTTTCTTGTTTAATAATAAGGGGGATAGTATAAATAGCGTTTTTTACCCTACCACTATTGAACATTTGAAGTTAGTATCTGAAGAGTATAGTGAGATAAATAAAAAGTTTTTAACTGAAAATAGTGAATATTATTTTAAGATAAATAAAAGTAGTGTAGATATAATATTCAAAATTTATGATAAGTATTTAGTTGAAAAAGGAAGTTGCATAGTTCAATTAAATAGCTTGGCTATAAAGGAAATATTTAATGAAATTGAAAAGTATAATGATTCAAAATGGGTATTAGTTGGTAATGATAGTTTAGTAGTTCAGTCAAATAATATCGAAGATATATATGATGAAATAATTTATAAAGGGGATACAAGTGTTGAAGATAATAAAAAAGACTTAAATAGTAAGTATTTTTTATCTCAAAAGCAAAACTCTTTTGGATTAAAAACAATGGTATTAGTTTCAAAATCTAATATTTATGATTATATAAAATCTAGCATAATGATTATGGTGGGAATAATTATTATATTACTTTTATGTATTGCAGCTATTGTATTTTTTGTTGCATATCGTTTTACTGTGCCTTTGAAAATAGTAGCAGATAAAATAAGAGAATTTGGAAAAGGAAACTTTGATACTAAGCTTGAGGAGTTTAACACCCAAGAGTTAACAGATATAAGCTTTGTTTTTAATGAGATGACAGATAAGATTAACTATCTAATAAAACAGGTATATGAAAATCAGTTATTAACTACAAAAGCTCAAATTCAATATTTACAATCACAGATAAATCCACATTTTATGTTTAATATTTTATCTATGATAGGTATAAAGGCCAAAATGTCTGATAATGATGAAGTGCATAAGATGATATATGCTTTTTCGAAGCTAATACAAGGGAAAATATTTAGAAAAGAAGAAATTACAATTCCTTTATCAGAAGAAATGGAACTAGTTGAGTTTTATCTATTCTTACAAAGTAACAGATTTGCAGATAAAATTTCGTACAATATAACTTATGAGGATGAAGAGTTAAAAAAAATATTAATACCTAGATTAAGTATAGAGCCAATTGTAGAAAATGCGGTACTACATGGATTAGAACCGAAAGAAGATTCAGGAACAATAGAGGTATTAATTAGAAAAGATGGAGATCGCCTTTTAATAGAAGTTAAAGATGATGGTGTAGGGTTCAATCAAGAGGAGAGTTATAATGATACAGTTGCTTACAAAGAACATACTCATGTTGGGATATATAACACCCAAAAATTAATAAATAACTTATATGGTGATGATTTTGGAATTGATATAGAAAGTAAGGTTGGGGTAGGAACTTCAGTATTTATTAAATTACCTATGTAAAGGAGTTAAGTCATGTGGAAAGTAATGATTGCAGATGATGAGGTTTTTATAAGAGATGGTTTAAAAAAGTTAATTAAATGGGATACTTTAGGGTGTGAGTTAGTATACTCTGCAAAAAATGGACAAGACTTATTAGATAATTTTAGTGTTTGTATTCCTAATATAGTTATACTAGATATAAAAATGCCAATAATGAGTGGATTAGAAGTAGTAGCATATTTAAGAGAACACTATCCAGAAATAAAAATTGTTTTGCTTACAGCTTATGCAGATTTTGAATATACAAAGCAAGCAATATTATATTCAGTAAATGATTATATAGTGAAAACAGCTATTTTAGAAGAAATACCTAACACAATTTCACGCATTGTGAAAGACTTAGAGGAAGCAAAGGTGAAAGCTAATATAGTACCACAGGGAGAAAGATTATTTTATAGAATTTTAATAGAAGATTCAATTATTATTGATGATTATTATTTTGAGTATAAACATTATTATGATTCATTTAATGAAAAGTTTCCTTCTTTTTCTCTTATTTTATGTCAGATAGTAAATGAAAATATTCAGCTTAATAGCGCTTTACAAAAGAGTATTTTTGATTTGATGAAAACAGTTTTTGATGGAAATACTTTTAGAAGCTTTAAAGTTAGTAGAACCGAATATTGTATCATAATTGATGGAGATATAAATAAGAAGGAAAAGATAGAATTTTTATGTAATAAATTTAATAATTTGGCTCAAAGCTTTTTAGGAATCAAGACTATTATAGGTATAAGTAGATTTTACTCTAGAATAGAAAATGTTAGTAAGGCATATAAAAATACCTTAAAGGAAATAATGCAGAACTTTGATGGAGGAAATAATGTAGTTTTCTTTGAAAAAGGAAAGATAAATTATGTAAATAGAAAAGAACAGTTTTATATAGTAGACAGTATAGTAGATAGTATTAATAATGGAAGATATTTAGAAAGTGTAGATAGTCTAGATAAGCTAATAAATTTATATAATATAAACGGATTAGCTACAACTAAAAGTAGTTTAATTCTTTTATTGGCCACATGTAGAAAGATATGGCGTGATCAAGGTGCAGATTTAGATAAGGTAATATTTGATAATAGGAATATAGATTCAGAAATATTAAACACAAAAAAAGTTTTAGAGCTTAAAAATATTTTTAATGATATTATCAATGACACAGTAAAACTAGTACTAGAACAAAAAGAAAGAAGAGATGATTTAATTAGAGATATAGATAATTATATAAATAATAATTATTGCAATAGAATCACATTAGATGAAATAGCTAATGAAGTTCATGTTAATTCAAGTTATTTAAGTAGAATTTATAAATTAAAGACAGGAAAGAATTTATTTGATGTAGTAAATATTAAAAAGATTGAAAAGTCAAAAGAGTATATAGCTAAGTATAATAAAAAAATAAATGAAGTTGCTCTTTTAGTAGGATTTTCAGACTCAGCTTATTTTTCAAGGGTATTTAAAAAATACACAGGGCTAACACCAAAAGAGTTTGAAAGAGCAGAATTAAGTAAAATGAAAAGTGGGATAATATGAGAGGGAAATATATACGGTTATTAATTATGCTTGTTGCATTAATGTCATTATTCATTTCATGTAGCGATAATAACCTAAATGAAGAGATAATTCAAATTACTTTGCTTCATGGATGGGGAACAATGGAAGAAGACCATATTGCAATGCGTAAAATTTATGAAGACTTTGAAAAAGAAAATCCAGGTATACATATTAATTTATTATCAATGCCTTCATCAGAAGATGCTGTTAATAAAGCTATAGATATGATATCAATAGGAAATGTGCCTGACATTATATTTACAGGTGGAATAGGCTACGATACAATTTATAAATTTATGGTTGAAAAAGACTATGCAGTAAATTTATTTCCTTATATAGAAAACGATGATGAGTTTAAAGGTAATATTCCTAAATCAGTAATTCAGTATTGGGAAAATGATAATAAGGAAATTTTTACATTACCAGATGTGTTTTTAATGAGTGGATATTGGTATAATGCAGATATATTTTCACAAGCCGGAATAAAAGAACCACCGAAGACGTGGGATGAATTCTTAGATATGTGTAAGAAAATAAGAAACTGGGCTGATGATATCAATGAGGATATAGTACCAATATGCTTTAACTCAGAGAATAGCATAGCGTTATTTGATTATCTAGTTTCATCTAATGGAGGCGATTTTCATAGTATAAACAATGAGTGGCGAGCTGAACTTAATTATAATACGTTATATGAAAATCTAAAAAAACTTCAAGTTATATTTGAGTATTCAACTGATTTAAATAAAGAATTCACTTATAGAGATAGCCTTAATAATTTTAATAATAATAAATCGGCAATATATATAAATGGAGTATGGGCCAATTCTATGATAGATCAGAATATAAATGCTAAATACGCGGCATTTCCGATGAATTCAGGTAAAACAATTGCTAGTAAATCTTCTTGTATTGGGTATATAGTTGGAAATACAAAAGATCAAGATAGAATAGAGGCCTCTATAAAATTAGTTAAATATATGCTTAGTGATAATGTGCAAAATAGGCTTTTAGAGGAAACAGGCCAAGTCCCTATAAATCCTAAAATAAATATTGAAGAATATAGGGAGAGTATGCCGAGATTATATGAGGCAGTTAATGTGGTAAATAATGCAGATATGCATATACCTATTCCGGTTAACTTCTGGAATGAAAAGAAGAGGGTGTATTTTATGAATAATATCTTAGATGTGTTAAATCGAAAAATCGAACTAGATGAATTTGTGAAAAATATTGAAACAGAGTAACTCAAAAAAGGGTAAAAATAGTGCAATAAAAAGTAAATATTTTAATAATATAAAAAAGAAATTCTTAAGATTAAGAGTTTCTTTTTATTTTTATAAAAAATATAAATAGAGTACAAAAAAAGGTAAACGTTTTACATGGAGTTTGAAAAGCTTGCTTGATATTATAAATATGTAATAAGGGAGGAGAGATAACATGAAAAAAAGAGTATTGGGTGTATTATTAACAATGGCAATGGCAACGAGTTTATTCGTAGGATGTGGAAATAAAGGAACAGAGGAAGTTGGTAATGAGACTTCTAATAATTCAAATGTTCTAGAATTCTATCATGGATATTTCCATGAAGAAAGTGAATGGCCAGCGGCTAAGGTTATGAGGGATATTTATGATGACTTTGCTAAACAACATGAAGGTGGAGATGTTGTATTTAAACCAGTAGCTGTAGAAAATTATTTAGATATAATGAATAATAAAGTAGCTAGTGGTAATTTTCCAGATATGATTGACTTAGCTGGAAATCCAGTATCATTAGCGGCTATAACACAAGGTTTAGTATATGATATGAAACCATATATTGATTCGGAAAATTTGAAGGATGCTGTAGGTATTAATTATACTCAAAACGATATTGATGGATCAATTTATACAGTTCATGATCAATTATTAACATTAGGCTTTTGGTATAACAAAAATCTTATGAAAGAATCAAATGTAGAGTTACCAGAAACGTGGAATAATTGGGATGACTTTGGTAAGGCTATGGCTAGTATAAGAGAAAATGGAAAAGATGGAAATTATGCATATGGATCAGGTCAAGGATCTATTCGTTGTTTTAATGCTTATTTAGGACAAGTTAAACCTGAATTGTTAGATAAGGACTTATCAAAAGAAATTATTGAATCAAAGGAATTTGCAGATGCATTTAAGACAATAGCGACTTTAGATCAAGAAAATGGATCAGCTAATGCAGGTTCTTCAGCGAACGATTTCTCAGCTGATTTCTCTGATGGAAAATCTTCAGTATTCTTTAATGGTGTATGGGCAGCTGGTGGATTTGCAGGAGATGATAGTGTTAAACCAGCTATATTCCCTGGTAATGTAGCACTTTCTTCAGCAGGTGGAGGATTAACAATAAGTAGTAAGATGGACGAAGCTAAAATCGAATTAGCTTTAGAATTTGTAAAATACATGACGAGCGAAGAAGTTCAAAAGAAGATTTTCTTAGAAGTTGGAGCTAACCCATGTAATACGAACTTAAATATAAATGATTTAGCAAAAGAAAAGAATGATCCAACAGCTATATTATTAGCAGAAGCTTGTGATCAAGCAAATAATGCAAAAACTATAGTAAAAACTATTGACTCTGCATGGGGTGGAGATATTCAAACTGCAATAGCGAATAAGCTAATTGAATGTTCAGTAGCAGGTGTAGATATAGATGCTAAATTTGAAGCGTTAAAAAGTGAATTAGTTGTACTTATAGAGTAATAATGAAAAAGTATAGGATGAATTCATCCTATACTTTTATAAGGAGGATTTTATGCTATCGTTAGATAAACTACGTGCCAAAGAAAAAAGTAATTTAAAAATTAAGGTTAAAAAAAATAGTATGGCATCAGCAAAAAATAAAAAGAAATTATGGATTTTTCTTTTTCTATTACCGACTTTATGTGCATTTTGTTTATTTTATCTATATCCTATATTAACAGTATTTGCAACATCTTTTGCAAAATGGGATTATTCAAATATTTTAAAACCTGAATTTTATAAAGGTAAGGAATTATTCACTAATTATAAATATATTCTTACTGAATATCCATACTTTTGGGAAGCTTTAAGAAATTCTATGGCTTGGGCCTTATGTGGAGTTGTAATCCAAGTGCCTATAGCTGTTACAGTAGCTATAATGTTATCAAAAAGTTTACCAGGATGGAAGTTTGCTAGAAATGTTTATATTATTCCAAATATAATTTCTACAGCTGCTATGGGACTTATATTTTTACAAATATATAATCCTAGATTTGGAGTAATAAATCAAATAATTCAGCTATTCGCTCCAGGATTTGATCAGAATATACTGTTATTACCTAAAGTTAACTTTTGGGCAATGACATTCTCATATATTTTATTTGCAGGTTCATCTACGATAATGATATTAGGGCAAATTTTTGCAATACCAACTGAAATATATGAAGCTGCAACCTTAGATAATATAACTGGATGGAAAAGAGAATGGTATATAACTTTACCACTAATAAAAGATACTATAAAAACAGTAACAATTTTAGCGGCTACAGCTGGATTCTTATTATATAACGAGGTATATTTCCTGACGCAAGGAGCAGCAGGCACTAAGAGTATTAGTTATATAATTCGTGAGCTAGCTATAACAAGCTCTAGAACTCAATATGCCCGTGCTAATACGGTTGGAGTAATACAAATATTAGGGGGACTATTTATTATTATAGTAATTAATCTATTATTTAAAAGTAGGAAAAAGGAGGAGTGGAACTGATGAAGATTAAAAGACGTAAAAAACTTACTATTAATGGTTTATCAAAAGGCGGAAAGATATCTGTATATATTGGAATGATATTTATGTCAATTATAGCCTTATTTCCATTAGTATGGGTGGTTATATCATCATTTAAAGGCGATCCATTAGCTGAGCCAGGATTTGCATTACCAAGCAAACTTGTATTTGATGGATATATTAGTGTATTTAAAGATATGAACATACTTCGTTATTTTGGAAATAGTATAATAGTGTCACTTACTTCAGTTGTTTTAAGTATTACAATGATATCTTTGTCTGCTTATGTTGTAGCGAGAACAGAGTTTAAAGGAAAAGGTATAGTAACAGCTTTATTGTTATCTACAATGTTTATACCAGCAACAGCAATGACATTTCCAGTTTATAATTTAGTAAACAATATGGGGATGCATAATAAGCATAGTGGGTTAATCTTTATTTATACATGTAGTGGAATAGCTGTTAGCTTTTTTATAATTAAAAATTACTTTGCAACAATTCCAAAGGAAATTGAAGAAGCAGCTTTTATAGATGGATGTAACTTTTTTCAGACATTTACAATGATAATCTTTCCTATAGCTAGACCAGGGATTATGACAGCGGCAGTATTAGCATTTATGAATAACTGGAACGAGTATTATTGGTCTTCTATGGTGTTAATAGATAAAGAAAAATTAACTGTACCAGCATTACTTTCTCAATTTACAACTAGTTTTAGTACAAACTATAATGGTCTATTTTCAGCAATAGTTGTAATTGTAATTCCTCCAATTATTTTATTCTGCTGTTGCTCTAAGTATTTTGTTGAGGCCTTATCAGGTGGGGCAGTGAAGGGCTAAAGTAAAAACATATAATTAGCTTATAAAGTTTAGAATTTACTGATAGTAAAAATAGTATTTATTTAAATAAAAGGAGAATATTATGTCTGATATGTATACTAGAACTGAATGGTTTAGAAATGATAGATTTGGAATGTTTATTCATTGGGGATTATATGCTATTCCTGCTCGTGGGGAATGGGTTATGAGTAAAGAAAAAATGACTGTAGATGAATATAGAAAGTACTTTGAAGAATTTAATCCTACTGAATATAATCCTAGAGAATGGGCAAAATTGGCTAAAGAAGCAGGAATGAAATATGTTGTTTTAACAGCAAAGCATCATGATGGATTTTGTTTGTTTGATTCAAAGCTTACAGAGTATAAATCAACTAATACAAAAATAGGTAAGGATTTAGTTAAAGAGTTTGTTGAAGCAGTAAGAGAAGAGGGGTTAAAAGTTGGACTTTATTTTTCGCTTATAGATTGGTCACATGAAGATTATCCTAAATATGGAGATGCTTTTCATCCAATGAAAGATAATTTAGATTATAAAAATGAAGAGATTGACTTTGATAGATATCTTAAATTTATGCATGGGCAAGTTGAAGAAATAGTAACGAACTATGGAAAGTTAGATATTTTGTGGTTTGATTTTTCTTATGACGATATGATGGGGGAAAAGTGGAAAGCAACTGAGCTTATAAAGATGGTTAGGGAAAAGCAACCTGATGTTATAATAGACAATCGTTTAGAAACATCTGGAGAAGGATTTGGAAGTATGGTCGAAGAGGAGCCGAGCATTTATTCTGGAGATTTTGCAAGTCCTGAGCAGATAATTCCGCCACAAGGAATTACTAATGTTTTAGGAAAGCCTGTTCCATGGGAATTATGTATGACGATGAATAACAACTGGGGATATTCATCAACAGATTTTGAGTACAAGCCTACGTATCTAATAATAAGAAAATTAGTTGAATGTGTTAGTAAGAATGGAAATATGATTTTAAATGTTGGCCCTGATGCAAATGGAAGAATACCTTATGAAAGTAAAAAGAAACTAAGAGAAATTGGAGAGTGGATGAGTAAAAATAAAGATTCTATTTATGGATGTAGTGCATTAAATGTTGATAAGCCAGAATGGGGAAGATACACAAAAAAGGATAATAAGATATATGCACATATTTTTGAATGTCCAATAGGGCCATTAGCATTAACAGGGATAAGAGGTAAGGATATTAAGTTAATGAGACGCTTAGCAGATGGATCTGAAGTAAAAAGAGGTGAAAGTTGGGTAACTGCTGCTTATGAAGACATTCCTTTTGCAACGCTTGGTGAGATACCTCATTTTACTTACAAGCTACCAGATGATAGAGATACTGTAATTGAAATAACAATGAAAGAAGGAAATGACATATGAAGCAAGTAACAGCTGTTTTAATTGGAGCAGGGCAAAGAGGGGTAGAAGCATATGCTTCATATGCATTAAATTATCCAAATGAATTAAAGTTTGTTGCTGTGGCAGAACCAAGAGAAGATAGAAGAGAAGATTTTAGAAAACAACATAACATACCCTTAGAAAATTGTTTTTCAGATTGGAAAGAATTATTATCAAAGCCTAAAATGGCAGATTGTATTTTAATTTGTACTCAAGATAAGATGCATTATGAGCCAGTTAAGGAAGCTTTTGAAAAAGAATATCATATTTTATGTGAAAAACCTATGAGTCCTAATAAAGAAGAATTAATAGAAATAGGAAATCTAGCAGAACAAAGTGATAAAGTTTTAAGTATATGTCATGTGCTTAGATATTCACCTTTTTTCATTAAGATAAAGGAGATTATAGATAAAGGAAGAATAGGAAAATTAGTTTCTGTTCAACATATAGAAAGTATAGGATACTGGCATATGGCACATAGCTTTGTACGTGGTAATTGGAGAAATAAAGAGTTAAGTAGTCCAATTATCTTACAAAAGTGTTGTCATGATATGGATATACTAACTTGGCTTGTTGGTAGCAGATGTAAAAGTGTAAGTAGTTATGGTGATTTACTACACTTTACAAAGAATAATGCGCCTAAAAATGCACCTAAATATTGCATGGATGGCTGTAGTGAAAGAGATAATTGTCCGTTTTTTGCACCAAGATTTTATTTAGAGCATCCTAAAGCTGATACTGATGGATTTGCTAAGGTTGTAAGCTTAGACACTTCAAGGGAAGGTATATTGAAAGAGTTAGAAAAAGGACCATATGGCAGATGTGTATATCATTGCGATAATGATGTAGTAGATAATCAGGTTGTTAACCTTCAATATGAAAATGGAGTAACAGTTAGCTTTACTATGTGTGCATTTACTAACAAGTGTGAACGTGTAATAAATATTATGGGAACTAAAGGTCAAATTAGAGGTAATATGGAAGAGAATACTATTGAAGTAGTTGATTTTGTGACTGGAAACACTACAAAGATAGAATTACATGTACCAGCAACAGGGCATAGTGGAAGTGATGTATCTATGATGAAAGATTTTGTTTCACTAGTAGCTTCGGATGGAAATAATGAATGTAAGAGTAGTGCATTGGAAGCTATACAAAGTCACTTAATAGCTTTAGCTGCTGAGGAAAGTAGATTAGATAAAGGGAAAAATATAGAGTTATAATTAGTAAATTAAAAAACTTCGTTGAAGATAATTCAATGAGGTTTTTGTTTTTAATACAACTTAAGAAAATTATAATATTTTGTTATAAAACATAAGAATGTTGCTTATAAATTAAAGGAGATTTAAATAAACTTAAACATTCAGTATACTTTTTTTGAAAGCTAGTTTTATGAGAGGTGACTAATATGAAAGATATAATATCTATATTGAATGATCCAAAGGTATTTGAAATTAATAGGTGCAAGGCACATTCAGACCATTATTTTGAAGGATATAATACATTTAAGTATTCTTTAAATGGCAATTGGAAATTTAGCTATAGTGATAATTTAGATAAGGCAGAAAAAGATTTTTATAAAAAAGACTTTGATGTGAATGAATGGGCTGAGATAAAAGTACCTGGTCATATTCAAATGCAAGGATATGACAGACCACAGTATGTAAACACAATATATCCTTGGGATGGATGTGAAGATGTTTCTGTAGGACAAGCTCCCAAAGATTTTAATCCAGTAGGAAGCTATGTTAAGTTTTTAGAACTAACAGAGGATGATTTAAAAGATAACAATAAGATATACTTATCATTCCAAGGCGTAGAAAGTTCAATTACTTTATATATAAATGGAGAATTTATAGGGTATAGTGAAGATACATTTACACCTTCAGAATTTGAAGTAAGTAAAGTTTTAAAGTCTGGATTGAATAAAATTGCTGTTCAAGTATATAAGTGGTGTTCAGGTAGTTGGCTTGAGGATCAAGATTTTTGGAGATTTTCAGGGATATTTAGGGATGTATTTGTATATAGTGTTCCTAAAGTTCATGTATACGATTTAAAGGTTGTTGCAGAAGTTGATGATAAATATAAAAATGGAATACTGAAATCTAATTTACTACTTAATGGTAATGGAGAAGCTATAGTTCAATATGAGTTATTAGATAAAGATGATGAAGTTATTATAAGTGGAGAAAAAGATAATATATCAATTAATAATGAGATAACTATAGATTTAGAAATAAAAGTAGATAATCCTAATTTATGGAGTGCAGAAGCACCATTCTTATATACTCTAAAAATATTATTAATTACAGATGGTGAAGTAATTGAAACAGTAATGCAAAAAGTAGGTTTTAGAATATTTGAACTAAAGGATGGAATAATGCAGTTAAATGGTAAGAGAATTGTATTTAACGGAGTTAATCGTCATGAGTTTAACTGTAATAGTGGTAGAGTAGTTTCTGAAGAGGATATGATTTGGGATTTAAAAACTATGAAGCAAAATAACATAAATGCTGTTAGAACATCTCATTATCCTAACAATACAAGGTTTTATGAATTATGTGATGAGTATGGACTTTATGTTATTGATGAAGTAAATCTTGAGTCGCATGGTACTTGGGGGTTATGTACTGGCCCAAGAAAATACAATGATGAAAATATACTTCCAAATGATAAAGAAGAGTGGGTGCCTTTATTATTAGACAGAGCTAATTCGATGTTTGAGAGAGATAAAAACCATCCTTCTATATTGATTTGGTCTTGTGGAAATGAATCCTTTGGTGGAGAAGATATTTATAAGATGAGCAAATTTCTACAAGGTAAAGACGATACTAGACTTGTACATTATGAAGGCGTATTCAATGATAGAAGATATAATGACACATCACAAATTGAAAGTCAAATGTATACAAAGGTACACAATATAAAAGAATTTTTAAAGGAAAATAGAGATAAGCCTATGATATGTTGCGAATATGCTCATGCCATGGGAAATTCTTTAGGTGCTTTATATAAATATACAGATTTAACGGAAGAAGATCCTTTATATCAAGGCGGATTTATATGGGATTTTATAGACCAAGCTATAATGAAGAAAAATAGTAGTGGTGAAAAGTTCTTAGCTTATGGTGGTGATTTTGAAGATAGACCAACAGATTATAATTTTTGTGGTAATGGATTAGTATTTGCTAATAGAGAAGTTACTCCTAAGATGCCTGAGGTTAAATATTGTTATCAAAATATAAAAATAAAAATATTAGAAGATAAGATTAATATAAAAAACAAAAACTTATTTACCAATCTGAATGAATATGAGTGTTTCTTTATTTTAACTAGGGATGGAGTAGAAATAGATAGAAAGACTACTATTATAGATTTAGCTCCAATGTGCGAGAAGAGTATTGAGATACCATTTATAAGAGAGAATAATACTGGAGAATATATTTTAACAGTTTCTTTCTGTTTAAGTAAAGATGAAATATGGGCAGAAGAAGGTTACGAAATTGCTTTTGAGCAAAAAGTACTTTATGTAGTCAAAGAAGACAAAAAAGAATATAAAGGAAAGCTTTCTATTGTAGATGGAGATATTCACGTAGGGGTACATGGAGAAAACTTTAGAGTATTATTCTCAAGAG
Source organism: Clostridium jeddahitimonense (assembly GCA_000753455.2). GTDB lineage: Bacteria > Bacillota > Clostridia > Clostridiales > Clostridiaceae > Clostridium > Clostridium hominis. The sequence goes on from LM994670.1 coordinate 1,077,428, forward strand.
TTAAAGGTGGATTAGTTTCTTATGTATATGATGGTAAGGAATATATTTTAGAAAGGCCTAAGCTAAACTTTTGGAGAACTCCAGTAGATAATGATATTGCAAATGGAATGACCTTTAATAATAGTATATGGAAAATTGCAAGCCTTTATGGAAAAGCTTCTATGGAATATTATAATGAGTTAGAAGATGGAGTAGAAGTTTATTATAGTCATAGATTACCTATGTTAGATAAGGTGAAAATAGATGTTAAATATATTGTTAAAAAAGATGGATCTATAGATATAACAGGAGAATATTTTGGGGCGGAAGGAATTCCTAATATGCCTGAGTTTGGAATGCTGTTTACATTAAAATCAGACTTAGATAAAGTTCTTTGGTATGGAAGGGGGGCAGAAGAAAGTTATTTTGATAGAAAGAATGGATGTAAAATTGGAATATATGAAGGATTAGTAACAGAGTTTACACCATATCTAAGACCACAAGAATGTGGCAATAAATCAGATGTAAGATATGCTCAAGTATTTAATGACAATAAAGATGAGTTGATATTTAAAGGTGAGAACCTTAATTTTAGTGCATTACCATATACTCCACATGAAATAGAAAATGCAGCTCACTTTTATGAGTTACCTCCAATAAACCACACTATAGTTCGAGTATCACAAGAACAAATGGGAGTAGGAGGAGACGATACATGGGGGGCTCCAGTTCATAAGGAGTTCACAATTTCGGGAGAAGAAAATCATAAGTTTAAATTTACTTTTGGAGGAAAAGAAAAATAAACTAATTAAATAAATTGTTTGCTACTCTCACAAAGAGAATGTTGCCTTTGGAAAGAGAAATATATGCTTTCAGCAAAGAGAAATATTCAGCAAGCTGAATAGAAATATGTGGCTAAGGGCACAGAGAAGCATATGCCTATGGTATCAATATTATATTTGCCACAGGCATATTTATCTTCACCAAAGGTGAATATTTCTCTGTCAGAATGACATATTTCTCTTATCATTAGTTAATATTTCTCTTGTGAGTTTTGCGAACAATGTTATTTTAGTCATAGTGTAGCTTTACTTTAGTAAAATATTCTTCAGAACATTTCTTACACAAAACCTTTAAGTTTTCATCAGAATCAGAAGAAATAGGGCTAATATTGTACACATCTAAATTTGCGATATTACCACATTCTTCACACATATATTTAGCATTTTCAAATGCTAAATGACGTTTTTCTTTCGATGAGACTATTTGATTTGATTCGATATTTTCTTCGGATAAATCTTTTTTGTTGTGTTTTAGGATGAAAATATTACTTTTTTCTGATACAGTACCTTTAAACTTAGAAAAAAATTTCGTCATCAAATTAGAATTTTCTTTAGTTCTAGTACTTCTAAATTTTAAATAATATTCTTTTAAAACTGTTGTAACTAGGCTAATAAAATAAAGTCCTAGTATAAAATAAATTAAATTAAACATAAAAATCACCAATGGTATTTTTCCCTTGAATAGCGTTTTTAATACATATATTTAAATATACAATTATATTAATTAAAAAGCTAAAAGTAAATGATGAGAGTTTAGGGGGACTGGGGATTAGGGTGCTTTAAAACAATAATAAATAGAATGAAAAATTTGAACTTGATGTTAATAAAAGTAAGTATTAATTGTAATACTTATTTAAAAATTGTATTTGTCTTTTTTGAAAATATTAGTATAATAATTATATTGATATATACGTTAATATAATTGAATATGATTTTTGGTTCATCGGAGGGTATATATTACATTGGTAAATATGCTGGATAAGATGCGGAGATAATCCGTTCTTATCCAGCTTTTTTTATTTTTCTAAGTATACACGCTTTCTATTTTAGAATAAAAAACTTAGTACAATAAAACGTATTTTAAAAGTAGGGTCGCCTCTAGCCCTTCAAGATGCATTAGTAAATATATCATTTTTATTAATAACTGTAATAGTCAATGGTATGGGGTTAGTAGCGTCAGCATCAGTAGGGGTTGTTGAAAAGGTAATAATATTTGCAATGCTTCCACCAACCGCTTTTGCAGCAGCAGTAGCAACAATGACAGCTCAAAATATCGGGGCAAATAAACCTGGTCGTGCAATAAAAGGGTTAAGGTATGGAATAGGATATTCGCTTATATGTGGAATATTAGTATGCATATATTGTCAGTTTTTACCTCATACAATTACAGGTATATTTACTAAAGATGTAGAGGTTATAGCCTCAGCAGCTATGTACTTGAAGTCATATTCTTTTGATTGCATGTTAGTAGCAGTTATATTTTGTATGAATTCATATTTTAGTGGATGTGGTAGATCTATGATTTCTTTTATTCATAGTATGATTGCAACATTTGGAGTCCGTATTCCAATATCATATCTAATGAGTAAAATGACTAACACTTCATTATTTAAGATGGGCTTAGCTTCACCAGTAGCATCCTTTGTCTCAGTAGTTATATGTTTCGGGTATTTTATTTGGTTAAAAAAACATCATAACATAGCCAAATCTGAAGATGAATATATTACTATATCTTAGAGAAACATTTGCTTGGGTAATGAAAAATAACAATCATTAATAAATATTTTTCTCATAGAATTATTAATATAGAACTATATAGGGAGAATCAGTTATGGATAAGTCGATAAAATATTATGAAGTATTAATGGTAAGAAGAAATAGTGAGTTTTTTAGAAAGTATAAACTTCCAGTAGGGTATACTATTAAACCTTATGAGGAAGGTATGGAAGAAAAATGGGCTGAACTTGAGACAGAAGTAGGTGAATTTAATAATATTTTAGATGCTAGGAAGTATTTTGAAAATGAATTTATTAAAGAGGATATTGATTTAAGTAATTATTGTTATTTTGTGGAGAGCCCTAAAGGAAATGTAGTTGCTACAGCTTCATTATGGTTTGGTAAGCATTTTGATGAAGGAATAAAGTATAGATTGCACTGGGTAGCGGTACATCCAGATTATAGAGGCAAGGGATTAGCAAAGGCACTTATATCCTATATTTTAAAAAATGAAAAATTAAAAGATGAAAAATATATATATTTAACTACTCAAAGTTGGAGCTATAAGGCTGTGAATTTATACTTAAGGTTTGGATTTAAACCTTACTCAGGAAGTAGGCCTGAAAATTGGGAGTGTTGTCATATGGATTTTGAAAATTATAATAATGAGGCTTGGGAACTTATATGGAGTAAAATTAAGTGAAATTAAAGTAAAAAAATAAGAGGATACTTAGTAAGTTTTATTAAAGTAATCTGTTTTTTTATTTAAGACTATAAATGAGAATTTTGATATAAAAAACAACTACTTAACATATAGTATACAAAGTTATAAATTATGGGGAGGAATTTATGGCTGTTGGTATAGGTATAAAGGGCGTTAGAGAATTATTTCCAGAGTATTATCTAGAGATGTTATATGAAATATATACGCCGAAAGAGGTTGACTTAATATTAAAAAGCTATTTACTAGGAAGGAAAACTACCTTTAGAATTAATAGGCTAAAAGAAGACGGGGATAAGGTTTTAGATGAATTAAAAAGAAAGAATATTAAGGTAGATAGATGTACTTGTTATAAAGATGTTTATATATTAAAAGAAAAACAAGACAGACTACTACAAGGCTTAGAAGCTTATAAGAATGGAAATATATATTTACAAAATTTATCTAGTATAATGCCAGCTGAGATATTAGATGTAAATAAGAAAGATAAGGTTCTTGATATGTGTGCAGCACCAGGTGGTAAAACTTTGAAGCTGGCAGAGAAGATGAATAATGAAGGCGTAATAGTTGCAAATGAAGTAAATAAGATTAGATATGAACGGTTAAAGTTTAATTTAGAAAAACTTGGGGCAAAGAATGTTACGTCATTAAATTTAGATGGCAGGAGGCTAATGCATATTTATAAGGAATATTTTGATAAAATACTTCTTGATGTACCATGTTCAGGAGAGGGGACAATTAATATTAAAAATACTAAAAAACTTAAGCTATTAAAGAATAGTCCTTTCGTAAAGGTACAAAGAGAGCTTATACAATCAGCTTTTGTTGCGTTGAAAAAAGGCGGGATTATGCTATATTCAACATGTACAATTTCACCACAAGAAAATGAAGAAGTAATAAATTATTTACTAAAAAGGCATAAAGATGCAGAAATTTTGCCTATAAATTTAAATATAACTAACTATAAAAGTGGAATAATTTCTTTTAAGGATAAGGTTTATGATGAGAGAATAGGTAAATCTATTAGGATTATTCCAAATGAATTTATGGAGGGTTTTTATATTTGCTTAATTAGTAAAAAAAGTTAAAATGCAATTTTTAAAAAGTGAAATTGCAATTTTATAAAAATATTGAAAAATATATATTGAAAAATATATAGGAATAGGTTATTATGGTAACAAATAGAATAATTAGAAGATAGAGGAGCGATACTTAATAGTAGTTGTAATGAGCTAAGCAGCTGTGAGTTACTACAAAAGGATTTATCGCCGAAGGATATAGCTAATGCTTTAAAGCTTTATTTTGGGTGTATAGATAATATCTATATGACTGTCACGTTTTGTGGAGTGCTATCATTTAAGGAAATTACAATATTTTGTTGTATACTTCATACCTTAAGTGAACACTTAAGGTTTTTTTTATACAAAAATTGGGTTAAATATTATACATTGGGGTCAAAAAGTATAAAAGTTAATATTTATTTAGCAGGCAATTATAATTCTATATTTTAATATTGTCAGCTGCATCTTCAAAACTATATGAAGATGGGTAATTAATATTATATATAGTCCTTATTATCCTAAAACAAAGGACAAGCAATAAGATTAAGGGGGAAAAAAGATGTTAATAGGAGCTTTAAAAGAAATTAAACCAGGAGAATCAAGGGTTATTGTAACACCTGTAGAAGTAGAAGAACTTATAAATGATGGACATGAGGTTTGGGTTCAATCTAATGCTGGATACAATGCTGGATTTTATGATGAAGATTATAAAAAGTCAGGGGCTAAGATTGTAGAAACTAGAGAAGAGATTTACTCAACTTGTGATATGATACTTAAAGTTAAAGAGTTCTTCCCAGAAGAATATGATTTATTAAGAAAAGATCAAATTTTATTCACTTGTATACATCCTGCTGCTAACAGAGAAGAGGTTGATGTGTTACTAGATAAAGAAGTAATAGCATTTACAGCAGAGGATACACATAGATATGGTTCTCCAAACTGTGAAGTTGCAGGAAAGCTAGGGGCTTTAATGGGGGTAAATTACTTACTTAATAACAATGGAGGAATCGGTAAATTAGTAATGGGTATCGGTGGAGCACCAGGAGCTAATGCAATAGTATTAGGTGCAGGAATTGTTGGTAAAGGTGCAATACAAACTTTAGCTTCATTAGGAGCTCAAGTTACAGTCATGGATATAAATATAGGATCTATGAGAGCTTGTCAAGAGTTATATCCTGCAAATGTAAGAACTATGTTCTCAAATCAATCAAACATAAAATCATTATTACCAACTACAGATTTAGTAGTAAATTGTGTTAAATGGCCGAAGCATAGAAAAGACCATTTAATTACTGAAGAAATGCTTGGCTTAATGAAAAAAGGAACAGTAATAGTTGATATTAGTGCAGATGTTGGTGGGGCAATAGAAACTTATAGACCAACAACTCACGAAGATCCAGTTTATGAAGTTAATGGGGTAATTCATTATGGTGTAGATAATATACCAGGGGCAGCAGCTCATACAACTTCTATTGCATATGCAGCAAGTGTATTGCCACATATTAGATCAATAGCTAACAATGGAATTAAGGAAGCTTGTAGAAGAGATGGATTCTTAAGAAGAAGCTTAACTGCTTATAAAGGAGTTCTTACTCATGAAGAGACAAGTGTTATTCAAAATAGAGAATGGACAACACCAGAAGATGTTTTAGGTTTAGTTGGGGCAAAAATGGATATAGCACCTAAAGCAACTACAACAGAAGCAAATTAGCAATAAGCAAATGAATAAAGAGGAGGACTTTATATATGGAAGCGGGAACGCACTTGGGGATTATATCGATATTGCCGCCAATACTTGCTATAGTACTGGCGTTTAAAACTAGAAACACTATATTTTCGTTATTTGTATCGATTTTTATAGGAGTTTTATTAACGGGAAATGGATTATTAGCATTTCCGGACTTACTTAAAAGATCGTTAGGAACTACTAGTTTTTCTTGGATTTTACTTTTAGAGTTATTTATAGGGATATTAATAGCATTCTTTCAACGTACAGGGGCAATTCAAGGATTTACAGAAATTATGAGAAAGAAAAACTTAAGTAGAGTTAAGATACAGTTAACATCATGGGTTATGGGAATGTTTGTATTCTTTAGTGATTATTTTAGTCCATTATTTGTAGGTTCAACTATGAGAAGTTTATCAGATAAGGCTAAAATATCAAGAGATAAGTTAGCGTATATTGCGGACTCTACTTCAGCACCAGTAAGTGTATTAGTACCTATAACTGGTTGGGCAGTATATTTATCAGGATTATTAGTTGGAATGGGGCCAATTATAAATCAAGAAATGGCAATGAGTACTTTTGTTAAGTCATCATTCTTTAACTTCTATGCCATAGGGGCTGTTTTAATGGTTGGACTTATAGCAACTAAGGTGATTCCGGACTTTGGACCAATGAAAAAGTCAGAGGAAAGGGCTATAAATGAAGGTAAAGTATTAAGAGATGGAGCAGAGCCTTTAGTAGGTGAAGAATTAACAGAAACACAAGCTTATCCAGGTTATAAGATAAATGTATTTTTAAACTTTATAGCGCCTGTTTTAATAGTTATATCTATTGCAATAGGAACATATATAGTTTTAGGATCAGCTAAGACTATGGAAGCTTTTATGGCTGCAGTAGTATTCTTAGGAATAGTTATGCGAATTAAAGGTATACCTTTTAAAGATATTATGGACACTGCTGTAAGAGGTATGAAAGGTGTTATGCCAGCTATTATAATATTAGCACTTTCTTATTCAATAAATGAGTTAAGTAAGGAAATGGGAACAGCATACTATATAATAGAGATCACAAGTGGATGGATGAGTGCTGTTGTATTACCAGCTTTAACATTTATTATAGCTGCAGTAATAGCATTCTCTACAGGAACTTCGTGGGGAACATTTGCAATAGTTATGCCTATAGCAGTACCTTTAGCTTTTGGCTTCTCAGGGGGAGAGATAAATATGCTAGTATTAGCAACAATATCAGCAGTTGCAGGTGGAGGAGTATTTGGGGATCACTGTTCACCATTATCAGATACAACAATACTAGCATCTACAGGAGCAGCGGCAGACCATTTAGATCACGTTAAAACACAAGCTCCATATGCTTTAGCAGTATCAGCACTTACAATAGTTTTATACCTAATTGTAGGATTTATAGGAGCATAGTGGTACAAGCAAAGATTTAAAAAGAAATATTCACAGTGAAGAGGAAAGTGCTTACGGTAAATTTATGTTTACTGTAGGCACTTTTTATATAAGGATTATTAAATTAAATCAAGAGAGTTTACAGTTTGATAACTTGATAGTGTAATTTCACAATGGTACAATTATCTAAAAACTTATATTTGTTGGGGGAAGAATGAGAATAGTAAATAAATTTGTTAAGGTAGTATGTGGAATACTTATATTTATACTTTTATGGACTTTAGGATTTTACATTGCTCAAAAGATTAGGATTTTTGGGAAAGAGTCTACAGATATAATAAATCCTAAAACACAGAGTTTTGAAGAAATAATAGAACTTTCTGATGAGATAACTATGGAGAAAAAATTATTCTCGTTTAGAAAGCATTATTATATCCTTAGTGATGGAGTATTAGTTGGGGAAGTTAAAGGAAAGCTATTTCCTATCTTTGGAGATACACTTCAGTTAAAAGATATTCATGGTAACCTTATAAAAAAGGAAAGTCAAATAAAGAGATTGGGATTAACACAAGTAAAACTGTTTAATATATCTATAAATAGATTAGCTAAGATAGAGGATGCTAATGGTAACACAACTGGATATATAGGAGAACAGAAACAAAATGACTTTTGGAGATTAAAGCGAGTGCAATACTTCTATGATGAAAATCATAATAAAGAGGGACGAGCTATGCCAGATGCAATCTTATTTTGTAAGGATTATAAGATTTATGATGAGGATGATAATATAGATTATGTAATTGATGGAAATTATTTTAGTCCTACTCATAAATATAAAATTAAAATTAAGGATAAAAGTGATATAGATGTAGAAGATGCAATTTTCTATACTATAATTGAAAACTCTATAATAAGTAGTAAAACGAAGGAATCATCTTCAAGTTCAAATAAAAAGTAAAAAAGGATATATGGATAAATAAGAAAAGTATACTTTTTATATATGCTTATAAATATCATAATTACTATAAGATAGAATATGTAGTTAAGAATGGTGATAAGCTAATATAAAAAAGAGTTAGGAAAGTGATAATATGAAAAAGTGTCTATATTGTAAAATGATACTTAATAAAGAACATTTAGAAAATAAAGTAGGAAGCTTTTGCTCAGAAGAACATTTTGATAAATACTTAGAATCACTGAGCAAAGAAGAATATATTGAATTGCAACATTCAATGTGCGTATGTAGCGATGAATAAAAGTGCGAGCTAAGCTCGCACTTTATTTAATTGTTTCTTTAAGTCTACAGTTTGCCTCTTCGTAATCTATTAATCCTTTTAAAGCTTTAAACTCATCACTATCTATTAGTGTTGAAATTAGCCTTTTTCTCATAGCTTTTTGTCCATCAATACCAACTTCTAGTTTAAGATCTTTGAAATATGGATTTTCTGAGTAGTCATAAGGGAATGAAATTACTTCGTCTATATATTTTTTAAACCATTTTGCAGCAAGTTCTTTGTTATCAATTTCTATATACATTTTGCAATAGCTATAAGCTGCAGAGCCTATACCAATTTTAAATTTACTTTGAATATAATCAAGAGCAGATAGATAAAGCTTAGACTTTTCTATATCTCCATCATTTTTAGAAAGTCTTGATAAAACTGCCAGCATAGCTGAACCTTGATTTAAATAATGCAAGAGCATTTTTTTGCATAAATCTTCAGCCTCTTTATTTTTACCTTGCCTTTCTAAAAGTGTAGGATATATAACCATTGGATCTATAAATGCACTTGAAAGTTCTTTGAGAGCATCTTCGCTCTTTTCATAATTTTCTAGCATCATTTCTAAGCTAGCTACTGAGAATAAAGCTGATGATTTATATTTAGAGTCATCACTTTTTGATACTTCATAAAATAATTTAAGTGAGTATTTAAGTCTATCCTTCATAATATCTTCTGTTACATCTTCAGACATCATTCCGTACATTTGAATTAACCCTGCAATTGATAATTTAAGAGAAACACTGTTTGGATATTCTTTCAAATATTTGTTACTTTTTAATATACCATTATCATAGCCTTCGGTTAAAAAGATAGTAGTTAATTCTCCTTTAATATTACTAACATCTGCATCAGAAAGCTCTTTTTGAAATGAAAGTAAAACGTCAAGAGAGGTATCTAACGCTCTAGCAAGTGGAGCAAGCAATGTTATATCTGGAGTAGAGTTCCCATTTTCCCATTTGCTAACTGCACCGGCAGTAACACCTACCATGTTAGCTAATTGTTCTTGTGTAATATTATTTTCTTTTCTTAATTTTAAGATTTTATCACCTATATTAAAACTATTCACTTAAACACACATCCTTCAAAGTTGTTAATTTAATTATAAATAGAAAGTATCTTCATAACAATGGAGTGAAATTCATCTTTTTATTCACAAAACTTGAGTATCATTCAATATGGGTATAATTGTCTTTGATGGTTATGGCTATCCTTGGTATATTTAAATGAGAATATTACCAAAATAGGATAAAGATTCACTAAAAAAAATAGTTGACTACAGAAGAAGGAGCTTCATTAATAAATGAACACAAAGGACAAAAATTATATATTAGATAAACTAAAGAGGATGACTTATAATAGAGAAATTTATTTTATTAAGGATCTTTTAAATAAAGCGGATAGAGAAATTAAGGGAAAGTTATTCGAGGAATATTTAGCTTTTTTATTTGAGGGAAATGGCTTTATTGCAACGGTAAATGGTTCATCTTGGGATGGGGGGGCAGATATCCTTCTATCAAGAAAGAGTAATCCCAATAAAGTAGTCTGGATAGTACAAGCTAAAAACTTAAATAGGCCTTTAAGTAATCCTGAAATAAGAGAAGAGTTACTTAAGTTTGAGAAAGAATCTAGATTAAGATATAAATGTAAGTACTTTATGATAATATCATTAAACGGATATGTAGAAAGAGTTAATATTTTTAACAAAACAAATATGAGTTTAGAAGGCTTTGACTATATAGAAGAACTCATAAATAATTTTTCAGAAGAAGATAATGGACAAGTGTTGTTACCAGATTTAAGGCCTCATAATAGATATACTTATAAAGAGATAAAGGCTATATTAGAAAATAAGAATAGGGTAGCAGTACCTAATGCTACAGGAACAGGAAAGAGTTTTATTATACTTCAATTATTGTTTGACTATATAAAGAAAGATTCAATTCTTTTAGCACCTACAAATGAAATAATTGAGAGGATGAAAAGAATAGCTCCTTGGAGTAGCACAAGGTGTAAGTTTTATACATATAGTAAGTTTTCAGCTATGTACAACAAGGGTAAGTTAGATGATTTGAAGGTAGATTTAATAATTTTAGATGAGTTACATAGAACTGGAGCATTAAATTGGGGAAAAGCTGTAAACTATATTTTAGATAAGAACTTTGAAGCTAAAGTAGTAGGTCTATCAGCTACGCCTATAAGGTTTTTAGATAATAATAGAGATATGATTAGTGAAGTATTAGACGGTGTTTCAACAACTCCATTAAGCCTTTCCGATGCTATAGTGAGAAGGATTTTACCTAGTCCTATATACGTTTCTGCTATGTACAATTTAGATAAAGAAATAGATAAAAAGATTAAGATAATGAAAAAATATAATGTATCTACAGAAGATAGGACAAAATATATAGAGGAACTTAATATTTATAAAAACTTATACGAAAAAGAAAGTAGAGCAGAGCTAATTATAAAAAAACATTTACCTAAAGAAGATAATTTAAAGTTTATAGTTTTTTGTGAAAATAATAAGCATTTAAAGGAAATGAAAAATGAGGTAATAAGTTGGTTTAGAAATGTATTAGATTCTGATATTAACATTAGAGAATACATAGTGACCTCAGAAAATAATAACACATCAGAACTCTTTGACTTTGAAAATAATAATAATAAAGATGAATTTAAATTACTTTTTTCTATAAGTAAATTAAATGAAGGAATCCATATTAGGAATATAAGTGGAATTATTATGCTTAGAACTACTAAATCACCAACTATATACTATCAACAACTTGGAAGATGCTTAACGGCAGATTCAGTTAATAAAAGTCCTATAGTATTTGATTTTGTAGATAATATAGATAATTTAGAGCTTATGAACTTTAGAGCAAAACTAGAAGAGGCAAGATCTTTACATAATGAATATAGAAAAAGTATAGGTGTTGATAGTGATGAGATTCGTTTAGCTTTATATGATGAGCATTTTGAATTAATATCACAACTCAAAAATATAGAAAAAAAGATAACATATAATTGGAATAAATCCTTCGAAATGTTATGTGAGTTTAAGGAGTTATATGGCAATATAAATGTACCTAAATCTCAAGAATATAGTAGGTTGTATAGTTGGATAAGCCTCCAAAGAGCACTTTATAATAAGGGGATTTTAAATGAGGAGTTTATAGAAAAACTAGATTCTATCGGATTTATATGGGATCAAAGATTTTATAATTGGAAAGAGAACTTAAAGAAATATGATAATTTTATTAGTAGCTGTTATAGAAAAAAGATAAGCTATTATAAGTTGATTTCGGATAAATACTATATCAATGTTTACGAAAGTGATGAAGATATAGTAAATAATTCAGCCTTATTAAATTGGATGGATAAACAGATAAAAGAATATAAGTCTGATAATCTAGAAGAAAGAAAGGTTAAGTTGTTAGAAAATGAATTTAAGAAAATCTCAGAATTTGATAATAATAGTTGGCTTTTGAGTTTAAGTAAGATAATTAGATTTAATGATTATATAAAGGAAAAGTATGATATAGATTGTTATATTAATAAAATAGCACCATCTAAAGTGAATTTTACAAATTTATTGATAGCTTTATATAATGATGAAAATATAATTAGACAGACTGTAGAAAAAATATTGCCATATGAAGGACAAGTTATTAATAATAAATATATGAATGATGAATGTTGGAATAGAGGCTTTGTAATAAACTTACTTAAATCAGAAGAGTTTAGTAATAATAAAGAGAATTTTATAGATGATTTTAATATTGTGTATTTTCAAGATTTAATAGATTTAAATGAGGAATTTATGAAAAGGTGGCATGATTACAACGATGATAATAGTAATTTAGATATAAAAAAATTGAAATTACTTAATAGAGTTAATTTTGATTCAAAGGCAAGTTAATAAGTTTGTAACAATTGAAATTGCTATGTAAAAACTTCCAGGTATTATATAATTAAATAATATATGGAGGTTTTTTATTTATGAGAAAATTAATAATGGTAATGGTATTTTGTTTAAGTATATTGTTTGTGGGATGTAATGAAATTATCGTGCTAGAAGAAGATACTATGACAAATGACGAAATGAAGGAGTTTGAGGTAATAGAGAAACCTATAGATTTAGATGAAGATTTTTGGGTTCTTAGACCTAGGGATGGAAAGTTTAGAGTAGTTAGATCAAAATATGGCTTTGATAATGGTAAGAATGAATATATAAGTGGTCTTATTGATGGAGAAGGAAATATTAAAGATAATAAAGAAAATGATTTAGTTGCTAGTGAATATGGTAGTAGGATTATTTATAGTCTAGAAGGTATAACTCAAGAATATGACACTCAAAAGGAAGGTAGTTTAAGAGAGTTTTATTATAGAGATAGTTTAAAAGATATAACTATAAGATTAGATGGATTTAATGAACTAACTAAAAAATATAGAACTAGTAACGGATATATATTTGAACCAAGATATATAGAAAATAATGAAAATTATTATATGTTACTAATTTCTAAATACGACTCAAATAAAGAGACTGGATTAGTTCATATTAATACTGATGAACAAATGATGATTATTATAGATATAGAAAATGAGAAAATGTATCATAGGAAAGTTGATACATTTGAAGAAAGTGATGAAAATAATGATAACACAATTATAAGTAATCATAGTAAAAGTAAAGATAACTGCGTATATTCATTATATTATGATGAAGAAATAGAATCTATTATGGCGATTACCTTTGGAAATAAAGTGAAAAAGGTTAATTTGAAAAGTGATGATATAGAACTAGAAGAACATATAACTTTAAATTTACAAGGATATGAACTAGATGATAATGGGTTAGATTTCGGAAGAGCTATTTCAAGTGAAAACTTTGTAATAAGATTAAATGAACCGAAAGATGATTCGAAAATTTTTGCAATTTACAATTCTAAGTCTGGAGAAATTAATCTTTTAGAAGAGGAGATGTATGTAACAAGTGAGTTAGGAGAATATAATTTAGTTACCATAGCGTATAAAAATGAAGCGTATCTAGCTCAGATTAAAGATGACTATACTGTTGAAATATTATATAAATTTACTGATTTTACTGATGAAGGTTACAAATGTATAACTGCTTATTCTGTTATGAGCGAGGAAGATGATAGAATATTTACAGTTAAGACAATGTATGGTGGAGATAGTTTAGAAAATGGATTTGATAATACAAAAGTAAGAACAGATTATTCATTTATAGATTTAAAAGGCAAATAGAAAAGTGGGGGAACTATGGATAAAAAAGGATATTAGTAGTAGAGGATGAGTATTCAATTAATGACGGATTAACTTTTTCTTTAAGAAAAGAGGGGTATGATGTTAGGAGCGCTTTTAATGGTAAAGCTGCATTAGAGTTAGTAGAAAGTTTTAAGCCAGAGTTAGTACTTTTAGATTTAATGCTACCTGATATGGATGGCTTTGATATATGTAGAGAGATATCTAAGAATACTTATGTAATAATGCTTACAGCTAGAGGTGAAATTTTTGATAAGATAGTAGGTTTAGAATTAGGAGCTGATGACTATATTGTAAAGCCTTTCGAGATGAAAGAAGTATTAGTTAGAATAAAAGTAATCTTTAGACGTAATGAAAAAAGTATAGATAAAGATAGCTTGGGGGAAGAAATTCTGAAAAATGGAATAAAAATATCATCTAAAGATAGAACTGTTTTTAAAGAAGGAATTATAGTTCCTATGAGAAAGAAAGAATTTGATTTACTAAACTTTTTATATGAAAATAAAGGAGTTATATTTTCAAGAGAAGAGTTATTAGATAAAGTTTGGGGATATGAATTTGACGGTGACACAAGAACAGTTGATGTTCATATAAAAAGACTTAGAGACAGGCTTAATGAAGATAAAGATAATTCAATAGTTGAAACGGTATTTGGTGTAGGATATGTGGTGAGGTGATCTTTTGTTTAAAACTATAAGAGGAAAGCTTTTGTCTAGGATTATAATATCAGTAGTTTTAATAAATATAACATTTACTATATTCATCACAGTTTTTTTAGAAAATACTATGAAAAATAGTATTATTGAAGAAATGAGTAGAACTAAGGTTTTCTCTATTGATACTATAGAACAAGATAAAATAACAGAAGAGTCTGTATGGAAGACATTAAGTAAAATAAAAAATATAACTAATTCGTATGTAGCTATATCAAATAAAGAGAACAAAATTACTGAAGATGTTAGCTATAATTTAAATGAAGAAGAAATTATTAATGTACTAGAAGAAAGTAATAATATCAAGTCAATAATTAAATTTAAAAAATTAAAGGATATATATTGTATTACTTATAATTATCCTATTTATTTTAAAAGTGAATTTTATTGCAACTTGATTATACAAAAAAATTATATTGAAAATTATAATAATATGTTTAAAACAATAGGAATTATAGTGTTTGGACAAGCAATTGTAGTATTAACAATAATATTTATTATTTATATAATCATAGATAAAGTTACAAAGCCGATAAATATTTTAAGTAAGTCTATGGAGAATTTTAAAGAAAACTTTGAAGAAGATGATGTACTAATAAATAGTAAGGATGAAGTAGGACAGTTAGCAGATACCTATAATAAAATGAAAAATAAATTGAAGATGCAAATGGATGAAATAGTAGAGGAGAAAGAAAAGGTAGAAAAATTGCAAAAAGTATCTAGAGAGTTTTTTAATAATGCAACTCATGAATTAAAAACACCAGTTACTGCTATTTCTTTATATTCGCAGATAATAAGAGATAATAATATAAAAGATTTAGAAGAGGATTTTATATATAGAGCTACAGAGAGAATGGTATTAGAAAGTGAAAAGATGAAAGCTTTAGTAGAAAAAATATTAGAGGTATCAAAAGGTGCAATAAATATAAATAAAGCTAATGTAGACTTTTTAATTTCAGACCTTATTTTAGAGATAGTAGATGATTTTAAGGTTAGATTAAGAGATAAGGGAATACTGATAAATAAAAATATTTCACAGATTAGTTATTATGGAGTTTTAGAAGATATAGAGCAAATAATAATAAATCTTATAGATAATAGTATTAAGTATAGTTTAGGAAATGAAATTGATATAAAGCTATATCAAAATGAAGAAAATATAGTGTTTGAAATAAGTAATGAATGTTCAGAAATTCCTAGCGAGATAAGAGATAAGTTATTAGAACCATTCATTAAATATAATGAATATAATGATATATCGAAAGAAGTAAGTAGTTCCGGACTTGGATTATATTTGTGTAAAGAGCTTGCAAAAGAGAATGAAGGTAGTTTATCATATAGATTTGAAGAGAATAAGATAATTTTTAAATTAAGTTTGAGGTAAAAGATATGAGCCAATACAGAAGAGAAGATTTAATAGAAGCGCTACAAGTAGTAGATTCAATAATTAAAAATTGTGAAAAAATGCAGCCTAAATTTGCAGAAGGTACATCACAACATACACTTCTTAAGAATAGGATAAAAGCTTTATATATTTCTAAATTATTAATAGAAAATCAAAATGTTATGGATAAGTATACAAAAGAAGAACTTATAGAAGCAATACGCCCAGTATCTTCAATTATTAGTAAATGTGAAAAAGCGCAAATAAAATTCGCAGAAGGTACTGCTCATCATGCACGACTTAAGAAGATAATAAGTTCAATGTATATATCTAAGTCATTAATAACAGATGAAATTAATAAATAACTATCTAAAAGGACCAAGTTTGGTCCTTTTTAGTTTGCTAAAAACCCTCTATTTAAAAACCATATTTATAAAAGCATATTTAAGTATAGAGATTAGTATTTATTTTACGATATTCTGAAGGAGTAACCCCATATAAACTTTTGAATTTTTTATAAAAGAAATTAAGATTATTATATCCTATCTCTGAAGAAATCTCTTCTATAGTAATATCTGTATTTTTAAGTAATGAACAGGCCTTTTTTAGTTTATGTTCCTGTATTATATCTTTATATGATTTTCCGGTAGTTTTCTTAATTAATGAACTTAGGTAATTGGGATGAAAGTGGAAATGATCTGCTGTAGATGTTAGTGTAGCTGTAGAGTAGTTATTTTCTATATATTCTAATATATCCGCTATGCTATGAGTACAATCTTTTTTATTTGTTATTGCTAGTTCGTTAGTTTGATTTTGATACACTTTTAGTAATTCAGAAAAAATTAAAATTATATAGCAGTTTATGATTTCGTTAGAGCAAATTGAGTTTTCATAGTATTCACACATTAAGTCTTGCATAAATCTCATTAGTTTATAATTATTCCCTGAATGAAATACTATATAATTATTATGGCTTTTACTTTGATAAATAGCATTAACTAAAAAGTTAGAAATTAAGTTGTTTGAAGATAATCTGGAGAAGAAAGAAGTATCGAAATAATCCTTTCTCATTAGACAGTTAATTATTATATCATTCTTACTTGCTGCTTCAATGGAATGAATAACATTTGTATCTAATAAACACACTTCACCTGTTTTCAGTTCTATAGTTGATCCATTTATTGTTTGAGTGCATGAGCCGCTATATACATATATAAGTTCAATAAAATTATGTTTATGATCTGGAACTCTAATATATCTGTGATGTTTACTTATAGTAACGTTTTCATCAGGTAGCAAAACCATATTATCGTTTAATATTAATAAATTATTTTCAATTTTGTAGTGAAGAATTGGGTCTAAGATAGTAATTATTTCTTTATAGGTTAAGGTATTTTTATTAAAAAGGCTTAGTGAATTTAATATATGTTTTTCAGAAGTTGTATTCATTTTTAATATGTTTTCCAATTCAGAATAATCCATAAAAATACCTCCAATAGAAATAAGTTAAGAAAAAATCTTAATTAATATTATATCAGAATATTGAAAAAATTCAAATAAATGTTAAAAAGTGACAGTGTGTACTTTGTTTTTGTCATTAAACTTTTAACTTTAAAAGCCTAAAATATAATTATCCGATAAATGTTAATTTAGAAATAAAGAAAACTTTTAACAACAAGTAAACGTTTAAAGTAGGAAAATTATAAGGATAAAAATAAAGGAGCTTGAGGGGGTTTATTTATGGCAAGTTACATACTCGAGTTGAAGGATGTAGTTAAAACATTCGGAGGAGTTATTGCATTGAATGGTGCACAATTTCAGTTAAAAAAAGGTGAGGTTCATGCTTTGATGGGAGAAAATGGAGCGGGGAAATCAACTTTTATAAAAGTAATTACAGGGGTTCATAAACCGGATAGCGGAACTATTTTATTAGATAACAAAGAAGTAGCTTTTAAATCTACAGTGGATTCAGAAAAACTAGGAATTGCAGCTATCTATCAACATGTAACAGCATTTCCAGATTTATCTGTTACTGAAAATATATTTATGGGGAGAGAGATAACTACTAAGTTTCATACTTATGATTGGAAAGCTATGAGAAAGCGTGCAAAGGAAATTATAGCACCACTTAGTGATAAGATAGATGTTTCTAAGCCTATGAATACTTTAAGTGTAGCTCAACAACAATTAGTTGAAATTGCAAAAGCTTTATCGAGAGAGGCAAGAATTTTGATAATGGATGAACCTACCGCATCACTTACCAAATATGAGTGTGAAGAATTATATAAGATAGTAGATAGATTAAGAGATCAAGGAGTTTCAATTATATTTATAACTCATAAATTTGAAGATATGTATCGTGTAGCTACTAGAGTTACAGTACTACGTGATTCTAAGTATATAGGTTCATGGGATGTTGATAAAATAGCTAACCATGACCTTATAACAGCTATGGTGGGTAGGGAACTAGATCAAATGTATCCAAATAAAACATCAAAAGTTGGAGATGTAGTTTTAGAAGTTAAGGATATATCTAAAGAAGGATATTATAAAAACGTATCTTTCAATGCAAAGAAAGGTGAAATATTAGCTTTAACAGGGTTAGTTGGAGCAGGACGTACAGAAGTATGTCAAAGTCTATTTGGAATACTTGCACCAGATAGTGGTGAAATATTATTAGATAAGAAATCTATAAAGATTAAAAGTCCAATTGATGCCTTAAAGCTTGGAATTGGATTACTTCCAGAAGATAGGCAAGTACAAGGGCTTATAAATGAGCTTCCTATATATCAAAATGTTACTTCACCAGTTTTAAAGAATTTTGTTAAAAAAGGTGTAGTTGCTGTTGACGATGAGATGAATAAATCTATTGAACTTTGTGAGAAGATTCAATTGAAAGCTAAAGATATTGAAGCTACTCCAGCATCTTTATCAGGAGGGAATCAGCAAAAAGTAGTTTTCGCTAAATTATTAAATTGTGATTTAAAGGTATTAATTCTAGATGAACCTACAAAAGGAATAGATGTAGGAGCGAAATACTCAATATATGAAATTATGAATGAATTAGCAAGTAATGGGTACACAATAATTATGGTTTCTTCAGAAATGCCAGAAGTATTAGGTATGGCTGATCGTATTGTTGTCATGAGTTCTGGTAGGGTGACAGATAGTTTTAGTATTAAAGAAGCTACTCAAGAGAGAATTTTAGAAGCGTCTTTAAAGAAGCAAACTTCTGAAGTTAAGGGGGAGTAATAGATGGCGGAAAATAAAGAAAGCATATTAAAAAGAATAACTCAGTATAGAAATTTTGGACTTTTAGTTGGTATGGTTATTTTAATAGTTTTAGGTTTAATAATAACACCAGCGATGTTTAAAGTGGATTCAATAATTTCAATGCTTAGAAATAACTCTATATACGCGATATTATCAATAGGAATGATGTTTGTTTTACTTACTGGAGGTATAGATTTATCAGTGGGTTCTATTCTTGCTTTAACTGGAGTAATAACATCATTACTAATGAGTAATAATCCAGGTGTTCCAGCAATCGTATGGGTATTAGTATCACTTATAATTGGAGCTTTATGTGGATTTGTAAATGGATTTTTAATAGGAAAATTAAATATGATTCCTATGATAAGTACACTTGGAACTATGTATGCATTTAGAGGTTTAGCATTTTTAGTAAGTGGAGGAAATTGGTTATTCCCTCATCTATTTACCTCAGGATACACATGGTATGCAGAAGGAAACTTCTTAGGAATTTATAATATAACGTGGATTGCAATTATCCTTTTTGCTTTAGCAGCTATATTTTTAGCTATAATAAAGCCAGGAAGGAGAATATATGCAATTGGTACAAGCTCTGAGTCTTCAAAAATTTCTGGTATTAATGAAGGTAATGTGAAGATATTAGCATATACGCTTTGTGGAACATTGTCAGGCCTTGCTGGAATGTTATATACAGCAAACCATGCTATTAGTTTTTACGGTATGGCAGAAGGTTTTGAAATGCAGGCTATAGCAATTTGTATATTAGGTGGAGTAAGTATAGTTGGAGGAAAGGGACGTATAGACGGTGTTGTAATAAGTACAGTAATGATGGGTTTTATATCATATTTTATCAGCTTACTTCCAGGCTTAAGTGTATGGCAAGATGCAATACAAGGTGGAATTATTATAATTGCAGTTGCAATTAATATTATAACTTTAAAGATGGCAGATAAGAGAGCATTAAAAGAGAGAGGAGCTTTGATATAATGGAGAACAAAAACGTAGAAGTACGAGATTTAAGAGTAAAAGAAAAGTTTAACCTAAAGAAGTTCCTTGTAAGATGGGAAATGATATTACTTTATATTCTTATCTTAATAAATGTTGTATTAATGATATCAAAGCCAAATTTGTATTTTGCAGCAGGAACTATTCCGTCAATAATACAATCAGGTATGGATTTGTCATTTATGGTTTTAGGTATGATTTTTATATTAATGCTTGGAGATATAGATGTATCAGTAGCGTCAATAATGATATTAAGTTCTATGGTTATGGGACTAATGATGGATGCAGGGATTAACTCAGTTATAGCAGTTGTTTGTGGGATTATAGCCGGTGGGCTATGTGGTTTATTTAATGGAATTTTAGTAGCTAAGGTTAAGATGCCAGCAGTAATAGTAACAATAGCCACAATGTCTTTGTTTAGAGGGATTGTAAAAATTGTATTAGATGTTAACGTTCTTAAGAATTTTCCACCAATATTTAAGACATTGTCGTGGCAAAATCTTTTTGGGTTTGTACCATTATCATTAATTTGTTTCTTAATATTTGCAGCTATATTTGCTGTAGTATTACACAGAAGCAAATTTGGTAGAGAGTTATATATGATAGGAAATAATAAGGTAGCTAGTGAGTACTCAGGAATAAATGTTGAGAGAGTAAAGATTATGGCTTTTGTAATAATGGGAATTATGGCAGCTGTATCTGCAATATTTTTTGTTGGTCGTATGGGCGGTGGTGTCAGCTCTACAATGGGTAAAGGATATGAATTAGAAGTTATAGCAATAGCTGTACTAGGGGGAATATCTACTAGTGGAGGAAAAGGTAAAGTATATGGACCTGTTATAGCAACATTAATCATGGCTTTTCTTTCTTATACTTTAGGATTGCTAGGAGTAGATGCTAATACAAGAAAGATTGTTACAGGAGTTATCTTAATAATTGCTGTACTTATACCTAATATTAATAAGCAATTTTTTGCGAATATGAAAGCAAGCTTTGCTTCAAAGAGAAATAAATAATATGAATTATTGTAGCAATTGCTACTATAAATAAATTTAAAATTAGTGGAGGGGAAAATAAATGAAAAAAATATTATCTGTATTACTAGCTGCTACAGTTGCAGTTAGTACATTAGTTGGGTGCGGTTCATCAGGTGATTCTGGTTCATCAAGTTCTTCAGGAAGTATGGAAGGAAAACATGTATTCATGTTTAAGAGTACAGGTAACTCTTTTGGAGATTTAATGGCTGAAGGTTTCCAAGAGTATATTAAAGCTCAAGGAGAAGAGGCTGTGTATAAGAGTCCGGCAGAAACTACTGTTGCGGCACAAGTTAAGTTAATAGATGAATTAATAACTCAAAAAATTGCATCATTAACAATATCAACAAATGGGGATACTGGATATGATGAAGTTCTAGCTAAAGCAGAAGCTGCTGGAATAAAAGTTGTATCTGTTGACTCAAAGTTAGATCCATCTCTACGTTTAACACATATTGACCCAACATCACAAGAAGGTATAGGTTCATCATTAGTTCAAGCTGCTACATTAATAGCTCTTGGTATAGATTATCCAAAAGATGGTGATATGGAAAAGGCTACAAAGGATGCTCTTTCAAGTTATTCTGGAGATGAAATAAAATTGGGTGTTTTATCAGCTTCTATTGATACACCAGTTCAAAATGGTTGGATTGCAAAGATGGAAGAAGAATTAGCTAAACCTATGTATAAGGGTAAAGTTAATCCTGAATTAACTAAAAAATATGGTAATGATGACCCAACAGTTAGTACAACTCAAGCTAATGCATTTATAGCTGAAAATAATGTTGACGTTATAATATCACCTACAACTGTCGGTATGGCTGCAGCTGGTCAAGCATTAAAGTCTAATCCAAATTGTAAGATTAAATTAACAGGTCTTGGATTACCGAGTGAAATGCAAACATTTATGCCAACAAAAGAATCAGATAATGCTTTTGATTTTGTATGTCCATATATGATGTTATGGGATGTTATAGACCTTGGTCGTGTAGGTGCTGCTGCAACATGGGCTGCTTACAAAGATGGATATGATGGTTCTGTAGGAAGTACATTTGAAATGGATGCAATTGGTGAATACCCAGCAAGAACTATGGAAACAATTAAACACACTGATGATGATGGATCTTTAATTATAGTAGGAAATCCATACGTATTCAGCAAAGAAAATATGGCTAATTGGATAGATAAATTGTAAACCTCAATATCTTTTAATTAAATTTTAAGACGTCACTGAAACCAAATAGGTGACGTCTTACATTAAAAAATTCCTGAAAGAATTTTAAATTTATTTAGTTTATTAGTAGTATTGGAGTGAAATTATGAGCAAGGTTAGAAGATGTTTCAAAATGAAACTTTATAAAGGATATGAAGAAGAATATGAAAAAAGGCATAATAATTTATGGCCAGAGATGAAAGAAATGATACATGAATATGGTGGAAGTAATTATTCAATATATTTAGATACGGAGACAAACTACCTATATGGTTACATAGAGGTTGATGATTTAGATAGATGGAACGAAAGTGCAAAAACTGAGATATGTAAAAAGTGGTGGGATTACATGTCTGATATTATGGAGACTAATCCTGACAATAGTCCAGTATGTGTAGATCTAAAACCAGTATTTTTTTTTAGAATAAGATAAATATTGAAAAGGGTGTGTAAAGCTATGGAATATTTTTTAGCTGTAGATATTGGAGCTTCCAGTGGAAGACATATCTTAGGGTATATAGAAGATAGCAAAATTAAGCTAGAAGAGATTTATAGATTTGAGAATGGGATAAAAAAAGTAGATGGAGAATATTGTTGGGATATCAAGCATGTATTTAATGAAATAAAAAATGGGATGAAGAAATGTAAAAAATTAAACAAGATTCCTAAAAGTATGGGAATAGATACTTGGGGAGTTGACTTTGTATTGCTTAATGAAAATGATGAAGTTTTAGGAAACACAGTATCTTATAGAGATAGAAGAACAGAAGGTATTATTGAAGAATTATCAAAGGTTATTTCTAAAGATAAACTATATTTCCATACAGGGATTCAATTTAATAGAATAAATACAATTTATCAACTTTTTGCTCTAAAAAGAAATAATCCAGAGCTTTTAGAAAAATCAAAGGCTTTTTTAATGATTCCTGATTATTTAAACTTTTTACTTACAGGGAAAAAGGTAAATGAGTATACTGATGCTTCAACAACTCAGTTAATAAACTCCTTTGATAAGACATGGGATGAAGAAATATTAAGAGAATTAGAAATACCTAGTGAAATTTTTCAAGAGATATCTATGCCCAAAACTAAGCTTGGTGGATTAAGAAAAGAATTAAAAGATGAATTAGGATTTGATTTAGAAGTAATATTGCCTGCAACTCATGACACAGGTTCAGCCTTTATATCATCTGTATGTAATGACTCAGATAGTATTTATTTAAGCTCCGGAACTTGGTCATTAATAGGTGTTGAAAATAGGTTTCCAATATGTGTACCACAATCAATGGAATATAATTTTACAAATGAAGGTGGAATAGATTATAGATTTAGATTTTTAAAAAACATAATGGGGCTTTGGATTATACAAGAGGTTAAGAGAAACTATGATAATAAATACTCATTTGCTGAATTAGTAAATGAGGCAAGAAAGGCAAGCTATTTAGAATCTATTATAGATGTTGATGACGATAGATTTCTAAATCCTGACAATATGGTTTGTGAAATACAAAATTACTGCAAAGAGAATAAGTTAAGAGTACCTGAAAGTGTTGGAGAAGTGGCATTTTGCGCTTTTAACAGTTTAGCACATAGCTATAAAAAAGCTGTAGATGACCTTGAAGTGATTTTTGAAAAAGAGTTTAAGAGAATAAATATATTTGGTGGAGGTTGCCAAAATCATCTTCTTAATGAGCTTGTAGCTAATGTTACAGGTAAAGAGGTATTAGCAGGCCCTATTGAAGCAACTGCTATAGGTAATATAGTTGCACAACTTTTAAGCTATGGAGAGCTAAATACTTTAGAGGAAGCTAGAGATACTATTAGAAATTCATTTGATATAAAAAAATTTAATTTAGAATTAGTAGGAGGGAGAGTATGAATATAAAAGAAAAATATGAACTATCAAGCAGATATGAGACAGCTAAAAAGGATTATGAAAAATGGGGAATAGATGTAGACAAAGCTTTAGATATATTAAAGGATATAAAAATATCTATTCATTGTTGGCAAGGTGATGATGTTACAGGTTTTGAAGCTAATAATCAAGAGTTATCTGGAGGAATAGCTGCTACTGGCAATTATCCAGGAAAGGCTAGAACTGCAGAAGAATTAAGAAAAGATCTAGATAAGGCTTTAAGTTTGATTCCAGGTAAACATAAAGTGAATTTACATGCTATTTATGCAGAAACAGATGGGAAATTTGTTGATAGAGATGAATTAAAACCTGAGCATTTTGCTAATTGGGTTAAATGGGCGAAAGAGAATGGTCTAGGATTAGATTTTAATCCAACAATATTTTCTCATGAAAAGGCTGCTGATAATTTAACATTATCTAGTCCTAATAAAGAAATAAGAGATTTCTGGATAAGACATGCTATAGCATCAAGAAAGATTGGAGAATACTTTGGAAAAGAACTAGGACAAACATGTTTAACTAATCTTTGGATTCCAGATGGATATAAGGATATTCCGGCTGATAGATTAGGGCCTAGAAAGAGGCTTAAAGATTCATTAGAGGAGATATTTAGTGTTGAAATAGATAAAAAATATAACTTAGATGCTGTAGAATCAAAAGTATTTGGAATAGGTGCTGAAAGTTATACTGTTGGTTCAAGTGAGTTTTATATTAATTTTGTTAATAAAAATAACTTAGTACCATTATTAGATACAGGACATTATCATCCAACAGAGGTAGTATCAGATAAATTATCTGCTATGACATTGTTTAATGATAAAGTAGCTTTACATGTAAGTAGGCCTGTAAGGTGGGATAGCGATCACGTTGTTATTTTTGATGATGAGCTTAAAGAAATTGCAAAGGAAATAGTAAGAAATGATTCATTAGATAAAATTATTATAGGACTAGATTATTTTGATGCAAGTATAAATAGAATAGCTGCATGGACAATAGGATCTAGAAATATGATAAAAGCATTATTATCAGCCTTACTAATTCCACATGATTATTTAAGAAAGCTACAAGATGATGGTAATTTCACAGAAAGGTTAGCTTTAATGGAAGAGTTTAAGACATATCCATTAGGGGATATATGGAATTACTACTGTGCAAAAAATAATGTTCCAGTAGGGGAAGAGTGGATAAAAGAAGTTAAAAAATATGAAGAAGAAGTTTTAAATAACAGAAAGTAGTACGGTTCTGTTAGTGAAATCCTGATATATAAAACTTACTTCGGTACTAACTCTAAATACTAGAGTATAATGTGCCTGTGTAAGCATTACATATTAAGAATGCTAGCTAACAGAACTTTTTCTTAATGAATAATATTATATGAATTATTTTGATTCTGAAGTTTTTGACGCTTTACGTTCTTGAGTTTTCATTTCTCTTTCTAATACAAAGGTCATAATAATTCTTATTATAAACACTACAGCAAGGATAACTAGTTCTTCCTTGCTTCTTATTATTACTGTCTTTAAAATTTCAGCTGAAAGCTTGAAGTCTAATGATGTGACCATAACATCTGCAAATTCATATTTTATTTTATAATCTTTTTTTGATACCTTTCCTTTAAAATAGTTTATGAAAGCGGTAAAAGTACCTAGAGTTAGTATAATAATTCCCATCAATTCGAAAAGATGAATTAAAATTGGGAGATATTTATCAAATAATTCTTCTAGCATAAAAACACCTCAAAATAAAGTTATATTTTAATTTGCCCTAATTAACATAAAAGTATTAGAATATATTCTGCATAATTTTATGAGTAGTATATATAAATGTGGATTTTATATGGAATATGATGGTATATTAATGTTAGAGAAAATTTGGACAAATAGTAAAAATACAATTTTAAGGGTGGAGAAATGGGTATGAAAATAGATAGTATAATATTTGACCTTGATGGAACTTTATGGAATTCATGTTCTAGTATTTTAGAAATTTGGAATAAGACATTATCAAATAACTATTCTGAACTAAATAGAGTTATTACTATTGAGGAAATTAATGGTGTAATGGGATTAACTTCAGAAAAAATAGTAGAAAAATTATTGCCGAATGTTGATAAAGAATTAGGAATGAAAATATTTGATGAATGTGCAGCTGCTGAATGTGATTACTTAAGAATAAATGGTGGAAAATTATATGATAAAGTAGAAGAGGTACTTGATGAACTAAATAAAAAGTATAAGTTATTTATTGTTAGTAACTGTCAATGCGGGTATGTTGAGGCTTTCTTAGAAGCTCATAAATTAGAAAAGTATTTTATAGATTTTGAAAACTACGAAAGAACTGGATTACCTAAAGGTGATAACATAAAGTTAGTTATTGAGAGAAATAATTTACAAAATCCTATATATGTTGGCGACACAGAAGGGGATTACAATGCAACAAAGGAATGTAATATACCTTTTGTTTATGCGAAGTATGGATTTGGCAATGTTGAAGACGCTGAATTAGTAATTGAAAGCTTTGAAGCACTAAAAAATATAGTAGAAAAATAAAATAATATTATTATAGATTAAGAAAGCTAAGCAAATGCATAGCTTCTTTTTATTTTCCAAAAGGTTATTAAGGTATAAAATAAAAAAAATTAAACTATAATAAAGGGCTCTATTTTGAATGAATGTAGATATTTAGAATAAAAAATGAACAAGTATAAATTTGTCCACTTTTAACTCACAGTATATTAATATATTATTCTTTAAACTTTTTATAAATAGCTTCCCTGTCATTTTTATTCTCATAATATTCTTCAAAGTACCCACAATCACAACATATGTATTTTGTTGATATAGCATTTTTAAAGGCATTTATACATATGGCATTATTGTACCTTGATTCTTCACCTATTTTTACTATTTTACTAGAATGGCATTTTATACATGTATTATTTCTCATAAAGTACCCTCTCTTTTTATTAATATTATTAAAGAATTTATATTTTTATTATAGATCCTTTATATGAATATGCAAAGAAAATCTCATCTGATTCTACAATAGAATTAACAGAGACTATTCCAATCAATACTTAATTAAAACAGGACTAATAAAAAGGTACCTAAACTTAAAATATTAATTGTATCTAATGATGTGTGAGAAATAAAAGATTAATTTAAGGAAATTCACTATTCAGGTTAAGTTGAAAAGTTCAAATTAAAAATTTAGTTTTTTACTTAAAAGGTACCTAAAATGAAGAAATACATTGTATTTAATAATGTAAAAAAATTTTAAAGAAAATGAGAGAAATGGTACCTAAATAAAAAATAGATTAGGTATTTAATATTAAAAGAAAGTAAATGGAGGAATTTAAAATGAAAATGAATAAGATTTTAGTAGGATTAGTAGTAGCAGGTGTATGTGGAGCAGGCTTAACAGCAATGGCTTCAAGTAATGATGGTGGAGTGAACAAAACAGTAGAGGTAAAACCAGTAAATGTAACAACAGAAACTTCAAAATATACTGGAGGAAATGTTAGTACATCAGAAATAGAAAATTATATAGTAAATAAATATGGCTCAAATTGGGAAACAGATTTATCAGCAAAGAATGGTGATAAATGGGATGACATATTAGAAGATGAATTAGAAGTATATTTTGGGGAAAAGTATGATGATCTAATTGATGATCTTATAGAAAGAAAAGAAAATGAATTAGATATAGATGATTTAGACCACGATGATTATTATACAGCAGAAGAAAAAGCTAAAAAAGATGAAATAGTAAAAGCTATAGAAAGTAAATATGGGACAAACTGGGCAAATGATCTATTAGTTAAAAATGGTGCAAATTGGGATGATATCTTAGAAAGTGAATTAGAAAAGCAATATGGACAAAAATATGATGATATAATAGAAGATATAATTGATGCGAAAGAACATGAAGCTGGATTAGATTTAGATCATAATGATGATCACGATGACAATGATCATGATGAATTTAATGATATAGATGATCATAACGACAATGATTAATTGAATTTTACTTCAGTATTATGTTAACAATATCTCTAGGGGGAAATTCCTAGAGATATTGTTGTAATATAAAACAGAGAGGTGGTATATATAGCTAAATGGAATTTGCAGAAGAGAATATTAATGACATTAAAAATAAGAGTATAGACAAATTAATTCAAGATTATATGGCATTTATAGTAAAGACAGTAAGTTCTATTACAGGAAGATATGTGTCTGTAGAAAATGATGATGAATTAAGTATAGCACTTATTGCTTTTAAGGAGGCTATAGACAAATATGAAGAGAGTAGGGGAAGTTTTTCAGCTTTTGCAAAGCTTGTCATAAGTAGTAGGGTGAAAAATTATCTTATAAAAGAAAATAAAAATAATAAGGTTGAATCAATAGAAGCCCTTAAAGAGAAAGGTATTGATATATCGGAAGTAGCAGAGACAGTAGTTGAAGAAAGTGATGAATTATCAAATGAAATAGGTAAATTAAAAGAAGAAATAGAAGCTTTTGGTTTTACTTTTGAAGACTTAGTAGATGAGGCTCCTAAGCATGAGGATACTAGAAGAAATGCTATAGAATTATCTGAAAAGGTCAGCAAGGAAAAGTCACTAACTAGCTTTATGTATGAAAAAAGAAGACTTCCTATAAAACAAATCTCAGTAAAATTTTCAGTAACAGAAAAGGTAATTAAACGAAGTAAGAAATTTATAATATCTGTTGTAATTATTATTGATAAGAATTTTAGAAATTTAAGATTATGGATAAAGAGATAGGAGGTGCAGTATGTTTAAAGGGATAGTTATGGAAGTTAAAAATGACTATGTTATTATTATGAAAGAAGATGGGACATTAGTCAGAATAAAAAATAAAGATGGCCTAAAGGTTGGAAAATCAGTATTCTTTTTTGAAGAAGATATTTATATTAAGAAAGATACGGCTAAGGTAATTCCTTTTAGAAAGTATATAGTACCTCTAGGCGCAATTGCAGCTTTATTTGTAATTTTAATAAATCCAATAATGAATATGTTCTCTAGTAAAATGAATAATGTTTATGCAGTTTTAACCTTTGATATTAATCCTAGTATAGAGTTTGAATTAGACCAAAATGGAATTATAAAGGATGTAAAAGGAATAAATGATGATGCTATTGCATTAGGTTTAGATAAAATTAAAGGAATGACTTTTCAAGAAGGGACAGTGGCATTAAAAGATTTACTAAGCAAAAATAATTATTTAAGTAATAATAATGCTGTTTTAGTAGGATTCTCGTTTATCGGAAATGAGAATATAAATTATGAAAAAGATATTCAAAAAACTATTAAAAATACATTTAAAGGTACTGAGGTAGCATTTTTGAAAGGGCAAAAGTCAGATTTAGAAAAAGCTAAAAGTCAAGGAATTAGCTTAGGTAAGTATGAGGCATTAGTAAAACTTGATGAAGATAATTTTGAAGATGCGATAGAAAACTTAAGTACTCAAGAAATGTTAGAGTTATTAAGGAATGTTGATGGAAGTATCTTTTTAGATGAAGAGCAGCTAGATGAACTTCAAGATGAGTTAGAAGATAGATTAGAAGACGAAAATGATAAGGACAATAATGATGATGACGATGATAATCATGAGGAGAATGATGACGATGATAATCATGAGGAAAATGACGATTAATAAAATGAATTCATATATTTAAAATATTATTATTGAATCTTAAAAGGCTAGAGCAACTAGAAAAGTTTGCTTAGCCTTTTTTACTTTTAGGAGATTATATTTATTTAGGTCTTGAGGATAAATTTATCAAGGTTTGAGTAATAATGATATTGAACTTAAAAGATAAAATATTTTTAGTAGGTTTAGTAAATAATACTTAAGAGTTTATGATATTATATTAAAAAAGTTAATATTTAAAGAGGAAAACGAGATGAAGAAATACTTAGAAGATTATATTGATAAAATAAAAGAGCTACCTTTGAAAGAAAAATACACAAGAGAAGATTTAATAATAGAAAAGTTTTTAGTGGATAAATTTAATGATATAGAGATATATTATGCTCCTCATAATGAATATATAAATAAAAAGGCTAAGATATTTATAGTTGGAATAACTCCAGGATTTCAACAGATGAGCACGGCTATAAAAACAGCGAGAATTTGTATAGAAGAAGGTAAAACTTTAGAAGAAACTAAATATCTATGTAAATCAGCTGGACGGTTTAGTGGTAGTTTACGTAAAAACATAATAAGTATGTTAGATCAAATAGAATTAAATAAGATTATTGGAATAAATAGTTGCTCAGAGCTATTCGAAGATAAGGATTATTTATTACATACAATATCATTAATACCTTATCCTGTTTTTGTTAAAGGAAAAAACTACACTGGGCACACACCAAAGCTAATTAAAAGTGATTTCTTAATGAAGTACGTCAATGAGAACTTTATTGAGGAGTTTAATAAACTCGAAGATGTATTTGTTATACCTTTAGGTTCAGCAGTAGAAGAAGTACTAAATACTTTTATAGACAATGGAATTTTAAATGAAAATCAAGTGCTTAAAGGATTTCCGCATCCATCAGGGGCTAATGTAAATAGGTTAGTTCAATTAGAAAAGAATAAAGAAAAATTAAAAGAAAAGATAAAAGAATACTTTATTTAATAAAAAATTCTAGGGCTAGGAAAGAAACTGCTATAGCAGTTTCTCTTTTAAAATTCAGATTAGTGAATTTCTTCCTCTAATTTTTCATTTATAATTAAAAATTTTTACTTAATAGCTGCCTTCCCTGTTAAATGTTCAATTTCAATTTTGATAACTGTAGTTGCAGCTTTTGCTTTTTCAATGTAATCTTTTCCTTTTTCTAGATATTGTGGGGAATATTTTTTTATGAATTCCATAAGGGCAGCATTTTTAACGGTACCAATAACCCAAGATGCAGTACCGAAAGCAATTACACTTTTATATTTTGTACTGAATTTTTCAGGAATAATTTCTGTATCGGTAACAACACAGAATGATACTTTAGAATTATTTGCGATATTATCTAATTTGTGGCCATAGGGAGATGAATGAAAATATATAGCATTATCAAAATATACATAACTCAATGGAGTTGCATAGGGGATGCCATTCTCATCAACAGTAGCTAAAGTTCCATATTCAGCAGTTTTTAAAATATCAGCTATATTATCAGCAAAAATTTCTCTTGATTTTTTACGCATTTCTCGAAACATATTTTAACCTCCAGATAATCATAAGAGATAGTAATAATATTATATTTATTTTTAAATTATTTAATTACTTTAAATAAGAATACAGTAATATTTTACAATGACAAAAAGAAGATAACAATAAAGTTTTTAGAAAATTCAATAAAAGGAAAATTGAATTGCGAAATTAATGTATGGATAATTGATAAAATATTAAAAATATAGGGGTTATATTAAGGAAATATTATAAAAATGCATGTCATCCACAAAATTCTTGTAGACAAATGACGAAAAATGATATATCTTTTAATTAGATATTTTTAAGGAGGAGAGTAAATGGTACTTATAGGAATTCTAATTGTAATAATCGGATTTGCACTAAAATTTGATAGTATTGCAGTAATAATAGTTTCAGCACTTGCTACAGGATTAGCAGCGAATATGGATATAAATGAAATATTAACGGTTTTAGGAAAGACATTCGTTGATCAGAGATTAATGACAATCTTTATTTTAACTTTACCAGTAGTTGGTATTTGTGAAAGATATGGATTAAAACAAAAGGCAATTCAATTAATAAGTAATGTTAAAAATCTTTCAACAGGTAAATTATTAACATTATATTGCTTTATAAGACAACTATGTGGAGCAGCAAGCGTAAGAATAGGTGGGCATCCACAGTTTGTTAGACCGCTAATAAATCCAATGGCTCAAGGAGCAGCTATAGGTAAGCATGGAAAAATTGATAAGAAGACAGAAGATAAGATTAAAGCGGCATCAGCTGCAGCAGAAAACTATGGAAATTTCTTTGGGCAGAATTTATTCTTAGCAAGTTCAGGGGTCTTACTTGTGGCAAACAGTTTAACAGAGTTAGGATATAATGCAACAGGAATAGATGTAGCAAAAGCTTCAATTCCAATAGCAGTATTTGCATTCGTGTTTGTACTTATTCAAAATATGATTCTTGATAAAAAAATGGACAAACTATACGGAACAAAGAATAAATCTAAGAAGTAGGAGGAAATAATACATGGATTTTGCAGCAGTTTCAAATATGCTACTAGAGCTATTTTATATATTAATTGGTATTATGATGTTAAGCACTACAGTATTATCTTTAAAAGATAAAAGCAATCCGGCAAGATATGGGACAGCATTATTCTGGGCTTTACTAGGGATAATATTTATATTTGGTCATAAATTACCTTACAACGTTGTTGGAGGAATGCTTGTAGTAATAGGTATTCTTACATTTACTAAGCAAGTTAAGCCTGGTACTATAAAAGATTTAGATTACAAATTTGGTGAAGATCAAGCTAATAAGTTAGGAATAAAAATATTTTTACCACCACTAATGATAGCTATAGCAGCATTAGTAATAGCACAATTTACACCGATATCAGGAACAGCTTCTATAGGTGTTGCAGCAATTTTAGCTATGATAACAACATTTATAGTTACAAAAGCTAATCCAAAGATGTTTGTTGAAGATTCACATAGAATGATCCAATCTGTTGGAACTACAAGTATATTACCACAGTTATTGGCAGCACTAGGAGCTGTATTTACAGCTGCAGGTGTAGGTGACGTGATTTCAACAGCTATATCAAGTGTACTTCCACAAGGGAATATATTAATAGGTGTTGCAGCTTACTGTATAGGCATGGCAGTATTCACTATGATCATGGGAAATGCATTCGGAGCATTCTCAGTTATAACACTTGGAATAGGTATTCCATTTGTTTATGCACAAGGAGCTAATCCGGCTATTGCAGGAGCATTAGCATTAACAGCAGGTTATTGTGGAACATTAATGACTCCAATGGGAGCAAACTTTAATGTAATGCCAGCAGCACTTTTAGAAATAGACGATAAAAATGCTATAATTAAGCAACAAGCACCAGTTGCTTTAGCTTTATTATTTGTACATATTATTTTAATGTATGTATTAGCATTCTAAAATAGTTAAAAAATAAAAGAGTTAAGAATTTATTTATTCTTAACTCTTAAATAGTATCTAGATATTAACATTTGTAAGTTAGTATTTATAGCTTTATAATATTGAGTATACAAAACTAATGATATTAGAAGGAGAGATAATAGATGAAAGTTTTAATAACTGGATTTGATCCATTTGGAGGAGAAAGCATAAACCCAGCTTTAGAAGCTGTTAAATTATTACCTGAGACAATTTCAGGAGCAGAAGTAATTAAGTTAGAAATACCAACAGTATTCAGAAAATCTTTAGCTAAAATTGAAGAAGCTATGGAAATTCATAATCCTGACATAGTAATTTCTGTAGGACAAGCAGGAGGAAGATTCCAAGTTACGCCTGAAAGAGTTGCAATAAACATGGATGATGCAAGAATCAAGGATAATGAAGGAAATCAACCAATAGATATAACTATATATGAAGATGGAGAAGCAGCATATTTCTCAAACCTACCAATAAAGGCTATGGTTCAAGAAATGAAGGAAAACGGAATTCCAGCAGCTGTTTCAAATACAGCAGGAACATTTGTATGTAATCACGTAATGTATGGGGTATTATACATGATAGATAAGAAGTATCCAAATGCTAAAGGTGGATTTATACATGTACCATATATACCAGCACAAACTATAGATAAAGCAGATAAGCCAGCCATGAACATAAATGATATTGCAAAAGGTCTAGAATTATGTATAAAAGCAGCAGTAGAAAATTCAGAAGATATCAAAGCTGTTGGTGGAGCTGTTTGCTAAAATGTTAGAACCTAGAGAACAAAAGAAGATATTTGTTTATGGTAGCTTAAGAACTGGTTTCTATAATTACGATAAATATTTAAAGGGAAAAGTCAATGATGCTAAGTTAGGAAAAGTAAAAGGAAAGCTTTATCATATGCCTCATAAAGGATATCCAGCTCTTTTAGAAGGAGAGGATATAGTTATTGGGGAAGTTATGACTATTAAAAACTTTGAAGAAGTAATGATTCCAATGGACGAAATGGAAAACTATTATGGAGTTAACGATAGCAGAAATGAATATAATAGAATAGTTATGGATGTTGAATTAGAAGATGGTAAGACAGAGAGTTGTTATGTTTACTATTATGCTATGAATGATGAGGAAGTTTTCAATAATAATAGCATATATATTAACAATGGTGACTGGGCAAGCTATATGCTGAAGAAAACATCATAGTATTAATGAGGTTGTAAAATGCAACCTCATTATTTTTTAAAAAAGGATTTTTGAATAATATAAAGAATATTATTTATGTAAAGTTATTTTTTTATGAGAGGTATAAGTATGAAAAAGTTAGTTATAACATTATTAATTATGGGAATTGCAATTTCTATGGTGAGTTGTGGAGAAAAGGAAGTAGGAAAAGAAACAAATGATAATAATATTGTTGTAGATATAGAAAAAGATAAAGAAAATTCAAATGAGGAGAAATCTCCAATTACAATTCAAGATTCAAATGAGAGTAAAGAAGAGAATAAGCAAGAAGAAAAAAATGAAGTGTTAAATGAGCAAGCGAGTGAAGAGCCAAATAATGTTAATGATGAATCGGTAAAAAAAGAACAAGGAAGTAATCAAAGTATAGAGGAGAATCAAAGCGAATCCGAAGAAGTTACAAGAAGCTGTAGATTATTTTTCTATAATGGTGTTGAAGATGTTATATATTATGAAGACACAGTAGTTGAAGTGATAGATCAAGCTGTAACTAAGGCTTTAACTAATGGGTTAAAAGATTCAGCAGGAGCAAATTTTTTGGCGTTACCATCAAATGTTGAAGTTTTATCTGCAAAATTAGATGGAGATTCTATAACGGTTAATTTATCAAGTAGTTATTATGATTTCTCATCAAGCTTAGGATCTGCAGCAGAAATTGGGATGTTAAATTCTTTAGCTCTTACTTATTCTTATAATTATAATGTGAATAATATAAGAATTTTAGTTAATGGGGAAAATTATGAAAGTGGACATCTTTTTTATGGAGACAATGAACATATAAATATAGAGAATATTGAAACAAAAGCGTTATAATAAGATAAATGGCTGTCACAATTGAAGATGAACAGCTATTTTTTATACAAATAATTAATAGTATTATAAAAAATAAAACTTAAATAAATATGAGTAAAAGAAAGTGTAAAGGAATTTATGAGAAGATAGAATGGTTATATATATATTTATATATTATACAGAGAAAAGCCTATGTTAGCATATAACTTAACATAGGCTTTTGGGAATTTATATAATATCATAGTAAAAGTGTTAATAAAAGTTAAACTAGACGGAGTCTAATTATTATGCTTTTGTATAGAAGCAACGTTTTGGTGAAGTTATACTTCCTTCTTCTTTTAAAGCTTTTATTGCTTTATCAACTTCTTTTTTATCTATTGATAATGCAGTTGCAATTTCACCAGCTTTCATTGCTTCTGAATTTTCTTTTAATAAATTTAGAACTTGTTCTTTAGCGCTCATTGTATATCTCCTTTAAATAAAATTTGAATTCATCATTAAAAATATAGAAAATTATCGATATGTATATTTTATCCATAATATAACATAATATACTGCAAAAATCAATAATTGTTTTTAATTAATAATAAATATTGATAACGAGTTAATGTTTTCGTAATTTAAGAAAACTACTATTTATAAAAAATAAAAAAATACAATAAATTATTGACACATTATCAAAAAAAGAATAATATAGTATATAAATTAGATAATGAAATGCAGTGATAAGAAGAGTAGCTATTGAATAAGTTTATAAGCGAGTGGGTGGTGGTGAAAGTCCCGTAATGGAAGCAGTAGTGAAAAACATCTTTGAGCACCTAACCGAACAAGTGATAGGAAACACCTTTTCCTTATGTCAAAGGTGTAAGTTCGACTAACCAAATTAAAATTTGGAGTCTCACTTAAGTAGACTTAGGCGGAATAATACCGTTAAAAATTCAGCAGTATAATTATGTACTGTTAATGAGTGAGCTTATTATTAGCTAATTTGGGTGGTAACGCGGAAGATACCTTTCGTCCCTTTTATAGGGATGAGAGGTTTTTTTATATTTAAAATTAATTAATAAATTTTTTAGGAGGTCATTTATATGAAAAAATCGACAATTGTACCAAAAGGATATAAACCTACACTGAATTTAATAGAAACAGAAGTTGCTATAAAAAAGATAAAGGATTTTTTTGAAGCTAATTTAGCTGAAAGCCTAAACCTAACGAGAGTATCTGCACCAATTTTCGTAAAAGGAGGCCAAGGAATAAATGACAACCTTAATGGTGTAGAAAGAGTGGTAAGCTTCGATGCAATGGAAATAAAAGATTCACAAATGGAAATTGTACAATCCTTAGCTAAATGGAAGAGAATGGCTTTGAAGAGATACAAATTTGAAGTTGGACAAGGATTATATACAGATATGAATGCTATAAGAAGAGATGAAGAATTAGATAATTTACATTCTCTTTATGTAGATCAGTGGGATTGGGAAAAAATAATTAGAAAAGAAGATAGAACAGAAGAAACTTTAAAAGAGGTTGTAAAGAAAATATATGAAGTTTTTAAAGTTACAGAAAGTTATATGCATCTAACTTATAATGAATTAACTCCAGTATTACCTAATGAAATTAAGATTATAACTTCACAAGAATTAGAAGATATGTATCCAGCTTTAAGTTCTAAGCAAAGAGAAGATGCAATTACTAAAGAGTATGGTGCTGTTTTTATAATGAAGATAGGTGGAAAGTTGAAGTCAGGTGAAAAACATGATGGACGTTCCCCGGACTATGATGATTGGGAATTAAATGGAGACATATTATTCTGGTCACATGTATTAGATAGAGCTATTGAAGTATCATCAATGGGAATAAGAGTAGATGAAGAAGCATTATCAAAGCAATTGGATTTAGCAGGTTGCAATGAAAGAAGGAAGCTAGAATTTCATAAAGCTTTATTAAATGGAGAATTACCATATACTATGGGTGGAGGAATTGGACAATCAAGAATATGTATGTTCTTCTTAAAGAAAGCTCATGTTGGTGAAGTACAATCTGCAGTTTGGACAGATGATATTTTAAGGGAATGTGAAGATGGTGGAATAGTACTATTATAGATTGAATAGATAACTTCGATGATGGTAAAACCCTATGGTATAATGAGGAATATAATTTATAAGAAATGAGGCAACATTAGATGAAAAGTATAATTATATCTTCTAACTGTAGTGGTGGTGGTAAGACTACTTTTACTTTAGGATTAATGAAATTGTTAAAAAATAAAGGTTATGACGTACAGGGATATAAAGTAGGTCCAGATTATATAGATAGTGGCTTTCACAGTGAGATAACAGGAAAACAATCTAGAAATTTAGATTTACATCTTATGGGTGAAGAAGGTGTTAAGGCTAGTTTTTTAAGAGGTAGTGGTGATTTTGGAGTAATTGAAGGAGTAATGGGGTTATATGATGGAGTTAGTATAACTGAAAAAGGCTCTACTTATAGCATTTCAAAGTTACTAAGTGATACACCGATAGTATTAGTCTTAACCCCTAAAGCCCAATGTACAACTTTAGCGGCAGAGATTAATGGAATTAAAAACTTTAAAAATGCTAATATAATAGGTGTAGTATTCAACGCGGTTAATCAGAAATATTATGAGCTTTTAAAAGCAGTTGTAGAGGAAAATTGTGATGTGAAGGTTTTAGGATATATTCCGAAAGATGATAGCATAAAACTTGAAAGTAGGCATTTAGGATTAGTTCAAAGTGTTGAAGTTAATAATATGGTAGATAAGATAGAAAGATGTGCTAAGTTAATTGAGAAAAATATTGATATAACATATTTACTTCAAAATTCAAAAGAAGTGAAATTAGAAGTAAAGGATAGATTTCATTTAGATGATAGAAAAATAAATATAGCAATTGCTTATGATGAAGCATTTAGATTTTACTATAAGGAAAACCTAGAGCTTTTAGAGGAGATAGGTAATGTTAGTTATTTTAGTCCAATAAAAGATGAGAAGTTGCCAGAAAATATTGATTTTTTATATCTAGGTGGAGGATATCCGGAGGTCTTTAAAGAAAAATTAGCCCAAAATAGATCTATGAGGAATAGTATTAAAGAAGCTTTAGAAAAAGGTTTAAAGTGCTATGCTGAGTGTGGTGGGTTAATGTACTTAACGGAAAGAATAGAAGATTGTGAGATGGTAG
Source organism: Clostridium jeddahitimonense (assembly GCA_000753455.2). Lineage (GTDB taxonomy): Bacteria > Bacillota > Clostridia > Clostridiales > Clostridiaceae > Clostridium > Clostridium hominis. The sequence continues at coordinate 1,116,411 of LM994670.1, forward strand.
GTTTTTTTAGGGGATATACTTATATGACTAAGTCTTTGCAACGATTTGGATATTCAAACGTAGAAATTCAAGGGGAAAAGATAAATATAAATTGCCATGAATTCCACAAGTCAGATGTAGATATAAAAGAAGAGCGTATATATAACGTTACAAAAGAAAGTTGGAATGGGAATACTTTAAAATGGAATTGTGGATATAAAAAGGAAAATACTATAGCGAGTTATCCTCATATTCATTTCTTTGGCAATATGGAATTTTTAAAGTGGTTAATTGAATAAGAAATATCAAGGAGATAAAATTTATGAGAGTAGGAGTTATTGGTCCTTCAGAGGATGAAATTCATTCATTTATTGATGAATGTGATACTATGAAAAAAGAGACAATAGCTATGCTAACCTTTTATACTTTAAGGTATAGTGATATAGAAGTAGTAGCTTTATACAGTGGTGTATGTAAAGTTAATGCTGCAATTGCAGCCCAAATACTAATAGATAAATTTGATGTAACTCATATTATTGTAACTGGTGTTGCAGGAGCAATTAATAATGATTTATCTATTGGGGATACTGTTATATCAACTAAAGTAGCATATCATGATGTAGCAGAGGAGATATTAACAGAGTATCATCCATGGATGGAAAATATATTTTTTGAAGCAGATAATAACCTAATTGGATTATGTAAAAAGGTTATTGATACAGAGGAATTTAGTCAAAAAATACTTTTTGGAAAGATTGTAACTGGAGAGGCTTTTATAACGGATAATGGACGAAAAGAGATAATAGATAGGTTTAATCCTCTTTGTGTAGATATGGAAACAGCAAGTATTGCTCATGTATGTTATGTAAATGGAATTCCTTTTATAGCAATTAGATCAATAACCGATACAGGAGAAGAAAGTGGAGTGGAAACTTTTGAGCGCAATTGTGTATTTGCATCAAAAAATTCCATAGAGATTCTTAAGAGATTATTAGAAACAATATAAAAATAAAGGTTGTCTTATGATGACCTTTATTTTTTATTAATTCTATAGAAGATGAGCTGAGGGATAAATCAACAAGATAAACACTAAATAAGAAATTGAAATTAAAAGAAATGGATGGAAATAATTTATTTAGTGTTGACAACGATTTCTTCAGGTGGTATTATCTAAATACGGATTGTTACTGAGTAAGCAGGCATTACCAAAAATAAGACTTGTGTTTTATTTTTGGTATTTTTTTACGTTTATTTTTAGCTAAAGGGGGGATTATAATTGAAAATTATTAAAAAAATCAATAATAATATTGCATTAGCTATAAATGCAAAAGATGAAGAGGTTATAGTAATAGGTAAAGGAATAGGCTTTCCGAAGACGCCATATGAGTTAAGAGATGAAAGTATAATAGAGAAAATTTTTGTTACACAAAGTAATAATGATTACCTAGAAATGTTTAAAGATATCCCTTTAGAAGATATATATTTGACTCAAGAAATTATAAAATATGGGGAAGAATATTTAGGTAAGAAGTTAAATACAAACATATTATTAACTTTATCTGATCATATTTCTTATGCTATTCAAAGATTTAATCAGGGAGTAGAAGTAAAAAGTCCTTTAGAGTGGGAGATAAAACATCTATATCCTGATGAATTTAAAATAGGGGTAAAAGCAATAGAGATTATAAGAAATGAGAGAGGAATTAGATTAACTGAACCAGAAAGTGTTTTTATAGCATTACATTTTATAAATGCGCAAATAGGTGATAATAAAATAGATCAGACAGCAAAGATAACTGAAATTATAGGAGATATTCTTGGGATAGTAAAGTATCATTTTAGAATAGAACTTGATGAATCTTCCATTAATTTCACACGGTTTGTTAAGCATTTACAATATTTTATATATAGACAGTTAAATAAATCTTCATTAGAGGGCGAAAATGAAAACTTATATAAAATAGTAGAAAAGCAGTATACTAATGAAAATGAATGCGTACATAAAATAGAAGAATTTTTAAAATCTAATTATGGATGGAATTGTTCTATTGATGAAAAATTATATTTAGTTTTACATATACAAAGAGTTACTTCAAGAGTAACTAAATAAGGATTGTTACTGATTCGATCAGGCATGACCAAAATAACCTTGTTTTTGGAGGTTGTTTTGGTCATTTTTTATAAACTATATTTTAAGATTGTAATTGGAAGGAGAATAGCAAATGACAAACAAAGAATTGGCTTCACAAATATTGGAGCATATAGGAGGAGAGGAAAATATAACGTTTTTAACTCATTGTGCCACTAGAATAAGGTTAAACTTAAAGGATGATAATAAGGCCGATGTGAAGGTTTTATCTAGATTAGAGGGGGTAATTACAGCTCAGAATAAGAGCGGGCAATTGCAGGTTGTAATAGGAGCAAAAGTAAATGCCGTTTATGAAGAGTTAGAGAAGTTGGTTAAAATAACAGATCCAGTTGTTGAAGTAGATAAGAAAAAAACAAAAAGGAATCCTATAAATGCAGTAATAGAAACTGTTGCAGGAATATTTACACCAGTATTACCAGCCCTTATTGGATGCGGGATGTTGAAAAGTATACATGTAATACTTACTCAATATGGATTACTTGACCCAGCTTCAGGTGCTGCACAAGTTATTGCGATGGGAGGAGATTTAATCTTCTACTTTATGCCATTTTTCTTAGCTATAAGTGCTGCTAAGAAGTTTAGAACAAGTGAAATGTTATCTGTTTGCCTAGCAGCAGCGTATATGTATCCAACTATTCTAGATGCAGCAAAAGCAGTACCAGCAGGACAAATGGGAAGTATTGATTTCTTTGGCTTACCAATATTGCTTGTAAAATATAGTAATACAGTTTTTCCAATAATAATGTCTGTATATGTGTTAAGCCTTATTTACAAAAAGATAGACAAATTAATACCAGAAATGGTTAGGGTTATATTTACGCCAATGGTTATATTACTTATAATGTTACCACTTCAATTAATAGTTTTAGGACCAATAGGTTCATATGTAGGTGTTGGAATAGCAGAAGGTATAGAATTATTATTTGCTAAAGGTGGAATTTTCGCAGCATTTTTATTAGGTGCATTAAGACCGGTATTAGTTATGTTTGGATTGCATTATTCAATTGTACCGATTCAAGTACAACAATTAGCGGAACTTGGTAACTCAGTAGTGTATCCAAGTGCTGTCTTTTCAAACTTAGCTCAAGGGGGAGCAGCTATTGGAGTGTTTTTAATAGCTAAGAATAAGAAGATGAAATCAATAGCAGGTACAAGTGGATTTTCAGGATTATTAGGTATTACTGAACCAGCAATGTATGGTATTAACCTAAAGTATAAAAAGCCGTTTTATGCAGCAATGATTTCAGCAGGTATAGCATCAGCAATATTCTTTATGTTTGGTGGAACTTCAATAGCAATGGGGATGCCTGGAATATTTGCATTAGGAAATATTAAGGCAAATAGTTTTTTAGCTTTAGTATTAGCAGTATTAATATCAATATGCCTTTCAATTGTGTTAACAATGATTATGGGTATAGATGAAGAGATTGAAGAAACTACAAATGTAGAAGGAAATTCAAAATTAAAAGAAAAAACAGTATTGCAAGGTAACAATAAAATATTAAGTCCATTAAAAGGCAAAGTAAAGCCATTATCTGAAGTAAATGATAAAGTTTTTGCACAGGAAGTAATGGGCAAGGGAATTGCAATTGAACCATTAGAAGGTAAGGTATATGCTCCATTTGAAGGAACTGTAGATGCGATATTTAACACTAAACATGCTATAGGATTAAGATCAAATTCTGGAGTAGAAGTTTTAATTCATGTTGGAATAGATACAGTTAATTTAGAAGGTAAGCACTTTACAGCTCATGTTAAACAAGGAGACAAAATAAAGCATAATGATTTATTAGTGGAGTTTGATATTGATGCAATAAAGAATGAAGGTTATGAAGTTATTACACCAGTAATAGTAACCAATCATGCAATGTATGAAGAGTTTATAGTAACTCGCAATAAAACAGTAGATAAGAACGACTTATTATTAGAAGTAAAATAATAAATAGTTAGATTTAGGAGGAAAAGAATATGAGAACACAATTTCCAGATAATTTCTTATGGGGGGGAGCTATATCAGCTTGTCAAGCAGAAGGAGCTTATAATGTAGATGGTAGATCTATGACTATACCGGACGTAACAATGTACAATAAAAAATTAGATAGAAAAATAACTAAACAAGTATCATTTACTAGGGAAGCAATTGAAGCGGCTAAAAAAGATTTAGATGATACTATGTATCCTAAGAGAAGAGGAATAGACTTCTATTATACTTATAAGGAAGATATAGCTTTATTAGCAGAGATGGGCTTTAGTGTATTTAGATTCTCTATAGCTTGGTCGAGAGTATTTCCTAATGGAGATGATACAACTCCTAATGAAAAAGCGTTAGAATATTATGAAAATGTTATAGATGAATGTTTAAAACATAATATGGAGCCTTTAATTACTATATCTCACTTTGATATGCCATTAGTTTTAATGGAGAAATTTGGTGGATGGTATAATAGAAAGCTTATAGATTTATACTTAAACTACTGCGAAACAATATTTACAAGATACAGAGGAAAAGTTAAGTATTGGGTTACATTTAATGAAATAAATATGAGTATTAAGGCTGGTCCGAAAACCTTAGGAATAATTAATGAAGGTTTTGATAACTATGAAGAAGCTTTATTCCAAGGTATACATAACCAATTTGTTGCAGCGGCAAAAGCAACAAAATTAGCTCATGAAATAGATAACAATAATAAGATTGGATGTATGGTTGCTTATTTTACAACATATGCGCATACTTGCAAGCCTGACGATGTTATGAAAATGCTTTATGATGATAGAATGAGAAACCAATTCTATTTAGATGTACAAGCAAAAGGTAAATATCCTTGGTATATGGATAGATATTTTACTGAAAAGAATATTAACATAAAAATGGAAGATGGGGATTTAGAAGTTATAAAAGAGAATACTGCAGATTTCATAGGATTTAGTTATTATATGTCTATGATATCAAGTGCAGATGCTACAAATCTTGAGATTACTTCTGGAAATGTTATGAATGTATTGAAAAATCCTTATTTAGAAGGTAGTGAATGGGGATGGCAAATAGATCCTGTAGGATTGAGATATACATTAAATACAGTTTATGATAGATATGAAAAACCTATGTTTATATTAGAGAACGGTATTGGATTATTAGATAAATTAAATGAAGATGGAACTATTAATGACGAAGGAAGAGTTGACTATCATAGAAGACACTTTGAAGCAATGAAGGAAGCTATAAAAGATGGAGTAGATTTAATTGGATATACTATGTGGGGGCCAATTGATATAATAAGTTCAGGTACATCAGAAATGTCAAAAAGATATGGATTTATTTATGTAGATCAAGATGACTTTGGAAATGGATCAAAGAAAAGGTACAGAAAAGATTCATTCTATTGGTATAAAAATGTTATAAAAACTAACGGAGAAGATTTAAGGGATGTTAAGTAATTAATTTAAAAGAATTTGGGATTTTTATTGAAATAAGCTCTTAAAGGCATTAAATAAAGCCTTTAAGAGCTTATTATTATAAGTATTTAATTTTTATGATGATAAAGTATTAGTTAAAACTATTCAATTGAATCCATAATATCTTTAGTAAGGCTTTCAAGGATAGAATGGGAATTAACATTCCATTCATTAATAGAATTTATGTTATCTGAAATATATTTATAAGTATATTCAATTGCATCATTTATTTCGGCTATATTATAATCATAAACTATATCAATTTTATCAATAGATATTAATGTTTTAGCTACTTGTAACTGTATAGCTTCATCAATTATATTAAAGTCATCATTAAAAGCATTTATTAATATTTCTTTTTGCTTATTTATATACTTAGATTCTGTATAATTTAATTTAAGAAAGGATAAGAATTTCTCAAAGTCGCCAACATTATTAAGTGGTTCTAGAGCAAAAAGTATTCTAAAAAATAAATTCCAACTAAATTCAGTATTTATAACACCTTCAAAATATTTACCTAAAGTTTTTGAAAATGAGTTATTATAAACTGGTTTTCTTTCAAAATTTAAATTAGAATCAAAGTCAATGTTTTCGTCAGAAATTTGATTTAATCTATTAAGAGCATTTATTAAAATTTCTGTAGATTCAGAATCAGACTTGTTGTCATCTGCAAAAAAAGTATATCTTACAATAGTTTCACAAGAATCTTTAAAGTCAATAATCATATTAATAGAATCTTTCATTTTTCTAGAGAATAAATCATAAATAAGTTTAGAAACTATTTCTTCTAAATGCTTCTTTCTAGAACTAGAGTCTTTATTCTTTTTAGATTCAACGTGATTTAGCACTGTTAACAGTTGCTTATCTATCATAGTCAAACTATTCTTTATTGAATTCATGAGATCCTTTAAAAATTGATCTTCTATAATATAGTGAGAATTTTTATATATTATTTGATGTTCAATTTCACCCCAAAACATATTAACTAATGATTTTATTTGTAGTTCGAATGGAATGGTAATATCATTGTAAATATACTTACCATCAAGTCTATATATTGTAAAACCATTCTTTTGCTTTTGAGGTTGTTTCCCTGAAAGTTTAAGAAGTATATTTGTATATTTTTCATTAAAAAAGTAATCTTCATTATATTTTCTGTTAAAATATTTTTTTAGGAAACGATATATATTTTTTTCATCATCACCAAATTTACACTCTATTCTAATTCCAATTAAATCACTTAAGTTATATATAAGCTGGTTTGCATCAGGAAACTTTTTGTAATAACGGTTTCTAAGTATTTTTTCTCTTAAGCTTTTGCTAGATTTAACTCTACAGCTTATATTAGTAAAGTCACAGGCACTATTGCTTAATATATCTGAAAATGCTTCCTCTAGAGGAATGCAGCATTCCTCCAAGAAATCTGATTTATCATTTAACTCGTTAATAGCTATATCTAAATATTCAAATTCTTTTATGCTCAAGTTTGCACCTCAATTTCTTATGTGTTTTTTTATAACAATTCTACAGCACTTGAAAGTACTTTACCGATACTATCTCTTATAACAAGATTAGCTTTTTTATCAGCAGTAGTTTCGCTTTTATTTATTAAGATTAGATTATTTCCACGGAAATAATTAATAAGTCCGGCAGCTGGATAAACAACAAGTGATGTACCCCCAATAATTAATGTATCTGCATTAGCAATTGCACTAACAGCACCCCTAATTACATTATCATCTAATCCTTCTTCGTAAAGAACAACATCAGGCTTTACAGAGCCTCCACATTTAGTACAAGTAGGAACTCCTATAGACTCTAAAATGAAGTTTTCATCATAAAATTCATGACATTTTACACAGTAATTTCTACAGATTGAACCATGAAGTTCAAAAACATTTTTTGAGCCAGCAGTTTGATGAAGACCATCAATATTTTGAGTTACGATTGCTTTTATTTTACCTATTTTTTCTAATTTAGCTAAAGCTATATGTCCAGGATTAGGTTTTGCATTAGGATAAATTAGTTTCGCTTTATAAAAGTTAAAGAATTCTTCAGGATATCTCATATAAAAGGAGTGAGATACTAATTGTTCAGGGGTAAAGGTTAAATTAAGTTTTTCATTAAATAAGCCATTTGAACTTCTAAAGTCAGGAATTCCACTCTCTGTTGACATCCCAGCTCCTCCAAAGAATACTATGTTATTACTATTTTTTAATATAGTTGATAATTCTTCAATTTTACTATTCATTAAATCATCTCCATGAAATCTTATATATTTTTATTATTACACAAATAAAGAGAAAAATAAAATATATGTATTGAATTATAGCCTATGCTACACTTATTATTAGGTGGAAAGCATGCATAAGGAATATGTATATGAAAATGAACTTTCTGATGCTGCAATATTATTGTAGCTCACCCTATGGGGTAATGGTAGTCATTGAGGCTTAAAATAAATATTCTAAAAATATTTTACTTACATTCATCTTTAAAAAAGTGATAAAATAATAATACAACGAGTAGTTTTAACAACGTAAGTCCAGTTGTTAGAGCTACTTTTTTTATTTTTAATATGATTATTAGCTGCTTTAGTCGAAGGTTATAAAGTTTTTTAATACGCTAAAAGCAAGTAGTAAATGTTAAGAAGGGAGAAGATTAAATGTTTAAAGTTAATGATTATATAATGTATGGAACTACAGGTGTTTGTAAAATAATAGAGATAAAAAAGGAAAAGTTTTTAGGTAGACAAGAGATGGAATACTATATATTAGAACCAGTTTATTCTAAAAATACAGTAATTAAAATACCAGTTGATAATACTACTATTAAGATGAGAGAAGTACTGTCTAAAGAGGATATAGAAGAATTGATAAATCTTATTCCAAACATCGAGACAGAGTGGATTAATGATGATAAAATTAGAAGTGAGCATTTTAAGACTATGTTAAAAAGTGGTGATTGTGAGGATTTAATTGCTTTGATAAGAACTATATATTTAAATAAAAAAGATAGAAAATCACTAGGTAAGAAATTATATAAAGTTGATGATGAAATAATGCAAGCGGCAGAAAAGTTGCTAAATGAAGAGGTTGCATTTGTATTAGGCATTGATTCTAAAGCGGTTCCTAAGTATATATCAAGTCATATTAAGGAACAGAATATATAGGTGGTAAATATTTGTTTAGATTAAAGTTATAAAGTGTGGTATAATAGAATTACAGCAAGTAGTTTTAATAACTTCGTTAAGGTTGTTAAAACTATTTTTTTTATTTTTAAAATTGCCACAATTAAAATCCAAATTAAGGATGGAGGTGTTTTGATGTTTAAAATCAATGAACACATAATGTATGGAAATGTAGGAGTTTGTCAGGTAGTAGATATAACTAATGAGAAGTTTGCAAATAATATGCAAAGGGAGTGTTATGTTCTAGATCCTATTTATTCTAAGAATACAGTAATAAAAATTCCTGTAGATAATGAAAGAATTGCAATGAGAAGGATTCTTTCAAAAGAAGAAATAACTTCATTAATTAATGACATAAATAATAGAGAAGTTTTATGTATAGAAGATGATAAAAAGAGAAATGAACAATTTAAGTCTATGCTTAAAACAGGAAAGTGTGAAGAGTTAATTACAATAATAAGAAGTATAGATTTAGATAGGCAAAATAAACAGGCTATAGGTAAAAAGTTAAGTAAAGGTGATGATGAAATAATTCAAATAGCAGAGAAACTATTAAGTGAAGAATTTTCTGTTATCTATGATATATCACCAGAAGAAGTTACTGATTATATAAAAGAAAATATAGTTTAATATATAGGATTATCATAAAAACATAAGAAAATAGAACAATTATATTTACAAAATAGAAAAAAGCTATAAGTAATTTTATAGCTTTTTTTCTATATGATTAATTACCATTTATAACAACTTCAAGGTTACCTGTATAAGGATCTATAATGAGACCGTGAATATTTATATCTTTAGGGATTAGCGGGTGATTTTTTATTAAAGACACACTTTCCATTATAGAATCTTCTACAGATTCAAATCCATGTAACCATTTATTAATTTCGATTCCACAATTATTTATTGTTGATATTGTATTAGTAGATATCCCTCTCTCTACCATTTTATTTATAAGGCTATCAGTATCTAGGTTGCTCATTCCACAACCATGATGCCCAATAACCATTATATCTTTTGCATCAAATTCGTAAACAGCAACAATTATACTTCTAATAATGCTTCCAAAGGGATGCATAACTGTAGCACCTGCATTTTTTATTATTTTGGCATCACCATTTTTTATATTTAGTGCTTTAGGTAATAACTCTGTTAATCTTGTATCCATACATGATAAAATAACCATTTTTTTATTAGGATTTTTTGTTGATTCAAACTCTTTATAATCTTCATTAGCTACGAACTTCTTGTTGTATAATAAGATTTCATCTAATCTACTTAAATTATTAAAATTCATAAGAAACACCTCAAATATATTTGAATATTGAAATATATTATATACTAGTCAGCAATTTAATTCTATATTATTAATATTTAAGTTTTGTTAATTTTTTAGAATAATAAATAAAGATAATTAATATTATAGTAAATAAACGGAGAGACTTTATTATATAAATAATATGTATTATATTCAGTATATATTAAGCAATTGTATGGGAGGGGAAATTAAATGAAAAATAATGAAAAAATATTATTAGGAACTGCTTGCTTTTTAGGGGGAGTAGTAGCTGGATTTTTGATTGCGCCTATTAAAAAAGGTGTTTATTGTGGAAACAATAATGGGAATTGTGTTGGAGCGAAGGAAGACTTAGAAGAAATTATAGACCAAAATTTAGATAATGAAGAATTAGTTCAAGAAGCTAAGGAAGAGTAAATTATAAAAGGCAAGTCATTATTTTGACTTGCCTTCTATAATTTTAAGCAGTAACTTCATCTGAAGTATCATATTTAGCTAATAATTTTTTTATTGTTCTATGATAATATAGTGTTAAAGGTACAGATGCAGCTATCCAAGCTATTGGATCTGCCAAGCATATACCAAAGAATCCCCAAAATGCTGGAAGTGTAAATGCCACTAAAGCTCTAGCTCCAAGTTCTGCAACACCAGCCATCATAGGAACAAAACTTTCTCCTATACCTTGTAGGGCGTTTCTAAATATAAATATTAATCCTAAAGGTATAAAGAATATTCCAGATACAGTAAGAACTTGTTTTGAGTAAGCTATGATTTGAGCATCTGGATTTTCTATAAATAATTTAACAAATTGAGTACCAAAAGCTATAAGTACAAACCCTGAAATTATGCTAGTTATTATAGAAATCTTAACAGCTTTATTAACACCATCTTTTATACGGTCATATCTTTTTGCACCAAGATTTTGTCCACAATAAGTTGCCATTGTTACACCATAAGTAACTGCTGGTTGCATTACTAGTTGTAGTGCTTTTGATGAAGCAGTATATGCTGCTATAACAGTTGATCCTAAAACATTTAATGCACCTTGAACTGTAATTAAACCTAATGCAGTTATTGAAAATTGTAATGCCATAGGAATACCAATTTTTAAATGTTTGATATACATACTCTTTTTAACGTTGTAATCTTTTCTTGATAATTTTAAAATTGCATATTTCTTTAAGATGTATATGAAGCAAAGTATAGCAGATACACCTTGAGAGATAATAGTTGCATATGCAGCACCAGCTACTCCCATCTTAAAGTTTATTATAAACACTAAGTCTAATACTATGTTTAGTATAGAAGAAATTATTAAGAAGTACAATGGAGATTTACTATCACCAAGAGCTCTTAATATACTTGCCATCATATTATAAGCAACTGTAGTTACTATACCAGCAAATATTATTGCCACATAGATATATGCATCATTAAAAATATTATCAGGAGTATTCATTAAATGAAGCAATGGTTTAGCTGCTATTAAGCTAGTTGTAGTTAATATTACAACTAATGCTGCACATAATACCACTGAGCTTGAAACGGCTTTACGTAATCCCTTCTCATCATTAGCTCCAAAACGTTGAGATACCATAACGGAAAAACCACTAGTTAAACCTAATGCAAATCCATTTATTAAAAATACTAATGAACCAGTAGATCCAACAGCAGCTAATGCATCAACACCAACAAATCTACCAACTATTATCGTATCCACCATGCTATAAAACTGCTGGAATACATTTCCTATTAATAAAGGTATAGAGAAAAGCAAAATATGCTTTACTGGACTACCTTGAGTCATATCTTTAGTCATCTTTAAACCTCCCCAAATAATTAAATTAATTTATTTCACAATTACATAGAATACCATCTTTCTATCCTTTAAACAAGAAGAAAAAAACAATTTTCACAAAATGAAAATATTATGATATTATGAGTAAAATAGATGGTAATATAAGTTAAGAAAAGTAAGGTGATGAGATGAAGAAGACAATTGGTATATTAGCCCATGTTGATGCTGGAAAAACAACATTTTCTGAGCAAGTGTTATATCATACAAAGTCGATAAGAAACAGAGGAAGAGTAGATCATAAAAATTCATTTTTGGATAGCCATAATATTGAAAAAGAAAGAGGAATAACAATATTTTCTGATGGAGCAGTTTTTGAATTTAAAGATAATACTTATTATTTAGTTGATACTCCAGGTCATATTGATTTCTCTACAGAAATGGAGCGTTCTATAGGGGTAATGGACTATGCTATAGTTTTAATAAGTGCAGTAGAGGGAGTACAAGGACACACAGAAACAGTATGGCAATTATTAAGAAAATATAATGTTCCTACCTTTATTTTTATAAATAAGCTTGATAGAGTAAATGCAGATAAAGATAAGGTTATTAATGAGATAAAAAGAGTTTTGTCAAAAGATATATTTTACATAGAAGAAAACATAAAAGAAGAAGAGTTAAGTCAAGAACTTATAGAGTTTATAAGTGAGTATGATGAAACTTTATTAGAAAGATATTTCGAAGGTGACTATGATAAGCAAAGTTGGATTAATACTTTTAAAACTTTAGTAAAAGAAAATAAGGTATTTCCTTGTTTTGGAGGGTCAGCTTTGCAAGATGAGGGAATTATAGAGCTTTTAAACAATCTAGACTATATAACATTTACTGAATACGATGAAAAGTCAAAGTTTGCAGCAATAGTATATAAAATACGTCATGAAGCTAATGGTAATAGGGTAACTTTTATAAAAGCTTTAGAAGGTACATTAAAAGTTAGAGATGAAATAACGTACAGGGGAGATATTAGTGAAAAGATAAGTTCTATAAGAATATATAATGGTAATAAATTTAAAACTGTTGATGAGGTTAAAGCTGGAGATATTTTTGCTGTAACTGGTTTATCAAGAGCTAATGCAGGAGAAGGTCTAGGAGAATTAAATAAAAATATAAAATATAACATGATTCCAACGTTGATGTCTAAAGTAATATTTGATCCGATATACAACATTAAAGATGTTTTGGAATATTTTAAACTGTTAGATGCAGAGGATCCAGCTTTAAATGTAGTATGGAATGAAAGTTTACAAGAGATTCATGTTCATATTATGGGGAAAATTCAATTAGAGATATTAAAAGAAGTAGTAAAAGATAGATTTAATTTAGATATTGACTTTGGGCCATGTAAGATATTATATAAAGAAACCATAAGAAATTCTGTAAAAGGTTATGGGCATTTTGAGCCTTTAAAGCATTATGCAGAAGTACATTTAAAGTTGGAAGCATTAGAAAGAAATTCAGGAATAGAATTTAAAAATAAATGTCATGCAGATAACCTGACCACCGGACATATGAATTTAATAAGAACACATATTTTTGAAAGAGAGCATCATGGAGTTTTAACAGGTTCATCATTAACTGATGTAAGGGTTACTTTATTAACAGGTAGGGCTCATAATAAACACACTGAAGGTGGAGATTTTAGAGAGGCAACATTTAGAGCTTTAAGGCAAGGATTAGAAAAAGCGGATAATGTATTATTAGAACCATATTATAAGTTTAAGATAGATGTTCAACTTGATTATATGGGAAGAGTTTTATCGGATATACAAAAATTAAGTGGAACATTTAATCCACCAGAAATTAATGAAGATAGGGTAACGGTAATAGGAAGAGGTCCAGTTAAGACTTTTATGGACTACAGCTCAGAGGTTATAGCTTTTTCTAAAGGAAAGGGAAGTATAAATTTAATTTTTGATGGATACGATGAGTGTCATAATACTGAAGAGGTTATTGAAGAGATTGGATATAGAAGAGATGCTGATATAGAATATAGTTCAAGTTCAATTTTTTGCTCAAAAGGACAAGGATATGTTGTGCCTTGGGATAAAGCAGAAGAAGAGATGCATTGTGAAATAATTTAAAATATAAATACCTTTGGAAGATGATTTTTTACATAGTATAACTAGTATTTTCATCTTATCCAAAGGTAATTTTAATATTTTTTATAATCTTTATGCTCTTTTTCTTCACGTTTCTTTTCTTTAATCCTATCATTAATTGCCCAAATTAAAAGTCCAATAGATCCTATAATAATAGCTAAATAGAAAAATATAATTAGAGTAGCAATAATCATATTATAATTACCTCTACTTAATTACAACTGCAGTTCCGTATGCAACCATTTCAGCAGCACCAGCAGCTACAGCAGAAGACATAAGTCTCATACCTATTATAGCATTAGCACCCATAGCTTCAGCTTCATCAACCATTCTACCAATAGCTATTTGTCTTGCTTCTATAAGCATGTCATTGTAACCTGTCATTTCACCACCAACAAGATTTTTGAAGCTTGCAGTTATATCCCTTCCTATATTTTTACATCTAATAGTACTCCCTTTTACTAATCCTTTTAGTTCTACAATTTCTTTTCCTGGAACTGTATCAGTAGTTAATATAATCATAAATAAATCCTCCTAAAATTTTCTATGTACTTATAATAGCATGAGTTAAAAGAGAATGCAATAAGAGTTATTAAAAAACGTATAAAAAGATTTAAAAAAATATATAGCATCATAGAAAATTAATAAAATTAAAATAAAGGGAATCTTTTAAAAGAAAAATACAAATATTACTTTTAGAAAGAAAATATTTAAGGAGGATAATTATGTTTGGAATACCAACTATTGAATGGGTAGGGTATGCGGCATCAATTTGTATAGCAATATCTTTATTGATGACTGATATGTTTAAGTTGAGAATTATAAACTCCATAGGATGTATCTTGTTTGTAATATATGGTTTTAGTATAAAGGCTTATCCTGTTGGAGGAATAAACTTATTTATATTTTTTGTTAATATATATTTTATTATTAAGATGAGAAGAGATAAACAAAACTAAAAGGGTTATGAAAAGCTTGATCTTTTCATAACCCTTATTATATTTTACAATTCTAGTTTTTCTTTTATAGTTCTAACAACACCATTATCATCATTTGACTTCGCCATAAATCTAGCAACTTTCTTTAAGTCAGAGTGAGCATTTTCCATAGCATAGCTATGATAAGCACTTTGCATCATTTCAAGGTCGTTTAAATAATCACCAAAAACCATAGTTTCTTCATGCTTAATATTTAATAGCTTTTGTAGTTTGCTTATTGCTAGTCCTTTGTTTACGCCTTTAGCCATCATATCAAGCCAAATTTCACCGGCAACTGCAATTTGAACTTTATCATTATAATCAGTAAAGTATTTATAACTATTATTTTCAGAACCATTGAAGTCACAGATAGTTACTTTTAATATATCATCATGAACTTTTGAAAGGTCATCTACAATTTTAACTTTTGCATAGTATTTATTAACTTGTTCCATAAATCTTTTATCAGTATTATCTATATAAGCCGCTTTTTTTCCACAAAGAATAACATAAGCATTTTCGATAGTTTGTCCAATTTTTATAAGTTCTAAAGCGATTCTTCTATCTAAAGAGTTAAGAAGAATTTCCTTACCTTTATGCATAACAAAAGTACCATTTTCTGCGATAAACATCATGTTATCTTTAATATCTTCAAACCTGTCAACAAGATTATAATATTGTCTTCCAGATGCAGCAGCAAAAATAATATCTTTTTCTTTAAGTTTTTCAAAAACTTCATAAAACTCAGGATTGATTTTATTATTTGAATCTAATAGTGTTCCATCCATATCTGTTGCAATTAATTTTATCATTTAAAATCCTCCGAGAATATCTAATATAATTTATTGAATTTTATTGTTTGATTACAGTTTATATTGTTTTTTATTGTTTTACAAGATGAATTTTCGAAACAAATATAAATTATTTTGGAAAAATAGTAAAATATAATTTATAAGTATATAATTATAAAAGTACAAGGTATAAGTACATAGGAAGGGATAATTTATGAAAAGAGAAATAAATGTAATAGATTTAAAGTTTAATGAGGAATTAATGAAAATTGATAAGCCAAGAAAAATAGTTATTCACCATACTCATAATCCTAACTTAACTGTAGAATCTACTCATAAGTTACATATAGAGAGATTTAAGTGGGCGGGGATTGGATATAATTATTTTATTGAAAAAAGTGGTGATATATTTCAAGGTAGGGGTATGTATGTAGGCGCACATGCTAAAAATCATAATAGGGACTCAATAGGAATAGCTTTAGCGGGGAATTTTGATGAAGCTTTACCTACTGAAGAACAAATCGAAAGCTTAGTAGATATTTGTTTAGAATTTATGATTAATTATGATATTGAACCTATTAGAGTGATAGGACATAGAGAAATTGAAGGTGTAGAGAAGACGTGTCCAGGATTATTATTTGATATGGATAAGTTTAGAGAATTATTAATTGAAAGATTAGATAAAATTAAATAAAAGTATGCTTATTCGAAAATAGAATAAATAGATTTAGTATTAAAGATAGGAATTTTCCTATCTTTTTTTGTGTGCATAATAGAATAAAAGATTACTAAAAATAAGATGATGAGAGAGGTGATAAATAAAATGAAAGTAATACAATCAACTTGTAATTATTGTTCTATTGCATGTAATTTAGATTTTCATGTGGAAGATGATCATATTGTAAAGGTAGTACCTACAGCAGGATATCCTGTTAATAATGGATTTTGTTGTATTAAGGGATTAAATCTAGATAAACAAAATACAAAGTACAATAATCCAGTATTACCGCTAATAAGAGACGAAGAAGGAAACATGAATCAAATATCATGGAATGAGGCTTGCAAGTATTTTGCAAAGAGAATAAAAGAAATACAAGAGCAATATGGCAAAGAGAGTGTAGCATTTATAAGTACCGGTCAGCTTGCAACAGAAGAAATGGCTCTTATAGGACATATAGGAAGAAATTATCTAGGTGGAAATGGTGATGGTAATACAAGGCTTTGTATGGCTACATCAGTTGTAGCTTATAAACAAAGTTTTGGATTTGATGCTCCGCCATACACACTTCATGATTTAGAAGTATCTGATGTAATTATATTTATTGGAGCAAATCCAGTAGTTGCCCATCCAATACTTTGGGGAAGAGTCAAAAATAATCCAGGAGCAAAGATAATAACTATTGATCCTAGACGTTCAGAAACAGCATGTAATTCAGATATATGGATAGATATAACTCCTAAGACAGATTTATATTTATTATATACTTTAGCTAATGTATTAATCGAAAAAGGATGGATTGATAAAGAGTTTATAGAAAATCACACAGAAGATTTTGATGGTTTCAAAGAACATGTTAAAAAGTACACTTTAGACAATGTGGAAGAGAAAACAGGAATATCTAAAGGAAGAGTTCTAGAGCTTGCTGAGATAATACATAATGGTAAGAAAGTATCCTTCTGGTGGACTATGGGAGTAAATCAAAGTTATCAAGCTGTAAGAACAGCCCAAGGAATAATCAATCTAGCACTTATTACAGGAAATATAGGAAGAGAAGGAACAGGAGCTAATTCTATAACAGGCCAATGCAATGCTATGGGATCAAGAGTATATAGCAATACTACTGGGCTTTATGGTGGTGGTGATTATGATAATGAAACAAGAAGAAAAGCTGTTGCTAAGGCTTTAAATATAGGTGAAGAAATGCTGCCTAAAAAGCCAACAATACCTTATAATGTTATAATTCAAAAGGTTATAGAAGGAAAAATAAAGGCTTTATGGGTAGTTGCTACGAATCCAAGATCATCATGGATCAATAATGAAGAATTTAGAAAAGCAGCAGAGAAAATTGATTTCCTAGTAGTTCAAGATATGTATGGTGAAACAGATACAACTAAATATTGTCATTTATTATTGCCATCTACTGGAGGACTTAAGAAAAAAGGTGTTCTTATAAATACAGAGAGAAGATTATCTACTATAAATCCAGTACTTGAAAAGAATGAAGATGAACTTACTGATTATGACATATTCTTAAAAATAGGTGAAGCTCTTGGTATGGAAAATCTTTTAGATAAATGGAGAACTCCAGAGATAGCATTTGAGACATTGAAGGAATGTAGCAAGGGTATGCCTTGTGATATTACAGGAGTTACTTATGATATGATTACTAACTCAAAGGGAGTACAATGGCCATTTAGAGCTGGTGAAAAGTTAGAATGTGATGAAAGAAGATTATTTGAAGATAAGAAGTTTTATACTCCAAGTGGAAAAGCAAAGCTTATATATGAAGATGTAGCAGAGTGGCCAATAAAATTATCTGAAGAATATCCTTATGTATTAAATACAGGAAGAGGAACAGTAGGGCAATGGCATACTCAAACTAGAACTAGGGAAATACCTGCTGTTACCGCTATAGTACCAGAACATGCTTATATAAATATAAATCCAGAACTTGCAGAAGAGTTAAATATTAAAGAAAATGATAAAGTTAGAGTAAATTCTGCAAATGGTGTAAGCAAAGAATTTATAGCTAAACTTTCTAGAACAGTTAAAAAGGGAGAAATATATGCACCTATGCATTATATTGAAGCTAATGCATTATTACCATCTTTTTTTGATACATATTCAAAGGAACCTTCTTATAAGTTAGTTCCAGTTAATATAGAGAAAGTAAGTTAGGTGATTAATTATGAAGAGAATTAAAATAGATAGGAAAAAATGTATTGGATGTTTGACTTGTACGACAGCTTGCATAGTATCCCATGGTTCAGAAGATACAAGAAGTAGAATTGCTATAAATAGTGAAGGAAGATATTCACCAATATTTTGTAGACATTGTGATAGACCAGAATGTGTTTATACATGTATGACAGGAGCAATGAGAAGAGATAATGAAAGTGGTCTTGTTTTATACGATAAGTCAAGATGTGCAAGTTGCTTTATGTGCATAATGGCGTGTCCTTATGGTGTATTAAAAATGGATCATTTGAATAATAGGGAAGTAATGAAATGTGATATGTGTAGGGAAACAGAAAGTGGATACCCTCAATGTGTAGCAAAATGTCCTATGGCGGCAATAACACTAGAGGAGGTAGATGAGATATGAGATATGTGGTTGTTGGGGCATCAGCAGCAGGAATAAGTGGAGCAAAAACTTTAAGAGAGCTAGATAAGGCAGCTGAAATAATATTAATTTCAAAAGATGATTATGTATATTCTAGGTGTATTCTTCATCATTACTTAGATGGAAGAAGAACTATAGAAGATTTAGATTTTACCCCAAGAAAGTTCTTTGATTTATATAATATAGAATGGATGAAAGGAACTGAAGTTATAGGCATAGATCCTAAGGAACATAAATTAAAATTAGATAATGGTGAAGAGTTAAGCTATGATAAGGTGTTATTAGCTACAGGATCATCCTCATTTATACCACCAGTACCAGGATTAAGGGAAGGGAATAATGTTGTAGGGTTAAGAAATTTAGATGATGCCATTAAAATTAAAGAGGTAGCAGAAAAATGCAAAAATGTAGTTATACTAGGGGCTGGTCTTGTAGGTGTTGATGCGTTAGCTGGTCTTGTAGATTATGATGTTAAGTTAACTATGGTTGAAATGGGAGATAGAATATTACCACTTCAATTAGATAGTTATGCAGCTAAGGTTTATCAAGATATGCTTACAGATAAAGGTGTGGATTTAAAGCTTGGAGTAAGAGCTGAAAAACTAGTTTTAGACCAAAGTAATAACCCAGTAGAATTACTTTTAAATACAGGAGATAAAATACCTTGTGATTTAGTTATAGCTTGTACCGGAGTAAGATCAAATATTGGATTTTTAAAAGATAGTGGAATAGATACAGATAAATTTGGACTTATAATAAATGAAAAAGGTGAAACTGATACTAAGGACGTTTATGGTGCTGGTGATATTACAGGAAGAAATCCTATATGGCCAACAGCAGTAAAGGAAGGAATAATAGCAGCTAATAATATGTATGGCAAAGAATTATACATGACAGATTTCTTTGGTAGTAAAAATACAATGAATTTTTTAGGGTTAGCAACTATGTCTTTAGGGGTTGTAGTTAAACCAGATGATTCATATCAAGAAGAAGTAGATTTTGATGGTAAGGATTATAAAAAAGTTATATATAAGGATGGAAAGATTTACGGTGCTATAATCCAAGGGGATTTATCTTATGCAGGTGTTTTAACTCAGCTTATAAAAGAAAAAATAGATGTATCAAAAGTAAAGAAACCATTGTTTGATATAGATTATGCAGATTTTTTTAATATAAAAGAAAATCTTGAATATACTTATTAAAGTTTGCTAAAGCAAAAGAGAAATATTTGACTTTGATAAAGAGAAATATGTCCTTCTGATAAGGCAATATACATCAAAAGTGTAGAGAAATGTGCCTACGGCAGATACAAGATTTATGCCGCAGGCATTTATTTATTCTGGCGTAAGCCAATATTTATCTATGTCGTATACATACATTTTTCTTTTGCATAAGCAAAATATTTCTCTGTAGCTTTAGCTACATATTTATCTTCAGCTTGCTGAACATTTCTCTTGCTAAAGGTAAGACTACATATATTCACAAACAAATAGTTTGACAATCAAATAAAAATACTGTATTTTAATTAAAAGGAGGATGAGATGGATAGGATATATGAATTAGCTAAGGGATTAGGAAAGTTATATGATGAAAGAGTTAATGGCTTTTTTATAGGAAAAGCAGTTTTGAATATTTATTATGATTATGAAGAAAAGATGGCTTCTATAAAAAGCGAAGTTACAAAAGATGGACAACTATATAAACGATGTTCGGCTTATATAGTTGATAATGATAAGAAATGCATAAGTTGTGATATTACATTAATAAGGCCAAGGAATAATAGTAAATTAAAAGACGACTACATCTCTATAGAGGATAAAAAGCAGTTATTAGCAAAGGTAAGTTATAAAGAGGTGGAAGAGTTCATTAATATTACTGGTGATAAGAATACACTACATGACAAAGGACATTTAATAGTACCAGGTATGATTTTGTTAAATTATATAGATAACTATTTAAAGGATAGGAAAATAGAATTTTCAAAGTTAGAAATTAGATTTTTAAGACCGGTATATGTAAATGAAGAAATTTCTATCAATATAGATAGAGATACTATATCAATAATTTCTATAAATAAAATAGTTATAAAAGGAGTATTTAAATAAATGATTAATGTAGCACAGAAAAATAAAGTTAGAGATATAACTGCTATTGGATTAATGGTTGCTCTTTTATGCATATCATCATATATAGCTTTTCCCCTACCATTTACGCCAATAATGTTAACATCACAAACTATAATAATTAATTTAATAGCTATTACAATGAATACTAAGAATGGGGTATTATCAATAATTGTATTTTATCTTATTGGAGCAATTGGATTGCCAGTATTTTCAGGGGGAAGGTCTGGTGTTGGAACTTTAGTAGGACCTAGTGGCGGTTATTTCTTAGGGTTTTTATTAACAGTACTCGTTATTACTTTAATAAAAGGAAAGAATTTAAATTTAAAAAAATCAATAATATTAACTGTATTTGTAGGTATGACCATGATATACATTTGTGGAGCTGCTTGGATGGGATATTATAATGGATTATCATTTATGGAAAATCTAAAAGTTTCTATATTGCCATTTATTCCAGGGGATCTTATTAAATGTGTTTTAGCATCATTTATAGGTGTAAGGATTAATAAGATTTATGGAGTTGGTAATGAGTAATGTTTATATTTTGGGAGGATTAAGAAGTCCTATAGGTATAACCAATGGTATATTTAAAAATATTTTAATTGAAGATTTAGCTTCTAAGGTAATAAAAGATGTTATAGATAAATTTAAATTAAAATATATTGAAGAAATAGTTTTGGGGAATTCTGTAGGTGGAGGAGGGAATATAGCTAGATTATGTTCTTTAAATGCTGATTTAAATATTCCTTCCTACACAATAGACATGCAATGTGCTTCATCATTAGAAAGTATAGCTATTGGATATAGTAAGATTGCAGCTGGATTAAAGGATTTAATATTAGTAGGTGGGGTAGAAAGTACATCTATGGAACCTACAAGAAGTTATGCCAAAAATCATCCTAAATATTCAAAGAATAATAAAGAATATAAAGTAGCTAAATTTTCACCAGAAAATTATGATGAACTTGTAATGATAAAAGGTGCTGAAAGAGTTGCAGAGAAGTATGAATTTACTAAAGAGGAGCTAGATAAGTACGCTATTGAAAGTCATAAAAAGGCTATGAAGGCTAGGGACAGTAAAGTTCTTAGTGATATAATTGCACCTATAAATGGAATAATCAATGATGAAGGAATAAGAGATAATATTAATGAAAGATTATTAAGTAAAGTTAAGCCTATATTAGGAAAAGGAAATAAAATAACTGCAGGTAACTCTTGCTTAACTCATGACGGTGTTGCTATTTTAGTTTTATGTTCAGAAAAATATTTAAAAGATAATAATATTAAAGGTAGCTTTAGAATAGTAGATTTTGAAGAATCAGCAGGAAATCCAGATTATAGTCCAGAAGCAGCTTTATACTCAATAAATGTGCTATTGAAAAGTAATAATCTTACAAGTGATGATATTAGTTATTTTGAGGTTAATGAAGCTTTTGCAGTTATAAGTGCATTAATAAATAAAAAATATAATATTAATGAAAGGCTAAATATATTTGGTGGTGCTTTAGCATACGGACATCCTTATGGAGCTTCTGGGGGAATAATAACTTTACATTTATTAAAAGCATTGGAAGTAGTAAAAGGGAAATATGGAATAGCATCTATAGCTTCAGCCGGTGGATTAGGAGTATCTATGTTAATAGAGAGGATTTAGGATTATGACTTTTTATAATTTAGTTAGAAAAGTAGTCAGAAATAATAAAGGAAAAGTATTTCTTATTTGTGATGAAAAAAAGTACACCTATGAAATGCTGTTAAAAGATATTAATAATATAAAAGATAAGCTTATAGATAGGAAGATTAGAAATAGAAAAATAGGAATAGTGAATAGTGATATTTATTTACAGATAGTATATTTTATAGGTATATTAGAATCTAAAAATATTCCTATTTTAATTAATATAGAGATTCCTAGAGATACTATTGAATTAATTAAGGAGAAATATAATCTTAGCATTCTAAAAGATGATTTAGGGATGTTCTCAAAAAAGATAGATAATTTTGAATTTGATGGATTTGGAGTTTTATCTTCGGGAACTACTGGCTTACCAAAGATTATTTTTAGAAGTGAGGAAAGTTGGATTAAATGTTTTGATTATCAAAGCGAAATATTTAATTTAAATAAGAATTCTATAGGCTTTATTCATGGTTCTTTAAATTTTTCTGCAAATCTAAATTATTTAATTCACTTTATTTATTTAGGTGCTACAGTAATAAGTAGCGAAAAGAAGATGATAAAAAGCTGGATTGATATAATTGAAAAAGAAAAAGTAAATTCAATCTTTTTAGTTCCTAGCAAATACAAAATTATGTTAAGAAGAGATAATAGAGTTTTAAGTGATGTTAAAAGTGTTGTAAGTGCAGGAGAAAAACTAGACATTTCTATTATAAAAGATATGAGAAATATGTTTTGTAATGGAAAGATAGTTGAATATTATGGTTGTAGTGAAACAAGTTTTATATCTTATAACATTTTTAAAGATGAATTTAACTATACTAAAGGAATTCTATTTCCAAAAGTTATTGTTAAAAATGAAGGACATGATTTATATGTAAACAGTCCTTATTTAGCATACGGATATAGGGCTTATTATAAGGTTAGTGATAAAGGGTATATTTATGATCATAAGCTTATTTTAATTGGAAGATATGATAATGTTATTAATAGAAGTGGAGTAAAGATTAGTCTTAAAAATATAGAAAATGAATTAAGTAAGTTAAGCTATTTAGATCAATATGTAGTATTTTCTAAGAAAGATGTTATCCATGGAGAAGAAGTATATGCTGCATTAGTTCTAAGAGAGAAGAATGTTGATAAGGGTAAAATAATAAAAGACTTAAGGAGAAATTTGATTAAGTACGAGGTGCCTAAGATAATAATATTAGATAATATTCAATTAAACGTTAATGGTAAAATAGATATAATTAACTTGAAGAATATATAGGAGGAGAACATTAAGTAAGTTCTTCTCCTAATTTTTTTAAGAAATAATTAATTTCATCTTTATTTGAGTTATAATAAATTTTATTATCAACTTTATTTAATTTAACAAGTCCACATAAAACTAAAGAGTTCATATGATAAGATATAGTAGCAGTGGTAAGAGAAAGCTTTTCAGCAATCTGTTGACCATACATAGGACCATTATTAAGCATTTTTAATATTTCATATTTACTTTTATCTCCTAAAGCCTTTAATTTATCTTGTAATAATTCAGATTCATTTTTTTTGCCATTAGTTAAGGCTATTAGTTCCTTAAATTTATATCCGAAATAGCAATTATATCTACCAGGTATAGCGCTAATTTTTCCTTCATTATACGTAATATCTATAGATTTAAAGTTAATCATAGATGGATATATATTTAAAATAGAATCATTATCAAGTTTAAAACCAAATAATGAAGTTAAATAGTCTGGATTTTCTTTAAAGGTAGTATTTAATTCCTTAATAAAGATCTCTTTATCTTTATCCAAAATGGAAAATGTATTTTTAAATATTTCTAAAGAATCAGTTATTATAGATATCAATTCTAGTAAGTGTTTTCTGCTATCTTCTAATAATACAGTTAAATTCCATTTTATTTCTGGAGATAGATTTTTACTATTTGATATTAGAAACTTTAAAAGTGACTCTTTTGAATTAATAGACTTTAAAGAGTTTGAATCAAAAATATCTTCTAAGAATGAAATTATATCTCTTATTAAATTACTTTCTAATTCACTAGTTGGCAAAGATAATATTCTTTTTTTCACAGATTGCAGATCTTCTAAATCTAAATTAACTAAAAATATATTAGCTAAAAAGTTATTTGTTTTAGAATCACTATCTTTTATATCTTTAAAATAAAATTGAATTTTATCCATAGGTATTTTATTTTGTTTTTTAAATTTATCAATAAACTTATGAAAGTTTTTTAAATTATTCTTTTTGTATTTATCTTTATCTAAGCTTTCTTTATCAAGAGTTTTATTAAATGATTCTATTTCTTCATCTTCATTAGCTAAGTAATAAAATGTTTTGAATAATTCATAGATAGGATTTATATCTTTTTTAATAATATAATTCATTAAAATTATCTCTCCTCTACAGTAAAAGTTAGTTTATATGTCACTTAATCCTTTATTAAATCTTTGAAGTATAAATAAAATTATTGTGCCTATTCCAAAGATTAAAAATAAGGTAGATGTATTCAAAAATATACAAAGGCTAGCTACTAAAAGTGAGCCAATAGGAGTAGCAGCCATTACTAATGCATTAAATACTCCAGCTACTCTTCCTAAGAATTCTTCTTTTATACATTCCATAAAAGCAACATTTATAAGTGTCATAAGTACTCCAGCTGTGAGCCCAAATAGAATACAAAGTAAAGCTAATAGTATATATGTGATAGAAATATTTGCTGAAATCTTAAGAAGTGGGAATGAAAAATAACAGATACCAAAAAGTATTCCACAAGATACAAAAACATTTATACCTTTAAATTTTTCTTTTAGCTTTGGAAAAATTAAACTACCTAAAATCATACCTATAGTAAGTGTAAAATTTGCTACTCCAACAGCGTTAGGACCAAGCTTCAATTCATCGCCAATAAAAGCAATGTTTAAAGTATTAAAAGGAAGAAGTAAAACTCCAAAGAAGGCCCCGAAGAGACAAATCGATAATATAACTTTAGTTTTAGTCATATAATTGAATCCATCTTTTAAGTCGTGGAAATACCCTTTTAATTCTAGAGGTTGCTTTTGTAGTTTTTCATTTCTATATTTTACAAGCAACATAAACACTCCACATAGATAAAAGCTAAGGGCATTAATAATCATGCCACCACTAATTCCTATTAAACCAATTATTCCTGATGCTATAGCTAAACCAACTAACTCAACAACTCTTGATAGAGTGGAACTTAAAGACATTCCGTAAGAGAAAAGCTCCTTATCTAATATAAGAGGAAGTGTTGATACAGATGCAGGTGATTGAAAAGCTTCAAAAGTTGAATTTATAAATGTAAATATAAATAAATGATAAGTCCTAAGAGTACCGCTTAAAAACATCAAAGCAGTAATAGTAACAACAACAGCACGACCAAAATTACATATAAAAAGCACATTTTTTTTCTTTTTATAACTTATAATAACGCCGGCAATAGGTTGAAATAAAATCGTAGGAATGGCATTTATACCGAAAAGTAAAGCCATAAGTGAAGTTTTACCTGTTACCTCATATACCATCCATCCATAAGCAATTGTATCAATAGAATCCCCAAACCTTGATATTAATTGCCCTAACAAATAAAATAAGTAGTTTTTTTCTTTAATTATTGAACCATATCCAAGTTTCTTTCCTTTTTCTTCTACAAACATATGCAAGCCCCCTTTTGATATTATGGAAAATTAATATAGTTAAATATTAACATTGTATTAGATAGATATCAATATATATTAGATAAATATCTAATTTATAATTTTTTTATATCTAACATAAAGTTAATATGTATTTAGTAATAGACGCATATGATAGAAGTGAGATATTAATTATAGGTACATATTTTAAGAAAAAATTTATTGAAGTGAGGGGAAAGAGAATGGGGAAGTTAAATTATAAAAAGACGTTTTTACTTGGCTTTGGTTTCTTTGCTACTAGTATAACCTGGTCGGTATATAATGCATTTATGCCTAAGTTATTAAGTAACTTTATTACAAGCTCAGCTATTATAGGATTTATTATGACCTTTGATAATTATTTTGCATTATTTATTCAACCAGCAGTTGGAATGTATAGTGATGGAATTAAGACGAGGTTTGGAAGAAGAATGCCTTTTTTAATGGTTGGGATGCCTTTAGCTGTACTATTTATATTTTTAATTCCAAATTACAAAGGATTAGCAACTCTGGTTGCAGCATTACTTTTAATGAACCTTTCAATGAGTTTATTTAGATCACCAGTTATTGCCCTTATGCCAGATATAACTCCAGAAGAAGAGAGAAGTAAGGAAAATAGCATAATTAATTTTATGGGGGGAATAGGTTCTCTTATAGCGTTTTTTATAGGGTCAATTCTTTGGAACCTAAGTCCTAAATATCCATTTTACCTTGCTGGAGCTTTAGTATTATTATCTTTTATAATACTATTTACTTGTATTAAGGAAAAAAGGGATGTAATAAATTATGAGCAAGCAGAAAAGAAGATTAATTTTAAAGAAGGTTTTAAAGTAGCTTTTAAAAATCCAAGCACTAAGTTTTTACTTATGGCCATAAGTGCTTGGTTTATGGGGTATAACGGAATAGAGACTTTTTTTACTAGGTATGGAGAAATGTATCTTGGAATAGATGTAAGTGCAGCTGCTTTTAGTTTTACATTTATATCTTTAAGCTTTCTAGTCTTTGCGATTCCAGCAGGGATGATTGGTACTAAGCTAGGAAAGAAGAAAACTATAACTATTGGATTAATTGGAGCAATGGCTGTATTTTTTATTTTAATTTTTATAAAAAATATTTTAATTATAAGAGTATTCTTTGTAGCTTTATGAATATTTTGGGCAATGATTAATATAAATTCATATCCATTTGTAGCTCAGATGTCACCCATTGGGTACTTGGGAACATTTACAGGAATGTATTATTTATTTTCATCAATAGCTAATATAGTATCACCACCATTACTTGGAGTTGTATTTGACCTAATAGGCTTTAAGTGGATGTTTGCATATGGGCTATTCTTTATGATAATAGCATTTTTATTTATAAGAAAAGTAGAGTAGTTTGTTGGATCAAAAGAGAAGTATTGTCTAGGGATAGGAGAAATGTTCGACTATGTTAAAGAGAAATATGTGGCATTAGCTACAGAGAAATATATGCCTTTAGCATAGAGATATCTGCCGAAGGCATATTTATTTTCACGAAGTGAATATTTCTCTGGAGAAGCAATAATTCTCTTTAGCAAAGCTGAATATTTATCTTGGAGTAACCACTGATTCGTAGTTTCTTTGTGCTTGTTCCCAGTTTACAGTATTCCACCAAGCATCTATATAATCTCCACGTTTATTTTGGTATTTTAGATAATAAGCATGTTCCCATAAGTCTATTCCTATTATAGGTATTAAGCCTTGAGTTATAGGAGTATCTTGATTAGCAGTACTAATAATTGATAAATTACCGTCTTTATCTGAAACTAGCCAAGCCCATCCTGAGCCAAATCTATTTATGGCAGCTATTTTAAATCTAGTTTTAAAATCATCAAAAGATCCAAAGGTTTTACTTATTACTTTTGCGATATCACCCATAGGGACGCCTGGTTGTTCAGGAGCCATTATAGACCAGAAAAATTCATGGTTATAAACTCCTCCAGCGTTATTTATAATTGTTTGTTTAACGTCGCTAGGAAGGGAATCCACATTAGTTAATAGTCCCTCTAATCCTTTTGAATATAATTCAGGATATTTTGATATCGCATTATTTAAATTATCTACATAGGCTTTTTGATGTTTGTCATGATGTAGAATCATAGTTTCCTTATCGATATATGGTTCTAAAGCATCATAATCATATGGTAATGGATTAAGAGTAAATTTGTTATTCTCTAATTCTTCACCATAACAGATAGATGATGTTAAGCTAAAGAAGATTAAAAATAGACATAAAAATTTAAAAAGTTTTTTCATTTGTATCACCTCTATTATTAGTATGGATTTAATAAATATTTTTATAAAAAATTTTTCTTGAAAGTGAAACTTTTTATAAAAGAATTAGTCTAAGATTATATAGTACAAGTGGGAGTGAACAATTATGAAAGTTGTTAGAGTTAAAGTAAAAACAATTTTATTAGCGTTATTTATATTGTTTTTTACAATACCATATGTATTTTATTTCATAGGGGATTGGGGATATAGGAATTTAGATAAAGGAAATGAAAATGTAGGTACGTATACTATAGGATTTTTAAAACTGTATGAGCATTACCCAACAGTAAAGACTAATATGGGTAAAATTTATTATATGCTTGGAATGGGAAATTACAATTATATAAAAGAGATATTATACTTTTATCCAAATGGAATAACTGCAAATTCAAGTAATAATAGGAATGTGAAGCAAGCAGAAATTGCAAGAGATTATTTTGAAAAAGGTATACAGTTAGGGGAAGATGATAGATACTATGTTAATAACTTAAATGCACTTATTAATTTAGAAATGACATTGGGGAATAGTGATAAAGCATTTGAATTAATTAATAAGGCTAATGAGAGTGAGTCAGAGTTAGTTAGGCAGATGGCTTTGATTAACGAAGTAGTTTACTATGGGAAAATTGGTTATTATGATAAGGGAATTGAAATATGTGATAGTAGCATGGACTATTTGCCTTTATTAGAAAGTTATAAAGATGGATTAAACTATTTAAAAGGTGATTTTGATAAAATACCAACAGAACCATCAACTATATATTATACCGATGAATATAATGAAAAGATTAAAATTAGTGCAGATAAAAATAGAAAAATAATAAGTACAAATATTTTGAAAGATATAGATTTTGTTAGAGATATTAGAATGTATGATAATGATGACTTTGATTTAGAGGATGCTGAGTATGGAGAAGTGAGAGGAAGAGTTTTAGTCGGTAATACCCCTATAGCAAATGCAAAGGTATTTATAAAAATCCAAAGCTTAGGATTCTCTGTTTATGATAATGGTGTTTTAAACTTTGCTAATAATAACTATAATGAATCACAAATGGTTTATACAAATAAGAATGGAGAGTTTACATTCGAAAAAGTTTATCCAGATAAAGATTATGAAATAGTTGTAGGCATACCTTCTGTATTTGTAGATGGGGTAACAAGAAGGGAAACAGAAAGTGCTATAAATGTTGGCGGTGGAGAAAAAGTAAATGTTGATATAACATTTAATAAAGAGATAAATATTAAGTCTGTTGTAACAGACTATAAAAAAGATGAGATAATAGTATCTTACGATAAAGTTGATAAAGCTGAAAGCTATGGAATAATGTTTATGATGAATGGCGTAGGCATAAATGCAGTTAATTTAGCTAGCTATAATGAAGAGGAAATAAGAATACCTTTAACTAATGGATCATTACAATCATATTCTTTTCTAGGGTATGATGAAGATGAAAATGGCAATACAGTTATCACATCAAAATCTATTTTAGGTGGAATAGAGGAAAAAGACGTATGGATTAATGTTATAGCTTATGACAAAGATTATAAAGTATTATCAAGATCTATTAATCCAATTAAATTGGATATAAAAAAGAAAAAACTTAATCATGGGGAAAAGCTTATAAAAGATGGTAAAATAGAAGAAGGATATAATTGGTTATTAGAAGCATTAAAAAAAGAGCCAAATAATAAGGAATATATGTATCCATTAATGAGAATTGCTTATGATAGAAAAGATACTAAATTTGGTGATGAATTAGTAGATAGGCTAGAGAAAATAAATTGTACAGGATTTGATGAGGCTATGAGGTCTTATTATAATTGGCAGGAGTAAATTATGGTTAGCACTTTAGAGGGTAGAGATTTAGTAAACAGAGTAAGTGTTGATGGCGAGTTTGTATTTGATGAAATTATTGAAGCTTATGGTAATAAGATATTAAAGCTTTGCTTTGTACAGCTTGGAAATAAAGAAGAGGCTGAAGATGCAACTCAGGAGGTATTTATTAAGGTCTTTAAAAATATAAAAAGCTATAATGGTGATGCAAATATCTATACTTGGATATATAAGATCACTATAAATACATGCTTTGATATTTTAAAAAAGAAAAAGAAAAATTCTTATGACGATATTTCACTCTATATAGATTTTATTAAAGATAATAAGGAAACAGAAGATATTATTTTGAAAAATTTAACATCGAGGAATATTAGACTAGCTTTAATGAAGATTCCAGAAAAATATAGAATTTTATTATATATGTTTTATTTTGAGGAATTAAAAATATCCCAAATAGCATCTATATTAGAAGAAAAAGAAAATACTATTAAGACAAGACTTAAAAGAGGAAGAAATGCTTTAAGAAGAATAATAGAAAGTGAGGGGATATAATGGATGATAAAGAGTTTGATTTTTTATTTGATGAAAAAATCAAAAATAATATAAAGAATAGTTTTATTGATATAAGCTTTGATGAAAATTTGACAAATAAGATAAAAGCTGAAGTTTTAAATAAAAGAAGCCTAAAAGATAAAATTGTTGATTTTTTAAATTATGAAGTAGAGATACCTATAGGGAAAATAGGTATAGTTGCGGCTCTTTTAGCAATTATTCCTACTACATTTACTATATATGAAGGTAAAAAAATAACTGATAATAATATTAGATTTCAAAGTGATAATGTTAACTACA
Organism: Clostridium jeddahitimonense; assembly: GCA_000753455.2. Classification (GTDB taxonomy): domain Bacteria; phylum Bacillota; class Clostridia; order Clostridiales; family Clostridiaceae; genus Clostridium; species Clostridium hominis. The sequence goes on from LM994670.1 coordinate 1,148,039, forward strand.
GTAATATAGAAACTAATAATGGAAATGAATAAAAGGAAAATATTTTGAGGATTAATTGGTAAAAATATATTAAAATATATAAGAAATATTATGTGGTACAGGAGATTAGAAATGGATATAAACATACGAGAAGAATTAGAAAAGGACTATAAGGCAGTAGAAAGGTTAACGGAAGCTGCTTTTAAGAATGCAGAGCATAGTGATGGAAATGAACATTTATTAATAGGTAAATTAAGAAAAGGCGAATGTTTTATCAAGGAACTTTCATTAGTTGCAGAAGATAATGATAAAGTTATTGGGCATTTAATGCTTACTAAGGCAAAGATTGTTAATGGGGATAAGAGTGTTGAAACATTAGCGTTAGCACCAGTATCTGTATTACCTGAATATCAAGGGAAGGGTATTGGAAGTAAGCTTATAAATGTAGCGCTAGAAAGTTCTAGAAGATTAGGTTATAAGTCAGTTATAGTATTAGGACATGATAAATACTATCCTAAATTTGGGTTTATTCCTGCTAGTAAATATGGAATTAAAGCACCTTTTGATGTGCCAGATGAATCTTTTATGGCTAAGGAATTGAGTGATGGTAATTTAATTGGGGTTAGTGGAATTGTAGAATATGCAAAAGAGTTTTTTGAATAGAAAAAGGTTATGAGAATATGCTCATAGAAGAAATGTTAGCTTTGCTAAGAGAAATATTCATCTTTGATGAAGAGAAATATGACAAAAGGTCAGATAAATATGCCTTCGGCAGATATTACTGAACTCCATCTGTTAAGTAGACAGATAATAGTTCATAAATCTATGCCGAAGGCATTTACTTATATTTGGACGTAGTTAAATATTTCTCTGTGACTCTAGCCGCATATTTCTACTTTGAGTAAGAAAAACATTTTTCTTGCCGAAGGTAATATTTCTCTTTTGAGAAAGCAAAATATTTATCCTTATGAGCGTAGCGAATAGCTTATATTTTGATATAATAAAATTATGTAAATTTACTAAGTTTAAGGAAGTGAAATAGATGAAAATAATCCATACAGGAGATTGGCATATTGGAAAGATAGTAAATGAATTTTCTATGATAGAAGATCAGAAATTTTATCTTGATAGATTAATAGAGTTGTTAGAGGAAGAGAAGCCTGATGTTTTTATAATTGCAGGAGATATATATGATCGTTCAGTACCACCAGCAGAAGCTGTAGAAGTTTTAGATAATGTTTTAAGTAAAATAATTTTAGAATTAAATATACCTGTTTTAGCTATATCTGGTAACCATGATAGTCCAGAAAGATTATCCTTTGGAAGTAAGTTACTTAAAGATAAAGGATTATATATAGAAGGAATGTTTAATAAGGAGATAAAGAAGGTAACTATTAAAGATGAGTTTGGAAATGTTAACTTTTATTTATTACCTTATGTAGATCCGGCTAAAGTAAGGTTAGTTTATAAAATTGATAATATAAGAACTTATGATGATGCTATGAAGTTCCTAATTGGAGAACTTGAAAAAGACATAAATAAAGATGAAAGAAATGTTTTAATAACTCATGGCTACGTAACTTTCAATATAGAAGATAAAGAAAATAAGGGGGATTTAGAACTTTCAGATTCAGAAAGGCCACTATCTATTGGAGGAACGGATTTAATAGATGGAAAAAACTTTGATTTATTTAATTATGTTGCTTTAGGCCATCTTCATGGGCCACAAAAAGTTGGAGGAAATAGAATAAGATATTCAGGATCTCTTTTAAAATATTCTATATCAGAATGTAGACAAAAGAAAAGTATACCTGTTATAGAATTAAATAGAGATGGTGATGTTGAAGTAGATCTAAGAGAAATTCCAGTTCTTAGAGATATGAGAGTTATTGAAGGACCTTTAGATACGCTTATAAATAGGGATACTCATAGAGGGGATAATTTAAATGATTATGTGTTTGTAAATCTTACAGATGAAGGCGAAGTTATTGATGCTATATCAAAGTTAAGAGCTGTATTTCCAAATGTAATGGGATTAAAGATGGTAAATGCAACTGTGAGAGATACAGATAGTAGAACATCTGCATCAGGAAACTTTAGAGAGAAACCTATGACAGAATTATTTAGTGACTTTTATTTAAGTATAAAAGGGAAAAGTATGGATGATGAAAGAATTGAAGTTTTCAATAATATCTTAGAAGAGAGTAAAAGGGGGAAGGTATAGATGAGACCATTAAGGTTAATTATAAATGCTTTTGGACCTTATGCAGGAAAAGAAGAGTTAGATTTTACAAAGATAAAAGGAAGTAATATTTTTGTTATTTCAGGGCCTACAGGAGCAGGAAAGACAACTATTTTTGATGCTATTTCATTTGCACTTTTTGGTGAGGCTAGTGGTGGAAGTAGAACTATAGAGTCATTAAAAAGCCACCATGCAAAAGGGACAGAAGTTTCATATGTTGAATTAGATTTTTTGGCTAAGGGCAAGGAATATAAAATTACTAGATATCCAACACAAACTGTTGAGAAGGAACTTAAAAATGGAACTATTAAGACTACTGAAAAAAAACATGCAGTAGAGCTTATTATAGATGAAGATAAAGTTATTACGAAGACTACCGAAGCTGATAAGGAAATAGAAAAGATTTTAGGGTTAAATGCTAGTCAATTTAAGCAAATAGTAATGCTTCCACAGGGAGAGTTTAAAAAGCTTTTAGAAGCAGAAAGTAAAGATAAAGAACCTATTTTCAGGAATATATTTGGAACTCAAAAGTTTTTAAAGGTACAAGATGAGTTGAAAGAAAAAAGTTCAGCTTTAAGAAAAAAAGTTGAAGGAGATAAACAAAGAAGAGATGCTTTTATTACAAAGATAGATCCAGCTGATGATGATAACCTAAAGTTATTAATTAATAGCATTGATAAAGACGTTTTAGAAATAATTAAATTGACTAAGGAGCTTATTAATAAAGATAAAGAAGAAGAAGTAGTATTAACGAGTGATTTAGATAAAGTTAAAAAAGAAAAGATAAAAGTTGAAGAAAGTAAGTTTAAGGCTGAAGAAAATAATAAAAAACTAGACTTAAAAGAAAAGATTGAGAAAGAGTTAGAAGATTTAAGTTTAAGGGTAAAAGAAATAAGTGAAGATGAAGTTAGTTTAGAAAAAGCTAAAAAAGCTAAAGAACTTGTACACCTTGAAAACTCCTTAAAGAAAGCTGATGAAGATTTTAATAAAACAAAGAGAAATTTAGAAAAAGATAAAATATCTTTAGAGTCTTACAATTTAGTATTTACTGAAAGGGAAATGGCGTATAAGAAAGCAGAAGAGGATATAAAGTTTAAAGATAATTTAATAAAAGAATCTTCAGAGATAGAAAGAAAACTCGAAAAATTTAAGGTGTTTAAAGACAAGGAAGTAGCTGTAAAGAAGCTAAGTAATGATTTAGAGATTAAAGGGAAGAGTAATGATTTATTAGAAAAAGAAATAAGAGTATCAAAAGAGAAGGTTGAAAATTTAAGAAATACTTTTAAGCTGATATCGGAAAAAGAAGTATTATATGTAAAGGCAGAAAACGCTTTAAAGGAAAAAGAGAATTTAATAAAAAAGTTAAGAGAACTATTTAGTAAAATGAAAGCTTATGAAGAAGAGTGTAAGAATCATAGAGAGCTAATTGAAGAATTAAGTAAATATGAAAGGGATTATTTGGAGTCAAAGAAAGTTTATGATAATGGGGATCTATTGTTTAGAAAAGGTATGGCAGGGGTATTAGCTTTAAAGCTTAAAGAAAATGAAGAATGCCCTGTATGTGGCTCATTAGAACATCCTAAGTTAGCTAAGATGGAGGAGATTGCGCCTTCTGAAGAGGAACTTAATAATCTTAAGAAGAATTATGAGATTAGAAAAGACATTTATGATAAGGAATTAAATAAGATTTCTTTAAAGAAGGTAAAGAAAGAGAGTATTCTTGAAGAGAGTATAAAACCTTTATTAAGTGAATTAGAAAGTGTTATAAGCTTTAATGATAATATAGAAGAAAAATTTGTACTATTAAAGGAATTAGTTTTAAAAGGTGGCACTAAATTAGGTGAAGAAATTAATACTTTAAAGGATGATATTAATAAAATCAAATTTATAATTGATAAAAAGGATAGTGTAAAAAAAGAAATTGATTTATTAGAAAACAAAATAAAAAATGATGAGAATAATATTAATGAAGCTAGAGTGATATATCAAAATGTTTTAGCTGAGTTAAGAAAAGAAGAGGGATTATTAGCAGAAGCTAAAGGAGTTTTACCAGAGGGAATTAATGACGATAGTGTGTTACAAAGTTCTTTATCAGAAATAAAAGTGAAAATTAAAAGTCTTGAAGAAAATTTAGAAACTTGTAAAACCTTATATCTTAAAGCTAAAGATAGCTTAACCAAATTAAAGCAGGATATACTTAATAATACAGCTTTATTAGAAAAATATAATGATGCATTATGTAATACAAGAGAGTTATTTGATAAGAGTATTAAGGATAGCTGCTTTGAAAATATTGATGATTATATAAGTTCTAAATTGAATGATGAGGATATAAAATCTAAAGAGGTATTTATTAGAGAGTTTTATAATAAGTTATCATCTAAGAAAGATGAACTTAACAGAATAAAGGAAGAAACTAAGGATATTAGTAGAGTGGCTTTAGATGATTATAATATTATAATTCAAGAAATAGAAGTCAAGATCAAAGACTTAGAGCAAAAAGGTAAAGTTATATTTTCAAGAATTAAAAATAATAAAGATACGTTAAAAAGTATAGAAGATATAACTGATAAAATTAAAGGTGATGAACAAAAGTACAAGGTAATAGGTGAACTTGCAGAACTTGCTAATGGAAATAATTCAGAAAGAGTCAGCTTTGAAAGATATGTATTAGCAGCTTATTTTGATGATATTATTAGGGCAGCTAATTTTAGATTAAGCAAAATGACAAACTCAAGATATACTTTAAAGCGTAAGGAAAGTAGGGAGAAAGGTGCGAAACAGTCAGGTTTAGAATTAGAGGTAATTGATGCTTATACAGGGAAGGAAAGACATGTTAAAACTCTTTCAGGAGGAGAAGGATTTAAAGCATCATTATCTTTAGCTTTAGGGTTAGCTGATGTGATTCAATCCTATGCTGGTGGAGTACAAATAGATACAATGTTTGTAGATGAAGGATTTGGAACATTAGATCCAGAAAGTTTAGATAATGCAATAAATACCCTAATGGACCTACAAGACTTAGGAAGATTAGTTGGAATAATATCTCATGTACCAGAATTAAAGGAAAGAGTAGATGCAAGACTTGAAATAACGCCAGGAAAAGATGGAAGTCATGCAAGATTTATAATTAAATAATATAAAAATAGCACAATTTAAGAAATTTCATATAATACTATAAATACTAAGGTCATATAATATCAACAAGTATGGTTAATAAAAAAATATTAAGTTAAATATAAGGAGGAACTTAGAATGGGTGTTTGGGGATTAGATATTTATGATGATGATTTAGCAGTTGATATTAAAGAAGAATTTGAGCGTTACTTAATGGAAGGAATGGATGAGTCGGAAGCTATAGATGAGTTAATAGCAAGCAATGACAATCTTCTAGATGATCCACAAGACGTGGGAACTTTTGTTTTAACAGTTGCGACACTAGCTAAGGATAATGATGTAGCTAGTAAAAAAGTTACTAAGATGCTAAAGGCTTTACACAGAAATAGTGAATATTGGAATGACTTAAAAGAGAACGAGGAAGATCTATATGAAGCAAGAAAAGACTTACTAAGAGAACTTTTATAAATAAAGTGCGAAGCACTTTGGTGAAAAGTTTGACTTCGTCAAAGGGGAAAAGTCAGCTGACGCTGAGGGGAAAAGTTCACTTCGTGACAGGGAAAATATTGCCTTTGGCAATAGTGAAGAGTATCTGAGTATTGCACTTTTTACTGCTACGATAGTAGCCTTTTCCCGTTAACTTTAGTTAACTTTTCCCCGCTGCCTTAGCAGCCTTTTCATCTCGACGAAGTTGACTTTTCACTTGCGCACTTAGTGCGCACTTTATTTCATTGTTACATAATAATTAATAATTTAAGATTAAGAAAGGAAAATAGATGTGGATTTTAAAAAGGGTAGTATTTTGGAATATATTTCTCAAGATTTTATAAATGGGGCAAAGAAAGTAGTTAAATTTTTAGCGATATATACATTAGGTTTTATACTTTTAGCTGTTAGTTTAAAGTACGCATTTCCTTTTGTAATAGCTTTTATAATAGCCATATCATTGAAACCTATAAAGAATAAAATATTAGAGTTAAATAAAAAGAGCAAGAAATTTAAATTATCTAATGGATTTGTTTCCTTCTTATTAACAATTACAATAGTAATTCTTATGTTATCAGCATTAGGAGCAGTGCTATATGAAATAATATTGCAAACAGGAAAGCTTTTAGAGTATTTAACTAATCCATCAACGGTTGAAGGAATAATAAATGGAATTGATAGTTTTGTTAATAGTGTATTAGCAGGATTAAATAATCTAGATCCAAGCGTAGTTGAAAAAATAAATGAAGGTATAATGACTATTGTTAAGATGGTTAGTGGATTTGTAACAACATTAGGAAGAAAAATGTTAAGTTTTGCAGGGTCAATACCTGGAGCTCTTATAACAGTTCTTGTTACATTGATATCAACTTATTTCTTTACAAAGGAAATAGAAAATATTCAAAGAGGAGTTAAGAATATATTTTCAGAAAAAGGACATAAGTTATTTTCAACAGTGAAAGGAAAAATGAATTCTATTTTTGGTGGATATATAAAAGCATATCTATTAATTATGTTGGTAATAGCTTTTATAAGTTTTATAATATTTACATTAGCTAAAGTAAGTTATGCACTACCTCTAGCAATAATAACAGCAATTTTAGATTTTCTTCCCCTTATAGGAGCTGGGCTTGTATATGGAATTTTAGCAATCGCTATGTACATTAGTGGAAGTAAAACAGCAGCAATAATTCTTTTAATAGGATATGTAATTGTGGCGTTAGTAAGACAGTTATTAGAGCAAAATCTTGTAGCATCATTTATAGGGGTTCACCCACTTGTTATGATTATTGGTTTATTTATAGCAATAACGCCATTAGGATTTGCAGGAATGTTCTATTTTATCGGTGCATTTTTGTTATACCAAGCAGTAAAATAATAGTGAATTAAAGAGATAAAAAAGATGAAATAATTACTAGGGAGATAGTTATAAACACTATCTCCTAAATTTTTTTTAAAAATTTCAAAATAGTTATTGTGTATTACACAGTATGGTAATATAATATACTGTGTAATACACAATAAGTTATAAAGAGGTGAGATAGTGAATACTCAGTTCAAAAAAGGAATAATAGAGCTATGCGTTCTATCTCTTATTTCCAAGAAAGATATGTATGGATATGAGGTTGTTAAAGAGATAGCAACTGATATGGATGTTACAGAGAATACAATATATCCCATATTGAGAAGACTTACAAAAGAAGGGAACTTTTCTACTTATACTAAAGTAAGTGATGGAAGTAAGGAGAGAAAATATTATCAGATAACTGATGAAGGTAAAATTCATTATGAGAATATGGTAAAAGGGTGGAATGAGTTCTTGGTAAGTGTAAATAAAGTTTTAAGTTATGAATATAAAAATAGTGAGGATGGTGAATAAAATGACTAAAGGGGAATTCTTATATAATCTTAGAAGTAATTTAGCAATATTACCAAAAGAAGAAATAGAAAATATAATTGAAGATTACAGTATGCATATAAATGAGCTATTAGATGAAGGTGAATCTTTAGAGAAAATATTAAATAAATTAGGAGATCCAAAAGAAATAGCAAAACAATATATAGAGGAGCTTGGATATGAAGATAAGCTTAAGGAAGAGAAAAATACAGAACCTCAATATAGGGTAAATGAAAATAATTATGAAGTAAAAAAGGCTAAAAGTGGTAATGTTGCATTATTTATATTTATGCAAATAGTTAACTTTTTATTTTTAGCATGGTTGGTATTTGGAATTGGAGTAGCTGTATTTTCAGTAGGGGTAAGCGGAGTTGCAGTGGCAGGAAGTTCTTTAGCAATATTATTTTTTAATACAAGTGTAAATATAGGCATTAGATTATTAAAGACTTTTGTTATGGCTGGTGTAGGAATACTATTATTTAATGCTGCATTTGCAATAGCAATTGGAATGATAAAGTTAATGATTAAATATGTTAAGTGGAATATAAGTTTGATATCTTAGGGGGGATGAGTAGTGAAAAAATATTTTTTAATATCGTCTATATTAGCAGTTGTTATGTTAATAGTAGGTGGAATTGGTCTTTTAGCAACAGGGGAAGCTTTTAGTGGAATTACTTTCGGGAACGAAGGCATAGAATTTAAGGGGGTAGCGGAGTCTTTTACAGAAGAAATAGATATAACTAATAGTAATGTTAACTTAAATTTAAATGTTCCTAATACAAAAGTAGAAATTTATAGTGGAACTAGTAACAAGGTAATAGTTAATTGTTGGTATAATAATGAAAATGATAAATTTATTATAGATAATAATGAAGATACTATAAATATAAGAAGAAAAGAAAGCTATGGTTCAATAAACTTTTTTGATTTTTCAGGTGTTGTCGGAACTGTAGAAATAATAGTTCCCCAAAGTGTAATTGGTAATTATAAAGTAGAAGCAACAAATGGAAGTATAGAAATTAATGATATTAAAGCTGCTAATATAGATATTAGGACTACAAATGGAAACTTTGAAATAGGTGATATAACTGCTGAAGGTGAAGTTAAGATAAGTACTAATAATGGGAGAGTTGTAGGGGAAGATATAAATGCAGCATTAGTCAATTTTGAGACAACAAATGGATTAGTAGATCTTGAAGATATTAAAACTGATAATATCAGAGTTAGAACTACAAATGGACTTATAAAAGTGTATAATTGCTATAGTAAAGATATTACGTTAAGAACTACTAATGGAGCTATAACGCTAGAGAATGAAGATAAAAATTATCAGATAGAAAATTTAGATGTAGATACTACTAATGGAAAAGAAACTATAAATGCAAATTATAAAAATAGAAGATAGTTTGGCAGAGACAAAGAATAGATGTATGCGCTTGGAATAGATAAATAAGAAATAAACTCCTTCTGTAATGAATTCAAAAAAACATTACAGAAGGAGTTCTTTAACTGCACCAAGTGAAGATCTATCTGGTAAAGTCATATTTATCGTCGACATAGCTGAAAATTATCTTCCGAATGTGCCAACCACTTCTTCTAATTTTTCTCTAATTTTAATATTTTGTGGGCAAAGTTTTTCGCATTTACCACATTTTATGCACGAAATTGCTTTATTTTTTTCATCCATTGAATTATATGATTTTTTATTACTTTCTATATCTTGAAATAGTGAAGCTTTATTTAATAGATCAAAGTTTCTAGGGATATTTACACCAACAGGACATGGCATACAATACCTACATTCAGTACAATTTACTTTTATCTTAGCTTTATAAGCAGCAGTAACTTTATTAATTAACACTATCTCATCTTCATTAAGGCAATTACTCTCTGATGATTCTGCATATCTTATATTATCTTTAATGTTAGAAAAACTACTCATTCCTGACAATACAACACTAACATTAGAATCATTCCATAAATATTTTAATGCCCATTCTACAGGATTTCTTTTATTAATTGCTGTATTCCATAAAGATTGTATGTCATCTGGAATATTGCTAGCAAGTTTTCCACCACGTAAAGGTTCCATTATAGCTACTCCAAGACCTTTATTAGCAGCATATTTTAAGCCTTCAGTACCAGCTTGATAATCTGTATCTAAGTAGTTATATTGAATTTGACAGAACTCCCAATTATAAGAATCTACAATTTCTTTAAAAACATCTAATGAATCATGGAATGAAAAACCTATATGACGAACCTTTCCACTTTTCTTAATAGAATCAAGAAATTCAAATAGACCATTATCTTTTAAAGTTGAGAAATATTCTTTATTTAAAGCATGTACTAAATAAAAATCTATATAATCAGTTCTTAATCTAGTTAATTGTTCATTAAGTATTTTATCCATATCGTCTCTGTTTTTTATTAGCCAACTTGGTAATTTTGTGGCTATGAATATATCTTTTCTACAGTGTTCTAAAGCTTTACCAACAAAAGATTCAGACGCACCATCATGATAAGTATAAGCCGTATCAAAATAATTTACACCTTTAGATAAAGCGTATTGAATCATTTCAGTAGATTTTTCTTCATCAATTTTATTATCTATAGTTGGAAATCTCATACATCCAAAACCAAGTATAGATACTTTCTCATGAGTTTGACCATATTCTCTATATAACATAATATCCTCCTAAATCTATAATACAAAAATTATTATATCATAAAAGGATAAAATTAAATATAAAGTAAAATAATGTTTTAAGGTAAAGATAAATATATTATAATTATATAAAAATTAAATTAACAATATATTATTTAAATAGGAGGAAAAAAATGATAATTAGAAAAGCTGAGATAAAGGATTTAGATAGAATTGTTGAATTTAACTATAATTTAGCTTTTGAAACAGAAGATAAAGCATTGGATAAAAATATATTAAACAAAGGTGTAAAAGCGTTACTTGAAGATAAAAGTAAAGGGGTTTACCATGTTTGTGAAGTAAATGGTGAAGTGGTTGGACAAATAATGTACACATATGAATGGAGTGATTGGAGAAATGGTTTATTTATATGGGTGCAAAGTGTGTATGTAGATAAAGAGTATAGAGGACAAGGTGTATTTAAAAGGTTATATAATCATATAAAAGAAATGTGTGATAGAGATGAAAATATATGTGGAATAAGATTATATGTAGAGTTTGAAAATCAAAGTGCTCAAAAGACCTATGAATCTTTAGGTATGGAAAGATGTAATTATTATATGTATGAATATGAAAAGTAGTATATAAGTTATTAAATTGGCTAGATTAACCTAGCCTATTTTTTATTGATTATATTCATATATTGTAATGTAGTAATGCTGAATATTTTTCTTTTATATAATATGTAAATAAAGCAATGTAAGAAAGTATTTTTATGTTAAAATATTAATATAATAAGATAAAAAGGGGGGAGTAGCGTGGAAAGAGTAGAGTTAAAAAATAGAGCAAAAGACCAGTTAAGAGGTAATTGGGGCATAGCCATTGGGGGAGTATTATTAGCGGCAATATTTATAGATCTTGATGTTATTTATAATATTGCAGAAAGATTCGGGCTGGAGAGAGTAACACTATCAGTTCCAGTTAATTTACTATCTATTTTTCTTGGTGGGGTTATATCTACTGGTTTATGCAAATTATTATTGAATATAGCTACTAAAAGAGAAAAACCAAATGTAGAAAATATATTTTCATACTTTGATATATATCTTAAGACATTAGGGTTAAATATTTTGATTTCTATTGCAGTTATAATTGGGTCTATACTATTTATAATACCAGGTATAATTGTAGCGTTAATGTTCTCACAAGCTTTCTTTATACTTGCTGAGGATAGAAGTAAATCTATTACAGAAAGTTTAAGTGAAAGCGCGGAAATGATGAAGGGATACAAATGGGAATTTTTTGTGCTAGAATTATCTTTTATAGGTTGGTGGATTGTTTCAGCTTTAACATTAGGAATAGGAGGTCTTTGGGTAGCTCCGTATCAGAAGGTTACAGAGACTAATTTCTACTTAAACTTAAAAGTCAGTAATAAAAAATTATATTAATAAAAGTAATAATGCCATTGATAAGTTTAAATATTTATCAATGGCATTTAAAATTATTTGTGTATATTTTTCCGTATAGATTGAATACAGAATAAGGTAGTTATACTAGTAAGATATTTCTTTTTTAGAAAATATATTGCAAGTAATAAAATATGAAGTTAATAATATAGTTATTGCAACTAAAGTTAGTAATATTCCGATTATAGTAGGATTAAGTGTTAAATTAATCTCTGGAAGATATTGAACTAATGAAGTTGAAAAAGTTAATGGTAGAACTGATAAAAGTACAAGTACATATCTACCTTTTTCACTTCCTAGTACCAACGCAGCAGGTTGAACTACAGATAAGAAGAATAAACCTATTGCTAATGTAGAAAGTGCTATAGCATATATTGGCATAGATGATACTTCACTACTATATCCTAATATCTTTACAATAGAAGCTAGAATTACTGATATTAAAATAGATATAAGAGTATTTATGAATCCAAAAATATATTTAGCCAAAATATATTCATTAGGAGTTACAGGAAGTGAATATATTAAATAGTTCATTTTGCTTCTTTCCTCATAAAATACTAAAGAGTAGCATGAAACCATTAAAAACATAGCACCAGCAAAAACTATCATGAAGGGTTGAACTGTAGCAAAGAATATCCCCATTAGTACTAAAATTAGTAAGCTCCTTTTTAAGGCAAAAAGAGAATTATATTGTAGTTTTATTAAATTAACTATATTTTTCATAATCTTAAGACCTCCTTGTATAATACATTAATATATCTTCCAAATTACATTTTTCATAAATAGCTTCATTTCCAAAAAGTTCATAAGCTTTTTCTTTACTGTTCATAAGACCTTCGAAGCTAAATGAATTTTCTTTTATAGAGATAAATTCTTTTCTAATACTTTCATCAAAAAGTTCTTTTTTTATTTTAACTAGAACATGATTTTCTAATATAGAATCTTTTTCATCTTGAAGAAGTATATTTCCGTTATAAATCATAACTATATAATCAGCGGCTTTATCTAAGTCAGTTGTAATATGAGTTGAGTAAAAAACTGTCATATTATCAATTTCCATATGACTTTGCATAAGTTCTAAAAAATCATTTCTTATAAGAGGATCTAAGCTTGAAGTAGGTTCATCCATAATAAGAAGCTTTGGATGATGACTTAAAGCCATAATAAGTTCAAATTGTTTCTTTTGACCTTTTGAAAGGTCTTTATAAAGTTTATCTTCATTTATTTTGAAGTCGTTAATATATTTTTTATATAAAACTTCATCCCAGTTTGTATAAAAGTTAGATATGACCTTATGAAGATTAGAAATCTTACTTTCTTCTAAAAATCCAGAAACATCTCCTACATAAGCTATATCTTCTTTGATTTTTATATTTTTAGAAATATCAGAATCAAGAACTTCTATAATGCCACTATTAGGTTTAACCATACCTAATATAGATTTTATGGTGGTTGTTTTACCAGAGCCATTCGGACCTATAAATCCGGTAATATATCCTGTAGGTACATTTAAATTTTTAATGTTTAGAGAGAAATCTTTATAATCTTTTTGTAAATCTGTAATTTTTATAGCGTTCATATTTATACCTCCTCATAAATACTTTTAAATATCTCAATACATTCGTCTAAAGATAATCCCAGAGCTTTTGCCGAAATTATTATTTCTTCTAATTTATTTTCCATTTCTGACATAGCAGCTTCTTTTAATCTTTCTGAACTAGCACCAGAAACAAAGGTTCCTTTCCCAACTACAGTCTGAATAAAGCCTTCTTTTTCTAATTCCTCATAAGCTCTTTTTGAGGTTATGATGCTTACTTTAAGCTCTTTGGCCAAGGTTCTTATAGAAGGAAGCGGAGCACCGGGCTTTAAACTTCCATTGAGTATTTGAGTTTTAATTTGATTTTCTATTTGCTCATATAGTGCTATTGATGAGGAATTACTAATAATAATATCCAAGTGTGCACCTCCGTGTATAAGTGTATATATATAATATATACACATGATATCACTTTGACAATAGCTAGTCAATATTAATATTAAGAAAATATAAAAATTTAAATGTTAAAAGTATAGAGTTTTTCATATTTATTGGGTGGCACATAATATAAATTCCAACAGCTAATTATTTTGAAGGAGAGTGAAAAATGGCAGGTTATAATTCTTTTATATTTGAGGGACATGGAACTAGTGAGAAAACGGGAGCTTATGACCCAGGAGCTGTATATGGAGCAGTAAGAGAAAATGATTTAGCTGATAAAATAGTTACAGTAGCTATTAATTATTTAAAAACTACAGGATTAGCTATTCATAGAGATGAAAATAATTATACAGATAATGATTTAGGCGGAAATTCATATACGGCTAAAGCAGGGATATCAGTTCATATTAATGCTGGTGGAGGCACCGGCACTGAAATATTTGTTCCTTCTAAAGAGAAGTATTTAATAGAAGATTTTAAGTTGGTCAAAAATATTTCTGAAGCTTTAGGGGTAACTAATAGAGGTGTTAAGTCTAGAGATTACAACACAGGAAGAATATATATGAGAAATGATGGAGTAGCACTATCATATACAGATTATTACAAAGAAATTAGAGATGCGTGGGGAGTTGGAATATCATTAGCTATAATTGAAGTGGGATTTATTGATACAAGTGATTTGCAAAAGATACAAGCCAATATAGATAATGTTGGATTTTTAATAGCGCAGTATATAGGTAAACTTTGTAAGGTTGATATAAATAAGCCGCAGAATCAAGAAGTTAGTAAAGATACTTATTATAGAGTTGTTTGTGGTAGCTTTAACGATAAAGTAAATGCAGAATCAAGAAAAAAAGAGTTAGAATCAGAAGGCTATTCGGGCGTATTTATAGATGTTTATAAATCTTAAATAAAAAATAATAATATAACTTAAAACCTGCTTAGGCAGGTTTTTATATTAAAAATACATTTAATATAATTTTATCTAAAAATGGATTGAAATTGGAATAATGTGATATAATATCAGGTGAATTATTATTCGTGAGAGGAGATTTGTATGGGAAAATCAGAAGTATATTTTACTAACCTTAGAACAAATGGAAATATGAATTTATTAAATAAGCTAGAAAGGTTAGTAAAAAAAGCAGGTATTGAAAATATAAATTTTAAAGATAAGTATATAGCAATAAAAATACATTTTGGGGAACCTGGAAATCTTGCATATCTTAGACCAAATTATTCAAAAGTTATAGTTGATTTGGTTAAGAATAGTGGAGGAAAGGTATTTTTAACTGATTGTAATACCCTTTATGTAGGTAGAAGAAAAAATGCACTTGAACATATGGATTCAGCTTATGAAAATGGATATAATCCTTTTACTACAGGATGCCATGTTATAATTGCGGATGGGCTTAAAGGAACGGATGAAGTTTTAGTTCCAGTAGAAAAGGGCGAGTATGTAAAAGAAGCTAAAATAGGTAGAGCTATAATGGATGCAGACATATTTATTTCTATGAATCATTTTAAAGGTCATGAAGCAACAGGATTTGGAGGAGCATTAAAGAATATTGGAATGGGCTGTGGATCACGTGCAGGAAAGATGGAGATGCATAGTAATGGAAAACCATTAGTAGAAGCAGAAAAGTGTATAACTTGCGGAGCATGTAAGAAAATTTGTGCACATAGTGCTATTGATTTTAGAGAAAACAAGAAAGCTTATATAAATCATGATAAATGCGTAGGCTGTGGGCGTTGCATTGGAGTATGTAATTTTGATGCAATATCTCCAACTTGGGATGAAGCTAATGATGTATTAAATAAAAAAATTGCGGAGTATTCTTATGCAGTAGTTAATGGAAGACCGCATTTTCATATAAATTTTGTTATTGATATATCACCTAACTGTGATTGTCATAGTGAAAATGATATGCCGATAACTCCAGATGTAGGTATTTTTGCATCTTTTGATCCTGTAGCATTAGATAAAGCTTGTGCTGATGCTGTAAATAAACAGATAGTGTTACAAGGAAGCTATTTAGATGAGCAAAAACATAAGCATAATCATGATTACAATGACCACTTTAGAAATACTCACCCAGAGACTGACTGGGAAGTGTGTATAGATCATGCTGTTAAGTTAGGTTTAGGAAATAAGGAGTACAAATTAATAGAAATGTAAAATGTTAAGTGGCAAGTTATAAGTAAAAAATAGTTATCTTATAACTTGTCACTTTATATTCTTATTTAAGAATAATATTCTTTCCTATAATTATAGCTTTTGAATTTGTACTATGACCAATATCCTCAGTTTTAGCTATAGGAAGATTAGGATTATCTATTATATTTAATACAAGTTCACTTATAGAGGGTGAAATATTATTTTCTTGCATTTTAGTAAATGTACCAAGAATTAACCCTTTTATTTTTTCGAAAGCACCAATTTGCTTTAATTGAGTTAAAAAAGCAGACATAAGAGCAGCTTCTCCACCCATACTTTCTAAAAATAAAATTTTATCAGTAAAATCAGGCATATATTTTGTGCCAGCTAGCTTTAATAGGCAACGTATATTACCGCCTACTACGACACCTTCTAGTTTTTCACCTTGAATAAATTTATAAGAAAAGTTAAATAGTTCATCAGTATCATTAAATAGACTATTTTTAAAGTTTATTTGTTGAACTTCTTTAAAGTCATATATTAGGTTTCTGACTTGATATAGATATGTAGGTATTGAAGCTTGTGAATTAATAGCATTTAATACTGTAGTAACATCACTATAACCAAATACAGGCTTTGGATTTTTAGAAATAAATTCATAATCTAAATATGGAAGAACCTCATTAGATAAATCTCCACCTGATATATCAAATATAGCAGTAATTTCTGGATTTCCATATAAGGTCATAAAGGCATTACCTTTTTCTATAGGGGAACCATTAAATATAGAGTTTTTAGCATAAATATAATTGGAGCATACTGGGGTTAAATCCATAGATTTAAGAGTTTCTATAAGTTTATTTATACTTTCTTGATTTAATGGTGACTGACCATTTGAGCAAGCAACTATACCAACTTTATCACCTTTTTGTAGTAAATACATTTTTTTCCTCCTTAATTTTGAGTAAATTTAATTAATAATAGTATAGTTTAAATTTAATATTTTATAAATTAGTTTTTTGTGCATTAAAAATTATTAAAGAAAATATAAGAAAAGGAGCTGTGTTATGACAGCTCCTTTGTTGTTAAATTATATAAATAGATTTAGTCCAGATTCATCAGCAGCTCCTAAGTAAGAAGCAACTCCTGCAACTTCGACACCGTCTATTAATTCTTCTTTTTTTATTCCCATTAAATCCATAGAGATAGCACATGCAACAATTTTAACATTCATTTTTATAGCATTTTCTATTAGCATATCTAATGAATCAACATTATTTGTTTTCATGATGTGCTTTATCATCTTAGGTCTCATACCACCCATATTCATTTTTGATAGTGAAAGTTTGGTTGTATTGCTTGGAAGCATAAAATCAAACATCTTCTCTATTATATTTTTCTTAACCTTGGCTTTTTTTCTCTTTAAGATATTTAATCCCAGAATGTAAAGAACTCGGTAACTTCTTTACCCATTGAAGCTGCACATGTAGCTCACTTTTTATGCTTCATTAGTTATCTGTTGCATTTTTCATATAATTGTTCTTCATTATCAAGTAAGCAATTATAACTCTTATATAAATCTTGAACTTATTCTAAAATTATTTCAGTACTAATGTTTGTTGTATAAATCATATTCATCACCATTAATACTGTGTTAAATTTCACCTAGTAGTATACATGAAAATATTGGTTATTCTGTACATTCTTATCTTAGCATTTATAAAGTGATATGATGAAAAAGTCTTTAAACTATAGGTGTTACCGTTATGTTTAAGAAACTTTATATTTTTTCACATAGGGCACTTTAGAAAAGATGAAGCATAGCAAGATAATATAAATTTTAACTAACATAATAATTGTTAGTTATAAAAAAATAATATATAATTAATATACTACATTTATATCCAAATTAAGTATATAAATACAAAATATTGAAGTTGATTAAAGTTAGATGTGGATGAAATGATGTGTTTTGTAAGTTTTTGTTATGAAAGTAAATAAATTATACTTTATAATGATAGGATAAAGACTTGCAAAGAAGATAGAAAAATGAAAGGGGGAAAGAGAGAAAAGTTATTGTATAAAAAAAAAGAATATAAGAAAGGAAATTGATATGTATGGGTAAGATAATAAAGGGGAAATTTAAAAGAATTATATCTACAATGGTAGCGTTTACAATGCTTTTGACATGCTTATTACCATCATTACAATCTTTAGCTGCGCCAAAAATGATGGCACACTTAAAATCGGGAAGTGGTAATGGTAATGGACATTTTGGTAGTGAAAACCCAGAGGCATTTCTATTATCAGATGAAAATAATATTACAAATGAGTCAATTAACTTTGAGATGAAATTAGGAAGTGCAAAAAGTGATACAAGATTTCGTTTTGTAACAAAATATGTAGACGATACTCATTGGTCATATGTTGCATATGATGGAGCAACTGGATGGTTTATAGAGTATAAGAATGGTGATAAAGCAGGATATCCAGGACTTACAGGACTGCCAGAAATAAATCAAGATGATATTGTGAATGTAAGTGCAGTCTATAATGAAAATGAACTTGTATTTAAGGTAGATAATAAGACAAGTGGTAATAGTGGAGAAGCTCTAATTAATATAGCTGATTTTATTAGTTTAAAGGATCAGGAAGGAAAAATTGGATTTGGTGCTGCTACATATGGTACACAGTGCACTGACATATATTTTTCTAATGTAACAATTGGAGATACTAATTACACAGATTATAATGCTTGGACATTGTATAAAGAAGGTCTTGCAGGACAGATATGGGAACCATCAGTAGAAGTTTCAGGGGGAGAAGAACCAACGGAACCAACTGAGCAAGGAGAAAAATGGTTTAAAATTACAGGTGGTGCTAATAATGGTGGTGGACATGCGTATGGAAATGCAGCAGCAAAAGCACCAATTCTATTACTTGACAATGATAGAGTAATGGAAGATGCAGGAGAAATTTCTTTGAAAGTAAAACCAAGTAGTAACTGGGGAGTTTTCTATACCTATGTAAACGATGATAACTGGTTGTATGTAGGATATGATCCAAGTAGTAAGTGGTATTATCAATATAAGGTAGATGGAAATGGTTCTTATCCAAAGATTCCAGGTCTTCCTGATGTTGTAGAAGGTGAAGATTTACAGATATCTGTATCATTAAGTCGAGAGACTTTATCAGTAACTGTTAATGGAACTACAAGTAGAGTTACTAATCAAGGTTTAATTTCACTTTCTGAGAAAACTTCTGGAAAAGGAAGATTTGGTGTGAAGACAAATGGAGCAACATCAATTTCTTTTGCAGATGTAAAATATAACGGAATAAATGCTATGGAAGATGAGTGGATATTCGCTGCAGATCGTCAAGGACAGATTGTAGAAGAAAAATATTCAAAACTTGTACCATTGTCAGGAACTGTTATAACAAAGGAAGGAACACCAATTGCAGATGCAGTTATACGTATAGGAATAAATTCAGTTAAAAGTGATGTGAATGGAAGGTATCAGTTTGACGCTTTAGAAGTTGGAGAGTATAGCATTGCTGCTACAAAGGCAGGTTATGAGGCCTATTCTAAGGTTATAAATGTTCAAGAAGATAATAATGTAGTAGATATTATATTAGAAGAAAAGGAATCATTAGATTTAACAGAATATGATACTATTGCATCAGATACAATGAAAGTATATATTGGGAAAACATTCCCTATTGTTTCTAGATATCAAATGCTTAAAGATGGGGCAGAAATAGAAGGCCAATATATGCGTGGTAATGAAACTAAACTTAATACTGTAGAAATTAATGGTATAACAATTGAACCAACTGTTACGGTTGAATCAGAAGGAAAAGATTTCAGAGTATATTCAATGCATGTTGAAAAAAATGAAAATAATATAAATTTAGATATGAAAGTAAAGGTAAGTGTAGAAGAAAATAATTTAACATGGGAAGTAATAGAAATTAATAAGGCAGAAGGCTGTGATAAGATTGCAACTATTAATGTTCCACAGTTAAATCTTCTAACAGTAGATGCTGTAGAAGAAGGTGCTAATTTTGCAGGAGCGAAAGCATCAACAACTACAACTTCAACTGGAGACGTATTTATTGATTTTGAAAATGGATTTATTCCATCAAATACAGATTCATATTTATATGGATTCCTTACAAATGGAAAGTTAAGTGCAGGTCTTTTTAGTAATTCAGAAGCAGAAGGCGATAAACGTGTTGTTAGAAATAATGGTGCAGATACAATGAGCCTTACAAGTGCAGCATGGTATTATGAATTAGGAGATAAAAATGGACAAAATAAAGCGCAAAATTATGAAGACTATCCATTAAGTGATTTACCATGTACAAAAGTAGCTATTGCAGCAGATGAAAATGAAGATGGAGCTATTGATTGGAATGACGGAGCACTTGCATTCCGTGATATTATGAACATTCCTTATGGAGCAGAAGTAATTAAGGATATGGTAAATTATCGTATCGTTATGAACTTTGCAAGTATGGCATCTAATCCATATTTAACAACAGCTGATAATATTAAGAAAGTATATCTTGCAACAGATGGACTTCCACAATCAGTTATGTTAAAAGGATATGGAAATGAAGGTCACGATTCTGCCAATTCAGAATATGCAGATATTGCAGAACGTGAAGGTGGAGTGAAAGATTTCCAAAGTTTAATTGATATTGCACATGATTATAATACAGAAATTGGTGTTCACATTAATGCGCAAGAAGCATATCCAGAAGCAGCTTCATTTAATGAAGCTATGTTACAAAAGCCATTTGCAAATGGATGGGGATGGCTAGACCAGTCTCATGTAATTGATAAGCTTTGGGATTTATCAAGTGAAGCAAGATGGAAGCGTCTTGTACAATTATACGATCGTATAAATGGAACAAGCTTCTATAATAGAGAATGGCCATTAGCAGTAGAAGATTCACAAGGGGAGGTAACTGCTAGTAAAGAAGAAATTAAAGCAGATGCTGAAAATCGTGAAGATAATATGGATTTCATCTATCTTGATGTATGGTATCAAGATGCATGGGAAACAAGAAATGTTGCAAAGGAAATTAATTCCCTAGGTTGGAGATTTACAACAGAGTTTAGTGCACAAGGAGAGTATGATTCTACATGGCAACACTGGTCAACAGATGCAGTTTATGGCGGTGCAAGTATGAAAGGATATAATAGTGATATTATCCGTTTCATAAGAAACGACCATAGAGATTCTCAAGTATTAAATTACCCTTCATTTGGGGGAACAGCAGACAATCCATTACTTGGAGGATTTAGATTATATGGATTTGAAGGTTGGGGTGGAGATAAAGACTTTAACAACTATATTTTAGAAACATTTAATCAAAATCTACCTACTAAGTTTTTACAACATTACTATGTAACAGATTGGGAAAATTATGAAGAAGGACAATCACCTGTAGGAAATCATGAAAAACAAATTACATTAAGAAATGATGCAGGAGATGAAGTTGTTGTAAGAAGAAATGAAGAGCAAAGAAGTGATGATAATATTGAGCGTACAATTACTTTAAATGATAAAGTAGTATTAAATGATGTTACGTATTTATTACCATGGACAGATGAAGATGGAACAGAAAAATTATACCATTGGAATTTAGATGGAGGAAGCACAACATGGGAACTTCCAAATGGATGGGAAGGCCTTGGAAATGTTGTAATGTATGAACTATCTGACCAAGGACGTATAAATGAAGTAAATGTTCCTGTAACTAATGGATCTGTAACTTTAGAAGCTAAGGCAGCAACAGCGTATGTATTAGCAAAAGGTGCTGAAGTTAAAGAACTAAAAAATGATTTTGGTGAAGCTGATTATGTAGTAGATCCAGGCTTTAATGGGTATTCAGCAGGAGAAAAATTATCTTCTGATGAATGGTCAGGGGACATTGACGATGAATCAGTTGTAATAGAAAAGGCAAATACAGGAGATCAAAGACTGACATTTAATAGTCCTTCTGAAGATGTATCTGTAACTACAACTATTTCAGGATTAAAGAAAAATACAAATTATGTAGCAGAAGTATATGTAGAAAATAATAGTGATGAAAAGGCAACTATAGAAGTAAATACAGGAAAAGAAACAGTTTCTAATTACACTGAACGTTCTATTTTAATGAACTATGTGAAATCAGACCAAAAGAATGGAAGTAAAATGCAACGTATGCAAATTTCATTCAAAGCTGAAAAGGATACAGCAGAATTAACTTTATCTAGAGCAGCTGGAGAAGGAGCTACTTATATGGATGATATTCGTATAGTAGAAAAGACATTAAATAACTTCCAAGAAGATGGAACATTTAAGCAAGATTTTGAAACAGTAGTACAAGGGTTATATCCATTTGTATTAAGTTCTGCACAAGGAATTTCAGATCCAGGAACACACTTATCACAATTAAATGAACCATATACACAAGCTGGATGGAATAATAGAGTAATTGATGATGTAATTGAAGGAAATTGGTCAGTAAAACATCATAGTAGGAATACTGGAATAATATATCAAACACTTCCACAAAACTTCCGTTTTGAACCGGGTAAAGTATATAATGTAGAGTTTGATTATCAATCAGGCCCAGATAAGGGATATGCTATGGTTATTGGAGATGGAGTGAACTATACAGCTCCTTCAGAAGATCAATATCTTGAGGCAGCTCATGGAGAAACTAAGCATGTAGAAATGCAAGTAATTGGTAATGGAAGCGGACAAACTTGGATTGGTCTTTATCAAAATGCAAGTAAATCAGGTGAGGGTTCTATGGGACAAACAGATTTCACTTTAGACAACCTTGTAATTACAGAAGATAAAGATGCTGTTGCAGTTACATTATCAAGTACAAATCTTTATAAGGGTGAGACTTCTGAAATATATGGAAGTGGTCTAGATAAAATAGAGTGGAATTCAAGTGATGAAAAAGTAGCAGTTGTAGATAAAGATGCTAATGTTGTAAAAGCAGTAAAGGAAGGAAGTGCAACTATTACAGCAACACTTCCAGATGGAAAAGAAGTTGTATTTGAAATGAACGTTATTGGAGATGTTGTAATAGATATTTCAAGAGAAGAATTTAGTGAAATAAGTTCTAGTGCAAATACAGAACAAGCAACAGGAGAACCAGAAGGAAGTGGAGTAGCTTCTGCAGCTTCAGATGGAAACTCTTCTACCTATTGGCATTCAAGTTGGAATGGATTTACTGTAAGTAAAGAAAATCCAGCTATCCTAACAGTAGATTTAGGAAAAGAAATGAAAATTGGTGGATTTAAGTTCCAACAAAGACCAAGTGCAAACAATGGTATTGTACAACAATTTAAATATGAAGTATTAGATTCAGAAGGAAATGTTTTAGAAGCTTCAGATTCTATTACTGTTTTAAGTTCAGAGATGCAAGGTGGAGCATGGGTAACTGCTAAATTTGAAGAAACACTTAATGCAAAAACAATTAAGATCTATGTAGAAAAAGGTCAAGGTAATTTTGCAGCAATATCAGAAGTTGTACCAATTAGTATACAAAAGGTTGCAGACACAGCAAGCTTAGAAGATGTAACAATGAATATAGGCGGAAAAGTAACCTTAATTCCAACTCATCCAGAAAATACTGTTCTAAAAGGTATTGTATGGAGTTCTTCTGATGAAAATATAGTAATAGTAAATCAAAATGGAGTTGTAACAGCAGTAAAAGCAGGAACTGCTAAGGTTAAAATAACAAATGCAGCAGGGCTAATGGCAGAGGCTACAGTAACTGTTGAAAAGAAGAAATTAGATTATACTGAATTAGAAAAGGCTATAGAAAATTCAGAAAATCTTGATTTAACTAAGTATGAAGATGGAGCTGTAAAGGATGCATTTGTAAAAGCATTAGAAGATGCAAAAGCATTAATTAATAGTGCAGCTTCACAAGAAGAAATCGATAATGCAGTTAAAACTCTTACAGAAGCAAAAGCAGCATTAAAATTACTAGACGAAGTAGAGAATGTTGACAGAAGTGAATTAGGAAATATAATTGCAGAATACGGAAAGATTGACTTAGATAAATATAAAGATGGAGCAGAGAAAGATGCCTTTATAAATGCATTGAAAGCAGCAAAAGATGCATATAATAATGCAGCAACACAAGCAGAAGTAGATAAAGCTCTATCAGCATTAAAGACAGCTAAAGGTAATCTAGTAGAAGTAGCAATAGAAGTACCAGAAGTTTCTAAGGTGGATAAATCTAAGTTAGAGAAGTTCTACAAAGAAATAGTACAATATTATAAAGAAGCAAATCACT
Organism: Clostridium jeddahitimonense; assembly: GCA_000753455.2. Lineage (GTDB taxonomy): Bacteria > Bacillota > Clostridia > Clostridiales > Clostridiaceae > Clostridium > Clostridium hominis. Next base: position 1,172,331 of record LM994670.1, read on the forward strand.
CGAAAGAAAACTGGGTAAAATACCAAGACTTATTAAAAATAGCTGATAAAGTTATTAATGATAAAGATGCAACACAAGAAGAAGTAGATAATGCTTTAAATGCTCTTGTTAATATTACAAAATTGATGAATGAGGAACTTGGTAATCCTTCAACGGTTCCAGAGTTGCCAGAAACAGGAGATGAAACTCATGTGAATATATTCATTATTGGATTAGTAATTAGCATACTTGGAGTTTTTGTATTAACTTACAAGAAAAAGAAGTATGAAAATTTAATCTAAATTGATATAGGTATAGATGAAGGGTATGTATGGAATTCTTAATAGAAAGCCATATATACCCTTCTCTTATTTATTCCTTGGGAATTTATAAAAAAGTTTCTTGATTGCTATTGTATACCCATCTTCTAAATTACTTTCAGAACAATCATATATTAGCTTTGTTTTATTAAAATATATAAATTATAAGAGCTAGAATAATGATGAACATTACATAAATATTAACAAAAGAGACAGTAAAATAAATAAAGATTTATTTTAAGATGCTAGTAAAGTTGCTAAAAATCATAAGTAAACAGTAGTTTTATGCAAGTGCTAAGGTGTCCAAGGCATAAAAACAAAAAAAGTCAAACGTGAAAACATAGTGTTTTCAACGCTTGACTTTTTGCGTTTTGGTAAATGGTGCCGGCAGAGGGAATCGAACCCTCACGGTTTCCCGCATGATTTTGAGTCATGTGCGTCTGCCAGTTCCGCCATGCCGACTTAATAACTTACAGTAGTAATGTTAACATATACCATATAATATTGTCAATATTTTTATATATGTATAAATAGTTAAAAGGTATTTAGTTGTTTTTATAAAGTATAACGTTACTAGGAACTATTTGTAGTAATTTGCAATATATTGTTTATAAGTAGAACTATGTGTATGTAGAAAGGGAAACAAAGGTATGGAGTGGTTTATGGATTTAAATCCAGTTTTACAAGGATTGTTTGCAACAATTTTTACATGGGCGGTTACAGCATTAGGAGCAGGTTTAGTATTTTTCTTTAAAAGTGTTGATAGAAGGATATTAAACACTATGTTAGGTTTTGGTGCAGGAGTAATGGTAGCGGCAAGCTTCTGGTCATTATTAAATCCTTCTATAGAGTTATGTGCAGAACTTGGGTATAGTGAACTTATTTTACCTGCAATTGGCTTTTTTGCTGGAGGCGTGTTTATTATATTAGCTGATAAAATGATGGACAAGTATTCATATGGTGTTATTACCAAACGGGATGAAACAAGTGTTGATTCAGTAGCTAAAAAATATAAAAAGAGTATTTTATTAGTTACTGCTGTTACGCTTCATAATATACCAGAGGGGTTAGCTGTAGGAGTAGCCTTTGGAGGGGTAGCAGCTGGAATTCCAAGTGCATCAATAGGTGCAGCTATTACATTGGCATTAGGTATAGGGCTTCAAAATTTTCCAGAGGGAGCAGCTGTATCACTTCCATTAAGAAGGGATGGATTATCAGTAGGTAAAAGCTTTTTTTATGGGCAATCGTCTGGGCTAGTAGAACCTATAGCAGGAGTTTTGGGTGTTGTTGCAGCTATAACAGTAAGAAGTATGTTACCTTTTTTCTTAGCTTTTTCAGCAGGAGCTATGGTGGCTGTAGTAGGTTCAGAATTGTTGCCAGAAGCATCTATAGAAAATAAAAGTTTGACAACAATAGGATTAATACTTGGCTTTATAACAATGATGGTATTAGATGTTGCATTAGGATAAAGTAAAGAGAAGTATGAAAAAAGTGGTTAATGCCACTTTTTTTAGTATTTAAATTGAATTATTATAGAAAAAAATATAATATATTCTTGTTACATAGTCTTACATCTGTTATTATATTAGATGTAGGATAGATTTATCCCATAGGGATGGATTTTGACCCAGTTATTAAATTTGGCTTTAATCGGACAAGCTGAATGATTTATAAATTAGGGAGGAGAAATATAATATGATGTATTCAAAAGAAGTTGAAGAAATGTGCGTTGTTGCTAAAGGCGCAAATCATGCATGTGCTCCAATTCCAGTAGAAGGAAGATGGGTACAAGCTACTCAAATATCAGACATTTCAGGATTAACTCACGGTATCGGATGGTGTGCTCCACAACAAGGTGCTTGTAAGTTAACTTTAAATGTTAAAGATGGAGTTATCCAAGAAGCATTAGTTGAAACTGTAGGATGTTCAGGTATGACTCACTCAGCTGCTATGGCTTCAGAAATATTACCTGGAAGAACTATATTAGAAGCTTTAAACACAGACTTAGTTTGTGATGCTATAAATACAGCGATGAGAGAATTATTCTTACAAATCGTATACGGAAGATCTCAAACTGCTTTCTCTGAAGGTGGATTACCAATCGGAGCTGGTTTAGAAGATTTAGGTAAGGGATTAAGATCTCAAGTTGGTACTACTTACGGAACTTTAGATAAGGGACCAAGATACTTAGAAATGGCTGAAGGATACATTACTAAAATCGCTTTAGATGAAGATAATGAAATCATTGGTTACAAGTTCGTTCACTTAGGAAAAATGATGGAAATGATCGGTAAGGGAATGGATGCTAATGAAGCATTAGAAAAAGCTGCAGGACAATACGGAAGAGTTGCTGACGCTGTTAAATTAATCGATCCAAGACACGAATAATTTGTAAGGAGGAATTAAATCATGGCATTATTTGAAAGTTATGAAAGAAGAATAGGACAAATCACTCCAGTATTAGAAAAATACGGAATGAAAACATTAGAAGATGCTAAGGCTGTATGTGATGCATACGGAATAGATCCATATACAATTGTTAAAGAAACTCAACCAATCGCATTCGAAAATGCTGCTTGGGCTTACGTTTTAGGTGCTGCAATCGCTATAAAGAAAGGTTGCACAAAGGCTGCTGATGCTGCTGAAGCTATTGGAGAAGGGTTACAAGCTTTCTGTATCCCAGGATCTGTTGCTGATGACAGAAAAGTTGGATTAGGACACGGTAACTTAGGAGCTATGCTTTTAAGAGAAGAAACTAAATGTTTCGCATTCTTAGCAGGACACGAATCATTCGCTGCTGCTGAAGGTGCAATCAAAATAGCTGAAAAAGCTAACAAAGTAAGAAAAGAACCATTAAGAGTTATCTTAAACGGTCTTGGAAAAGATGCTGCTAAGATAATTTCAAGAATCAATGGATTCACTTATGTTGAAACTAAATTCGACTTCTTCACAGGAAAATTAGAAGTTGTTCAATCAAAAGCATACTCAAACGGTCCAAGAGCTAAGGTTAACTGCTACGGTTCAAACGACGTTAGAGAAGGTGTTGCTATAATGCATCACGAAGGTGTTGACGTATCAATCACTGGTAACTCAACTAATCCAACAAGATTCCAACATCCAGTTGCTGGAACATACAAAAAAGAATGTATCGAATTAGGTAAGAAATACTTCTCAGTTGCATCAGGTGGTGGTACTGGAAGAACTCTTCACCCAGATAACATGGCTGCAGGTCCAGCTTCTTACGGTATGACTGATACTATGGGAAGAATGCACTCAGATGCTCAATTCGCTGGATCATCATCAGTTCCTGCTCACGTAGAAATGATGGGATTAATTGGTGCTGGAAACAACCCAATGGTTGGTATGACAGTTGCTGTTGCAGTTGCTGTTGAAGAACACGCAAAATAATAAAATCTTAGTATAAGATTTTAACTTAAATATGTAGAACACATTATTATGAGTATATCATGATAATGTGTTCTATTTTTTTTATTTTCTATTTTGTTAAGCTTTAATTAAGAATTATATATTATATTAAGAGGGGAAGTTAGTTAATTAACATATATTAAGTAAAGAATTTGATAAGTCTAAATAACCTTTTTTTTTCATATTAATTATAAAATATGTTTTTAGAAGGTAGTTGTGATGAAAAAGATTATAAAGTTACAGATAATATATGTGGCAGCTTTTGCTGTGTTGATAATATTATTATGTCCATGTATTAGTGAGGTATATAAAGATAATAAAATTTCAGTTGATAATATGATAAGTGAATTAAAGGTAAAAGATATGGAAGAACCTTTATATTTTAATATAGAATCAACATTAGAAAGGCTTCCAGAAGAGTTGATTAGAAGATTATATGAGATAGGTGTAACAATAAATACAACAGATGACATAGGAGAATATAGTAAATATGGAAGAGTTACTTCCAAGTATTCCCATAGAAATAAAGCTATTACAATACAGAAAACATATAGTAATGAGGTAGTTTTACTTCATGAAATAGGACATGCTATAAGCTATAATGAATTATCGTTTATAAAAATATCTGATACATACCGATTTAAAAATATTTATGAAAACGAAAAGGATTTAATATTTCCAGATGGTGAAAAATTTTATTATCGCAATTTTAATGTTAAGTATGAATATATAAAAGTAAATTCAGAAGAGTATTTTGCACAGTGTTTTTCTATGTATGTTTTAGGCACTTTGCCAGAGGAGACAAAAACATATAAGTTCTTTGAAAAATATTTTAAAGAAAACGATATAAAAGATGAATATTGAAGTTTTTTTAGTTAATAATTTAGAATAATAATAAAAATTTATGGAATATATTGTTAAAATGAATATGATATAGTAGGAGAAAATTTATATAGTTCTATTAATTATAAGAAGAGGAGTGATAACTAAGTGTGGAAATATATATTAGTTAGTATTTTTTTACTAGTGGTTGCAATTATAGCTATAGTTAGAGTAACGACTTCTCAAAGATATAATATTTATAAAAAATATAAGAGAATGATAAATTTCTATAAGGAAAGATTTTCTAACGATATAAGTAATGAGCTTGTATATCAATATATAAGTGATATTGATGGATTACCTAAGATTAACAATAATACTGAATATATGAATACTTTTATTGAGTTTTATAATTTAATTTATGGGGATAATAAAATAAGTGATGATTTGAAGTTTCAATTAAAGGTGTCTTTAAATCTTAAAGGTATTCGAGTTTAGGAGATATAAATATAAGGCTATTTTAGTTACTAAGTAGCCTTTTTAAGTTTGGAAATTTTTATTATTATAAATAACTTTACTTAATAAAAGTAGATTAATATTTTGATATAAAATTGACACTATTTTATAGTATAATATAGAAGTAATTAATAATTAGGATAATTGCCAATGAGGAGAGGTAAAAAATAATGGAAAGTTTTATTTTAAATAGAGTTAATTTAACTGTTGACAATTATAAATTTGCAAGAATGGAATTAAGAAATGATGGAGATTTATTAAATCATTTTGCATCATTAGTGTTTTCGCATTATGAAAGTGAAATACCAGTTGAAAGAGTTAGAGAAATCAGAAAATATATAAAAGCAACAACTCCTAGGATGTCTATTTTTAGAGGAGATATATTATACTTAATATCTATACTAATTGCTTCTCTAGATAAAAATATAGAAGAAGAATTAATACAAAGCATGTTTGAATATATGAATCTTTTAGAGGAGCATTTTCTAGAAGGAGCTCATTTAGCGCTTACTGCATACGTTTTAGCTAGATATGGAAGAGATAGAGATAAAGAAGAAATAGTAAAAAAGACAGTAGAAGTTTATTATGTATTAAAAGAAAAGTATTATAATATAACTCAAGATGATGATTATCTAGTTTGTGCATTATGGGCATTAAATGATATAGAAGCAGAGGTTATAAATGATTTTGTAGATAATGTTTTTGAGCATATTGCTGATGCTAATATTAGATCAAAAAATGGAATACAAGGGTTAGCCAATGCAATACTTTTAAATGGATCATCAGGCCATATGTACAGAAGTGTAGAATTTATTCAACAATTAGAAAAGAGAGATATAAAAATTGCTAATCAGTTTTTACCACTTATAGGAATACTTTATAACATTAATCCGAGAAGAAATGTAGATTTAGTAGAGGGTGTAATAGACGAATTATGTGATCAAGAGTATGAATATGAGTATTATATAGATAAAGGATTTAGAACAATAATTGCAATTTCAATAATTGCTTTTTGTAATGATTCTGAAAAAAAATTATATATAGATGAATTATTAGCACATGGAATATTATCTTTTATTAATAGTAAGAATAAAAGTATGTTCTCAGAGGTACTAAATTAGGTGATAGACATGGACAAGATAATATTACACGTTGATATGGATGCTTTTTTTGCATCAGTGGAGCAAAAAGATAATCCAAAGCTTAAAGGTAAGCCTGTAATAGTGGGGGGAGTAAGTGAAAGAGGTGTAGTATCTACATGTTCATATGAGGCAAGGAAATACGGTGTAAAGTCTGCAATGCCTATATTTATGGCTCAGAAGTTATGTCCACAGGGAATATATTTAAGAGGAAGGTATTGGAGATACAAAGAAGTATCTGCACAAATTTTTAATATATTTAGGGAGGTCACACCCTTAGTAGAGCCGCTTTCAATAGATGAGGCATATTTAGATATTACCAATAGTAAATTTAAAGATTATAAAGAAGCAGCAATATATATTAAAAGAAGAGTTTATAAAGAAGTAGGATTGACCTTATCTATAGGGATATCATATAATAAATTTTTAGCAAAACTTGCCTCGGATTGGAATAAGCCAAATGGAATTATGATTATAACTGAGGATATGATTCCAGAAATATTAAAACCTTTACCTATATCAAAAATATACGGACTTGGACAAAAGTCTGTTAGACGATTAAATAATATGGGATTATTTAAAATTGAAGACTTATATATTCATCCTAAAGAATTTTTTGTAGAGTATTTTGGAAAGTATGGAATAGATATTTATAACAGAATTAGAGGGATTGATGATAGAGTCGTTACACCTAATAGGGATAGAAAATCCTATGGAAAAGAAACAACCCTAAAGTTTGATACAGATGATAAAGATGAATTATCAAACTATCTTAAAAGTTTTAGCACTCAAATAAGTAGTTATTTAGAAGAAAAGAATATATTTATAAAGACTATTACAGTTAAGTATAAAACTAGTTCTTTTATAAATCATACTAGAAGTAAAACTTTAACTCACTACATAAATAAAGCTGAAGATATTTATAATATAGCTATTGAGATAATAGAAGAAGAGGTCTTTAGTGAACCTATTAGGTTAATAGGTTTAACAGTAAGTAGTATAAAAGAAGAAAAGGTTGAACAACTAACTTTATTTTAAAATTTGTTAGATTATACGGTATATTATTGAAAAATATGTATTGCTACACTTATTAAATAAATGCTTTTCATTTTACATATTGTAGATTATAATTAGTAATTAGGATACATCATTTATTTTTGGAGGTATAGTATGGAAAATATAAATATTGCAGGTATGATAGATCACACAATCTTAAAACCAGAAGCTACTGAAGCAGAAATTATGGAGCTTTGTAAAGAGGCTGTTAAATATAATTTTGCATCAGTTTGTGTAAATCCTTCTATGGTAGCTAAAGCAGCAACAATATTAGAAGGAACACCAGTTAAGGTTTGTACTGTAATAGGATTTCCTTTAGGAGCAACAACAACTGAGGTTAAGGCGTTTGAAACTGAAGATACAATCAAAAAAGGTGCAACTGAAGTTGATATGGTTATAAATGTTGGAAAGTTAAAAGAAAGAGATTTAGCATATGTTAAAAATGACATACAAGCTGTAGTAAACGCTGCAAAAGGAAAAGCGTTGACTAAGGTTATAATAGAAACTTGTCTTTTAACAGATGAAGAAAAGGTTATAGCTTGTCAACTATCAAAAGAAGCAGGTGCAGATTTTGTTAAGACTTCAACTGGATTCTCAAAAGGTGGAGCAACAGCTCATGATATAAAATTAATGAGAGAAACAGTAGGTCCAGACATGGGAGTAAAAGCATCAGGCGGAGTAAGAAGTAGAGAAGATGCTTTAACTATGATTGAAAATGGAGCTACAAGAATAGGTGCATCTGCATCAATAGCTATTTGTGAAGGTAAAGAATCTAATTCAACTTACTAAAATTAAATATTAATATTTATAAAAAGGAATCACTTTAATTAGTGGTTCCTTTTATTTTAAAAATAAATTTTACTTTTAAGAAAAAACATTACCTAAAATTCGGATAATAGAATATTAATATAATATATGACTGTATAAAGGTAAAAACTACTGATTTTAATCAAGTTATACTTTGGATAGGAGGCTTATGAAAAAAGAACTAACTCCAAACGAAATATTGTTTGACTTATCAATACCAGAGGACGATGAGTTTAAGGATATACAAGGGATACCGGAATTTAATGAAGCATATAAGAGGATTAGTAGAGCACTGAGCATAGATAAAGAGGGGTATAACTTATATTTAATAGATTCATTTTCTAAAGATAAATTAAAAGAATTAATTAATTATATTGAAAATAAATATAAGGACCTGAATTCGCCAAAAGATATATGCTATGTAACTATTGGAGATGAGAAAAAACCAGAGGCTATTTTTGTTGCAAATGGAAAAGGAAATAAATTAAAAGAAACTGTAGAAGAAATAAAAAATGCATATTTAGAGATTGTAGATGATTTTTATAAGGGGTCTACTGAAGAAGAAAAGGATTTTTTAGTAGAAGAGATTCAAGGAAGAAGAACTGAATGCATAAATGAACTTATGGAATCTGCTAAAAAAGATGGATTTGAAGTTAAAGCTAGTTCTAAGGGATTTGCTTTTATTCCTTTAAATGGGGAAGAGGCAATGACAGAAAAAGAATATGATAATTTAGAAGAGGATAAGAAGGAAATAATAGTTGAGAATGCTGGTAAGTTGAAAAAGAGAGCAGAAGTAATATTAGAAGAACTAAAAAATTTAGAAATGAAATCTATGAAAAAACTTAAAAAAATATATACTAAGTTTTTAATAAATAATATGGAAGAATATAAAGATGAAGCTTTAATAGAATTTATAACAGATGACGATTCTTATGAATATCTAGAAAAGCTATTTACATCTATAGAGGAAAATATAGTTGAATGTTACACTATGAGTCTCGAAGATGATGAAAATGAAATATATGAAGTATTAAACAAATATGATGTTAAGGTTATTGTAGATAATAGTAAGAACTTTTCACCACCAGTTATATTTGAAGAAGATCCTAATTTAAATAATTTAATTGGAACTATAGAGTATGAGAATCATAATGGAGTTTACACTACTGACATATCATTGATTACAGCAGGATCAATACTAAAAGCTAATGAGGGATGTTTGATTTTAAGACTAAGCTCCTTAGCTACTAATCCTACAAGTTATTATTATTTGAAAAAGATACTTTTATCTAATACATTATCTTTTGATAACAATAAGAGTTATATGGAATTTATTAATGTAAGTGGACTTAAACCAGCATCTATACCTATAAAACTTAAAGTCATTATTATAGGAGACTATGAATCTTACGATATATTATATAATTCTGATGAAGATTTTAAAAAGCTATTTCCTCTAAAGGCAGAGTTTTCTTCAGTAGTTGAAATAAGTGATGATGTTATAAAAACAGTTACAAGTGAAATTAATAATAAAATAAGAAAAGATGAACTACTAAAAGTAACAAGTGATGGATTAAGAGAAATTTTTAAATATTTATGTAGAAAAGCTAGTTGTAAAAATAAATTGTTTGTTGAAAAGTATACTATAGAAAGATTATTATTATTGGCTAACCATTATGCAGTTGAAACTAAAAGTGATAAAATAACTGAAAAAGAAATAATAGAAGTAGCATATGAAGAGGAAGATATCTTAAAAGAAATGATGAAATTATATACTGAAAAGAAGATATTAATTTCAGTTAAAGGAGAAAGAGTAGGAGCTATTAATGGACTTGCTGTTTTAGATACTGGATATTATACTTTTGGAAAACCTATGAGAATTACTTGTGTAGCATACAAAGGTACAGGAAGAATTGTAGATATTCAAAAGGAAAGTAATTTAAGTGGAAAAATTCATGAGAAATCTATAAATATATTAAAAGGTTTATTAACTAATATTTTAAATCCCTACGAAGAAACCCCTGTAGATTTTCATTTAAGCTTTGAGCAGACATATGGTTTAGTTGAAGGCGATAGTGCGTCTATTGCTGAAATCATATCAATATTATCTGCTCTTAGTAGAAGGCCAATAAAACAGAATATAGCGGTAACAGGTTCAGTAAATCAATTTGGAGAGGTTCAAGCTATTGGTGGAGTAAATGAGAAAATAGAAGGATTCTATAGGGTTTGTGAGATAATAGACAATGTAGAAAATAAAGGTGTATTACTACCATCAGCTAATAAAGATGAGATTATTTTAACTCCAAATGTAGAAGAGGCTATTAAAGAAAATAAATTCCATCTATATGAAATGTCAACATTAAATGATGCAATTGAAGTATTAATGTTAAATGAGAATGAAAGTATCGAGGAGTTTTATGAACAAGTTTATGCAGAAATAAATAAATATAAATCTAAAAAGAGTTAAAAGTTTAAAGGTATCATTAATTAAGTGATACCTTTTTATTATTAAATTTTAGTAAATGAAAATTAATAAAAGTTGACGACTTAATATACATTATGTTAAAATTATGGAAAAAGAAGGAAGAAAAGAGGGGGTGTAGCTCTAAATATATTATTTAGAGTTGATTAATATGTATCTAAATTTTGATAAAAAAGACAATACATTAATTGTTTATTTAGTCGGTGAACTAGATCACCATAGTGCTGAAGAAGTAAGAGTTAAGATAGATGATAGAATTGATAGAGATAATATTAAATCACTAGTTATGAACTTTAAAGAAGTTACTTTTATGGACAGCTCAGGAATTGGTGTTGTTATAGGAAGATTTAAGAAACTACAAGGCCGTAATGGAAATGTATGTATTGTTGAAGTAAATAATAGAGTAGATAAAGTATTTAAGCTATCTGGATTATATAAAATAATTAATAGTTACGAAAATTTAGAAGAAGCTATTAGATGCATTTAATGGAGGGGTTTTTTTATGTTAGATAACAAAGTATGTATAGAATTTGTAAGTAGGTCAGAAAATGAAGGATTTGCAAGAGTAGCTGTAGCCGCATTTGTTTCTCAATTAGATCCAACTATAGATGAGTTAGCTGATGTTAAAACTGCTGTTTCAGAAGCTGTAACAAATTCTATAATTCATGGTTATGAAAATGCAAAAGAGGGCATAATCAAGATAGAAGCAGCAATTAGTGGTAATGAAGTATCTATAACTATAATAGATAATGGTAGAGGCATAGAAAATGTTGACCAAGCAAGAGAACCTCTTTATACATCAAGACCTGATCTAGAAAGGTCAGGAATGGGATTCACTGTTATGGAAACATTTATGGATAGTTTATACGTAGAAAGCGAGTTTGGTAAAGGTACAAGAGTTATCATGAAGAAAAAATTTAATTAATTATGTTAGGGGAGTATTATGAAAAATGGTAATGTAAGAAAAGAAGATTTTAATTACAATGATAATTCTCAATTAATACTATTAGCCAAAGATGGTGATAAAGAGGCAATGAATATATTAATAGAAATGAACTTGCCGTTAGTATCGTCAATAAGTAAGAAGTTCCTAAATAGAGGTTATGACTATGAGGATATTTTTCAAATTGGCTCTATAGGTTTAGTTAAAGCTATTAAAAATTTTGATAATAAGTATAATGTAAAATTTTCTACTTATGCTGTTCCTATGATAATCGGAGAAATTAAAAGATTCCTAAGAGATGATGGAATGATAAAGGTAAGTAGAAATGTAAAGAGCTTAGCAAGAAAGATACATTTTGATAGGGAGATTCTTACTAAAGAATTAGGAAGAGAACCATCTGTTGAAGAATTATCAAAGTATGCAGGTATAGATAAGGAAGATATAGTTTTCGCCATTGAATCAGCAAGTGGATTATCATATTTATATGACACTATACATCAAGATGATGGCTCGCCAGTTTTATTAATAGATAAATTAAGTGAGAATGGTGAAGAAGATAGCGGAATGATAAATAAAATTGCATTAAAAGAGGCATTAAGAGGGCTTGATGATAAATCAAGGCAAATAATAATGCTTAGATACTTTAAAGATAAAACACAAGTGCAGGTTGCGAAATTATTAGGAATTAGTCAGGTTCAAGTTTCTAGAATAGAAAAGAAAGTATTATTACAAATGAAAAGTAAATTAGAGGATGTGTAAACTAAGGGAGATGAAAAATAAAGTAAATAATGGAGATAAATAGAACACCTAAAATACATTTAATTGTAGTAGGTGTTTTTTTTATTTAATATATTTAAAAATAAGTTAATCAATAAATGTAATAATATACTTTTTTGGAGCATTTTTTTTCAGTTTAGAGGGATAATACATATATGCTAGAAAGGAGAGATGAATATGGCTGACATTTCTAAAAAAGAAGAAAAGATCTTAAATCAATTTCAAGATCTTAGTAAGCAAGCTAAACCAAAGCCAAAATACTTAAAAAATATCCTATTAGCCTTTATAGTAGGTGGAATTATATGTACAATTGGCCAATTGATTTTGAATATGTTGATAAAATATGGAGTTCCAGAAGACGCAGCTAAAAAGTGGTTGCCTATAATAATGGTCTTTTTAGGAGCTCTATTAACAGGCCTAGGTGTATATGATAAAATTGCTAACTTTGGAGGTGCTGGAACGGTAGTTCCTATAACTGGATTTGCAAATGCAATGGTTGCACCGGCAATAGAATTTAAGAAAGAAGGATTTGTATTTGGTGTTGCAGCAAAAATGTTTACTATTGCAGGACCAGTTCTTGTTTATGGAATAGGGACATCGGTATTAGTAGGCTTAGTGTATTATTTATTAAAATTATTTGGATTTATGTAGGAGGTTAAGTATGACTTCAGCAGCTAAAAAAATAGGAAAACAAACTATAAAACTACAAAATCCTCCGAAGATAATTTCAACATTTTCAATAGTTGGACCTAAGGAGGGAGAGGGGCCTTTAAAAGACTATTTCCATGAAATAATTAATGATGATACTTTAGGAAAAGATAGTTTTGAGAAGGCAGAATCAGAGATGATGTATACTGCTATAAAAGGGGCTATTTCAAGTGCAAACTTAAAAGAGGAGGATATAGAGTATCTTTTTGCAGGTGATCTTTTGAATCAAATAGTATCATCTGGATATGCAGCAAGAGAGTTAAATATTCCGTTCTTTGGATTATATGGAGCATGTTCAACTATGGCAGAATCATTAAGTATGGCATCATTATTTTTAGATGGAGGCTTTGCTAGATATGTTGTAGCATCTACATCATCACATTTTAGTTCAGCAGAAAGACAATTTAGATTTCCACTAGAATATGGATCACAAAGAAATCCTACAGCACAATGGACAGTAACAGGATCAGGAGCTATGGTGCTTTCTGATCATGGAGATTTTCCAAGAGTTACATATGTAACTACTGGAGTTGTAAAAGACTATGGTGAAAAAGATGCTAACAATATGGGGGCAGCAATGGCACCAGCTGCTGTAGATACTATTTATAATCATTTCAAGGATACTGGAAGAAAACCAAGTGATTATGACGTTATAGCTACAGGAGATTTAGGTAAAGTAGGTAAAGAAATAACAGAAAAATTATTACTTGAATATGGTTATGATATTAAAGATGTTTATGTAGACTGCGGAGAGATGATCTTTGATGATGAAAGACAGAATACTGATTCTGGAGGAAGTGGATGTGGATGTTCTGCAGTAGTTACATGCGGATACTTCTATAAAAAATTAATGAGAAGAGAGATTAAAAAAATGCTTTTAGTATCTACTGGAGCTTTAATGAGTACGACAACATCTCTTCAAGGTGAATCTATTCCAGGTATAGCTCATGCAGTTGCTATTGAAATTGATTAAGGAGGTGAATTTTAGTAGACTAAAGATAGTTTACTAAAGCGTAAGTGGAGTATATAAGCGCATTTATTGTAGGTGGGTTAATTTGTGTAGTTGCACAAATATTAATGGATACAACAAAATTAACTCCAGCAAGAATATTAGTTGCTTTTGTAACTATAGGAGCAATATTAGGTAGTTTGGGGTGGTACGATAAACTAGTAGAAATAGGAGGAGCAGGTGCTACAGTTCCATTACCTAGCTTTGGAAATTCGCTAGCTAAAGCAGCAATTGAAGGTGTAGAAAAAGATGGTCTTTTAGGGGCTTTTACAGGTGGAATAACTGGAGCAGCCGGTGGAATAACAGCAGCAATCTTTTTTGGATATTTGATGGCTATAATATTTAATCCTAAAACAAAGCAGTAAATAAGAGAAATAACTTCTAATTAAAATTAAATTAGAAGTTATTTTTTTTGCACTTGAAATTAGGAAAATATAGGGATATAATTTAATTAAGTAATTACTTAATTAAAAAGAGGTTAACATGGAAGAAAAGATAAAAATTTTTAAGGCTATAGCTGATGAAACAAGATTAAAAATATTAATATTAGTTTCACACAAAAATATCTGTGCAAAAGGAATAGCTAAGCATTTAAATATATCTGAGGCAGCCGTATCACAACATATAAAAATACTTAAAGAATCTTCTTTAATAGTTGGGTATAAAAGAGGATATCATCTTATGTATGAATTAAATAAAGAGTCTTTAGAAAAATCTATTAGCTTTATACATGGGCTAATAAATGATGATTTCAATTTAATAAGTGAAGGCTTAAGTGATAAAGAGAGAAGCTTTGATATTTCTGTATGCAAACATAGTTGCAAGTCTATGAAAAATTGTTGTAAGAATATTTTGAAGGAGGAATAAAAAATGAAGGTTTGTTTTCCAATTAACACTAATGAAGGAATGGAGAGTATTCCATACAATCACTTTGGAAGCGCTAAGATGTTTATAGTGGTTGATTCTGAAACGAGAGAAGTAAAAACAATAGATAATGGGAACTTAGATCATGAACATGGTAAGTGTCAACCTATTAAAGCTTTATGTGGCGAAGTAGTAGATGCAATTGTAGTTTTAGGAATAGGTCAAGGTGCTATTGGCAAATTAAGGGCTATGGGAATAAAAGTATTTAAGGCTAGTGAAGGAACAGTAGCTAAAAATATAGAGTTAATTAATAAAAATGAACTGAAGGAATTCGATAGTTCGCATATATGTGTTCATCACGATTGTGGAAGCCATAAATAATATACTAAATCAGTATCTACATCTTGTAGATACTGATTTTTATTTTAAGTTTTATTATTGAAAAAAACATATTTATAGTAAGTCTAAATTTAAAATTGAGTTTTAAATTATTCATTAGGATTTAATGAATAATTAGATGTTAAGAGAAGAATAATATTAATGTTGACTGCAAAGGAGGTGTAAATATGAATAAAAATGAAAGTATCAAATGTACTGTACAACAATGTAAGCATCACTCTGGTTCAGTAGATTATTGTACATTAAATGCTATACAAGTTGGAACTCATGAAGCAAATCCTACAGTTCCTGAATGTACAGATTGCAAATCATTTGTACTAAAATAATAAAATACAAAAAGATTAAAGAGAGATAATCTAAGTAAAGATTTTCTCTCTCTGTCTTTTTAATGTATAGCGGTAATGGTATTTTTAAATTACACCTAATAAGAACTATAAATATCATCAATAAAGAGAATATATATTATAGGCATACGTTAAAGAAGTATTATATTTTTATATTGACAATGAAAAAATGTTAATATAAAATTATATACAAATGAGAATGAATATCAATATTAATAAGGAATTTAACATAGGAGTATTTAATGAGTACAATTGGTTTTTACAAAAGTTTAGATAAGATGGAAGAGAGAGAATGCATTGAGAAGTTTTTACTTTATAATGCTTCACTAGTTGTCACAAAAGTAAAACCTTCAGCTACGATAACGTTAAAGAAGGGGAGTAATAGTATTTATGAAAAGTGGATTAAATATGGTAAGGATTTTCTTAAATCTATAGATATAGGATATATAAATTTAAGGGAATGTGAAAGTGCATTAATAATATTGATTTATGATGAAGAGGAGTTATCTAATTATATCTTTAGGAAAGAAAACAAACTTTTTCTGACAAAGCTTGGATATAATGATGAAAATAATCTAGATGTTTATTTGGAAATGTTAAAAAGAAGGTATGAAGAATTTAATTGTCCACATGAGTTAGGAATTTTTTTAGGATATCCACTTGATGATGTAAGAGATTTTATGGATTGTAGTAATAAAAAGTGTTTAGCATGTGGTTATTGGAGAGTTTATAACGATTATGATAATGCTAAAGAAGTTTTTAATACTTATGATATGATTAAGGAAAAGGCAGTTAGTTTTATATTAAAGGGAGATTCTAGTCAAAATGTATTCTGTAATTTAAAAAATATTATAATTAATGCTGAAAGCATAGCTGTATAAAAAACAATAAATTTATATATATAGAAGGGTGAAATAACGATGAGTATAGTAATTGTTGGTGGTCATGATAGAATGAGCAAACAGTATATTGATGTGTGTAAAAAGTATAACTGTAAGGCTAAGGTTTTCACACAAATGGAGACTAGATTTAGAGATAAAATAGGGAAACCAGATGCAGTAATATTATTAACTGATGTAGTATCACATAAGTTGGTATTAGCGGCAAAAAAGGAGGCAGATAAGAAAAACATAACAGTAATTAGGAGTCATAAAAGTACAGTTAATTCATTGGAGACAGTAATTCAACAAATAGCATCTAATTAGAAGGTATAAATATGCTTATAAAAATTAATAATAGAATAGTCGAATTTGTAAATAGATACTTATGAAAAAGTACTTGTAATTATTGGGATTATAAGTACTTTTTTTATTATTAAGAAGAAAAATAAATAATTACAAAAAAATACTTGATAACAATTATCAATTAGTGTATATTAATACAAGTGATAAGAGTTATCAATTAAAATAAAGTATCAGTGGAGGACGATATTATGATGATAAATAAAAGGTTAATTAACCTTTGTAAAGATTCAAAAAAGTATATTGCGCTTACTATTTTAGTAAACTGGATATCGGTATTATGCAATATAATTACTATAATTTTAATAGGACAGTTTATTAATAAAATATATATTGGAGAAAGACTAAATTTAGCTGGAAGAAATGTTTTTAGATATATGTCAGAGTTTCAAGTATGGGGAAATATATCACTATTATTAGCGATTATAATAATAGCTTGTTTATTAGCAATTAGATATACTTGTAATATTTTATATGCAAAGTTTTCAAATGCAGCATCTGCTAATGCAAGGGTTACATTAAGAGAACTTATTTATAAAAAGTTATTAAAGCTTGGAACTGGATATACTTCAGTAGAAAGTACTTCTGCAGTTGTACAAGTATCAGTAGAAGGAATAGAGCAGTTAGAAATTTACTTTGGTAAATATTTATCTCAGTTTTTCTATGCACTTTTAGTGCCTATTACATTATTTGTTTTTATGAGCTTTATATCATTTAAGGCAGCTTTAGTATTTATTCTTTGTGTGCCTCTTATACCAGCGTCAATAATAGCTATAATGAAAATTGCTAAGAGAATTTTAAAAGATTATTGGAAGTCTTATTCAGATTTAGGGGGAACTTTCTTAGAAAATCTTCAAGGATTAACTACTTTAAAGGTATTTAATATTGATGAAAAGAGACATGAAAAAATGAATGAAGAAGCTGAAAAGTTTAGAAAGATAACTATGAAAGTTTTAAGTATGCAGCTTAATTCAATAACTATTATGGATTTAGTAGCTTTTGGAGGAGCAGCAGCAGGAACAATAGTAGCTTTAATTCAATTTAGAAATGGAGAAATACCAGTAGGAAGTTTACTTATAATAATATTACTTTCATCAGAGTTTTTCATTCCATTAAGACTTCTAGGATCATACTTCCATATAGCTATGAATGGTATGGCGGCTAGTGATAGAATGTTCGGGATTTTAGATGCTAAAGAAAGAGAAAAAGACATAACTGTTAAAGAAGATACTAAATTCAAGGATATAGCTATAGAATTAAGAAATGTTGATTTTAGCTATGATGGAGAGAGACAAGTATTAAATAATATAAATATGCAGATAACAAAAGGTGGATTAGTTGCTATAGTAGGGGAAAGTGGTTCAGGTAAGAGTACAATAGCATCACTTATATTAAACAACCACAAAGTAACTAATGGAGAAATTTTATTGAATAACACTAATATTGAAAATATATCATTAGATAATATTTATGGAAATATAGCATTAGTATCAACTAATAGTTACATATTTAATGGAACAATTTTAGATAACTTATTAATGGCTAAGAAAGATGCTACGCAAGAAGAACTTGAAATAGCATTAAAAACTGCAAGATTATATGATTTCGTAAGTGGATTAAAAGAAGGATTATTAACAGATGTAGGACAAGCTGGTAGTGCATTATCTGGAGGGCAAAAGCAAAGATTAGCATTAGCTAGAGTTATACTTTCTAACAAAGATATGATTATATTTGACGAAGCAACATCTAATATAGATGTTGAGAGTGAAGAAGATATTTGGGAAGCTATTTATGAACTTTCAAAAGATAAAACTATACTAGTAATATCTCATAGATTAGCTAACGTTGTAGATGCAAAAGAAATCTATGTTATGAATAAAGGTATATTAGTTGAAAGTGGTACTCATGAAGAGTTAATGAATGGTAAAAAACATTACTATGACATGGTTAATAAACAAAATGAATTAGAAATGATAAGGGAGGTTTGTTAATATGCAAAGAAGATCAGGCTTCCAAATAATGAAGAGATTAATAATTGAATTAAAGCCATTAGCACCGATTATGGCTATCACTATAAGTATGGGTGTTATAGGATTTTTAGCAGCAATAGCAATAGCAAGCTTTGGAGCAATAGCTATAGGAACACTTATAGGTGATATCACTTTTATAAGTTTTACAGGAGCAATGGGTGTTATGGCCTTGGCTGCAGTGTTTAGAGGTTTTTTAAGATACGCAGAGCAGTTATCTGGACACTATATAGCCTTTAAAATACTTTATATATTAAGAGATAAGATATTTGCTAAGCTTAGAAAATTAGCTCCTGCTAAATTAGAAGGACAAGAAAAGGGAAATCTTATATCATTAATTACATCTGATATTGAACTTTTAGAAGTATTTTATGCTCATACTATAGCACCAATATCAATTGCGATAATTACCAATACAATAATTGCAATAATTTTATATATGATTAATCCATGGTTTGGATTATTATCAGTAGTATTCTTCTTAATAGTAGGATTTGTTATTCCATATGCTTCATCAAGTCTTGGAAAAGAAGCAGGTGTAGCATATAGAAATATGTTTGGTGAATGTAATAATTATATTCTTGATTCTTTAAGAGGATTAAAAGAGGTATTACTGTTTAAAAATGGGGAAGAAAGATTAAAGGAGATTAACTCAAAATCTCATAGAATAAATGAGAGTCTTGATAAGATTAAAGAGCATGAAGGAATAATTAGAGCTATAACAGATTTAACTATTATGATTGCAATATTAACTTTTGTAGGGTTAGGATTTTATCAATACTCTGTAGGTAACTTATCATTTACATGGATGTTAGTTGGAATTGTAATAATAGCATCTTCTTTTGGACCGGTAGTAGCCTTAAGTAACTTATCAAATACGTTGCTTCAAACATTTGCTTGTGCAGAGAGATTGTTTGATCTTATAGATGAAGAGCCACATGTAGAAGAAGTTTTAGAAGGACATGAAATAAGTGGTGATTCAATATCTTATGAAGATGTAACATTTGCTTATCCAAATAGAAAAGAAAAAATCTTTGATTCTACTTCTGTTAACATTGAAAAGGGAGATAAGATTGCTCTTATTGGTGAAAGTGGAATTGGTAAGAGTACTTTTGTTAAGCTTATGATGAGATTCTGGGATGTAAATGAAGGAAAGATTAAACTAGATAATATAAATATTAAAGAAGTTAGTACAAACTCAATAAGAAATACTCAAACTTTAGTAAGTCAGGAAACATATCTGTTCAATGAGTCTATATTAGATAATATAAGAATAGGAAATATAAATGCAACTAAAGATGAGGTAATAAAAGCAGCTAAGATGGCATCTATACATGATTTTATTGAAACATTACCAAAGGGATATGATACAAAAGTAGGAGAGCTTGGAGGAAATCTTTCTTCTGGAGAGAAGCAAAGAATTGGACTTGCAAGAGCGTTCTTAAGTGATGGAAATGTATTAATTTTAGATGAACCAACAAGTAATTTAGATACTTTAAATGAAGGTGAAATCTTAAAATCAATAAAGGAAAACTGTGAGGATAAAACTATAGTGCTTATATCTCATAGAAAATCAACTACAGCAGTTTGCAATAAAACTTACAAACTAGAAAATAGTAAACTAATAATGAGTTAAAATTATTAAATAATTAAGAGGATTGAAAAGTCCTCTTAAATTTTAATTATTAAGTGATAATGATTATCAGTAACGATTATGTTAAGTGTGAGGAGTCGAAGATTGATGGGGAAAATTGAAAGAGAAAAGAAGACAATTAAGCTAATGATAGAAATATATTGTAAGAAAAAGCATTATATGAAAAATGGGGAACTATGTGAAGAATGTCAAGAGTTATTGGAATATGCTCATAAAAGGTTAAGTTATTGTAAGTTTGGCGAAAATAAATCAACATGTTCAAGATGTCCGATACATTGTTATAAGAAGGATATGAAAGAAAAAGTTAAAGAAGTTATGAAATTTTCAGGACCAAGGCTTGTAATCTATAATCCGATAGAATTAATTAGACATGCATTAAATAAATAGGGGGCTGAGAATAATGAATAAAATAAAAAAATATATTTATATAACTATAGGATTAATCTCTTTTGCTTTAGGAGCTATAGGAGTGGCATTACCAATACTACCAACTACACCATTTTTACTTTTAGCATCATTTTGTTTTGCTAAAGGATCTGAAAGGTTTAATACATGGTTTATTAACACAAAAATATATAAAAAGCACTTAGAGAGTTTTGTTAAAGAAAGGGCTATGACTTTAAAACAAAAAGTGTGTTTATTAGCTTTTGCTGATTTTATGTTAGCATTTCCATTAATAATATTAGACAATTTACATGTAAAAATATTTTTAATAGCATTAATACTATTTAAGTTTTACTATTTCATTTTTAGAATTAAAACAATTAAGCCACAAGTGGAGAAAGTTAACTAGAATACTTTAAATACAAAGGAGAAAGCATTATGGAAAGAATATCATCATCATTTTTTATGCTAGCACTATTAATGTATTATATACCAAAGATCTTTAAGTTAAAAAAATCAAGATATGTGAAACTTCATATTTTTACAGGAAGTATATCTATTATCACTATGATAACAGCATTTGTTTTGAAGATAGGACAAGATTATTTTATAAAATATATTGGCTTCAGTATTATTATGATTTTAATTGGTATTACAGGATATCTTTTTAAAAAGAATCCTAGATTATATAGAAAATTACACATAATTTCTACAATATCATTTTTTGCATATTTATTTATAAGCATAAAGTTCTTTTAAAATATTAAAGACAAATATATTAATAACCAAATATGAGATGATAAAAAATTAGGTATCATAAATTTAATTTAAGCAATCTAGAGAAAATAAGTGATTTATATATACTTAAAATGGTAAAACTTCTTAAATGAGGTGTTGCCGTTGTGAAGGATGCAAGAGATGTTGACTTAAATAATCCCCTACCATATATATTTGTAGCGTTTATTTTATCATCTTTTTTCTATAAAACATATAGCAGTGATAAGCTACTGGCAATAATGATTGTCAGTGGCTTTTTATGTTTACTTTTATTTTATAAAGGGATAGTTATCAGCTTATTAATAACTTTTTTCTTTTTAGTAGGATTATTTAATAATAGCTTATTTTATAATTATGAACCTAATGCTAATGAAGAGATAAGAATAGATACTATAAAATCGTATTATATTAAAGGGAAAATTCAAGGTAGATATGTATATTTAGACATAGATAGCGATAGTTTAAAGGTTGGAGATAAGTTAGTAGCAAGTGGAAAGTTTAGCAAAAGGTTAGATTTATCTAAAGGTATAATAGGAGAGTATAAAGTTGAAAATTATAGGGTGTTAAAAAAAGATTTTATAGGTTACTTATATGACAGAAGAGAAAGCTTATATAAATCTATAAAAGCTAAACTAGGTAAAAGAAAAGCAGGTTTTATAACATCAGTAGCTTTTGGGTACTCTGAGGCTCTTGACAATGAAGATAGAGAGGATATGAAGGTATTTGGTATATCACATGCTATAGCGGTCTCAGGACTTCATATGGGCATTGTATATGGAATATTGAAGAAAGTGTTCGGCAGTAAGATAAGCTTGATTGTAGCGTTATTATATGTATTATTTACAGGGGCATCTCCTTCAACTGTAAGAGCATATATCATGATATTTATAATGAATTTTGCTTTAGTGGTTAAGAGAAATTATAACCCTATTGCATCAATATCTTTAGCCGGAATAATTTTATTGTTAATAAACCCATATGATCTATTTAGTTTAGGATTTGAATTATCTTTTGTAGCTACTTTAGGAATAGTAATATTTAATAAGAAGCTTAATAAAAAGTTATATAAGTTGCCTAAAAGAATTAGAGAAGCAGTTGCTGTATCTATATCAGCACAGATATTAACTTTACCAATATTAATATATAGTTTTAATGAGTTTTCTATAAATTTTTTAATTGGAAATATAGCTGTATTGCCTATTATTAACATTTTAGTTTTATTAGGGAGTTTGTTATTAATATTTACTAAAGTTATTCCGGTATTTAATTATTTGTTGTATTTATGTTATTTTTGCATCAAAGTGATAGATAATATAATGGATTTTTTCTGGGATTATAAAATTGATATATTATATTTTAATTTTACTATAGCATTTTTTTATTTAATTCTTTTAATTACATATTATTTTTATATAAAAGGATATAAGCGATTTATAATATTACCAATTATATCGCTAGTTTATATATTTATATTAGTTTATAATCCTTTACCTAATATAAAGTATTATAAAGAGGGAGCTTTATTAGTTAGCTTTAGAGGGGAAAATGTTTTAATACAGACTAAAACATTAGTCGATAAAGCTAAACTAAAAAAAATAACCATGTCAGATAAGATTTACAAAGAGTTTAACGAGATAAAAATAAAAGATAAGATAACAATAAAAAAAGAAGGGAAACATTATAAATTAGAGACTGTCAAAAAAGAATATATGTTAGTAGTTAATAAAGGGAAATTAGATAATGAATATGATATAATAGATTTCAGCACAGGTGAATTACAGGAAGTAATTATATTTGATGATAAAGTAATTTCTAGGTAATAAGGAGAGAAAGATAATCTTGATAAATTTAGAACAGTTTGAAGATGAAATTAAAAAAAATAAGATAGCGAATTCATATGTATTTTGTGGATTAGATGAAGAATTAATTAAAGAAAGTATAAATTCTATCGTAAAGAGGACTATAAGTAAGGAGTCTATAGATCTAAATTTGATTAAGCTTGATGGTTTACA
This sequence comes from Clostridium jeddahitimonense, assembly GCA_000753455.2. Classification (GTDB taxonomy): domain Bacteria; phylum Bacillota; class Clostridia; order Clostridiales; family Clostridiaceae; genus Clostridium; species Clostridium hominis. The sequence continues at coordinate 1,196,017 of LM994670.1, forward strand.
AACAACTTGTCAGGAGATAGAAAATGCTTGTGAGACTATGTCTTTCTTTCAAGATAAAAAGGTTGTTGTAGTTTATAGAGCAAATTTTTTAAGAGAAAAAACAGATAGAGAAGGTTCAAAGGTTTATACAGAGGTTTCAAATTATGTAAAAAATATGACTCCAGATACGATACTTATAATGTATTATTTATTTAATGATAAAAGAGAAACACCTAAAAAAAATAAAAAGTTATTAAATTTAGATAAGCATATGAAAGTGGTTCATTGTGATAAATTAAAAAAAGATAGATATTATAAGAAAATTGAAGACATGTTTAGGGATAAAGGAAGAGCTATTGGAAAAATCCAAGTTAAATACTTTGCAGATAAGGTACCTAATAACTTTGATATTATAAAAAGAGAAATAGAAAAACTAGATTCATATGCATGGGGAAGAGAAATAACTAAGGAAGATATCGATAAATTACTATATTCAAAAAGCGAAGATGATATCTTTGATTTAGTTGAATACATATCACAAAGAAAAGTTGAAAAGGCTCTAGATTTATTAGATGAATTATTATTTAAAGCAGACCAACACATGCTTATAATTACATCTATACAAAATCATTTTAAGAGACTATATGAATTTAAAGTATACTTATCTAAAGGTAAGAGAGTTGATTTCTTTATGAGTAAATATAGATTGCCCCAATTTGTATGTGAAAAAATAATAAACCAATGCCAAAAATTTAATTTAAAACAATTAAATGAACTTATAAAGGTATGTGTTGATGCAGAAAATAAATTAAAATCATCAGCATCAGATAAACAAACTGAAATGGAGCTTATGCTTTTTAAAACATTTATGGTAAAATAATAGCCGGTGATTTCTCACCGGCTTTTATTTATTACGCCATAGCGTTTAATTTTGCAGCTAATCTTGATTTCTTTCTAGCAGCCATGTTCTTGTGAACAGTACCTTTTTGAGCAGCCATGTCTAAAGACTTAGCAGCTTTAACGAATAAAGCTTTAGCTTCTTCAGCGTTGTTAGCAGCTACAGCAGCTTCAAACTTCTTTATAGCAGTTTTTAAAGCTGATTTAACCATTCTGTTTTCTAAAGTCTTCTTTTCAGTAACTTTAATTCTCTTTTTTGCTGATTTTATGTTTGCCATTCAATTCACCCCCTTAAAGTTTTATAGGGCCTCTGCAGTTTTTGGGGAATCTGCGTACGAGTTCATTTTTAACATCTGTTATTATAACACTGAAACTTTGTAAGTTCAAGTATGAAATTAAAACTTATTTGGGAAAATAACTATGATGGCTTAAGAAAACCTAGGAGGAAAGATATGATTAATATAAGAACAGACCTCGCAATCGAGGCTAAACAGGCATATACAGAAGAAAATAAGAGAGAATTAGATGGTGTAAAAGTTGATGAAGAAAAAGATGGGGAGGTTAAAATTACCACTGTTACTATAGAAAGTGATGAGGCTGGGCGTGAACTTGGAAAGCCAAAAGGCCACTATATTACTCTTGATATTCCGGATTTTGCATTATATGATGGTGAAAGTATGGATGAAGTGTCTAAAGTTTTTGGTAAAACATTGAAGAAGTTGGTAGATGTAGGTAGAGAAAAGTTAGTTTTAGTTGTAGGATTAGGAAATTGGAATGTGACTCCCGATGCATTAGGGCCAAAGGTTGTCGAAAAAACTATGGTAACAAGACATATTAAAGAATTAATGCCGGATGCTATAGATGATTCTGTAAGACCGGTATGTGCGTTGGCTCCAGGTGTTTTAGGAATAACAGGAGTTGAAACAGGGGAGATAGTTAAATCTTTAGTAGATAGAATAAAGCCAAGTTTAGTTATTTGTGTAGATGCTCTAGGTGCTAGAAAGCTTGAAAGAGTTAATAGAACTATACAAATAGGAGATACAGGAATTTCACCAGGTGCTGGAGTTGGAAACCATAGAATGCAAATAAATGAAGAAAGTTTAGGCTGTAAAGTAATAGCAGTAGGAGTTCCAACAGTGGTTCATGCAGCGACTATTGTTAATGATGCAATGGATTTATTATTAGATGATCTTATAAGTAAGTCACAAACAGGAAAAGATTTTTATAATATGTTAAATTCAGTAGATCGTGCAGAGAAAAATGCTCTTATTAGAGAAGTATTAACTCCTTTTGTTGGAGAGCTTATGGTTACACCTAAAGATGTAGATTTAGTAGTAGAGAATTTAGCTAAAGTTGTAGCTAATGGAATAAATATAGCTATACAACCAGATATGGAATTAGAAGATATAAATAAATTTTTGAATTAGTCTATTGGTGAATGATTATGTTAATCCTCCCATATACATAAAGTATAAGGGGGGATTTTACTTTGAGAAGGTATGAAGTAAGAAATAATAGACATGTGAATAGAAAGAAAATTAATATTGGATATATAGTATTGCTAATTATAGTAATATTTTTTTCTTATAGATTTTTTACGGTAATAAATAGGAGAAGTGAACGAGGTAGCTTACCTTATGTACAACTTTTAAATTTTTCAATGCCAGTAGTTGAAGTACAAGCTTATGATGAGGGAGTGTATATGGAGAATAAATTAGATTTAAAGGAAGTTGTGATAGAAACATTAGGTTTAAAAAATATAAATACCTATGGAATTATAAGTAATGAAGTAAAATTTTTTAAGAATATTAAAATAGACAGAGACTTTAGTATAGCTGAAAGTGTAAGCAAACCTATTTTGCCATTTTTTTCACCTTTTGAAGTAAGTGAAAATAGTGTTATAAGAGTTACAGATGAGGATTTAGCACAATTAGATCAAGTCAGCGAAGCATATGATCCCAATTTAAAATCTGTTTTAGAAGGTAAAAACTTAAAAGTATTAATATATAATACCCATAGCCAAGAAGGCTACTATGAATCAAAGACAGGACCAGATGATGATAGATTTAGAAGTGCAAATGAGGATATAAATGTTATGGGAGCGGCTTCGGTATTAACAAAGGAGCTAGAAGAAGGGTATGGCATAACAGTTATCCAGGATAAAACTATTCATGATAATAATTATAATCTTTGTTATGACTTATCAGGTGAAACATTACAACGATATTTAAATGAGTATGGGGATTTCGATCTTATAATAGATTTTCATAGAGATTCGGCAACAGATAGATCAACGGTAGTAGCAAATATGAATGGACAAAACTTAGCACGAATGATGTTTGTTACCGCTGAGAATAGTACTAATTTAGAAGCTAATACTAATCTTGCAAATGAGTTAGCAGATATATCAGATGGTTTATTTCCTGGGCTTGTTAGAGATAAAAGAATTCTTCAATATTCCCCAGGAGGGATAAATGGATTTAATATGAGCTTTAGCGACAAAAGTGTAGTGTGGGAAGTTGGGACAACTATGAATACTTCTGTTGAAGCTAAGCTTACAGCTAAATATATAGCAAGAATTATAGCAGAGTATTTAAAAGATAAATAAGTAAAGTTAGAGTTAAAAATAAATATTTTTTTGTTTTGTATTAATAATTATGTAAAATCCTCATATACATATAGAGGTAGGGAGGGATATTTACATGGAAAGATATTTTTCAAACAATTTTAATATTAATAGACGTGCTCCTATAAATAATTTTAGAGCAAGAGGAAAAACAAAATTTAATATTGGATATGTAGTTATGATTCTTATAGTTATATTTTTGGCGATTAGAGCTTTTAATGTTATAAATAGCTATAGTGAAAGAGGGGCTTTACCTTATGTTCAATTATTAAATTTTTCTATGCCGCTAGTTGAGACAACGGTATATGATGAGAGTGTTCATTATGAGAGTAAATTAACATTAAAGAAAGTTATAGGCGAAACGTTAGGTTTAACTAAAATTAGTACGTCTAGTATTATAGGAAATGAAATAAGCTTATTTAAAAATATAGGAAATCCAGAAGTGGCAAGTAAATCAAAAATACCATTTTTATCACGATATGAAGTAAGTGAAAATAGTATAGCGAAGGTTACTGAGGAGGAATTAGAGCAACTAAATGGAGTTAGTGAAGCTTTTGATCCAAATTTAAAGGCTATATTAGAACCGTTAAATCTTAAAGTTTTAATATATCATACGCACAGCCATGAAGGGTATTCAGAAATAGGTGCGGATGCTAGATGGAATACTGACAACGAAGATATTAATGTAATGGGTGTTGGAGATGTTTTAGCTAAAGAGTTAGAAGAAGGTTACGGAATAACTGTTGTTCATGATAAGACCATTCATGATAATAATTACACTGTATGTTATGATAGATCACAAGAAACTCTTCAGAGTTATTTAAATGAATATGGAGACTTTGATTTAATAATAGACTTGCACAGGGATTCTGTTGAGGATAAAAATCTTGTAACAGCTAATATTAATGGACAAGACTTGGCAAGAATAATGTTTGTAACAAGCGTGAATAGTAGTAGATTACAAGCTAATACAGATTTAGCAAATGGATTGGCTGGAATTACTAACAGTTTATTTCCAGGGCTTATGAGAAATAAAGATATATTCCATTATGATATTGGTGGAATAAATGGATTTAATATGAGCTTAAGTGATAATATTGTTGTTTGGGAAGTAGGAGCAAATGTAAATTCATCCATCGAGGCTAAACGTTCAGCGAAATATATGGCAAGAATAATAGCAGAATATTTTAAAGAATAAAAAGAACTGAATAAAATGATGAAAAAGTGAGCATCCTTATAGCTAGTAAGCTAGGGGGTGCTTTTTTATGAAAAAGTATTTAATTTTTTGCGTAATAGCTATATTTATTATAATAAGTGTAATAAAAATCAATATAATCAATACAGAAATATTATCTCCAGTAGGAAATTTTCAAGATAACTTTAATAAAATAAATGAAGAGTTTGGTGAAGACTTTTCAGAATTTATTATGGATAAATCTCCAGTAAAAATTTATTTAGGAGAAGAGGGAGATAGTTCTGCTACAGTGAAAATAAATAAAAAAGAAATTAGTTTAACGAAAAACAATCCGTTTTTGAAAATTTTTAATCCTGTAATAAATTTTTTTGAAAATAGCTATAAGAAAATAGAAGAAAAATTTATTAAAAAAACAGATAGTGATAAACCTGTTAATGAAGAGGAAAGCAATAGTGAATTGGAAAATGTAGTTGATGATTTTATTAATTCTTTAGAAAGTGAATAATATTTAAAACAATTACACAGTAATAAATTATAGTTATAACCCATTATTCTTGACACCTCCTCGGTGATGTATGTTATAATTTAGCTTGATTTAAATAAATGGGGGTGAAAAAGCTGCTTTATTGTTTAAAGTAGTTAAGATATATGCAAAGTAATAGACAATCAAAGATAAGAAACTTCTCAATAGTAGCACATATAGACCATGGTAAATCGACATTAGCAGATAGACTATTAGAGATTACTGGAACCCTTACTCAAAGAGAAATGGAAGAACAAGTTCTTGATAATATGGAGATCGAAAGGGAAAGAGGAATCACTATCAAGTCTCAAGCAGCAAGACTAGTTTATAGACGTCCAAGTGGTGAGGAATACATATTAAACCTTATTGACACTCCAGGTCACGTAGACTTTACATATGAGGTTTCAAGAAGTTTAGCAGCTTGTGAAGGAGCTGTATTAGTTGTAGATGCAACTCAAGGAATACAAGCTCAAACTTTAGCTAATTGCTATTTAGCACTAGATAATGATCTTGAAATAGCACCAGTAATAAATAAAGTTGACTTAGCATCAGCAAGACCAGATGAAGTTAAACAAGAAATTGAAGATGTTATAGGGATAGAAGCTCATGATGCGCCTATGATATCTGCCAAAACAGGTTTAAATGTTGCAGATGTTTTAGAAACAATAGTAGAAAAAGTTCCAGCGCCTACTGGAGATGAGGAAGCACCTTTAAAGTGTTTAGTATTTGATTCATACTATGATAGTTATAAAGGTGTTGTGTGTTATGTAAGAGTAATTGATGGTAAAGTTAAACCAGGTACAAAGATTAAGCTTATGAACACAAATAAAGTTTATGATGTAACAGAAGTTGGAGTATTCACTCCAAGGTTATTACCTATTGGAGAATTGATGGCTGGAGATGTTGGATATATAACGGCTTCAATTAAAAATGTAGCAGACGCTAGAGTTGGTGATACTATAACAGAAGCTGATAGACCAACAGAAAAAGCTTTACCGGGGTATAAAAAAGCTGTACCGATGGTTTACTCAGGTATATATCCAGTAGATGGAGCTAAATATGATGAATTAAAAGAAGCATTAGAAAAACTACAAATAAATGATGCTGCTTTAGATTTTGAACCAGAAACATCAATAGCGTTAGGGTTTGGATTTAGATGTGGATTCTTAGGATTACTTCATATGGAAATAATTCAAGAAAGAATAGAAAGAGAATTCAATTTAGATATTATTACAACAGCACCATCTGTTATATATAAAGTTATTAAGACTGATGGAGAGTTAATAGAACTTACAAATCCAACAAACTTACCAGAACCGACGGAAATAGATTACATGGAAGAACCAGTAGTTAAAGCTAATATAATATCACCAACTGATTATGTTGGTGCTATAATGGATTTATGTCAAGAAAGAAGAGGAACTTTCATAGACATGCAATATCTAGAAGAGACAAGAGTTTCTATAGCATATGATATTCCATTAAATGAAATAGTTTATGACTTCTTTGATACATTAAAGTCAAGAACAAGAGGATATGCATCTTTTGATTATGAATTAAAAGGATATGCAAGAACTGAACTTGTTAAACTTGATATATTATTAAATGGAGATGTAGTAGATGCTTTATCTATGATTGTTCCAAAAGAAAGAGCTTACCATAAAGGTAGAGGTATAGCGGAAAAGTTAAAGGAAATAATCCCAAGACAAATGTTTGAAGTGCCAATTCAGGCTGCTGTGGGGTCTAAGGTTATAGCAAGAGAAACTGTTAAGGCTATGAGAAAAGACGTTCTTGCTAAATGTTATGGTGGAGATATATCAAGAAAGAAGAAGCTTCTTGAAAAGCAAAAAGAAGGTAAGAAGAGAATGAGACAGGTAGGTTCTGTTGAAGTTCCACAAGAAGCATTTATGGCTGTATTAAAAGTAGATTAATATATAACAAGGAGCTGTTGCCAAATTGCACAGCTCCTTGTTTCTTTATCTATAAAAAATATCTTCTATATATTTATAAAGATCTGTCAAATCAATAGAGTCTGCAATACTTTTTAAAAGAGCAACTTTTTTATAATCATCCATTTCAATATGATCTGGAATAGTAGGATTTAACCTGTAATAGTTTTGCATAAATAATTCTTTGCAGTATATATCCTCAACTAAACTAGAGCCTTCTAGAAGAATAGTTAAAATAGGAGATTTAATCATTTTAAATGGATCAAAGGCCCATTGAATAATACCCCATTTAGAGGTGTTAGATGTTATTTTATTAGGATAATCACCGGTACCTATAGAGAGTATTCGTAGTTGACTAGAACTTTTTATACAATCCAGTTTACTTAGTGCAAAGAAAGAAGCTATAGGAGTTGGATTATTAACAACTACACCACCATCGATAAACCCTTTATGTGATGGAAAGTATGTAGGGGCAGCAGAGCTAGCGAGAGCAGCATCTATGACAGAAAATTCAGAGGTTTCATTATTAGTTAAATTATTAAAAAAAACAGGCTCCCAGGAATTTGATGTTAATCCAGTAGTACTAAAGGTTGGAATAAATACATAAGGGTCTAGATCTTTTAGCTTTAAATCTTCAGGAAAAGAGGCTTTTAATTCTTTTAATAAGTTTTTATGACTAAATTTAGGAATTAAAAGATTCGGTCTTCTTTTGGAAAATATCTTTTTTACGTTATCTTCATTATAAAGATTATCTACTATATATGCATTTCTAGAGTAAGCTAATGAGAGGGCAATTAAGGCGCCAGTAGAGGTGCCAGCAAATAAATCTATGTCGTCTAATAATGTGGGGAATTTTTGAATTATTCTGAGAAGTATTCTAGTAGAAAGAGCACCTTTTATCCCACCACCGTCAAAAGATAGGATTTTAAAATTCTTCAATTAATATTTACTCCTTAAAATTTATATATATTATTTTATTCAGAGAATTTTTATATGATAATTTAAATAGAAAAAATTATAAAAGATGAAAGAGATGAAAAAAATGAAAGAAATTAGTTTATACATACATATTCCGTTTTGTAAGCAGAAATGCTTTTATTGTGATTTTCCTTCTTATTCAGGTAAAGAAAGGTTTAAGGAAGATTATGTTAATGCACTTATTAAAGAAATTGAAATGAGAGCTAGTGGTTATATAATTAAAACTATTTTTATTGGAGGAGGAACACCGTCATATTTAGAAGTAGACCAAATAGAGAGGTTATTAGCTGCGATTAAAAACCTGAATCTACATAAAGATATTGAATTTAGCATGGAATGTAATCCGGGAGTTCTTTTTAAAGATAAATTAGTTGCTATGAAAAATGGTGGTGTTAATAGAATAAGCTTTGGATTACAATCAACAAAAGATTCTTTATTAAAAGAAGTAGGTCGTATTCATAGTTATGAAGAATTTTTAGAAAATTTCAATTTAGCAAGGGAAGTAGGCTTTAAAAATATAAATGTAGATATAATGTATGGGCTACCAAATCAAACTGTGGAAGATTGGAAAAATACATTAGAAACTATATGTGAGATAAAGCCAGATCATATATCGGCATATAGCTTAATAATAGAGGAAGGAACGGTTTTTTATAATTTATATGAAAAAGGATTATTAAAACTTCCTACTGAAGAGATGGAAAGAAGAATGGATAGCTTAACAAAGTCTATTTTAAAAGAATATGGATATCATCAGTATGAAATATCTAATTATAGTTTAGAAGGAAAAGAGTGTGAACATAATAAGGTTTATTGGCAGCTTAAGGATTATATAGGTTTAGGAACTGCTTCAAGTTCGTATATAAATGGTGTAAGAATTAAAAATATTGATGATATTGAAGAATATATAAGTAGAATTAATTCAGGTTTAGAAATTTATGAAGAGGAATATAAAAATTCACAAGATGATGAAATAGAAGAGTTTATATTTATGGGATTAAGAATGAATATAGGGATAGATGTTAAGGAATTTGAGGAAAGATTTAATAAACCTATAGATAGTATATATGCGAAAGTCTTAGAGAAAAATATTAAAAGTGGCTTATTAAAAAGAGAAGATAATAGAATATACTTAACACCAAGAGGAATGGACTTCTCCAATAATGTAATGGCAGAGTTTATATTGGATAAATGATAAAATGCTAAGTAAATTAAAGAAATATAAAGAAAAAAAGAGATAAACTTGGAAAAATAAAAACTTACAAAAAATATTCTGAAAATTTAACGTAATATCAAATTGACAAAAAAACTAAATAAGAATATATTGATAATGTAGTCATTAGCACTCGGTATTAATGAGTGCTAACAATGGGAGTGATGTAATGGCTATTGATGAAAGAAAAATAAGAATATTACAAGCCATCATTAATGACTATATTATGACAGGTGAACCTGTTGGATCAAGAACTATAGCTAAGAAGTATGACCTAGGAGTAGGATCTGCAACTATTAGGAATGAGATGGCGGATTTAGAAGAAATGGGTTATTTAGAGCAACCCCATACATCTTCAGGTAGAATACCTTCTAGTAAGGGATATAGACTATATGTTGATGGATTGATGGAAAAAGCTCAGTTAAGTAAAGAGGAAGAATTAAAGATTAAGGAATATATAATTAATTCTGCTATGTATGAAGTAGATAAATTATTAAAGGAAGCCTGCTTATTACTTTCTGAACTTACAAATTTAACATGTATAGTGCAAACACCTTCTATGAAGAGAAGCTATATTAAATCTATTCAGCTTATAAAAATAGATGAATCAAACTTAATTTCAGTTATTGTTACAGATAGTGGAGTTATTAAAAATCATAGAATTAAAATTAGCAATATGCCACCTAGTGATAAGTTATCTAGAATTAATGAAGTTTTAAATAGCAAATTAAAAAATTTAACAATTGAAGCTATTAATCTAGAAGTTATTAATGAACTAAAAAAGGAATTGGCAGGATTTGATGATTTATTTAATGCTATACTACCAGCGTTATATGAAAGTTTAAATAGCAGTGATAAGGAAGGATTAGTAGTAGAGGGGACTACAAATCTATTTAATTATCCTGAATATAACGATATTGAAAAAGCTAAAGAGATGATTCAACTTATAAGTAATAAAGATTGTGTAATAGAGTTGTTAGAGCCAGATGGTGATATAACTGTAAGAATTGGTGATGAAAATTATATTCCTGAAGCTAAAGAGTGCTCTGTAATAACTGCAGAGTATACATTAGGTGGAAGAGCAATAGGAAGTATAGGGCTTATAGGACCTAGAAGAATTAATTATTCTAAGGTGCTTTCTATAATGGCTCAGGTAATGAAGGAATTAAATAAAAGTCTTAAAAATCAAAGTCTTGATTAATGATTGTTGAGGTGTAGTAATGGAAGAGAAAAGAGAGTTAGAACAAGATGAAGTTCTTGAAGAGGTTAAAGATGAAGAGACTACTGAAGAAGTAGTTGAGGAAGTAGAAGACACTACAGAAGAAGTAGTGGAAGAAAGTGATGAAGAGGATACATTATCTATGGTAAGAAAGTTAAAAGATGAGAAGAAGAAACTTGATAATGAGCTTAATACATTAAAAGATAGACTTATGAGACTATCAGCTGAGTATGATAATTTTAGAAAAAGAACAAGCAAAGAAAAAGAGGGTATTTATACTGATGCGTGTGTTGATGTATTAAAGGAATTAGTGCCTGTTTTAGATAATCTTGAAAGAGCTATATCTGTAGATGGTAATGTTGAAGATCTTAAAAAAGGTATAGAGATGACTATAAAAGGATTCAAAACATCTTTAGAAAAATTAGGTGTTGAGGAAATAGATACTACTTCAGGATTTGATCCAAATTTCCATCAAGCAATTCAAGTTGTTGAAGATGAGAATTTAAAAACTAATGATGTTGCACAAGTATATCAAAAAGGATATAAAAGAGGCGAAAAATTAATAAGAGTCTCAATGGTGACAGTTGCTAAATAGCAATTTTAAAATGATAAAATAGCAAATAAGATTTTAAATTATAGATAGATTTCGAGGAGGAAATTATTATGGGAAAAATTATAGGTATTGACTTAGGTACAACAAATTCATGTGTAGCTGTTATGGAAGGTGGAGAACCAGTAGTTATTGCTAACTCTGAAGGTTCAAGAACTACTCCATCAGTGGTATCTTTTCAAGCAGGTGGAGAAAGATTAGTAGGTCAAGTTGCTAAAAGACAAGCAATTACAAACCCAGATCATACAATAATATCAATAAAAAGAGAAATGGGAACAGACCACAAAACTAAGATAGATGATAAAGTTTATTCACCACAAGAAATATCAGCAATGGTGCTTCAAAAAATCAAAGCTGATGCAGAGGCTTACTTAGGTGAAACAGTAACTCAAGCAGTTATCACTGTTCCTGCATATTTTAATGATGCTGAAAGACAAGCAACAAAAGATGCAGGAAGAATAGCTGGTTTAGAAGTTTTAAGAATAATAAACGAACCAACAGCTGCAGCTTTAGCTTACGGTTTAGACAAAACTGAGCATAATGAAAAAATATTCGTATATGACCTTGGTGGAGGTACTTTCGACGTATCTATTCTTGAATTAGGTGATGGAGTATTCGAAGTATTATCAACAAATGGAGATACAAAACTTGGTGGAGATGACTTCGATGAAAAAATAATGAACTACATCGCAGAGACTTTCAAAGCTGAAAATGGTATTGATTTAAGAAATGATAAGATGGCTCTTCAAAGATTAAAAGAAGCTGCTGAAAAGGCTAAGATTGAACTATCATCTTCAATGCAAACAAACATCAACTTACCATTTATCACTGCAGATGCAACTGGTCCAAAGCATATAGATATGAATTTAACAAGAGCAAAATTCAACGAGTTAACTCATGATTTAGTTCAAAGATCAATTGAGCCAATGAAGAAAGCATTATCAGATGCAGGGCTTTCAATGAGCCAAATAGATAAGGTAATATTAGTTGGTGGATCAACAAGAATACCAGCAGTTCAAGAAGCGGTTAAAAACTTCACTGGAAAAGAACCTTCAAAGGGAGTTAACCCTGATGAATGTGTTGCTATCGGTGCAGCAATTCAAGCAGGAGTATTAACAGGTGAAGTTAAGGACGTATTATTATTAGACGTTACACCATTAACATTAGGAATTGAAACTTTAGGTGGAGTAGCAACACCATTAATAGAAAGAAATACAACTATTCCAACAAAGAAGAGTCAAGTATTCTCAACAGCTGCAGATGGTCAAACATCAGTTGAAATTCACGTAGTTCAAGGTGAAAGACAAATGGCTGCTGACAATAAGACTTTAGGTAGATTTACTCTATCAGGAATAGCTCCAGCTCCAAGAGGAATTCCACAAATCGAAGTTACATTTGATATAGATGCTAACGGTATCGTTAAAGTATCTGCTATGGATAAAGGAACTGGAAAAGAAGCTAACATCACAATAACTGCATCAACTAACCTTTCAGATGATGAAGTAGAAAGAGCAGTAAAAGAAGCTGAAAAGTTTGCAGAAGAAGATAAGAAGAGAAAAGAATCTATAGAAGTTAAGAACAATGCAGATCAATTAGCTTATCAAACAGAAAAGCAATTAGAGGAATTAGGAGATAAGATTGCTGCTGATGATAAAGCTAAGATAACTTCTAAGTTAGATGCATTAAAAGCTGTTAAAGACGGAGAAGATTTAGAAGCTATCAAGAAAGCTACAGAAGAATTAACTCAAGAGTTCTATGCTATATCTTCAAAGATGTATCAAGCAGCAGGAGCTCAAGGTGGAGCAGAAGGATTTGATCCAAACAACATGGGTGGAGCAAACCAAGGTTCAGCTCAACATGATGATAATGTAGTAGATGCTGATTTCGAAGTTAAAGACGATAAATAATAAATTATAGAGGGAAGACAAAGCCGTCTTCCCTTATTTAAAGTTAAGAGTTAAGATTGATAGTTTAAAAATTAAAGATAAAATTACTTGAGTAGTTTTTACAAAAAGTTAATTACAGAGTTTCAACAGAAATTATTAACGCTTAACTATTAACTATTAACTAAATAAAGTGGTTTACTGTTTTATTTAAAAATGGTACTATTGTTTAGTCAAAAAAGTTGTAAAAGTAATTAATTAAATAGGTGGTGACATGATAGATGGCAAGTAAAGACTATTATGCTTCCCTTGGACTTGAAAAGGGAGCAAGTGATGATGAAATTAAAAGAGCCTTTAGAAAGCTAGCTATTAAATACCATCCTGATAAGAATCAAGGAAATAAGGAAGCAGAAGAAAAGTTTAAAGAAATAAATGAAGCATATCAAGTACTTTCTGATCCAGAGAAAAAGGCTAGATATGATCAATTTGGAACTGCTGACTTTGATGGAAGTGGATTTGGATCAGGTGGATTTGGTGGTTTTGACTTCTCAGATATGGGAGGCTTTGGTGATATATTTGAAAGCTTTTTCGGAGGCGGAGCTGGTGGTTCGTCAAGAAGAAGAAATGGACCAACTAAAGGCGCAGATATAGAATATACTTTAAATTTAACTTTTGAAGAAGCTATATTTGGAACAGAAAAAGAAATCACAATTACTAAAAATGAAAATTGTGAAGAATGTAGTGGTACAGGGGCTAAGGCTGGAAGCACACCAAAAACTTGTGATCAATGTGGAGGAAGCGGTCAAGTTAGAGTGCAAAGACAAACACCACTTGGTAGCTTCGTAAGCACTTCTACTTGTGATAGATGTGGAGGAAAAGGAACAATAGTAGATAATCCTTGTCCAACATGTTCTGGAAAAGGTAAAGTAAGAAAGAGAAGAGTTATAAAGGTTAAGGTTCCGGCTGGGGTTGATACAGGTAATATAATTCCGTTAAGAGGACAAGGTGAACATGGTAACAATGGAGGACCTGCAGGGGATTTATATGTAAGAATAAATGTAGCATCATCTAAGCAATTTGAAAGAAGAGGAAATGATATTTATATAGATACTCATATTTCTATGAGTAAAGCAGCTCTAGGAGTGGAAATAGTTGTTCCAACAGTAGATGGAGATGTTAAATATACAATTCCAGAAGGAACACAATCAGGAACTTTATTTAGATTAAAGGGTAAAGGTGTTCCGAGGGTTAATTCATCAGGCAGAGGAGATCAATACGTAAGAGTAATAGTTGATATTCCTAAAAACTTAAACGAAAAGCAAAAAGATGCATTGAAAGCATTTATGGAAGCTTGTGGGGAAAGTGTTGATGGTGAAGTAAAGCATAAAAAAGGTCTTAAAGACTTATTTAGGTAAAGAAGCTGCAAATTGCAGCTTTTTTTAATACATTAAATTTTTTATAGATTTATAGTGGCAAAACAGTATATACTAATAAAGAATTATACGGAAGCGAATATATTTTAAACTAGTGTTGAAAATATAAAATATGATATAAAAGATCTTATATAGTTTCAACAGTATATTAAAACATATGCTTAAAAGTTGTGAGGTGTACAATGGAAGAATTAAAAGAAAAGTTATTATCAGAAATAGAAGGCTTTAGGAAGTTAGGACATAAGTTTTATAATGGGGAAATGTCTATGATGGATTTTAAGCATGCTTCAGGTGGAATGGGAGTTTATGCTCATAAAGGTGGTAAGGAATTTATGATAAGATTAAGAATTCCATCAGGAGTAATTACTGTACCACAATTAAATTTAATATATGATTGGGCTGTAAAATATGGATTGGATAAATTACATTTTACTACTCGTCAAGCGATACAGTATCATGGTATTTCTATAGATTCAGTATGTGATTTAATGGAAGATGCATTAAAAGAAGATATATATACTAGAGGAGCAGGAGGTAATTTTCCAAGAAATGTTGCTTTATCTCCATTATCAGGAGTTGATAAAGAAGAACCTTTTGACCCAACACCATATGCATTAGCTGTAGGAAATTATTTTATGGAAAGAATAACAACATATAAATTACCAAGAAAACTTAAAGTATCATTTTCGAACAATGAAAGAGATACTGCACACTGTACAATTCAAGACCTTGGTTTTTTGGCTATTAATGAAAATGGTAAGAACTTATTTAGGGTATATTTAGGTGGAGGACTTGGAAGAAATCCAAGGTTAGCTTTAGTTTATCCAGAATTAATAAAACCAGAAGAAGTTTTATATTATGTTGAAGGAATGGTTAATTTATTTAAAGCTGAAGGGAACTATGAAAATAAAGCAAAAGCTCGTGTAAGATACATGGTTGATAAACTAGGAGAAGAAAACTTTATTAATGAATATAGAAAATATGTTAACGAAGCAAAAGATAGAGAAGAGTTAGAACTAAATATTGAACCTATAACTTTTAATAAAGAAGGAATAGTTATTGATATAGATGATGAAAGAATATATTCTCAAAAGCAAGAAGGATTATATAGTTTATATATTCATCCATTTGGAGGACAAATTAAGGTTTATGAATTAAAAGTTATTAAAGATATAATATCTGAATTTGAAGCAATAGAACTAAGATTATCAATGACTGAAGGAATATATATTAGAAATCTTAATGGAAATGAAGTAAAGAAACTTTTAGAAGCTACTAAATCAATTGGTGGGAAAACTTCATTTGAATATAGCGTTTCTTGTATCGGTGTTCCAACTTGCCAATTAGGAATAGGAAATAGCCAAGAAACATTAAAGGAAATGTTAAGCTATATAAGAGAAAAAGTAAATAGATTGGACTTATTACCAAGAGTTTATATATCAGGATGTGGGAATTCGTGTGGAGTTCATGAGATTGCTGAAATTGGTTTAACAGGAAAGAAGAAAAGAGTAGATGATGTAGTTAAAGAAGCTTATGAAGTACATGTTAATGGAAGTTTCTTAGCGAAAGATTGCAGATTAGGAAAAGTTTATGGTGATATATTGAAGGAAAATATTCCTGAGTTTATTTATAAACTTTCAATGGAATTAGAAGAAAAAGATATGAAATTTTCTAGTTATATAGAAAAAAATGAAGAAAGTTTCAAAAAATTATTTGAAGATTTTAAGTGTTAAAATAATAACTAAAATGTAATGTGAACTTAAAATGAAAAGGTT
Organism: Clostridium jeddahitimonense; assembly: GCA_000753455.2. Lineage (GTDB taxonomy): Bacteria > Bacillota > Clostridia > Clostridiales > Clostridiaceae > Clostridium > Clostridium hominis. The sequence goes on from LM994670.1 coordinate 1,212,297, forward strand.
GCTTTAGACTATAGCAACCTTTTCATATTGAAATAAATAAGAATATATGTATAATTAATCTATGATTTAACAAAAGATTTGGAGTGAAGTAATATGAGAATGAGAAGAAAACCATGGGCAAGGCCAGAGTTAGAATCTTGCCACTTTTTCATACAAAAACCTAGTGAGTATAGAGGGAGATGGAAAGAGTTCTTTAAAAATGATAATCCTATATATTTAGAATTAGGTTGTGGAAAAGGAACATTTATGGCGGTTCATGGGGCAGAAAACCCAAATATAAATTATATTGCAATAGATATAAAGGATGAGGTTTTAGTATTAGCTAAAAGAAATATAGAAAAAGCTTATGAAGAGAAAAAACATGAATTAAATAATGTGGCACTTATGTCTCAAGAGATAGCACTTATTGATGATATGTTAAGTAAAGAAGATATAGTAGATAGAATATATATAAATTTCTGTAATCCTTGGCCAAAAGATAGACATAAAAAGAGAAGGTTAACACATACAAGACAGCTAGAAAAGTATAAAACCTTCCTAAGAAAAGAAGGAGAGATATGGTTTAAAACAGATGATGATGAGCTATTTGAAGAATCATTAGAGTATTTTAAAGACTGTAATCTAGAGATAAAATATATAACATATGATTTACATAATAGTGGATTTGAGGGAAATGTTGTTACAGAGCACGAAGAAATGTTTACAAAGCAAGGAATAAAAACAAAATTTTTAATTGCAGAATATAAATAGAGTAAATTTCTAATAATAAAAAGACTGATTTAATACAGTCTTTTTTTGTTTACTATTTTTTAAAAAAATAAAATTACGAATTGACCGATGTATATGTTTACTAGAGAAAAGTGACAATATTGTAATGAAATTTTAAAGAAAATTTCATTGAATTTAAATTATAATAAAGGTATACTTGTACGAGTGATTTGGAAAGAAATAAAGAATAATGGTGATAAGATTATGATATTTTTTGTAACTATGATTATATTTTCGCCTATGACAGCGATTATTCCAGGAATTTATTCAATATATTTAATGATTAAAAATAAGGGAAAAATAGAAAGGAACTATTTAAATATTGGATTATTAGTACTATTTATTTGGTCTCTTATAGTAGCTTTAAAAAATGAAAGTGTATTATCGTTTTTAGGATCTAGTATGTTGCTTATGTATTTGGCTATAGGATTTTTAGGACAACAATACTTCGTCAGTGGAAAAAAAATTAATAGAGTTTTAAAGTATGCTGTTTATCTAACTGGATTAACTGCAATTAATGGGGTAATGGAAAAAACTATATATATGTATATTTTTAAAAAGACTGGAGAATTTTCGAATCCGTTTAATGATAGGGTTATTAGTGCTTATGGAAATCCTAATATGGCTGGGGCTTGGTTTGCAAGTGCAATATTTATGGCTTTATATTTAAGAAGTATAACTAGTGAAAAAAAACAAAGAAATATTTATGATTTATGCACTGGTGTAACATTAATAGCATTTTTATTGACAGAATCATCTGGAGCTTTTGTAGCTTTTGTATCCGCGTTAATTTGCTACTATGTTTTGAAAAATTTTCAAGACAAAAGAAAGATGATAATTTTAGGATTAAGTATTTTTACTATTATATCAATATTTTTAATATTACAAAGTAAAGGTAATACTAAAGCTATTTTTACTGAAATAAGTACTTCTTTTTCATCAAGATATGATATATGGACAGGATCTTTAAAGATGATATCTCAAAAGCCTTTAATGGGGTGGGGAACATTAGCAACTTTAGAGCATGGAAAGGAGTTTTTCTATAACAACGGAAATAGTATACACTCACATAATATACATTTAACATTTCTTGTATCTACGGGAATAATTGGATTATGTATGTATTTATATATAAAGCTGAAGTTGTTTAAAGATCTCTTCAAGCTATATAAAGTTAAGGAACCTTTAGTACCTTTGTTAGTATCATTAAATGTAGTGGTTATAGTCCAAGGATTAGTTGATTGTTCCCTTTATGCACCACAACTAGGAATACTATTTATTTCTACTTGTGCTATTACATTTAATCTGTCTCATGGAAAAGTTAGAGTAGAAAAGAAGAGTAAAAAGAATGATAATGCTAAAGGAAAAATTATTGAATTAGAAACAAAAACAATTGCAATTTAATAAAAGTATTATTAAGAGCTGTATATACGGCTCTTTTTAGTATGAGTTTTAATAGAAATTAGATATAGACTTTATCTTTACATAAGTGTAGAATATAGAATTAGTCATAGGAAAAAATAAGAGAGGATGATATGCATGGAAGGAACATGGATTGAAGTAAGAGTTATAACTAAAAGTGAGGCTCTAGAGCCAGTATCAGGCATTTTTTATAGCTTAGACTGCAAGGGTGTTGCGATAGAGGATCCAAATGATATATTAGGAAGAGAGCAAGGCCCACTAACTTGGGATTTTGCAGATATAAATATTTTAGAACATAAAGGAAATGCAGCTGTTGTTAAAGCATATTTTTCTGAAGAAGATAATATAGAAGATGTGCTAAAATACATAGAAGAAAGACTTTCAGATCTAAAAGAGATGGGAATAGATCTTGGAGATGGAAAGCTTGAATCAGAAAAAGTTCATGAAGAAGATTGGGCGAACAATTGGAAAAAATATTATAAACCTTCTAAGGTTGGAGAAAAAATTGTAGTTAAACCAATATGGGAAGAGTATGAAGCAAAAGGTGATGAACTTGTTGTGAATTTAGATCCAGGGATGGCTTTTGGGACAGGAACTCATGAAACTACAAGAATGTGTATACAGTCATTAGAAAAATACGTTAAAGAAGATAGTATTGTTTTTGATGTAGGATGTGGATCAGGGATACTTGCTATAGCTGCTGCAAAATTAGGAGCTAAAAAAGCGGTTGGAGTAGATTTAGATCCTGTAGCTGTAGAATCTTCTTTAGAAAATATTCAATATAATGATTTAAATAACATAGAAGTATTACATGGTAACTTGGTGGAAGTTATAGATGGTAAAGCAGATGTGGTAGTAGCTAATATATTAGCTGAAATAATCTGTATCCTTACTGATGATGTTAATAGAGTATTAAATAAGGATGGTTATTTTATAACTTCTGGAATTATTCATGATAGAGTAGATATGGTAATTGATAAGCTTGAAAAATCAGGTTTTGAAGTAATAGAAAAAAATAGAGATGGCGAATGGAACTGTATAGTTGCAAGATTAAAATAGTCTTTAAAGGTGAAAAGTATGCATAAATTTTTTACATCAAAAGAATTAATAAGTGAAAATATAGGAAAAATAATAGGTGATGATGTTAAACATATAATGAAAGTATTGAGATTAGCACCTGGAGAAGAAGTAATTTTAAATAATTGCGAAGGAACAGAATATTTAGCTAAAATAGATCGTGTTAATAAGCAAGAAGTAATATTAGATATAATTGAAACTATAGAAGGAAGTAATGAAAGTGATATAAAGATAACCTTATATCAAGGACTTCCTAAAAGTCAGAAGATGGACCTCATAGTTCAAAAAGGGACAGAACTTGGTATCTATGAATTCAAACCTGTAATAACTTCAAGAGTAGATGTTAAACTGAAAGGTGAATTCAAGAAATTAGATAGATTAAATAGGATATCGCTTGAAGCTGCTAAACAAAGTAAAAGAGGTGTAGTTCCTAAAGTTTTAGATCCTATGAATTTTAACGATGTATTAGAAGAAATGGATTCGTTAGATTTGATGTTAGTACCTTATGAAAATGCAGAAGGTTTTGGGATAAAGACTTTAATTAATAATTTTAAAAAAGAAAATATCAATTTGAATGATATTAAAACTGTAGGGATATTAGTTGGTCCTGAAGGTGGATTTGAAGAAGCTGAAATTATAAAACTGAAAGATAAAGGTGCTCATATAATTACTTTAGGTAAGAGAATATTAAGAACTGAAACAGCTGGATTTGTTGCAGCATCATTAATTCAATATGAGCTTAGTGATTTAGGAGGAGTAATTTAATGAAGGTCGCATTTGCTACATTAGGTTGCAGAGTTAATCAATATGAATCAGAGGCAATGGCAGAAAAGTTTATAAGAGAAGGTTATGAAGTTGTAGACTTTGATCAGTTTTCTGATGTTTATGTAATTAATACATGTACTGTAACTAATATGGGAGATAAAAAATCAAGACAGATAATAAGTAGGGCAAGAAGAAATAATCCAGATGCAATAATTGCAGCTGTTGGGTGTTATTCACAAATGTCACCAAAAGAAGTTTCTGAAATACCAGGAGTAGATGTAGTTTTAGGAACAAGAAATAAAGGTGATGTAGTTTATTATGTAAATAAAGCTAAAGATGAAGGTAAATCTCAGGTACACGTTCAAGGGGTTCTTCAAAATAAGGTTTTTGAAGATTTAAAAGTAGAAGATTACCAAGATAAAACTAGGGCTTTCTTAAAAATACAAGATGGATGTAATAGATTCTGTACATATTGTACGATTCCGTATGCAAGAGGCTCAGTATGCTCTAAAGATCCTAATAAGGTTCTTTCCGAAGTGAGAGAGCTTGCTAAAAATGGATTTAAGGAAGTTATACTTTCAGGAATACATACAGCATCTTATGGATTAGACTTAGAAGGTAATGTAAATTTAATTTCAATAATTGATGAAATAGAAAAAATTGATGGAATAGAAAGAATTAGAATAGGTTCTATAGAACCAGCATTCTTTACTCCAGAAGTTATAGAAAAGATTAAAAACTTCAAGAAACTTTGTCCTCATTTCCATCTTTCACTTCAAAGTGGTTGTGATGCAACGTTAAAAAGAATGAATAGAAGATATACAGCTAAAGAATATGAGGATTCAGTAAATCTTTTAAGAGAAACTCTTCCTGATGTTTCTATATCAACAGATGTAATAGTAGGTTTCCCAGGTGAAACTGAAGAGGAATTTAACGAAACGTATGAATTCTTAAAGAGAATAAAACTTACAAAGACTCACATATTTAAGTATAGTCCAAGAAAAGGAACTAAGGCAGCGGATATGCCAAATCAAATTGATGGAAAAGTTAAAGATGAGAGAAGTAAAAAACTTATTGAGTTAAATGATATAAATGAAAAAGCATTTACGGAAAAATTCCTTGGCAGAGAAATGGATGTTTTAATGGAGCAAGGAGTAAAAGGTAAAGAAGATGTATACGAAGGATATACAAGAAATTATATAAAAGTTGAAGTTCATTGTATGGCTGCTAATATTACTGGTAGAATAGTGGATGTAAGATTAGAAAAAGCTGAAAAAGATTATGCAATAGCAGAAATGGTTTAAAGCAGTTAATAGTTAATAGAGAAGAGTTAATACTTTAATATATAACTCTAGACTATTAACTTTTAATTCTTAACTATATTAAAGGGAGGTGAATTTATGGAAAATTGTATTTTTTGTAAAATTATAAAAGGTGAAATTCCGTCAAAGAAGGTATATGAAGATGATAAAGTTTTGGCTTTTTATGATATAAGCCCAGAAGCACCTACTCACTTTTTAGTAATTCCAAAGGAACATATAAAAAGTGCTAATGAAGTAAATGAAAAAAATTGTGAAATTGTTGCACATATTTTTGTAGTGATTAATAAAATAGCAAGAGAGCTTGGAATTGATAAGAGTGGCTATAGAATAGTTAATAACTGTGGAGAAGATGGCGGTCAAACAGTAGGACATATGCATTTTCATGTGCTAGGTGGAAGAGAACTACAATGGCCACCAGGCTAAGTTAAAAGTTATTTATTATTGACAGTTTAAGTCTAAATATTATATAATATAGCGTGTGTTATTAAGCCCGTAGCTGAGTTATAAATTAATTTGAGCTAGCGGAGGGAGGGATAATAGATGTCAGAAATTAAAGTTAGAGAAAATGAAACACTAGAAAGTGCTTTAAAGAGATTTAAAAGAAAATGCGCTAACGCTGGAGTTCTTTCAGAAGTAAGAAAGAGAGAACACTACGAAAAACCAAGTGTTAAAAGAAAGAAAAAATCAGAAGCTGCAAGAAAGAGAAAATTCAAGTAGTATTCTTTTTTAGTGTTATTAAAAATAAACTATAAGAATTCTGTAGGTATATTACAAAATATTCCTTTAATAAATCTGCTGCGTTATTAAATCGATAAAATAGTAATACTTGATCATGATATATAGATTTCTAGGTTTTAGCAAAGATCAAAGGTAGCTATTTAAATTGAATTGATAACTAAGGTGTGAAAGATTTATAAAATGGTAAATCTTTATAAGTTACCTTCCTCAGCAATTAGGTAAAGAAATTTTACAAATTGTAAAACACGGCTACAGATATAGGGATAATGACATATAAAATATAGGTTAACTTATTGTATCGGTTATACCAATTATTTCAATACAAAGTAGATTTAGAAACTTGTAAGTTAGGATTTATAACTATTAAAATATTAATAAAAAAAGAACTCAATGTAAATTGAGTTCTTTTTTTATTATTTTGTGATTTTATTCCTTGTTTTATCATAAAGTACATTGAGAGACTTTAATTAGGAGGAAATATAATGGGAGAAAAGTTAAGTAAAAAGAGAGCTATATTAATTGAAAAGTTAGATCTTCCAAAGGATGTTGTATTAGATGTGCCAAAGATAATAGTTGTAGGTAAAGAAGAAGTTACTATAGAGAACCATAAAGGTATATTAACTTTTAATGAATATGAAATAAGGATAAACAGTAAAATAGGCCCTATATCTATAAAAGGTGAAGGGTTTGAAATATTATATATAGCAACATCAACAATAACGATTAGCGGAAAGTTTGCTTCAATATCTTATGAGGAGTGATAATTATGGGGATGAATAATATTAAAGCAGGAAGAATAACTGTAGAGATAAAACTTTTGAATCCTGATAGGATTTTGAACATATTTTGGAATAGAAATATAAACATATATAAAATAAATAAAAAGAATATTTCTACTATGAGATTAGATATTGATTATATTAATTACGATGAAGTGTGTGAAGTTATTAAAGCTTTGGGAGGAAAGATAACTATAGTTAAAAGAAAAGGCACTATATTTTGGCTTAGAAACTTAAAAGGGAAAATATCTTTGGTATTTGGATTGTTAGTGTTTTTGGGAGTCATATTTTTATTATCTAATTATATATGGGCAATAGATATAAATGTTCAAGAAAATATTTCTCCTTTTGAAATAAGACAACAATTAAAAGAGATTGGTATAAAGCCAGGGTTGCCTAAAAATCATATAGTGGTTGAGGATATAGAAAAGAAATTAGAAAATGCAAATAGTGAGATATTATGGCTTAGGGTAAGAGTAGAAGGATCTACTTTGAATGTAACTATAGAGGAGAAAATTAACCCGCCTACAGAATGGAGTGGACAGTATGGAAATTTAGTTGCCACTGAAGATGGAGAAGTGGTTAAGGTTTATACTTATGCAGGTAGGCCTGCAGTTAAACAAGAGCAAATGATTAAGAAAGGTGATGTATTGATAGAAGGTATAGATGGAAAAGAAGGACAAGAATATATAATTCCACCTAGGGGAATGGTAATAGCTAACACTTTTCATGAGAAAACGATGCAACTTAAATTAACTGGTACAAGGTTGGAGAGGAGTGGAGACAAGGAAACGGAATATTACATTAGTCTATTTGGTAAAAAAATATATTTAAAGAAGGCTATAAAAGATTTTAAAGAGTATGATAGAATAGAAAAGAGTGGAAAAATATTTAATGAAGTGGTATATTATGAGAGAACAGAAAAAGAAATAGAACTTACTGAAGAAGAAGCGGAAAAGATTGCTATAGAAAATTTAGAAGAGTCATTAAAAAAAGATCTTACTAGAGATTCTAAGGTAGTAGATAAAATTGTAAAGAAGCAATTAGATAATGAAGGGAATTTAACTATAAAGGTAGTTTTTGTTGTAGAGAAAAATATAGTAAATAATATTCCTGTGCAATACTAACATTTAATGGGATGAGAAGGTGAGTATATGAAAATGGTGGATGAGAAAAAGTTTGAAAATTCTAGAGAGAAATGGCGTAGAAGTTTTCTGTTTACTATGGTTTTTATTATTACTTATTTTATAATGCTTACTGCTGTAGCTCCAAGTAGGTATGATTTAAAGGTTGGGGATATAGCTGAAGTAGATATAAAGGCACCAAGAGATATAATAGATCAAGATGCTACAAAGGCTAAAGAAAATGAAATAATAGAATCAGTAGAAAAGGTATATTCACTTAAGGGAGAAGTAAAACTTGAAGCTACTAAGAGTGTAACAACATTTTTTACAAAGTTAATAAACTTGAGAAGTAGTGAAGTGTCTGAAAAAGAAAAAATTGAGACTTTAAAAAAGATAGATACATTTACGTTAACCGATAGCAATTACAAAACATTATTATCAATAACTAATGAAAAGGCCACTGAAATGCAGTGGATATTATTAAGTGCGTTAGAAAAGGTATATGAGAATAATATTAGAGATGAAAGTGATGAAGATATAGAAGCTAAGACTATTGATGAGGCTAAAGTTATTGCTAATGATGTAATAGATTCTTCGGAGCTAGATGAGAGTTTAAAGAACATATTAAAGGATATGGCGTACTCGCAAATAAAGCCTAACTGGGTATTTGATAAGGATAAGACAGATGAAAAAGTTACTGAGGCTTTAAAATCTGCACCAAAGGAATATATAAAGAAAAGTCAAATAATTGTAAAAGAAGGAGAACCAATAACTCAATCTCAAATTGAGGTATTAACAGAGCTTGGTATTATAGGAGATGGAGTAGATAAAGGATATTTATTTATATATATAGTTTTAGCTGCACTTGTATTTTTAACACTAGCACTTCAATACCTATATATGAAAAAAGAGAGATTGGGACTATTATTAAATACTAAAGTAGTATTAATGATCATTATTTTAAATATTGTATCGATAATAATGGCTAGGTCGCTAAACTTTGTTTCTCCTTTTGTAATTCCGCTAGGATGTACAGCGTTGATTATGACTTTGTTACTAGACTATAAATTAGCTGTTGTAATAAATACATTGAATTTAGTTTTCGTAGCAATTATTACAGGTTTTAGTCCACAAGTAATTGTTTTGGGAATAGTTAATATAATAGTGGCTTGCACGTCGATAAAGAAAGTAAATGGTAGAAATGAAGTTTTACAAGCGACTCTATATATGGTTATAGCGTCAGCTATTGTTACTTTAGCTACAGGATTATTAGTATCTAATAATTTTAAAATGATTGTATCTGAAGTGACTTTTTCAATATTAGGTGCTTTATTATCAGGGATATTTGCGATAGGATTTACACCATTTCTAGAGAGTGCGTTCAAAATAGTTACTAATATGAAATTATTGGAACTGTCTAATCCTAATAGCCCTTTACTAAAGAGATTATTAATGGAGGCACCTGGAACTTATAATCATAGCTTGATGGTTGCCAACTTAGCAGAGGTAGCTGCTGAGGAAGTTGATGCAAATCCTATTTTAGCAAGAATTGGATCATATTATCATGATGTTGGTAAGCTTAAGAGACCGATATTTTTTGGTGAAAATCTTATGGGAAGAGAAAATCCGCATAATAGAATTAAACCAACTTTAAGTGCCCAAATTATTATTTCTCATGCGAAAGATGGATTAGAATTGGCTAAAGAGTATAAATTGCCTGAAATTATTCAAGATATAATTATACAACATCATGGTACAACGTTAGTTAAGTATTTTTATTATACATTGAAAAATTCAAGTGATAATCCAGATGAAATTAAAGAAGAAGATTTTAAATATAGTGGACCAATTCCATCTAGTAAAGAGGCTACAATAATTATGTTAGCAGATAGCGTTGAGGCAGCGGTAAGATCAATACCTATGCCTACTAAAGAGAAAATTGAGGAAATGGTAAATAATATATTTAAAGATAAATTGCAATCAGATCAATTGATTAATTCAGATTTGACTTTAAGAGATATAGAAAATATTAAAAAGTGTTTCTTAAAAGTTTTAATTGGTGTTTATCATCAAAGGGTAGAATATCCAAAAGAAAAATAATAATATATTCGGGGAGGTTTTTACCTTCCCATTTTATTAAAATAAATTTCAATTTAAAGGAGAAAAATATGTTATATACAGATAATAGACAAAATCAAATAGATGTCACAGAAGAATTTATAAAAGAATTAGAAGAAGTTTGTATTAATACTTTAGAAAAAGAGGAGGTAAGACAAAAGTGCCAAATTTCATTGTTATTTGTAAACAATGAGGAAATAAGAGAGATCAATAATGAAACTAGAAACATAGATAAGGCTACAGACGTATTATCTTTCCCTATGTTAGATTATCCGAAGGGAAAAGTTTTTAAGGATGTATATAAAGATAAGAAGTTTGATATTATGTATATGGATCAAGATGAGTTAGTTTTAGGAGATATGGTATTATCATTAGAAAGAGCAATGGAGCAAAGTATAGAATATAATCATTCTTTTAAAAGAGAAGTTTGTTATTTAGTAGTACATTCTATACTACATTTACTTGGATATGACCATATGGAAGATGAAGAGAAGAAGGTAATGAGAAGTAGGGAAGAGGAAATATTAAATGGACTAGATATAAAGAGATAATATAAAAGGGTGATAATTATGGGAATGAGAAGGTTGTTAGAGAGTTTTAATCATGCAATAAACGGCATAATTTATGCTGTAAGAACCCAAAGGAATATGAAAATACATACAGTTGGAGCTGTTATAGTTTTGCTATCATGTTTTTTTATTGATGTATCAAAAGTAGAATTTTTAATTTTAGCATTAACTATAACAAGTGTATTTGTAGCTGAGATGATAAATACAGCAATAGAAGCTGCTATAGATTTAAATACAAATTATTATCATCCTCTAGCTAAAGTAGCAAAAAATACGGCGGCTGGAGCAGTGTTAATAACTGCTATAAATGCAGTTTTAGTTGGATATATTATATTTTGGGATAAACTTGAAGAGATATCTTATGGAGTTGTCCACAAAATGAAAAATTCCGAGCCATATATGATATTTATAGCTCTAGTAATAGTAAGCTTAGCAACGGTTATAATAAAAGCTATATATGGAGAGGGAACTCCTTTGAAGGGTGGTATGCCAAGTGGGCATAGTGCTTTGTCTTTTTCTATATCAACTGCTATTTCTCTCATTACAGAAGAACCAATATGTATAATTTTAGCGTATTTGATGGCTTTTATTACAGCGCAAAGTAGGGTAGACTCAGAAGTTCATTCGGTTTTTGAAGTCATCGTAGGAGCTCTTTTAGGAGTTTTATTGACACTGTTAATATTTACTATATTTAAATTGTAAGTGTGTCTCTAAATCAAAGGTTTAGATATCATAAAAATATTTAAAAATTTTTATGATATTTGGAGACAATAAATTTAAATGTGATATACTATTTAAGAATGGAGGCTGAAAATATGGATTACAAAGAGATAGTAGAAAAAGCATTAGAAGCAAGGGAAAAAGCATATTGCCCATATTCGAATTTTAAAGTTGGAGCAGCAGTTTTATTTGAAGATGGAAAAATATATACAGGATGTAATATAGAAAATGCATCTTTTGGTGGAACTAATTGTGCAGAAAGAACTGCAATATTTAAAGGTGTATATGAAGGAAATAGAGAAATAAAGGCTATAGCTGTAGTTGGTGATACAAGCACTTATACATATCCATGTGGTATATGTAGACAGGTAATTGCTGAGTTTGTAGTAGATACATCTATACCTGTTATAATAATAAAAAATGCAAATGATTATTTAGTAAAAACATTTGATGAAATATTACCAGGAATCTTTTCAAAAAAAGATTTAAATGGTTAGGAGGAAGTTAATGTATAAATCAGGATTCGTAACAATAGTTGGTAGACCAAACGTAGGAAAATCAACACTACTAAATCAAATAATGGGTGAGAAACTATCTATAGTATCAAATAAACCTCAAACTACAAGAAATAATATTCAAACAATATTAACAGGTGAGGATTATCAAATAGTTTTCGTTGATACACCAGGGATACATAAGCCAAAGCATAAGCTTGGTGAATTTATGGTTAATTCAGCAAAGGATTCTATTAAAGAAGTCGATTTAGTACTATTTCTAATAAATCCAGATGAAGAAATTGGAAGAGGAGATAAGTTTATTTTAGAAGCTCTAAAAGAACAAAATGCTCCAGTGTTTTTAGTAGTAAATAAAGTGGATGAAAACAGTCATGATAAAGTTGCTAAGACTTTACAAATGTATTCTGAAGAGTACAACTTTAAAGAAATAATTCCTATTTCTGCTTTAAAGGGAAAGAATGTAGATACTTTAGTTGAATTAATGAAAAAATATATGCCTGAAGGCCCACAATACTATCCAGAAGATATGATAACTGATGTACAAGAGAGATTTATAGTATCAGAAATAGTAAGAGAAAAAGCTTTAAGAAACCTTAGAGATGAGGTTCCACATGGAATAGCTGTTGATGTTATTCAAATGAAACAAAGTGAAAATGGAACATATCATATAGAGGTAGATTTGATATGTGAAAAAGATTCACATAAAGGAATAATCATAGGTAAAAATGGAGTTAGTTTAAAGAAGATAGGTGAAACTTCTAGATACGAAATTGAAAGATTCTTACATGCAAAAGTTAACTTGAAGGTATGGGTTAAAGTAAGAAAAGAATGGAGAGATAACAATCTTTTACTTAAGGAATTAGGATATAAGAAAATGAAATAACTAGGGGTGGATTTATTGGCACTTTTAAATACTAAAGGTGTTGTTTTAAAATCACAGGATTATAAAGAGAATGATAAGCTTATCTGGATATATACAGAGGCTGAAGGAAAGGTTACAGCTATAGCAAGAGGGTCAAAGAAAAGTAAAAGTAAATTTTTATCTATGACTCTACCTCTTTGCTTTGCTGACTATTCACTTTTTCAAGGGAAAAATCTCTACAATCTTCAAGAAGGTAAAATTATAAACTCTTTTCAAGGGTTATTAAATAATTTAGATAAGCTTACATATTCGTCGTACGTATGTGAGCTTATCGATATTTGTGTGGAAGATGGAGAAAAAAATTTGAATCTTTTTAAAGATTTTATAACATGTCTATATTTATTAAATACTGATGCTTTAGATTATGAGCTTTTAATAAGATCTTTTGAATTAAGAGTTTTGAAAGCTACAGGATATGGCTTGATATTTGATAATTGTAGTATATGCAAAAAACCTATAAACTCATCTACATATATTTCTTTAAATAATTTTGGTGGAGTATGTGATGAGTGTAATAAAGTAGGTGGAATTTATATATCTAGGGCTGCATATAGTGCTTTGAGATTTTTAAACAATACACCAATGGATAAAGTTTATAGATTAAATTTAACAGATGAAGTTAAAAAGCAAATTGAGAAGGTAACAACGTATATAATTTATTCAAATTATTCAAAACGTCCTAAGAGCTTAGAGATGTTAAATTATATTAAGGAGTAGTGAGATATATGGAAGTAACATTAGAGCAAGTAGATAAAGTTAAAGAAAGAACAGGAGTATCTTATGCAGAAGCCAAAAGTGCTTTAGAACTTACAAATGGTGATGTATTAGATGCTATAATTCTTTTAGAGGAAAAAGCTAAAGAGAATTATGAAGGTGGAATTGGAGCGGAAAAAAGTACTGGAGGTACTTGTAATAATACAGAAACAATATCAGAGCTTAAGGCTTGGCTTAAAGACTTAATAAACAAAGGGAATATATCAAGAATAAAAGTATCTAAAGATGGCGATACAATCGTTGATGTGCCTGTAAATGCTGGTATAGCAGCAGCTGTTATAGCTGTTATAATTCCTCCAATTTTAGCCTTTGTAGTTGTTGCAGCAGTAGTAACAAAGGTAACTATAGAAATAACAAAAGCAGATGGTACTGTAGAAATTGTAAATAAATATATATCTAAAGCTGTTAATGATGCAAAAGAAAAAGCTTCAGATATAGCTGATGTAGTTAAAGATAAAGTATCAGAAGTAAATGTTGATGCATTTAAGAAACATGACAATAATACATCTACGAAAGAAAGTGAAACTAATACGTTTGTATATACTGTGAAATTTGAAGAGGAAGAAAAAGGAAGTAATTAAGAGATAAATAGGGGTATAGTTTCAATAAATAGAAAAAATAGGGAATAATCAGCTGATTTGACTAATTTTTCAGAAAATTAAGTATAGTCAAAATTTGATAAAATGTTATAATTATACTGTAAATATCAAATAAATCTAAATTGTCTGAATATTCCCTAAAAAGTCGAAAAGAGGGGTAACGTGAAATTAACGTCAAGACAAGAAGAGATAATTAGATTAGTTAAAGAAGGACAGCCTGTCACAAGTGAAGCTTTAGCAAGTAAATTAGGAGTTACTAGAGCTGCATTAAGGGCTGATTTAGCTATCTTAACTATGATAGGGATATTAGATGCTAGACCTAAGGTTGGTTATGTATACGTAGGACGAAAGTTAAATAGTGATATATTAGATAACTTATCTAATATTAAAGCTGAAACTATAATGTCTAAACCAGCTACGGTAAATGAATCAACAACGGTATATGATGCAATTGTGTTCTTATTTTTAAATGATATAGGTACGATATTCGTTGAAAATAATGATATTTTAGTAGGAGCTGTTTCGAGAAAAGATTTTTTAAAGATTGCTATAGGAGGAACAGATATACATAAGGTTCCAGTAGGAGTTATTATGACTAGAATGCCAAATATAATCTATGGTTTTCAAGAAGACAGTGCATATTCATTAGCAAAGAAAATAATAGAACATGAAATTGACAGTATACCAATAGTAGAAAAAATTGAAGAAGATTCAAAAGAAAAAGACAAGTATAAAATTGTGGGTAAAATATCTAAGACAAATATTACAAAGTTATTTGTAAAGCTTGGGGAAAGTAATTAGGGTAACAAAAAACGGGTATAAAACAAAAAAATAGCGGGTATAAAAAATATGGTATAAAAACAATAAAATTTATAAAATTAGTTAGCTACGGAGCCAAGCTTCGATAGTATATATATTTATAATTGTATTGAACGGAGGAGTATTGAGATGGAGAAAAAGAAGTATGTTTACCTTTTCAGTGAAGGCGATGAAACAATGAAAAACCTTCTTGGAGGTAAAGGAGCAAATTTAGCAGAAATGACTAAACTAGGGATCCCAGTGCCACAAGGATTTATAGTAACAACAGAAGCTTGTAACAAGTATTATGAAGATGGTAAGAAAATATCAGATGCAATAATAGAAGAAATACAAGAAAATATTAAAAAGCTTGAAGAAACTACTGGAAAAGAATTTGGAAGCTTAGAAAATCCATTATTAGTTTCAGTAAGATCAGGGGCTAGAGTTTCTATGCCAGGTATGATGGATACAATATTAAACCTTGGGTTAAATGATACTTCAGTTGAAGTTATGGCAAAGCTTACAAACAATCCAAGATTTGCATATGATTCATATAGAAGATTTATTCAAATGTTCTCAGATGTTGTTATGGGAGTTGAAAAGAGATTATTTGAAAATCTTATCGATGAGATGAAGGAAGCTAGAGGTGTTCACTTTGACACTGACCTAACAGCAGATGATTTAAAAGAATTAGTTGGTAAATATAAAGAGTTATATAAAAAGGAAAAAGGTGAAGATTTCATCCAGGATCCTAAAAAGCAATTAATTGAAGCTGTTACTGCAGTATTTAGATCATGGGATAACCCAAGAGCTATAGTTTATAGAAGATTAAACGATATTCCAGGTGAATGGGGAACAGCAGTAAACGTTCAACAAATGGTATTTGGTAATAAGGGAGAAACTTCAGGAACTGGGGTTGCATTCTCAAGAAATGCTGCTACTGGGGAAAAAGAAATTTATGGTGAATACTTAATGAATGCACAAGGTGAAGACGTTGTTGCAGGTATAAGGACACCACTTCCAATAGCTAAATTAGAAGAGCAAAACCCAGCTATATATAAACAATTCATGGATATAGTTCATACATTAGAAAATCACTACAGAGATATGCAAGATATGGAGTTCACTATAGAAGAAGGTGTTTTATACTTCCTTCAAACTAGAAATGGTAAAAGAACTGCTCAAGCTGCATTAAAGATAGCTGTTGATTTAGTTGAAGAAGGAATGTTAACTAAAGAACAAGCTATCCTAAAAGTAGAGCCAAAGCAATTAGACTCTTTACTACATCCTACATTCGATACTGCTGAAATAAAGAAATCTACAGCAATAGCTAAGGGCTTGCCAGCATCACCAGGTGCAGCATGTGGTAAGATATCATTTACTGCAGAGGAAGCTAAAGAAAGAGCTGCAGCAGGGGAAAAAGTAGTTTTAGTAAGACTTGAGACTTCACCAGAAGATATCGAAGGTATGATAGCAGCAGAAGGTATTCTAACAGTAAGAGGTGGAATGACTTCTCATGCAGCAGTTGTCGCAAGAGGAATGGGAACTTGCTGTGTTGCTGGATGTGGAACTTTAAAGGTTAATGAAGAAGAAAAAACTTTAGAAGTAGACGGAAAAGTTTATACTACTGAAGATTATATTTCAATAGATGGTTCAACTGGTAATGTTTATGGAGAAGCTATAGATACAGTTACTCCTGAAATATCTGGACATTTTGCTACATTTATGGCATGGGCAGATGAAATAAGAGCATTAAAGATAAGAACTAATGCAGATTCTCCAAGAGATACTAAGCAAGCAGTTGAATTTGGAGCTGAAGGTATAGGTCTTTGTAGAACAGAGCACATGTTCTTTGCTGAAGATAGAATAATGGCAGTTAGAGAAATGATCGTAGCTAAGAATGAAGAAGAAAGAAGAGCTGCACTTGAAAAATTACTTCCAATGCAAAGAGAAGACTTTATTGGAATATATGAAGAGTTAGAGGAAAGACCAGCTACAATAAGATTCTTAGATCCACCACTACATGAGTTCTTACCTCATACTGATGAGGAAATAGAAGAGCTTGCTAAGACTATGGGATTAACTTTTGAGGAGTTAAAGAACACTGTTGAAAGCTTACATGAGTTCAATCCAATGATGGGTCATAGAGGTTGTAGATTAGCTGTATCTTATCCAGAAATAGCTGAAATGCAAACAAGAGCTGTAATAGAAGCTGCTATAGAAGTTAAGAAGAATAAAGGATACAATATTGTTCCAGAAATAATGATTCCACTTGTTGGAGATATTAAAGAATTAAAGTTTGTTAAAGATATAGTTGTAAGAACAGCTGAAACAGTTATGGAAGAAAAGGAAACTAAACTTGATTACCTAGTAGGTACAATGATAGAAATTCCAAGGGCAGCTGTAACTGCTGATGAAATAGCTAAAGAAGCAGAATTCTTCTCATTTGGTACAAATGACTTAACTCAAATGACATTTGGATTCTCAAGAGATGATGCTGCTAAGTTCTTAAATGATTACTATGAAAGAAAAGTATATGAGCAAGATCCATTTGCTAAATTAGATCAAAATGGTGTTGGTCAATTAGTAAAGATGGCAGCTGAAAAAGGTAGAGCAACAAGACCAAATATTAAATTAGGTATCTGTGGAGAACACGGTGGAGATCCATCTTCAATAGAATTCTGCCACAATGTAGGATTAAACTACGTATCTTGTTCACCATTTAGAGTTCCAGTTGCTAGATTAGCTGCAGCTCAAGCTCAAGTTAAAAATCCAAGATAGTTAATATAAAAAAGGAAGTGGAGACACTTCCTTTTTAAAATTTAACGTTGTAGTACTTTTCTAAAATTATAATCATATTATTTACATATTCTAATTGGTTAGCAGTTCTTTCAAGTCCTTTCTCTAAGAGCGTAACAAAAGATTTTTTATTACATTTCTTTATGTTTTTATAGTAATCTCTAGAGATTTTCCAATATTTTTGTGGAAAGGCTAAATAGGCTAATATATATTTAAAATCTGAAGAAGTAAGAGTGTTTTCCTTAAGATAACTATTTAAGACATCTATAGTTATCTGTACATCCCAGTTTGTAGTTGGCCTTTTTAGCAATCGTCTTAAAAAATAAGATATATCATATGAACTATAATCATATTTACATTTATCAAAATCTATAATAAAAACATTATCTTTATCATCTATAATTATATTTTTGTTTACATAGTCTCCGTGACACAAAGATGTAGATAAATCAGAAGAATCTATAGTGGACGAAATTTCCAAGGACAATTTAGCTAAATCTAGATTATAATCAAGATTGTTCAAATAAATATTAGAAAATCTATCTTTTATATTATTTGCGTAATTAGCATTCTCTAAGAGTTGATTAAAGTGTTTACTTGTAGATAAATGAAAATCTTCAAGTCCTTCTCTTTTAGTACTACCTTCTATGGGAAAAAAGTTTTTTGAGACTTTATGTATTTTACCAAGTGTTTGACAAGAAAGATTTATGTGAGTAGAATTATCAAAGTCACATTTATCACCAGCAACCCACGGTGTTAATATAAAAATCATGTTGTTGAACAGTACAAATCTGGAGTTGTTTTTTGAAGGTAGTAATCTAGGAACATTTAAATTATTTCTGTATAACCACTCCATAGCAGAATACACAAAAAGCAAGCTTTCCTCATTATAATAAACTTTTTTTAAACAGTAGGAATTTCTTTCTGTTTCTATTTTAAAGACTGCTCTTTGTTTATCTGTATCTTTAAATTTAACCATAGATACAGATGCATTTTCTAATGAAAAAAGAGGTAATATATATTTTTTTATATTAGTTAAAGACAAGCCATCGTTATTAAATAAAAGTTTCTCAGAAGCCATAGAAATATCTCCTTATCTTAGTTTAATAATATATAATATTAGTTTTATTTTACAAATATACATAAGGTAGTGGTAGATTTCATATATTATTTAAATGTAGAGATTAAATAAAGGATTTTTGAGAAAAATATAGAATAAATATACTTGAGGTGAGTTAAATGGATATAAGAGAGAAAATAGAAAAATTTGAAAGCTTGACATTAGCTAAACAGGCTATATTAAGTGTAGATAGTTTAGGGAGAGAGGTTTTTGAAGAAAAAGATCCAATTAGAACTTGTTTTATGGTAGATCGAGATAGAATTATTCACTCAAAATCATTTAGGAGACTAAAACATAAGACACAGGTTTATATTAAAACTTTTGGTGATCATTATAGAACAAGGTTAACTCATACTCTAGAAGTGGCTCAAATAGGGAGAACTATAGGTGTTGGAATAGGGCTAAATGAAATTCTTATTGAAGCTATAGCTTTAGGGCATGATTTAGGTCATGTTGCATTTGCTCATAATGGAGAAGAAGTTTTATCTGAGTTCTTAGAAGGTGGATTTAGGCATAATGAGCAAAGTGTAAGAGTTGTTAAAAAATTAGAAAGAGACGGACGAGGTCTTAACTTAACTCATGAAGTTATAGATGGGATATTAAATCATAGTGGTCTAAGTGAGGGAATAAATAAAGCTAAAACTTTAGAAGGTAGAATTGTTCAATACAGTGATAAGATTGCCTATTTAAATCATGATATAGATGATTCTATAAGAGCAAAGTTATTAAGTGAAGATGATTTACCTAAGGAGGTAATAAATGTTTTAGGAAAATCTCATTCAGAAAGAATAGAAGTGTTAATATCGGATATGATAAAAGAAACTATAACAAACTTAGAGAATGATATCTATGAAGTAGGTCAAAGTAATGAAGTAAAAGAAGCAATGGTGGAACTAAGAAAATTTATGTTTGCTAATATATATTTAGGTGATGTTCTTAAAGTTGAAAGAGATAAAGCAAAATTTATATTACATCAGTTATTGGAATATTATTGTAAACATGAGGAAAAACTACCAGAGTTATATAGAAAAATTGCTAGCGAAGAAGGCTTAAAAAGAGCTGTAGCAGATTATATAGCTGGTATGAGTGATGATTATTGTATAGGTATATTTAATGAGTTATTTGTACCAAAGTTTGTTATCTTTTAAAAATGTTGTATAATTTTAATTTTTTGGGCAGAATAAAATTTGTAAAATAAAAAAGGATTTTTAAAATTAAAATAGAATTATAAATTAGAATAACGACAAAATATTAGTAATTTATTTTTAATATTAAATTTTTATATTAAAAAAAGAAGGATTTTAACTTTAAATGTCGAATTTCATACAAAGTAATTAATAAAATTTATTAGGTAAGGAGGGAGTCTCCTTGCAGATTTCAGAAGAGATTCTAGAAAGAATTAAAAATGAGAATGATATTGTTGAGGTGATTTCGGAGACTGTAAGGCTTAAAAGGTCTGGAAGAAATTTTATGGGATTATGTCCATTTCATAATGAAAAGTCACCTTCATTTTCTGTCTCGCAAGATAAGCAGATATATAAATGCTTTGGATGTGGAGAAGCAGGGAATGTAATAAGCTTCGTTATGAAGAATAGAAACATGTCATTTTTAGATGCTGTAAAATATTTAGCTGCTAGAGCGAATATTACATTAGAACTCCAAAATGAAAAAAAGGATAAGAGCTTACAAAAAAAAGAATTATTATATAGAGTAAATCTAGAAGCGGGGAAATTCTTTTTTTCTAATTTGATGAGTAATAATACTGCAAAGGAATATTTCTTAAACAGAGGCATCAAACTAGAAACTATTAGAAGTTTTGGATTAGGTTATGCCAATAATAGTTGGAATAGCCTTATGAATCATTTAAAACGAAAAAACATATCTGAACAGCTAATGATCGAGGCAGGATTACTTTCTGTAAACCCTGAAAAAAATAGGAAATATGATAGATTTAGAAATCGAGTTATGTTTCCAGTATTTGATTATAGAGGTAAGGTAATAGGATTTGGTGGAAGAGTATTAGATGATTCAAAGCCTAAGTATTTAAATTCTCCAGAAACATTGATTTTTCAAAAAGGTACTAATTTGTACGGCTTAAATTTTGCTTTAAAGCATAATATGAAAGAGAGATATTTTATCATTGTTGAAGGATATATGGATTTAATTACGTTACATCAATATGGTATAACAAATGTTGTAGCATCTTTAGGTACAGCTCTTACTATTAATCAAGCAAGACTTCTTAAGAGATATGCAGATAAGGTAGTAATATCTTATGATGCGGATATAGCTGGACAAATGGCAACTATGAGAGGACTTGAGATTTTAAGGACAGCTGGCTTTGATGTTAGAGTATTATCAATACCACAAGGGAAAGATCCTGATGAATTTGTGAGAAGTAATGGCAAAGAGGCATTTTTAAAATTAATTAATTCTGCAGCACCTTTAATAGACTATAGACTTAAAAAGGCTGAAGAAGGAATAGATTTTAAAAATAGTCAATCAAGTATTTTATATGCTAAAAAGGTCATGGATATATTATCGGATTTAGATCCACTAGAAAAGGATGTTTATGTAAAAAAAGCTTCAGAAAATACTGGAATTAAGGAGCAAATTTTATATGATATGCTAAGTAAGCGGATTAATGATAGCAATGATGGAAATAATATGAATAACAAGGAAGAAAGTGGAACAAAATTATATATAGAGCCTGGATTTTTGAAGGCTGAAAGATCTTTGTTGAAGCTTATCTTAGAAAATAATGAATATTTAGACATTATAGAAGAAAAGTTAGATGAAAATGACCTAGTATTGCCAGAACATAAATTAATTTTCACTATTATTAAAAGAGCTAAAGGGGAAAATAAAGATAATGTAGTATCTTTTATTGAGTCTCAGCTTAATAATACGGAAAGTATAAAAGAATTTATAAAAATTAAAGATATTAATTTGTTTTATGTTGAAGATATAAAAGGATTAATAGAGGATTATATCAATGAAATTACTAATTATAAATTGAAACAAAGGATAGAAGAGTTGAAAAAACAACAAAAAATTCTTGAAAATCAAGGGAAGATTGAAGAATCTATATCATTAGCTATTGAGTTAGCTAAAATTAGTAAAGAACTTAAAAGAAGAAAATTGAATTAGGATAATGTACTGGAAGGAGGTAATTAAGTAGTGGAAGAAAAGACTAAAGCAGCTTCAAATAAGAAGAAAGACGTCCAAGATAGAAATGGAAAGATGTCTATAGTAAAGAACCTACTTGATAAAGGAAAAAAGGCAGGGGTATTAACATACAAAGAGATAATGGATGAAATAGACCATGTTGATTTAGAACCTGAACAAATTGAAAAAATTTATGAGGTTCTTGAATCGATGGGAATAGAAGTTCAAGGTCAAGCAGTGGAGGCTGAGATTGTAGAAGAAGAATTAGATCTTACTATACCAGAAGGTATTGCTATAGATGACCCTGTTAGAATGTATCTAAAGGAAATAGGTAAGGTTCCTCTTCTTTCATCAGAAGAAGAGATGGAACTTGCAAAAAGAATAGAAGAAGGGGACCAATATGCTAAGAAAAAATTGGCAGAGGCGAACCTTAGACTAGTTGTAAGTATAGCTAAAAGATATGTAGGAAGAGGTATGCTTTTCTTAGACTTAATTCAAGAAGGGAACCTTGGACTAATTAAAGCTGTAGAGAAATTTGATTTCCGTAAAGGCTTTAAGTTTTCAACGTATGCTACTTGGTGGATTAGGCAAGCGATAACAAGAGCTATAGCAGACCAAGCTAGAACAATAAGAATTCCAGTTCATATGGTTGAAACAATAAATAAACTTATAAGAGTACAAAGGCAATTACTTCAAGAACTTGGAAGAGATCCATATCCAGAAGAAATATCAAAGGTTATGGACTTACCAGTTGATAAGGTAAGAGAGATACAAAAAATTGCTCAAGAGCCAGTTTCATTAGAAACACCAATAGGTGAAGAGGAAGATTCACATTTAGGTGATTTTATACCAGATGATGATGCACCAGCACCAGCAGAAGCTGCTGCATTTACAATGTTAAAGGAACAATTAATAAATGTTCTAGATACATTAACACCAAGAGAAGAAAAGGTACTAAGACTTAGATTTGGATTAGATGATGGTAGAGCAAGAACTCTTGAAGAAGTAGGTAAAGAGTTTAATGTTACTAGAGAAAGAATAAGACAGATTGAAGCTAAGGCTTTAAGAAAACTTAGACATCCTTCAAGAAGCAAAAAGCTTAAGGATTACTTAGACTAGTGAAATAGCACCTAAAACCGGTGCTATTTTATTGGTTAAATTTATAAGAAATAAAATTCGAAAAATAACATAATTTATATTTAAAGAAGTTAAGATATTAGAAGTTTCCTAATGTTTTAACTTCTTACTAGATTAAGGATTAAAAGCTAATATTTACAAAAAATAGAGCGCAGAGGTAATAATAATGGATAAAAGTAAAAGAATTGAATTTATAGTATCAAATCTAGAAAAGGTAACTACATTAGCAGATATAGGAACAGACCATGGATATGTACCACTACTTGCTTTAAGAAATGAACTATGCGAGAAGGCTATAGCTTGTGACATAAATAAAGAGCCATTAGCAAAAGGAAAACTCAATGCTATTTTAGAGGGAATAGATGATAAAATAGAGTTTAGATTAGGAAATGGATTTGAACCTTTAAACATTAATGAAGTAGAAGAGGTTGTAATAGCTGGAATGGGAGGAAATCTTATTAGAGATATAATTCAGAAAGATTTAAATAAAGTAGCTTCATGCAACTACTTAGTACTTATTCCAGCACAAAATCCAGAGGTTTTAAGAGAATATCTTTATAAAAATGATTTTGAAATAATTAAAGAAGATTTATGTTTTGATGAAGGTATTTATTATGAACTATTCAAGGTGAGAAAAGCTGAAGGTCAGGCAACAGAACTAGATAGCATATACTATGAAATAAGTCCAATGTTATTAAGAAGTAAACATCCATTAATGAAAGAGTATATTGATTATAAAATAGATGAATACAACAGGATTCTAGGTTTTATTACAGATGATAGTGAGTCAGCAATAAAGAGAAAAGCTGAAGTTTCTGAAAAAATAGAGATAATAAGTAGAATGAAAAAATATTTATAGGTGATAATATGAAAAAGGTAAAAGAAATTATAGAGGTTATGGAAACCTTAGCTCCTACTTTTTTAAAAGAAGATTTTGATAATGTAGGTCTTATGGTAGGAGATAGAGAAAAGGAAGTAAAAAAAGTTTTAGTAGCATTAGATTGTACATTGAAAGTAGTTCAAGAAGCAAAAGATAATAATGTAGATTTAATAATAACTCATCATCCTCTTATTTTTAGACGCCCTAATAATATAACTACTGATACTCTTCAAGGTAAAAAAATAATTGAGCTTATAAAAAATAATATCAGTCTTTATTCAAGCCATACTAATTTAGATTCTGCAAAAAAAGGGTTAAATGATAGTATACCAGGTTTGTTAGGATATGACACATCAGAGATTCTAGAGACTAATAAAAGAGATTCGGAAGCAGGTCTTGGAAGGTTAGTTAAATTAGAAAAAGCTACTACATTAGAGGATATTATTAATAAGGTTAAGGCTACCTTTAATATTAATAATTTAAGAGTAGTTAAAGGAAAAGATGAAGTAAATAAGATTGCTATTATTAATGGAAGTGGGCAAGATTTTATAGGAAGAGCCATAAGTAAGGGTGCTGATTGTATTATAACAGGTGATACTACATATCATTTTGCTTCAGACTATAAAGAGATGGGAATAAATATAATTGATGCTGGTCATTTTGCTTCAGAACAAATTGTATTCTTTAATGTAATGAAAAATATTATAGATAAATTTAATGATGTAGAATTTATATTATCAAAGGTTGAAGAAGATCCATATACATTTTTATAAATTATATTAATTACGTAAAATTTAAAATTGTAGTAATAAGATAAATAGGTAAAGACATATTATAAACTATAGTAATTAGTAAGGTTGGTATTATGTCGAAGAAAACTGATTGGGGAAAAGTATTTAGGGAGACTGTTAATGATATAATATGTGCTATTAAGACGCCATCAGCTAAGCCAAGGCAACCAAGTTGTCCAAATCCAGCGGCAAGGTTATGTATATTTGTGCTTATTGGAATAACACTATTATTTTCAGGAATAGGTATCTATAGTTGGATAATTCTAATCATGTTGTTCATAATTCTATATTTTGTTTAAAAAAACTATTTGTCAGAATTGAATATGTGTGATATTATATTTCTTGCGAGTGGTACATGCAATCGCTGCTAGCTCTAGAAGCTAGGAGAGGAAAGTCGGAGCTCCATAGGGCGATGGTGCTGGTTAACGGCCAGTCAAGGTGACTTGAAGGATAGTGCAACAGAGATATACCGCCAGAAGGCTTTTAGCCTGAGTTCACTTAGTGACTGGTAAGGATGGAAAGGCGAGGTAAGAGCTCACCAGCATGGTGGTGACATCATGGCTATGTAAACCCCACCTGGAGCAAGACCGAGATGTAGCATATGGGTGGCCCGTCCCGCTACGTGGTGTGTCGCTTGAGCTTACTGGCAACAGTAAGCCTAGATAGATGATTGCTTAATACAGAACTCCGCTTACGGACTATCTCGCAACCGTGATGAACACTAGGTTTACGCCTAGTGTTTTTCTTTTGTTGCAATAAAAGAAAAACAATTATATTAGTACTATATAATTTCAAAATGATTATAAATAAGGAAGGTAATACTTAAAAATATTATATAATTCAGAAAAAATATAGTTTTTACAATAAAAGTTAAGAAAATTTATAGTGAAATTATAAATATATTTAACGAAATGAATAAAAATAACAAAGATGTTTAAAAGTAATGATTATTTTGTAGCAATTTGCTATAATGTGATAAATGATTTCTTTTGGGTTAGGTGAGTTATGAAAAAAAATATAAAAAAAGTTATAGGTTTATTATTTTTATTTATTTGTGTATTTAGTAATAATGTATACTCATCAAATAAGTATGGTAATATTAATTTTCAAAGTATAACAATAGATGACGGATTATCACAATCATTAGCAGAGTATATATATCAAGATAGTTTAGGATATATATGGATAGGAACTAATGATGGATTAAATAGATATAATGGAAATGAGTTTAAGGTATATAAAAATATAAAAAATGATGAAAATACTATTAGTAATAATATGATTAGCTCATTAGTTGAAGATAGTGATAAAAATTTGTGGATAGGTACAGATGGTGGCTTAAATAAAATGAACTTAAATACTGGTGAGATAACTAGATATTTAGTTTCTGAAGAGGACAAGCTATACTCTAATACTGTTGTAGATGAATTACTAATTGATTCTAAGGGTAGACTTTGGGTATGTACTATTAACGGTCTTAATTTATATGATAGTGAAAATGATAATTTTATTAAAGTAGCATCTGATTATCTAGAGAATAAGGGAATTCAGGATATTATTGAAGATGGTGAAGGAAATATTTGGGTGTCTACAAGAGATGGTTTGTTTAAATATAATCATGAAAAAAAATCTGTTGAAAGTTTCTATCATGATGAAAATGATAAAAATACGATAAGTGAAAATAATATTTTTTCTCTTCATTATAGTAATAATGAATTATGGATTGGGACTAAAACTGGTGGACTAAATATTATGAATCTAAAAGATTATAGTATTAAAAAATATGTTCATGATTCTAATAATCCTAAATCAATACCAAGTAATCTTATAAGAGACATAATAAGAGATAAAGACGGAAATATATGGTTAGCTACAGATCAAGGGTTAGCTTCATTTGATGAGAAGAATGAAACTTTTTATACATATAAAAAGAACACAGACAAGTATAGTATATGTGATGATAATGTTATTAATTTATATCAAGATAATTTAGGAGTAATTTGGGTAGGAACATTTGGTGGAGTAAGTAAGTTCTTTCCTAATAATGATTTTAGGGTATATAGAAATGATCCTACAGATAATAACTCATTAAGTAGTAGTAGTGTATGTGGTATATATGAGGATGATGAAGGAAATGTTTGGATTGGAACATTTAATGCAGGAGTAAATAAAGTTAGCGAAAATGAAGTAACTAGGTTTTTTAATGATGTCAATGAGTATAACAGTTTAAGTAGTAATAGGATAAAAGACATAACAGGAATAGGAAATGAAATTTGGATAGCTACAGATAATGGATTAAATAAATATGATAAAGCTACAGGAAGGTTTACTGTATATAAGAAAACAGAAGATGAGAATAGTGTAATAAACAATGAAATAAGAGTTTTACATATTGATAAAGATGGCATTCTATGGATAGGAACTAGAGGGGGAATATCTACATTAGATAGACAAGGAAAGTTTACTTCGTATAATGAAGTTTTAGAGAAGAATGGAGTATATGAGAAAACGGTAAGTGCAATTTACGAAGATAGTGAGGGGATAATGTGGTTTGGCCTTGGAAATGATGGCGGGCTTGTAAAATATAATAAAGAAACTGGAGAGGTTAAGAATTATTTAAGCGATGATAATAAAAATTCTTTAAGTTTTAATAATGTAAGATCTATATCGGAAGATAGTAGCGGAAATATATGGATAGGGACTCAAGATGGGTTAAACAAACTAAATAAGAATACAGAAGAATTTACAGTATATTTATATAATGATGGATTATCTAATAGCTTTATTTATGGAGTGTTAGTAGATGATTATGATAATATTTGGGCTACAACTAATTATGGACTATCAATGTATGATCAGAGTGAAGATAAATTTGTAAGGTACTATGAAGCAGATGGACTTGCTACCAATGAGTTTAATGGATTCTCATATCATAAAAATAAAAATGGTGAAATTTATGTAGGAGGAGTAAATGGAGTAACTACATTTAATCCATTAGAACTTCAACTTAAAATGGGTACAAGCAATGTGATTGTAGATAGTATAAAAACAAGTGGTGGAACGGAAGTTACTTTAAGAGACAATGTTGTTTTAGAGTATGATTCAAGAGAGTTATATATAAAGTTCTTTATTCCAGAGTATAAAAATATGAGTCAAATGCAGTATGCTTATAAATTAGAGGGTATGGATAGTGAATGGGAATTTTCAGGTACTGAAAATTATGCAAGATATGCAAATCTTCCACCAGGAAAATATAAAATGCTTATGGCAGGAAGAAATTATAATGGTGTTTGGTCTGATGTTTCGAGTGTAGATATAAAGGTTAAAAACTCAATTTTTAAGACTCCTGTTGCATATTTTATATATATATTTATATTGTTTGGAATAATATATTTCTTTTATAATCAGGTAAAGATTTTAGATTCTCTAGTAACTCAAAGAACTCAAGAGTTAAATAATAAGCTTCATGAAAATAAGAAGCTGTATAAGAGACTTATAGAAGCAGAGCAGTACAAAAATAATTATTTTGTAAACTTATCTCATGAGCTTAGGACACCGTTAAATGTAATTTTATCGATAGAGCAATTAATAAGGTCTTTAGTTAAATCAGGAAAGAGAATAGATAATGAAAAGATGGAAGGATATATGAATACTTTGGGAGGAAACTCAAAGAGGCTCTTAAATCTTATAAATAATATTATAGATACATCTAAAATAGATTCAGGATCATATAAGCTAAACAAAGAAGAGACTGACATAGTTTCTCTTGTAGAAGATACAGCATTATCTATGGTTGAACTTGCAAGATCAAAAGGGATAGAGTTAATTGTTGATCCAGAAATAGAAGAGTTAACTATAAGTTGTGATAAGTTAGATATTGAAAGATGCATAGTTAATTTGATTGGAAATGCCATAAAATTTACAGAATCAGAAGGTACTATAACTGTTGCTGTTGATGAGTTGGAAGATAAGGTTAGAATATCTGTTAAAGATACAGGTGTCGGAATAGATGAGAAATATCATAAGAGTATTTTTGATAGATTTGGGCAAGTGTATGATGTTTCATCAGAAGATTTTGGAGGAAGTGGATTGGGATTAACATTAACTAGAAATTTAATTAATCTTCATGGAGGAGAGATTAAGGTATTTAGTAAAGTTGGAGAAGGTAGTGAATTTATTATATTATTACCTATTGAATAGTAGGTAGAATATATGGATTAAGTAAAACGAGAATGAGAGAATAACATTTACAGGGTATGTAGATGTTATTCTTTTTTGTAAACTTTAATAATTTTATGTGCCTTGAACATACTAAAAGGGAGTATTTAGTGTAGGAAGTAAAAATTTATGATACCGATATAGAGATGCTTTAAGGAAAATTGATAAGTTAAATACTAACAGGGCTTTGAATATTAGAGCATATAAAAGAGATAGCGGGATAATAATACAAAAATAATATGATGGTTATAGTTTATATGTAGGTAGTTTTGAAAAAGAGATATTTATCTTAATTAGAAATAATGAATTGAAAAGTTTTTGAATGTAGTGGAGAGAAAAGCTTTTTAGTGTAATATTAGTACATTCACTATAATTAGGAATAAATAAATATATTAAATCTAGAATTTCTAAATAAGTATTGTAAAAATAAAAATAATAAGCTATTATTAAAATATAAAAAAGTGCATATAAAATATACATTAAAATGGAGGATATAATATGAGTTTATTTTTAGGGAAAATACATTATTGGTTATTTAATAAAATACAATGGTTTGAAATTTTAGAGGAAGATATTATAGAGGTAGCAAAAGAAGAGGGTATATATACAGATGAAATAAGAGATAAAATAAATAAAAGGTATGGAGAAAAGTTACCTAATAAACCTCTAGAAGATATGATTGATACTGGAAATATTCATGGATGGTTACAATCTAAAATAAATTCAGCTGAAGGAAGAATGGCAGCATGGATTTCAGAGATAATAAATAATTCAGAAAAGGGAATAAATAAAATAGAAAGAGTTTATATAAACCAAGGAATAAAGGCTGCTAGGGAGGTAGTAGCAGAAGGAAAAAGCTTTGAAAAGGCAGAAGAATTATATAATTTAATGAATGATTATATTTTAGATGGAATGCCTTGTGATAGAGTTAATGAAATAATTGACTCCTCAGAAGAAATGATTAAATGGACTAGAAGAATTTGCGTACATAAAGATATTTGGAATGCAGAAAATATTGATGTTAAATATTTTTATGATTTTAGAGGATTATGGATAAAAGCTTTTATAAGTGAGTTAAATAAAGACTTTGAATACATAGAAATAGATAATGACACAAGAGTAATAAGAAAAGCCTAATGGAGGATAATATTATGATAACTAAAACAGATATAATAGCAGATGTATTAAAGAAGAATAAAAATGCAGAAGAAATTTTAAGGAATTTTGGTATGGGATGTTTAGGATGTCCGTCAGCGTCTATGGAAAGCTTGGAAGATGCTTGTAATATTCATGGATTAGATCTTGATGAGGTACTAAAAAAATTAAATGAATAAATAAGTAGTAAAAATCACCTTGAACAAGAGGTGATTTTTTTGTTTTCCTATAAATTTATAATAAACCTTAGAATTTCGATAGAAGAGTTAAGAATTTTGTATGGAGTATATAAAGGGGACAAACTATAATTTAAAATGTAAACATTAACAAAGAGAGAATTTAGTGTGGAGGGATAAGAATGAAAAAGGTTAAAAAGTTAGTTGCATTAGCTGTTGCATCAATAATGGTTATGGGAGTATTAACAGGATGTGGATCATCAAATGAATCTTCAGATAAGGGTGGAGAAAATACAACAACTGAAACTGGAGATCAAGATACAGCAGAAAAAACAATAAAGGTTGGGGTGTGTTTATATAAATTTGATGATACTTATATATCAACAGTCCGTCAAAATTTAACTAAAATTCAAGAAGAAAATAAGGGAAAAGTTGAATTTGAGTTCTTTGATGGAAAAGGTGACCAATCTGTACAAAATGATATGATTGATACATTACTTCAAAAGAATTATGATCTTTTAATGGTAAATTTAGTTGATATAGGTGCTGGACAAACCGTTGTAGATAAGATAAAAACTTCAGGAGTTCCTGTTGTATTATTTAATAGAGAACCATCTGTAGATGTAATTAAGTCTTATGAAGATGCTGTATTTGTTGGAACTAATGCATCAGAAGCTGGTGTAATGCAAGGTAAGATATTAAGCGATTTATGGAATGCAAATAAAGATGCTATAGATAAAAATAAAGATGGTGTAATGCAATATGTTATGTTCCAAGGGGAACCAGATAATCCAGAGGCAGTTGCTAGAACTAAATATTCAGTAGAAACTATTGAAGAAGCTAGTATAAAGACTGAAAAATTAGAGCTTCAACCATGTAACTGGCAACAAGACCTAGCACAAACTACAATGGAAGCTTGGCTTGCAAATCATGGAGATAAAATAGAAGTTGTAATAGCAAATAATGACGGGATGGCATTAGGAGCTGTGGCTGCGCTACAAAATCAAGGATATAACAAAGGTGATGAATCTAAGTTTATACCAGTTGTTGGAGTTGATGCTGTAGATGCTGCTAAAGATTATATAGAAAAAGGATATATGACAGGTTCAGTATTACAAGATGCTGAAGGTATGGCAAAGGCACTTTATGAAATAGGAATGAATTTAGCTCAAGATAAGAGTGCTATCGATGGAACTTCATATGAATTTGATGATACAGGAGTTTCAGTAAGAATTCCTTACCAACCATATGTAAAATAGAATTTAAAATATTAAAGCTGCATGGCGTTTAATCGCTATGCAGTTGCAATAAATAAGAAGAGTGGTGAGAGACAATGGCAGAAGTAAAATACATACTTGAGATGATGAATATAAGTAAGAGCTTCCCAGGTGTAAAAGCTTTAGACGGAGTACAGTTAAAAGTTAGACCAGGAAGTGTACATGCTTTGATGGGAGAAAATGGTGCAGGTAAATCTACTCTAATGAAATGCCTTTTTGGTGTTTATATAGAAGATGATGGGGAAATTTATCTTGATGGACAAAAAGTTAAGTTTTCAAATCCTAAGCAAGCCATGGATAATGGTGTTGCAATGGTTCATCAAGAGTTAAATCAAGTATTGCAAAGAGATGTAATGGACAATATTTGGCTTGGTAGATATCCAGGTAAGAATGGTGTTATTGATTCGAAAAAAATGCTTGAGGAAACTGAAAAAGTTTTTAAAGAGCTAGATATAGATGTTAATCCTAAGATAAAGATGGCTAAGCTATCAGTATCACAAAGACAAATGGTTGAAATTGCAAAAGCCGTTTCATATAACGCTAAGGTTTTAGTATTAGATGAACCTACGTCTTCATTAACTAAGCAAGAGGTAGATCATTTATTTAGAATAATAAATAAGCTTCGAGATAGAGGTTGCGGAATAATATATATATCACATAAAATGGAAGAAATTTTAGAAATATCAGATGATGTTACTATCATGAGAGATGGTAAATGGGTAGATACTTTGAGTGCTAATAATCTTACAACAGATAAGATTATAAAGCTTATGGTAGGACGTGACTTAACCAATCGTTTTCCTCCTAAAACCAATAAACCGGCTGATGTAATAATGGAGGTTATCAATTTAACAGGAACTTACGAACCAGCAGTAAAGAATGTTTCTTTCAAATTGAAAAAAGGAGAAATTTTAGGAGTAGCAGGTTTAGTAGGTTCAAGAAGAACAGAGCTTCTAGAAACAATCTTTGGAATTAGACATCATAGTGAAGGTGATATAAAACTACATGGTAAAGCTGTTGATAATAAAGATTCAAGGATAGCTATAAAAAATGGTTTTGCGTTGTTAACTGAAGAACGTAGAGCGAATGGTATCTTTGGAGGATTAGATATAAAGTTTAATAGTATAATTGCCAATATTGATAATTATTCAAAATTTGGGGTTTTAAATGATAAGAAAATGAATGAAGATACTAAGTGGACTATTGATAGTATGAGAGTTAAGACTCCTGGTCAAAAAACACTTATAAAGACTTTATCAGGTGGAAATCAACAAAAAGTAATTATAGGAAGATGGCTTTTAACAAAACCGGAAGTGTTACTTTTAGATGAACCTACAAGAGGAATTGATGTTGGAGCTAAATATGAAATATATCAATTAATAATTGATTTAGCAAATAAGGGTAAGGGAGTTATAGTAGTTTCTTCAGAAATGCCTGAACTACTAGGTATTTGTGATAGAATTCTTGTAATGTCAAATGGTAGGTTAGCAGGTGAAGGTAAACCGGAAGACTTAACACAAGAAAAGATTATGGCTTTAGCGGCAAAATATATTTAGGATTGAGGTGTAACTTATGGAAAAAGCTAAATTAAACAAACAGTCATTAGAAAATTTCTTTTTAAATTACGCATTATATATAGTTTTATTTATAATGATTTTATTCTTTATAGTAAAAGAACCATCATTTTTATCAGTAAAAAACTTTACTAATATATTAACTCAAGCATCTACTCGTGGAATAATGGCACTTGGAGTAGCTGGACTTATAGTATTACAAGGAACAGACCTTTCAGCAGGACGTATATTAGGCTTAACTGCTGTTATATCAGCGTCATTATTACAATCAACTACTTATGCATCTAGAATGTATCCAGATTTAAAAGCATTACCACTAATTATTCCTTTTATTGTAGCTATGGTAGTGGGAGGAATCTTTGGAGCTATAAATGGATTTGGAGTAGCAAAGCTTAAGCTACATGCATTTATAATTACATTAGGAACACAACTTATAGCTTATGGTATAACTTGTATTTATGTAGATAGACCACCACTAGGAGCTCAACCAGTTGCTAACTTAGATGAAAGATATAGTAACTTTGTAAATGGTTCTTTAAGCATTGGTTCAGTAGATATACCATACTTAATATTCTATTTAGCAATAGCAGCTATTATTATGTGGTTTATATGGAATAAGACTAAGCTAGGTAAAAATATGTTTGCTATAGGTGGAAATCCAGAGGCAGCTGCAGTTTCTGGTGTTAATATTGTAAAGAATATGATGATAATATTCATAATAGCAGGAGCACTTTATGGAGTTGCAGGATTCTTAGAAGCAGCAAGAGCTGGATCAACATCAACAATGACAGGATTTAACTATGAGCTTGACGCTATATCAGCTTGCGTTGTTGGAGGGGTATCTTTCTCAGGCGGTGTTGGAACAATACCAGGAGTTTTAATCGGTGCAGTTTTATTACAAGTAATAAACTATGGTTTAAACTTCGTAGGAGTAAATGCTTATTGGCAATATATTATAAGAGGATTAATAATTATTATTGCGGTATCACTTGACGTAAGAAAATATTTAGCTAAAAAATAATTTAATATAGAAAGACATATAAAAACTAAAATTAAGGGGGCAAGTTAATGGAGACAGAAGAAATAAAAAATAATGAAGAAAAGAAAACCGTTAGAGATACTCTATATGGAAGAATAGATGTCTCAGTTAATACAATGGATAAAGTAATAGCTGGACTTATGATAGCTCTTGTTGCTTCAATAATTTTAGGAGTTATAATATAACATTAAAGATCCCTAGTGGTATAGAAAATTTCTCTATATCGCTAGGGATTTTTTTGTGCAAAAAAAACTGTAATGTGATATATTATAATATATGTAATATTATGGTGAAAGTATTTGGACAATTAAATTCATATTTGCAAGGGAGGAGATTCTTATGAGTTTATATACTATTATGGTAGTTGATGATGAAGAAGAGATAAGACTTGGAATAATAAAGAAAATACAGTGGGAAGAGTATGGATTTAAGGTTATAGGTGATGCAGAAAATGGACAAGAGGCATTAGAAAAAGCAGAAAAACTTAGACCTGATATAGTTATGACAGATATTAAGATGCCATTTATGGATGGATTAGAATTAGGAAGAGAATTAACTAAAAAAATGCCTGAGAGTAAAATTATTATATTTTCAGGTTCAGATGATTTTGAATATGCTCAAAAAGCTATAAAGATTAATGTTATTGAGTATGTATTAAAACCAATAAATTCAAATGAATTAATAGAAATATTAAAAAGATTAAAAGTTAAATTAGATAAAGAATATGATGAAAAAATAAATTTAGAAAGCCTTCATAATCATTATTTAGAAAGTTTGCCAATCTTAAGGGAACAGTTTTTAGCTTCTGTAATAGAGGGAAGACAAAATAAAGCAAGTTTCATAAGTGAATGTGATAAATTAGGGGTAGATTTAAAATGTAAACATTTAGCTGTATCTATAATTGAGGCGGAAAATGAAGAAGATAATTGTTCGAATTTAGAAAATAGAGAAGAGCATATTATTAATATTAGTATAAAAAAACTATTAGAAGAAGAAATAAATAAATATTGTAGAACTACATCATTTATTTACTATGGTAAAGTAATTGGTGTTTCACTATTTGATAAAAGAGAAGATATTAAATTATTAATTGAAGGATTAACTAATTTTTCAAATATTTATAAAAAAATTCTTGGAATAAAGGTTTCAATAGGGTTAGGGAATATAGTTAATAGTCCGTATGAGTTAAATAGATCTTATATTGGAGCTCAAGATGCAGTAAATTACAAATTCTTATTTGGAACAGGAAAGGTAATTTATATTGGGGATGTAGAGCCTGATAAATATGTAGAATTAAAATTTACGGAGCAAGATGAACGTAAGCTATTAGATACAATAAAAGTTGCAGAAGAAATTGCAATTGAAGAATTAATAAGTAAATTATTTAAAAAAACTGAAGAGGTAGTACTGGATTTGGACAAGTATAAAATTTATTTGTTAGAGATAAATATAGCAATGATTAAACTTATCCAAAGTTATAATTTAGATATAAGTGATATTTATGGAGAAGGCTTTAATCCTTATAGTATAGTTGAGGATTTTAATTCTTTAGAGGAAGCAAAAAAATGGGTTACTGATAAAGCTATAAAGATTAACTTAAATATAGGAAAAGAGAGAATGAACTCATCTAAATTATTAGTAGAAAAGGCTAAAGATTATATAAATAACAATTTTGCTGATTATGATTTATCTGTAGAGAAGTTGTGTGACTATCTTCATGTAAGTCCAACTTACTTTTCTACTATATTTAAAAGAGAAACTGAAATGAATTTTGTAAATTATCTTACTTCAGTACGATTAGAAGAAGCTTTAAGGCTATTAAAGACAACAGATGACAAGACATATATAATTGCTGCAAAAGTAGGATATCAAGAAGCAAACTATTTTAGTTATGTATTTAAAAGAAAGTATGGAATTGCTCCATCTAGATATAGAAGGAATTAAAATATGAAAAGAATTTTAAACTTTCTATTAGAAAAAATAAGAGATAGATATGATCATGCTAGTATTAGGTACATTATTTCATTTTCATTTACTGTTATTGCAGTAGTAGGGATGCTAATTGTCGGAGTATCATTTTATTTGAAGTCTATACACACAACAGAAACTATAGTTTTAGAAAATAATAAGGCGATGATAGAACAAGTAAATTTGAACTTAGATAGTTATTTACGTAATATGATGAAAGTATCTGATGGAATATATTATAACGTAATAAAAAGAAAAGATTTGGCAACTGAAAATATAGATAAAGAAATGGATCTCCTATATGAAACTAATAAAAGTTCGCTTGTTAGTATTTGTTTGTTTTCTGAATATGGAGAAGTAATAGCAGCATCACCTATTGCTCAATTAAAAAGTTCTATAGATCCAAGAAATAGTGAATGGTTTATTAGCGCAGTAGATAGAAGAGAAAATTTGCATTTTTCCACTCCTCATGTACAGAATTTATTTGTAGATAACAACTATAAATATAGGTGGGTAGTTTCATTAAGCAGATCTGTAGAGCTTACTTATGATGGAAAGATAGTTCCAGGAGTTTTACTGGTTGATATGAACTTTAGTGGGATTGAACAAATATGTAAAAATATAGATATGGGTAAGTCAGGATATGTTTATCTCATAGATGGAAATGGTGAGATAATATATCATCCTAGGCAACAACTAATTTATTCAAATTTAATTCAAGAAAATACAAAGGAAAGTGCTACTTATGAAGATGGAAATCATATTGAAGAGTTCTTAGGTGAAAAAAGAATAATAACTGTAAAAACAGTAGGATATACAGGATGGAAAATAGTTGGGGTAAAACCAATGAATGAACTTTCAAAAAATTATATTCAAGTTGGCATATTCGCTATTTTTATATTGATTGCAGTAATTTTTATTCTTGTAGCAGTTAATATCTTTGTATCAACTAGAATTACAAGTCCTATAAGGTCTTTAGAGAAGTCAGTAAATGACTTAGAAAATGGTATAATGGATGTAGATATTTCTATAAAAGGGTCTCCAGAAATAAAGCATTTAGGCAAAGCTATAAAATCAATGGTTAAAAATATGAGAAAGCTTATGGACGATATAGTCGTTGAGCAAGAAGCTAAAAGAAAAAGCGAATTAAACGCCTTACAAGCGCAAATTAACCCACATTTTTTATATAATACTTTGGATTCAATTATATGGATGATAGAAAATGAGAAATACGATGGCGCTGTAGTTATGGTTACTGCACTAGCAAGGCTTTTTAGAATAAGTTTAAGCAAGGGAAAAAATATAATATCTTTAAGAGATGAGTTAGAGCATGCTAAAAACTACCTAACTATACAAAATATAAGGTATAAGAATAGATTTGATTATTATATTGAAGCAGATGAATCTATATTAGATTTAGCATGTATAAAGCTAGTAATTCAGCCGCTGATTGAAAATGCTATATATCATGGTATGGAATTCATGTATGGAGATGGAGAAATAGTAGTAAAAGCATACACAAAAAATGAAACCCTATACATAGATATAATCGATAATGGATTAGGAATGACGGAGGAGGCTGTAAATAAACTGCTTACTAATGAGAGCAACTCGAAAAAAGGTTCTGGTATAGGATTGAGAAATGTTAACGAAAGAATAAAGCTTTATTTTGGAATTGATTATGGATTAGATATATATAGTGAGCCTGATGAAGGAACAACTATTAGAATTCGTATGCCTAAAATAACTTATAGTGAATATTTATTGAAGGAGGAAAATAGATGAGAGTAAGAAAAAAACAGTACTTAATACTTGCAATATTGATTTCAAGTCTATTTTTCTTAATTATATTAAGTAAGAATTTTATCTATGAAGAGGATAATAAGGTGTATAGAATTTCAGTTATTATACGAGGAAAAAATAGTGAGAGTTGGATGATAACAAAAGAGGGGATTGACCAAGCCGCACTTGATATGAATGTAGATATAAGCTTTATTACTTTATCAGAGGAAAATAATCTAGAAGAACAAGAAAAATTAATAAAAAGGGAGATAGATGATGGTGTTGATGCTCTTATAATTGCGCCTGTTGATTCAGAAAAGATGTCGAATGCTATAAAAAGTGCTAAAGAAAAGGTACCAGTTGTTTTAATAGACTCAACAATTCAAGGAATGAAGCAAATTCCTTATGTTTCTTGTGATAATTATTTATTAGGAAAAAGCTTGGCAGATGAGGTAATACGATCAGGCAATTATAGGAAAAATATTGCTATTATTAATAGCGATACAAGCTATAGTAGTATAGGAGATAGGTATAGAGGGTTTGAGGAAGTAATTAAAGAAAGCAAAAATAAGTATGAACTATGGGATATAAGCGGTGATACTATAAATGGCACTGAATATATACAAAAAATGGTTAAAGAGAAAGATATAGATATACTAGTCGCTCTAGAACCATCTACCCTGGAAGTATTAGCTCAAGCTAAAAAGGAATTAATCTTAGGATATGAAGAGGCTAATAATATAGAAATATATGGGGTAGGTAGTACTAGTAAGATAATAGCTTTGCTGGAGGAACATGTAATAAACTCTATTATAGTACAGAATGAATTTAATGTAGGCTATTTA
Source organism: Clostridium jeddahitimonense (assembly GCA_000753455.2). GTDB lineage: Bacteria > Bacillota > Clostridia > Clostridiales > Clostridiaceae > Clostridium > Clostridium hominis. Next base: position 1,251,236 of record LM994670.1, read on the forward strand.
TGTGTACAGGCAGCTGTAGATCTTATAAAAGGTGAAAAAATAAATAATAAAAATATTGATTTTTCAGTTATATCAAATATAAATATGTATTCGGATGAAAATCAAAGATTGTTATTTCCGTTTGTTAGATAGTATTATTATATACAATTATGAGGGGGAATTAATATGGGGAAAATGAGGGTATCGTCTACGTTTGTAGCTATTATATTTATGGTTAATTACTTGGTTGGTTGTACAAATAATAATGAAGTTTATAACAACGTAGAGGAAATTAAAATTGGGGTAACAGTATATAAAGAAGATGATAAGTTTATATCAACAATAACCAATAATATATTAGAGTTAGCTAAAAAGAAAGAGAAAGAGGAAAATGTAAAAATAACAATAGATATATTAGATGCGAAAGAGAATTTGGCAAATCAATGTAATCAAGTTGATAAATTTATTTTAAATAATTATGATGTTATTTGCGTAAATATTGTTGATAGAACTTCTGCTGCAACTATAATAGATAAAGCAAAGAGTAGTAATACACCAATTATATTTTTTAATAGGGAACCAGTTGAAGAAGATATGAGAAGATGGAAGGATGTATATTATGTTGGTGCTGAAGCGGAAAAATCAGGAGAGCTTCAAGGTAGCTTAATAATTGATAAGTATACAAGTGATAAATCAGAGATAGATAAAAATGGTGATGGAAAAATACAATATGTAATGTTAGAAGGAGAACATGGACATCAAGACACAGCCATTAGAACCGAATATAGTATTAAAACAATTGTTCAAAATGGAATTGAGGTGGAAAAGCTTGCAGATGATACAGCAAATTGGGAATTTGCTCAAGCAAAGTCTAAAATGACAGGCTGGATAAAAGAATTTGGAAGTGAAATAGAGGTTGTTTTTAGTAATAATGATGATATGGCATTAGGAGCAATTGAGGCGTTGAAAGAGGCTGAAATTAATAATGTAATTGTAGTGGGAGTAGATGGTGTTACAGAGGCTTTAGAAGCAGTGAAAAATGATGAAATGTTAGGGACTGTAATTAGTAATTCTATAGCACAGGCAGAAGGGATTTTTAATATTGCATATTCAAAAGCCACAAATGGAGACTTGAGTGATGTAGAAGGACTTGAAGGTAAATATATAAAAACTAAGCATATTAAGATAGATAAGAATAATGTAGATGTATACTTAAAGTAAAAAAATGATAACTTAAGAATTTTAATAATTATACTATATGTAATATGGTATAATTATTTTTATAATGGTTTAGGAGGTATAATATGGAGATTTTTGAAAAGGTTTTAGGAATTTCAAATAATAAAGAGGTTATTTGCTATAGTATATCAAATTCTAAAGGTATAGAGGTTAAAATACTGAATTATGGTGGGATAATAACTGATATACTAACTCCAGATAGGAATAATAAAAGAGAGAATATAGTACTTAAGTATAAGAATTGGGAAAGCTATATTGACAATACATCATATTTAGGTGCCTTAATAGGGAGAACTGGAGGCAGAATTTGCAATGGAGAAGTTTATTTAGGCGACAAAAAGTTAGTTTTAAGCAAAAATTACAATCCAAATCAAGGACATGGAGGCAGTGAAGGATTTAATAAAAAGTTTTATGAGGTTAAATGTGAAATATTACAAAATGAAGCCTATGTTGAATTAAGTAGAACAAGTCCTGATATGGAAGAAAATTACCCGGGGAATCTTGAAGTTAAAGTAAAATATATTTTAACAGAAGATAATGAGTTAAAGATAAATTATTATGGAAAAAGTGATAAAGACACATTAGTAAATATGACAAACCATAGTTATTTCAATTTAAGTGGTAATGGAAAAGAAGATATACTAAATCATGATTTATATATAAAGAGTAAAAGTATAGTTGAACTAAATGAAAATCAAGCCCCAACTGGATTGCTTATGTTTATAGAAGGAACGGAGTATGACTTTACAACTAGTAAGAAGATAGGAAAAGATATAAATGGAAATCATCCTCAATTAATAAATGGTAAAGGATATGATATTCCTTGGTATCTTGAAGAAGGAGATGGAGCAGACCTTGAGCTTTATGATGAAGCTACAGGAAGGGTTTTGGAAGTTTATACAGATAGAAAATCTATAGTTATATATACTCACAATTATCCAGATGATGAAGTTTTAGAAAATAATAAGTCAGGGCAATGGAGATATGGAGTTGCTATAGAACCTCAAAATCCACCAATTGGAGTTGACTCTTGTTTTGTGGAAGATTCAATTTTAAAAGAAGGAGAAGAATATGTAAGTCAAACGGTATACAAATTTGAAGTTAGATAGAATGGTTATAGGAACAAATTATGTTATTTGGATAATATTACAAAAATTATGTTTAATATTTGTAAATAGTGTATATAGATGAAAACAGTTTCAAGGTGTACAATTTAAGTATATTGAGAAACAATAGTGGAGGGGTTAAAAATGGCAAATTTATCATTAAAACATATTTATAAAGTTTATCAAGGAGATGTAACTGCGGTTAAAGACTTTAATCTTGAAATTGAAGATAAAGAATTTATAGTTTTCGTTGGACCATCAGGATGTGGTAAGTCAACAACATTAAGAATGATTGCAGGATTAGAAGATATTTCACAAGGTGAATTATATATCGGAGATAAATTAGTAAATGATGTAGAACCAAAGGAAAGAGATATAGCAATGGTATTCCAAAACTATGCGTTATATCCACACATGTCAGTTTACGACAATATGGCATTTGCTTTAAAGCTAAGAAAGGTTCCAAAGGCTGAAATAGAAGAAAAGGTTCATGAAGCCGCAAGAATACTTGATATTGAACATCTTCTAAAGAGAAAGCCAAAGGCTTTATCAGGAGGGCAAAGACAAAGAGTTGCATTAGGAAGAGCTATTGTAAGAAATCCAAAGGTATTCTTAATGGACGAGCCTCTATCAAACCTTGATGCTAAGCTAAGAGTTCAAATGAGAACAGAAATAATTAAATTATATAGAAAATTAGAAACTACTTTTATATATGTAACGCATGACCAAGTAGAAGCTATGACTATGGGTACAAGAATAGTTGTTATGAAAGATGGGGTTATACAACAAGTTGATACTCCACAAAATATATACAATAACCCAGCAAATCTTTTCGTAGCAGGATTTATAGGAAGTCCTCAAATGAACTTCTTAAATGGAACTATCGAAAATGATGGAGATGGATTAGTAGCTGTATTTAATGGAAATAGAATAGAAATTCCTGCTGAAAAAGCTAAAGTATTGAAAGCAGATGGATATGTTGGTAAGGAAGTTATTTTCGGAATAAGACCAGAACACATAAGTGATAAAGATGAGTTAATTCAAGCTAATCCTCATAGTGTAATAAATGGTAATGTAGAGGTTATTGAGCTTATGGGAGCTGAAAGCTATATTTATACAAAATGTGGTGACTCTAATATGAACGTAAGAGTTGAAGGAACAACATCTTTAAAAATTGGACAAGAAGCTAAATTATTCTTAGATTCTAACCAGTTACATGTATTTAATAAAGAAACAGAATTAAAAGTAGTTTAATTAACTGACAATCAAAATTTCACCCACGGGGCGCACATGTAATTTTGTTATTGGAAGTTACTCATTCGACATAAGGAGAAGGAGTTTAATTATAAAATAAAAGACACTTTGAGGTGATTTTGTGAAATATATTGAGAAATTAGTAGATGATATTTATAAAAATTCTAATATTCCGTTTCAATTAAATGTAGATGGATATGGATCATATTCTACGCCTCTTTTTGACAAAACACAAAATTATTTAACAAAGAATTTTAAATTTGAATATACTAAATGCTGCATAAAGGTTAATGCAGCATTTAGTGCTATTTTGGAGTTATTAATTTTTTGTATTAAAGATAAGTTGGAAGAAGCATTTGTACATAAAAGAACTGTAATATCATCACTATTAAACGGAGAAGAGGTAGAAGAAGAAGTATTAAAAAGTGCTTTACCAAGAATAGGTGAGCAATTCTATTTAGTTGGAATTTATGCTGAAAATAATATAAAAAACATATATGATTATATTAAGGAATGTTATATTGATAGTGAAGTAGAGGTAATTGTTTATAAAGGAAATATTATAATTATTGGGGAATTAGAAGATGCTAAAGAGCATATGGAGAGTATAAAAGAAACTATCTGTAATACTTTTTCCGGGAAATATTATATTAGTTATTCAAAAGTTTCAGATCTTAGTAAGCTGCGTAAAGAGTATATGGATAATTTATTTAAAATAGAATTAGCTAAAAAATATAACTTTAGTCAAGCAATAATCGATGATAAAAATCTAATATTTGAAGGAATAGTTGATTCAGTTTCGGAAGAAGTAAAAAAAGATATATTTGAAAAGTTTAATTATGGTTTTTTACAGCTTGATAATGAGATGATTAAGACTATAGAAGTATTTTTCAAATGTGGATTAAACTTAAGTGAAGCTGCTAAGGAATTATATATCCATAGAAATACTTTGATTTATAGATTAGATAAAATTGAGAAATATACTTCTTATGATATAAGAGAGTTTAATAATGCTGTAATATTTAAAATAGTTTTTTTCTTATGGAAGGAAAAAAAATCTAAAAAAAGTTGAAAATGTTTGTAAATTAATTTATAATTAATATTGGAAACGATACCGAATTGATGGTGTTTAAAAAGTATAAAACCACATTTTTGTGGTTCTATACTTTGATAGATAATATATATGATTTTATTCAAGCGTTAATGTTATAAAAATTTTTAAGTGATTTTGGAAACGGTGCCGAAATTGCAGTTAAGTTTTTTAAAAAGGAGAAAAAAGATGAATATTAGAGATATTGCCAAGCTGTCAGGGGTTGGTGTAAGCACAGTATCCCGTGTATTAAATAATCATCCTGATGTAAAAGAAAGTACACGGGAAAGAGTAATGCAAGTTATAAAGGAAAGTAATTATATTCCTAATAATAGTGCAAGGATATTAAAGCAAAATAATACAAGAAACATTGGTATATTTGTTAAAGGAGTTTTTAATCCGTTCTTCTCTGAGATGCTTAATGTAATAGGGAGTAAGATAAATGAATCAAAGTATACGATGATTTTACAACAAAATGATTATGGGTTAGAAGAAGATGTAGATACGTTGAAGTCTTTTATAAAGGAAAAAAGATTACAGGGGGTTATATGTCTTGGAGGAAATTTTGTGAACATCGATGAAGAAAGTTTTGGCAACATTGATGTACCAGTAGTTTTAACTTCAGTAAACACTGAAATGCCTAATATTAAGGATAGGTATTCAACAGTAGGAATTGATAACTTAAAGTCAGCTTATGATGCAACAAAGCACTTAATAAATTTAGGTCATAAAAATATAGCAATAATGTTAGGGGAAAAAAATGACCTTTGCATAAGTTGGTGGAGATATAAGGGGTATAAGAAAGCTTTAGAAGAAAGTAACATAGAGATTAATAGTGAAAATATGTTAATTGGTAATTATGATACTAGAACTGCTTATAATGAAACAAAAAGCTTCTTAAAACAAAATAAAGAAGTAACAGCTATTTTTGCTATTTCAGACATTATGGCTGTTGGTGTGGCAAAGGCAGTAGCTGATTGTGGGCTAAAAGTTGGAAAAGATATTGCTATTATAGGGTTCGATGGTATGGATATAAGTGAGTTTTATAATCCAGGAATAACTACTATGAAGCAGCCAAAAGAAGCTATGGCACTTAAAAGCATAGAACTATTATTTGCGCTTTTAAGTGGAAAAGGTGAGCATAAACATATTTTATTAGATACAGAACTAATAGAAAGAGAATCTTGTAATAGTATTAATTAGGTAGTTATATGGTTATTAACTAACCATAAGTGACAATACAAATTTTAATTTGTGTAATTGGAACTTACTGCTACAAATGTATATGAGTAGTGAGTTTCATTATTAACGTATAAATTGTATAAGTATTATAGTGAGAGGGATAGGTGGCAAAATGAATAGAAGTGCTGGAGTAATAATGCATATAGCATCTTTACCAGGAAAGTTTGGAATAGGAACTTTTGGACAAGAAGCATATAATTATGCAGACTTTTTATATAAATCAGGCTTGAAGTACTGGCAGATATTACCGCTGGGACAGACTGGATATGGAGATTCTCCTTATCAATCTTTTTCAGCATTTGCAGGGAATCCATATTTTATAGATTTTGATTTGTTAGCAAAAGATAATTTGCTAAATGAAGATGAATATATAAATGAAAATTATGGTGATAATGACAATTATATAAATTATGGATTATTATTTAAAGTAAAGTATGAGGTATTAAGAAAGGCTTATAATAATTTTACTAGAATTGATTCAAGTATATTAAGAGAAGAATTTGAAAAGTTTAGAGTAGAAAATAGATGGTGGCTTGAGGATTATGCACTGTATATGGCAGTGAAAAATCATTTTAATCTTGTAAGTTGGCAAGAGTGGGATGAAGATATTAAGAAAAGAGAAAAAGAAGCTTTAGAAAGATATAAAAATTTATTGAAGGATAATATAGAGTATTGGGAGTTTGTACAGTATTTATTCTTTAAACAATGGAACGATTTAAAGAAATATGTTAATTCTAAAGGAATAAAAATAATTGGGGATATTCCTATATATGTGGCTGAGGATAGTTCTGATGTGTGGGGCAATCCTGAAGGATATTTAATAGATACTGATACATTAAAACCTATTAGTGTTGCAGGATGTCCTCCAGATGCTTTTTCTGCTACAGGTCAATTATGGGGAAATCCGATATATGATTGGGAGTATATGGACAAGCAAAACTACTCTTGGTGGATAAAGAGAGTTAGAGAAAGTTTAAAATTATATGATGTAGTAAGAATAGATCACTTTAGGGGATTTGAAAGCTATTGGAAGATTCCTTATGGGGAGGAAACTGCTATTAATGGTGAATGGGTGAAAGGTCCTGGTATGAGGTTATTTGATGCTATTAAAGATGCTCTAGGAGAAGTTAATGTAATTGCTGAGGATTTAGGCTTTTTAACTAATGAAGTAAAAGAGTTTTTAGAAGAGTCAGGATTCCCAGGGATGAAGGTTTTACAATTTGCATTTGATGAAAGAGAAGAAAGCAATTATCTTCCTCATACTTATACTAATAATTGCGTAGCTTATACTGGAACTCATGATAATGATACTTTTAGAGGATGGTATGATGTAACTGCACCTAGAGATGATGTTAAGTATTGCAAAGAATATTTAGCATTATCAGATGATGAAGGATATAATTGGGGATTCATAAGAGGAGTATGGAGTAGTGTAGCAGATTTAGCCATTGCATCAATGCAAGACTTTTTAGATCTTGGAAATGAAGCAAGGATAAATATGCCATCAACCTTAGGTGATAATTGGAAATGGAGAATATCTGAAGGAAGTTATGATGAGAAACTATCAGATAAAATATATAGATATACTAAAATGTATGGAAGATGTGAAGAACTAATAGTGAATAGTTAATAATTTTAAAGCCAGCGATGCTGGCTTTTTATATTTAATTTAATTGATAGCTATTAACTTTTAACTTTTAACTAGTAACATGGTTCTAATATTACATATGAAATAATATAATCTATTAGTTTAATAATGAGGTAGGTTGTATGAATAAAAAAACTGTATACGAATTTTTTATAGGATTATTAGCATTGATGTTAGCCTTAATGTTAGTTATTGATATTTTTATACCATTGCCTAAGGAAGTAACCTTAAGCTTTTATTACATAGATAATATAGTTAGGCTTATTTTTATCGGGGACTATATGATTAGGTTTGTTATAGCAAAAGGTAAAAGAATATTTATAAAAAATAATATGATTGATTTAATGTCAATAATACCACTTAGAGCTTATATTAAAATAGCAAGTCTTATTAACTTAGCTTATATTATAGAACCTAATGTTATAATAAAAGTATTTAAAATGTTTATGCTAGGTGTATTTTTTGTTAAATTTAAAGTTAAAACTAAGGAAGAAATTAGGACTAATAGAGTATATTATCTATTAATAATATCAACTACAATTATAGTTATAGGTGCTGTTATAATATCTCTTATAGAAGGAATTTCATTAGGAGATGCTTTATGGTGGAGCTTTGTAACTTTTACTACTGTAGGTTATGGAGATGTGGTTTTAAAAACACAGTTAGGTAGGAGTATTGCTGTCATTCTTATGGTATTTGGAGTGGGATTTATAGGTATTACATCAACAGCTATTGCCCTTAGAGTTTTAAATGGAGGTAAAAAAGAAAAAAATACTTCATATAAAAATAAAGTGTTAGAAGGAATTAAGTTAATGCTTGATAATTATGATAGTTTAAGTGATGAAGATATAGATAATATAGTAAAAATATTAAAATCTTTAAGAGATAAAGAAAGTTAAAAATTTCTTGAAATGAAATTATATATAATTTAAAATTGTATTAAAGATATTAAGCAGATGTGGCGGAATAGGCAGACGCGCTATCTTGAGGGGGTAGTGAGAGATTCTCGTACGGGTTCAAGTCCCGTTATCTGCACCAAAAAGATTGTGAGATAGGTTTAGAAGATTAGCAAGTATTTTGGATAGGTACCTATTAATTATTAGTGAAGATAGTAGTCTTTTATAAATAGAATGTAGGAAATAGAGTAGAAATTTACTATTGACAATATGGTATATATATACATATAATATTTTTATAATTTAATAGAGTTCGGATGAAGATAGTGGGAGAGCGATAATTTATTGTCCACCGAAGAAGCAAATCTTTCAGGTAATAGGACCGCTATTGGACGAGCCTCTGGAGAGACTCAAAAAGAGCACCGAAGGAGCAAGGTTTAATTTTATTAAACTCAAACTCTCAGGTAAAAGGACAGGGGATGCGATAGTTAATAATTAAAAGTTAATAATTGATAATTGATGGAAAAGCTAGATATACTGGCTTTTAAAGTGAACTTAAAGTGAAGTTTACACGTTAATTGTAAATTATGAATTGTGAATTATTAATTAATCTAAGTCTCCTCCGTAATTTTATAATTAGGAGGATTTTTTTATGGAAAAAATTTTATCAACTATCAACAATTTTATTTGGGGACCACCATTATTAATTTTATTAGTTGGAACAGGTATTTATTTTACTTTTAGGTTAAGGCTTATTCAACTTAGTAAATTGAAATTAGCTTTTAAGTATGTCTTTTCTAAGGATGAAAATGATATTGAAGGTTTAGAAGGAGATGTAAGTAGTTTTGCAGCTCTATGTACAGCTTTATCATCTACTATAGGTACAGGAAATATAGTAGGGGTAGCAACAGCTATAGTAGCTGGAGGACCTGGAGCAATTTTCTGGATGTGGATAGCAGCATTTTTCGGTATGGCTACAAAATATGCTGAAGGAGTACTTGCGGTAAAATATAGAGAAGTGGATTCAAATGGACAAATAGCAGGTGGTCCTATGTATTATATAGAGAAAGGTCTTGGGTCAAAGTTTCTTGCGAAAGCCTTTGCAGTATTTGGGGTAGGAGTTGCACTTTTAGGAATAGGTACCTTTGGACAAGTTAAATCTATCGCAGATGCAGCAAAATTAAGTTTTAATATTCCTATAGTAGTAACAGGTATAATTCTTACAATAATAGTAGCATTGGTTACTTTGGGAGGAATAAAAAGAATTTCAAAAGTATCAGAGGCTATTGTACCATTTATGGCAGTGATGTATATAGTAGGAGTTTTGATGGTTTTAGCAGTAAATATAAGATTAATACCAGAAACTATTATGTTAATTATAGAAAGCGCTTTTAATCCTAGAGCTGCATTTGGAGGAGCTACAGGTATAACTATTCTTATGGTAATGCAAAGAGGGATTGGTAGAGGTGTATTTTCAAATGAGGCAGGACTAGGTAGTGCACCTATTGCAGCCGCAGCTGCGAGAACTAAAGAACCTGTAAGGCAAGGTTTAATTTCAATGACAGGTACATTTATAGATACAATAGTTATATGTACATTAACAGGGTTAGCAATAGTTATAACTAATTCTTACAATATAGGATTAGATGGGGCAGCAGTAACTACTTCAGCTTTTCAATCAGCATTACCTATATTTAATATAGGCAAATATATTGTTAATATAGGTCTTATATTTTTTGCTTTTACTACAATTATTGGATGGAATTATTATGGGGAGAGATGTATTCAATATTTATATGGAGTTAAAGCTATAAAGCCATATAAAATTATTTTCATAATTTTAATTGCAGTAGGACCATTTTTACCTTTAGATTTAATTTTTATTATAGCGGATATTTGTAATGGTCTTATGGCATTACCAAATTTAGTTGGGCTTATAGGACTAAGAGAGATTGTAATAAGTGAGACTAGAAAGTTTTTTGAAGTAGAAAATAAAAAAGATGAAGTTGAATTAATAGTATAATGAGTAAATTATATAAGATGAAAACATAAGAATTTCTTAATAAATATATGAGATATTCTTAATAGAGTTATCATATAATTATTATGTGAGGTGATTATATGAGTGAAAAACTTAGATATAATGGTATAGATAATTATGGACATTTAAAAAGAAAAAAGACAATTAAAGTTTATCCGATTATACTTGGAATTATATTTTGTTCATTAATTATGATTGGGGGAAAGTTATTTTTTGAAAAGGTCGATAATAGTACTTTAAGTTATGATAAGATTTCATATTATATAGATATAACAGATAAGGTTAGTGAAGGGAAAGTTCAAGTAAATTGGCAAGAGGTAGCGGCTATAAACGAAGTTCTTAATAGTGGTAAAGAGGATGAGCTTGTTCCTAAGATAGCAGAGATATTTTTGAAGAGTAGTGAGAATGATGGCTACACTTTATTTACAGTTGATGAAGTTTTAGAAAAATTAAATGTAAATAATGAAGAAGAAGAAGAAGTAAAATCATTTTTAAGTGAAATAGAAGATAATACCTTATATAAAGATGAAGCCAAAATAGCCTTTATAAATGAGATTTATCCCGCAGCTTTAGAAAATTATAAGAGTTATGGTATTTTACCATCTATAACAATGGCTCAAGCTATATTAGAATCAGGTTGGGGTGAATCAGAATTAGCAGTAGAACATAATAATATATTTGGAATAAAAGCGGATAGTCGTTGGGATGGAGCCGTTGCAACTATGACTACAAAAGAGAACTATGATGATGTTATAGAAGCTAATTTTAGAAAATATGATAGTATTCTTCAGTCTATAGAGGATCATGGAGAATTTTTGCATGAAAATGAAAGGTATAGAGCTAATGGTCTATTTGATGGGAATGAATATAAAAGCCAAGCACAAGCGTTAGAAAATGCAGGATATAGTACAGCTAAAGATGAAAATGGAGATAAGATTTATGCAGATAAACTTACTAATGTAATACAAAAATATAATCTTATGATATTTGATTCAAAAGTAAAAGGTGGCTTATAAAAGCTACCTTTTTCATATCTAGTATATATTAATTAATAAGTTGTTTTGAAAGAACGTTCGTTAGAAATTAAATCCTTCTTTTTAATAGAATAATCATCTACTCTTATAAATCTATTTCCTTTAGTAATTGTAGAAATATATTTATTTACCGAATCCTCATTACCTTGCACTTCAAGCTCCACCATACCATTATCAAGATTACGAACCCATCCAGTTAATGAAAGTGAAGATGCATTCATTTGGCAGAAAAAACGACATCCTACACCTTGAACTCTTCCATCTAAAATTATATGGTATCTTATCATAACATCCTCCGATTAATAGCATTTATTAATAATTATATCATGAAAATAATAAAATAAAAAAGAAGCGAAATCGCTTCTTTATTTTATTGAGATAATACTTCTGTAAAAGCATCCTCGTATAATTTTAATGTATCTTTATCTAAATCAACAAATAGAACACAGTTATCTAATACTTGGTCTGAAGGATAAGCAGCAGGGTTGTTCTTAGTTTCGTCATCTAATAAATCGTAAGCTGCTTTGTTAGGAGTAGAGTACCCTATGTATTCAACATTTTCTTTTGCATTTTCAGGGTCACATAAGAAGTTTATAAAAGCTTCAGCACCAGCCTTGTTTGGAGCATCCTTTGGAATAACTAAACCATCAACCCATTTGTTTGAACCTTCTTCAGGGATAGCATATGCTAAATCAGGATTAGAATCCATACAATAAATTGCATCACCTGACCAAACGGTAGCAAGAGCCTTTTCACCAGCAATCATGTTATCTTTAACTTCATCATTAACGTATATTGGGCTAGTTAATGATAATTGCTCTATAAGTGCTTGTTTAGCTTGATCTATTTCTGAAGGATTAGTTGAGTTAATTGAATATCCAGACTTAATTAATGAAATAGCTAGAGCATCTCTTAGAGAGTTAAACATATAAACTTCATCTTTATATTTAGAATCCCACAATATATCCCAACTTTTTATAGGTTCTGTTACTTTTGTTGTATCGTATAATATACCTATAGTTCCCCACATATAAGGTACAGAATACTCATTATTAGGATCATAAGATAAATCTTTAAATTCAGGATTTATATATTGATAATTAGGAATATTATTATAATCGATTTTTTCTAACATATCTTCCTTAATCATCTTTTCAATCATATAATCAGATGGAACAACTATATCATAAGTTCCAGGATTAGTTTTTACTTTTTGATACATTATTTCATTAGTATCGTAAGTATCATAATTAACTTTAATACCAGTTTCTTTTTCGAATTTTTTAATTAGAGCTTCATCAATGTAATCACCAACATTAAAGAAGTTTATAGTTCCGTTTTCTCCAACCTTACTATTTCCGCAACCAGCGAAAAGAGTAGTTGTAAGTAATGTAGTTGCTACTAAAGCACTTAGTTTTTTAAATCTCTTCAATCTTACCACCTCTTGATGTAAATTCTTTTCTATTAACAATTAATAATAAAATTAATACTGTTACAAACATAAGCGTAGATAACGCATTTATTGAAGGGTTAATTCCTTTTCTAGCCATAGAGTAAATTTCAATTGAAAGGTTAGTTACTCCTGGGCCTGTAGTAAAGAAACTTATTACAAAGTCATCTATAGACATTGTAAATGCCATAAGAAGTCCAGCGAATATACCAGGTTTAATTTGGGGTAATATTATTTTTCTCATGGCATATCCAGGTGTTGCACCTAAATCTAATGCAGCATCTGTTATATTTGCAGGCATTTGCTTTAATTTAGGTAGTACTGATAATATTACGTAAGGGATATTGAAAGTAATATGAGCTAATAACATTGTTAAAAAACCAAATTCTATATTTAATAATGGTTTAAGGAATATAAATAGACTCATAAGTGATATACCAGTAACTATATCAGGATTTAAAACTGGTAAGTAGTTTATATTTAGTAATGTTTTTTTAGGAAGTCCTTTCATTCTATGAATTCCTATAGCAGCGAGTGTTCCTATAATTGTTGCTATTATTGATGCTACTACTGCTATTATTAGGGTGTACTTCAATGCATTCATTATTCTTGCATTTTGAAATAACTCACTATACCATCTAAGCGTAAAGCCATTCCACTTACCCATAGATTTAGAATCATTAAAGGAGAAAACCATTAATGTTATTATTGGTGTATATAAAAAGATAAATATCAAAACTAGGTAAAATCTTTTTATAAAAGCTTCAAGTTTTTTTACCATAACATACTTCCTCCTCCTTCTTTATCGTCAGAACCTTCAAAGAGATTCATTATTCCCATTGAAATTAATATTACAATCATCATAAAAATTGCTATGGCAGAACCAAAGTTCCAATCACCCATAGTTGTATATTGTTGTTCAATTAAGTTACCTAAAAGCATATATTGACCACCACCAAGTAATCTTGAGATTACGAAGGTTGATACAGCTGGCATAAATACCATAGTAATTCCTGAAACAACTCCAGGCATACTTAAAGGCAATATTATTTTTGAAAAAACTTTTCCTCTGCTAGCACCTAAATCGGAAGCAGCATTAATTAAATCTGTGTCCATTTTAGTTAGTACAGTATAGATTGGTAAAACCATAAATGGTAAGAAGTTATAAACCATACCTAAAAGTACTGCGAAATCATTATAAAGTAGGTTAACACGTCCTATACCTATAAGTTCTAAAAAGTTATTTATAAATCCATTTTTACCTAGGATAGGTAGCCAGGCGTAAGTTCTAAGTAAGAAATTCATCCACATAGGAACTATAAATAACATTATAAGCATATCTCGTTTGCCAGGTCTCATTTTTGAAATTAAGTAAGCAACAGGATATCCTAATATTAAGCAACCAATTGTAGCTTGAAAAGCAAGCCAAATACTTCTTTTAAAGACAGTAAAATAATTTGGATCTAATAGCCTTTGAAAATTTTCCAGTGAAAACTTATAGCCATCAGATGTACTGATTGTGAAACTGAAGAATATTACTATTAAAAGTGGAATTACTATAAAAAGTGAGCTCCAAAGTATATAAGGTGTTGCTGGAAGAATACTTTTACCATTATTATTTTTCATAATTATTCAGTCACCTTTCTCATTATGTGAATAGCTTCTGGTTCAATATTTAATCCAACAATACTGTCAACTATAGCAGTTTTTGTGCTATGTATTATCCACTTTCGACTCTTTTCTTCAACTTCAATTTCATAATGTACACCTTTAAAGGTTACAGAAATAACTTTTCCGCTTAACATACCCTTTTCTACAGTTGTTATTTCAATATCTTCTGGTCTTATTACTACGTCGACTTTTTCATTTTTGTTAAATCCTTTATCAACGCACTCAAAAGTTACATTAGAGAATTCTACTTTATAATCATCAATCATAATTCCATCTAAGATATTACTTTCACCAATAAAATCTGCAACAAAGGCGTTAGCAGGTTCATTATATATATCTTCAGGAGTACCCATTTGTTGAATTACACCTTTATTCATTACTACTATAGTATCTGACATACTTAAAGCTTCTTCTTGGTCGTGAGTTACAAAGATAAATGTTATTCCTAATCTTTGTTGAATTTTCTTTAATTCAATTTGCATTTCTTTTCTAAGCTTCAAGTCTAATGCACCTAAAGGTTCATCTAATAATAAAACTTCAGGTTCATTAACTAATGCTCTTGCAATTGCAACTCTTTGTTGTTGGCCTCCACTTAAAGACTCAACAGATCTTTTTTCAAAACCTTCTAAAGCAACAAGCTTTAACATGTTTTTAACCTTTTTATCTATTTCAGCTTTAGGTAATTTTTTTATTTTTAATCCAAAAGCTATGTTTTCGTATATATTCATATGAGGAAATAAAGCATATTTTTGGAATACTGTATTAAGCTTTCTTTTATATGGAGGAAGACTTGTAATGTTATTGTCTCCAAATAGTACAACACCTTCATCGGCATTTTCAAAACCTGCTATTATTTTAAGCGTTGTTGTTTTACCGCAACCACTAGGTCCTAAAAGTGTTAAAAATTCATTTTTCTTTATATTTAATGAAAGGTTATTTAAAACCGTATTATCTCCATATGTTTTAGAAATTTCTTTTAATTCAATAATGTTTTGACTCAAAATAAAACACCTCTTTCTTAATGCTAAAATGATGGTGGAGTACTAATCCAAATCACCTTTGCTGGAGTTTTTCCAGAGTTAGAAATGTAGTGATTTGATCTTGGCTTAAAGTAAAAGCTTTCGCCTTTTTTTACTTTAAATTTTTTCTTACCAAGATGTAGGGTAATACTTCCAGATAAAACATACCCAAACTCTTCACCTTCATGAGGTTCTTCTTCTATATATTGCCCATTAGGTTCAAGAGTTATCATAATTGGTTCCATTTCATTTTTTTGTGCGTTTGGAACTAACCACATAAGACTATATTTTAATTCTTCATTTTCTGTTTCAAACATATCTTCATATGTATATGTAATCTTTTCTTCTTTATCATCACTAAAAAATTCTTTAAGGTTTGTCCCTAATATTTCAAGAATATCTATTAAGGTAGCAATAGATGGTGATGTTAAATCATTTTCAAGTTGAGAAATAAAACCTTTTGAAAGTTCACATCTATTAGCGAGCTCTTCTTGTGTAAGGGCCTTTTCAATTCTCATTCGCTTGATTTTTTCACCTATCTCCATATTTTCACCTCCTACTACAAAAAAGTTTAGTAACTATTACTAAACTAAAGGTTTAAAATTACTAAACAAACAAATAGTATTATATATATATTGTGGAAAAAAATCAATATTTTTATTTAAAAACTTAAAAAAAATATTGATGCTAAACGTTGAGTTAGAAAGGGTTTAGTGGGGTAAAAGTGTTTTGAAGTTTAAAAATATTGCCTTGAAAGTTTAGTATAACTAAGAAAAATATAAAAGTCCTTAAATTATGGGAATTTTATAAAGTCAAAATATTAAGCAAAAATCAAACCTATATAATTAAAAGGAAAAAAATGTTGTTTAGGTAGGATTAACAGTAAGAAATATCGTGGGAATAAATTACATTAACAAAAGGTGATAAAAAGTGTATAATTTTGATATATAATAACAAAAATTAGATGGATAATTAATGTAAAAAAGTTAATTAAACTATTATATTTATCAGGAGGATATAAATGGTAAGAGGAAAAATACATTCCATAGAAAGTATGGGATTAGTGGATGGACCAGGAATAAGAGTAGTTGTGTTTATGCAGGGATGTGCATTAAGATGTAAGTATTGTCATAATCCTGATACTTGGTCAGGTGAAGGAGAGTTAGAAATGACTCCTGAAGAATTAGTAAATAAGGTTTCAAGGTTTAGAAGTTATTTTGAAAGATCAGGTGGAGGAATAACATTATCAGGGGGAGATCCTTTAAGACAACCTGAATTTTTGCTGGAAGTATTAAAACTATGTAAAGAAAAAAATATACATACTACTTTAGATACTTCTGGAGTTGGATTTGGAAATTATGAAGAAATACTGAAATATGTCGATTTAGTACTTTTTGATGTTAAACATCTTACTAAAGAAGGATACAAAGACCTTGCAGGTATTGATATTGATGAAAGCTTGAAATTTTTAGAAGCGTGTAAAAAGTCTGGAACTAAATTATGGATAAGACAAGTTGTTGTACCAGGCGTAACAGATAGTGAGGAGTATATTACAGCCCTAGGAGATTTTATAAGAACTCTTGAAAACGTTGAAAAGGTTGAATTATTACCTTATCATCTTTTAGGTATAAGTAAATATGAAACTATGGGGATAAAATATAGACTTGAAGGCGTTCCAGCTATGGATAAAGAAAAATGTAAGGAATTATATAAGTTTTTATAATGAGTGTTTTAAAAGGAGATATCACTTTCGAGATATCTCCTTTTTTATAAGTTAAATTAAGTGTAAAAATATGTAATAATAAGCAAAAGTAAAATAATGGTAAAAAATCAAGAAAAGAATTATAATTTTACTTGAGGTGATAATATTATGAAAAGTAAAATTGAAAAAAATCTTAAGAACTTTTTTCTTATCATTTTAATAGTTCTTATAGGGATGATTTTTTATAAATATATAGATAAGAGTCAAAATAAGAATATAGCTACTTATACAGAAAAATCATATGATATTAAAGAAAATGAATTAGTTGAAGAAGAAAACAACTTTGAAGAAGAAAAAATGAAGAGTGAAGAAGAAGAGCGAATTGAAAGTATAGAAATAATGGCTATAGGAGATCTCTTAATGCATATTGACATTGTACAAGCTATGTATGATTGGAATAATGATACTTATAATTTTGATTATAATTTTGAATTAATAAAAGAATATTTAGGGGAAGCTGATTTAACAATAGCTAATTTAGAAACTACTTTAGCTGGAGAAGAAAGTGGATTTATAGGATATCCTTGTTTTAATACACCAGATGAATTAGTAGATTCGATAAAAAAAGCTGGAGTTGATATAGTTAGCAATATAAGCAATCATTCTTTAGATAAGGGAAAGGATGGTTTCTTAAGAACTAGAAAAGTATTAAAGGAAAAGGGATTTGAAGTGATTGGGACAAGGGATAGAGAAGATGAGTCTAGATATATTATAAAAGATATTAAGGGGATAAAGGTTGGAATAATAGCTTATAGTTATACAACAGATGGATATGAAGGAGGAAGAGGGTTAAATGGAATACCAATTCCAGAGGAGTTAAATCCTTTAATGAATACTTTTAATCCTTATGATGTAGACGATGACCTTTTACTTATGAAGGAACAAGTTGAAAAGATGAGAAAAGAAGAGGTAGATGCAATAGTATTTTATATGCATTGGGGAGATGAGTATCAACTAGAGCCAAATGAAAGCCAAATTAAAATTGCTAATTTTTTAGCGAATGAAGGGGTAGATATAATTTTTGGGGACCATCCTCATACGATTCAACCTATAGATATTATTGAATCAGAAGATGGAAAGCATAGTACAGCAGTAATTTATTCCTTGGGAAATTTTATTTCTAGTCAAAGAACTGAAAGTATAGGCAATCCGTATACAGAAGATGGATTAATGGTATCTGTTAATATTATTAAGAATTTTAAAACTGGAGAGGTTGTAGTAGGGATACCTAAATATATGCCGACTTGGGTGAAATTAAATATTATAAATGATAATTACTATTATCAAGTTGTGCCTGCAATAGAAAACGAGACTGATTATTTAGATTATTACCAAAGCATAAGAGTAGATGAATCCTATGATAGAACATTTGGAATAGTTGAAAGTTATAACGATAGTGTTGATGTGTGGAAGGAAAATTAAGTGGAAAACTCTAAATTATAAATGAAAAGTTAAATGAAGAAATTTTTTAATAGAATTAAAAAAAGAGAAGCTGAATTAGCAGGTTCTCTTTTGAATTTAGTATGATAAATTTATAATTTTCAATTAAACAAATTGATACATAATTTATTTAAGTATGTATATAATCTAATATTATAAATTATTAAAACTATTTATTTAATTGATTTGAAAAGAATCCTGGCTTAATAAGCTTCTTCTTCATACCTTCTATCACTAGTAAATATACAGCGGCAGTATCAAATCTAGCATCGTGATAATTTCCACTTCCTTGGAATAGTTCATCAGCTTTATCCGCTATTGTTTGGTCTGAAATTCCTAAATAGTTTATTACTTCAGAAAGTTTAGGGTTTTTAATTCCATTACCATTTGCAGAAGGAATATTACATATAGATTTATAATAAGCCATAGTACAGAATGTTCGTTTTGGCTCCCAATTTGAGTCTATCATTCCTGCTTGATAAAGAGAATCTACTTCATGTTTTAAAAATTTAACATCGAATTGAACATTATGCCCTATTACAAAATCTGCATCAAAGAAGTCTCTCATAAATTCTTGAATTTGATCAAAAAATTCAAGACCATCTGATAGCTCATATAATTTCTCTAAGGAAAATCCATGGATAGCTTCAGCTCCTTCATCCATTTCATCTACTGTAAAGAAAAAGTTTTTACCTACAGTTTGTTGAGGTTTAGTAGAAGTATCTACAGTTATATAGCTTAATTGACATATATTACCTGGCTTTACGCTAGTAGTTTCTGTATCAAAAAAAAGTAATTTCATTATTTCCTCCAAATTAAAAAGATATATGTTTAATAATATCACATATATTTTTAAAAACAAATAAGAAACTCTTAAAAGAGTTTCTTATTATTAATTATTTTAATTCAGTTGATATTATATTTAAAAGCTCTATGCAAGTTTCCTTTGTTCTGTTATTTGAATCTAATTCAGGATTATATTCAACAAAATCCATAGATTTAACCAAGCTTGTACTAAGGATTGACTTAAGAAGTTTTTTGCTTTCTTCAAAGGTTAAACCATTATCTACTGGAGTACCAGTACCAGGAACATACTCAGGATCAAGACAATCTATATCATAAGAAAGATGAATATTTTTTATATTTTTCTCTTTTATCTTAGATAATAAATCAGAAATGATTTTATCCAAATCACCATTTTGTATCTCATCTATATTCCATACATTTATTTTTAGTTTATCTATTAGTTCAACTTCTCCTTGATCTAAATCTCTACATGCTAAAATAAATACATTTTCAGGCTTTACTTTAAAACTTTCAAAGAAAATTGATGTTAACTTATCATAACCAATTCCCATAGATGCAGCTAATGGCATTCCATGAATATTTCCAGAAGGAGAAGTTGTTTCTGTATTTATATCTCCATGGGCATCAATCCATATTACTCCTAAATCATTACCAAAATATTTGCTTGAACCAGCAATTGATCCTAAGGCTAATGAATGATCACCGCCAATAATAAAAGGTAAAGTGTTGTTTGTTAATGCTTCATATACTTTAGAGGCAAGCCTATTATTTGCATCAACTACTTGTTTTAAATATTTTAATTTATCATTTTCTAAGAACTTGTCCTTTGATTCTATATAATCTACATCAATATTACCTAAATCAGTAACGTGATGATTTTTTTCTAATATTTTATCAAGGTTGTTTTCTCTTAAAATGTCAGGTCCCTTTTCTACACCGGGTCTATCGCAACCATAAAAAAGAGGCATTCCAATAATACTTATATCCATAAAAAACCTCCAACAAACAACTTATTTTTTAAAACAATAAATATATATTAATACTTAAAGTTTTATAAGTAAACACTAATTTTAAAAATAACGTAAATTATCCGTCATAATATATGCTTTATATTATTATTCTGCCCATTAAACCATGAAGAAAACGGGCGAAAATAAAGTAATTAAAGATTTTTTTGGAAATATATATTTAAAAAAATTCATTTTAATTTTTTTATTTAATAAAAATTTATAAAGAATTCATATTAGAAGTAACTATTTTTTTATAAAGTATGATAATATATATTGGAATATAATAAATAATTAAATATGTTCACAAAATAATTATAATTAAAAAATAACAAGTATATATGTAACAAATTATAATTAATACTTAAATTTTATCTAGTTATTAATTATGGAGGTTTAACAAATGAGTGAAAATAAGTCAGTTAATAGAAAGAGTAAAATTAAGAGAAAGAAATGGTCAAATAAAAAAAAGGTAGTTGTATCAACTATATCAGTTTTTATAGCAATTATTATACTTCTATTAGGTGGATATATGTATGTAAAAAATAAGATATATAGTAATTCTGATGTTATAAAAAATAGTGAATATAAAGAAGTACCAGGAATAACAAATGTATTATTAATTGGTACAGATGCAAGAACCTTAGACGAGCAATCAAGATCAGATTCTATTATAATTGCAACTTTAGACAATAATAACAAAAAAATTAAATTAACATCTTTATTTAGGGATACGCTAGTAAACATTCCAGGATATGGAGAGCAAAAACTAAACACAGCATATGCTTTAGGTGGACCAAGTTTACTTTTAGAAACGATAAGTGATACATATGATATACATATTGATAAATATGCAGTAATTAATTTCTGGGGATTTGAAGCTATAATAGACCAAATAGGTGGTATAGAAGTTGATGTGAAAGATTATCAGCTTGAAGAGCTTAATAAATATATCGGTGAATCCACAGGTGGTAATGATTGTCCTGTAACAAAAACTGGATTACAAACTTTAAATGGGAAACAAGCTTTATCATATGCAAGAATAAGATATAATACAGGTGATGAGTTTGAAAGAACTTCTAGGCAACAAGAAGTTTTAATGAAAGTTGCAGAGAAGCTTAGGGAAACAAAGCCAAGTAAATATCTTGGTATAATGAATAAAATGTTGGATTATATTAAAACTAATATAGATCCATTAGAAGCTTTAAATATGGCTTATACAATTTATAAGTTTCCTTCTTTAGTTACTGAGCAATTACAAATACCTGTTCCAGAACTTGCAGAAGGAAGATTATATAAAGATTTAGGATGGGTATTCTTGATGGATGGAGAGCAAAATGCTCAAATTCTTAATGATTTTATATATAAAGATAAAATTCCTAATGTTGATGAATTTGATTACTATTCTTTATATCAAAAATTAGCTCAATATGCTGCAGATGAAGATATATACAATAGTGAAAATGAAATAAATCCAGAAGACTATGAGAATAGCGATAAAGAACTACCAAAACAAGAAGAAAAACCAGAAAACCCAAATCCACCGGTAGAACCTGAGAATCCGAACCCACCGGTAGAACCAGAAAACCCCAATCCACCGGTAGAACCTGAGAATCCGAACCCACCGATAGAGCCAGAAAAACCAAATCCACCGGTAGAACCTGAGAATCCGAACCCACCGATAGAGCCAGAAAATCCAAATCCACCGGTAGAACCAGAAAAACCAAATCCACCAGTGGAACCGGATAAACCAGTAACAAACCCTGGACAGCCAGAAAGTAGTTCAGAACAATAACCTCCAACTCAACAAGTTGAAGGAGTATAATGTGATTAAATGGAGATAAGTATCTATCTCCATTTTTTATTAAAAATTTATTAATGATATAAATTTTTAATTAATATATGATATAATATTTTTAAATAAAGGAACAAGAGGTGAAGAGATGAGTTCGTTAAGAGAAGGATTATTAGGTATAATCCTAAGTATCCCAGCAGTTATGATTGCATTTACTGCACAAGGATACGGAAAAGCATTTGTTGCGGATAGATTAGGAGATAGAACTCCTAGATTTCAAGGAAGGCTTACATTTAATCCAATGGCCCATTTAGATCCAATAGGATTTTTAATGATTTTATTATTCCATTTTGGTTGGACAAAACCTGTTGAAACAAATCCAAGCGCTTTTAAAAGAGGTTATAAAGATTCAATAAAAGTATCTATTGCACCACCTTTAGCTAATTTGTTAGTTGGATTTTTAGCAACGGTTGTATATGTATTATTTATAAAGTTATTAGGTGGAAGATTACCAGAAAGTATATATGTAGTATTAGCTGGAATGTTGTCTGCAATTATTAGTATTAATATTGGATTGGCTATATTTACATTATTACCGCTTCCGGGTTTAGCTGGATTTGATATTTTTAGAGATTTATCACCAAAGAATTTTTATAAAGTAGCGGATAAGATTTATCAATATCAATTTATAATATTAATGGGTGTTATTTTCCTTGGTAGTAGAATATTATCAATTATATCAAGTTATGTTTTAGTATTATTCCTTAAGATAGTAACCTTTATATTTAGCTTTATATAAAATAATATAAATAAAAATAAAACTGCCTTTGTAACTTTATAAAGGCAGTTTTGTTTTTGTTATTTTTTTCTTATTATTAAGTCTCTATCATAAACTTCTTTAAAGAAATCTCTAGCTCTTAATGCTTGGTGAATTTCTACTTCTAAGTTAAGTGGAGATGATAAAAGAATTACAACTTTTTCGTCATCAAAGGTTACTTCAACATCTTTTACAGAAGATACTAAGCTTCTATCTAATCCTTCAGCAATCTTTAAAAGTGCTCCGATCTCATAAATAACTTTTAAGTCAAGTTTATTTATTATAGAAGAGAATTGTGGAACTGGTATTTGATAGTTATTAAATCTGTGCGAAGCAGCAATTGCAGCACTCATTAACAGTTCTTTATGATTTAATACATTTATATAAGAGTTAAGTATTATATAAAAAGAATGTTTATGATGCTGTAAATAATTTATACTTATACCACAATCATGAAGTAATGAGCTAGTTTTTAATATGTTTAAATAGCTATCATCTAAATGATGTAATGGCTTTAAAGAATTAAATAAATCTAATGTAATTTTATAAACCTGATTTGCATGAGGTATATTGCAGTTTAGTGAGTGTAATATACCATATAAACTATAATCTAATATATCTTGTGTTACCTCATAATTATTATCTAAAAACTCATATAGGATACCCTCTCTTAATGAATGATTAGATATTTTTATATAGTTTGAATCTACTAAATCAGAAATACTATTAAAAATAGCTAAAGAAGTAAATATTGTATCAGCCATATCTTGTTCAAGACCTTCTATTTTACGACGTTGTCTTAAATCTTTAGATTTAACCATGTTATAAAGTTCATGTATTTCATTATTTAATAATTCGTAATTATTAAAATTATCAAACGGATAACGTCTACGTCTTTTATCTATTTTTGCTATATTACGGCCAACATCTCCTAGAAGAATTATTGATTCAAAAGAGTTATTAAGCCAATGTATATCTTTTAAATTATTGTTTATGAATGAAGTACATTCATCTATTGAATCGGATAGAATTCTATCGTTTAATCCATAATTATAAGTTAAATTTATATTACCAAAAGGTAAAACAGACCATTCTTGGATTTTTCCTGTTTTTACCCAAGTTAAATTTGTTGATGTACCGGTTATTTCAACAACAAGAGAGTTTTCTATATTTAAGCTTTTTACAATTCCTAGATAATTATAATATATCTCTTCTTTAGGGGTTAATATTCTTAAATCTAAATCGAAGTTATCTTTAAGTGATTTTATTATAATTTCATTGTCACAAATTTGATTAAATGAGTTTGTTGCAATAGCAATTATCTTCGATGTGCCACTAGCTAGGCATAAAGACTCGTAAGTTTTTAATGTAGAAATTATATAATGTAATTTTTCATTACATATTTTACAAGTATTATTTAAATTGTAACAAATTTTCATTGGGGTTTTTAATTCATCTACAACTCTGAAATACCCGATTTCTTCAATTTCTGCAAGTACAAGTCTAAGTGAGCTTGAACTTATATGAATAATTCCAATCTTAACCATAACGCACCTTTTCTTATCTTATTTAAATTATATTGTATATTATTATCCTATTGTACCTTTAATTTTATATAAGTTCAAATAAAAATTTATGATTTATTGACAAAAAAACTTTTTATTAGTTATAATTAAATGAAAAAGAAATTCTATGAAGAGGAAAAGTACTTTAATTAGGTCTTAAAGCGAGTGAACGATGGTGTAAGGTTCATAAGATATATTAAAGGAAAGAGAGCCTTGGAGAAGTTTACCGAAATTAAGTAGGATAAACCGTAGTAGCTGCGTTAAAGCGTTAAGGTGGCATTATTTAAAAATGCAATTAGAGTGGTACCGCGGAATATCCGTCTCTTTTTTATGGAGATGGTTTTTTTATTTTTAAGGAAATAATAAAGTGTATAACTAATTTTTTGAAGAACTTATAGTGCTTTGAAAATTTTTAATATTATTGTGAATATAAATGTTGGAGGTAGTTTTATGGATTATAAAAAGAAAGTTGCAGAACTTATAAAAACAGAAGTAGATATGGATTTAGAGAGTATAGAAAAGTTAATAGAAATCCCACCGAAACCAGAAATGGGTGACTTTGCTTTCCCTTGTTTCCAATTAGCTAAAGCTTTTAGAAAAGCTCCTAATATGATAGCTGAAGAGCTAAAAGAAAAATTAAGTAAAGAAGGTTTTGAAAAGATTGAAAGCTTAGGCCCTTATTTGAATTTCTTTGTTGATAAGGGAACATTTACAAAGAATACAATAGAAAAGATACTTTTAGAAGGAGATTCTTATGGAAGTTCTAATGTTGGTGAAGGAAAGACTGTATGTGTAGAATATTCATCACCAAATATTGCAAAGCCATTCCACGTAGGTCATTTATTTACAACAGCTATAGGAAATTCTTTATATAAGCTATTTAAAAAAGAAGGTTACACAGTTGAAGGAATTAATCACTTAGGAGATTGGGGAACTCAATTTGGTAAGCTTATATCTGCTTATAAGAGATGGGGAAATGAAGAAGCATTAGAGAAAGATGCTATAGCTGAACTTTTAAGAATTTATGTTAAATTCCATGATGAGGCAGAAAAGGATCCTTCGTTAGAAGATGAAGGAAGAGCGTATTTTAAAGCTTTAGAAGATGGGGATAAAGAAGCAGAAGCTTTATGGGAAAGATTTAGAAACTTAAGCTTAAAAGAGTTTGAAAGAGTATATAACGTATTTAATGTTAAATTTGATTCATATGCAGGAGAAGCATTCTATAATGATAAAATGGATGTAGTAGTAAATGAATTAAGAGATAAGGGGTTACTAGTTGAAAGTAATGGAGCTCAAGTAGTAATGCTTGATGAATATAATATGCCACCATGTATAGTTTTAAAAGCTGATGGGGCATCTATATATGCTACAAGAGACTTGGCAGCAGCTATGTATAGAAAAAATAAATATAATTTTGATAAGTGTATATACGTAGTAGGAACTCCACAAGCACTACACTTTAAGCAAGTATTTAAAGTGTTAGAACTTGCTGGGCATGAATGGGCTAATGATTGTGTTCATGTTGGCTTTGGATTAGTTAAGTTTGCAGATAGAAAATTATCTACTAGAAAGGGAGAAGTTATTCTTCTAGATGATTTAATAAGAGAATCAGTAGATAAAACTTTAGAGGTAATAAATGAGAAGAATCCAAATCTTGAAAATAAGGAAGAGGTAGCTAAGAAGATTGGAGTAGGTGCAGTCGTATTTACTTATTTAAAGAACTCAAGAGAGAAGGATATAGTCTTTGATTGGAAAGAGATGCTTTCATTCGAAGGAGAAACTGGACCATATGTTCAATATTCTTATGCAAGAGCTAATAGTATATTAACTAGGGCAGGGGAAGTAAATGACACTGCAGACTTTACAAAGTTAAATTCTAAGGAAGAATTCGAATTAGTTAAAACATTAGAAAACTTTAATAAAAACATTCATTTAGCTATTGAAAAATTAGAACCATCAATAGTAACTAGATATGTAATAGAAGTTGCTAAGACATTTAATAAATTCTATAATAATCATTCAGTGCTAAACTTGGAAGATAAGGGGTTAATGGCAGCGAGATTAGACTTAGTGAAATCAACATGCCAAGTAATAAAAAATGGGTTAGAATTAATTGGAATTGAAGTAGTGGAAAAAATGTAGTAGAAAAGAGTAGAAACTGCCTTATGCAGTTTCTACTTTTGTTGGTTTTATGCTATTAACAAAAAGGTAACAGAAAGTTTATTACCAAAAGAACAATTTCTGTTATAATCAAATAGTAAAATGAAAGGAGGCACAAAAATAGTGTTTTTGAAGGACAATAAATATAAAGATGCGGTTATAGCTGCATTGTGGATAGTAGTTTTTAGTATTTTAGCATTTAAATTATTCGGATATTTAGATGATGTAACAAGTGCTTTAGGAAAGATAGTTTCATTATCTATGTCATTTATATATGGAATAGTAATAGCTTATATATTAAATCCTATAGTAAAAGTAATTCAAGTAAAAATGAAAATAAGAAGAAGTCTTGCAATAGCTTTAACTTATATACTATTTTTTACTATTATTACTATTGTATCAATATATGGAATACCAAGCTTAATAGATAGTATTAAAGATATGACTAATAAAGTTCCGGAGTATATAAATGCAGCTCAGAATTTTGTAAATGATATAGTTAGTAATGAGCAGTTAAATGGAATAATTAACTCTACGGGTGCATTAGGAACTATACAGTCATATATTGATAAAATAGGTTCTGTTTTTATTAATCTTTTAGAAGGATCATTTAATACATTATTTAGTTTATCTTCACAGCTTGTTAAGGTAGTATTAGGATTTTTAGTATCTATATATGTTTTATCAGATAAAGATAGACTTATTAATGATTTTAAAAGGGTTTTAGTACTAATATTAAAAGAGAAAAGAGCAAAAGAAGTTATTGAATTTGGTAGAATATATAATAATATGATAGGAACTTACATAGGGATAAAAGCTATAGATTCTACTATTATTGGAATTATGGCATTTATACTACTTACAATAGTTAAATCAGAGTATGCATTACTACTTTCTATAATTGTAGGGATAACTAACATGATACCATATTTCGGGCCGTTTATAGGGGAAGTAGTTGGATTTTTAATAAACGTGTTTGTATCACCAACTAAAGGGATAATAGTGTTTTTAACATTATTTACATTACAAATGTTTGATGGTTGGTATTTAGATCCTAAACTAATAGGAGGAAAGGTAGGAGTTAGACCTTTCTGGATTATATATGCTGTAGTAATCGGAGGAGGCTTTTTTGGACCTATAGGAATGTTGCTTGCTTCGCCAACAGCTGCAACAATGAAGCTTTATTACTCAAAGTTATTAGAAAGAAATAAAGAAGTTATAAAGAAAATAGAGAAAGTATAATGAAAAAGGAGCCTATTGGCTCCTTTTTTATATAAAATGTTACTCTTTATTGTTATTATATTTAGGACAATGGGAAGAGCAACTTCCACAATTGCAACTACCTTTAGAAGATTTTTTTATATTTCTATATATTATAAATGATGCTAATAAAGCTATTACAATTGTTGCGAAAATTTCCATAATACATATCTCCTTTATATAATTAATGAACCGATATTAAATACTAAGAATGATACAGTCCAAGCTAAAATAAGTTGATATCCTACTGAAAATAAAGTCATTTTTAAGCCGAATTCTTTTTTCATAGTACCTAAAACAGTTATACAAGGTGTATATAGTAAAACAAAAACTAAAAATGATAGTGCAGATAAGGCAGTGAAATGTAGTGGTAATAAAACTGAAAGATTACCACCGAATATAACACTCATAGATGAAACGACAGTTTCTTTAGCAATTAATCCTGTTAATAATGAAACTGAAGCTTGCCAATTTCCGAAACCTAAAGGTTTGAATACTGGTGCTAAGAAACCACCTATAGATGATAATATGCTGCTATTTACATCTGTCATACCAGAAAAATTAAAGTTTGATAAAAACCATAAAACTACACTCATTGCAAAAATTAATGTTCCTGCTTTTATAATAAAACTTTTACTTTTTTCGTAAAGTTGATTTATAATATTTTTAAATGATGGTAGTTTGTATTCAGGTAATTCAATTAAGAATGGTTCTTCATCTTTTTTAAATAAAGTATTCTTAAATAGGATTCCCATTATGAAGGCAAGTAGTATTCCTAAAAAATAAAGAGAAGCTACAACTAGCCCTATACTATTTGGAAAAAATACTGCAGCGAAAACACTATAAACAGGTAATCTAGCATTACAACTCATTAAAGGTACAAGAAGAGCAGTTAGCTTTCTATCCTTTTCACTCTCTAAAGTTCTAGCAGTCATAATTGCTGGTACTGAGCATCCGAATCCTACAATCATTGGAATAAATGCTTTCCCTGATAGTCCCATTTTTCTCATAACCTTATCCATAAGGAAAGCTACTCTGGCCATATATCCACTATCTTCTAAAATAGTTATACAAGTAAATAGTGATAGGATTATAGGTAATAAAACTAATATACCACCAACACCAGAAATTATTCCATCAATGATTAGTGAACTAAACCAAGGACTAGAATTTGATAACATATTAGATGCAAAAGGAATAATAGTATCATTTAAAAAGCCATCTAGTAAATCAGAAAGAGGTTGTCCAATCCAACTAAATGTTACTTGGAAAATTAAAGCCATAGTTATAAAGAAAATTGGATATGCTAACCATGGATTTAATAGAATATTATCAAGTTTATTTTTTAAAGTTTCATGCTCGGGATTTTCTGTTTTATTACATTTTTCTAAAATTGATGAAATAAAGTCATAAGCTTCTTTTTCAGAAGAAAATTGATAATTGTTATCATCTTGTGACTTTAAAAAATTATCAGATTTTATTGCTTCTTTAATTTCATTTATACCTAATTCTTTTGATGCTTGAATCGGAATAACTGTAACTTGCAATAATTCTGATAGTTTATCATAATCTATTTTAATTCCTTTTTTTTCAGCAACATCAATCATGTTTACTGCTAAAATAATAGGTTTTTTAAAAGTCTTTAATTGAGTAGTTAAATAAAGATTTCTATCTATATTTGAAGCATCAATGATATTTAAAATAACATCAACATCACCAGTTTCTAAAAATTCTTTTGATACTTTTTCTTCATTAGAATAGGTATCCATAGCGTATATTCCAGGCAAGTCCACAATTTTTACATCATCGAAAGTACCCTCTTTTCTATCTACTGTAACACCAGCCCAGTTTCCAACTCTTTGATTGGAGCCAGTTAATGCGTTAAAAAGAGTTGTTTTTCCTACGTTAGGATTACCTAATAAGGCAACTGTTTTCATTATGTCATCCCCTTTATTTTGTCAAATATATATTTTTTGCGTCTTTCTTTCTGATTGCAAGATCAAAACCTCTTAAGTTTAATACAATTGGATCCCCTAAAGGAGCAATTCTTTTTAATTCAATTTCAGTTCCTTCTATACAACCTAAGGCCGATAGTCTTTTAGCGAGTTTAGAATCGCCATTTATTTTATTTATAATACCTTTTTCACCAAGTTTTAAATCACAAATGCACATAAATTTCACCTCAAATTGAAAATCATTATCATATAATTATAATATCAAAACTTTAACAATTGGTCAATATAATAAAAGTATCACATAAATTGAAAATGCTACGTTTAATAGTAATAATTATATATTCACTTATAAAATAAGATGATATAATGAAAAAAGAAAGTTTAGTAAATTTGAATTGAGGGGGAAGAAAGAATAAAGAAGAAAGAGTGATATTTTTGATAATTAGAGAAAATATAATAGAAGTAGAGGAACAAGATTTAGAGTATATTCTAGAAAGAGAAAATGTTAAGTTTAAACCAGAAGAATTGATATTTTTCGATTTAGAACATTATGTATATAAAAAACCTAAGTGTGTAGGTGTTTTTGGAGCATGTGTATTTGATGATAAGGATAAAAAACTTCATGTTACTCAATATATGATAGAAGGAAAAAATGATGTAGTAGATATATTGATATTGGCTAAGAAATATTTTATAAACATGAAAGAAGAGGGTAAAAAAGCTATAGTAACCTTTTCAGGAAATAATGATTTTACTGTAATAAACTACTTATTTAATAAATATGGTGTTTATTATGATTTTACTAAGGAATATGAATCAGTAGATATTCAAAAAGAATATGAGATGGATAAAAAGACTTCTATAGGATTAAAAAACCTTGAAAAAGTATTTAATATACATAGAGAGAGCGAATTAATCAGCGGTTCAAATTTAGCTAAAACTTTCCATAAAGTATTAAAAGATAAAGAATATATTGAGAGAATGCCAAATGAAAAAATTGAAAATATATTATTGTATAATGAACAAGATGTAGTAAGTTTATATTCGATGTTTACTGCATGGAAGAAATATATTAAACCAATAGAGATAGTAGAAGAAGTTTGATGTTTGTTATCAATATATTGATTTAAGGATAAAATCCTTAAATGATAGATGCTCCTAAATTAATTTAGGAGCATCTATCATTTAGAGGAAGTTTTTTTATAAATATTAGTACCATCAGAAATTAAAGTTACAGTACCATCTTTATCAGTACGATAAACTTTAGTCCCGAGAGAGTTTGTTAATTTTAAAATTTGTGAGTTAGGATGATTATAACTATTATCTTTTCCAACAGAAATAATAGCAATTTCAGGATTGACAGCCTCCAAAAAAGATTGAGAAGTAGATGTTGATGAACCATGATGAGCTATTTTCAAGACATTAGATCTGATGGATGAATCAGAGTTTAGGATTTCTTCTTCATTATTTTTTTCAGAATCTCCAGTGAATAAAAAAGAAGTACTTCCATATTGAATTCTAAATACTGCAGAATAGAGATTTAGATTATCGCCATAATCTTTTGGTGAGGGTGAATATATAGAAATATGGATGTCTTTTCCTAAATTAATAGATGTTGTATTAGTATCAAATACATTAATCTTTTTGTTTTTGGATATAAGAGATTCAACCATTCTTTCAAAAGATTTTGAAGTATGTGTTACTTTAGGAGCAAATAATTCACCAATATCAAATTTTTTTATGATGGAGTACATATTTCCTATATGATCTTCGTGAGGGTGCGTAGCTATAACATAATCTAATTTATTTATATTTAATGAGTTAAGATAATTGAATAGATTAGAACTGCTTTCCTTGGGACCGGAATCTATAAGAAGATTTTTATTATTAACCTGAACTAGAATTGCATCACCTTGACCAACATCGATAAAGTGAACTTCCATTAATTGAGTGGAACTTGAAGGGGGAACTGTACAGCTACATAATAAAATAATAAAAATAAGGGGTAAAAATTTAAAAAATCTCATAATAACCTCCCAAACATTAATAATACTTAACAAAATAACAAAAAAATATACAAATTTATTAGAGTATTTCTTGAAGTGAAATATTTTAAATAGTATAATTGATATAATTAAATAATAAAGGTGTGAGTAAGTTAATGATAATAAAAGGAATTTTGTACGGTGCGTATATGGTAATTCTTAGGGGTAAGGCTATAAAACATTCGTGGATTAAAAAATATAAAGGGCAGGAAGAAGCAGATAAATATGCTCAACAAACAGCATATCTTTGGGGTAAATATACTATAAAAACTATTGGTATAGATTTAGATATAAGAGGATTAGAAAATATACCTGATGAACCATGTGTTTTTATTGGAAATCATACTAGTATATTAGACATACCTATAATGTTTTATACAATAGATAGATTGGTAGGATTTGTTGCTAAGAAAGAAGTTTTAAAGGTGCCAGTTCTTGGAACATGGCTTGAAAAAGGACACTGTATCCCATTAGATCGAGAAAATCCAAGAGAAGCTATAAAAACAATCAATCATGGAGTGGAATTATTGAAAAAAGGATATTCTTTAGCAATATTTCCAGAAGGAACTAGGAGTAAAGATGGAAATTTAGGAGTATTTAAAAAGGGAAGTTTAAAGCTTGCTACAAAAGCAAAAGCACCTATAGTTCCTATAGCAATAGATCGTGCTTATACGAGCTTTGAAAAAGATAAAAAGTTTAAACCTTCAAAAATAAAAGTTACCTTTGGAAAGGCAATAAATACTGCTGAATTAACTAAGGAACAAGAAAAATCATTGAATGATGATGTAAGAAGTGTCATAGAATCATATTTAAGCTAAGAATGTGCTTTAAAATTTAATAGATTAAGTAAATTTATTAATTATAGTAAGAATTACTTATTTATTTTGCATATTAAAGCATTTTTTGAATAAATAATATAAGATAAAGCCACATTGGGGAGGAGATTGCTAAATGCGAAAAGAATTTTCTATCAACAACGACAAAGTATTAATTAATTTTACAGCGAAATACTGTACAACTTATGAGATGATACTAGATAGTGATGGATTCAGAAGAACTTTAGAAGTTTATTTAAAGAAGGCACAAAACAAGAGGTCTAATGCATATAGATATTTATCAGAAGCTCTTGATAGTAATGATATACATTATATAAGAAAAAATCTTGTTACAGTTTTTAAGTGGTTAACTTTAATGAATGTAGAAGAAATATTAGAAGTAAATATAAATTATGAGGGGCTATTTAAAGATAAAAATGAATTTATAAAGGTTATAGAGGATTTTTATCGTTTTTGGAGAAGGCTTGAAAGATACACTATTATTCACACAGATAGGATTAGACAAGGACTTGCAGCTATGAGTTTTACTGAAGCAAATAGTAATTTTTCAAGATTGATATTAAAGTTATATAGAAAAGTGGAAGAGAATGTCTTAGGTGAAAAACCACTGGTATTTAGACAAATACCAGTTGGTGGAAATTGTAGTGTGATGATAAATAAAGTAAATTGGCCAATGCCTAAATCATATCAGATGTTACAAGAGATAAACTTTATTGACTGTATATTAATTGAACCACCATTTATAACTTATCCAAAAAGAAATACGAGAACAGGAATATTCTCAGAAACAACAGAAAATCCTTTAAAGAAATGCGTAATAAATAAAGAACATTGGTTCTGCTATCCAGCGAAAGTTGGAGAGTTATTGGCGTATATATATTTCCATAGAGATTTTATGGAACACGGAATAACGTTATGTAACCTTTTTGAAATGGCAAAAAGAGAAGAGTGCAGAAATAAAAAGCCTGATATAGTATATGTGTTTGGAGGAACAGATAAAGAAGATGACTTCAAAACAGTATTCTATGATGATGTAGAGAATGATATTATGCTTGGATATATTAACCACTCAGATCAAATAGATTATTTTGGATATATGAAAAAAATGATCTTAACACTTCATAATATAATAATGATAAAAAGGGGATATTTACCTATTCATGGAGCAATGGTTAATATTAAACTTAAAGATGGTAAAGAAGCTAATGTTGTTATTATGGGAGATAGTGGAGCAGGGAAATCTGAAAGTTTAGAGGCATTTAGAGCTCTTGGTAAAGATAATATAAGTGATATGACTGTAATTTTTGATGATATGGGTACATTTAAAAATACAGATGAAGAAGTAGTTGGTTACGGAACAGAAATAGGAGCTTTTGTTAGGTTAGATGATTTGGAGCAAGGATATGCTTTTAATGAAATAGATAGAAGTATATTTATGAATCCGGATAAGATAAATGCTAGACTAGTAATGCCGATAACGCCTTATTTTGAAATAGTTAAGGGATATAAGGTAGATATAATGCTTTATGCAAATAACTACACGGAAGTAGGAAGTAATGATAAATCTATAGAGTTCTTTGATAATGTTGATGACTCTATTAAAGTATTTAAAAGTGGAGCAAGAATGGCTAAGGGAACTACTTCAGAAAAAGGTTTAGTTGAAAGTTATTTTGCAAATCCGTTTGGACCAGTTCAAATGCAAGATGAGACAGATATATTAATAGAAGACTACTTTAAGCTTATGTTTAAAAATAATATTAAGGTAGGTCAGATTAAAACTTGCTTAGGAATTAAAGGTCAAGAAAAAGAAGGACCAAGAAGAGCAGCTATAGAATTATTTGATATTATAAAAGAATTATAAAATAAAAAAATCCTTCTTTTTATAGAAGGATTTTTTTTATTTAGTATTTTTTTTATTTTTAATAAAGAAAGAAATAGCATATAAACCAGAAATTCCGATTATAGAATATATAATTCTACTGAACACAGACATATAACCGAAAATATTAGAGATTAAATCAAATTCAAATATACCAATTAAGCCCCAGTTAATAGAGCCAAGTATAATTAATGTAAGTACTATATTATCTAGTAGTTTCATAAAAAAACCTCCTTATTTATGATACTGTTGCTATAGTAACCATAAAAAGGAGGTTTTATTCATTAAATAGTAATATTTCTGTCTATAGGCTGATTTAACGAAATAATAGTATCGGTTCGCTGAATTCCGGTTATAACATTAATTTTATTTAAAAGTATATCTTGAAGGTCTGTGATATTTTTACATATAACTTTTGCGAATACTGAATAATCACCAGTAGTTAAGTGTAACTCCACAACCTCATTGATTTTTGATAACTCATCAAAAACAGCATTGAATGAAGAAGTTTTATCTACATAAATACCAACAAAACAACAAACATCATACCCAAGTTTTGGAAGGTCAAGTAATATACGAGAACCTTTTATAATACCAAGTTCCTCCATCTTTTTCATACGCACATGTATTGTTCCACCACTTACATGACAAAGTCTAGCAATTTCTAAATAAGGAGTTCTACAATCCTTAACTAATATATCTAAAATCTGAAAATCTAGTTCATCTAATTGATAACTTTGATTCAAAACTAACACCCCTTTTAATAAATTTATAATATCTTCTATATATTTTATCAAATTATATAAGAAAAAAGAAGTATTAAATAAAATCTTTTAAATAATAAGTGAAAATTTAACGTTTTATCAAAAAATGGAAAAATAATATTACTTGAAAATATGTTAAATTAAAAGTAATATATAAGTATAATATATGGAAGGAGCAAATAGAGGATGGGCATTTTATTTACAGTATTATATTTCGTAATATTACTAGCAATTACATTTGGAATTCTTTTCTTAGGTAGAAAATATGTTTTCTCAAAGGTAAGAATAAATAAATTTATACCTTTAGGAATATCTATAGCATTATTTCTTATACAATTATTCTTACCAAAGATTATGCAAGAACAAAATATGTGGGTAAGTATGGTATTTACTATAGTTACAGTAACATTTTTCTTATGGTTTTTGGAGATTCAAACTACTGGAGGACCTAAGAAAAAAGAAAAACAAATTGAAATTAGACCTAAGGCTAAGCCAAATAGAGTTAAGCATTTAAAAAATCAAAATAATGATAAGTAAAATAAAAATGAGAAGCTTTTAATTTGCTTCTCATTTTTTTTACAAGGTTTCTTCGTTATTAATGTTATAATGATAAATGAAAATAGGAGATGTAATAGCAATTTTACCATCTGATTGATAGACTTTTATTACATACCAACTTTCATTTTCGGAAGGAATATGTTCATAGAGGTATTTGATACTATTTAAATTTATATTGTTTATTGATTTAATAAGTTTGCCACCATTTGTTATTATTTCGATATCCTTTATTCTATATTTAACATCCTCTGCAAAAATTGAAAACTTTAATTTTTTATTACTAATAACTAAGCTTTCTCCCATAAAGCTATTATTTATTGTAAAATATAATCTCAAAAATCTAGACTCAGTAGAATATGTTCTATGCATTCTAAACGCATCTGTTAAAGCTTCGTGAGATAATTCATTTCCTATATATACAGTAAGATTATCAGATTGATCAAAATTAATTCTATGATTATCCTGACCATTTATAGCGCTTAATTTCCAACCACAATCTAATAATTGAAAAAAATATTTGTCATGATAAGTAATCTTTGCAGAAGGATTACCATTACAAACTTCGATAGATGTAATTATATTATTAAATATTGGATCGTAGGGAATAGCCATTATATTTTTATGAGGATGATTAATAGATATAAATGCAGTTGGATTGTTTAACATCCATAACGTTAAAAGTCTTAAATCTTTAACTGCACCAGTAAAAAAGTTTTTTGAGTTTATTACGTTAAAATCACCAAATGATTCTGTTCTACATTCAAAGCCAACCATTGGAAGGAAGTCATCATGAGATTTTTTGAATTTATTACAGATGCTATTTAAACTTTGCCATTTTGTTGATGAACTGTCTTTAGATGATTTATTATTAAGGAAATCATTATGATCGGTTATAAATAAATAATCTAGTCCACATTTTGTTGCATATTCATATAGCTCAGAAGGCGTTCCTCTACCAGTAGAGTAATTTGAATGACAGTGAGGTATTCCGTAATAAAATTTTATTTTATTTTGATCAAAGACTATATTATCTTTATTTTTCTTTTTTCCCAAAGTTTATACCTCTTAATAAATTATTACTTACTTATATATAGTATTGTGAGTATTAAAATAATGACAACAATTATAAATGATGATAAAATAAAGTGAAACTTTGGAATAAGTGAGGTTGAAGAGATGATTAAGGAGTTTAGTGGTAAATACCCTAAAATTAATGAGACTGCATATATATCAGAATCTGTAGATATTATAGGGGATGTTTTAATAGAAGAAAATGTTAATGTATGGTTTGGAGCAAGATTAAGAGCCGATATGAATAAAATAGTTGTTGGAGAAAATTCTAACATCCAAGAAAATTCAGTTATTCATATAGATAATGAGTATGAGACTATAATAGGTAAAAATGTTACTATAGGACATGGAGCTATAATACATGGATGTAATATTTCAGATAATGTTTTAGTGGGAATGGGATCTATAATATTAAATGGAGCGAAAATTGGTAAGAATACTATTATAGGTGCAGGAGCATTAGTAACACAAGGGAAATCATTTGAAGATGGGGTACTAATATTAGGAAATCCAGCTAAGGTTATTAGAAAATTAACAGATGAAGAAATAGATAGCATTCAAAAGTCTGCTGATAATTATGTAGCATTAAGTAAGAAATATAAATAATAGGAGGGCTTATGTTAAAAATAGGTGATTATAATACGTTAAAAGTTGATAGAGAGAAGGATTTTGGGTTCTACTTGGTAGATCAAGAGAGTGGTGAGGATGTATTACTTCCAAAATCTTTAGCTGAGGGAATGAATGTTGAAGTTGGGCAAGAAAGAGAAGTTTTTATTTATAGAGATTCGAAAGATAGACCTATAGCTACTTTTAAAAAGCCGTTAGCTAAAGTATATGATGTAGCATATCTAAAAGTTGTTCAACAAGGTGAGTTTGGTGCATTCGTAGACTTTGGACTAGATAGGGATATCTTTGTTCCATTAAAAGAGCAACGTTTTAAACTTCGTACAGGAGATAAATATTTATTTTACATATATTTAGATAAGACAAATAGATTAGCAGGTACTACTGAAGTTGAAAACTACATAGAAGTAGCAGATGAATCAGTAGGGTTTAAAGTTGGAGATGAAGTAACTGCTATGGTTTATTCAAGAACACCATCGGGAACTTTAAATGTTGCTGTAGATGGAAAATATAAAGGTTTAGTTTTACCTAATGAATATTATGAAGAAATATTCCCAGGTGCAGAAATGAGCTTAAGAGTTAAGAGAATATATGAAGATGGAGTCATTGGGTTAACTCCAAGAAAAACTAGATTAAGCGAAAGAGATGAACTAAAAGAAAAGATAGTTAAGTATATGAAAAAGAATGGAGGATTTATGGAGTTTAATGATAAATCCAATCCAGAAGATATTAAAGCTACATTTGGAACAAGTAAAAATTACTTTAAGATGGCTTTAGGTGGTCTTATGAAAGAAGGAAAACTTAAACAAGATTCAGAAGGTTGTAGATTAATATAAGATTAAAAAGATGTTACAAATATGTAGCATCTTTTAATTTTTATAATTTATTACATAATATTTTTTATTATGTGTAGAAATATGTAGAAAAAATTGAAATTATTTATATAATGATGTAAAATTTAGAAGTGTTAAAATATAAACATAGTATTTAGAATGATTTTATTTAGATAAAATGATGGGGTAAATTATTTATGAAGCAAGAGTGTTTAAGAAAAGGGCAAAAGACCTGGGATATAATAAATATATTAAGCATAATAATATTTTTATTTTTTACGTCCATAGTTATTAAAGGGATTTCAGATAAATATTTTATAGAATACATGTGTAAAACTATAACTAGTATGTTTTATATTGTTTTAATGATTTATTCTATAAGTAGAATGAAATATAAGTATAATAGTATTTTTTCAGAAGATAATGAAGATGATTTCTATTTAAAAATATCAATAGGGTGCGGTTTTTTAGCTCTAATTACAATAATAAAGTCAGCAATATTTTATTCTACATATACTAACAATATAAGTTTTGACTTAATATCTAATAAAACTATATTTATTAATACTATATATTACATATTACAAATTATATTGATAGGAGCTACATTAAATAATTTTAAAGAAAATTTTAAATACTTTATAATAATATTTATAGTAGGAATATTAATTAACTTTGTATTTATGGAAATTATTGAATTAAACGTCGGTTCATGGGGATACTCTATTAGAAGTATGCTTCTTGTATGTGGTTTCATATTTTTAATAATATTATTATATAAAGAAAAAGAAAGATTTGATGATGACTCATATAAAGGAATATTAGTATATTTATCATTGAAGGTAGTATATTTATTATCTATGTATTTTAAAAAATATGATTTTTTTGATTTAAGATTTTATTTATTTACGCTAATTTATATTGTTGGGGAATATTCGTTTTTAAAAGTGTTAATAAGTAACACTTTGATTAATACTGAAAAAAATTTAAATGAAAAATTACATTACATGGTATCTTGGTATGAAGGTATATTTGAAAATATGCCTGATGCAGTGACTATAAGAAAAAATGATGAAATAATCTATATAAACGATAGTTATCAAAATTTCTTTAATATAAAAAATAAGAATGATGTAATAGGCAAAAGTATCTTTGATATTGTTGATAAAGGTTCTTATGAAAGAATTAAGGAAAAAGATACTATATTATCAAATGATAGTATTTTGAAGCCAAGAAGAAATATTTATACTATAAATGATATTACAATAGAGTGTGAAGAAATTGGAGTTAAATTAAAGGATACATATAATGATTTATATTTGTTTATTCTTAGAGATATAAAGTATAGAAAAGATTACGAAAATATGATATTAAAATTAAAACAAAAGGAAGATGATGAAAAATTGAAGAATCAATTCTTTACTAATATATCTCATGAGTTTAAGACACCTGTAAATGTAATATATTCTGCTATGCAGATGCAGGAAAAGTATATAGATGATGGCAATTTAGTAGGATGTAGAAAATATACATCATCTATAAGACAAAATTGCTTTAGACTCATAAAGCTGATTAATAATATATTAGATATAAATAAAATAGAAAGTGGATATTATTCACCTACTAAAAAAATAGTAAATATAGTAGAGAAAGTTGAAGATATAACTAAATCAATTATTGATTATGCATCGTTTAAAGGTATAGAGGTTATATTTGACACTGTAGAAGAGGAGATTTTTTGCTCTTGTGATGAAGATTCAATAGAAAGAATTGTATTAAACCTAATATCTAATGCTATAAAATATAATGAACATGGTGGATTATTATATGTAAACATAGAAAAAGCTGAAGATAAAGTAGCGATATTTTTTAAGGATAATGGCTGTGGAATAGACAAAGATAGAGTAGATACTATATTTAATAGATTTGAAAGAGGAGATACTACTTTATATAGAAAAGCTGAAGGAAGTGGAATAGGTTTAAATTTAGTTAAGTCTATGGTAGAAATCAATAATGGTAATATATCTATAGAGAGTGAAGTAGGGAAAGGTACTACTGTAAGAGTAGAATTGCCTGTAGTAAAGTGTGATGTAGAAGATTATTATAAATTACAGGATGAATTTACATTTGAAAATACACTAGTACCAAAAGTAGAAATAGAATTTTCAGATATATACTTCTAAAATAAGCTAATCTTATTTATATAAGATTAGCTTATTTTAAATTATTTAACTGTAGAGGATAATTACCTAAATCTTTTTCGATAATAGTATTTAAAGATATTACTTCTATATAGTATGGAGCAGGAATATTCTCTAAGAAAGATGATGCCTTAGAAGATAAGGGGGAAGTAGTAATCAATATACCTTTATATAATGATTTTGATATTAAAAGACCTAGAAGACTTTCTAAGTCAACTTCATCAACTAAAATATCCTTAGGATTTTTTTTGCAGCAAACATAATAACTAGAATTATCTAAAGTACAAATTATTGAGGAGGTTGAATCTGAAATATCAGAAAATATTATATTGCTATATCCTAGATAAGCTAAGTACTCACCGCACCAAATTTGAAACTCTTTAGGGGTAAGTCTTATTAAAGAATTAAGAAGAGGACTACCATTTTGATATTCTTTTGATAAGCTATAAAACTCTAAAGCATTAACTATTATTTTTCCTATAAGTGGACAAAAAAAGATTATTATAATAAACAAATAAATATTATTAAAACTCATTACTTACCTCCAGTTCTATATTACAATTTTTATATAATCGTATGGATTTAGTTAGTTCATATCCATCAATTAATTTTATTTCAAAGTTGGATGAAGAATTCAATACTCTAACGAAATCACACACATCGTTTGAATATGAAGTATTATTTATGAAAAGACCTCTTTTACAATCATTTGTGATCATACGTCCTAAAAAACTTTCTATATCTTTTTTGGTAGTAAGTGTAGATAGATTTTCATTATTAGAATCATTTTCCATGATATTTTGTATACAAGTTATATAGACATTATCTCCATTTAATATTCCTTTAAGATTTGTTAATTCAGGAATATTATCTTTGAAAATAATAATATTTTCATAATTATGAGTAGAAAGATAAAATTTAATTGCTTTTAGAAATCTATCATAATTATTTTTTTGCAAATCTTTAATTGAAAGAATACCTCTTTCAATTTTTTCATCAGATATCTGTTCTTTAAGAGAGATAATATTTTCTTCAATAAATTTTGAAAGTAGTCTTAATGAGAAATATATTAATATAAAAAAAGGAGTATATTTTAATAAATTCATATAATAATTCACCTCAGTATAAATTATTGACAAATTTATCTGTTATATACAAAAAGCTAGCTTATAAGAAAAAACTTATAAACTAGCTTAAAAAATATATATCTAAATTAATCTTCAATATTAGAATTAGATTTCTCATCACTGTTAAAGATATCTTTATCTAAGTCATTAGTGATTGAGCTTGTTATAACAGCAGATATCATTGTTCCATTAACATTTATCATAGTACGTGCCATATCAAGAATTGGATCTATAGCTATAATACCAGCTGCTAATGGGAAGAATTCACCAAGGCCAACACCACTAATAACTACTGAAACAGCCATAATAGCAGTTCCAGGTAAGCCGGCTATACCAAGTGAACTTATTACAATTACTATTATAAGTGTTGCATAGAAAGATATGTCTAAAGGTCTTCCTACCATGTTTGCTAAAGTTACAGCCATAAGCGCAGGATAAATACCAGCACAACCATTCATACCCATATTAGATCCTAATGATCCAACAAAAGTTGAAGTACCTTCTTTTATACCAGCATTCTCTGTTAAAACCTTTATTGTTACAGGTAAAGTTCCAAGGCTTGAACGAGAGGTAAAAGCAAGCACAAGTGCTTCAAGAACGTTTTTAACATATCTAAATGGGTTTAATTTAAATAGTGAAACTATAAGCATTTGGACTACAAAGGCAATTGCAACAGAAATATATAAAGCAATTATAAACCCAAATACTTCTTTTAAAGAGCTTATACCACGCGAAGCTATTACATTAGATAATAATGCGATAACAGCATAAGGCATAAATTTAATAACTGTTATAGCGACGCTAGTTATAATTGTATAAGAAGATTCAATAAAATCTATAAAAACTTTAACTTTATCATATTTTTTTACTTTTAATCTTCTTATAGAAAGCCCTATAAACGTTGCAAATATAACTATAGCTATAACGTTTCCTTTAGCCATAGAATCTACTATGTTTGAAGGTAGTAAACCTCTTAATGTATCAGCTATAGGCTCTATTTCCTTTATAGTTGCAGAACCAGCAGCTACATTTGCACCTACACCTAAATTCATTATATTTGCTACGACTATACCTATTATTGCAGATAAAGCTGTAATTGATAAAAGACTTCCGATAGATAAAGCTGTAAGTTTACCAATATTATCATCTTGAGTCATATTCATAATTACTCTTATTATAGAGATTAAGACTATTGGGACTACAAGCATTTTTAATAGATCTATAAAGCCATTACCTATAAGTCCATACCACTTAGAAACCTCGTTAATCCATGTTATTTCAGATGGATTAGTAGGGAACTTTGCTACAAATTGTATTAATAGACCTAATACTAATCCTATTACAGTTGATAAAATCATTCTAGTAGAAAACTTAAGTTTTGTTTTTCCTTTACCTAGAAAACTTATTCCGAAAAATATTGCTACTAAAACTGCGATAAATAAAATAGTTCTAATGTCTGAAATCATTAAAAACTGTTGAAAAAATGTTGAATCCATTTTTTACTCCTTTCTAAACTACTCTTTAAGTTAGTATTATATATTTTGATAAAAATTAATTCAATAAAATTTATTAAAAAATAATAAAAATATTATTGAATAATTTCGAAATTTGCTTTAAATTTTTAAGTAAACGATTTAAATAAGTATATTTTTCATAATGTTATCACGTAAAATGTGGAAAAAGGTGTTTTAT
The DNA here is from genome assembly GCA_000753455.2 of Clostridium jeddahitimonense. Taxonomy (GTDB): domain Bacteria; phylum Bacillota; class Clostridia; order Clostridiales; family Clostridiaceae; genus Clostridium; species Clostridium hominis. The sequence continues at coordinate 1,295,103 of LM994670.1, forward strand.
TCTGTGAAATATCATATTATAATGATAATAATATGATTTAAGTAGAAATTTAATAACTAAGAATTAAGGGGGAGTCTAATATGGAAAAAGTATTAAGATGTAGTATTCTGATAGTTGATGATTTTAATAACGTTTTAGTAGCTGAAAGAGGAAAAGGAAAAGGTGCGACTAAAACTTGGGGGTTATTTGGAAAAGAAATTAAGGGAAAAGAAGATGAAGAAAAATGTATTACAAAAGCTGTTGATAAAGATATCAAATGTAATATATTTGATTTAAAGCCTTTCAAAGAATATTTCAAAGAAGAAGGTAATGGTCTTAAAGTATTTAGAGGGAGTATAAAAGAATACATAACATGTCATAAGAGTATAAATCAGGTTAAATGGATTGGGAAAAATGATATAGATAAATATGAATTTAATGAAGAAGATATAAAGATTCTTAAAGATTTTTTTAATATATAAAAGATGAAGCTTAATTGCTTCATCTTTTTATTGTAAGATGTACTATTTGACTTCAATTAAGTTATGCCAGTATCTAGTAGGCATATACATTTTTTGAAGTCTTGAGTTTTCGCGTTCTTTTATATTTACAGAATTGTAGAATGTTTTCCATAGCAATTCAAATTCATCATTAGAATTGTTTAATAAGTTTTTTGATTTATCCATAGAAAAATCAGTTATTATACTATTGTTTTTATTATAAAAAAGAGCAATTCCTCTTTTTGAATCATGAATTATAAAGTTTTGATCAGAAAAGCGTTCTATAAAATGTGTTGATATTATAGGTAAAATATTGTAATCAGGTTCTATAGAACTATAATATAAATCCTCTTTTATTTTTTTAAATCTAACAAAGCCTGTGAAACGATGGGCCTCTAAAGAAATCCTTCTGTAATACTTATCAACTAAGGATATTATTTCGTTATTTTTAGCTAAGTTAATATCATTTCCATAGGTGTAACATAGTTTAATATATTTGTATATTAACGTTTCTATATCATTAATATCACTTAAGTAAAGATAATAAATAGTTTTTAATGTAGTATAACTAAGTTTGTCCCTTATACTTGAATAAACTCTTTTAAATTTATCTATTTCAGTTACAATCTCTATAGGAGATGAAATAAGATTAGGTAAATAATCTTTAGTTTTCGTTATTTTTACTTCAGACTTAGATGAATAAGAATAAAAAATACATGTTAATAAACCTTCAAAAGATCCATCGTATAAATATTCATTTAGCATAATTATATTTCTCCTATTAATGAAGATGTTCTATCTTCTAATAATGTTAACTTATTAAAAGAAGGTAGGATAGTGGTATTGTTATCAAAAAAGCTAAGCTGTTGATGATTGTTATCTATAATGTTTAAGTCTACTTTAGGGGTTAAAACTTTTTTGATTTTTTCACCGTCCATAGATACAGATCCAAAATATTTTCCTTTACAAGTAACAAAATACTGAGCTCTTCTTAAGACTATACCCAATTTTTTTAAGTCATAAAAATCTAAAGATGCGATTCGACGAGAGCTAATTATTTTTCTAGCACATCTTATACCTATACCTGGAATTCTTATAAGAGTTTCGTAGGGTGCTTTATTTATTTCTACAGGGAAAAGATGAATATTATTAATAGCCCAATTAGTTTTAGGATCAAAGTTAATATCAAAATTAGGAGAGTTATTATCTAGTAATTCATTAGCCTTAAATCCATAAAGTCTAAGAAGCCAATCACCTTGATATAAGCGGTGTTCTCTTAATGTTGGTGGAGTTTTTATAGTAGGTAGATTTTTATCACTATTTACAGGTATATACGCAGAGTAATAAACACGTTTAAGTGAAAACTTATTATAAAGATTTTCGCTTAATTTTAATATGTTAAAATCACTTTCTTTAGTTGCACCAACTATTAGTTGTGTGCTTTGCCCTCCAGGAACAAATAGCGGAGCAGATTTGAAATTTTTTCTTTCATCATTATGCAAAATAATATTATTCTTAATAGATTTCATTGGAGTAAAAATACTGTCCTTATTTTTTTCGGGGGCAAGAAGTTTTAATGAGTCACTAGAAGGTAACTCTAAGTTAACACTCATTCTATCTACTAAAGTACCAGCTTTTTTTATTAACGTATCATCAGCTCCAGGAATAGCTTTTAAATGTATATAACCTCTAAAATTATGGACATTCCTAAGCTTATCAACAATATTTGTTAGCATTTCCATAGTATGATTAGCATCTTTAAATATGGCGGAACTCAAAAAAAGCCCTTCAATATAATTTCTTCTATAGAAGTTTATTGTTAAGTCTACTACTTCGTCTACAGTAAAAGCAGCTCTTTCTATATCATTAGATCTTCTATTTAAGCAATAAGCACAATCGTAAATACAATAGTTTGTTAATAAGATTTTTAAAAGGGAGATACATCTTCCATCTGGAGTAAATGAATGACAAATTCCAGAAGTACTAACTGAACCGAGTTGGCCGTTTTTAGAACTACGGTTTGAACCAGATGATGAACAAGATACATCATATTTAGCTGCATCACTTAATATTCTCAATTTATCGTTTATATCCATTAAATCACCTTCAAAATATATTAATATATTTATATTAACAGAACATATGTTTATGAGCAAGGGTAATAATTATGTAATAAGAGGAAATTTATAAAAAATAAAACAACCACAATTAAAGTTCAAACAATTGTGGTTGTTTTATTAATAATATTTATTTTTTTCTAAAAAGTTTTGAGATTTCGAAAAAAGTAAAAGGTATCATAGCTAGTAGTGATACAAAAAGCCAATCTTTTAATGTTAGAGAGAATACATTAAATATTCTAGCGATTGGAGGAATAGATATTATAGATATCTGAAGAAGAATACCTATAAAAATAGCTCCTAATAATTTCTTATTTTTAAAGATACCAATTTTAAAAACAGATTCGTTCTCACTTCTCATAGATAAAGATAAAATAAGTTGTGATCCACTTAAAACTACAAAAGACATAGTTTGGGCATGAGCTAAAGAGTTTGGATATAAATATTCCCCAACTTTAAATGCAAGCAATGTTGTAAAACCTATTAGTATTCCTAACAGTATTAAAGTTACTCCAGTACCATTTGAAAATAAATTATCCTTTGGATTTCTAGGAGGCTCTGACATCACATTAGGATTTTTAGGATCTACACCAAGTGCTAAAGCTGGCAAGCTATCTGTAATAAGATTTATCCATAATATGTGGATGGGCAATAATGGAGAAGACCAATTAAGTAATATAGCGGTAAATAGAGTTATTACTTCACCTAAATTACTACTAAGTAAAAATACGATTGATTTTTTTATATTGTTAAATATATTTCTCCCTTCCTCTATTGCTTTTACAATAGTTGAGAAATTATCATCAGTAAGAATCATATCAGCTGCACCTTTTGCTACATCAGTTCCTGTAATTCCCATAGCAACACCTATATCAGCAAATTTTAATGATGGAGCATCATTAACGCCATCGCCAGTCATAGAAACAATATTTCCATGAGATTTTAAAGCTTTAACTATTTTTACTTTATGTTCTGGAGATACTCTTGCAAAAATATTATAAGTATTTACTATTTTATTAAACTCTTCTTGACTGTAAGAATCTATTTCACTTCCAGATAAGGCTTCTGAAATATTATTAGCTATACCTAACTCATTACCTATAGCAAAGGCAGTGTTTTTATGATCTCCAGTTATCATAACCGTCCTAATACCTGCAGCTTTACTTGTGGCAATAGAATTTTTAACTTCCTTTCTAGGAGGATCAATCATACCCATAAAGCCTACAAAAGTTAGATTATCTTCTAAGTTACTATTTTCAGAAGGGTCTTTTGTATCTTTATATGCAAGAGCTAAAACTCTTAAAGCAGAATCAGACATTTTATTCGATGCAGTTAAGATTAATTTTTTTTCTTCATCATTTAAAGGTAGTACTTTATCATCTTTTAGTATTTGGGTTGAGAGTTTAAGTATATTATCTATAGCACCTTTAGTAAAAACGCGGTATTTATTTTCATATAAATTTACTGTAGTCATAAGTTTACGCTCAGAGTCAAAAGGAATTTCGTTTACTCTTTTATGATTTAAGTTTAGTGAATCTTTTAAAATGTTAAATTTATTGCCAACATCAAGTAAAGCTATTTCTGTAGGATCACCACTTTTTGATTCTTTTATTGAAGTTGCATCATTACATAATATCATACCTTCCACAAGAATTTTATCTTCATTTTTATTAAGATTTAGTTCATTTACATCAATAGAAATATTATTTACAAAAGCCTTTTTAACAGTCATTTTATTTAAAGTTAATGTGCCTGTTTTATCTGAGCATATAATATTTACTGACCCTAATGTTTCAACAGCTGGCAATTTTCTTATTATAGCATTTTCTTTACTCATTCTCTGAACGCCTAATGCAAGAACAATAGCAACAGTTGCAGGTAAACCTTCCGGGATAGCTGCTACAGCTAAGCTTATTGATGTCATAAACATTTGAAGAAAATCTCTACCTTGAAACATGGAGATTATAAACATTAATATAGAGATAGATACTGCCCCTATACCTAAAATTTTACCAAGATGAGCTAAGTTTTTTTGAAGTGGAGTTATATTATCATTTTCTGTATCCAACATTTTCGCTATTTTACCTATTTCAGTATCCATACCTGTGGAGACTACAATGCCACTTCCTCTTCCATAAGTAGCTAAAGTAGACATAAATGCCATATTTGATTTATCACCAATTGCAACATCATCGCTGGATAAAACTATAGAGGAATCTTTCTCGGCAGGTAGTGATTCACCAGTAAAAGCAGATTCATCAACTTTAAGATTTATACTTTCTATTAATCTTAAGTCTGCAGGAATATATCTACCAGCATCGATAATAACTAAATCACCTAATACAACATCTTCAGAAGGGATTTCAAGTATATTTCCATCTCTTTTTACGAGGGCTTTAGGTGTGGATAGAGATTTTAATGCTTCTAAAGCTTTTTCGGCTTTATTTTCCTGAACAACGCCTATAATAGCATTTATAAGAATCACAATAACTATAATGATGGAATCACTTACTTCTCCTACAAGAGCAGAAATAAGAGCTGCAGCAATAAGTATATATATCATAACATCATTAATTTGAGAAAGAAAAAGTTCTAAGAGAGTTTTTTTCTTTTTAGCAATCAGCTTATTTTTACCATTTTTAGATAAGAGTTCTTCAGCAGCTTTAGAAGAAAGGCCATTGGTTATATTTGTATCAAAATGAGATATAATTTTATCGATAGGTTCATTAGAATACATTAATATCACCCCTAATAATTAATAATTTATAAAATAAAAAACTTTATATAATTAGGGTATTAAAGTCGTATTATAATAATGACTTAATTCATAAGTATCGATGGAAGAATATTTCATATATTGTTATAAAAATCAAAAATATGTATAATGTTTAATTAAGATATAAATTAAAATTACTGATAAAGGGGGAGTTCGATGATAAAAAAATTTATATCATATTACAAACCATATAAAAAACTATTTTATTTAGATTTGCTAGTAGCATCTATAGCATCAGGAGTAGATTTGTTTTACCCTATGATGACTAGAGAACTAGTAAATGAAGCAGTACCAAATAGAGATATTAGAACTATTGGAGTTTTTGCTATCACTCTTTTAATAATTTACTTAATAAAAGCAGCTTGTGGATATTTCATGAATTATTACGGACATGTAGTTGGAGTTAGAATGCAAGCAGATATGAGAAAAGATATGTTTGACCATTTGCAAAAGTTGCCTAACTCATATTTCGACAATAATAAAACTGGTGATTTGATGAGCAGAATGATAAATGACCTTATGGAGGTGTCTGAACTTGCACATCATGGTCCAGAAGATATATTTATATCTATAGTAATGCTTATAGGATCTTTTATAGTTTTAAGTACAATAAATTTACCTCTAACAATAATAATATTTGCCTTTGTACCATTTATAGTTTTGTTTACTTGGAAGCAAAGAACAAGAATGAACAATGCATTTATGGAAACAAGAGTAGAAACTTCAGAGGTTAATTCAACTTTAGAAAATTCAATTTCAGGTATAAGAATATCAAAGGCATATGTATCCCATAGCTATGAAAAAAAGAAATTTAAAAAAGGAAATGAAAAATTTAAGGCGGCAAGAGAAAGGGCTTATAAGGTAATGGCTGAGTATTTTGCAGGAGTTAATTTTGGAATAGATTTTTTGGATTATGTTGTATTAATAGCAGGTGGAATATTTACTTTTTATAATATCATAGATATAGGAGATTTTCTTGCATATATGCTTTATATAAAGTTATTTACTCAGCCTATCAAGAAGCTAGTAAACTTTATGGAGCAATATCAAAGTGGAATGACTGGATTTAAGAGATTCATCAAAATAATAGAAGAAGATATAGAAAAGGAAAAAGATATAGCTATTGATATAAAAGACGTTAAAGGTGAAATAGAATTTAAGAATGTTAACTTCAGTTATGAGGATAATAAGATATTAGAAAATGTATCCTTAAAGATTGAAAGTGGAAAAATGCTTGCGCTTGTTGGGCCATCAGGTGGTGGTAAGTCTACTTTCTGTAATTTAATACCTAGATTCTATGATGTGGATAGTGGAGATATAGAAATTGATGGTACAAGCATCTATGATTTAACATTATCTTCTTTAAGAAATAACATAGGAGTTGTACAGCAAGAAGTATTTTTATTCACTGGAACTATTAAAGATAATATTAAATATGGAAAACAAGATGCAACAGATGAGCAAATTATAGATGCAGCCAAAAGAGCAAATATTCATGAGTATATAATGGGATTAAAAGATGGTTATGATACATTTATTGGTGAGAGAGGTGTTAAACTGTCAGGAGGGCAAAAGCAAAGAATATCTATTGCGAGAGTATTCCTTAAAAATCCGCCAATATTAATTCTAGATGAAGCTACTTCAGCCTTAGATAATACTACTGAATACTTAATACAAAAATCTTTAGAGGAACTTTGTAGAGGAAGAACTACTATTGTTGTAGCACATAGATTATCTACTATAAAGAATGCAGATGAAATTATAGTTTTAACAGAAAATGGTATAGAAGAAAGAGGAAGCCACACAGAATTAATAAGAAAAAGTGGAATTTATGCTGAACTAAACAGATATGCTGTAGTTAGTTAAAAGTTAATATAAAAAGGGTTATAGTTGGATAAAATAAGATTGTTAATATACTAGGTTAATATTGACTAAAAATATCTAAAAGAGTAAAATGAACTTAAACAATATACCCCATGGGGGTACACTAGGAGGAAAAATTATGGTTAAACATGTACAAGAAAATGAATTCTCAGCTGAGGTTTTAAATTTTGATGGAGTTTCAGTAGTAGATTTTTGGGCTTCATGGTGTGGTCCTTGTAAAATGATTGCTCCAATATTTGAAGAAGTTGCTGGAGAAATAACTAATGCTAAATTTGTAAAGGTTAATGTTGATGAAAATCCAAATTTAGCAAATCAATTTAGAATAGCTAGTATTCCTACTATACTAATTATGAAAAATGGTGCTCCAGTAGATACTTTAGTTGGATTTATGCCTAAGCCACAATTAAAAGATGCTATTGCTAAACACGTATAGGATGAGTGATATTAGTGGAAAGATATGATATTGCTATAGTAGGGAGTGGACCTGCTGGATTATCAGCTGCATTAAATGCGAAGATCCGTAATAAAAAGTTTATAGTGTTTGGAAATAAAAACTTAACTAATAAATTAGTTAAAGCACCAAAGGTAAATAATTATCTTGGGTTCTATGGCTTGAATGGTGAAGAGATTAAGAATAAGTTTCAAGAACACTTAGATGCTATGGAGATAAAAATAACACACGAGAGAGTAAATAACATTTATGCTATGGGTGATTATTTTGCTTTAATGGTAAATGAAAAAATGTATGAAGCTAAGACTTTAATTTTAGCTACAGGTATGGAATATACAAAAGCTATAAGTGGTGAATTAGAGTTTTTAGGAAAAGGTGTTGGATATTGCGCTACTTGTGATGCACCTCTTTATAAAGGTAAAGTTGTAACGATAATAGGTTATAACAAAGAGGCAGAAGAGGAAGCTAGATATGTAAGTGAGCTTGCAAGTAAACTTTACTATATTCCTATGTATAAAGCTGAATATGAATTAAATGATAATATTGAAGTTATTAATGATAAACCAATTGAAATAATTGGTGATATAAAAGTTAATAAACTTAAGTTGCAAAATAGTGACTTAGAAACTGACGCAGTTTTTGTTCTAAAGGATACTATTTCTCCAGGACAGTTAGTTCCAGGATTAGAGATAGAGGATGGACATATAAAAGTTGATAGAGAGATGAAGACAAATATTGCAGGATGTTTTGCAGCAGGAGATTGTGTAGGTAAGCCTTATCAATATATAAAATCTGCTGGTGAAGGTAATATTGCAGCATTAAGTTCAGTTAAATATTTAGATAATTTAAAAGTTAAGTAAATTAAAAGGAAACTACATTGTGTAGTTTCCTTTTTTTTACTTATATATTTTGATATAATTATTATGACTAAATGTTTAAGGGGTATTATTTATGATTACAGAAATATATATTAATTTAGAAAAGCATTGGAATAAAAATAAATACAAACCGTATAAAAAGCAGGATCTTAATGTAGCAGGTAAAGATGAGTGTGATGGAATATATAGCAATGAATATTTTACAGAAACTATGCAAAGTGAAGTTGCAGATGGGTTAATAGAGTTAATCATTGATTATATTGAAGATATAGCTCCAATATTAAACTATGTAAATAGATATAAAATAATTAATTTTTATAAAAAGTTCTTATTAAAATTAGATGTATTGATTAAAGAAGAAATATTTTTAAAAGAAGAAATTCACAATTTAGCTGTTTTTTTTATAAAGAATTATGAGGATTTTGAGATTATAAAGTTAGGGTTATTAATGCTTAGATTTAGTAATAATGACGAAGGTCTAGAAATATTAAAGATTTTTTCTAATCATAATGATTTCATTTTCTATTCTATAGAGGGGATAAAAGGATATGAAAAGTGTAATTCTATAATTTTTGAGATTGCAAAAAAATCTACAGGATATGGACGAGTAATTTCATATTCAAAAATTGAACCGATAAGCAAAGAAATTAAAAGTTGGATTCTAGGAGATGGTATAAAAAATATATTTTTACAAGAATTCTTAGCTACAATTTCTTTTAATAAGGTTGATTATGTACAATATTTTGATGAAGAAGAAAAAACAAATAAAATGTATAAGATATTAACTAGAAATTTATTATTATTATATGATTTAAGAGACAGTTTCATAAACACTATATCCTTTGACTTAATATATATATATTATTCTTATTTTAAAAAGTATAAGTATACCTTTGATAATATATATGTTATGTGTGCTTTATTTTCTCTTTTTTATAAGATTGATGGTGAAAGTAATTTGATTGATAAATTAGATTTATCAAAAGAGGAAGAGGAAATTTTAGATTATGCAATAGAAAGTTTTGTAAAGAATGATTATATAGATCTTTTAAAAGAAAGTATAAAATCTAATAACACTGAAATAAGCAAAATTGTAGATGTAGCAATGGCTTTAGATATTTATTTATCTTTTGATGAAGTGTTAGAAATACTTGAAGAAAATCCACTTGATGTCTCATTATTTAATTATATTATGAGTTATGGGAATGATGAAGATAGAAATAAGTTAGTTGACTTTGCTTTAAATAAATTAGATTTTGATAAAATAATTGATATAAATTCAACTATAAATGATGATGATTTTAAGATTGACTACCTTGATGATTATTGTTTCTTATTAATAATAATTTATATGGATAAAAGCTATAAAGAATTCAAAACGTTAAACTTATTAGCTCTTAAGGCTAGATATATAAAAACAAAAATAGAAGCTTTAAATAATTTAAAAGGCATTCAAGAAGAGCTTGATAATTATTCAATTGAAAAAATCAAGGAGGCTTATGAATTAGAAAAGGATAGTTACCAACAGAGAGGTTTAAGAGATTTCCTATTATTGATAAAAGGCGATTCAGTAAAGATAGAAAGAGAAAATATAGATAAATATAAGGTGAAAACTCATGCTAAAGATATATATTTAACTGATATATATATTAATGAAACAGAAAACAAGGATATTATTAAATTTAGGCAAGAATTATCCAAAGAAGATATAGTATATCTAAAAGTTGATATAAATAACGAAGATGATGAAAAAATATCGATTTTTAATAATAATGGTTTTGTTGTTGGATATATAAAAAGTAAAGAAAATAATATTTTGAAAAATCTTATGGATTGGGGTAAAATAATATACGGTAAAATTACAAATACAAGTGAAGATTATAAAGAAATAGAATTAGCACTTTATTTAAGCTATGAAGATGTTATAACAGAAGTTTCAAATGCATTTAATATGGTTATTAGAAATCCTAGAGGATATTTAAATTAATAGCTTAAAAGAGTGTAATCGGCACATAAGATGAAGGATAGGTGAAATATGGTGATAGTAGTAGGCGGAATGATAGGGCTAGGAAAAAGCTCTGTAGCGGAAATATTAGGTGAACATTTTAAATCGGAGGTATTTTATGAAAGTGTAGATGATAATCCGATTTTACCATTATTTTATAGTGAGTCTGAAGAAGAAATAGCAAAAAAGAGATATCCGTTTTTATTGCAATTATATTTTTTAAATACAAGGTTCAAGAGTATAAAGGATGCTCTTCATCATGACAACAACATTCTTGATAGATCAATTTATGAAGATTGGTATTTTGCAAAGAAAAATATGGAGCTTGGTAGGATATCAGAATTAGAAATGCAAACATATGAAGGTTTATTAAATAATATGATGAGTGAGCTAGATGAACTTCCAAAGAAGGCTCCAGACGTTATGGTATACTTAAAAGGTTCTTTTGAGACTGTAATGAAAAGAATAAATTTAAGGGGAAGAGATTTTGAAATTGATGATAGTTTAAGAGATTATTATCATTTCTTATGGGAAGATTATGATAATTGGATAAATAATTATTATAATGCATCAGAAGTTGTAATAATAGATATGGACAACTTAGATGTAGTTAATAATGAAGAAGATAAAGAGAAACTTATAAAGACTGTAGAAGAAAAATTAAGGGAAGTAAGAGGAGCATAAATGGTATTAGGGTATTAGGAGTGAGGGGATGGCAAAGAAAAGAAAGATTATATTAATTTCAATGAGTATATCTATAATACTAATAATTATCTTTGGAGTTTTTAAGTTGATGAATGGTGGGTTTATGTTTTTAACTTATGCTACTGATAATTATTTAGAAATCCAATTAGAAGAGTTTTTATTTAAAGAAAGTGGACAAGATTATAAAGATAAAATAACTATTATTGGTGAGCGTGAATATGATAATGGTACATTAATATTTTATAAAATAAATACTAATGATAATATGATTGTATATTATGAGAATGTAACAGAGCTTGGGAAATATAAAGTTTTTAGCATGGATAGAGTTATAAAAAGTGATAACTCCATAGCAATGATAGATGTTTATGATAATAATAGAAGGAAGTATATAATCTTATCTAGTTTAGATAAAGATGAGTTTACTAGTATAAATATAGTAAGTACGACAACTAATAAAATATTAGAACAAATAGAATTAGAAAAAAGTTCGGAAGATGAGTTTAAAATAGAAGAATTAGATGATAAAAGTATTATGTTAGAATATATACCAAAAGCTAATGTAGAACTGAAGTTAGAGTTAAACAAAAAGAGTGGAAATTAAATCCACTCTTTTATTTTATACAAGAAAGTTTATTTAAATGAAGCGAAGGATGCATCAGAAGGCATTCTCCAGTCTCCTCTAGGACTTAAAGAGATAGTACCAACTTTAGGACCATCTGGTAAAGCACTTCGTTTAAATTGTTGAGTGAAGAATCTATATATAAATTTATCTAGCCACTTTTGAATTTCTTCTTTTGAATAGTCACTCTTAAAGGCATTTTCTGCTAAGAATAAAATTCTTTCTTTAGAAGAGCCATGTTTAATAAAGTGATATAGGAAGAAATCATGAAGTTCATAAGGACCTACTATATCCTCTGTCTTTTGAGATATATTTCCTTCGCTGTCTTTAGGTAATAATTCAGGGCTTACAGGGGTATCTAAGATATCTAATAATGTTTCAGAAACATCTTTATTAGATTCATTTTCAGCTACATACTTAACTAAATATCTTACAAGAGTTTTAGGAATAGACGGATTTACAGAGTACATGCTCATATGATCTCCGTTATAAGTGCACCAACCTAATGCTAACTCAGAAAGGTCTCCTGTACCTATAAGTAATCCCCCTTCTTTATTTGCTAAATCCATAAGTATTTGAGTTCTTTCTCTAGCCTGAACATTTTCATAAGTCACATCGTGTATATCTTTATCATGACCTATATCTTTAAAGTGTTGAAGAGATGCTTCAACTATATTTATTTCTCTAAGATCACAGTTAAGTTCTTTGCATAGAGTTAAAGCGTTATTGTAAGTTCTATCTGTAGTTCCAAAGCCTGGCATAGTAATAGTTATAATATTCTTATTATCAATACCAAGAAGTTTAAATGTCTTAGCTATTACTAATAATGCTAAAGTAGAATCAAGTCCACCAGAAATTCCTATGACAGCTTTTTTCAAACCTACATGCTCTAATCTTTTGGCAAGAGCTGATGATTGTATATTAAAGATTTCTTTGCATCTTTCATCTCGTTCGTGAATATTTGATGGAACGAAAGGATGTTTATCTATATATCGTGCAAATTTATTAATTTTAGTATCTTTAAAAGTAAAATCTATATATTTAAATGACTGAGATAAGAAAGATGAAGAATCCCTAAAACTCAAGTTTTTTAATCGCTCTGAATTTAATTTAAATATATCTATGCAAGAAGAAATAATTTCATTGTCTCTTTGAAACCTAGAGTTTTCTTCTAATGTAGAGCCATTTTCAGCAATGATAAGGTGACCGCTAAATAAAAGATCAGTAGTAGATTCGTGTACACCAGCTGATGAATAAATATAAGAAGAAATACATCTAGCACTTTGATTTGAAATTAATGATTTTCTATAATCTTTTTTACTAACTAGTTCATTAGATGCAGAAAGATTACCTATAATATTAGCTCCAGCTAAAGAAAGATAAGAACTAGGGGGAATAGTTACCCATAAATCTTCACAAATCTCAACTCCAAATTTATAATCTCCAGCATTAAATATTAAGTTTGTGCCGAAAGGAATATCTTTTTGAAATGAAAGGTTAACTTTTTGGTCTGTTATGTTGACACCTTGGGTAAACCATCTTTTTTCATAGAATTCACTATAGTTAGGAATATAAGATTTAGGCACGATCCCTAAAATGTCTCCTTCGAAAATTAAATAAGCACAGTTATATAATGCATTATTATATAGTAATGGAGCACCAACAGCTATTAGCATATCTTTATTTATACTATTTTTTGCTATTGATTCTAAACCATCTAAAGACGCACGTAAAAGTGAAGAATTTAAAAATAAGTCTCCGCAAGTATAGGATGTAACAGATAATTCAGGGAAAACTAGAAATTTAATATTTTGCTTTTTAGCATCTTCAATACAAGTATATATATTCTCTATATTATAAGCTATATCGGCAACTTTAGTTTTAGGACAAGCTGCACCTACTTTTATAAAGTCCATTTTATCATCTCCGTATGTTAAATATAGTTTAGTATTAGATTAAAAAGTTAATAAAATACATATAAGTCAATAATAAAAGGAAAACGCTATAAAATCAACGAAAAGAAAAGGAAAATTAAAACTATCACATTAAATGGTTTGAAATAACCTATAAAAAGATAAAAAATAACTTGCAATAAAATAAAAGATAGCATATAATGTAATCATAGTAAATAAAATATATAAATATCAATTTGTTGGAAAATACTATATAATAAATTTATCAACAAAGTTTTTTACTATAATATTTAATGCATAAATACTTTATTATTAAAGAAAGGGGGAGGACTATGTTAGATGTTATTATCTGGTTAGTAGTTGCGGTTGTCGCAATAATAATTGACGTAGTTACAAGTAGCTTTATATTTATGTGGTTTTCTATAGGAGCATTAGCAGCAATAATCTTATCATTCTTTGGCGTAAGTATGGCATGGCAATTTATTGTATTCTTAATAACAGGAATAATTTTAATTGCTATAGGATATCCTTGGGCTAAGAAAAAATTTAAAGTAGAAAAAAATCATACCCTTACTATGGAACAAACATATATAGGAAGAGTTATGAAGGCGAATGAAGAGATAGTTGAGAAAGCTAAAATTAAAGTAGACGGAATATATTGGACAGCGTATAACAAAGGCAATAAGATAAATAAAGATGATCAATTTGTTATAACAGGAATAGAAGGAAATAAGTTAATAGTTGAATTAAAGGAGAAATAGTATGATTAAGTTAATAGTAATTGGAGTTTTATTATTGATAGTATTATTAGTATTACTATCATCTATCAAAGTTGTAAACACAGGTTATTTATATGTAGTTGAAAGATTAGGACAATTTCATNTGATTTTCTATAATCTTTTTTACTAACTAGTTCATTAGATGCAGAAAGATTACCTATAATATTAGCTCCAGCTAAAGAAAGATAAGAACTAGGGGGAATAGTTACCCATAAATCTTCACAAATCTCAACTCCAAATTTATAATCTCCAGCATTAAATATTAAGTTTGTGCCGAAAGGAATATCTTTTTGAAATGAAAGGTTAACTTTTTGGTCTGTTATGTTGACACCTTGGGTAAACCATCTTTTTTCATAGAATTCACTATAGTTAGGAATATAAGATTTAGGCACGATCCCTAAAATGTCTCCTTCGAAAATTAAATAAGCACAGTTATATAATGCATTATTATATAGTAATGGAGCACCAACAGCTATTAGCATATCTTTATTTATACTATTTTTTGCTATTGATTCTAAACCATCTAAAGACGCACGTAAAAGTGAAGAATTTAAAAATAAGTCTCCGCAAGTATAGGATGTAACAGATAATTCAGGGAAAACTAGAAATTTAATATTTTGCTTTTTAGCATCTTCAATACAAGTATATATATTCTCTATATTATAAGCTATATCGGCAACTTTAGTTTTAGGACAAGCTGCACCTACTTTTATAAAGTCCATTTTATCATCTCCGTATGTTAAATATAGTTTAGTATTAGATTAAAAAGTTAATAAAATACATATAAGTCAATAATAAAAGGAAAACGCTATAAAATCAACGAAAAGAAAAGGAAAATTAAAACTATCACATTAAATGGTTTGAAATAACCTATAAAAAGATAAAAAATAACTTGCAATAAAATAAAAGATAGCATATAATGTAATCATAGTAAATAAAATATATAAATATCAATTTGTTGGAAAATACTATATAATAAATTTATCAACAAAGTTTTTTACTATAATATTTAATGCATAAATACTTTATTATTAAAGAAAGGGGGAGGACTATGTTAGATGTTATTATCTGGTTAGTAGTTGCGGTTGTCGCAATAATAATTGACGTAGTTACAAGTAGCTTTATATTTATGTGGTTTTCTATAGGAGCATTAGCAGCAATAATCTTATCATTCTTTGGCGTAAGTATGGCATGGCAATTTATTGTATTCTTAATAACAGGAATAATTTTAATTGCTATAGGATATCCTTGGGCTAAGAAAAAATTTAAAGTAGAAAAAAATCATACCCTTACTATGGAACAAACATATATAGGAAGAGTTATGAAGGCGAATGAAGAGATAGTTGAGAAAGCTAAAATTAAAGTAGACGGAATATATTGGACAGCGTATAACAAAGGCAATAAGATAAATAAAGATGATCAATTTGTTATAACAGGAATAGAAGGAAATAAGTTAATAGTTGAATTAAAGGAGAAATAGTATGATTAAGTTAATAGTAATTGGAGTTTTATTATTGATAGTATTATTAGTATTACTATCATCTATCAAAGTTGTAAACACAGGTTATTTATATGTAGTTGAAAGATTAGGACAATTTCATAGGATATTAGAGCCAGGCTGGCATTTTATGATTCCAGGTGTAGATTTTGTAAGAAAAAAAGTATCTACTAAACAACAAATTTTAGATGTACCACCTCAATCAGTTATTACTAAAGATAATGTTAAAATATCAGTTGATAATGTAATATTCTATAAAATGTTAAATGCAAAAGATGCTGTATATAATATAGAGGATTTTAAGTCAGGTATAGTTTATTCAGCAACAACTAATATGAGAAATATTATTGGTAACATGAGTTTAGATGAAGTATTATCAGGAAGAGATAAGATAAATTCAGATCTTTTAAGTATAATCGATGAAGTTACAGATGCTTATGGTATAAAAATACTATCAGTTGAAATTAAAAATATAATACCTCCTGCTGAGATACAACAAGCAATGGAAAAGCAAATGAAAGCAGAAAGAGATAAGAGAGCAGCAATATTAGAAGCTGAAGGTCAAAGACAATCTCAAATTGAAAGAGCAGAAGGGGAAAAGCAAGCTAAGATTCTTTCAGCAGAAGCTGAAAAGCAAGCTAATATTAGAAGGGCAGAAGGTTTAAGAGAATCTCAATTACTTGAAGCTGAAGGTAAGGCTAAAGCTATAGAACAAATAGCTATTGCAGAAGCAGAAGCTATAAGGAAAGTAAACCAGGCTATTATTGAATCAGGAACTAATGAAACAGTTATAGCGTTAAAGCAAGTTGAAGCACTTAAAGAAATGGCAAACAACCCAGCTAATAAGTTAATTTTACCTAATGAGACATTATCATCTTTAGGAAGTATAGCTGCAATAGGTGAAATGTTAAAAGGCAATAAAGAATAAAAGTAAGTAAATAAGTAAATATTATTAATAGCCCGACAGGGTTACGTAGGAAGAGTTGTCGTATGAATTTTTCATAAGGCAATTCTTTTTTTGTAATTTGCAGATAATTTATGAAGTTAGTTGCTTATTTTGTTGTGATATAATTAAAGTAATGATATAACTTATGGAGGTAAGAATGTTTTTTATAGGGGTATTTGGTATAGAGAATAAAGAAAAAATAATAAAAGAAACACAAAGAATATATTGTAAGGGTTGCAATGACTACATAGAAGGTAAAATAATTAAAGTATATAGTTTTTTTCACTTTTTCTTTATTCCTTTGTTTAAATGGAATGAGAAATATTATGTTATATATAATAATTGTGATCATGTATATAGTATATCTAAAGAGAAAGGAAAGAGTATTGAACATGATGAGAGTTATGAGATAAGCTACTGGGATTTAAAAGATTTTCAAGGTGCTAATTATGAAAATAATAATGCAATTAATAACAAATGCCTTAGATGTGGAAGAGAACTAGAAAGAGACTATATTTACTGCCCATACTGTGGTAAAAAAATAAGATAAATATTTAATTAAAGAATAGAAAAGATTATTGATTTGATTAGAGAGTTGTAAAAAATTTTGACTATATTAAAAAAACATATATAATTGTATATGTGATTTTTTCAGAATATGATATGAGGTGACTTAATATAATATGGCAGATAATAATAAAATACAAGAGGAAATAATAAAGGCAGATATTAAAGAGGTTGAGAGATTATGGAAAAGTAATATTCAAGATAACTCATTAGAGTCTTTATTAGAAAAAATGACGAAGGAAGAATTAGTTAGAGTAGCTAAAAGATATTCTATTAAAGGGTTAACATCTTTAAAAAAGGCGGAAGTTGTTGAGAGAATAAAAACTATAGTACTAGAAAAGTACGAACAAGCTTTAAGTATTATAGATGAAGATACTTTAAAATTTATAGAGGATCTTATAGATAATAATGGGCAAAAAGTGTATGAATGTAATGATATAGTGTATTCTAATTACCTAAGAAATAGAGGGTTAGTATTTACAGGAACTATTGATGATGAACTTTTTGTAATATTACCTAAAGAAATGATGGAATTATTTGAAGAAAAGATAAACAGAGAATTGTATCAAAAGGCTAGATTAAATAAAGAGATAATAAGATCTATTGCAGGTATGATATATTATTACGGTGTTATGGATATAAATAACATAAAAGATACTTTAGAAAAAGTATTTTTATGTGAATTTGATATAGACTTTATAAAAGCTTTAGCTTTAAATGGTGAAGAACTAGGTTATGATTATGTAATTGATGAAGAAGTTTTATATCATATAGATGTTGAAGATGTTGAAAAGTTAATACAAGCTCAGCAATTATGTAATAGTGATTACTATAAATTTGATAAGAAAAGTTTAATTAAGGCTGGGGAACCAGATTATATTGAAGAAAATAAACAAGCTGAAAAATTGAAAAAAGTTTTTAAGGAATTATTTGTTATAGATAATAATATCCTAAGAGAAGAGATGGATTCATTTATAATAGCTATTAAAAATGAGATGTCAAAAGAAGAAGCTATAGAATGCTTCCTAGAAGCATA
Organism: Clostridium jeddahitimonense; assembly: GCA_000753455.2. Taxonomy (GTDB): domain Bacteria; phylum Bacillota; class Clostridia; order Clostridiales; family Clostridiaceae; genus Clostridium; species Clostridium hominis. The sequence continues at coordinate 1,313,759 of LM994670.1, forward strand.
CGAAATTGAATCTGAGGAAGAAAAAGAAATATTTAAATATGAATTAGAGATTTTCGCTAAAAGCATTAAAAGATGGACTTTAAAGGGAAATAGTGAAAATGAAATAAAGAAAAATGAACAAAGAGTTGTTAACGAGAGTAAAATAGGAAGAAATGATCCGTGTGTTTGTGGTAGTGGTAAAAAGTACAAAAAGTGTTGTGGAAAATAAAGAGGTTATAAATTATGTTCAATGGGGTAATTATAGTAATTGGAATAATTGAATTTTTAATAGGTGTATCCATAAGTCTTTTTGCAAAATCTGAAAGAGTGTGTAGATTTATACAATTTCTTTATGATTTTGAAAAAGGTCGAGTGGAATCTTTACCAATTTTAAATAAATGGATAGGACAAAATTATGGCCTCATAGGAAGTGTATATATATTCTTTGCAAGTATAGCTATAGCTTTTAATATGGATTGGTTTATACTAATTTTAGCAATTTCTTTGATTGAATTTTTAAGCTATAGGAGGATTAATAGGGGAATTAAAGAGATATTAAAGAATTCACAATAGGTATTATACTTATTGTGAATTTTACTATAGGAAGGTACTACTATGAATAAGTCATATTTATTTAATAATTATATAAGTATAGCTAGAGGTTTTTTAGCGGAAAAAAATGATCTGAAGGCTTTGAAGTTTTTTAAAATGGCTCATAAATGTGAAGAAGGAAAAGAGGACATTGATCTGATTTTGGATATAGCGTTATTGTATGATAAAATTGGAAATCCTGTACTATCAAAAAAGATGTATGAAAAAGTTTTAAGTATTAATGACAAAGAGGCGACAGCTTATTATGGAATAGGTGTTTTATTTGATGAAAGTGAAAATTACATAGAAGCGATAGAGTACTATAAAAAAGCTATAGCTATTGATAAGAACTATGATAAAGCATATTTCTTTTTAGCCAATTGTTATGATGAAATAGGGGAGAAAGAAAAAGCTATAGAATGCTATAGTAAGGTGTTGAGTATAAATCCAAATGATTTATGGGCAAATGCAAATTTAGGTTGTATTTATGATGAATTAGAAGAAATTACACTGGCAATAAAATATATGGAGAAGGCATTACAAATAGATCATAAACATTTTAGAATACTTTTTAATATGGGAGTATTCATGGGTAAGATTAAAAAAGAGGAAGAAGCTGAAGAATTTTATAAAAAATCGATTAATGAAAATCCTAAATTTCCATATAGTTATTTGAATTATTCTATTTTATATAGAGAGAAAAATAAATTTAGGAGAGCTATTGAAATTATTAGTGAAGGAATAAAAGAAAATCCTAATCAAGGATTTTTATATTATAATAGAGCATGCTTTTATGTGAATATAAAAGAATTACACAAAGCTTTTGAGGATTTAAATAAAGCTATAGACCTTGATTATATATTTGAAGAGTATATGAAGGAAGATGAAGAGTTAAATCCTTTAAGAGGATTAGAGGAATATATAGAATTATATGGAAATAACAATAAAGGTAACTAACTAGTTAAAATAATAAATTGTTGAAAAAAGTTAAAATTTGATTGAAAGTTTAAATGATATTTATTATTATTAGAATAAGATTAGTATTTAAATGGGAGTGAAATTGATGACTAATAGAAGAGAGTCAGAAAGTGTATTGAACAAATTATTAGTTCAGTTGTTTAGGGATATTTTAGATATTGAAGAGAAATGTTTACAGAATAGTGAGTTTTCAGATCTTTCAGTAACAGAAATTCATGTTATTGAAGCTATATCAATAGATAAGGAAAGAACTATGAGTGAGGTAGCTTATGATTTAAGCATCACAGTAGGAACACTAACTACTGCTATTAATAAGCTTATAAAAAAAGGTTATGTTGATAGAAGAAGAATCGAAGAAGACAGAAGAGTTGTATTGATAACGTTAACAGAAAAAGGAAAAGAAGTATATAAATTTCATGAAGAATTCCATAATGACATGATAAAATATACAATTGATAGCTTTTCAATAGAAGAAGAAACTGTATTAGTTTCTGCATTAAAGAAGATATCTGGATTTTTTGAAGAGAAATATCATCTTATAAAGTAATATATAAATAGACATCAAGTAAGGATGTCTATTTTTTTGTATATTATTAACTTAAAAGGATAAATGAATAAATCTACTCGTAATGTTAAATCATATTTATATAATACAAATATGTTAATTAACTATGAGGTGAAGAAATGTGGAAAGATGTACTTATGATGATGGCTGTAGGTTTGGGAGGATATAGCGTATATAATTTTATTTTTGTTTTAGTTAAGAAAGTTATTAGTAGAACAAAAGTTTCCCAAATGGTATATAGTTTTAAAGGTAGAAGAAGATATTACCCTTTGTTGGGAATAGTTATTTTGATTGTAAACATAATAGGGTTAACTAAAAAGAGTCAAGAAGAAATAATTATTGGTAAATATATGCTAAGTATGAGATTGCATCAATTTTATAATGAATCAGGAATTTTGAACAAATGGGTAATATATGTATTAAGCGTATTTTTAATTGCAAATTTTATTTTAAGTATTTATATAAAGCCTGTTATGTATGAAGAAGGCATTGTATGTGAGAATGGAAACTTTTTATCTTGGAATAAAATTAAATCAATAAATACTGTTCAGAATACACTAGGTAATAATAAATACATAGTCATTAATACTACTAATGATAAAGAAATTTTTCTAAATGTTACAAATGATGAGAGTAATTTTATTAAAGAAATTATCTTTAATAAAACGGGAATAGTTAATAAGGATATAGTAACAGAATTTAATTAGGAATAGCTAGATATGATGCGATTGTTATTAATATAACAATCGCATTTATTTTTTTATTGAACTTATTATGAAAAAAATAAAGAGATATGAAAAAAAGATAATTTATATGTAGATAAAAGGATGAAAATGTTAAAAAAAATAAAAGTTAAAAAAATAACAAAAAAATATTGACAAAAAAAACACAATGGAATAAAATAGAATCATAGAAGATGTTAAAAAAATAACAAACAAATCTTCGGAAATTTTAAAAATGAGAAAATGTAAAATTCACATATATTTAGGAGGAATAAAAATGGCAGTAACAAATGCTCAAGAGTTAACAAAAAGAATCGAAGAATTAAGAAAGGCTCAAAAGGAATTTGCAAAGTTTAACCAAGAACAAGTTGATGAAATTTTTAGACAAGCAGCTTTGGCAGCTAACCATAACAGAATTAAGTTAGCAAAAATGGCGGTTGAAGAAACAGGAATGGGAATAGTAGAAGATAAGGTTATAAAAAATAACTTTGCTGCTGAATATATATACAACCAATACAAGAATATGAAAACTTGTGGAGTTTTAGAAGAAGATAAGACAAATGGTATTACTAAAATCGCTGAGCCAATTGGAGTTATTGCTGCAATAGTGCCAACTACAAATCCAACATCAACAGCGATATTTAAGACTTTAATAGCATTAAAAACTAGAAATGCAATAATTATATCACCACATCCAAGAGCTAAACATTCTACTATAGAAGCAGCTAGAATAGTTTTAGAAGCAGCTGTTAAAGCAGGAGCTCCAGAAGGGATAATAGGATGGATAGATGAACCATCAGTTGAATTATCTCAAAATGTTATGAGAGAATCAGATATCATATTAGCAACAGGTGGACCAGCTATGGTTAAAGCCGCTTACTCATCAGGAAGACCAGCACTTGGAGTTGGAGCAGGTAATACTCCAGCAATTATCGATGAAACAGCACACATTAAAATGGCTGTAAACTCAATATTGCTTTCTAAAACATTTGATAATGGAGTTATTTGTGCATCAGAGCAATCAATAGTAGTTTTAGATCAAGTTTATGATGAAGTTAAAAAAGAATTAGCTGAAAGAGGAGCTTATATTCTTAAAGGTGAAGAAATAGATAAAGTAAGAAGTATAATATTAAATGAAAAAGGTGGATTAAATGCCGATATGGTTGGACAATCTGCTTATAAGATAGCTAAAATGGCAGGAGTTGAAGTTCCGGAATCAGCTAAAGTTTTAGTTGGAGAAGTTACTTCAGTTGAATTAGAAGAACCATTCTCTCATGAAAAATTATCTCCAGTATTAGCTATGTATAGAGCTAAGTCTTTTGAAGAAGCTTTAGATAAGGCTGATAGATTAATAGAATTAGGTGGAATGGGACATACTTCAATCCTTTATACAGATCAACTTAAATCTAAAGATAGAATATTAACATTCGGAGAAAGAATGAAAACAGCTAGAACATTAATAAATATGCCAGCTGCTCAAGGGGCAATCGGGGATTTATATAACTTTAAATTAGCTCCATCACTAACTTTAGGATGTGGATCTTGGGGAGGAAACTCAGTTTCAGAAAACGTTGGTCCAAAGCACTTAATTAACGTTAAGAGCATTGCTGAGAGGAGAGAAAATATGCTTTGGTTTAGAGTTCCAGAAAAAACTTACTTTAAATATGGTTGCTTACCAGTTGCTTTACAAGAATTAGGTGATATGGGTAAAAAGAAAGCTTTCATTGTTACAGATAGAGTGTTATTTGAAATGGGATATACAAATAAGGTAACAGAAATTTTAGAATCAAATGGAATTCAATACAAAATATTCTCAGATGTTGAACCAGATCCAACATTAAGATGTGCTAGAGCAGGAGCTCAAGAAATGGAAACATTCCAACCAGACGTTGTAATTTCACTTGGTGGTGGATCAGCGATGGATGCAGCTAAGATCATGTGGGTTATGTATGAACATCCAGAAGTAAACTTCCATGATTTAGCTATGACATTTATGGATATAAGAAAGAGAATTTACAAATTCCCTACAATGGGGCAAAAAGCAATGATGGTTGCTATCGCTACTTCAGCAGGAACAGGATCAGAAGTAACACCTTTCGCTGTTATAACTGATGAGCAAACAGGAGTTAAATATCCATTAGCTGATTACGAACTAACTCCAGACATGGCTATAGTTGATGCTGAGTTAATGATGACATCACCAAGAGGATTAACTGCTTGTGCTGGTATAGACGTATTGGTTCACGCAATTGAAGCTTATGTTTCAATAATGGCATCAGAATATACTAATGGATTAGCTTTAGAAGCAATAAGATTAGTATTTAAGTACTTACCAGATGCTTATAATGAAGGAACTACTAATGTTAAGGCGAGAGAAAAGATGGCTCATGCATCATGTATGGCAGGTATGGCATTCAGTAATGCATTCTTAGGAATTAATCACTCAATGGCTCATAAGTTAGGTGCATTCCATCACTTACCACACGGTATGGCTAATGCATTATTAATGAATGAAGTTATAAGATTTAATGCAACAGATGCTCCAACTAAGCAAGCTGCATTTGCTCAATACAAGTACCCAAATGCAGCATGGAGATATGCAAGAATTGCAGATCACTTAGGTTTAGGTGGAAATACTGAAGCTGAAAAGGTTGAATTATTAATAAAGGCTATTGAAGGGTTACAAGCAAAAGTAAATATGCCAAAAACTATACAAGAAGCTGGAGTTAGTGAAGTTAAATTCATGGAAACATTAGATGAAATGGTAGAACAAGCATTTGATGATCAATGTACAGGAGCTAATCCAAGATATCCATTAATGAGTGAGTTAAAAGAAATGTACATCACTTCATACTATGGTAAAAAAGAAGAAATAAAGGTAGAGAATAAAAAATCTAAAAAGAATAAATAATAATTTGAAATAGGTGCTAGCTTAAAGCTAGCACTTTTTTTATGTAATAAATTTATCTCCAAAAATATTACTATTAATGTATAAATTTTAAATTTTATGTAGATATATCAATGTAAAGCAGTAATCTACTATTAATTAACTCCTAGTTTTATGGCATAATTTAAAAAGGCTAGATTAGATGAAGTAAAAGTACTTTAACTAATAAAATATTGGACAAGGAGGTTTCTTGTTCGAAAAAATAAAGGGGAGTGTACAATGAAAAATAAACTAATAGCCGCAATTATATCTATTTGCGTAATAGGGGGAGTAGGTACAACTATTTTCTTAGATCAAAAGTCGAAAAACTTAAATGAATTATCTGAAAACAAGGTGCTTCAAGAAAAAAGCATAGAAGATAGTAGTTCAAAAGAAGATAGTAAAGCACAAAAAGATGTAGTAGAGAAAGAAGTAAAAGCAGTAAATGAAGGTGATATACAAACTGCATCACTAGAAAACTCTGAGCCTGTTCAAAATAGTGTAGTAGAAGAAAATGAAGTTATTAATAGTGTAGTGGATAATACAAATGAAGAGGTTGTACAAGAAGTGATACAAGAATCAAGTAACGAAGTTGAAGTTTCTAGGCCGGATAATGAAGCACAAATACCTACTTATGACTCAAGTTATATGGCAGAAGTTGAAAGTATGATTTTTAATAAGGTAAATGAAGAACGAAGCAAAAATGGACTAGCTCCATTATCGTATAATGGTACAATGGAGTATTATGCAAGGATAAAATCTCAAGATATGGGTGATAGAGGGTATTTTGATCATAATAATCCAGAGGGGGAACTTATAACGGCTCAAATGCAAAGAGATGGGGTAAGTTATAGCTCGTGGGGAGAAAATATTGCATACATAGGTGGTGTCTCTGACGCTACTACTTTAGCTAACCAATTTATGACTAACTGGATGAATTCATCAGGTCACAGAGCAAATATATTATCTAGCAATTTTACTTCAATTGGTATTGGGGTATATAAGGTAGGTAATACAGTTTATGCGACGCAAGAATTTTATAGATAGATAATTAAAATATAATATTATGATTATTGAAGGAGCTATGCACTTTGTCATAGCTCCTATTTTTTATATATTAAAATTAAGTTATAATATATATTATGTTATACTTTAAAAATAGTATAATTTTGATGATATTCAATTTAAATAAATTTGAGGTGTAATAATGAAGCCATTAGCAGATTTGGTTAGGCCCAGAAAATTAAGTGAAGTTTATGGGCAGCAACATATTTTAGGAGAAAATAAAATTTTAGATAGAATAGTTAAAAGTGGAAGAATATCTAATATGATTTTTTATGGGCCACCTGGTGTTGGAAAAACGACAGTAGCAAATATTATTGCTGAGAAGGCTGGGAAAAGATTTTATAAACTAAATGCTACCAATGCATCGTTAAAAGATATTCAAGAAATAACAAAAGAGCTAGATACTTTTTTAGGTGTGAATGGAGTAGTTTTATATTTAGATGAGATACAAAACTTTAATAAGAAGCAACAACAATCACTGTTAGAGTATATAGAGGATGGAAGAATTACACTTATAGCATCAACTACAGAAAATCCATATTTTTATATATTTAAAGCGTTGTTATCAAGATCAACAATTTTTGAATTTAAACCTTTAAGTGAGGAAGATATTAAGAAAGCTATAAATAGAGCTTTGGATATAAAGATTGCAGATTATAGTGAAATAAAACTTCAGGTTACTGAGGAAGCTAAAAGTTACCTTGCTTCTTACTGTAATGGGGATGTGAGGAAAGCTTTAAATGGATTAGAAATAGCACTTAATTCAACAAGACCTAATGAAGATAGAGTTGTTCTGATAGATATCGAAGTAGTGAAAGATTCTACGCAAAATAAAATTATAGCTTATGATATTGATGGAGATGCTCATTATGATATTTTAAGTGCTTTCCAGAAATCTATTAGAGGTAGTGATGCAAATGCAGCTGTTCATTACTTAGCTAGACTTGTTAAAGCTGGAGATTTAATTTCAATTTGCAGAAGACTTCAGGTTATAGCTTCTGAGGATATAGGTCTGGCGTATCCGCAAGCAGTTGTAATTGTAAAAGCTTTAGTAGATTCTGCTAGAGAATTAGGTTTTCCTGAGGCAAGAATACCACTAGCAGAAGCAACTGTTCTTTTGGCAACGAGTCCTAAATCTAATTCGGCATATTTAGCATTAGATGCTGCTCTTAGAGATTTAGAAGATGTTACTGTAGGGGATATACCTATTCATTTAAAAGATGCACATTATAGTGGAGCAGCTAAGCTTGGGAGGGGATTAGAATATAAATATCCACATAATTATCCTAATCATTATATTAAGCAACAATATCTACCTGATAATATTAAAGATAAAACTTACTATATATATGGGGATAATAAATTTGAAAAGGCTACAAAAGATTATTGGAATAAAGTAAAGAATATATAGAGGAGTTTTAGGTGATTAAATTATTAATTTATATAAGAGAAATTGATAATTTGAATAAAAAAATCTATGGTAAAATTACTATTAATTAAAATTAAAAAAAACTAATTAGTATAGTTGACAAAAGCCGAGTAAGTTAGTATGATATAAACATAAAGCAGAGCAAAAGAGTCTGAATAAGGGGTGAGAAAATGAAACTATCTACAAAAGGAAGATATGGAGTAAAAGCCATGGTAGAGCTTGCAATACATTATGGAGATTCTCCCCTATCAATAAAAACTATTTCTCAGAGACAAGGTATTTCTGAATATTATTTAGAACAACTTTTTTCTCCTTTGAGAAAAGCAAAGCTTATAAATAGTATAAGAGGAGCTCAAGGAGGGTACGTCCTTGGTAAGGAACCAAAAGATATAAAGGTTTCTGATATCATGTATGTTCTTGAGGGACCGATAGAAATTGCTGATTGTATTGAAGGGGTATCTTGTGACAATATTGATTGTTGCGCTACAAGGCTTTTATGGACAAAAATTAAAAATAGTATAGATGAAGTTATGGAAAGCATAACATTACAAGATATAGTAGATGACTACAACAGAATAAAAGAAAAAAATGAAACTTTAGTTTTAAAGAGGAGTGAACAATAAATGAGAACAGTATATATGGATTATGCGGCAACTACATATGTTAAGCCAGAGGTTTTAGAAGAAATGATGCCATATTTTACTCAAAAATTTGGTAATCCATCATCTTTTTATGGAATTTCAAGAGAAACAAAAATGGCTATTGATAAGGCGAGAGGACAAGTTGCCAAAGGGCTTAACTGTGATGTTAATGAAGTTTATTTCACAGGAGGTGGATCTGAAGCTGATAACTGGGCAATAAAAGGTATTGCTTCAGCTCATAGAAAAAAAGGTAATCATATAATAACTACTAAGATAGAGCATCATGCTGTTCTTCATACTTGCGAATATTTAGAGAAAAATGGTTTTGATGTAACGTATCTAGACGTAAATGAAGAAGGATTTATAGATTTAGAAGAATTAAAAAATGCAATAACTGATAAAACTATTTTAGTATCAATTATGTTTGCTAATAATGAAATTGGAACTATTCAGCCTATAAAGGAAATAGGACAAATTTGTAGAGAAAGAAAAGTATTCTTCCATACAGATGCAGTTCAAGCTGTTGGAAATGTTCCAGTAGATGTTAAAGAAATGAATATAGACTTATTATCTTTAGCAGGACATAAAGTATATGGACCTAAAGGAATAGGAGCTTTATACATAAGAAAAGGAATAAAGATTGACAACTTAATTCACGGTGGGGGGCAAGAAAGAGCTAGAAGAGCTGGAACAGAAAATATTGCCTCTGTAGTAGGATTAGGAAAGGCTATAGAGTTAGCAACTAATGATTTAGAAGGTCATATGGAAAGTTTATCTGCTTTAAGAGATAGATTGATAGATGGAATATTAGAAAAAGTTCCATATTCATATCTAAATGGACCAAGAGGAGATAAGAGATTACCTGGTAATGTAAATGTAAGATTTGAATTTATAGAAGGTGAATCAATACTTTTATCGTTAGATTTTGAAGGTGTATGTGCATCAAGTGGAAGTGCCTGTACTTCAGGATCATTAGATCCATCACATGTATTACTTGCAATTGGGCTACCTCATGAAAAAGCACATGGATCATTAAGATTAACTTTAGGAGATGGATCAACAGAAGAAGATGTTGATTATGTTATTGAAGTATTACCTGGAATTATAGAAAGAATAAGAAATATGTCACCATTATGGAGTGATTTTGTTAAGAAGGGAGAAAAATAATATGATATATACAGATAAGGTTATGGACCATTTTAGAAATCCAAGAAATGTAGGGCAAATTGATGACGCAAATGGTATTGGTGAAGTAGGGAATGCTAAGTGCGGAGATATAATGAGAGTTTACTTAAAAGTTGAAGATAACGTAATAAAAGATGTTAAATTCCAAACATTTGGTTGTGGATCTGCTATAGCTTCATCTTCGATGGCAACTGAAATGATTAAAGGTAAAACTTTAGAAGAAGCTTGGGAACTTTCAAATAAAGCTGTTGCTGAAGCGTTAGATGGACTTCCACCAGTAAAAATGCACTGTTCAGTATTAGCTGAAGAAGCTATTCATAAGGCTATAAATGATTATAGAAAAAATGCCGGATTAAGCACAGAAGGATGGGAATTTGAAGAAACAGATCACGATGAATTACATGATGCTGTTCATGGGCATGAATAAAATTTAAGGTGTGAGTTGATGAAAAAGAAAGTAGTTATAGGTATGAGCGGCGGAGTAGATAGCTCTGTTGCAGCTTACCTTTTAAAAGAACAAGGTTATGATGTCGTTGGAGTAACGATGCAAATATGGCAAGATGATAATGAATATACAGAAAGGGAAGGTGGGTGTTGCTCCCTTTCTGCTGTTGATGATGCAAGAAGAGTTGCAGATAAAATAGGTATTCCTTTCTATGTAATGAACTTTAGAGATAGTTTTAAGGAAAAAGTTATTGATTATTTTGTTCAAGAATATATAGATGGAAAGACTCCTAATCCATGTATAGCTTGTAATAAGCATTTGAAATTTGATGAATTATTAAGAAAAGCAAAAGGGATTGGGGCTGATTATGTAGCAACAGGCCATTATGCAAAGATAGAAGAGAAAGATGGAAGGTATCTTCTAATTCGTTCTGATGATGATAGAAAAGATCAAACATATGCATTATACAATTTTACTCAAGATCAATTAGCACATACATTAATGCCTTGTGGTGAATATACAAAAGACAGAATTAGAGAAATTGCTAAAGAAATTGGATTAGCAGTACATAACAAAAAAGATAGTGAAGAAATATGCTTTATTCCAGATAATAATCATGGACGTTATATTTCAGAAGCTAGACCATTAGAGGTTGTTCCGGGAAATTTTGTAGATAAGAATGGCAATATATTAGGTAAACATAAAGGTATAGTTTATTATACTATAGGTCAAAGAAAGGGGCTAGGAATAGCACTTGGAAGACCAGTTTTTGTAACTGATATAAATCCAGAAACTAATGAAGTAGTTCTTGGGCCTGAAGTAGATATATTTAAAACCGATCTTGTTGCAAAAGATGTTAACTTTATTCCTTTTGATAAATTAGAAGGAGAATTAACTGTAGAAGCGAAGGTTAGATATTCTGGAAGACCAGCGGAAGCGATTATATCACAATTAGAAGACGGAAAAGTTAAGGTTAGCTTTAAAGATAAGCAAAGAGCAATAACTAAAGGTCAATCCGTTGTTTTTTACCAAGGGAATATAGTTGTTGGTGGTGGAATAATAGAAGAGATTCTATAATAAATTAAATTATAAAGAAGTCATCTTCTCAATGACTTCTTTTTTTATATTAAAATTTAGCAATAATTAGTAATAATATTATAGAGATGGGGAGATAATAAAAAGATAATATTTAAAAGGAGAAAGTCTATGTTTAAAACTAGAGATTTTTATTTGATGAAGGTCTATGATACAAATGGAAAGTATCTAGGAGCAATAAGTGATATAGCTATAGATTTCTATGAGGGAATTATTAAAGGTTTTATTATTTCAAGTCTATCTATTTTTAATAAAAAAAATTTTGTTAAAAAAGAAAACATAATTTCTCTAGAGGATGTGCTTATAGTTTCTAGTATAGAAAATTATAAAGGCTTAACTTTTAATAATATAAAATTTATGGATGTTGTAGACAATAAAAATATTATGAAAGGTGTTTTAGAGGATTTAATAATTGATAAAGGAACATTTACTATTAAAGGAATTATAATGAGTTCAGGGGTTATAGATACTATGTTTAAAGGTAAAGAAATAATTCTTTTGAGCGGATGTGTTTTATGTGATAATTTCATTCTATATAAAGGTAAGGAATACATTAAGCTTAAAACATTACCTCATAACTTAGGAGGTGTAATATCATGATTAAAGGTAAATACAAATCGATATTGGCCAAAGTAGGTATAGTTTTTATAGTTGTATTAATTTTGCTGATTTATTTCTTTTATGAGCCAGTTCGTTCGGTGATAAATTTGATATTAATATCATTTATTATAGCATATGCAATTAAACCTCTTAGAAACTATTTATGTGATAAATTTAGAATTTCTAAAAGAATATCATCACTTATAATAATTCTCTTATCTTTAGGGATATTTACCACTATAATATATTTTATTGTTCCTACTATAATATATGAAAGCGGTAATTTTGGAATTATGCTTGATAATATTGAGTTATATTTAATGAATATGGCTAGTAAGTTTAATTTAAGTGATTTAAGTTTATTTGAAACAGCTTATATTCAAATAAATGAGAAGATAAACTTATTTCTAGCATCCTTATCAGGAAATTTAATAGATAACATAGCATCGATATTAGAGAATTTAGTAGGATTTGCTATAATTCCTGTAGTAGCGTATTACTTTTTAGCTGATGGGGAGCTGATATATAATAAAATGCTATTAATTTTTCCAACAGATAAAAGGATTTTAATTAGAAAGATTAATAGTAATATTGATAAAGTGTTGAGTAGATATATAGTTAGTCAATTATTATTATCAGTAATTATTGGAGTTCTGACATTTATAATGTTACTAGTATTAGGAATAAAGTTACCTCTTATATTAGCTATATTAAATGCCATAGCTAATATTATCCCTTACTTTGGACCAATAATAGGGGGAGTTCCTATGGTGTTAATAGCTTTACTTCAATCGCCTACAAAAGCAATTTTAGCTCTAATAGGAGCTTTTTTAATACAACAGATTGAAGGTGATTTACTTGCACCTAAAATTACTGGTGTATGTATCAACTTCCATCCTATAATAATTATAATATTGCTTATATTAGGTGGTAAAATCGGAGGAGTTGCTGGAATGGTATTAGCAGTTCCGATATTAGTTATAGTAAAAGTTATATATGATGATATTAATTATTACTTATTTTAATGATAATAATTGACATAATGACATAAATAAACTATAATTTGCCTAGGAATATTGAATTAAATATAAAAGACAATGAAAAGAATGAGTAGGTATGTAATAAATATAAAGAGAGGAAGTGGATGGTGTAAACTTCTTATTTATCATATTGAAGCTATCTTGGAGTCTTTATGCTTTAAGTGATGTGTGAATTAGCGCATAATTAGGGTGGTACCGCGGAATTTAAGTTTTCGTCCCTTGTCTTTAGGGATGGAGACTTTTTTATTATATTTAAATTTATTTTAGTGAAAATACTAATTATAGCAAGAAGTTTTGGAGGTAATTTTATGCAGTTCATAGGAGCAAATGAATTAAGAGAGCAATTTTTAAAGTTCTTTGAGTCAAAAGAACACTTAAGAATGGAGAGTTTTCCATTAGTACCTAAAAATGATAATAGTTTATTATTGATTAATGCAGGTATGGCACCGCTTAAGCCATATTTTACAGGAATACAAACTCCACCAAGTAAAAGGGTAACTACATGTCAAAAATGTATAAGAACTGGTGATATTGAGAACGTTGGTAAGACATCAAGACATGGTACTTTCTTTGAAATGTTAGGAAACTTCTCTTTTGGAGATTATTTTAAAAATGAAATTATTCCATGGTCATGGGAATTTGTAACACAAGTCTTAAAGTTACCTAAAGATAAACTGTACGTAACTATCTACTTAGAAGATGATGAAGCATATGATATATGGACTTCAAAAACAGATATAGATCCAAATAGAATTTTTAGATTAGGTAAAGATGATAACTTCTGGGAAGTTGGAACAGTTGGGCCATGTGGACCTTGTACTGAAATTCACTTTGATAGAGGCGTAGATGTAGCACCTGTTACGAATGTAGAAGATTTTGTGGCAGCTTCTGATGCTGATAGAATAGTTGAATTCTGGAATCTAGTATTTATTCAATTTGATAAGCAAGAAGATGGAAGTTATGCTTCATTAAAGAATAAAAATATAGATACTGGTATGGGGTTAGAAAGAATTGCAACTATAATGCAAGGCGTTGATAATATCTTTGAAATAGATACAGTTAAAAATATATTAAATAGAGTATCTAAATTATCAGGTGTTGAATACGGAAAAGATAGTAATATAGATGTATCTTTAAGAATAATAACTGACCATGTTAAGGCGGTAACAATGCTTATATCTGATGGAGTTCAACCAAGTAATGAAGGTAGGGGTTATGTCTTAAGAAGATTACTTAGAAGAGCTGCTAGACATGGAAGACTTCTTGGAATTAAGGGATTATTCCTAAAGGAAGTTGTAGATGCTGTAATCGAAAATTATGGTGGTTCATACACTCAATTAATAGAAAATAAAGAGTATATAACAAAGATAATTACATTAGAAGAAGAAAGATTTAATGAAACTATAGATGCTGGTATGAATATATTATCAGGTTACATAGCAGAATTGGAGGAAGCTGGTACTAAAGTTTTAAGTGGAGAAAAAGCATTTAAGCTTTATGATACTTACGGGTTCCCTATAGAATTAACAGAAGAAATTCTTGAAGAAAAAGAAATGGCTGTTGATTCAGATGAGTTTAAAAAAGAAATGGAAGCTCAAAGAGAAAGGGCTAGAAGTGCAAGAGGCGAAACTTCATATATGGGAAGTGAAGAGGTTCCAATAAATAAAGTTAAGGCTGATGTATTAACAGAATTTGTTGGATATACTGATACTGTTGCAACAGGAAAGGTTGTTATTCTTGCTACTGATGAAGAGTTTGTAGAAGAGTTATCAGTAGGAAATAAAGGATATATTTTAACTGATAAAACTCCATTTTATGCAGAAATGGGTGGTCAAATAGGAGACACCGGTATAATAGAGGGGCAAAATGGAAGTGCATTAGTTTATAATACTAAGAAAAATGTTGGTGGAAAAACTATTCATTATGTTGAAGTTAAAACAGGGACTATAAAAAATGGAGATGTTGTAACTTTAAATGTTGATAAAGCTAGAAGAGGAAGCGTTTGTAAAAATCATACAGCTACGCATATGTTACAAGCAGCATTAAAAGAAATAGTTGGATCACATATACATCAAGCTGGTTCTTATGTTGACAATGAAAGATTAAGATTCGACTTTACTCATTTCCAAGGGTTAACGGTTGAAGAGATTGAAAAGGTTGAAGATTTAGTAAATGAAAAGATAATGGAAGTTGATTCAGTGTCTACTGAACTAATGACTATTGATGAAGCTAAAGCTTCTGGAGCAACTGCTTTATTTGATGAAAAATACGGAGATAAAGTAAGGGTTGTAGCAGCTGGTGAGTTCTCTAAAGAATTATGCGGTGGTACTCACGTAAGTAATGTAGGAGAAATTGGTTTCTTTAAAATTATATCTGAAACTGGAGTTGCTGCAGGTATAAGAAGAATAGAAGCTTTAACTGGAAGAAATGCTATAAGATATATGGAAGAGAAGCAAAGACTGCTAAAAGAAGCTTGTGCCACTTTAAAATGTAATGAAAAAGATATTTTAAAGAAAATTAATTCACAAGGAAGTGAGTTAAAGGAAAAAGATAAGGAAATAGCTGAGTTAAAAGCTAAACTTACTTCTGGTGCAGAAGATGATATATTAAATTCAGCAAGAGATATAGCTGGGGTTAAGGTCGTAGCTTATGGGTTAGAAGGCGTTGATGGAAATGCATTAAGAGATTTAGCTGACAAAATAAGAAGCAAGATGAATAGTGGTGTAGTAATTTTATTAAGTAATGGTGGAGATAAGGTTAATCTAGTTGCTATGTCATCTAAAGATGTTTTAGCTAATGGAATTCACTGTGGAAAAATTATAAAAGAAGTTGCTGCTGTTGTTGGCGGTGGCGGTGGAGGAAGACCAGATATGGCTCAAGCAGGTGGTAAGAATCCAAGTAATATTTCTAAAGCTATTGAAGTTGCATACGAAGTTGTAGAAAATTTAGTTAAGTAAAATAGTATACTTTTATAAAAAGTTGTTATATAATTAAGTTAACAATATTTGAATAAATAATCTAAAAATGATAATACTATTAATAGTTGTAAAACACGTAAGGGGGTGAGCTGCAAGTAAGCAGCACATTATGGAAAACAATCTTGATAGAACAATGCAATTTAATTTAGGTGTTGATAAAGAGGATTTAACAAAGTCTATATTAACTGATGTATATAAGGCATTAAAAGAAAAAGGATATAATCCTGTAAACCAATTAGTTGGATACTTAATTTCAGGAGACCCTTCTTACATTACAAGTTACAACGGAGCAAGGGCTTTACTTAGAAAGCTTGAAAGAGATGAAATACTAGAAGAAGTAATAAAATCTTATTTAGAAATAAAGTAGAAAGTGCCCGTTAATCGGGCACTTTTAATTTAAGGAGTTTTTAATGCGAATATTAGGACTAGATGTAGGATCAAAAACTATAGGAGTAGCGTTAAGCGATCCTTTAGGATGGACTGCACAAGGAATTACTACTATTAGAAGGACAAAAAAAGAACAAGATATAGAAGAAGTTCATAAGATATGTAAGGAGTATGGTGTAGAGACTATAGTTGTTGGATTACCTAAGAATATGAATGGAACTATAGGAGAGTCTGGAGAAAGAGTTATGGCTTTAGCAGAGCTAATAAAAGAAAAAACTGGATTGCCTATAGAGATGTGG
Organism: Clostridium jeddahitimonense; assembly: GCA_000753455.2. GTDB lineage: Bacteria > Bacillota > Clostridia > Clostridiales > Clostridiaceae > Clostridium > Clostridium hominis. The sequence continues at coordinate 1,330,684 of LM994670.1, forward strand.
GATGAAAGATTAACTACAGTGGCTGCACATAGAGCTATGCTTGAGGCAGATCTTTCTAGAGGAAAGAGAAAAAAAATAGTAGATAAGATAGCAGCAATATATATACTTCAAGGTTATCTTGACAAGTTGAGACTTAGTAAATAATCAGTGCTAATGATGGAGTCACTTATTTATAGGAAAGAGTTCTTTCTGATAAGATTCGTTTAGTGAATAACAATTGATAATATATTAAATTTAAAATTAAGATGATTTAAAGGAGAAAAAATATGGAAAAAGAATTAGAAAACATTAAATTATATGATGAAGATGGAAATGAAATAAACTTAAAGGTTATAGCTTTTTTTGATGTAGTTAATCCAGATAATGATGAAAAATGTGAATATGTTATAGTAGAAGATGAAGCATATCCAGATGAAAATCCATTTGCTTTAAAAGTAATAAAAGATGAAAATGGAGAAGAGTTCTTTGAACTTATAGATAATGAAGTAGAACTTGCAGCTGTAGAAGAAGCGTATAATACTATTTTTATTGATGAATAAATATAAGAAGAGGTGTTATAATGGGAGGAAATAGTATTAACATAAACGAATTGAAAGAAAACTTAAAGGAAAAGGGATATAAATTAACGCCTCAAAGAAGAGCTATACTTGATATAATAATTGATAAAGAAGGCCAACATTTAACTGCAGAAGAGATTTATGATGAAGTAAAAAAAATATGTCCTGATATAGGGTTAGCAACAGTATACAGAACAGTATTACTTTTAGAAGAAGTTAATGTCATATATAAATTAGATCTAAATGATGGATGTAGTAGATATGAATTAGTTCATAGTGATGAAGAGCATAGACATCATCATTTAGTATGCAATAAATGTAAAAAAGTTTTTGAAGTTCAAGATGATTTATTAGAGGAATTAGAAGAAAGAATAGAGAAAACTTATAAATTTAAGATATTAGACCATAGCGTTAAGTTTTTTGGAATTTGTTCAGATTGTTGTGACCATAAAGAAGAGCTTAAATAAGGGGTAACTCTCGCTTAAGAGCGTGATTTAATACATATACAAGAAAGATATGAAGGAGGGGACATATGAAAAACGAAAAGGCTAAAGTTAAGATTATTCCTTTAGGTGGAGTAAACGAGATTGGAAAGAATCTAACAGCTATTGAATACAAAAATGATATTGTTATAATAGACTGTGGCCTAAGATTTCCAGATGAAGATATGTTTGGTATTGATTTGGTTATTCCAGATATAACGTATCTTATTAAAAATAGAGAGAGAGTTACAGGAATTTTTCTAACTCACGGGCACGAAGATCATATAGGAGCATTACCATATGTTTTAAAACAGTTAAATGTACCGGTATATGGAACAAAATTAACTTTAGGAATTGTTGAAACAAAGCTTAAGGAACATGGTTTATTAAGCACAACAGAATTAATTAGGGTTAAACCAAGAGATGTTATAAGACTTAATTCTGTTTCAGTAGAATTTATAAAAACAAATCACTCTATAGCAGATTCGGTTGCTATAGCAATTCATACTCCATTAGGAGTTGTACTTCATACAGGAGACTTTAAAGTAGATTATACACCAATTGATGGTGAACCAATGGATTTTGCAAGATTTTCAGAGTTAGGTAAAAAGGGCGTTCTTGTAATGATGGCTGACTCAACTAATGTTGAAAGACCTGGATACACTATGTCAGAAAGAGTGGTTGGAGAAAGTTTAGTAAAAATATTTGGTAAAGCAAAAGGAAGAATTATAATAGCTACTTTTGCATCTAATATCCATAGAATTCAGCAGATAATAGAAGCTGGTAAAATATATGGTAGAAAAGTTGCAGTTTCAGGAAGAAGTATGGAAAACAATATGCAAGTTGCTATGGAACTTGGTTATATTGATGTAGATAAGGAAACACTTATAGGTATAGATCATATTAATAAATATAATGATGATGAATTAGTAGTTATAACTACTGGAAGTCAAGGAGAGCCTATGTCGGCACTTTCAAGAATGGCTTCATCAGACCATAGAAAAGTAAATATAAAACAAGGTGATACAGTTATAATATCTGCAACACCTATTCCTGGAAATGAAAAGTTAGTATCTAGAGTTATTAATCAACTTTTCAAAAATGGAGCAGAAGTTATTTATGAGTCACTAGCACAAATTCATGTATCAGGTCATGCCTATCAAGAAGAATTAAAATTAATGCAAGCATTAGTAAAACCAAAATTCTTTATACCAGTTCATGGTGAGTATAGACATCTAAAGAAGCATGGAGAACTTGCTATGACAGTAGGGTTACCAGAAGAAAACCTTGTTATTGCTGATATTGGTGATGTAATAGAGGTTACAAGAAATTCTATAAAGAAGAATGGATTAGTAGCAGCAGGTCAAGTATTTGTTGATGGATTAGGTGTTGGTGACGTTGGAAATATAGTTTTAAGAGATAGAAAGCATTTATCTCAAGATGGTATTTTAACTGTTGTAGTAACTTTATCAAAAGAAAATAAATCAATTGTTGCCGGACCAGATATTATATCAAGAGGATTTGTATATGTAAGAGAATCTGAGCCGTTAATGGAAGAAGCTAGGGAAATAGTTAAATCAATTTTATTAGAATGTGAAGAAAAGAAGATTAATGATTGGGCTACATTGAAATCAAGAGTAAGAGATGAACTTAGAAGTTATTTATATGAAAAGACTAAGAGAAAACCAATGATTTTACCAATAATAATGGAAATTTAACTGAAAGTTGACAAGAGGTCAAATAGATAGTAGAATAGCTTATAGATTTGAAAATTGGATACACGTGTATCCAATTTTCTTTTTGGGCAAAATATTTATAGGTTTACATTAAAGCAAAAATAATAATTAAAAGAATTTGAAGCAACTTTTTTAAAAGATTCTGATAAAATTATTATTACAATTTGGAGGAAATATATATGGAATTAATAAGTAGAGACGATATTAGAAATATAGCTATAATAGCTCACGTTGACCATGGTAAGACTACATTAGTTGATGCTATGTTTAAGGAAAGTCACGTATTTAGATCAAATGAAAAAATTGATGAAAGAGTGATGGATTCAAATGATTTAGAAAAAGAAAGAGGTATAACAATTCTTTCTAAGAATACTGCAGTTATGTATAACGATATAAAAATAAATATCGTAGATACTCCAGGACATGCTGACTTTGGTGGAGAAGTTGAACGTGTACTTGATATGGTAGACTCAGTTTTATTAGTAGTGGACTCTTATGAAGGGCCAATGCCTCAAACTAAGTTCGTTTTAAAGAAAGCTTTAGAATTAAAGTTAAAGCCAATCGTGGTTATAAATAAAATAGATAAACCTAATGCAAGACCAGAAGAAGTTATTGATGAAGTATTTGAATTATTCTTAGAGTTAGGTGCAGATGATGAACAGTTAGACTTCCCAATTATATATGCATCAGCAAGAGAAGGTTTTGCAAGATATAATGTTGAAGATACAAATATGGGAATGGAACCATTATTTAAGACTGTAATTGAGCATGTTCAATGTCCAACAGGAGATATAAATGGATCTTTCCAAATGCTAGTAACAAGCTTAGATACTAATGAGTATTTAGGGAAAATAGCTATAGGTAAAATTCATAGAGGAAAAGTAAGAAAAAATCAACAAGTTGCTTTAGTTAGAAAAGATGGTACAACTTCAACTTATAAAGTTTCAGGTGTATTTGGTTATAATGGACTACAAAGAGAAGAAGTTCAAGAAGCAGCATTAGGGGATATAATTGCTTTAAGTGGTGTTGTTGATGCAAATATAGGTGAAACTATTGCAGATTCACAAAATCCAGAAGCTTTACCATACATTGAAATTGATGAACCAACATTAAACATGAACTTTATGGTTAATGATTCACCATTTGCAGGTAGAGAAGGTGACTTTGTTACATCAAGACATTTAAGAGATAGATTAATGAAAGAATTAGAAACTAACGTAAGTTTAAGAGTTAATGAAATAACTCCAGATTGTTTTGAGGTTTCAGGAAGAGGAGAATTACATTTATCTATACTTATAGAAACTATGAGAAGAGAAGGGTTTGAACTTCAAGTTTCTAAGCCAAACGTTATATTTAAAACTATTGATGGTAAAAAGATGGAGCCAATGGAATACTTAACTATAGATGTACCTGAAGAATTCATGGGACCTGTTATGGAAAAGATGGGACCAAGAAAAGGTGAAATGGTTAATATGACTTCAGCTGTAAATGGATATACTAGATTAGAGTTTAATATACCAGCTAGAGGGCTTATAGGATTTAGAAGTGAGTTTATGACTGATACAAAGGGTAACGGTATAATGAACCACGTGTTTAATGGATATGGACCATATAAGGGTGATATTCCAACAAGAAGTAGAGGATCAATAGTTTCATTTGAACAAGGAGAGGCTATTGCTTACGGATTATTTAATGCTCAAGAAAGAGGAAAGTTATTTATAACTCCAGGAACTCCTGTATATGAGGGAATGATAGTTGGAGAATGTTCAAGAGCAGAAGATATAGATATAAATGTATGTAAAGGTAAAAAGCTAACTAATACAAGAGCTTCAGGTTCTGATGATGCAGTTAAACTTGTACCAGTTACTCAATTAACATTAGAGCAATCTTTAGAATTTATAAATCATGATGAGTTAGTAGAAGTTACTCCAATTAACGTAAGAATGAGAAAAAGAGCATTAAATGCTGCAGAAAGAAAGAGATTAATAAGTAGAAGTAAAAAATAATATCTAAATTTCTTTAAAATTTCATAAAAAAGTATTATAATAGTGAATAGCCTCTAGGGGCTATTTACTTATATATAGGGGGTATTTATGAATTTTAAATCTAAAAGATTAATTATGTTTATAACAGTAACAATCTTATGTTTTATTATCATAGGTATAGTTGTATTAAATTCTACAATAAATAAACCTTTAAAAATAGTTTCAGATGAAGAGATACTAATAGAAGAAGGAGAAAGTTTTTATAGCTTACTAAATGAATTAAAATCAAAAAATAAGGTTAAAAATACATTTGTTATTAAAGCTTATACTAAACTTACAGGAATGGATTTAGAAATTATACCTGGTCAGTATACTTTAAATAAAAATATGTCAACTAAAGAGATGATTGAGTTATTACAAAGTGTTTCTGATGAAAACTACATAAACTTTACAATACCTGAAGGGTTTACAATTGATGACATAGCAGAAAAATTAGAAAAAGAGGGAATATGCACAAGTGAGGATTTCATTAAGGCTATAAATGAATATCCACTACCAACATACATAAAAGCAAATAGTGAAAAGAGATATAACTTAGAAGGATTTTTATTTCCAGATACATATAAATTTGAGAAGGGCATATTACCTGAAGAAATAGTTAAAACTTTATTAAATAGATTTGATGAAGTTTGGAATGAGATTGTAACAAACCTAGGTACTAAAGTTAATAATGATGATATAGAGAAAGTAATTACCGTTGCATCTATGGTGGAAAAAGAAGCAAGGGTAGATGAAGAGAGAGCTACTATAGCATCTGTTATTTATAATAGGGATAATAAAGATATGACGTTAAGTATTGATGCAACAGTATTATATGCTTATGGATACCATAAAGATAAACTTTATTATAAAGATCTAGAGATAGAGTCACCATATAATACATATCTTTATAAAGGATTACCGATAGGGCCTATAAGCAATCCAGGTGCACCATCTATCATAGCTGCATTAAAGCCGGAGAATACCGATTATTTATTTTATGTACTAGAAAGTGATAATAAGCATTATTTTACTAATAACGATGAAGACTTTATGAAGAAGCAAGAAGAGCTTGGATATTAACTATTAGGAGGAATATAATGAGTGGAATTACCTATGATTATATGGAAGGATATATAAGGTCATTAATACCTGAAAGTGAAGGCAGAATTAAAGAGTTAGAAGAGTTTGCAAAGGAAAATAAAGTTCCTATAGCTCAGAAAGAAACAATTAAATTTCTAGAATTTATGGTAGGGATGAAAAAGCCTTTAAGAATTTTAGAACTTGGAACTGCTATAGGTTATTCTGCTATCTTGATGTATGATGCTGCTGGAACTAATCCACACATAACAACAATTGAAAGAAGCGAAGAAATGATAGAGCTTGCTAAGAAAAATATTAAAAATTTTGGATTAGAAGACAAGATATCTATTGAAGAAGGAGATTGCTTAGAGGTTTTAGAAAGGCTTGAAGAACCATATGACCTTATTTTTATGGATGCAGGAAAAGGGCATTATAATCATTTTCTTCCTCATTGCTTAAGACTTTTAAAAGAAGATGGAATTATTATAGCAGATAATGTGTTGTTTAGAGGAATGGTAGCTTCAAATGATTTGGTTAAACGTAGAAAAATAACTATAGTTAAAAGAATGAGAACATATTTAGAGATGGTTTCGAAAGATGATAATTTAGTAACATCAGTAATACCAATGGGAGATGGAATTGCTATTACTAAGAGGAAACTCCTACCTTAGTAGGAGTAAGTTTGCCAAGCTAAATGGAAGATTTAGAGGCTTACTTAAAAGGAGGTAAAAAGATGAGAAAACCTGAAATACTAGCTCCAGCTGGGAACTTAGAAAAATTAAAAATTGCTGTTGATTATGGTGCAGATGCAGTTTATATTGGGGGAGGAAGACTTAATCTTAGAGCTTTCTCAAACAATTTTACTACAGAGCAAATAATGGAAGGTATAAAATACTGTCATGATAGAGGAAGAAAGCTATATGTAACATTAAATGTTTTTCCAAGAAATCATGATTTAGAAGGTGCTGAAAGCTATATTAGAGAACTTTATGAAATAGGAGTGGATGCAGTTATTGTTGCTGACCCTTCATTAGTAGCTATATGTAAAGAGGTAGCACCAGAGTTAGAAATACATTTAAGTACACAGGCTAATACTGTAAACTGGAGAGCAGTTAAGTTCTGGTATGAACTTGGAGTTAAAAGAATAGTTTTAGCTAGAGAGTTAACATTTAAGGAAATAAAGACAATTACGTCTTATATGCCTAATGGATGTGATATTGAAGCTTTTGTTCACGGATCTATGTGTGTAGCATATTCAGGAAGATGTTTAATATCTAATTATATGTTAGGTAGAGATGCTAATAAAGGAATATGTGGAAATGTTTGTAGATATAAATATTATCTAGTTGAAGAAACAAGACCGAATGAATATTATCCAGTAGTAGAGGATGATAACGGAACATATATAATGAACTCTAAAGATTTATGTATGATAAAACATATACCAGAGCTTATAGAAAGTGGAATTTATTCTTTCAAGATTGAAGGAAGAATGAAGAGTGAGTTTTATGTTGCATCTGTTGTAAAAGCTTATAGAGAAGCTGTTGATTCATATTTTAAAAACCCATATGAATATGAATTTAAAGATGAATGGATGGATATATTAACTAAAATAAGTCATAGAAAATATCATACTGGCTTCTATTTGGGAATAAATGGTGAAGAGAATTATGATGAATCTTCTTACTTAAGAGATTATGACTTAGTAGGTATGGTTAAAGAGTATGATGAAGAAACTGGAGTTGCAACAATACTTCAAAAAAATAGAGTTTTTGAGAATGATGAAGTTGAGGTATTAAGAGCTGAAGATCCTTACTTCAAGGTAACACTTACAGATATGTTTGATGTTGATAAAAATGTAAAAACAGATGTAGCTAATAGAGCTCATATGGTATTTAAAGCAAAGGTTAATAAACCACTTAAGAAAAATGATATGCTAGTTAAAGCTAGTAAGAAACTTACTTTATAGAATCATCGAGGAGGACTATTAATGAGAAGACCTGTGTTAATAGGGATTACTGGAGGAACAGGATCAGGAAAAAGTACTATTGCTGATGCTTTATACTCTACTTTTTCGCAAGACTGTATAGCAATGATACAACAAGATATGTATTATAAAGATCAAAGTCATTTATCTATGGATGAAAGGGTAAAAACTAATTATGATCATCCTATGGCTTTTGATAATGATTTATTAGTGGAACATTTAAAGTCACTTATAAATGGAGAAGCTATTGAAAAACCAAGTTATGACTTTACAGTACATAATAGAGCTAAGGAAACTACAACTGTAGATCCAAGAGATATCATTCTTGTAGAAGGAATTCTTATTCTAGAAGATGAGAGAGTAAGAGATTTATTAGACATAAAGGTATATGTAGATACTGATGCGGATATAAGAATATTAAGAAGACTTGTTAGAGATATAAATGAAAGAGGAAGAACTGTAGAATCAGTAATAGATCAATATTTAACTATGGTTAGACCTATGCATATGCAATTTACTGAACCAAGTAAAAGATATGCTGATATCATAGTACCAGAAGGTGGACATAATTATGTAGCTATAGATCTTCTGATGACTAAAATAAAAGATATATTGAAGTAACTGTATAAAACACCTTTTTTTGGATAGAATTTATTCAAAGGGAGGTGTTTTATTTTTGTATAAGCATGTGATAGATAAGAGAAGAATAATTTTTATTTTAATTATATATGTATCTGTATTAATGTTATTATCAGTAAGATTATATTATTTACAAGTACAACCATCTACTCAGGTACAAGGGGAGTTGCAAAATCACCAGATTGAAACATTGTCAGAACTTAATTATAGAATTTTAGATACTAATGGGAAAGATTTATTAAACTATAAGAAAAAGTATGTGCTAGTAATTGATTCAAGACCTTTTAAACTTAACAATTATGAAGAGACTTTAGAAGACTTACTTGCATTAAATTTTATTATGAAATCAGAAGATACAAATTTTAATTATTCAGATATAATAGCTTTAAATGGAAAAACTTATTATGATGAAATAACAGAGGAAACTTATAATAAGATAAAGAAATTAAATAATATTAAAGGAATATATTTATATGTCTATGATATGGTAGATAGTTCTGAAGGATGGAGAATAGAAAATTTTATTGCTAATATAAGAGAAGATAATATTGTAGAGGGATCCTTCCAACATCAAATATTAGATATAGTTGGAGAAAATGAATATCCATCTATTAGTTTTAATTTAGATCAAAAAGCAAATTATACAGAAAGTATATTAAATTATGGAGAAAACAATAAAAACTTGAAACTTACAATTAATAAAGAGTGGGAAGAAAAAATAAGAGATATTTTATTAGATGATTCTTATAGTTTTTTAGAAAATATAGGGGTAGTACTTTTAGAATCTGAAACAGGAAAAATTAGAGCTATGGTTCAAAAAGATGAAAGTAAAGCAAATGTAAATTTGGGGATTGGAACTATCGGATATGAGCCAGGATCTATATTTAAGGTATTAACAGAGGCCATAGGATTAGATTTAGGTAAGATTTCTTCATCAAGTGTATTTACTTGTGAAGGGAAGATATGTACTAAATTAGGAGAACAATATGCTCATGGAGACTTAACAGTAGATGAAGCATTGCAAGTATCTTGTAATGATATATTTGCAAAAGTTGGAGAATTATCAGGATATGAAAATATGATAGAGTATACTGAAAAGTTAGGATTATATCAAAAGATATTAGGATTATCAGGGGAAAATAAAGAAGAGGCAGCTGGAGTTAAAGCTACCTATGAAGATGGAGTAAGCAATTTTTCGATAGGTCAATGTGTAACAGTTACACCATTACAAATTGCTGGAGCTATAAATGCAGTTGTAAATGATGGTGTTTATATTAAGCCTACGATTATAGATTCTATTATTGATAATGATGATAATGAGGTTGAACATATTGAAGTTGAAGGAAAAAGGGTATTTAGTGAAACGACAGCTAAAATAGTTCAAGATAGCATGACAAATGTAATTTGGAAAGGTACTGGTTATGAAGCAAAGGTAGAGGGGATAACTCAAGGAGGAAAAACAGGAACATCTACTGGAGAAGGTGGCAAAACTAATCATGGATGGTTTGCCGGTTATTTTGAGATGGATGGCAAAAAGTATACACTGCTTGTGGTGGCGCCTAATATAGGTGATAATCATCCAGATGGAAGAGAACTTGGTGGTGGAAATACAGGTGCTCCAATTTTTAGGCAAATTATAAATTCACTAATTTCAAATAATTAAAAAGGTATTACAATAGCTGGCTATTTAGGCTGGCTATTATTTATTCATAAAATTTAAAATTAAATGAAGCAATATTTTTAGAAACCATCATATTATATAATAAGCACTGCTAGGAGGAAAATGGAGTGATATTATTTTCTAATATTATGGAATTCTTTTCTAACAATATTCTTTTAACTGGATATATTTCGGGAAATAATACATTTCCAAAGCCTTTGGACGAAAAGGAAGAGGAGAAGTATTTATCGTTGTTGAAGGAAGGAGATAAAAAAGCAAAAAGTATTCTTATTGAAAGAAACTTAAGACTTGTAGCACATATAGTTAAGAAATATTCTTTTCCAAACAAAGATATTGATGAATTAATTTCTATTGGAACAGTGGGTCTAATTAAAGCTATAGATTCTTTTGATGCATCAAAAGGTACTAGACTAGCTACATATGCTTCTAGATGTATAGAAAATGAAATTTTGATGCTATTTAGAAATAATAAAAAGCAAAATAGTGAGACATCTTTACAAGATCCTATTGGGGTAGATAAAGAAGGGAATGAAATATGTTTAATAGATGTTTTAAGTAGTGATAAAGATTCTGTTCTTGATAAGGTAGAAGTTAATTTACAGATAAAAGCTCTATATAGCAAAATGAGCACAGTTTTAACAAATAGAGAATCTGAAATATTAAAAATGAGGTATGGATTAATAGATGGAAGATGCAGAACTCAAAGAGAGATAGCTGGAGACTTAGGAATTTCAAGATCATATGTTTCTAGAATCGAAAAAAAAGCTTTAAAGAAACTGAAAAAGGAATTATCTTCTAAATAATACAAAATATTATAAAAAATTTAAAATACATTGAAATGTTACCATATCTTTTATAAAATATAAGTAACAGCTTGATATTTTAAGCCTGAAAGGGGATTTATATGTATTTTTTAAAAGAATTATTGGTTAACACCATAGAGATGGGGGCTTCAGATTTACATTTAACTGTAGGAGTACCACCTACAGTAAGAAAGAATGGGAAACTAGTTCAAATAGGTAAAGAAAACTTATTACCTAATGATATAGAAAAATTTGCAAAAGAAATTTTAGATTCAAAATATGATGAGTACTTAGAAATTGGGGAGTATGATATATCATATTCTTTAACTGGAGTAGGGAGATTTAGAGTTAATGTATTTAAACAAAGAAATAGTGATGCAATAGCTATAAGAGTTATAGCATTAAAAATACCAACACTTGAGGAACTTAGATATCCAACAGTTTTAAAAGAAATTGCAAACAAACAAAGAGGGTTAATACTTGTTACAGGGCCAACAGGAAGCGGAAAAAGTACAACCCTAGCTGCCATGATTAATGAGATAAATTCTTCAAGACAAGGGCATATAATAACATTAGAAGATCCTATTGAATACTTGCATAAACATAAATCTTGTATAATTAATCAAAGAGAGATAGGAAAAGATAGTAAAAGCTATCAAAATGCACTTAAAGCAATATTAAGAGAAGATCCAGATGTTATTTTAGTAGGAGAGATGAGAGATCTTGAAACAATTTCTATAGCAATAACAGCGGCTGAAACGGGGCATTTAGTTCTTTCCACACTTCATACAATTGGAGCTGCAAAAACTATAGATAGAATAATAGATGTTTTCCCACCGTATCAACAACAGCAGGTAAAAGTTCAATTATCATCAGTTTTGCAAGCTGTAGTATCACAACAGCTTATAGAAAAATCCGATGGATCTGGTAGAACGGCCGCTTTAGAAGTTATGGTAACTACACCAGGTATACAAAATCTAATAAGAGAGGGAAAAACACATCAAATTGAATCAGCAGTTCAAACAGGAAGTAAATATGGAATGAAGACAATGGATATGGCTTTAGCAGACTTGTATAAAAGAGGAGAAATATCATCAGAATCGGCTATTAGTTATTCGGTTGATAGAGAGACATTAAAGAGACTTATGATGCTTTAATTTAGTAAGCAAGTGAAGGGGGATAAAAATCCTCCTTTATTTTATTTCCAATAAATTGAAAAAAATGAAGGAAATTTATAATATATGTTGAATAAATTAATAAGAGTAGAAAAGTATATTCAATATATTTGATTTTAGAACTAATTAACTTATATGGTAGAAGAATAATTTATAAAATTTTTCGCAGATTTTTTATTAAAAGGTAAAAATACACCTAAAGTCTGCTAAAACCTACAAAATTCTTCAATAAATATATATTTTCTATTGTTAAATGTATATGAAATGATGTAAAATTATAATAGGATAAGTTTTTATAGTCAATACAGGCATGAGTTAGCTTAAACTATTAAACATTTTAATGGAATTATTAAACTTTACTAATAGAGATTTTTAAAGGAGGAATTGTTTTGTTAGATTTTGAATTAGATATGCAAGAATTAACTAATATAAAGGTCATAGGTTGCGGTGGCGGCGGAGGAAATGCTGTCAATCGAATGGTACTTGAAGGATTAAGAAATGTAGAATTTATAGCAGTTAACACTGATAAACAAGCGTTATTATTATCACATGCTAATACTAAAATTCAAATTGGAGAAAAGTTAACAAAAGGTCTTGGTGCAGGAGCAAATCCTGAAATAGGTAAAAAAGCTGCTGAAGAAAGTAGAGAAGAAATAGCAGAAGCAATAAAAGGTGCTAATATGGTGTTTATAACAGCCGGTATGGGCGGTGGAACAGGAACAGGTGCTGCTCCAGTAGTTGCTGAAATAGCTAAGTCTATGGATATACTTACAGTAGGAGTTGTTACTAAACCGTTCCCATTTGAAGGTAAAAGAAGAATGAGACATGCTGAAATGGGAATAGAAAACTTAATGCAAAAAGTAGATACATTAGTTATAATACCAAATGAGAAGTTATTAGCTATGGCTGATAAGAAAACAACTTTACTTGATTCATTTAGATTAGCTGATGATGTATTAAGACAAGGGGTACAAGCAATTTCTGACTTAATAACAATTCCTGGAGTTGTAAATGCAGACTTTGCAGATATAGAAACTGTAATGAAAAATAAAGGTTTAGCACATATGGGTGTTGGATATGGTAAAGGAGATAATAAGGCTCAAGACGCTGTAAGACAAGCAATTTCTTCACCATTATTAGAAACATCAATAGATGGTGCTACTGGAGTTATAATAAACTTTACAGGTGGTGTAGATCTAGGAGCTATAGAAGTTTATGAAGCTGCTGAAATTGTAAGAGAAGCTGCAGATATGGACGCTAATATTATCTTTGGAGCAGTTATTGATGAAACTTTAAATGATGAGATTAGATTGACTGTAATAGCAACAGGGTTTGAAGATGATAACGCTAAATCATCATTAAAGGCAAGTGAACCAAAGAATGAGGTAAAAACTACACCTACCCCAAAAGTTGAAGAAGTAGTTAAAGAGGAAGTAACATCTAAAGTTGATCCTTTATTAGATATTGACAGAGAAAGTGTTAATATACCAAGTTTCTTGAGATCAAGAAGATAAAAGAATAAATAAAATGTTACATTGTTTTTAAAAAGCTATCAAATTAAGTTTTGATAGCTTTTTATTTTTATGTAATAAAAAAAATGTGCTTTATTGTAAAAAAAATTAGAGGGAAAATTTCATAGTTAGTATTAATTATGACAAAAAAATAATGAAGTAAGAAGTATAATTTTATTTAATGAGGAGGGGTTATATGGAAATATATGTAGATGTTATAATTGCAGAAAATTTCATAATAAATTTATTTTTATTATTAGTTACTACAAAGTTATTAAAATATCAATATAGAAATATAAATATTTACTTGTCGGCATTAATTGGAGCCATATATACCCTAGTGCTTTTTTCAGAAGTGAAGTTTTTATCTTCATTAGTATTTAAATTCTTAGTTGCGATGATAATGATAACAATAGTAATAAGACCAAAGAGAGTGGCGAATGTAATTAAAGGGACTATTGTATTTTTCATTAATTCTTTTATGTTATGCGGATTATGTTTTGGTCTTGTAATGATGCAAAATACCTATGTGTTAGGTGATTCCTTTAGTATAAATAATTATTCAATAAAATGGATGTTATTATCACTTATGATATTTTATATAGTTTTAGTAAGGGTAAATGATTATTTAAGGGATAGGGCTGCAATTAAGAATTTTATATATGATATTTATATAAATGTTGGAGGTAAAATATTAATTCTAAAAGGCTTTTTAGATACTGGAAATGAGCTTAGGGAAGTAGTAAGTAATTTGCCTTGTATTATAATAGAGGATAAATACTTAAAAGAAATTGATGTAAAAGAAAATGATAAGTATATAATAAATTACAATACGATAACAGAATGTGGACAACTTGAAGGCATTAAAGGTGATAAGATAATGATAAGAAACACTTTATGTGATGAATGGAAAAAAATTGACGCAATTATTTGTAAAAGTCCAATGGTCTTAAGCAAAGACAATGATTATCAAGCATTATTATCAAGAGGGGTTATATAGGAGGAAATATGAGAAAAATAATTTTACTATTAAATAAAATTTTATCTAAGTTTAATTTGTTTGCAAAAAAAGTATTTTATGTAGGCGGTAATGATGCTTTACCACCACCTTTAAAAAAGGATGAAGAAGAAGAATTAGTTGAAAAGTTAACGACTGGAGGAAGTGAAGTAAGAGATATACTGATAGAGAGAAACTTACGTCTTGTAGTCTACATAGCGAGAAAATTTGAGAATACAGGGGTAGGGGTTGAAGATTTAATTTCAGTTGGGACTATTGGATTGATAAAAGCTGTTAATACTTTTAATCCTGATAAAAAGATAAAGTTAGCAACATATGCTTCTAGATGTATAGAAAATGAAATACTTATGTATCTAAGGAGAAATAGTAAAGTAAAGGCTGAAGTTTCATTTTATGAACCTTTAAACATAGATTGGGATGGTAATGAACTTCTTTTGTCTGATATTTTAGGAACTGAAAATGATACTGTTTACAATATGATTGAAGATGAAGTTGATAAACAATTATTATTTTTAGCTTTAAAAAATTTAAATGAAAGAGAAAAAGAAATTGTTAAGTTAAGATTTGGGTTAGACGGGTATAGAGAAAAGACTCAAAAGGAAGTAGCAGATATGCTTGGGATATCGCAATCATATATATCAAGGTTAGAAAAGAAAATTATAAATAGGTTAAAAAAAGAAATCAATAAAATGATATAGTTTGTCTTAGTATAAAAGATACCTCTATCGGAAATAATTTAAAATGCAGTATGTTATTTCTTGATGAGGAGTTGTTGATTTTGATCATTAACAAGGTTGAAATATGTGGAGTAAATACTTCAAAATTACCAGTACTTAAAGAAAAAGAGAAGAGAGAACTCCTTCTAAAAATGAGAGAAGGCGATAAAACTGCTAGGGAAACATTTATTAAGGGGAACTTAAGGTTGGTCTTAAGTGTTATACAAAGATTTAATAACAGGGGCGAAAATGTAGATGACTTATTTCAAGTTGGATGTATAGGACTTATGAAGGCTATAGATAATTTTGATTTAGGGCAAAATGTTAAATTTTCAACTTATGCTGTTCCAATGATAATAGGAGAAATTAGAAGATATCTTAGAGATAATAATGCTATAAGGGTAAGTAGGTCTTTAAGAGATATAGCTTATAAAGCGCTATTAGTTAGGGATAGATTAGTTAAAGACAATAATAAAGAACCAACTATTTCCCAAATAGCAAAAGAACTTAATATTCCTAGAGAAGATGTTGTTTTTGCTCTTGATGCAATTCAAGATCCGGTTTCATTATTTGAACCAATATATCATGATGGTGGTGATGCGATTTACGTTATGGATCAAATTAGTGATTCTAAAAATAGTGATGATAGTTGGCTAGAAAACATCTCTATAAAAGAAGCTATGAAAAAGCTTAATGATAGAGAAAAGCTAATTTTAACCTTAAGATTCTTTAATGGAAGAACTCAAATGGAAGTAGCAGATGAAATAGGTATTTCTCAGGCTCAAGTCTCACGGTTAGAAAAAACTGCATTAAAACATATGAAAAAATATATTTAGGACTCTTTTGAGTCCTCTTTTTTTATTTTTAATAATAAATAGTTAATAGTAATCATATAAATAATTAAGTAGAATAGGAGGGGTAATTATGGATGAGGATTTAGTTTTATTTTCAACAAATGCTGTAAGAAGTATGGAAGTTATTGATATATCTACTGGTTCTAAACTTGGATATGTTAAGGATTTTAGAGTAGATGTTAATGAACAGAGAGTTATATCATTAACGCTACCATCACCTAATAAAAGTTGGTTTGGAAAAGAAGAAGATATAGAGGTGCCATGGGAGAAGGTAATTAAACTTGGAGTAGATGTATTACTCATTGATGGTAGTGATATTCAAAGACAATTAGAACAAAATAGAATCTAGTAAATTTTATTAAAAGGTAATATAATATAGTAAAGTACATATGAGAAAGGTTTGATAAATATGAAATGCCCTTTTTGCGGATTTGACGAAAGTAAGGTAGTTGATTCTAGATCGACCGATGATAATACAACTATTAGAAGAAGAAGAGAATGTGCTAATTGCAGTAAAAGATATACTACTTATGAAAAAATTGAGGATATTCCTATTTTAGTTATAAAAAGAGATTCAACAAGGGAAAATTTTAATAAAGAAAAAATCGTCAATGGTCTTATAATAGCATGTCAAAAAAGACCTATCTCTAGAAGGCAAATTGAGGAGATAGCAGAAGATATAGAAAAGTCTATATCTAATAAAATGCTTACAGAAGTAGAAACTAAATTAATCGGCGAAATGATAATGGAAAGATTAAAAAAAATAGATGAAGTATCATATGTAAGATTTGCTTCTGTATATAGACAATTTAAAGATATTAATACGTTTTTAGAAGAAATAAAAAATTTAATGACTAAATAATTATAAGAATAGACTTTCTTAATTTTGAAAGTCTATTTTTGCATTGTTGATAGAAGACATAATTACTATTTACAAAATTAAAAGTTTTTAATTAGTTTAAAGGTAGACTCATTGGTTAAAGTTAAAACTAAGTAAAAAATAATGCGTTTAAATAGAAAATAAGTATAAAAAATGTTAAAATATCCACAAGTATATAAAAAGTGAGGATTTTTATGAAAAAGATAGATAGAAATAATTTGAAAACCTTCAAGGATTTTTTGATTGTTGAGGGAGAAAAGGTTAATATAGTGTTTTCTACTGCTAAATATGATAGAAGCTTTAATAGAAATAATGATGAAGGGCTAAAAAATATAGAATCTTTAAAAGTAGATTTTAATGTTAATGAAGTTGTATACCTTCACCAAATACATAGTGATAATGTATTTGTATTTAATAATAACGCTAAAGAGTTTATAGAAAGAGAAGGGGATGCAATAGTAACCAATAAAGAGAATGTTATTATTGGAGCATTTACAGCAGACTGTGTTCCAGTGGTTTTAGTAGATGAAGTTGAAGGAGTTATAGCTGCTATTCATAGTGGATGGAAAGGAACCTTTAATTCAATAACTAAAAAGAGCATTGAAAAAATGATTCAAGAATATGGAACTAGAATCGAGAATATTAAAGTCTACATAGGACCTCATATAAGGCAGTGCTGCTATGAAGTATCTGAAGAATTAAAAGAAAGATTTTTAGATAAGACAAAAATAGATGAAAATGAGTTGTTTAATGGTAGAAACCTTAGTATGGAACGTTGTATTCTTGAGGATTTAAGAAGTTTGAAGATTGAGGAAGATAATATTTATACTATTAACCTTTGTACTTATTGTGAGGAAGAGATAAAGCTATTTTCATATAGAAAGAGCGTTGGAACATACGGGAGATTATTTACTTTTGCATATAAGAAATAATAAAATTTAGGGGGAATGCTTGATGGCTAATGAAAAAATATTAGTAGTAGATGATGAAGAACATATAGTGGAGCTTATAAAATATAATTTACTGTCTTCAGGATATGATGTAATAACATGTAATAACGGAATAGATGCAGTTAATTTAGC
Source organism: Clostridium jeddahitimonense (assembly GCA_000753455.2). GTDB lineage: Bacteria > Bacillota > Clostridia > Clostridiales > Clostridiaceae > Clostridium > Clostridium hominis. The sequence continues at coordinate 1,348,912 of LM994670.1, forward strand.
TATGAATGAGAGACCTAATTTAATTCTTTTAGATTTAATGATTCCAGGAAAAGATGGTTATGACGTGTGTAAAGATATAAGATCAAAAGCAGATATAAAGAATACATCAATTATTATGCTTACGGCTAAGAGTGAAGAGTTTGATAAAATATTAGGATTAGAATTAGGTGCAGATGATTATATAACAAAACCTTTTTCTGTAAGGGAATTGTTAGCTAGAGTTAAGGCTGTATTGAGAAGGATAAATGTTAAGGAAGAACAGAATGATATTGTCGTATTTGGAGAGTTAGCAGCTAATTTCGAAAAAAGGGAAATAAGAATTAAAGATAATAAGATTGATTTAACATTAAAAGAATTTGAACTTTTAGAAATGTTAATTAAAAATAGAGGGAAAATTTTAAGAAGAGAAATGCTTCTAGATAAAATTTGGGGATATGAATATATAGGAGAAACAAGAACTGTTGATGTTCATATTAGATATTTAAGAAAGAAAATAGAAGATGATGATAAAAATCCCAAATTTATTGAAACTATAAGAGGAGTAGGGTATAGATTTAACCCAGATCTATAATATTATGAAAAAAAGAATAATAATATCATCCCTTGCAACGGTAATATTTTCTCTTATATTAGTATGTTTATCTTTTATAGAGTTAATTAATATGCATGAGATAGAAAGAGCAAAAGGTATCTTATCTGTATATAATGAGCTTTTTATTAAAGGAGTAGAGGAAAATGATCTTGATTTTAGTAAGTTTAGGATAGATGATAATCAAGTTAGATTTACTATAATTGATATACAAGGGAATGTTTTATATGATTCGGAAAATGAAGGCTCCATTTCTGAAAATCATATTGATAGGGAAGAGATTCAAAAGGCCTTTATTAATGGAGAGGGTTCTAGTGTTAGATATAGCGAAACTTCTACTGTTAATTTGGTTTATTATGCAACTAAATTAAATGATAATATGGTTGTAAGAAGTTCGGTGCCAACAAGCGCTATAATGATATTTTTATCAGGTAATTTTAAATATTATATATTCATAATAATTATAGTAGCTATTTTAGCTTTAGGACTATCTATTAAGTTAACAAGGATTATAATATATCCTATTAAAGAGCTAGAAGGGGCTACAGCTAAGATTGTAAATGGTGATTTAAACAATCGAGCTAAAGTATATAATAATGATGAGATTGGATCTTTAGCTAAAAGTTTTAATAGAATGGCTGATGAGTTACAAATCAAGATAAATGATTCTTATGACAAACAAAATAAATTAGAAGCTATCTTGGAAAGTATGGATAGTGGAGTTATAGCTATTGATAATTATGGTAAAATAATGCTTATAAATAACTATTCTAAAAAGTTATTTGGCTTGAAGGGAGAAATAATTGGTGAGAAAATTGAAGATTGTATAATTGATTATGATTTATTACAATTTGCAAAAAATATTCCAGAGATTGACTCAAAAGAAATAAAGTTGTTTCATCCTGTACAAAGAGATTTAAAAGTAAAAAAGGCACCTATAATAAATGGGAATATAAGTACCATAGGGATAGTTATAACAATATCTGATATAACAGATATTAAAAGGTTAGAAAATATGAGAAGTCAATTTGTAGCTAATGTTTCTCATGAACTAAAAACTCCTTTAACATCTATAAAAGGGTTTTCGGAAACTTTAAAATATGTTGATGATAATGAAACTAGGAAGAAGTTTTTAGATATTATAAATAAAGAAGCTGATAGGTTAAGTAGGTTGATTCATGATATATTGATTTTATCGAATATAGAAAATATGAAGGTAACAAAGGTAGAAGATTTTAAACCATTAGAAGTATTACAGGATGTTGTAGATGTAATAAGTGCTGAATCTACAGCCAAAGGGATAGAAATTACAATGAGTGATAATTATAAAGGATATTTAAGTGGTAATAGAGATAAATTCTATCAATTAAGTATGAATCTTGTTGATAATGCAGTGAAGTATTCGAAAGAAAATGGGAAAGTTAAAGTAGACCTATTTGAGAAAAATAATTATTTTATAATGGTAGTAGAGGATGATGGTATAGGTATACCAAAAGATGATTTACCAAGAATATTTGAAAGATTTTATAGAGTTGATAAATCAAGGTCTACTAAGGGTACTGGATTGGGATTAGCTATTGTAAAACATATTGTTAAGCTTTTTAATGGGGAAGTTGATGTCCACTCAACACTTGGAGAAGGTACAAAGTTTATTGTTAAGATTAGAATATAACTAAGAAGAGTTTATTGCTATAGTATGCAATGAACTCTTTTTTTACGCTCTTATTCATAGTTAACATTGACTTAACGTTCCTATAATATTATTTAACAATTGTATAATATTCCTTTAACTTTAAAATACTATTATTGATATTGTAAGGTAGATGAATTTAATAAATGGACAAATTAAATGAAGTGGATTTGGAGGAAAATTTATGAAGAGTAAAAAGTTGAAATTAATGGTAGGTACTTTAGTAGTAATGATGATGGGAGCAACTTTAACAGGTTGCGGAGGAAGTAATGAAGAAAGTGGAGATGCTGGAACAGAAACTCAAACAACTATTTCGATTTCAGGATCTACTTCTGTAGGACCATTAATGTTAAAAGTTCAAGAGAAGTATGAAGCTGCAAATAGCGGTGTAACATTAGAAGTTCAAGAAAATGGTTCAGGTGCAGGAATTAAAGATGTTATAAATGGAGTTTCAGAAATTGGAATGTCTTCAAGAGAGTTAAAAAGCGAAGAAGCTTCACAAGTAGATGGAACAGTAATTGCTCATGATGGTATTGCATTATTAGTAAATCCAGCAAACAAAGTAGAAAACATAACTTTAGAACAGATTAAAGATATATATACAGGGAAAATAACTAACTGGAAAGAAATAGGCGGAGCTGATTCTCCAATCGTTGTTATTAGTAGAGAAGAAGGATCTGGAACAAGAGATGCTTTCCAAGAAATCGTTGATTATAAATCAGAAGAGCTAATTAAAGATGCTACAATTGCAGATGGTAGTGGAGCTGTTAAAACTGCAGTTGCTGGTAATGAAAATGCAATAGGATTTGCTTCTTTTGAGTTTATCGATGATAGTGTAGCTGCTTTAAAAGTAAATGATGTTGAAGCTACAGCAGATAATGTAAAGGCAGGAGGATATAAATTATCAAGACCTTACTTATTAGTAACTAAGAAAGATTCGTTAACTGAAGCTGGAACTGCTTTAATTGATTATGTATTAAGTGCAGAAGGACAACAAATCGTTAAAGAGAATAAACTAATAACTTTAGAATAATAAAGAATATTTAGGTAAAGATGCCTCAATAGTTGAGGCATTTTTACTACATAAATGAAGGCTATTTATTACCATTAGGAGGACTAAAATGGTAGAGGGAAATAAAAAGAGTAATACAAGTAAATATGTTATTGATAAAATTACTAGAGTGATATTTTTAATATGTGCACTTGTTGCAGTAGTAAGTTTGATTTTAATTATAGGATTTGTATTTATGAAGGGATTAAAGCCTTTTGTTACAGGTGGTAAATCTTTTGTAGAATTCATATTTGGTACTGATTGGTACCCAACATCAGAAACACCCCAATACGGTATACTACCTATGATAATTTCATCTATATATGGTACCTTAGGAGCATTAATTATAGGGGTTCCTATAGGATTATTAACAGCTATATTTATAGCTGAGGTTGCTCCGAAAGGAGTATCAAAATTTATGATTCCAGCAGTTGAACTTTTAGCTGGAATACCATCTGTATTATATGGATTATTTGGTTTGGCAATAATTGTTCCGTGGATACAAAGAACTTTTAATTTAGCTCAAGGTCAAAGCTTATTTGCAGTAATTATTGTATTAGCTGTAATGATGTTACCGACAATAATTTCGGTTTCAACTACTGCAATAAAAGCAGTTCCGAAAAGTTATAAAGAAGGTTCGTTAGCGCTGGGAGCTTCACATATAGAAACAACATTTAAAGTGGTTGTACCTGCAGCTAAATCAGGTATACTAGCTGCAATAGTACTTGGTAGTGGTAGAGCAATTGGAGAAACTATGGCTATAATTTTAGTTGCAGGTAATTCAGTACAAATACCAACATCTATTTTTGACAAAGTAAGACCACTTACTAGTAATATTGCATTAGAAATGGGATATGCATCACAAGCACATCAAGAATTACTGTTTGCTACTGGAGTTGTATTATTTGCATTTATTTTAATATTAAATTTAGTTATTTCAAAACTTTCTAATAAGGAAGGTAAATAAAAATGAGAAAATTTAAAGAGAATATTTTAAAGATATTATTATATTTATCAGCAGTAGTAACTGTAGGAATATTGATTTTTATATTGGGATTTATATTTATAAAAGGATACAAATTAATTAATTTCAATTACTTATTTAGTGAATATAAACCATCTGGTGGAGGTGGAATAAAACCGTTCATAATATCTACTCTATATACAGTTGGGTTATCACTAGCTATAGCAACACCTATAGGTGTTCTTGCTGCTGTTTATTTACAAGAATATGCAAAACAAGGAAGAATGGTAAAGGTTATAAGGTATTCGACAGAGGCTTTAGCAGGAATACCTTCAATAGTTTATGGGTTATTTGGAGCAGCATTCTTTGTTGCGGCGTTGAATTTTGGCTATTCACTTATCGCAGGTTCGTTAACTTTATCTATAATCATATTACCTGTAATAATACGTACTACTGAGGAGGCTTTAAAAGTTGTACCACCTTCATATAGGGAAGCGTCACTTGGCCTTGGAGCTACAAAATTCCAAACTTTATATAAAGTAATTCTTCCAAGTGCAATACCAGGAATACTTTCAGGAGTGATTTTATCTATGGGGCGTGTAATAGGTGAATCTGCTGCATTGTTTTTAACAGCAGGTACAGTGTATAAAATTCCTAAAAGTATTATGGCAAGTGGAAGGACGTTAACAGTTCATGCTTTTTTAGAAACAAAAGAAAAGGGAGATATAGCATCAGCAGCTGCTGCAGGAATAGTTTTAATAGCAATGATTTTAATATTAAACCTTCTGGCTAAGCTAATAAGTAAAAAGTTAAATAAGGCTGATTATTAATTAGATGTAACTAAGTTAATATTATACAAATTTAAGAGGTGTAAGTATGTCAAATATAACAACACCTGAAATTCAGGTGAAAAATTTAGATTTATTTTATGGAGATAATCAAGCTCTGAAGAATATAAATATAGAAATAGAAAAAAATAAGGTTACAGCATTAATTGGACCATCAGGATGTGGGAAGTCTACTTTTTTAAGAACATTAAATAGAATGAATGATCTTATTCCCATAGTTAAAATTAATGGTGAAATTCTTGTTGGGGCAAAAGATATATATAAGGATTATGATGAAATTGATTTAAGAAAAAAAGTAGGAATGGTATTCCAAAAACCTAATCCATTTCCAATGTCTATATATGATAATATTGCATATGGTCCAAGAATTCATGGTGTAAAAGATAAAAAGACATTAGATGAAATAGTTGAAAGAAGTTTAAAAGGCGCTGCATTATGGGATGAGGTTAAGGATAGGCTAAAAAAGAGTGCATTAGGTCTTTCTGGAGGACAGCAGCAAAGATTATGTATTGCAAGAACTATAGCTGTATCTCCTGAAATAATCTTAATGGATGAACCTACATCTGCGTTGGACCCAATATCAACAAATAAAATGGAAGAGCTTATGCATGAATTGAAGAAACAATATACTGTAGTTATTGTTACTCATAATATGCAACAAGCAGGTAGAATAGCTGATAAAACTGCCTTCTTCTTATCTGGTGAACTTATAGAGTATGGAAGAACAGAAGATATTTTCTATAGACCACAAGATAAGAGAACAGAGGATTATATATCAGGAAGATTTGGCTAAAAGTATAAAGGGAGTGAGATTGTGACAAGAAATGTTTTAGATAATAGAATGAAAACATTAATTTCTGAATTAGCAGAAATGGGAAGTTTGGTAGAAAAACAATTACATGATAGTATTGAAGCTTTTAAAAACAGAGATATGGTTCTTGTAGAAAAAGTAATGAAAAATGATGATAAGGTAGATGAATTAAATAAAAAAATTGAAGAGCAATGTTTAAAGTCTATGGCAATGGAATCACCGGTAGCCACAGATTTAAGAAAAATATTTACTACATCTAAAATAGTTACAGACTTAGAAAGAATGGGAGACTATGCAGTAGATATTTGTAAGATAACCAAGAGAGTAGAACTAGAGCCAATTGGTGAGGAGTGTGATCCTATTTGGGAAATGGTTGATATTCTTATTAATATGATTGGAAAATCTATTGAAGCATTTGTAGATGGAAATGTTGAAGAGGCATACGAAATATGCAAGATGGATGATAAGGTAGATATACTATATAGAGGATTATTTGCAGAAATGCTTAAAAAGATGGCTAAAGATGAAACTATGATAAATAGAGGTGCACAAATTTTATTTGCATCTAAATATTTAGAAAGAGTCGGGGATCATGTTACAAATATTTGTGAGTGGATAATTTTTTCTAAAAAAGGTGATTACGTAGATTTAAATGAGTAATAATAAAGAATATGAGATCTTCTCATATTCTTTATTTTATTTGTAAAAATGTAACGCAAGATAATCTCTTTTATTGACTGAAGATAATTAATAGGTTAATATATCATAGAGATGATAGGTTATTATAGGAGTGACGTTATGAAGAATGTAGTAACAAATGTAATACCTTATAGTATTGCTGAAGAGATTGGCATCGAAGTTAATGATATTTTATTATCAGTAAATGGAGAAAAAGTAACAGACATTATTGATTATAGATTTTTAACAGCAGATGAAGAGTTAGTGTTGGAGATGGAAAAATCAAGTGGCGAGATTTGGGAGTACGAAATCGAGAAAGATTACGGGGAAGAGCTTGGTTTAGAATTTGGTGGCGGAATAATGGATAAAGCAAAAAGATGTAGCAATAAATGCATGTTTTGTTTTATAGATCAAAATCCAAAAGGAATGAGAGAAACTTTATATTTTAAGGATGATGATTCACGACTATCTTTTCTTCAAGGAAATTTTGTAACATTAACTAATATGAAAGATGAGGACATAGATAGAATTATTAGATATAGGATTAGTCCTATAAATATTTCTGTACATACGACAAATCCAGAATTGAGAGTTAAGATGCTTGGTAATAGATTTGCAGGGCAAGTTTATGATAGAATGAAAAGACTAGCAGAGGCAGGTATAGAAATGCATTGTCAAATAGTTCTTATTCCTGAAGTAAATAATAAGGATGAACTTAAGAGAACTATAAATGATTTATATAGCTTGCATCCATCTGTTGCTAATATAGCAGTGGTGCCAATAGGTATTACTAAGTTTAGAGAAGGATTGGTTAAAGTAAAAACCTTTGATAAAGAGTTAGCTAGAGAAGAGTTAGAAATGGTTATCGAGCTCCAAGAAAAGTTTATGAAAGAAATTGGAGATCCTTTTATAAGAATGTCTGATGAATTTTATATAGTGTCAGGAATAGATGTACCAGAAGAGGATTTTTATAAAGGGTACGAACAAATTGAAGATGGAGTTGGAATGATTAGATGTTTCAGGGAAGCAATCAATTATGGAGTGCAAAATCTTAGAAAAGATATTAGTGGTACATTTACAATAGCTACTGGAAAACTTGCATTTAATGAAGTGTTTAATGGGGCTAAAAAAATAATGGGTGCTAATGAAAATATAAGAATTGATGTATTTGAAATAATAAATCATTTTTATGGTGAATCTATAACAGTTACAGGACTTTTAACTGGTAAAGATATAATAAGTCAATTAAAGGGTAGAATTAAAAGTGAATATTTAATTATGTCTAGCAATATGTTCAGAAAAGGATATGAGTTAGCTCCGGCTGATTATATAATGCTTGATGATGTGAGAGTAGAGGATATAGAAGAAGATTTAGGAGTTAAGGTTCTTGTGGTAGATCACACAGGAGAAGACTTAATAGATATTATAAACGATGTTTGTCAGGAGGAAAAATAATGGGAAAACCAATAGTAGCTATAGTTGGAAGACCGAATGTAGGTAAATCAACATTATTTAATAAATTAGCAGGAAAAAGAATCTCTATTGTGCAAGATACTCCAGGAGTAACTAGAGATAGAGTTTATGCGGAAGCAGAGTGGTTAAATCATGTATTTACAATGATAGATACAGGTGGAATTGAGCCAGAAAATCAAGATATAATAGTAAAACAAATGAGAAGACAAGCGAACATTGCCATTGAAACAGCTGACGTTATAATGTTTGTTGTTGATGGAAAAGAAGGGTTAACAGCTGCAGATAATGAAGTTGCAACAATGCTTAGAAAATCTAAAAAACCTGTTGTATTAGTTGTTAACAAGATTGACAACTTGAAGGATGAAGAAAATGCTTGGGAATTCTATAACTTAGGAATAGGTGATCCTGTAGCAGTGTCAGCTGGTCAAGGAAAAGGCCTTGGAGATATGCTTGATATGGTAGTAGGTCATTTTAAATCTATAGGAGAAGCTGATGAAGAGGAAGATGATATAAAAATAGCTATGATAGGAAAGCCTAACGTAGGTAAATCTTCATTAATAAATAGGTTGTTAGGTGAGGAAAGATTAATTGTTTCTGAAATAGCAGGGACTACAAGGGATGCTATAGATAGTAGAATAGAAACTAGTTTTGGCAAGTTTACATTAATAGATACAGCTGGACTTAGAAGAAAGAGTAAAGTAAAAGAAGAGATTGAGAGATATTCGGTTATAAGAACTCTTGCTGCTATAGAGAGAGCTGATGTATGCATACTTATGATAGATGCAACTGAAGGTGTTACTGATCAAGATGAAAAGATTATAGGATTTGCTCATGAGTTAAATAAAGCTATCATGGTTGTAGTAAATAAGTGGGATCTTATTGAAAAAGATGGTAAGACTATGGATGTTTATAAGAAGGATTTACAATCAAATCTAAAATTTATAGGTTATGCTAAATATTTATTTATATCTGCTTTAACAGGTCAAAGAGCTAATAAGGTATTAGAGGTAGCTAAAGAATGTTACGATAACTATAATAAGAGAGTTGGAACAGGTGTCTTAAATGATGTAATAAGTAAAGCAATACTTATGAAAGAACCTCCAGTAGTAGCATTAAAAAGACTTAAGATCTATTATGCAACACAAGTGGCAACAAAACCACCAAAGTTTGTATTCTTTGTTAATGATACAAATGCAAGACATTTCTCTTATGAAAGATATTTAGAAAATCAGTTAAGAGATAGCTTTGATTTTAGTGGTACAGGAGTTCAAATAGAGTATAGAGAAAGAAAGGAATAATCTATATGAGTAAAGTGGCTTTTTTAGGTGGTGGGAGTTTTGGAACATCACTAGCTATATTATTAGGAAACAAAGGAAATGATGTATCTATATATGATAGAGATATATTAGTAGTTAATGATATTAATAAGAATAGAAAAAATGATAGGTATATAAAGGGTTTACAAATACCTAAGAATGTCACAGCTTATAATGATGTTGATGAAGCTTTAGAAGATGTGGAATATGTTGTTTTAGCTTTACCATCTCAGATTATAAGAATTGGGGCTGAAATTTTACGAGGGAAAATATCTTCTGATATACCAGTTATTTGTATAGCTAAAGGAATAGAAGAAGGTACAAATAAAACTTTAGTAGAAGTTATCAATGATGTAATTGATAACCCTGTAGTTGTTCTATCAGGCCCAAGTCATGCTGAGGAGGTTGCATTTAATATACCAACTACTGTAGTGACGTCTTCTAAAAATATGAAAATAGCAGAAGAAGTTCAAGACTTATTTATGACTAAAGAGTTTAGAGTTTATACTAATAGCGATTTAGTTGGAGTAGAAGTTGGCGGAGCAGTAAAGAATATTATTGCATTAGCTGCGGGTGTTTGCGATGGATTAGGATATGGAGATAATACTAAAGCTGCATTAATGACCAGAGGAATGGCTGAAATAGTAAGAATAGGTACAAAATTAGGTGGAAATATTGAAACCTTTTTAGGTTTAACAGGGATGGGAGATCTTATTGTTACTTGTACTAGTATGCACTCTAGAAATAGAAAAGCTGGTATATTAATAGGAAAAGGTATGAGTAAAGATGAAGCTATAAAGGAAGTTGGTATGGTAGTAGAAGGAATAACTGCCTGTCATGCTTTCTACAAACTAAAAGAAGAGCTAGATGTAGAAATGCCTATTACAGATGGACTTTATAGGGTTTTATTCGAAGATAGAAAAGCTAAAGATGTAGTAGATGAACTTTTAAAAAGAGACAAAAAATCAGAAGTTTATTAGTAGTTAAATGCACGTATATAAATATACGTGCATTTTTTGTATTTAAATATAATATACATAAATAAATTGTTGTAAAAAATAATTTAATTTTTATAATTAAAAGAAATTATAAGTGTAAAAAACAGTATACTTTTTTAAAAGCAGGAATATATATATAGTGTTAAAAATATATAGGAGGGCAAATTAGTGGAGGGTTTCAACATATACAGAGATATTGCAGAAAGAACTCAAGGGGACATATATGTAGGTGTAGTAGGACCTGTTAGAACAGGTAAGTCTACATTTATTAAAAAATTTATGGATCTAATGGTTATACCCAAAATCGAAAATTCTTTTAAGAAAGAGAGAGCAAAGGATGAGTTACCACAAAGTGGTTCAGGAAAAACTATTCATACTACAGAACCTAAATTTGTGCCAAATGAGGCAGTGGAGATTACTGTAGATGAGGATATAAGCTTTAAAGTAAGATTAGTTGACTGTGTAGGATACATTGTAAAAGGGGCTTTGGGATATTTAGAAGAAGATGAGCCTAAGATGGTAAACACACCATGGTATGATTATGAGATACCTTTTGAAGATGCAGCAGAAATAGGGACAAGAAAGGTTATAACTGATCATTCTACTATAGGACTTGTTGTTACTACAGATGGTAGTATAACTGGATTAGAAAGATCAGAGTACTTAGAAGCAGAAGAGAGGGTAATAGATGAGTTAAAGTCAATAAAAAAACCTTTCGTAGTTGTACTTAATACTAAAAACATAAATTCACCTGAAACTGAAACATTGAAAAAGCAATTAGAAACTAAATATGATGTTACAGNCAAATAAAACTTTAGTAGAAGTTATCAATGATGTAATTGATAACCCTGTAGTTGTTCTATCAGGCCCAAGTCATGCTGAGGAGGTTGCATTTAATATACCAACTACTGTAGTGACGTCTTCTAAAAATATGAAAATAGCAGAAGAAGTTCAAGACTTATTTATGACTAAAGAGTTTAGAGTTTATACTAATAGCGATTTAGTTGGAGTAGAAGTTGGCGGAGCAGTAAAGAATATTATTGCATTAGCTGCGGGTGTTTGCGATGGATTAGGATATGGAGATAATACTAAAGCTGCATTAATGACCAGAGGAATGGCTGAAATAGTAAGAATAGGTACAAAATTAGGTGGAAATATTGAAACCTTTTTAGGTTTAACAGGGATGGGAGATCTTATTGTTACTTGTACTAGTATGCACTCTAGAAATAGAAAAGCTGGTATATTAATAGGAAAAGGTATGAGTAAAGATGAAGCTATAAAGGAAGTTGGTATGGTAGTAGAAGGAATAACTGCCTGTCATGCTTTCTACAAACTAAAAGAAGAGCTAGATGTAGAAATGCCTATTACAGATGGACTTTATAGGGTTTTATTCGAAGATAGAAAAGCTAAAGATGTAGTAGATGAACTTTTAAAAAGAGACAAAAAATCAGAAGTTTATTAGTAGTTAAATGCACGTATATAAATATACGTGCATTTTTTGTATTTAAATATAATATACATAAATAAATTGTTGTAAAAAATAATTTAATTTTTATAATTAAAAGAAATTATAAGTGTAAAAAACAGTATACTTTTTTAAAAGCAGGAATATATATATAGTGTTAAAAATATATAGGAGGGCAAATTAGTGGAGGGTTTCAACATATACAGAGATATTGCAGAAAGAACTCAAGGGGACATATATGTAGGTGTAGTAGGACCTGTTAGAACAGGTAAGTCTACATTTATTAAAAAATTTATGGATCTAATGGTTATACCCAAAATCGAAAATTCTTTTAAGAAAGAGAGAGCAAAGGATGAGTTACCACAAAGTGGTTCAGGAAAAACTATTCATACTACAGAACCTAAATTTGTGCCAAATGAGGCAGTGGAGATTACTGTAGATGAGGATATAAGCTTTAAAGTAAGATTAGTTGACTGTGTAGGATACATTGTAAAAGGGGCTTTGGGATATTTAGAAGAAGATGAGCCTAAGATGGTAAACACACCATGGTATGATTATGAGATACCTTTTGAAGATGCAGCAGAAATAGGGACAAGAAAGGTTATAACTGATCATTCTACTATAGGACTTGTTGTTACTACAGATGGTAGTATAACTGGATTAGAAAGATCAGAGTACTTAGAAGCAGAAGAGAGGGTAATAGATGAGTTAAAGTCAATAAAAAAACCTTTCGTAGTTGTACTTAATACTAAAAACATAAATTCACCTGAAACTGAAACATTGAAAAAGCAATTAGAAACTAAATATGATGTTACAGTTCAAGTTATGGATGTTTATAATATGACTGAAAAAGATATCGAAAAATTATTTGTCCATGTACTTAAAGAATTCCCGGTAAAAGAAATAAACATAGATATGCCTACATGGGTAGAAAAACTTGACCCAGAACATTGGCTAAAGAAAGAGTTCTTTAAAATAGTAAAGGGAATGTGTGAAGATGTAGAAAAGATAAAAGACATAAAACCTTCATTTAATTCATTCAAGGAAGATGAAAATATGAATGCTTCAGAATTAAGTGAAATTAAGCTAGGCGAAGGAACAGCAAAAATATTGCTAAAACCTAGTGAAAGTATTTTCTATAAAGTGTTAAGTGAGGATTGTGGGGTTGAAGTTAGTTCTGAAAGTGATTTAATTTCTTTAATTAAAGAACTTAATATAGCTAAAAAAGAATATGATAAAATAAAAGATGCTCTTTGTGATGTTAGAGAAACAGGTTATGGATTAGTAGCACCACAATTATCAGAAATGAAATTTGAAAAGCCGGAAATTATTACTCAAGGAAGTAAGTATGGAGTTAAGCTTAAAGCTAGTGCACCATCATTACATTTCATAAAAGCTGATATCAAAACAGAAATAAGTCCAATTATGGGATCAGAAAAAGAAAGTGAAGAATTAGTTAAGGCTTTGATGGAGAAGTTTGATACAGATCCAGACTTAGTATGGCAAAGTAATATGTTTGGAAAGTCACTTGAGGTTTTAGTTAAAGAAGGATTACAAAATAAACTTTATAAGATGCCAGAGGATGTTCAAGTTAAGATTCAAAAAACACTTCAAAAAATTATTAATGAAGGTAATGGCGGATTAATTTGCATAATCCTATAGAGAGTATTAGCACCTATCTTTTAAGACAGGTGCTTTTAAATTTTTGTTAAGCTTATAATATTATATTTTATATGTGAAATATATATATACAGTGGAATATAATATATTAAGCAGTTATTATGTGCTTAATATATTATAGTGAAGAGGGATAATATGAATAGCAAATTTTGTACCTATAAAAGAGTTGGGTATTTGAGGCGGAGTGTTGCAGAAGAATTAGGTATAGAGTTTACTGGAGCTATATATGCCTGCCCTGGAGTGCTAAAGCATATTATTAAAAGACATGGTAAACAACTAGACAAAAATACAAAGAAAAATATATTTGAGTTCATGAAAGTTATACTGGAAGAACCAGATTATATTGGTATTTACAAAAGTGATGAAGGAAGTGTTTCAATTCAATTTGTAAAGAAGATGTATAATTATTTGTTATTAGGAGTGGAGGTGGACGAAATGAACCAGTATATTTATGTTTCAACTATGTACCCTATAAATGATAATAAAATTAAAAATAGATTGGATTATGGTGAGCTAATCAAAGTGGATTGTGTATAAAATATATTTATTGAAAGAAATGGAGTAGGGTTGTATAATAAACTCAAGAAATGTTTACTAATAATCTTTAACTATTAAATTAAGTTTTAAATAAAATTATTGCTTATATAAGAAAAGTGGCTTTGCCACTTTTTGTTTGTTTAATTTATAGGGCAATGTGATAAAAATTATAATAAATGGAGTGGTAAAATGAAGAAGATAGCAGTTATTTTTAATGGTGGGACAATATCTATGAAAGTAGATGAGAGAATTAAGGCAGCTATTCCTAGTTTAACAGGAGAAGAGATAATGGCTATGGTAGCGGGGATAGAAAATTATGCGGAAATAGAATCCTATACTTTTTCAAGTATGCCGTCACCTCATATGACATTTAAAACAATATTAGAATTAAGTAATTTTGTAAGAGATTTAGTAAATAGAAGTGATATAGATGGTATAGTTATTACTCATGGAACTGATACCTTAGAAGAAACAGCATATTTTTTAGATTTAACAATAGATACATCTAAACCAATAGTAATAACTGGTGCTATGAGAAGTAGTTCTGAGCTTGGATATGATGGACCTTTCAATTTAGCAACATCTATTTGTACTGCTATAGCTGATGATTCAATAGGGAGAGGTGTTTTGGTTTGCTTTAATGGTGAATTAAATTCTGCATCAGAAGTTACAAAAGCAAATTCAATGGCTTTAAATGCATTTAGAACTCCGAACTTTGGCCCTATAGGAATTGTAGATAATAATAAGGTTATTTTTTATAGAAACACTATAAATCCTTCAAAATACAAAATAGATAAAATTGAAAAAGATGTAGCTTTAATTAAATGTGCCGTTGACATGGATTCTACTTTTATAGATTTTATTATTGAAAGGGGATATGGTGGAATTGTAATAGAGGCATTGGGAAGAGGAAATGTACCTCCTAAAATGGTGAGTGGAATAAAAAGGGCCATTGATAGCAATATTCCAGTAATAATAGTATCCAGATGTTTTGAAGGAAGAGTTCATGAATCTTATGGATATGAAGGTGGGGGAAAAATGTTGTTAGATTTGGGGATAATATTCGGGGATACTCTGCCGGGGCAAAAAGCAAGGGTCAAGCTTCTTTTATCTATAAATTCAGGGTTGTCTATGGAACAAATAAAAAAGCAATTTGAGTAAAAAATATTAGGGTATATATACATAATAAAATTTATGTACGAAAATGAATTTAAATAAACTATAAAATATTCGGAAATGTTGACCGATAAAAATAAAAGTGGTATAATAATATTCGTAGGATAGCTCTATAGGAGGAAATAATACGAATATTATTAATGAAAATATATTGTATTATGTTTCGTATTATATACATAAACTTGTGTTATATAAGCTATGATGAGTTATCTAGGTTTACTTGTCATAGCTTTAATTTATTTTACATATTATTTAAAAGGAGTGTTGAAAATGGGGGAATTATCAACGAAGAAATTATCGACTAAAGAAAAACTTTTACCAATTCTGACTAATAAGAATGTTGACATTAAAAAAGAAATGCTTGCTGGATTAACTACTTTCTTAACTATGGCATATATAATTGCTGTTAATCCAAATATCTTATCAGCTACTGGAATGCCAGCTGGAGCATTGGTTACAGCAACTTGTTTGGCAGCTGCAATTGCTTGTATAATGATGGGATTATTCGCTAACTTACCATTTGCCTTAGCGTCTGGTATGGGGTTAAATGCTTATTTTGCTTACTCTGTTGTTTTAGGAATGGGAATCTCATGGGAAGTTGCTTTAACTGCTGTATTTATAGAAGGTATTATATTTATATTACTATCATTATTTAAAGTTCGTGAAGCAGTAGTAAATGCTATTCCTAAAAATATGAAATTGGCTGTTACTGGTGGGATTGGTTTATTTATTGCATTCATTGGATTAGTAAATTCAGGACTTGTAGTTGCTGATGAAGCTACAATGGTCGCTTTAGGAGAGTTTACACCTGCGGTTATCATTACAATTATTGGATTAGTTATAATAACAGTATTAAATAAAAAAGGTGTTAGAGGAGCTATTCTTTGGGGAATTTTAGTTTCTTCCCTAATAGGTTGGGGATATGCTTTAATAAACACAGAAGCTGCAGCGGCTTTGGGGATATATCTACCTAGTGGAATATTTAAATTTGAAGGTATTGGAGAGATTGCTGGGAAGATTGATTTAGCACATGCATTCCATCCTGATAATATAAAAATGTTTATAACAGTAGTATTTACATTCTTATTTGTAGATTTCTTTGATACAGTTGGTACTTTGGTTGGAGTTTGTTCAAAGGCTAAGATGTTAGATAAAGATGGAAATGTTCCTAATGCTGGAAGAGCGCTTTTGGTTGATGCAATTGGAACAACAGCTGGAGCATGTTTAGGAGTGTCTACAGTAACTACTTACGTTGAAAGCGCAACTGGTGTTGCTGAAGGTGGTAGAACTGGATATACGTCAATAACAGTAGGGGTACTATTCCTTATTGCGATGTTCTTCTCTCCAATCATTGTTGCTATTCCAGCATGTGCTACAGCACCAGCACTTATTTATGTTGGATACTTAATGCTTGAAGCTGTTAAGGAAATAGAGTTTGAAAATATAACTGAAGGTTTACCTGCATTTTTAACTATAGCTGCTATGCCATTAACTTATAGCATAGGCGATGGATTAACTTTAGGTATAATTTCATACGTAGTAATTAATTTAATATATAATTTAATATTTGCTAAGAATAAAGAGGACAAAACTAAAGTATCTTGGGTTATGTACTTATTATTAGTTGTATTTGTTCTTAAGATTGCTTTCTTATAAGATAAATAATTATTTTAAAAGTCTACCTCTAATTGGGGTAGATTTTTTTGGTTTTAATTATGAACAATTTGTTAACAAAAAGTTGACATTAGTAATTAGAGAATATAAACTATATTTATTGTTTAAAAGTATATAAGATAAAATTGAAAGTTAGGGATGAATTATGGTAAAAAGTATGACTAGCTTCGGTAGAAGCAGTAGTGAAGAAGGACAAAAACGTATTTTTACTGTTGAGATGAAAAGTGTCAATAATAGATATTTAGATATAAATATCAGAATGCCTAAAGCTTTAATTTCATTAGAAGAAGAAGTTAGAAAAATGATTTCATCTTCTTTATCTAGAGGAAAAGTTGATGTTTTTATTAATTTAAAAAATTATTCACAAAATGAAGGAACACCAAAGGTTGATTTAAAGCTTGCAGAAGACTACTTAAATTGTTTAAAACAAATAGAAGAAAATTTCGGAGTAAAGAATGATGTATCAGTTATGCAACTTGCAAGATTTCCAGAAGTTATAACTATGGTTCAAGAAGAAGAGAAAATAGAAGAGATATTTGAGGAATTAAAGCCTTTAATTTCAAAGTCTATTGAAATGATGATCAGTATGAGAATTACTGAAGGTGAAAAATTAAAAGATGATATATTAGATAAAATTACTATAATAGAGAGTTTAGTTAAGGAAATTGAAAAAGTAGCAGATACAGTTCCAAAAGCATATAAAATTAAATTAGAAGAGAGATTATCAGAACTTTTAAGCGGTGCAGACGTTGATCAAAATAGATTAGCAACAGAGGTATGCATATTTGCAGACAAAGCTACTGTAGATGAAGAGATAACAAGGTTAGGAAGTCACATAAGTCAAATTAGGAAAACTTTAAGTTTAGATGAACCTATAGGAAGAAAGTTAGATTTTATAATTCAGGAGATGAATAGAGAAACTAATACAATAGGATCTAAGTCAAGTGATATTCATATGACTAACTTAGTCATTGATATAAAAAATCTTATCGAAAAGATAAGAGAACAAGTTCAAAATATAGAATAATAGGAGGAGAGCAATGGGAATTAAGTTAATCAACATTGGTTTTGGTAACATTGTTTCTGCAAACAGACTTGTGGCAATAGTAAGCCCAGAATCAGCACCGATTAAAAGAATAATCCAAGAAGCTAGAGACAGAGGTATGCTAATCGATGCAACTTATGGAAGAAGAACAAGAGCTGTTTGTATAACTGATAGTGATCATGTAATTTTATCAGCAGTTCAACCAGAAACTGTTGCACATAGATTATCAACTAAAGATGAAACTGTAGATGAGGTTGATGAATAATGACTAATAATAAAGGATTATTAATAGTGGTATCAGGACCATCAGGAGCTGGAAAAGGAACTATATGTAAGGCGTTGTTAGAAAAACATGACGACTTATTTATATCAGTTTCAGCTACTACAAGACAGCCAAGAGCTGGGGAAGTAGATGGTGTTAATTATCACTTTATAACAAAAGAAGATTTTATTAAGAGAGTAGAACAAAAAGATTTCCTTGAATATGCTGAAGTATATGGTAATTATTACGGTACACCAAAATCAAGAGTGGAAGAAATGATTGATAGTGGAAAGAATGTAATATTAGAAATAGATATCCAAGGGGCTCTTAAGGTTAAAGAAAACTTTAAAGAGGGCGTATTTATATTTATTCTTCCACCATCGATGGAAGAATTAAAGCAGAGAATAATCAAAAGAGGAAGTGAAACACCTGAATCTTTAATGAGAAGATTTAAATCTGCTTATCAAGAGATAAATTATATCTCTAAATATAATTATGCAGTAGTAAATGATGTAGTTGATGTAGCAGTTTCTAAGATAGAAGGAATTATTACAGCTGAAAAATGTAGAGTAGATAGAATAAAAGATACAATATTAGATTCTAAGGAGGGCTTAATTCATGAACAACTCTATGATTAATCCATCAATAGTAGACTTACTAACAAAGGTAGAAGATAGATATTCTTTAGTTATCGTTTCTTCAAGAAGAGCAAGACAAATTATAGATGGAAGTAATCCATTAACAACAAACAAATCAAAAAAACCTTTAACATTAGCTATTAATGAAATTAATGAGGGCTCAGTAAGCTATCATAAGGTTGAAGAAGGTACTAAATAGTTATGAGAGAAAAAAAGAGAGTGGTAATAGGTGTTACTGGAGGAATTGCAGTATATAAAGCTTTAGACATAATAAGTGCCTTAAGGAAACAAGATGTTGAAATTAAAGTTATAATGACTGAGTCTGCAAAGCAATTTGTTACACCTTTAGCTTTCCAATCGTTAAGCCAAAATATGGTTATAACCGATATGTTTGCAGAACCAAAAGCTTGGGAGATTCAACATATAGCCTTAGCTCAATGGGCAGATATTATGTTAATTGCACCTGCTACAGCAAATATTATTGGAAAAGTTGCCAATGGAATAGCTGATGATATGCTTTCTACATCAATAATGGCAACTGAAGCAAAAGTTATTTTTGCACCAGCTATGAATACAAAAATGTATGAAAATAAAATAGTTCAAGATAATATTAATAAACTAAAAGGATATGGTTATAGTTTTATTGAACCTGCTAGTGGTAGATTAGCTTGTGGGGATATTGGAAAAGGTAAGCTTGCTAACGTATCTGATATAGTTGATAGAGTATTGATAGAACTTGAAGAAAAAGAGAAAGATCTTTTAGGTAAAAAGGTATTGATTACTGCAGGCCCAACAATAGCTCCAATTGATCCAGTAAGATATATTACAAATAAATCTACTGGAAAGATGGGATATGCAATTGCACAGGAAGCAAAAGAACGTGGAGCTGAAGTAACATTAGTATCAGGACCAACAAACTTACCTAAAATAGCAGACATTAACTTTATAAGTGTAAAAACTAATGGTGAAATGAAAGAAGCTGTTTTAAGGTATTATGATTTTGCTGATATTGTTATAAAATCAGCAGCAGTAGCTGATTATAAGCCTAAAGAATATAGTAATGAAAAAATAAAGAAAGGCGAGGGTGATTTAGAATTAACTCTTGCTAGAGATAGTGATATCCTAAAAATTTTAGGTGAAAGAAAAAAAGAACAGATTCTTGTTGGTTTTGCAGCAGAAAGTAATAATGTTTTAAATAATGCAGAAAAGAAGCTTAAAAACAAGAATTTAGATTTTATTGTAGCTAATGATATTACTTCAAATGATACTGGATTTGCAAGTGAGGATAATAAAGTAACTATACTATCAAAAGAGGGTAAGGTTATTAATCTTGATAAGATGAGCAAGAAGCAAGTAGCTACAAATATATTTGATATGATTCTAGGAAAGCGCTAACTGCGCTTTTCTTTATATTAAAATAATAGTTTAAATAATAATTAAATGTATTATATTAGTTATGAGGGTGATTTTTTGATTCTTTATGGTGAAATAATATTAAATAGCGAGGCTGTAGAAATTGATAGACCTTTTACTTATAAGATTCCTGAAAGCCTTAACCCTAAGGTAAGGGTAGGACAGATTGTAAAAGTACCTTTTGGATTTAGAAATAAACCAGTTGAGGGATTTATAATAGGTATAAAAAAAGAGGATGAGGTAAGTTTTGATTATAAGATGAAGGAATTGTTATCAATTGAAACAGAAGAACCAATCATTACCCTAGATGACATTGAATTGATCTATTTTTTGAAAGAAAAATATCTTTGTAAATATATAGATGCCTTTAGGCTTTTAATACCTGTAGGGATTATGAAGGGCGCTAAAAATAAGGTTAAGAATGTTATAGTATTAGTTAAAGATGATTTAAGTGATATAAAAAATCCTGAAGGATATAAAGAAATCATAAAGATTATAAAAGAAAATTCAGGTAAATATTCTAAAAGTGAATTAATAAAAAATTTTTCTATATCTCAATATAAACTTAATAATTTACTTCAAAAAGGAATGTTAAAATCTTTAGAAGAAGTTATTTTTAGATATAATGAAAGAGAATATATAAAAGATGAAGATAAAGAATTAACTGGTGAACAAAAAAATGCTATAGAAAGAATTCTAACTTCAGATAAAAATATCTTCTTATTAAAAGGGGTAACTGGTTCAGGAAAGACTGAAATATATATGAGGTTAGTTCAAAATGCATTAACAAACGATAAATCATCAATAGTTTTAGTTCCAGAAATAGCTTTAACACCGCAGATGATAGAGAGGTTTAAAGGAAGATTTGGAAAGGATGTAGCACTTTTTCATAGTAGGCTTTCAGATGGTGAAAGATTTGATGAATGGCACAGAGTTAAGGAAGGAAAAGCTAGAGTAATCGTTGGAGCAAGGAGCGCATTATTTTTACCAGCTAAAAATTTAGGTCTTATTATAATAGATGAGGAACATGAAAATACATATAAATCGGAACAAAATCCTAAATATCAAGCTAAAGAAGTTGCAGAATATATTGCAAATAAAAAAGGTGCAAAATTAGTTTTAGGATCAGCAACACCTACTATAGAAAGCTATTATAGAGCAATTTCAGGAGAGATTGATTTAGTGGAGATTACTAAAAGAGTTGATGGTAAACCTATGCCTAAAATGGAACTTGTTGATATGAGAGAAGAGTTGAAGGTAGGGAATAGATCTCTATTTAGTAGGAAGTTATTTAAAAGTATTGAAGAAGCACTAGAGAAAAAAGAACAAATAGTTTTGTTTTTAAATAGAAGAGGTTTTTCAACTTTTGTATCCTGTAGAAGTTGCGGATATGTTTTTAAATGTGATGAATGTGAAATTTCTATGACATATCATAAAAATGGTTTTCTGATATGCCATTATTGTGGTAAAACTAAAAGAGAACCTAATAAGTGTCCAAAATGTGAAAGCAAGTATGTTAAATTTTTTGGAGCAGGAACTCAAAGAGTTGAAGATGAGATAAAAAAATATTTTAAAGATGCAAAAGTTATAAGGATGGATGTAGATACTACAAGAGCAAAGGACTCACATGAGAAGTTATATAATGCCTTTAAAAAAGGTGAAGGGGATATTTTAATAGGAACGCAAATGATTTCAAAAGGGTTAGATTTTCCCAATGTAACTTTAGTAGGTATCTTAGCAGCTGATATGTCTATTAATATACCTGATTATAGATCGGCAGAGAGAACCTTTCAATTAATAACTCAAGTAGCTGGTAGAGCAGGAAGGGGTGTTAAAGAAGGTAAAGTAGTTATACAGACATATACACCAGAGCATTATAGCTTACAGTATGCTAAAAATTATGATTATGAAGGTTTTTACGAAAAAGAATTTACAGTGAGAGCTTTAATGAATTATCCGCCTTTTGGGAAAATTTTGTTAATAAATGGAACTTCAAAAGATGAGAATATGTTAAAAGACTTTATGAATAATATAGCTAATAGCATAAGTATATTGCTAAAGGATTATAATGGAATTGAATTATTAGGGCCTATAGCATGTATGATTTCTAAAATAAAGGAAAATTTTAGGTGGCAAATAGTTCTAAAAGGTGAATTTGATTTAAAATTTGCAAAAAAAATTCAAGAATTACTTTATGATAATAATAAGAGCAATTATAATGAAATAAGAATAAGTATAGATATTAATCCAAACAGTCTAATTTAGGAGGTATAATTATGGCAATTAGAAATATAAGAAAAATTGGCGATGAAGTATTAAGAAAGAAATGTAAAGATATTACAGAAATAACACCAAGAGATTTAGTTTTAATAAAAGACATGGCTGAAACAATGTATGAAGCTGATGGTGTTGGATTAGCAGCTCCTCAAGTAGGTATATTAAAAAGATTATTTGTAATTGATATAAGAGATGAGGATGGTTTAATGGTATTTATTAATCCAGAGATATTAGAGACTAGTGGTTCTCAACTTGATGATGAGGGATGTTTAAGTGTTCCTGGTGAGTCTTGTGAAGTTGAACGTCCAAACTATGTTAAAGTAAGAGCTTTTAATGAAAAAGGAGAGCAATTTATTTTGGAAGCAGAAGGATTACTTGCAAGAGCTGTACTTCATGAAAATGATCACTTAAATGGTGTTTTATATGTAGATTACAGAAAATAAGGAGAGATAAGAATGAAGATTGTATTTATGGGAACTCCAGATTTTGCTGTACCTTCCTTAGAGAAAATTATATCTGAATATGGAGTAGAAGCTGTGTTTACGCAACCTGATAGACCTAAGGGAAGAGGTAAGAAGATGGCTTTTTCACCAGTGAAAGAAGTTGCTGTAAAGCATGATATAAAAGTTTTTCAGCCAGAAAAATTAAAGGAAGATAGAGTAGCTATAGAGTATTTAAAAGAATTAAAACCAGACTTTATAATAGTAGTTGCTTTTGGGCAAATATTAACTAAGGAGGTTTTAGATATTCCTAGAATAGGATGTATAAACTTACATGCATCATTACTTCCTATGTACAGAGGAGCTGCTCCTCTTAATTGGGTAGTAGTGAATGGTGAAAAGGTATCTGGAAATACTACTATGCTTATGGATGTAGGGTTAGATACTGGTGATATGCT
Organism: Clostridium jeddahitimonense; assembly: GCA_000753455.2. GTDB lineage: Bacteria > Bacillota > Clostridia > Clostridiales > Clostridiaceae > Clostridium > Clostridium hominis. The sequence continues at coordinate 1,372,395 of LM994670.1, forward strand.
ATTAAAAGATGAAGTAGAAATTACTGAAAATATGACAGCTGGTGAATTACACGATAAACTTATGGTAAGTGGAGCTGAGCTTTTAATAAAAACTATTGATGGAATGTCAAAAGGAGAAATAACTCCTATAAAGCAAGAAGGCGAAACTTGTTATGCTAAAATGTTAAGTAAAGATACAGGAAAAATTGATTGGAATAAGTCAGCTAAATATATACATAACTTAATAAGAGGACTTAATCCATGGCCTATAGCTCATACAACATACAAAGATGAGAATATGAAGATATATGAAAGTACTGTTTTAAGTGAAAATAGTTCTAAAGAGCCAGGAACTATTATTAGCGTTAATAAAAATGGTATGAAAGTAAATACTACTGATGGAATAATATTAATTAAAAAAATTCAATTTCCAAATGGTAAGCCATTAACTATTGAACAATATATTAATGGAAAAGAAATTGAAGTTGGAACAAAATTAGTATAAAAAAGGGGAGAGGGAAATATGCCTTTCGGATTTTATCCAGATAGAACTATGCTTATGTTAATACCTGCAATTTTAGTAGCTTTATGGGCTCAGAGTAAAGTAAGTAGTACTTATAGAAAGTATAAATCTATAAGAACTATGAATGGTTATACAGGTGAGCAAGTAGCTAGAATGATGTTAGATGAAGCTGGTCTTTATGATGTACCAGTTGTAGAGACAAGAGGAGAGTTATCAGATCATTATGATCCTACTCGTAGAATTGTAAGATTATCAAGAGATGTATTTTATGGAACATCAATATCATCAGCAGGTATAGCTGCTCATGAAATAGGTCATGCAATACAACATAAAGAGCATTATAAGCCGCTTGTTTTAAGAACATCAATAGCTACAGGAGTAAATTTTGCAAGTCAAATGTCTATGATATTATTTATTTTAGGAATTTTTTTAAGTCTTCCCGGACTTACAACTGTAGGGATTATATTCTTTTCAGCAACGGTTATTTATCAACTTGTTACATTACCAGTTGAATTTAATGCATCAAGTAGAGCTTTAAAGGTGCTAGAAGGAAGAGGGATTCTATTAGGTAATGAAGTAGATGGAGCAAAAAAAGTATTAGGTGCAGCAGCTATGACTTATGTAGCAGCAGCGTTAATGTCAATAACACAACTATTAAGACTAATTGCATTAAGCAATAGAAATAACGATTAAGAGGTAAAGTATGAATAGTAGAGAAGTAGCACTAAATGTAGTAAATAGAGTATTAAATGAAGGAGCTTATTCAAATTTAGTTCTTTCTAAGGAGTTAAACCAATCTGAATTATCTGATAAGGATAAGGCTTTAGTAACAGAATTGGTTTATGGAACATTAAGAAGAAAAAATACTTTGGATACGATAATTTCTAATTTTATAAGAGATATAAGTGAAATGGATAAAGAAGTGTTAAATATATTAAGAATTGCAATATACCAAATGCATTTCTTAGATAAAGTTCCGGAGTTTGCAGCTTGTAATGAGGCTGTTGAATTAGCTAAAAAAATATCTGATAAGGATGCTAAGTTAGTTAACGGAATATTAAGAAGTTATACTAAAAATCCAGATGATATAGAAGTTAAAAGTGGAAAGGTTAATGAGTTAGCTTATATTTATTCATATGAAGATTGGTTTATAAGAATGATATATAAGCAATACGGAGAGAACTTAGGTAAGAAAATCCTATCAGGATTAAATCAGACTCCGAAGGTAACTGTAAGAGTAAATAATAATAAAGCTGATTATGATGAAGTGTATGACAAACTTGAAGAAATGGAATATAACATAGAGGAAGGATATGCTTGTCCTGAAGCTATAATAATTTCAGGTGGAAAATCAGTTGAGAACAATCCTGTATTTTCAGAAGGATATATAACTGTTCAAGATGAAAGTGCAATGATTGTAGCGCCATTATTAGATGTAAAAGATGGAGATACTGTTTTAGATTTATGTGCAGCTCCAGGTGGAAAGACAACTCATATAGCTGAGTTATTGAACAATACTGGAAAAGTTTTAGCTTTTGATTTACATGAAAATAAGTTATCGCTTATAACTGAAAATGTTGAGAGATTAGGATTAAATAATGTAACTGTAGATGTTATGGATGCAACAAAATTAAATAGTAAACTAATAGCTTCTGCTGATTCGGTTTTAATAGATGTACCATGTTCAGGAATTGGTATAATAAGAAAGAAACCAGAAATAAAGTGGAACAAAACAAGAAATTCCCTTAAAGAATTAGTTCCTGTTCAAAGAGAAATAATGGATAATGCATGGCATTACTTAAAGAGTGGAGGAACTTTAGTATACTCTACTTGTACCCTTAATAAAGAAGAAAATGAAGATAATATAAATTGGTTCTTAAATAAATATAAAGATGCAGAAATAGAAAAAATCTTCTTAGGAAATATGGAGAACTTTATATATAATGACAATGGTTCTTTAACAATATTACCAAATCAATATATGGATGGATTCTTTGTAGCTAAGCTTAAGAAGAAATAGTAGGTGAACCTATGAAAAATTTATTAGATTTTACATTAGAAGAATTACAAAGTTGGATGAAAGAGAATGGGGAAAGTGCTTTTAGAGCAAAGCAGATTTTCTCATGGATATATAACGAAGTATGGAACTACGATGATATGAAGAATATTCCCAATTCTTTAAAGCATAAGCTAAAAGATAACTTTTATATAGGAATACCTAAAATTGAAGAAGTATATGAGTCTTCTTTAGATGGTACTAAAAAAATGCTATTAAGATTTAATGATGGGAATATAATAGAGTCGGTAATAATGCAATATAGGCATGGAAACTCAATATGTATATCAACACAAGTAGGGTGCAGAATGGGATGTAAATTCTGTGCTTCTACATTAGGTGGTCGTGTGAGAGATTTAACATGTGGTGAGATATTATCACAAGTAATTATAGGAAAAAAAATATGTGGCGATAGAATTTCAAATATTGTTCTTATGGGAAGTGGAGAACCTTTAGATAACTTTGATAATGTTATGAAGTTCTTAAAGATAGTAAATGCTGATTATGGTTTAAATATAGGGCAAAGACATATAACATTATCTACTTGTGGGATAGTTCCTAAAATAATCGAATTAGCAGATAAAGAGATGAGCATAACTTTAGCTATTTCATTACATGCATTTAGTGATGAGAAGAGAAAGGAAATTATGCCTATTGCAAATAAGTATAGTATAACTGAAATTTTAGATGCTTGTAGATATTATATAGATAAAACAGGTAGAAGAATTACCTTTGAATATTCGTTAGTATCAGGAGTTAATGATGGTAAAGAAGATGCTAGATCACTAGCAAAAATTTTAAAAGGTATGCTATGTCATGTTAATTTAATCCCAGTAAATGAAATAAAAGAAAATACATTAAAGAGACCTTCCAAAAAGGTTATAGAGGAATTTGAAGAGATATTAAAGAGTAATGGAATTGAAGTTACTGTAAGAAGGGAAATGGGTGCAGATATAAATGCTGCTTGTGGACAGCTAAGAAAGAGTTACATAGAGTCTGCAAAGTAAAAAGAGGGGGTTATTGTATGGTTAGTATGAAGAGTGATAAAGGGATGGTTAGAAGTTTAAATGAAGACTATGCTGATTTTTATGAAGGAAATCGCTATAAGGTTTATGTAGTAGCTGATGGGATGGGAGGACATAATGCTGGTGAAGTAGCTAGCAAAATGGCTGTAGAATCAGTTATTAGCTATATAAATAAGCAAGATTCATTAGAGCACTCTTTAGAAGAAGCTGTTTTATATGCCAATAGAAAAATATATGATCTCTCGATTGAAGAGAAGAGTTATGGTGGTATGGGGACAACGCTAACCGCTTGTCTTGTGAGAGGTGATATAATAGAGATTGCTAATGTTGGAGATAGTTGTTGCTTTGGTATAAATGAAAAGGAAATAGTTAAGTTAACTAAAGACCATTCATTAGTACAGGAACTAATAGATTCAGGTTCTTTGACAGAAGAAGAAGGTAGAAATCATCCTAAAAAGAATATAATAACAAGAGCGTTAGGTACTGCACGAAATGTAGTAGTAGATATATTTAAAATTGATAAGAATAAGTTTAAAGTCTTTTTACTTTGTTCAGATGGTTTAACTAATGAAGTATCTAAAGAAGAAGTGTTTAATATTATAAAGAATAGTAAAGATTTAAACAATGCTTCTAATGATTTGATTTCTTTAGCGAATGAACAAGGGGGAAGAGATAATATTACTGTCTTGCTATTTGGAGGAGAGGTGTAGAGATGATCGGGATGATATTAGGGGATAGATATGAACTATTAGAAGTAATAGGGGAAGGTGGAATGGCTGTAGTTTATAAGGCTAGAGATAAAAAGCTTAATAGATTAGTAGCGGTGAAGATTCTAAAGAAGGAATTTGCTGATAATAAAGATATCTCTGAAAAGTTTAAAAAGGAAGCTACGGCCATAGCAAATTTATCAGATATGAATATAGTTAATGTCTTAGATGTAGGGCATGAAGACGAAGATAATACTGATTATTTTGTTATGGAATTAGTTGAAGGAAAAACGTTAAAAGAAATAATTGTTTCTAATGGTAAGATTGGTTGGTCTACAGCTAGTACAATAGCAATTCAAGTAGCGAAAGCTTTAGATTGTGCACATAGAAATGGTATAATTCACAGAGATGTAAAGCCACAAAATATATTAATAACTGAGCATGGTGATGTTAAAGTAACAGATTTTGGTATTGCTAAAAGTGCAACGTCATCAACTATTACCAACACAACAACAATTATGGGATCAGCTCACTATTTATCCCCAGAGCAAGCAAAAGGAACATTTATTGATTTTAGAACGGATTTATATTCTTTAGGAATAGTATTATATGAAATGGTAACAGCAAAACTTCCTTTTGATGGAGAATCACCAGTTACTATTGCTTTAAAACATATTCAAGAGGAACCAGTTGCCCCTAAAACTTTAAATGATACAATACCTGATAGTTTAAATAGTTTTATACTTAAAGCTATTAGTAAGGATCCTATTTCGAGATATCAAACTTCAAAAGAAATGATTGCAGATTTACAAAAGATAAAAGAAAATCCTATGACAATTATTCAAGCACCAACGGAAAATGATGGTGGAAGAACTATTGTAATGAGTCCTATTAAAACTGATATAAATCCAAAACCTAAAAAAGTTGAAAAAGTAAATCTTCAAAACAAAATGGAAGAAGAAGAAGAAGAAGAAAATTTTGATGATGATTATTTTAAAAAGAAAAATAAGAAAAAGGGTAAAGGATTAATAATAGGAGGCGTAATTGCAGTTCTTTTATTAGTAATAGTAGTATTTACAACTATTTTTATTGGTGGAAATGAAGTTAAGCAGGTTAAAGTTCCAAATATAATTGGAAAAAGTTTTGATGAAGCAAAAAAGGAAATTGAAGCGTTAGGATTAAAACTTGAAAGAGAAAAAACTGAAAATAGTGATAAACCAGATGGAGAAATACTAAGAAGTGATCCAGCGGCAGATACAATGATAAATAAGGGATCTATAATTAAAGTTGTTGTTTCTGGTGGAGTAGAAAAAGTTACTGTGCCAAATTTGAGAGATTATGAAGAAAATGTAATTAAACAATATTTAGATTCTAAAGGGCTTAAATATGAAATAAATTACGAATTTAATGATAATGTTGAAAAAGGTTATTATGTAAGTCAGGATCCTAAGGCTGGAACTGAAATTGCTAAGGAAGATACTATTTATGTAACTATAAGTAAAGGACCAGAAGTTAAGCTGGTTAAAGTTAAAAATTATATTGGATACAATATTAATGATGCAAAAGCAGATTTAGAAAGTCAAAAATTTATAGTTAATATTATGGAGCAGGAAACAGATAGACAAAGTGAAGATGGAAAAGTATTGGAACAGCCAGTGAAAGATATAGAAGTTAAAGAGGGGACTACGATTGAGCTTTATGTAGGAAAGTATGTTGAACCTACAACTGATATAACTCAGTTTATATCAGAAGGAATGTTGTTATCTGATGCAATTGTTGCATTAGATTCTAATAATATTAAATATACAGTAGAAGGTGGTACACCTCCATCAGCTGAGACAAATCAGTATAAAGTAATTGCTTTTACTCCAAGTATCAAAGATGGTGAGCAAGTGAAAATACAAATTCAAAAGATAGAATCATTACCAACGGATACACCTCCAGAAAATCCTCCACAGGACAATGAGACAACTACACAAAATACTCAATAATATTAACAAATTTAAAGGCAAAAAAGAGAAATTGATAGCCACCTTTGTAGTAGAAATATAAGAAAAATTACTACTATAAAGGTGGCATTTTTATTATATTTATAGGTAATAGCTTAAATATATTGCATTTTTTATGAAAAGGTGTTTATTATAATAAGAGAACAAATTCTTTGGAGGAAATATGAAAGGAAAAATAATAAAGGGAATTGGTGGTTTTTACTATGTAAAAACATCAGAAGGACTTATTGAATGTAAAGCCAGAGGTAAGTTTAGACATAAGGATATGAAACCTATGGTTGGAGATGATGTAGAAATTGAAGTTAGTAATGGGAAAGGTGTAATTGAAGAAATTTTTGAAAGAAAATCTCAATTAATTAGACCTACTGTTGCTAATGTTACTCAAGCTTTTGTAGTTTTTGCAGTTAAAAATCCAGATATAAATTTTGATTTGTTAAACAGATTTTTGATTTTATGCGAACATAATAATATTGAGGCTGTTGTATGTTTAAATAAAGTTGATTTAGTATCTGAAGAAGAGAAAGTGGCTATAAAGCAAAAAATAGTAGATATAGGTTATGAAGTTCTATATATAAATGCTAAAAAGGGTATTGGAGTAGAAAAACTTAGGGAAAAGTTAGATAATAACGAGACTGTTTTATGTGGACCATCAGGAGCAGGTAAATCTACTTTAATTAATACATTAACAGAGAAGTATCATATGGAAACTGGCGAAGTATCAGAGAAGATAGGAAGAGGGAAACACACAACTAGACATAGTGAACTAATTGATGTTGTAGGAGGATATATAGTAGATACGCCAGGATTCTCAACATTAGAAGTTAATTTTATTGAAAAAGAAGACTTAAGATATAGTTTTCCTGAGTTTGAGGAATATAATAATCTATGTAAGTTTAGAGGATGTTTACACTATAAAGAACCTAATTGTGCAGTAAAAAAAGCTGTAGAAGAAGGGAAAATAAATAAATATAGATATGATTTTTATATAAGAACATTAGAAGAAAAGATGGATGGGAGGAAATATTAATGATAAAAATTGCACCGTCAATATTATCAGCAGATTTTTCAAATTTAGGAGAGGATATAGAAAAGCTTCATAATGCAGGAGCTGATTTCATTCATATAGATGTTATGGATGGGAAATTTGTACCTAATATAAGTTTTGGGATGCCAATAATTAAAGCTATAAGAAATAGAACAGATAAAGTTTTTGATGTTCATCTAATGATTGAAGAACCATCAAAATATATTGATGAATTTATAGCTGCAGGGGCAGATTTGATTACTATACACTATGAAGCAGAGAAGCATATAGATAGAGCTATACAGTATATAAAATCAAAAGGTATTAAAGCTGCTGTAGCACTAAATCCTGGAACGCCTACATATGTTTTAAAAGATATAATAAGTGAATTAGATATGGTGCTTATAATGTCTGTAAATCCTGGATTTGGTGGGCAAAAGTTTATTAAGTATTCTATTGATAAAATAAAAGAAGTAAAAGCAATGAGTGAAAAATATAATAAAGATTTACTTATTCAAGTTGATGGTGGAGTTGACCCTTCAAATGTTTCAGATATTATTGAAGCAGGGGCTAATGTTATTGTTGCTGGTTCAGCAGTGTTTAAAAATGGAGAGATAGAAAAGAATATCTCATCTTTGAGAAGGAGATAAACATGAAGGCTTTAATAGTTTCGGGAGGAGAAAAACCATCTGCGGGGCTTTTAAAAGAGGTGGCTTATGAATCAGAACTGATCATTGGGGCTGATAAAGGTTGCGACTCTTTATATGACTCTAATATAGTACCTAAATATATAGTAGGAGATTTTGATTCTGCTAATATAGATAAGGTTAACTATCTAAAACAATGTGGCGCGATAAAGATTGAATTTAATCCAGAGAAGGATTTTACGGACTCTAATAGTGCGTTGAATCTAGCTATAGAAGAAGGTGCTAGAGAGATTATATTATTAGGGGTTACAGGTACAAGGTTAGATCATACCTTTGGAAACTTAGGATTATTGACTATTGCTTTGAAGAGAAATGTGAAAGCTACTATTATAAATGAAAATAATAAAATTTTTATTGTTAACAATAGTATTTGTCTAAATAGAGATAATAGATATAAGTACATATCATTTTTAGCTTATGGAGATGTAGTGAAAAACCTAAATATAATAAATGCAAAATATAATTTAAAAAATTATGATTTATTTATGGGAGATACTACGACTGTATCTAACGAATTTATAGATGAAAAAATGTATATAGAGTTTGAGTCAGGAAAAGTTTTGGTTATTTATTCAAAAGATTAAATAAATTGTCTAAAAAGAAAAAAAGATTTGTTTTGAAAATTTCCTAAAAATTATCACCTATTACCTTATTAATGCATAAGATGAATATGTAGGGAAGGTGATTTTTTTAGGAGGGGTTCTAGTGAAGATAATAGCAATAAAATTACCAAAATTTTTATCATCTATCATTAAATTTTTTACAAGGAAGAAGTAACTACATAGGAATATAATAATACCTATAAAATTAAAAAAATAAAAAATGCAATTGAATAAATCAATTGCATTTTTTATTTGAACTTATATTGCTCTTTCAACCTTACCAGATCTAAGGCATCTTGTACATACATGAACAGTTTTTGGTGTTCCGTTAACTAAAGCCTTTACTCTCTTTATGTTAGGAGCCCAAGTTCTCTTAGATTGACGATGTGAGTGTGAGTACTGAGTTCCAGATACAACACCTTTGCTACAAACTTCGCATCTTCTTGCCACTTGAAAACACCTCCTTATTATGTGAAGATAAATTCTCTTCAATAGGACAAAATTGATTCTATCATAAAAGCTATATATTTTGCAAGAGAAAATAAAAAAAAATAGAAATATACCAATAATATTTTTTATGAAAACCTATAGAAGTATAATTTTACTTGAATTAATGGATTATCTAATATACAATATTTTATAAGGATAATTATAAGGAGGATTCTATATGGTTGGATATATAAACAATCTTGGAAATATACGTTACTCTGAGGAAGTGCTTGCTAAAATAGTAGGTTTATCTACTATGGAGTGCTATGGTGTTGTTGGAATGGTTTCTAAAAATGCAACAGAAGGATTTTGGGAACTAATAAGAGTTGAAAACTTAAGTAAAGGTGTAAAATTGCAATTTAATGATGAAGATAAATTAGAAATAGAATTATTTGTTATGGTTGAATACGGAACTAAAATTTCTGTTATAGCAAATAATATAATACAAAAGGTTCGTTATAGCGTTGAAAATTATACTGGTTTAAGTGTAGCTTCAGTAACAGTAAACGTTCAAGCGGTTAGAGTCTAGGAGGTAACATAATGAAATATGAAAGAATAAACGGCCATGATTTTTATAATATGGTTGTTAATGCTAGTAATAGGCTAGTAGAGGAAAGCGACTTTGTAAATGCACTAAATGTTTTCCCAGTACCAGATGGAGATACAGGGACTAATATGTCTATGACATTTAAAGCGGCAGTTAAAGAGATTGAAAATCTAAATTCTGAATCTATAGGGGAAACTTCTAAAAAGCTAGCTAAAGGTGCTTTAATGGGTGCTAGAGGGAATTCAGGTGTTATTTTATCTCAAATTCTTAGAGGAATATCTAAAGGATTGGAAGGTAAAAATGATGTAGACTCTACTGAACTTGCCTTAGCATTTTTAGAGGGAAGCAAATCTGCATATAAAGCAGTAATGCGTCCAACAGAAGGTACTATTCTTTCAGTAATAAGAGCTGCTGCTGAAGCTGCTGTAAAAGAAGAAAAGCAAGATGTGATTGACTTATTAAAAGTTGTTGTTGATGCATCAAAAGTTATGCTTGATAAGACACCAGAACTTTTACCAGCTTTAAAGAAGGCTAAAGTAGTTGACTCAGGTGGTATGGGATTATATATAATCCTACAAGGAATGTATGATGCACTTAAAGATGGTATAAAAGCTGAAATAAAAGATGTAGTTGTAAAAGATGCCAATGTTACAGGTGCTGGAGCAGGTTCGGCTAAAGATATAGATATTAAATTTGGATACTGTACAGAATTTATAATATTAGGAGATGCTAAGAAAGCTAAAGCTTTCCAAGATGAAATTGAGTCATTAGGTGATTCTATGATAGTTGTTGGATATGATGATGTTATAAAAGTACATATTCATACTAATAATCCAGGTTTAGTTTTAGAAAAAGCTGTAGCTGTAGGTGAGTTATCTAAGATAAAAATAGATAATATGAGGGAAGAGCATAGAGAAATGCTTGAGAAAGAAGAGTTATTAGCAGATAAAAATGAAGAAGTTGAAGCTGAAGAAGTAGAAATGAAGAAATATGCATTTGTATCTGTTGCAATGGGAAGTGGAATAACTAATGTCCTTAAGGATTTAGGTGTTGATTATGTTATTGAAGGTGGTCAAACAATGAATCCTTCTACTCAAGATATGATGGAGTGTATTTCAAAGTTAAATGCTGAACATATTTTCATACTTCCAAACAACAAGAATATAATAATGGCAGCTAACCAAGCAGCTGAAATAGCTGATAAAGATGTTAGAGTAATACCTACTAAGAGTATTCCACAAGGGATAACTTGTATAACAATGTTTAACCCTGAGCAAGATGTAGATTCAAATGAAGCAAGTTTAATGGAAGCTCTTGATATGGTTAAGACAGGCTCTGTAACATATGCAGTTAGAGATACTGAAATGGATGGTATCGAAATTAAAGAAGGAAATATGTTAGGTTTAGTTGAAGGTAAAATCAAAAAAGTTGGAGCAGACTATTTTGATGTTGCTAAGGAAACACTAGAATCTATGATAGATGACGAAAGTGAACTTATAACTATTTTCTATGGTAGTGATGTAGACGAAAGTAAAATAGAAGATTTTGTAGCTGAATTAGAAGAAAAGTATGAAGATTTTGATGTACAATGTTATAAAGGAGATCAACCTTTATATTACTTCATAATGTCAGTAGAATAATATAAAAAAGGCTGTTGCAGATGCACAGCCTTTTTGCTTATAAAGATGAGGTGTAGTTATGGATGTAAGTAAAGATATTGGTTCCTTAAAGGGGGTAGGACCAAAATTAAGAGAAAAATTAAATAAGTGTGGTATTTTTACAGTATTAGATTTACTTCTATATTTTCCTAGGGATTATGAATTTCTTAGAAGTAATATTGATTTTAATGAAATTGATGATAAAGAGAAGCAAGTATTGTCATGTAGATGTGTAAGTATAGAAAGAGATGTGAGAACAAAAACAGGAAAGTTTATAACTACTATCAAATTTGATTATTTAGGCTATGTAGTTGATGGTAAATGGTTTAATCAGAGATTTATAAAAAACTCTTTTAAAATTGGGGAAAACTATGACTTAATGGGTAAATATAAAAAGTTAGGTAATAGGTTGGAGATAGTCAATCCTATCGTAGGAGTAAAGGTTGCTAAAGAAAATGAGATTGTACCTAAGTATAGCTTAAAGGGGGATATGACGGATAAGATATTAATAAAACTCATAAATCAGTGTATAGAAGATTTGAAGATTAATGATAATCTTCCTAAAGAATTGATAGAAAAGTATAAACTTACTGATTTGGATTTTGCAATTAGAAATATTCACTTTCCATCAGGGAGAGAAGAGTTAGAAAAGGCTATAACAAGATTGAAATTCCAAGAATTATTTAACTACTCTATGAAATTACTTATATTAAAAAGAAAGCTAAAGAGTAAAAATGGAATAAAATTTGATTGGGTTGATGAATTAGCAGATTTAAAAGCTGCGCTTCCATATAGCTTAACAGAAGCCCAAACTAGGGTTGTTAGAGAAATCCTTAGAGATCAGAAAAGCCAGTTTCCTATGAATAGGCTTGTTCAAGGAGATGTTGGAAGTGGTAAGACTGTTGTTGCACTTATAGCAATGTTTAATGTTGTTAAAAATGGGTATCAAGCTACTTTGATGGTACCTACAGAAATTTTGGCTAATCAACATTATTTAGAAGCTAAAAAGCTATTAGAACAATTTGATGTACATATTGAGCTTTTGACAGGAAGTACAAGTCAAAAAGAAAAGAGAAGAATAAAAGAGCTTATAGCTACAGATACGCCGATGATAGTTATAGGTACCCATGCTTTGATTCAAGAAGACGTAGAGTTTGCAAATTTAGGGCTTGCTATAACAGATGAACAGCATAGGTTTGGTGTTGAACAAAGAAATAAACTTATTAACAAAGGCAGAAGACCTGATGTACTGGTTATGACAGCAACTCCTATACCGAGAACATTAGCTTTGTATGTATATTCTGATTTAGATATATCTGTTATTGATAAATTACCACCGGGAAGAAAGCCTGTTGAAACAAAATTCTTCTTAGAAAATGATAGAACTGCAGGATACTCCTTAGTTATGGATGAAATTAATAAAGGTAGGCAGGTATATATTGTATGTCCACTGATTGAAGAAGATGAAAAGATGGAATTAAATTCAGTAGAAAAGTTGTATAGAGAGTTAAAAGACGGAATTTTTAGAAATGTAGAAGTAGAAATATTGCATGGTAAAATGAAGCCTAAAGAAAAGGATGAAATAATTAATAGATTTAAGAAAAATGAGACTAAGGTAATTATTTCTACAACAGTTATTGAAGTAGGAGTTAATGTTCCTAATGCTTCTGTTATGATAATTGAAAATGCTGAAAGATTTGGTCTTGCTCAATTGCACCAATTAAGAGGAAGAGTAGGAAGAGGGCAATATGAATCTTATTGTATTTTAATTGGAAAAGCTAAAAGTGAAGTTACTAAAAGGAGAATGGAGATTATGACTTCATCAACTGATGGATTCTATATATCTGAACAAGATTTGAAATTAAGAGGATCTGGAGAGATGTTCGGAATGAGGCAAAGTGGTGATGAAGGATTGATATTAGCTAATATATACGAGGATTTAGCAATTTTAAGGTGTGCAAGGGAAGAGGGGAAACAATTATTAAATTCTAATGATCCAGAAAAGGTTCGTCTTTGTAATGAAATAGCAGAGTCTCTTGATAGATGGAGTCAATATATATGCTTTAACTAATAAATAAATTGTTAAGTAGAAAATTATATGATAGAATTAAAATGTTATAAAAAAGGAGGAATTAGAGTGAGAATTATAGCAGGAAAAGCAAGAGGACGTAAATTAATACCTCCAGCAACAATGGAAACAAGACCTACTTTAGATAGAGTTAAGGAATCAATGTTTAGTATGATACAAAACTATATTCCAGATGCTGTGGTAGTAGATGTTTTTGCAGGAACAGGAAGTTTGGGATTAGAAGCTGCTAGTAGAGGAGCAAAAGAAGTTTATTTAGTAGATAGAAGCAAAGATGCATTCTCTTTACTAAAGCAAAATATTGAAAACCTTAAATTTGAAGATACATGCTATGCACTAAATAAAGATTCTTATGAAGCTTTAAGATATTTATCAGATAGAAACAAGCTTTTTGATGTCATTTTTGTAGATCCGCCGTATTGTAGAGAAATGATTCCAGAGGCGATAAAAATAATTTATGATAAAAAAATATTAAGTAAAGATGGTATCATAGTCACTAAAATTGATTCTATTGAAGAAATATATAAAGGATATGAAGAGATCTCTTTAATTAAAAGTAGAAAGTATGGTAATACAACAATATGTTTATATAAATATGAGGAGTAAAAATAAAAAATAATGAGAGTAGCAATTTATCCAGGGAGCTTTGATCCAATTACCAATGGTCACTTAGATATTATAACTAGAGGTTCTAAGATATTTGATAGACTTATAGTAGGGGTACTTGTAAATATAGATAAAAAAGGATTATTCACTATTGAAGAAAGAGTTGAGCTTATAAAAAAGGTAACTAAGCACTTGCCGAATGTTGAAGTAATTTGCTTTAATGGCCTATTAGTTGATTTAGCAAAAGAATATAATGCTAAAGTAATTTTGAAAGGTTTAAGAGCAGTTTCGGATTTTGAATATGAATTTCAAATGGCACTTATGAACTCTCAACTAGATCCTAATATCGAAACATTATTTATGATGACATCATCAGAGTATTCTTACTTAAGTTCATCGTCTGTAAAACAGGTAGCTAAATTTGGTGGGAAAATAAATGGGTTAGTACCTGATGAAATAATTACAGAAGTATATAATAAGATAAGAAATTTAGGGGGGGAGTAGCTTGAATAAGCTAGAATTAAATATTATTGATTTGTTAGAATATCTACAAGAAATGCTAGATAGTTCTGCAAAAATGCCTATTACAGGTAAAGTTATGGTTGATAAAAAAGAATTTAAGGAAGTTATAGATCAAGTTATTAATTATTTACCAGATCAATTAAAAAAAGCAGAGTGGGTCATGAGTGAGAAAGATAGAATACTTTCAGAAGCTCAAAAGGAATTTGAAGTTGCAAGAAGAGAAAGTGCTGAACTTAAGAAGCAGAATGTTGAAAATCATGATTTGGTTAAAGAGGCTAAAATTAGAGCAAATGAAATAATAGCTTTAGCACAAAGAGATGCCAAAGCTATTAGAGTAGGATCAAGAGAATATTCTAATGAAATTCTTTTAGAGCTTGATAAAGAAGTTGAAAATAAAAAAATTGAACTTATAACAGCTATGCAAGAGTCTTTTGAAAAAGCTGCTAAAGAAATAGATGAAAGACTAAGTGACACTGGTAAGATTATAAAAGAAAATATTGCTGAGTTAAGAAGCATGTAATTTCTTTTTATATCTTATTAAAGTACATATAAACGATAATATCAATATACTATAAACGATAAAGAGTATTTTATTATCTATATAAATACTTTCTATTGGAAAAGTTGATACTGGAGTATCTTTTATAAAAAAGATACATGCTATAAATGTAATAATAAAGCTTACTATTCCTTGAATAAATTTTAAAAATGAGTATTTAAATAGTGATATATTTAAATCTCCAATAAAAGAACTTATCTGCGCTATTACAGATAGTCCAGAAAAAGAACAAATAAAGCTTATTATGGAAAGTTTTAAAATTAATGGTAGTGTAGATGAACTTATAAGTTTGCATCCGTTGGTAAATTCTATACTACCAAGTAAGGTTCCATATAAAGAAGAAGAAGGTATGTTTAGAAATTCTTCTAGGTTTTTAAAAACAATGCTTATATAAGCATTGTTTTTTATTATGCTTATAATAATTGAAAAAATAATAACGAAAGCGCCAACTTGCAATGTTGTATTTACACTATTTTCAATGGATGTTTTTAAAGCTGATCCAATTGAAATTTTTTTAATTTCTGAAGAAATTTCTTTTGATTCTTTAGAAAACTTTCCTCTAGGAATAGTAAAAATACCAATAATTAATGGAGAAAGATAATTTGCTATTAAAAGTATAAAGCCTAATTTAGTATTTCCAAACATAGTGGCACCTATAGAACCTATTAAAAACATAGGACTGGCATTTGAAGCTATATTCAATAGCCTTTCAAACTCCTTCTTATCTATATATCCTAAGGAGTATAGGTCGCAGCAATATTTACATCCTAATGGATAACCACATATAACACTAGCAGCTATGGGAAAAGAAGAACCTTTTGAAAGCTTTAAAGGCTTACATATTAAAGGTCCTAGAATTTTTGAGTATAATGATATGCCGTCGTAGCAAATTAAAAGATTGCATATAAATGAAAAAGGGAATATTGTTGGCAATATTGTTTTTATAACTAAATTTAGTCCTACTAAAGATGCATTTATACAATCTTTAAGATTTAAAACAAATAGAATAATAGAAAATGAAATTAAAAAGCTTACAAAATAATTCTTATTTATATTAAGAAGTTTCAATAATACAAATATTAGAACAAAAATTAGAAGCCATAAGAATATAATAGTAACCATAGAAAACTCCTCCCATCTATAGTATTTATATGCTAATGACTTCATAATATTATTATTTTATTATAGGACCTTTCAAATAATCTGAATTAGGGTTTAAACTTGTATTTAGTATAGAGTAGGCTTTTGTTGATAAAATATCTAATTCTAATAATGGATTATTTGGATATTTAGGAACTTTTGTAATTAAAGGGATAGAAGAGGTCTTTTTTATTGAAGATAAAATCTCTCGTCCTCTGGAGTTAAAGCCTAAAATTCGTCCGTAGTTATAGTTAGCAATAGTATCTTTATTTAGATTAAAATTATCAAATCCAATAAAAATTTGAGTTAGCAATCTTGAAATCTTTGTGTAGGTATATCTTTTACTTTTTATTCTAAAAATTAAATCGTCATAAGATATGCTATCTAGAATTTCTTTTAATATTTTTTTATCTAAGCCTTCCGATATTTCATACAAATTGTTAAAATTAACACAATTAGTAGAGATTTTATATCTTAAATACTTATATAGGTCTTCATCGAAGGAGAAGTTATATCCGAGCTCTAGAGATTCCTTTAGGATATTAATTGAAGATGAAGGCATTACATTGTTTAAAGCTTCTAAGGAATCTATGTTATCTAAGAGTGCTTTTCTAATGGAAGTAGCTGAGGAAAAGACTTTAGATAATGATGTATCGTTATACTTGTTTCCTTCACGTTTTATGGTATATGGTTTAATATTACTTTTTTCTAATATTATCGCCTTTATATATTCTATACCCAATATGTTATTTGATGATGATATAACTTCCTTTATAGAATCATCTTTTGAAAAATGTATTAATGATTTTTCTCTAGCTTTAGCAAAGGACATTCCTTCTTTGAGATTGCTTTTTAATATACTGTTAAATGAGCTATTATTTGTAGTTAAAATTTTAGCAATTTTATATAGCTGACTTACGTCTCCGCATTCAGATCCAAAATAAATATTATCTACAACTCCTAATGAGTTTAAAATAGAAATAGCGCCTCTGGCAAAAATTTCTGCTGAAGAGACAGCGTAAAAAGTAGGTAATTCTAATACTAAGTCTACACCATTTTCTAAAGCCGTTTCAGTTCGTTTCCATTTATCTACTATTGCTGGACCACCTCTTTGTACAAAGTTGCCACTCATTATGCAGATTACTCCATCAGCGTTGGTAGCCTTTTTTGCCTCGGTAAGATGATATAAATGACCATTATGAAATGGGTTATATTCTGTAATTATTCCTGTAATATTCATATTTACTCTCCTTTTAGGGAAATATAAAATCATTATAACATAAGATAAAAAAAGTGAAATAAATTATATCAAAATGATATAATGCATAATATTCAGAAAATTAGTAATATAAAGAATTAAATATTTAAACTAAATTTCTATTGAAAAATATAGCTATATAGGAGTATATTAGATAATGAATGATTCGTCCTTGTGACTACGAAAGGGGAAATTGAAATGGAACTTATGAATAAATTATTCGAAGCTGCAAAGGCAAATAAGCAAAGAATAGTTTTACCAGAAGGTGAAGAACAAAGAACTATAATTGCTACAGAAGAAATTAAAAATCAAGGGTTAGCTTATCCGGTGCTAATTGGTAATCAAGAAAAGATTATGAGTATGGCAAAAGAGCTTAATGTTGATTTATCTGGTGTTGAAATTATTGATCCAAATAGCTATGAAAAGATTGACGAATATGTAAAAGCCTTTTATGAAATAAGAAAAAATAAAGGTATGACAATGGAGAAGGCTGAAAAGATAGTAAGGGACCCTCTATACTTTGGTACTATGATGGTTAAATTAGATGATGCTGATGGTATGGTGTCAGGTGCTATACATACTACTGGTGATCTTTTAAGACCAGGTCTTCAAATAATAAAGACAACTCCTGGAGTTTCAGTAGTATCTAGCTTCTTTATAATGATGGTACCAGATTCACCATATGGAGAAAATGGTATGTTATTATTTGCAGACTGCGCTGTAAATCCAAATCCTACATATGAACAATTGGCAGCTATAGCTATAGCTACTGCTGATACTGCTAAAAATCTTTGCAAGATAGAACCAAGAGTTGCAATGTTATCATTCTCAACTATGGGAAGCGCTGATCACGAATTAGTTGAAAAAGTAAGAAAAGCTACTGAACTTGCAAAAGAATTAAGACCAGACCTAATGATTGATGGAGAAATGCAATTAGATGCAGCTATAGTAGGTAAAGTTGCTGCTCAAAAAGCTCCAAACAGTCAAGTTGCTGGAAGAGCAAACGTATTAGTATTCCCAGATTTACAATCAGGAAATATTGGATATAAGTTAGTTCAAAGATTTGCTGGTGCTGAAGCTATAGGGCCTATGTGTCAAGGTTTTGCTAAACCAATAAACGACTTATCAAGAGGATGTAGTTCGGAAGATATAGTTAATGTAGTTGTACTTACAGCTGTTCAAGCACAAGCTCAAAACAAGTAAAAAAATTAAGAGGTGTTTATAAATGAAAGTATTAGTAATTAATTGCGGAAGCTCATCATTAAAATATCAATTAATCGATATGGCTACAGAAGAATCTTTAGCTCAAGGGTTAGTTGAAAGAATAGGAATAGAAGGTTCTGTTTTAACTCAAAAGGTTGAAGGAAGAGAAAAATACATAGTTAAAGAAGCTATGAAGGATCACAAAGATGCTATAAGATTAGTTTTAGAAGCTTTAGTAGATAAAACTAATGGTGTTATTTCATCTATGGAAGAAATAAATGCTGTAGGACACAGAGTTGTTCACGGTGGAGAAAAATATAACAAGTCAGTTGTTATAAATGATGAAGTTAAATCTTATATAGAAGAGTGCTTCAAGCTAGCTCCATTACACAATCCAGCTAATATGATAGGTATAAAAGCTTGTGAAGAGTTAATGCCAAACACTCCTATGGTAGCTGTATTTGATACTGCTTTCCACGGAACAATGCCTGAAGAAGCTTATTTATACGCTTTACCATACGAATTATATGAAAAGCACGGAATAAGAAAATATGGATTCCATGGAACTTCTCATAAGTATGTTTCTCAAAAAGTTGCAGAAGTTATGGGTAAAGATATAAAAGATCTTAAGATAATAACTTGTCATTTAGGAAACGGTTCAAGTGTATGTGCAGTTAAGAATGGTGAATCAGTTGAAACATCTATGGGATTCACACCACTTGAAGGTTTAGCAATGGGTACTAGATCAGGTAATATAGATCCAGCTATAGTTACTTTCTTAATGAAAGAAGAAGGATTAACTGCTGATGAAGTTACTGATTTATTAAACAAAAAATCAGGAGTACTAGGAATTTCAGGAATAAGTTCAGACTTTAGAGATATAGAAGATGCAGCTTATAAAGAAAAAGTTCACAGAGCACAATTAGCATTAGATATATTCCACTATAAAGTAAGAACTACAATAGGTGCATACGCTGCTGCTATGGGTGGAGTAGATGCTATAGTATTTACAGCTGGTGTTGGAGAAAATGGACCGGAAACTAGAGAAGAGATCCTTAAGGGATTAGAGTTCTTAGGTGTTAAATGTGATACTGAAGCAAACAAGGTAAGAGGAAAAGTAAGAGAAATATCTACAACTGATTCTACTGTTAAAGCATTCATAATTCCAACTAACGAAGAGTTAATGATTGCAAGAGATACTTTAGAATTAATATCAAAGTAATTATTATATAAATAGCTTGACTTTTAATGTCTGCGTATATATAATAAATTGTGTTTGAAATGAGTAAATTAAAGCCTAAGGAGTGAAAAGGATGCTTTGCTCAAGCTATACGTAATGTATAATATGTCTTATTAAAGATATGAGGAGTAAAATCCAGAGCTTATAATTATGGAAGTACAATTTTTAGATTTACTTATGAAAGATGGAAGAAAGAAAGCTATCGATTTCTCTCTTGATTTTGAACCTATAAAGTTTGAAGGAGAGGTAATTAGAGCTATCAAACCCGTTAAAGTAGAAGGGCAATTAGTTTCAAGAAATGAGATTCTTGAACTAGAGGCTACTATTGAAACGGAATTAGAACTTAATTGTTCAAGGTGCTTAGATACCTTTATCTATCCAATAGATATTGATATAGAAGAAAGGTTTACAAATAATAAAGAACTTCAAGATGAAGAAGGAATTATATTTGTAGAGGGGGATACTTTAGATTTATCCCTGATTGTTGAAAATAGTATTATTTCAACCTTACCTATCAAGAGACTTTGCGCTGAAGACTGTAAGGGTCTTTGCTCCAATTGTGGAGCTAACTTAAATGTTGACAAATGTAGTTGCAACAATTATGATGTCGATATTAGACTAGCAAAGCTCAAAGAGTTGTTTGGGGAATAAGGAGGTGTAATAATGGGAAATCCAGCGAGAAAGACATATAGAGCAAAAAGAGATTCTAGAAGAGCTCAAACTTTTAAGTTAAGCTTACCAGGAATAGTTGAATGTCCACAATGCCACGAAATGAAGATGGCTCACAGAGTTTGTAAGAACTGTGGATTCTACAAAGGTAAAGAAGTTGTTGCTTCAACTGAAGAATAAAGAAAGTCATATGACTTTCTTTTCTTTTATATATAAACAAAAAAGGGGTGAACCAAATGAAAATAGCTATAGATGGTATGGGTGGAGATAATGCACCTAAGGCTGTAGTAGAAGGTGTTGTAAAAGCTACAGAAGAGTTTAAAGATGTAGAGTTTTTCATAACAGGACCAGAAGAGTTGATTAAAGAAGAGTTACAAAAGTGTAATTATGGAGGAGATAAAATCAAGGTAGTAAATACTACTGAAGTTATCACAAATAATGAACATCCAGTTATGGCTATAAGAAAGAAAAAGGACTCCAGTATTTGTAAAGCTTTAAATCTAGTTAAAGATAAAGAATGTGATGCTGTTATTTCTGCAGGAAGTACGGGAGCTTTTTTAGCGGGCTGTACCTTTATTATAGGTAGAATTAAGGGGATAAAAAGACCGGCGCTTGCACCGATAATGCCAGGAAAAAACGGGCCGTTTATGTTAGTGGATTGTGGTGCTAACGTCGATTGTAAGCCAGAACATTTGATTAACTTTGCACATATGGGCAAAGAGTATTACAAAGGTGTTATGGGGAATAATAATCCTAAGGTAGGTCTTATTAATATAGGAGCAGAAGCTGAAAAAGGTAATGAATTGACTAAGGCTACTTATGAATTATTAGAACAGGAAAATGGATTGAATTTCGTAGGTAATGTAGAACCACGTTATATTTCAGATGGTGATACTCAAGTTTTGGTATGTGATGGGTTTGTAGGAAATACAGTGTTGAAAATGTATGAAGGAACGGCTTCAAATCTTTTAAATATAATTAAGGATGAGATTTTATCTACTGGGATTAAGTCAAAAATAGGTGCAGTTCTATTAAAACCTGTTTTTGCAAATATTAAGAAGAAGTTCGATTATAAAGAGTATGGTGGAGCACCATTTTTAGGTGTAGACGGCATATGTATAAAGGCTCATGGTAGTTCTAATGCTAAAGCTTTTAAGAGTGCTATAAGACAAACAAAGAACTTTTATGATAGCAAGGTATTAGATAAGATAAAAGAAGGTTTAGAAAACTAGGAATTTATATTGCTTTTAATATTGACGACTAACTTAATATATAATATTATCTAAGTGGGTGAATTTAGGAGGTGAGATTATGTTTGAAAAGATTAGATCAATAATATCTGAAAAGTTAGGGATAGATGAAGAAGAAATAACAATGGAATCTGCTTTTATTGAAGATTTAAATGCAGACTCATTAGATATAGTTGAACTTATTATGGCTTTAGAAGATGAATTAGAAATGGAAATTCCAGATGAAGAAGCTGAAACTTTCGTAACTGTAGCTGATATAGTTAAGTTTATGAAAGAACATGGTGAGGAATAATTAGATCCCGCAGTATTGCGGGATTTAATGTTTAAAACAAAAAAATAGTCTATTCTTGAATTTGTTTAGAAGTAGAAGCAAGTTGAAGAATATACTTGTAAGGAGCGTACAAGATGAATAACTTTTATCAAAAAGAAGTGGAGGAAGTAATAGGTATAAGATTTAATGAACCTAGTTTATTAATAACTGCTTTAACCCATTCTTCATATGCTAATCAGCATAGGGATGAAGACTATAATGAAAGACTAGAATTTTTAGGAGATTCTATTCTACAATTATGTATTACTGAATATCTATTTCTAAATTATAAAGATAAAACAGAAGGTGAATTAACAAAGATTCGTAGTCTAATAGTTTGTGAAAATTCATTATATGAAATTGGTAAGGAACTTAACTTAGGATATTTTTTAAGAATGAGCAAAGGTGAAGAGCTTACTGGAGGAAGAGAAAGAGTATCTCTTATTGCAGATGCTGTAGAAGCATTAATTGCAGCCATATACCTAGATAAAGGATTAGAATTTACTAAGGATTATATTTTAGGTAGATTTGAAAAAATTATTAAAAGAGCTATTAACAATGATATAATATTAGACTATAAAACTAAACTTCAAGAATTATTACAAAGAAATGGGGAAATATCTATAGTTTATGAATTAATTAAACATGAGGGACCACCTCATAGGAGAAAGTTCTTTACTCAATTAATAATTGATAATAAAGAATTTAGTCAAGGCGAGGGTTATAGCAAAAAGGAATCAGAGCAAAATGCTGCCAAATCAGCATTAAAGATTTTGGAGGATATAAATGAGTAAGAATTATTATATTATACCTATTTTTATATCGCACCAAGGTTGTCCTCATCAATGTGTGTTTTGTAATCAAGATAGAATAGCTAGAGTAGTTGAAGAGGAAGTTACAGAAAATGATGTTAAAAACACTATAGATGAATATTTAAATACTATAGATGCTAAAGGTGCAACATTAGAGGTTTCTTTTTTTGGAGGTACATTTACTGCTATACCGGTAAAAAAACAAAAAGAGTTATTAGGTGTGGCTTTAGAATACAAAAATAGAGGTTTAATTCATAATATAAGATTATCTACAAGACCTGATGCTATAAATAAGTATATATTAGATTATTTAAAAGAGTATAAGGTAGATATTATTGAGCTTGGTGTTCAATCTTTAGATGATGAGGTATTAATTAAAGCAGGTAGAGGGCATACTGCAGAACAAGTAAGAGAAGCTTCTAAACTTATAAAAGAATATAATTTCACATTAGGACATCAAATAATGCCGGGATTACCTGGAGATACTTTTGAGAGGGATATATATACTGCTAAGACTTCAATTAGTATGAAACCAGATATATGTAGAATATATCCAGCGCTTATAATAAAAGATACTCCTATGGAAAAGATGTATAATAGAGGAGAATATATTCCATATTCATTAGATGAAGCTGTACATATATCAAGTGAATTATTAAAGCTTTATAAAGAAGCAAAAGTAAAGGTTATTAGAATAGGACTTCAACCGACAGAGTCTATAACATGGGGAAGGGATATTATAGATGGACCTTTCCATCCGGCTTTTAGAGAGCTTGTTGAAGGATATCTAATTTGTAGTACTTTAGAAGAAAAAGCACCTAGGGATAAAGATATTATAATAGAGATTAATAATAAGGATATAAGTAAGCTATATACAAATAAGAAAGAGTATTTTAAGAAATTTATTACTAACAGAAGTGGTAAAACTTTTGTTAAAGTAGAAAATAAAGTTAAAAGAAATAAAGTAAAATTAACTATAATTGAGAAAATAGAAGACTTTAAAATTTAGTGTAGTTTTATCATTACAAGGGAGTTAAGCTTATTGCCTAACTCCTAAAGTTTTATTATATAAAGATATATGTGTATTTATTGAAATTTTTATATCTTTGCTATAAACTAAGAATGAATGGGGTGATAATGATGAAAAAGAAGACTAGAGATAAGTTAGTTTATATTATTTCAATATTTATGTTGGTAGCATTTATATTAGGATTATTACCAGCGCTTATATAAATAGATAAGGAGTGTGCCAATGTTTTTAAAGTCACTAGAGGTACGTGGATTTAAATCCTTTGCAGATAAAACAGAACTAAACTTCAAAAAAGGTATAACTGCAGTAGTAGGTCCTAATGGGAGTGGAAAAAGTAATATATCTGATGCGGTTAGATGGGTATTAGGTGAACAAAGTGTTAAAAGCCTGAGAGGTGGAAAAATGGAGGATGTTATATTTGCAGGTACTCAATTTAGAAAACCAGTAGGACTAGCACAAGTTTCACTTTGTTTAGATAACTCAGATGGATCACTACCTATTGAATACAATGAGGTAATAGTAACTAGAAGAATATTTAGATCTGGAGAGACAGAGTATTTAATAAATAAGCAAAAATGTAGGTTAAAAGACATTATAGAATTATTTATGGATACTGGTATAGGTAAAGAGGGGTATTCACTAATAGGTCAGGGGAAAATAGATGCTATATTAAGTGGAAGACCTGAAGAGAGAAGAGCTTTATTTGAAGAAGCAGCAGGTATTGTTAAATATAAAGCTAGAAAAGATGAAGCAGAAAAGAAGTTAGACAATACAGAAAATAATCTTATTAGAATAAGGGATATTATATCGACTTATGAAGAGAGGTTAGGACCTTTAAAGGAAGAAAAGGAAAAAGCTATTAAGTACAAAGCTTTAGCTGAAGAGTTAAAGGTGAAAGAAGTTTCTTTAATAGTATTTCACTTAAAAAAAGTGAAAGCTGATTTAGAAGTTTTAAGAAAAGATATAGAAGATAGAGAAAATACGATAAGTCTAAAAAGAGAAAATATATTAAAATATAAATCAGAAATTCTTTCTTTAGAGGAAGCTATAGAAGAGATTGAAAGAAAGAATAAAGAAGAGCGAGAAAGATATTATAGTGAGAAAGAAGCTATGGCTAAAAATTCAAAGGACATAGATCTATTCAAAGAAAGAATATCTAACTTTAAAAATTTAATAGTAAAAGAAGAAAAAGATATAGAGGAAATAAATCTTAAGTTAAATGATTTAAACAATGAAAAAGAAGCTTTAGAAAAAGAGATAGATAGTAAGCTTGAAGAAAGAAGGCAAAAAGAGTTATCTATCAGGGAAATAGAGAACAATATATCTGAAAATAATAGAGAAATTATTAAAATAGAAGCAGAGTTAAATAAGCTAAAAGATAGTGAATATGAATTTTTATCTAAAAATTCTGAAATAAAAAATAGTATTAAGTCTATAGAAAAAGATATAACAAATACAGTTGAACAAAAAGAAGCATTGGTTTTATCTATTAATAATCTTAAAAGTAATTTAACTATTAATATAGCTACTATTGAAAAGTTAAGAGAGAATATAGCAAAAACCAAAAAAGATATAAAATCTCTTGAAGAAAATGTGATAGAAATGAAAAAAGAGCTATCTAGGGCACATAGTAAATTGAATCAAAAAGAAAATGGATTAAAGATTCTAACTAAAAATATTAATGGTCTTGAAGCGACACATTCAGCTTTAAGTAATTTAGAAAAGCATTATGAAGGATATAATAGAACCGTAAAAAATTTAATGGAGCATATCTTAGCAGGTAAAGTTTCAAATGTTAGTGATATTAAGGTTTTAGGTGAGATATTTAATGTTGATAAACAATATGAAGTAGCTATAGAAATAGCATTAGGTGCGGCTATATCCAATGTAATAACTAAGAATGACAGAGATGCAAAGCTGTTAATTCAATATTTAAAATCAAGAAGCTTGGGAAGAGCTACATTTTTACCGCTTAACATAATAAAAGGTAAGAGATTAAATCTGCCTGAAAATCTAAAGAAAATAGAAGGGTATATAGGAATAGCTTCAGATTTAATAACTGTAGATGATATGTATAAAGATATAGTTGATTATAATCTAGGAAGAACCATAATATCAAAAGATATGGATTCAGCGCTAGCTATATCAAAAGTTGGTAATCATAACTATAAAATTGTAACTTTAACTGGAGAGGTAATAAATCCTGGGGGAGCTTTAACAGGAGGAAGTATCCAAGGTAAGAGTAGTAATCTTCTAGGAAGAAAAAGAGAGATAGAAGAGATTGAAGTAAAGGTTGAGAAGTTAAGAGCAGAGTATAGTAAAGAAAATGAAATTTTACAAGGTATAAAAAATGATATAAAGAAAATTGATGAAGAGATAATTGATAAAAGAGAGGAAGTTCATCAAAAGAATATTGATTTAACTGTTTTAGATGGAGAAACAAAAAATCTTGTAATTGAAGGTGAAAAGATTAAAAAGTCATTAGAATATTCAAATGATGATTTAAAGAAGAAAGCTATATTTATTGATAATTTAACGAAGCAATTGGAACTTAAAAAGAATGAACTTGACTCTTTAGGCAAAAAAAATTATGAAAGTAAGGAAAAGGTAAAGCTTCTTGAAGAAACATATGAAATAAAGAAAAGAGAGCTAGATATTTTAAAAGAAAAAGCTACTGAAATGAAAATTTCTAGAGCTACTTTAGATGAAAGTATACAAGGTAAGAAAAATGAACTGTATTCTAAAAGGTCAAATATTGCTGAAAGAGAACAAAATATAAAGAATCTTTTATATGAGATTAATGAAAAGAAAATTAATATTAAAACATTAGAAGATGGAATAAATAATAAAACATCTATAATTGAAAAGATTAATGAGAATATAAGAACCTTAGAAGAGATTTTTAAGGAAGATGAAGTAAGAAAGATTTCCTATAAAGAGGAATTGAAAGTAAAAGAAACCTTCGCTAACGAAATAATTGAAGAAGTAAGAGTTTTAGAAAATGAATTGAATAAGAGAACAATTCAAAAGGTAAAACTGGATAGTGAGGAAGAAGGATTATTTAGTAAACTAAATGGAGAAATAAATCTAACATTAGCTGAAGCTATGGAGATAGCTATAGAAATTGATAATGTTTTAAAGATTAAGGAAGAGATAGGAAGATTGAAAGGTAAGATAAGTGCTATAGGCACTGTTAATTTATCTGCAATTTTAGAATATGATGAAGTTCTAGAAAAATATGAATTTATGTCATCTCAAGAGTTGGATTTAGAACAAGCAAAAAATGAATTATTAGATGTTATAAGTGAAATGACAATTAAGATGCAGAAGATGTTTAGAGAGAACTTTGAGATATTAAACGAGAACTTTGGAGAAACATTTAGAGAACTATTTAAAGGTGGAACAGCAGAGCTTATATTAGGTGAAGGTGATGAACTAAATGCTAATATTGTTATAAATGTACAGCCACCAGGTAAAAAACTTCAAAATATTAATCTTATGTCAGGTGGAGAGAAGGTTCTCTCTGCAATAGCTTTGTTATTTGCGATATTAAAGATGAAACCAACTCCTTTCTGTATATTAGATGAGATTGAAGCGGCACTAGATGATGCGAATGTATTTAGGTACGCAGAGTTTTTAAAACAATTCTCGCATAATATACAGTTTGTAGTAATAACACATAGAAAAGGTACTATGGAAGTAAGTGATGTTATGTATGGTGTCACTATGGAAGAAAAAGGTATATCTAAAGTTGTTTCAGTAGACTTAACAGAGAATTAGGAGGAAAAAGGATGTTTGGAAAATTATTTGATAGTTTAAAAACGGGACTAACTAAAACAAGGAATGCTCTAACAGATAAAATAAATGAAACTTTAAAACTTGCTGTTACTATCGATGAAGATTTATATGAGGAACTTGAAGAAATTTTAATTATGGCTGATATAGGTATGGATACTACTATGGACATAATTGAAAGACTTAAAGAGAAAATAAGAAAAGAAAAGATAAATGATGTTGAAATGGTGCAGCCTGCTTTAANTATTGCTGAAAGAGAACAAAATATAAAGAATCTTTTATATGAGATTAATGAAAAGAAAATTAATATTAAAACATTAGAAGATGGAATAAATAATAAAACATCTATAATTGAAAAGATTAATGAGAATATAAGAACCTTAGAAGAGATTTTTAAGGAAGATGAAGTAAGAAAGATTTCCTATAAAGAGGAATTGAAAGTAAAAGAAACCTTCGCTAACGAAATAATTGAAGAAGTAAGAGTTTTAGAAAATGAATTGAATAAGAGAACAATTCAAAAGGTAAAACTGGATAGTGAGGAAGAAGGATTATTTAGTAAACTAAATGGAGAAATAAATCTAACATTAGCTGAAGCTATGGAGATAGCTATAGAAATTGATAATGTTTTAAAGATTAAGGAAGAGATAGGAAGATTGAAAGGTAAGATAAGTGCTATAGGCACTGTTAATTTATCTGCAATTTTAGAATATGATGAAGTTCTAGAAAAATATGAATTTATGTCATCTCAAGAGTTGGATTTAGAACAAGCAAAAAATGAATTATTAGATGTTATAAGTGAAATGACAATTAAGATGCAGAAGATGTTTAGAGAGAACTTTGAGATATTAAACGAGAACTTTGGAGAAACATTTAGAGAACTATTTAAAGGTGGAACAGCAGAGCTTATATTAGGTGAAGGTGATGAACTAAATGCTAATATTGTTATAAATGTACAGCCACCAGGTAAAAAACTTCAAAATATTAATCTTATGTCAGGTGGAGAGAAGGTTCTCTCTGCAATAGCTTTGTTATTTGCGATATTAAAGATGAAACCAACTCCTTTCTGTATATTAGATGAGATTGAAGCGGCACTAGATGATGCGAATGTATTTAGGTACGCAGAGTTTTTAAAACAATTCTCGCATAATATACAGTTTGTAGTAATAACACATAGAAAAGGTACTATGGAAGTAAGTGATGTTATGTATGGTGTCACTATGGAAGAAAAAGGTATATCTAAAGTTGTTTCAGTAGACTTAACAGAGAATTAGGAGGAAAAAGGATGTTTGGAAAATTATTTGATAGTTTAAAAACGGGACTAACTAAAACAAGGAATGCTCTAACAGATAAAATAAATGAAACTTTAAAACTTGCTGTTACTATCGATGAAGATTTATATGAGGAACTTGAAGAAATTTTAATTATGGCTGATATAGGTATGGATACTACTATGGACATAATTGAAAGACTTAAAGAGAAAATAAGAAAAGAAAAGATAAATGATGTTGAAATGGTGCAGCCTGCTTTAAAAGAAGTTATAGCAGATATGATGAGTGGCAAAGATGAGATTGTAGAAGAGTCAGGGAAAAGAGTGGTTT
Organism: Clostridium jeddahitimonense; assembly: GCA_000753455.2. GTDB lineage: Bacteria > Bacillota > Clostridia > Clostridiales > Clostridiaceae > Clostridium > Clostridium hominis. The sequence continues at coordinate 1,401,799 of LM994670.1, forward strand.
TAGTTATAGGGGTTAATGGAGTAGGTAAAACTACATCAATAGGTAAGTTAGCTGCTAAAAACAAACAGGCTGGCAAAAAAGTTTTATTAGCAGCGGCAGATACTTTTAGAGCTGCAGCTATAGATCAATTAGTAGTTTGGAGCGAAAGAGCAAAAGTTGATATAGTTAAACATGAAGAAGGATCAGATCCAGCTGCTGTAGTTTTTGATGCTATTAATGCATCGAAAGCTAGAAATGTAGATTTATTAATATGTGATACTGCAGGAAGACTTCATAATAAAAAGAATCTTATGGATGAATTAGGAAAAATAAATAGAATAATTGAAAGGGAATACTCTGATGCAAAGAAAGAAACTTTGTTAGTTCTAGATGCTACTACAGGCCAAAATGCTGTAATTCAAGCAAAGCAATTTATGGAAGTGTGTCCTGTTGATGGTATAGTGCTAACTAAATTAGATGGAACAGCTAAAGGTGGAGTAGTAATTTCTATTAAGAATTCATTAAATATACCTGTTAAATATATTGGTGTAGGTGAAGGAATAGATGATCTGCAAGAATTTGATGCAGAAAGCTTTGTAGAAGCACTTTTTTAATTAAGAATTAAGAGTTAATAATTTAAAGTTTACGTTCAAAGTCAGCCTCATCTGACTTTGGATAGAAAATTCATTTTAAATATAAAAATCTTTAAAATAAATTTATATTTTAAAATATAAAGCAATTAATTTGGATTGAATAAGTTAGTTAAAAGCTAGTTAGATAGCACTTTTAAGCATATTTATATAGATGAAAATACATTAGTAAAAAGTGTTAAGTAAAAATACTTGACACATATAAATACTTCTGTTAAAATCTCATATGTGGGTAAGGTGATTACATGGAAGATAGGGTTGAGATTTCTTTATTAATGGACTTATATGGTGCATTATTAACAGAGAAACAATATAGTATTATGGATTTATATTATAACGAGGATTTATCTTTAGCTGAAATTGCTGAACTAAATCAAACGAGCCGACAAGCGATCCATGACCTTATTAAAAGATGCTATAAACAATTTCTAACTTATGAAGGCAAATTAATGTTATTAAAAAAGTCGTTAGAAAGAGAAAAAAAGATAGCTAAAATTCTAGATGATATTGATGAAAAGTATTCTATTGATAAAGTAGATTATACTAAATACAAAGAGATTCTAGAGGAGCTATAAAGGCATATTAGGAGGGTTAACATGGCTTTTGAAGGATTAGGCGAGAAGCTGCAAAATACGTTTAAGAAGCTTAGAGGTAAAGGTAAGATAACTGAAAAAGATATAAAAGAAGCCATGAGGGAAGTAAAACTTGCATTATTAGAAGCTGACGTTAACTTTAAAGTGGTAAAAACTTTTGTTAAAAATGTTAGTGAAAAATGTGTTGGTAGCGAAGTTTTAGAAAGCTTGACACCTGCTCAGCAAGTAATTAAGATAGTCAATGATGAACTTACTGATCTTATGGGTGGTAGTGAGAGTAAATTAGAATTTGCAGGTGTAGGACCTACAGTGATTATGCTAGTAGGGTTACAGGGGGCAGGTAAAACTACAATGTGTGGTAAGCTTGCATTACAATTAAGAAAAAATCATAACAAGAAACCACTTTTGGTAGCTTGTGATATATATAGACCAGCAGCTATTAAGCAATTAGAGGTTGTTGGAAAACAAATTGATGTTCCAGTATTTCAAATGGGTGATAAAGTAAGTGCAGTAGAAATTGCAACTGAAGGAATAAAGCATGCAAGAGAAAATGGAAACAATGTTGTAATTATAGATACAGCAGGTAGACTTCATATAGATGAGGCTCTTATGACTGAACTTGAGGATGTAAAACAAGCTGTGAATCCATCAGAGATTTTACTAGTAGTTGACTCAATGACAGGACAAGATGCTGTGAATGTTGCAGAAAACTTTAATAATTCTTTAGATTTAACTGGGGTTATTTTAACTAAGTTAGATGGAGATACTAGAGGTGGAGCTGCACTATCTATAAGACATATGACATCTAAGCCAATTAAATTTATTGGTGTTGGTGAAAAAATGAGCGATTTTGAAGTGTTCCATCCAGATAGAATGGCTTCAAGAATTTTAGGAATGGGAGATGTTCTTTCATTAATAGAAAAAGCTCAGGAGGCAATTGATGAAAAAGAGGCTAAAGAATTAGGCCAAAAAATGATGGAAAATGATTTTACTTATGATGATTATTTAACTGCTATGGAGCAGATGAAGAAATTAGGGTCATTAAGCAAAATCATGGAGATGATTCCAGGTGTTCCGAAGGAAATGAAGGATATTGACTTTGATGCCAGTGAAAAACAACTAGGAAGAGTTAAAGCAATTATCTACTCAATGACTCCTAAGGAGAGAAGAAATCCAAAGCTTTTAGCAGGTTCTTCTTCAAGAAAGAAAAGAATAGCTAAGGGATCAGGAACATCATTGCAAGAAGTTAACAAACTTATAAAAGGTCATGAAATGATGAGAAAGCAAATGAAGCAAATGAAATCATTAACTAAGAAGTCTAAAAAAGGACTGTTTGGCAAGTTGCCTTTTTAAGTTAAGATAAATTATAATCCTTTAAAGGAGGTGAAATTAACATGGCAGTAAAAATCAGATTAAGAAGAATGGGTGCTAAGAAAGCTCCTTTCTACAGAGTTGTTGTTGCTGATTCAAGAAGCCCAAGAGATGGTAGATTCATCGAAGAAATCGGGTACTACAATCCAATAACTGAACCTGCAGAAATCAAGATTGATGAAGAAAAAGCTACAAAATGGATAAAGAATGGTGCTCAACCTACAGATGTAGTTAAGAGACTTTTCGATAAAGCTGGTCTTAACAAGTAATTTTTAGGAGGTGAATTCTGGTGTTAATTTAACATCAGAGCCTAATGAAAGAATTAGTAGAAGTAATCGCTAAGTCATTAGTTGACAATCCTAATGAAGTTCATGTAAATGAGGTTCAAGGAGAGCAATCATTAATTCTTCAATTGAAGGTTGCTCCTGAAGATATGGGTAAGGTTATCGGTAAACAAGGTAGAGTAGCTAAAGCTATTCGAACTGTAGTAAAAGCCGCAGCATTAAACGAAGAAAAAAAAGTAGCAGTTGAAATTATCGATGCTAAGAGTTAGGATTTTCCTAACTCTTTTTTCTTATTTATAATATTATTTTGATATTTTATAAAAAGTTTGATATAACTAATAGATGAGAAGAAAAAAGATATAAACAGGAGTGAAAAGAGTGAGCGAATTATTAAAGGTTGGAAAAATAGTAAATACTCATGGGTTAAGAGGAGAAGTTAAGGTTATGGCATTAACTGATGATCCGCGTAGATTTGATGAATTAGAGTATGTTTTAATAGATGGTAAAGAAGTTGGAGTAGAAGGTTGCAAATATCAAAAAGATAGAATTATAGTAAAACTTGAAAGTGTAGATAAAGTAGAAGAAGCTGAAAAATTAAAAAATAAATTTATGGAAATTCCAAGAGAGTTCGCAATAGAACTAGAAGAAGATTGTTATTTTTTAGCTGATTTAAGAGAGTGTACTGTTTTTGATACAGATGGAAAAGAAATTGGTGAAGTGTATGATGTAATTCAAACAAAGAATAATGATGTATATTGGATTAGAAAGCCTAAGGAGGTTTTAATACCTGCATTAAAGGATATAGTTACAGATATAAATATAGATGATAGAAAAATTATAATTAGACCAATAGGAGAATGGATGGATGAAGATTAATATTCTTACTCTATTTCCTGAGATGTTTGATATTTTTAATCATAGTATTGTAGGAAAAGCAAAAGAAAAAGGGTTAATTGATATTGAAGCTATAAATATAAGAGATTACACTATGAATAAGCATAAAAAAGTAGATGACTATCCTTATGGTGGTGGTGCTGGAATGGTTATGTCTGCGCAACCAGTTGTAGATGCTATAAGAGATTCTAAAAAAGCTAATAAAGGCAAAGTGATATTTTTAGGGCCGAGAGGTAAGACTTTTGATCAGAAAATGGCTGAAGAATTGTCAAAAGAAGAAGAGCTTATATTTCTATGCGGACACTATGAAGGTATAGATCAACGAGCTTTTAAAGAAGTGGATATGGAAATTTCTTTAGGAGACTTTGTTTTAACAGGAGGAGAAATGGCTGCGATTCCTATTATTGATTCGATTTTGAGACTTATACCAGGAGTTCTTAATAAAGAAGAAAGTCATCAAGATGAATCATTTTCTGATGGATTATTAGAATATCCTCAATATACAAGGCCAGAGGTTTTTGAGGATGAGCGTGTTCCAGAAGTATTATTATCAGGCCATCATGAGAATATAAGGAAGTGGAGAAGACTTCAATCGTTATTGGTAACAAAGGAAAGAAGAAATGATTTATATAAAAAAGTTACGTTAACTAAAGAGGATATAAAATTGTTAAATAGCAAAAAATAATAGCTTGAAATATAATTATACTTATGTTAGAATATGTTTTGTGCTAGTACGGGCGGTCCTCTGTCAAAATATTTGTTAAGAACGTCAATTTATCATTTAGGAGGGAATGCACAATGAACGAAATTTTAAGAGCTATAGAAGCAGAACAAATTAGAACTGACTTACCTAACTTTAGAGTTGGAGACAACGTTAAAGTTCACGTAAAAGTTAAAGAAGGAAACAGAGAAAGAATCCAAGTATTCGAAGGAACTGTTATCAAAAAGCAAAACGGTGGTTTAAGAGAAACTTTCACAGTTAGAAGACTTGCTTACGGAGTTGGAGTTGAAAGAACTTTCCCAATGAACGCACCAATCATCGAAAAGATGGAAATTACTAGAAGAGGTAAAGTTAGAAGAGCTAAGTTATTCTACTTAAGAGATAGAGTAGGTAAGGCTGCTAAAGTTAAGGAATTATTAACTAGATAATTTAAGTTAATAAAGATATGAAGGGACTTAGTATTAAGTCCCTTTTTCTTGTAATAAAATACTTATATATGTCTAAAATAGAGATATATAGTGTTTTGTATAGAGGAAATCTTAACTGCTATTTAAAATGTGCAGATAGAAGGAAGAGGTGTAGAGTATGGCTACTATCAATTGGTTCCCAGGACATATGAAAAAAACAAAAAAAGAAATAGAAGACAACTTAAAACTTGTTGATGCTGTAATAGAAATTAGAGATGCAAGAATTCCAAGAAGTTCTGCAAATCCAGATATAGATAAACTTTGTGCAGGAAAGCCAAGAGTAATTTTATTAAATAAAAGTGACTTAACAGAAGCTAAAGTTACTAAAGAATGGATAAAAGTGTTATCTAATGAGAATGTTAAGGTATTAGAGGTTAACTGCCTAAAGGGTCAAGGGTTGCAACAAATAAAACCAGCACTTTTAGAATTGCTAAAAGAGAAGCATGATAGAGCTAAAGCTAAAGGATTAGTTAAGTTTATGATGAGAGTAATGGTAGTTGGTGTTCCAAACTGCGGTAAATCTACATTCATAAATAAAATGGCAAGAAATAATATTGCTAAAACTGGAGATAGGGCTGGTGTTACCAAGAATAAGCAGTGGATAAAAACACCTTTAGACATGGAAATGCTGGATACTCCAGGTGTGTTATGGCCTAAATTTGAAGATGAAAGAACTGCTTTAAATTTAGCATTCACAGGAGCTATAAAAGACGAAATAATGGATATTGAAGAATTAGCACTTAAACTTGTGGAAAGACTTCAACAATACTATCCAGATAGATTGATAGAGAGATATGGAATAACAGAAATACTTGAAAATCCATTAGACAATCTTGATGCTATTGCTAGAAAAAGAGGTTGCATAATGGCACGTAATGAAATTAATTACAATAGAATTGCTGTAATGCTTTTAGATGAATTTAGAGGTGGAAAACTTGGGAATATTTCTTTAGAGCGTCCAGATGATGTTTTTGAGGAAGAAGAAGCTGTAGTAAAAGAAGAAAGTGAAAAAGAAAGAAAAAGAAGAATTAGAAAAGAAAAGCTAAAAGCAAAGAAAAAGGAAACGAGATAATGGATATATTAACTACAGATATTGATAAGTTAAGCTTTAAGTTTGTTAAAGAAAAAGTAGAGGAAATAGACGTAAGTAAATTACTTCGTTCAGAAGAGTTAACTAAAATTATTAATATATTAAAAGCTGATAAAAGAAAAAATATTAATAGTTTAGGCGATAAGCTTAAAAGAGAAAAAGAAAAGATAGAAAATGAAATTAATAGAGTAAAAGCTATGTATAATTTTGATAAATCTTTTGGAGAGTTTAATATAATTGCAGGAGTAGATGAAGTTGGTAGAGGTCCACTTGCAGGACCAATAGTATCTTGTGCTGTAATATTAGACTTAGATGTTTTAGATGAAGAATTATTATTATGGATAAACGACTCTAAAAAACTAAGCGAGAAGAAAAGAGTTGAATTAGCGGAGATAATAAAAGAGAAGGCTGTAGCTTATAATATAGCTATGTGCGATTCTGAAGAGATAGATAGAATAGGAATAGGAGTTTGCAATAATTCGGTATTCCTTGAGGCTGTTAATTCATTAAAAGTAAAGCCTGAATTAGTTCTTTCAGATGGGTATACAATCAAAGGAATAGATATTCCTAATAAATCAGTAATTAAAGGTGATACTAAATCAGCAACTATAGCTGCAGCATCTATAGTAGCTAAGGTTTACAGGGATAAACTTATGAAGGAATATGCTGAGAAATATCCTTATTATGCTTTTGAAGAGAATGTTGGTTATGGAACATCAAAACATATTGAAGGAATTAAAGAATACGGACCTTGCAAAATACATAGAATGTCATTTTTGAAAAATATATTAGAGGGTTAATATGCTCTAAATGCGTCTTTAATATGGTTTATTGTAAAATTTTGATTTGATTTGTTAAAAAATATTTCAATAACATCATATCTGATGTTATAATCATTAAGTTTATTAATTAAAATGTAATAAGAAGAGAGTTTTATAATTTGTTTCTGTTTATAGTAGGTAACAGATTCCATTGGTGATCCATAGGAGTTTGTATACCTACTTTTTACTTCTGTAAAAATTATCATATTATTAAAGAAAGTAATAATATCTATCTCACCTAATTTGCTACGAAAATTTCTTGCTAAAATTTTGTGCTTAATATCTAAAAGATATTCGCAGGCTAAATTCTCACCATAAGATCCAATATCTTTATTTAAAACATTCATATCATCACTCCTATATATATTGTAATGATAACCAAAGAAATAAAAAAATATTCAGATTACATAGTTTTAAGATTAGGTTCTATGTCAATAATCCTAAAAGGGTGATGAAAATGGCAATAAAAATAATAAGTGCTACACATCGTGGACTAGATGGAGTCTTAATAAGTGTAGAGGTAGATATCATGAAAGGGTTACCAACATTTAGTATAGTTGGATTACCTGATGCATCAGTGAGAGAATCAAAAGAGCGTGTAAGGGCGGCTATAGTTAATAGTGGATTTGATTTTCCTTTGGGCAGAATAACTATTAATTTATCTCCGGCTGATGTAAGAAAAAATGGAACTCTTTTAGATTTACCAATAGCATTAGGAATACTTATGGCATCAAAGCAAATAATTAGACGAGAGCTAGAGGATTACATAGTATTTGGTGAATTATCATTAAGTGGAGAGTTAGTTGGAGTAAAAGGGGCTATCCCTATTATTTTTGAAGGTGATAGCAAGAAGAAAAAGAATTATATATTTCCTTTAGATAATTTAAGTGAAATGAGACACTTCACTTTGGGGAATTTTTATCCCTTTAAATCATTAGAGCAAGTTGTTTCGTTTATAACTAATGAAGATTTACTTCCTTATAAAAATAAGAAGAAAGTAAGTAGAAAAGAAGGCGATTATAAGATAGATTTTGGAGATATAATAGGTCAGTATACAGCTAAAAGAGCTATGGAGATAGTAGCAGTAGGGAGGCATAATATTTTCTTGTTCGGGTCTCCTGGATCTGGAAAGAGTATGTTAGCAAGGGCATTGCCATCAATATTACCGCCATTAACTATTGAAGAGCAAAAAGAGATTGCAAAAATATATAGTGTTTCAGGATTGTGGAATGATGGCTATTTTATAGAAAGGCCATTTAGAGCTCCGCATCATACGATGACTAAGACAGCGCTTATTGGTGGAGGTAAGGAAATAAAGGTTGGAGAAATAACTTTAGCTCACAATGGAGTATTATTTCTAGATGAAATATTAGAATTTAGTAATGATTTGTTAGAGGTATTGAGGCAACCGTTAGAAGATGGGATAATAAATATTTCGAGGTTAAGAGAAAGCTATACATTACCGAGTAAATTTATATTAGTAGGAGCTTTTAACCCATGTAAATGTGGGCGGTTAATGGAGAATGGAAACAATTCTTCTTGTGAATGTACGGAGTATGAAAGAAGAAGATATTTAAATAAGTTATCTAGGCCGTTAATGGATAGAGTTGATTTATTTAGCTTTGTTCCAAGAATAAAATATGAAGAAATTACTGACAAAAAAGACTATATAAATTCTGACAAGATGCGACAGAATGTTTTGGAAGCTGTTGAAAGACAAAATTTTAGACTGAAGGATACAAAATACAAATATAATTCTGAGATTATTGGTAAAGATGTATTTAAAATATGTAACATAAGTTCTAAGGGGAAAAGAGTATTAGAGGAATACTATAATAGATACAATATAACTCTTAGGGGATATGTGAAAATAATTAAACTTGCAAGAACTATAGCAGATTTAGAGTGTAGTGATGAGATAGCAGATTATCATATAATTGAGGCATTGCAATATAGGAAAAATGTTTTGGGAGAAATAATATAACCTTAAAGGGAGTAAAGATGAATGAGAGAGTATGAATTATGGTTTATAGTAGCGAATATTTCTAATCAAACTAAAATAGAATTAATTAAAAAGTATAATAATGAAGAAAATATTTATAATAATATTGATAGTATAGATAATTGCTACATATATAAAGGTGGAGAATATGAAAGATTAAAATCTACTACGATAAGTCAAGGAACCGCATTGTTTCAGTATATTAACAAGAATAATATTAATTATGTAACAATAAATTCAGAGTATTATCCAGAAAGGCTAAAGGAAATAGATGATGCACCTTATGTATTATTTTATAAAGGAGATGTATCCTTATTAAATTATAATATGGTTGCTATAGTTGGATCTCGTAAAAATAGCACTTATGGTGAGGTTGTTACTAGGCAAATCGTAGGAGAGTTAAGGAATATGGATTATGGAGTAGTAAGTGGTGTAGCCTATGGAATTGATGCTATAGCGCATAAAGAGTGTNCCATTAACTATTGAAGAGCAAAAAGAGATTGCAAAAATATATAGTGTTTCAGGATTGTGGAATGATGGCTATTTTATAGAAAGGCCATTTAGAGCTCCGCATCATACGATGACTAAGACAGCGCTTATTGGTGGAGGTAAGGAAATAAAGGTTGGAGAAATAACTTTAGCTCACAATGGAGTATTATTTCTAGATGAAATATTAGAATTTAGTAATGATTTGTTAGAGGTATTGAGGCAACCGTTAGAAGATGGGATAATAAATATTTCGAGGTTAAGAGAAAGCTATACATTACCGAGTAAATTTATATTAGTAGGAGCTTTTAACCCATGTAAATGTGGGCGGTTAATGGAGAATGGAAACAATTCTTCTTGTGAATGTACGGAGTATGAAAGAAGAAGATATTTAAATAAGTTATCTAGGCCGTTAATGGATAGAGTTGATTTATTTAGCTTTGTTCCAAGAATAAAATATGAAGAAATTACTGACAAAAAAGACTATATAAATTCTGACAAGATGCGACAGAATGTTTTGGAAGCTGTTGAAAGACAAAATTTTAGACTGAAGGATACAAAATACAAATATAATTCTGAGATTATTGGTAAAGATGTATTTAAAATATGTAACATAAGTTCTAAGGGGAAAAGAGTATTAGAGGAATACTATAATAGATACAATATAACTCTTAGGGGATATGTGAAAATAATTAAACTTGCAAGAACTATAGCAGATTTAGAGTGTAGTGATGAGATAGCAGATTATCATATAATTGAGGCATTGCAATATAGGAAAAATGTTTTGGGAGAAATAATATAACCTTAAAGGGAGTAAAGATGAATGAGAGAGTATGAATTATGGTTTATAGTAGCGAATATTTCTAATCAAACTAAAATAGAATTAATTAAAAAGTATAATAATGAAGAAAATATTTATAATAATATTGATAGTATAGATAATTGCTACATATATAAAGGTGGAGAATATGAAAGATTAAAATCTACTACGATAAGTCAAGGAACCGCATTGTTTCAGTATATTAACAAGAATAATATTAATTATGTAACAATAAATTCAGAGTATTATCCAGAAAGGCTAAAGGAAATAGATGATGCACCTTATGTATTATTTTATAAAGGAGATGTATCCTTATTAAATTATAATATGGTTGCTATAGTTGGATCTCGTAAAAATAGCACTTATGGTGAGGTTGTTACTAGGCAAATCGTAGGAGAGTTAAGGAATATGGATTATGGAGTAGTAAGTGGTGTAGCCTATGGAATTGATGCTATAGCGCATAAAGAGTGTTTAAGTAGAGGGATAAAAACAATTGGGGTGCTAGGTTGTGGAATAGATATAATTTACCCAAGAGCAAATAAGTTAGTATATAATGAGATTGAAAAGAATGGATTGTTGATATCGGAATTTTTACCTAATACAAAACCGATGCCGTATAATTTTCCTAGGAGGAACCGAATAATAACAGCATTGAGTAGAGGTGTAATAGTTATAGAAGCAACTGTTAAAAGTGGATCTTTAATAACAGTAAATTATGCATTGCAATACGGAAGAGATGTTATGGCTGTACCTGGGCCGGTTTCCAATACTAATAGCAAAGGATGTAATTTATTGATAAGAGATGGTGCAAAAGTATTTGTTGAGCTAGATGATTTATACTATTTTCTTAATGTGATTAAAAAAGAAGAGAAAAAAATAGAAAATAATGACATAAAATTACTTTTAAATAATGTTCTAAGTAGTGAACCAATTCATTTAGATAAAATAATCCAATGTGTAAATGTTGACAGAATGGCTTTGTTTGAGTTATTATTTGAAATGCAAAATAGAAACGAAATAATTTGTTTACCAGGCAATTATTATGCGAGAATAAATTAATGATAAATGGGGGTGAAGAACTCCTAAAATAAGTGAAATAGGAGTTTGTGAAATGGGCCAAAAACTTGTTATAGTGGAATCACCTGCTAAAGCTAAAACAATAGGGAAATATTTGGGAAAAAATTATATTGTTGAAGCTTCAATGGGGCATGTAAGAGATTTACCTAAAAGTAAATTAGGTGTTGATATAGAGGATAATTTTACTCCGAAGTATATTACAATACGAGGAAAAGGTGAATTAATAGATAAATTAAAAAAGAGTGCAAAAAAAGCAGATAAAATATATCTGGCAACTGACCCTGATAGAGAGGGAGAAGCTATTTCATGGCATTTAGCAAATATTTTAAAGATATCACCTGAAGATAGTTGTAGAATAGTATTTAATGAAATAACTAAAACGGCGGTAAAATCTTCAATAAAAGAAGCTAGAGCGATAGATCAAAGTTTAGTAGATGCTCAACAAGCGAGAAGAATATTAGATAGATTGGTAGGGTATGAAATTAGTCCTATTTTATGGAGAAATGTAAAGTGGGGACTAAGTGCTGGTAGAGTTCAATCTGCAGCTTTAAAGCTTATTTGTGATAGGGAAGAGGAAGTTAAAGCATTTATACCAAAGGAGTTTTGGACTGTAGATGTAGTACTTAAAAAAGATAAAAAGAAATTTCCTGTTAAACTATTAAGATATAAAGATAAGAAGATAGAGATAGATTGTAAAGGTGAGGCTGATAGAATAATTCAAGATTTATCAAAGGATAAATATAGAGTTTCTGCTGTTAAAAAGGGAAAGAAAATGAAGAATCCATTACCACCTTTTACTACTAGTACATTACAACAAGATGCATCTAGAAAGTTGAATTTTGTTACTAAGAGAACTATGTCTATAGCGCAAGCGTTATATGAAGGTGTTGAGGTTAAAGGTTATGGAACTGTCGGTTTAATTACTTATATGAGAACAGATTCTGTAAGAATTTCTGAAGAGGCTCAAGGAAAAGCCCGTGAATTCATTACTAATAGCTATGGAGAAGAATATACACCAAGTGCTCCTAGAAATTATAAAAGCAAAAAAAATATACAAGATGCTCATGAAGCTATAAGACCTTCTTATGTTGAAATAACACCGGAAGTAGCGAAAAGTAATTTAACTCCAGAGCAATATAAGTTATATACATTGATTTGGCAGAGATTTGTGGCTAGTCAGATGGCTGCTTGTGAATTAAATACTAATAGTATTGATATAACTAATGGAGATTATAAGTTTAGAGCAACTGGTTCAACAATGAAGTTTGATGGGTTTATGAAAGTATATGATTATACAACTGAAGATGAAGAGAGTGATGTATTATTACCAGAGTTAGAAGAAAATGAAGTGTTAGCTTCTAATTCAGTTGACGGTAAGCAACATTTTACGCAACCGCCTGCTAGATACACAGAAGCTTCTTTTGTAAAGCTATTAGAGGAAAAAGGAATAGGAAGACCAAGTACTTATGTGCCAACTATATCGACTTTATTAAGTAGAGAGTATATAGTAAGAGAAAAGAAAAATTTAATACCAACAGAGTTAGGATTTATAGTTAATAATATAGTGTCAGATTATTTTAAACAAATAGTAGATGTAGATTTTACTGCTGATATGGAAAGAAAATTAGATGATATAGAAGAGGGAAGTGAATCTTGGACTGAAGTTGTAGCAGAGTTCTTTGCACCTTTAAAAATAGCTATAGATAAAGCTGAAAAAGAAGTTTCAAAAGTAGTTATTGAAGATAAGGTAAGTGATGTTCCTTGTGATAAGTGTGGAAGAATGATGGTTATAAAGCATGGAAGATATGGAGATTTTCTAGCATGTCCAGGATATCCAGACTGTAAAAACGCTAAGCCTATAGTTGAGGAATTAGATGTCCCTTGTCCTAAATGTGGTGGAAAAATTTTAGCAAGAAAAAGCAAGAAGGGTAAAAAGTTTTTTGGATGTTCAAATTATCCAAATTGTGATTTTGTAAGTTGGAATGAACCGTTAAATGAAAAATGTGATAAGTGCGGAGCTTATATGGTGTTAAAATTTAGTAAGACAAAAGGAAAATACGCCCAATGCTCTAACACTGAATGTAATGAAACTAAAAAAATAGAAGATAAGCCAGAATAGAGAAAAGCCTTAATTTAACCTTGTCGAAAATATGTAAAAAATGTTGAAATGTTTATTTGCTTATGTTAGTATGATTATATCTATGAGAATTAAGCTATTTAGAAAATTTAGAATATTATAAGGTTAAATGAGGGGAATGATATTGATGTCATCATTATTAGATAAGACGAGAAAGTTAAATAGAATATTACAAAAGGGCGGAACTGAACCAGTAGCATTTGAAGATATATGTTCACTTTTAAGTGAAGTGCTTTGTGCTAATGTTTATATAATAAGTAGAAAAGGTAAAATTTTAGGACATACTTTTTTAGAAAACTTCGAATGTGAAATAATGAGAAACTATGTAGTTAATGACAAAATGTTCCCAGGAATATACAATGATGATTTATTAAGTGCATCACAAACTATATCTAATATTAAGAATAAAGGATTATGCGTCTTTGAGGGTGAAGGACAATGTCCAATGAGAGATAAAATTTCAACTGTTGTGCCTATAATTGGAAACAGAGAAAAGTTAGGAACATTACTTCTTGCTAGATTTGGTGAGGAATTTACAGATGAAGATTTAGTTTTAGCAGAATATAGTGCTACTGTGGTAGGAATGGAAATACTAAGAGCTAAGCAAGATGAATTAGAAGAAGAAGCTAGAAAGAAAGCTGTGGTTCAATTAGCAATTGGAACATTATCTTATTCAGAACTTGAAGCTATTGAACATATATTTAATGAATTAGAAGGAAATGAAGGATTATTAGTTGCTTCAAAAATTGCTGATAAAGTTGGAATTACTAGAAGTGTAATTGTTAATGCTTTAAGAAAGTTTGAAAGTGCTGGAGTAATTGAGTCAAGGTCTTTAGGTATGAAGGGAACTCATATTAAGATTTTAAATGAAAAGCTAATTTATGAATTAAAAAAGATGAAATAAAAAAAGCTGTGTATTTCACAGCTTTTTTTATATGAAAAAATTATTATAATTATTTTTATAAAATTTAGGCAATAATAATAAAAGTAGAGAACTATTATATAAAGATTAAAAAAGTTGAAAAATTTTTATTGCTAGGATATATAGCATGTGTTATACTATCCTAGGTAACAAAATACACACATAGTCCAATAAATAAAGTTGGTGCCTTATAAGGAAACTTTATTAAAATGAAGACTGTGGAGGAAAAAACCAGGAGGTAACAAAATGTCAGTTATATCAATGAAACAATTATTAGAAGCTGGAGTTCACTTTGGACACCAAACTAGAAGATGGAACCCTAAGATGGCTCCTTATATATTCACAGAAAGAAATGGAATATATATAATCGATCTTCAAAAAACAGTTAAAAAGGTTGAGGAAGCTTATAACTTCATAAGAGAAGTATCTGCAGAAGGAAAAGATATCCTTTTCGTAGGAACTAAGAAGCAAGCTCAAGAAGCTATCCAAGAAGAAGCTATAAGATCAAACATGCACTTCGTTAACAACAGATGGTTAGGTGGTATGTTAACTAACTTTAAGACTATAAGAACTAGAATAGCTAGATTAGAAAAGTTACAAAAAATGGAAGAAGACGGAACTTTTGAAGTTTTACCTAAGAAAGAAGTTATAAAATTAAAAGGTGAAATGGAAAAATTAGAAAATAACCTTGGTGGTATCAGAAACTTAGACGTTAACAACATTGGAGCTATGTTCGTAGTAGACCCAAGAAAAGAAAAGAACGCTATATCTGAAGCTAAGATTTTAGGAATCCCAGTAGTAGCTATAGTTGATACAAACTGTGATCCAGAAGAAGTAGATTACGTAATTCCAGGTAACGATGATGCAATAAGAGCTGTTAAATTAATAACTGCTAAACTTGCTGATGGAATTATCGAAGCTAGACAAGGTGAACAATTAGCTGAATAATATTTTAAGAGGTAGGTGAGGGTAACTTCATTTACCTTTTAACCTAAAATATGGTTTACATTTAATGTTAAGGAGGAATTTAGGATGATAACTGCTAAATCAGTTAAAGAATTAAGAGAAATGACTGGTGCAGGAATGATGGACTGCAAAAAGGCTTTAGTTGAAACTGAAGGAAATATAGAAAAAGCTGTTGAATTTTTAAGAGAAAAGGGATTAGCTGCTGCTGCTAAAAAAGCTGGTAGAGTTGCTGCTGAAGGTATAGTTAAGACTTTCGTAAGCGAAGATAAGAAAACTGCTGGTATGGTAGAAGTTAACTGTGAAACAGATTTCGTTGCTGCAAACGAAGACTTTGTTTCATTTGCAAACAAAGTAGCTGAAATGGCTGCTAAAACTTCAGCTACAACTATTGAAGAATTAGTTGCTGAAAAATTTGATGGAGAAACTACTGTTCAAGAAGCTTTAACAGCTTTAATAGCTAAGTTAGGTGAAAACATGACAGTTAGAAGATTCGTTAAATTCAACATAGAAAATGGTGCTATAGCTAGCTACATCCATGGTGGTGGAAGAATCGGAGTTATGGTAGAAGTTTCTTGTGATACAGATAGCGCTGTATTAGAAGAAGTTGCTAGAGAAGTTTGTATGCAAGTTGCTGCAGCAAATCCTCTATTCTTAAGTAGAGAACAAGTAGATAACGAAGCTTTAGAAAAAGAAAAAGAGATCTACAGAGTTCAAGCATTAAATGAAGGAAAACCAGAAAAGATTGTTGAAAAAATGGTTATGGGAAGAATTCAAAAGTACTATAAAGAAGTTTGTCTTTTAGATCAAGCATGGGTTAAAGATGGAGATAAATCAATAGCTAAGTTCTTAGAAGAAAAATCTAAAGAAGTTGGTTCTCCAATAGCTATCACTAGATACGCTAGATTCGAAAGAGGAGAAGGTATCGAAAAGGTTGAAGAAGACTTCGCAGCAGAAGTAGCTAAGACTATGGGTATGTAATATCAAGGAGAACACTTTTGTGTTCTCTTTTTTTAGAAATTATATTATACAGATTGCGGGAGGAATTTCCATGGAAAAGTGTGCTTATAAAAGAGTAATGTTAAAAGTTTCTGGTGAAGCGTTATCAGGAGAAACTGGTTTTGGATTTGATTTTGAAACAGTTGGAAGAATTGCTAGAGAAGTAAAATCTTTGGTAGATATGGGAGTAGAAGTTGGTTTAGTTGTAGGTGGAGGAAACATATGGAGAGGGAGAACTGGAGAAGGAATGGACAGAACTACTGCAGACCATATGGGAATGTTAGCTACATGTATAAATGCTTTAGCATTACAAGATGCTTTAGAAGGTATTGGAGTTTTAACTAGAGTACAAACAGCTATAGAGATGAAAGAGATTGCAGAGCCTTTTATAAGAAGAAGAGCAGTTAGACATTTGGAAAAAGGAAGAGTTGTAATATTTGGAGCAGGATCAGGTAATCCATATTTTTCAACTGATACAGCAGCGGCATTAAGAGCAGCAGAAATAGAGGCAGATGTTATTTTATTAGCTAAAAATGTTGATGGTGTATACGATAAGGATCCAAATAAGTTTGCAGATGCAAAAAAATATGATAAACTTACATATATGGAAGTTATTGAACAAGGGTTACAAGTTATGGATACAACTGCAACAACTCTATGTATGGACAATAATATCCCAATATTAGTATTTGGAATTAGCGATGAAGGTAATATAAAGAAAGCAATTAAAGGTGAAAAGATAGGTACTATAGTATCTAAGTAATAAGGAGGTAAAATATGATTAAAGACATAATTAATAATGCGGAATCTAAAATGAAAAAAACTGTTTCAGTTTTAACTTCAGATTTATCAACAATGAAAGCTGGAAGAGCAAATCCAACAATGCTTGATAGAATTTTTGTGGACTATTACGGAAGTCAATGCCAATTATCTCAAGTAGCAAATATTTCTGCTCCAGAAGCAAGAATGTTGGTTATTACTCCATGGGAGAAACCATTATTAAAGGAAATAGAAAAAGCTATATTAAAGTCAGATTTAGGAATAAATCCTTCAAGTGATGGATCAGTAATTAGATTATTAGTTCCAGAATTAACAGAAGAGACAAGAAAGAAGCTTGTTAAAAACGTTAAGTCTGTTGGTGAAGAAGCTAAAATAGCTATAAGATCTATAAGAAGAGATGCTAATGAAAAAATTAAAGCGTTAAAGAAAGATGGACACTTATCTGATGATGAAGTTAAAAAGGCTGAAGAAGGCGTTCAAAAGAAGACTGATTTATTCGTTAAAGAAATAGACGGAATAATAGTAGCTAAGGAAAAAGAGATTATGTCAATTTAAAACCTGCTATTTAGCAGGTTTTTTTCCATAATATATTTTTCAAAAGTTGCTTTGTGATAAAGGAGAGTTAAATATGCTTAAGTTGTTTAAGAAGGATAAAGAGAATAAAGAAGAGATTCAACTTGATTTTGATAATATCCCTAAGCATATAGCTATAATTATGGATGGAAATGGAAGATGGGCTAAACAAAGAAAGCTTCCAAGATCAATGGGACACAAAGCTGGTGTTGAAACTATTAGAAGAATCCTTAAAGAAGCTGATAGATTAGGTGTAAAATATATTACTTTATATGCATTTTCTACAGAAAATTGGAAAAGACCAAAAGATGAAGTAGATGCATTAATGAAATTATTAGTACAATATTTAACTAATGAAGTAGAAGGTTTACATCAAAATGGAGTAATTTTAAGAATTTTAGGTGATATTAATGCTTTACCAGGCGCTGTTAAAGAAAAAATTTGCGAAGCAATAGATTTAACAAAAAATAATAAAGGTATAGTCTTAAATGTTGCGTTTAATTATGGTGGTAGAAATGAAATAGTTAGAGCTATAAAAAATATAGTTTCTGATGTAGAGTCTGGAAATGTGAACGAGGAAAATATAGACGAAAATTTAATAAGCAATTACTTATATACAAAAGACTCTCCAGATCCGGATTTAATCATAAGACCTTCAGGAGAGCAAAGAATAAGTAACTTTTTATTATGGCAATGCGCTTATTCAGAATTCTGGTACTCTAATGTAAATTGGCCTGATTTTAGTGAAAGTGATTTACAAAAGGCTATTTATGATTATCAAAACAGAGATAGAAGATTTGGTGGAGTATAATAATTGAGGTGGAAATATTGAAATCAAATAGTAGATATTTAGGAGCGTTAATACTTGCACCCCTATTAATATTTGTATTTTTGGGGGGAATGCCGTTAAAGCTATTCACAATAGTAATTTCAGCCATTGGATTATACGAATTTTATAATGCTCTTAAAAGCAAGGAAATAAATTCATTACCTATAATAGGATACATTCTATTAGCTATATATTATTTAATCAATAATAATTTCGAAAATATAATGTATATACTTATATTTGTAACAGTAATAGCATTGATAATTCCAGTTATAGACTTAAAATATTCGTTTATGGATGTAGCTGTAACTATTTTAGGGTTTATATATGTAGGAATATTATTTAGCTTTTTACCTATCATTAATAATAAGATAGGAGGACAATATTTAATATGGTTAGTATTTATCGGATCTTGGCTTTGTGATACCTTAGCTTATTATAGTGGTAAATATTTAGGAAAGAAAAAATTATGTCCAAAAGTTAGTCCTAAGAAAACTATTGCTGGTGCATTAGGAGGATTCCTAGGGAGTGTTATTGGCTGTGGAGTTTTTGGAATAATTATCGGCCAATATGTACCTGGAGTAGATTTAATACATTACTTTTTAATTGGTGCTTTATGTGGAATTATGGGACAGTTTGGAGATTTAGTAGCATCATCAGTTAAAAGAGCTGTTGGAATTAAAGATTATGGAAATATAATACCTGGACATGGTGGAATATTAGACAGATTTGACTCTATTTTATTTAATGGGATGGTAGTATTTTATTACTTAACTTTTATTGTTAAAATATAAATAATGCTAAAATAGGAGCTATTTTTAATGGCTCCTATTTTAGTATTATTTATATGAAAAATAAGTAATGTATTAGCGAGTTTAATT
Source organism: Clostridium jeddahitimonense (assembly GCA_000753455.2). Classification (GTDB taxonomy): domain Bacteria; phylum Bacillota; class Clostridia; order Clostridiales; family Clostridiaceae; genus Clostridium; species Clostridium hominis. The sequence goes on from LM994670.1 coordinate 1,421,138, forward strand.
ATATAATTAAAAGAAGGTAACAATAATTGTTTTTCTATACGGAATAATATAAAATGTTTATAAGGAATTACATAATTTATATTGTTTAGTAAAACATATAAATTTTAAACGTAGGAGGTAAAGATGAAAAACATTTCAATTTTAGGGGCGACAGGCTCAATAGGAACACAAACACTAGATGTTATTAGAAATTCAACGAATAAAATAAATCTTATAGGAATTACAGCAAACTCTTCTGTTAAGAAGGTAATTGAAATTATAGATGAATTCTCACCTAAATATGTAGCTATGATGGATAAAAATTGTGCTAAAGATATAAAAGATTATTGTGATGCAAATAATCTTAAGATAAAAGTATTAGGAGGAATTGAAGGTTTAATAGAAATAGCTTCATTAGAAGAAATTGATACAGTAGTTACTTCGGTAGTGGGGATGATAGGCTTAAAACCTACAATGGCAGCAATAGAAGCTGGAAAGGATATTGCTCTTGCAAATAAAGAAACATTAGTAGTTGCAGGTGAACTTGTAATGAATAAAGCAAGAGAGAAGGGCGTTAAAATACTTCCTGTAGATTCTGAACATAGTGCTATATTTCAGTCATTAAGTGGGTATACTTCAAAAGATATAAATAAAATAATTCTAACTGCTTCAGGTGGACCATTTAGAGGAAAGAAATTAGAAGAACTTAAAAATGTTACAGTTCATGAAGCACTAAAGCATCCTAAATGGAATATGGGAAAAAAGATATCTATTGATTCAGCTACCTTAATGAATAAAGGATTAGAAGTTATTGAAGCACATTACTTATTTGATTGTGATTATGACAATATCGAAATCGTTGTTCATCCACAAAGCATAATACATTCTATGGTAGAATACAATGATGCTAGTATTATAGCCCAACTAGGATCACCAGATATGAGATTGCCAATTCAATATGCTTTAAATTATCCAGATAGAGTAGAGAGAATTGCAAAACCTATAAGTTTTTATGAAATAGCAACACTAACATTTGAAAAGCCTGATTTACATACTTTTAAATGTTTAGATCTTGCGTATAAAGCAGGAAAAGAGGGTGGGCTTGCTACTACTATTTTAAATGGTGCCAATGAGGAAGCAGTAGCATTATTATTAGAAGAAAAAATTAAGTTTTTACAAATTGCTGAGATAATTGAAGAATCATTGGAATACTTTAAAGAAGAAAAAAGTAATGAGTTAACTTTAGAAAATATTATAGATTTAGATTGCAGAGTAAGACAATATATAAGAAATAAATGGTATTAGGAGGAAGGTAAGTGTATATAATAGCAGCTATACTAGGCTTTAGTTTACTTATAATAGTCCATGAATTAGGACATTTCATTATGGCTAAGGTAAATGGAATAAAGGTAGAGGAATTTTCAATAGGGATGGGCCCAGAGGTTTTTTCTCATAAAGGAAAAGAGACACAATATTCATTAAGACTATTCCCTATTGGGGGTTATGTTAAGATGTTAGGTGAGGAAGAAGTTATTGAGGATGAGAGAAGTTTCTCTAGTAAATCGCCAATAAGAAGGATTTCAGTTATCCTTGCTGGAGCAACTATGAATATACTTTTTGCATTGGTAATATTTACAGTGTTTTTCTTCAATAGAGGATTTAGCACTCAAACAGTAAGTAAGGTAGTAGAAAACTCGCCAGCATTTGAATCAGGATTGCAAGCAGGAGATACGATACTAAAGATTGATGGTTCAAAAGTTTTTACTCCTAGTGATGTCTCTATAGGGATTCAATTATCAAAGGGAGATAATGTAAATCTATTGGTAGATAGAAATGGGGAGAAAAAAGAATTATCTATTACCCCTAAGTTAGTAGAAGATAATGGAAGTCAAGTATATCAAATCGGATTTTATTATTCTGCTGTAGAAAAACCTACAATAGGAGAATCGATTAAAGCGACATTTAATGAAACAATATCTTTGGTTGGGCAGACATATAAGAGCTTAAAGCTATTAGTAACAGGTAAGCTTAACTTTAAAACTGATGTAGGAGGACCTGTGACTATAATAAAAATATCAGGTCAAGCAGCTAAAAGTGGAATATATACACTAGCATATTTCTTAGCGTTTATAAGTATAAATTTAGCAGTATTTAATTTATTACCATTCCCAGCTTTAGATGGAGGGTGGACAGTTATTTTACTTATAGAATTGATAACAAGAAGAAAGGTTCCAGATAAAATAGTTGGAGCTGTAAATTATGTTGGGTTTATGATTTTAATAGGATTTATGATAATAGTAACATTAAAAGATATAATTTTCCCAGTTAAACTTTAGGAGATGAAAATATGGAGAGAAAATTAACGAGAAAAGTTAAGGTTGGAAGTGTTTATGTTGGTGGAGATGCACCAGTAAGTATTCAATCTATGACCAATACAGATACAAGAGATGTAGAATCAACTTTAGATCAGATAAGAGCATTACATGTAGCTGGATGTGAAATAATAAGATGTGCAGTTCCAGATATGAAGGCAGCAGAAAGTTTAAAAGATATATGTGCAAATTCACCTATGCCGGTAGTAGCAGATATACATTTTGATTATAGGTTAGCACTTAAATCAATAGAAAATGGTGTATCTGCAATAAGATTAAATCCAGGTAATATTGGAAGTGTAGAAAGAGTTAAAATAGTAACTGAAGCAGCAAAAGAAAAAAATATTCCAATAAGAATTGGAGTTAACTCTGGATCTTTAGAAAAAGATATCTTAGAGAGAGATGGAAAACCAACAGCAAAGGGGTTAGTGGAATCGGCCCTAAGACATGTAAAGATATTAGAGGAATTAGATTTTTATGATATAGTAATTTCAATAAAATCTTCAGATGTTCCTATGATGATAGAAGCATATAGATTAATGAGCCAAAAATGTAATTATCCACTTCATTTAGGTGTAACTGAATCTGGAACAGTATTCAGAGGAACAATAAAGTCAACTTTAGGAATAGGCACATTATTAGCTGAAGGAATTGGAGATACAATTAGAGTATCATTAACAAGTGATCCTATAGAAGAAATAAAAGTTGCAAAAGAAATGCTTATTGCATTAGGGTTAAGAAAGCAAGGTATGACTTTTGTATCTTGTCCTACATGTGGAAGAACACAAATTAATCTTATAAAGATTGCAGAAGAAGTTGAAAAAAGGCTTGAAAATTGTGATAAGAATATAAAGGTTGCAGTAATGGGGTGTGTTGTTAACGGACCAGGAGAAGCAAGGGAAGCTGATATAGGAATTGCTGGAGGAAATGGAGAAGGATTAATCTTCAAAAAAGGAGAAATAATTAAAAAGGTTAAGGAAGATGAATTAATTCAAGAGTTAATGAAAGAAATAGAGAAACTTTAATAAACAGAGGATACATTTTAAACTTTAAAATGTATCCTTTTTTTATTATTATAAAAATGTAGAGAGGAAGATGATTAGTATGATTACTAAAAATATAGATGATATAAAGATAGGACTTGTTTTATCAGGGGGAGGAGCTAAAGGTGCATATGAAGCTGGTGTTTTTAAAGCTATAGAAAGTTTAGATATAGCTAAAAATATATCGGTTGTATCAGGAACCTCTATAGGGACTGTTAATGGATTAATGTTCTTAATGGATGATAGCGATATAGTAGAGTCTAGCTGGGCTAGTGTAAATTATTCAAGATTTATTTTAAATGAAGATAGTGTAAGAAATAAAAATATAACTGATGCTATAAAAAGAATATATACTGGTGAAAAAGCTACAATAGAAACTTTATTTGCTAGACAAGGAGATATAGGGTTATTATCTCAATCAGGAGTTAGACAATTTATAGAGGAATATATAAATTTAAATATTATAAAAGAGTGTAGTAGGACTATATATGCATGTGCTTATAATATTGGATTAGAACATCCAGAGTATTTTAAGTTGAATGATTACTCAAATGATGAAGCAATAGATATAATATTAGCATCATGTGCAATTCCTTTTATTTTTAAACCAATAAAGATTAATGGATACAAATATGCAGATGGAGGAATTAATAATCCTAAATATGCAAATAAAAATGCTGATAATGTACCAATAAAGCCTATTATTAATCATGATTGTGATTTGATAATAGTAATTTATTTATCTCATAGAGATAAAATTGATAAAAAGTATTTTGAAAATAATAATATAGTTGAAATATATCCTTCAGCTCATTTAGAAACAATTCAAGGTATTGGAACAATAAATTTAAATCAATCTACATTGAGTGACAGGATAGATTTAGGGTATAGAGACGGCTTAGTTGCTTTATCACCTATTGTAGTAGCTTTATTAAAAGGAAAGAGTATTAAAAATTTAATAGAGACACATAATGAAAGTAATAAGATATTATTGAATAAATTTAGAATGTTTAATTCATAAAGGTATACTTAGAAATTAATACAAGTTTTAAATTTATTTAAGAAAAATAAAATTGTGTTATAATAATGTAGTTGCTTATTTATAAAGTTGATTGGGGGTGCAATATGAGCGAAGATGTTTTAAAAAAGTTAACCCTTGAAATAAATAAACATGAAAGCTTAGAAGATAAAGATCTTAAAATAATAAAATTTCAATTTTTAAAAAAAAGTAATATATTGAAAGTTGTTTTAAGAGGAAAAGAAAAATTAGCTATAGAAGAGGAACAGTTAATAAAAAATATTATATGTAAAACTCTTAGAATAAAAATTACTGTTGAAGTAATTTTCTATAGAGATGCTAGTGATATAAACTTAGAAGAAGTTATAGAAGAACACTGGGTAGAATGTATATCAGATATAATTAAAAAGACGCCTCTATGCAGGACATTATTATTAAATTGCAAGAAGGTAGTAAAAGATAATAAGGTTTTAGTGCTTAATGGTTATGATAAACTTACGGAACATTTAAATTCTAAAGATGGTAGTAAAAATATAGAAAATAGCATAAGACTTATTTTTGGAATTAATTGTAGGGTTGAAGTGAAGTTTGATCAATCGATGGAGGTAGTAATATCTCCAGAAGAAGCAGCGAGAAAAGAAAGAGAATTAATAGCTAAAGCTATGTCAGATAGGGCTAAAGAGGTTAGTTCAGCACCACAAGCTGCTAAACCTAATAAGCCAGCAGAGAAGAAGCCTTATGAGAAGAAGGAAAATACATATAAAAGAGAAGCTAAAGCAGAAAATGCTATCTATGGTAGAAATATTTCTATTGAAGCTACTGCTATTAGAGAAATAAATGAGACTTCCGGATATGTTGCTGTACTTGGAGAAGTATTTAAAGTGGAAACAATGGAAACAAAAACTGGAAAAATAATATTAACTTTCTTCATAACAGACTTTACAGGATCTATAATAGTTAAATGCTTCTTAAAACCTCAAGAGAAAGATGAAGTTCTTGATAACATTAAAAAGGGACTTTATTGTAAAGTAAGAGGAGAAGCTGTATATGATTCTTATGCAAGAGAAGTTGTCCTTATGGGTAGAGATATCTTAAAGATGAAGAAGATAGAAAGAATGGATGGAGCAGATGAAAAAAGAGTAGAGCTTCATTGTCATACGACTATGAGTGCTATGGATGGGGTTACCCCTGTAACTAAGATAATTGAAAGGGCTGCGAAATGGGGACATCCTGCAGTAGCAATTACAGACCATGGTGTTGTTCAAGCTTTCCCTGATGCTCAAATTGCTGCTAAAAAAAATAAAATTAAAGTGCTATATGGAGTTGAAGGATATTTAGTAGATGATGGTGTTCCGTTAGCTCTAAATGAAAAGGGACAAAATCTTGATGATACATATGTTGTTTTTGATTTAGAAACAACAGGATTTTCACCTAAAAACGACTCTATAATTGAAATTGGTGCTGTTAAGATAAAAAATGGAGTAATAATAGATAACTTTAGTGAATTTGTAAATCCTAGAAGAGCTATACCGTATAAGATAACAGAATTAACAGGAATAACAGAAGATATGGTAAGAGATGCAAAAAGTATACATGATGTGCTTCCAAGATTTTTAGAGTTTATTGGAGATGCAGTTGTAGTTGCACATAACGCTAGCTTTGACTGTAGCTTTATAGCTAAGAATAGTAATGATTTAGGGTTAGAATTCTCACCTACAGTAGTTGATACAGTACAGGTTTGTAGATTCTTATATCCTGAATTAAAGTCTGTAAAATTAAATTTAGTAGCAAAGTATTTAGGAATTAAACTTGAAAGTCATCATAGAGCAGTAGATGATGCTAAGGCTACGGCAGATATATTATTAGAGTGTATTAAAAAGATAAAAGAAGAGCTAGAAATAGAAACTTTATTAGAATTAAACAAAGTTTTCTTAGAGAAAGTAGATATAAAGAAATTGCCAACTTATCATATTATTATATTAGCTAAAAATCAAGAAGGTATAAAAAGCTTATATAAACTTGTTTCAGAGGCTCATATAGATAACTTTTTTAGAAGACCGAGAACTAAAAAGTCAAAGCTTATGGAAATGAGAGATGGTTTGATAATTGGAGGAGCTTGTGAGGCAGGACAAATCTATAGGTCTGTAATTGGTGGACAAAGTGATGAAGAAATTAAAGAGATAATGAGTTTTTATGACTATGTGGAGATTCAACCTATAGAAAATAATGCATACCTTATAGAAAAAGGAAATGTTAAGGATGAAAATGAGCTTAGGGAAATTAATAGGAAGATTTATAACCTGGCAAAGGAAATAAATAAACCGACAGTGGCCACTGGAGATGTTCATTTTTTAGAACCTTATGATGAAGCTTTTAGACGTATAATAATGGCAGGGCAAGGTTTTGGTGATGCAGATAGTCAGCCACCGTTATATTTTAAAACTACTGAAGAGATGTTAAAGGAATTTTCATATTTAGGTACTGAAATTGCAAAAGAGGTAGTAATTAAAAATCCACAAGCAATAGCAGATTCTATAGACGTTGTAAAACCTATACCGGATGAAACCTATCCACCTAAAATTGAAGGTGCTGATGATGATATTAGAAATATGACTATGAACAAAGTACACTCAATTTATGGAGAGAATTTACCAGAAGTTGTTCAAAAAAGATTGGACAAAGAATTAAATTCCATTATTAATAATGGATATGCTGTGCTTTATCTTATAGCACAAAAGTTAGTAGCGAAATCATATTCTGATGGTTATTTAGTTGGTTCAAGAGGATCAGTTGGGTCTTCATTTGTTGCTACTATGTCAGATATAACAGAAGTTAATGGGTTACCACCACACTATGTATGTCCGAAATGCAAAAAGTCACATTTCTTTTTGGATGGATCAGTAAGTTCAGGGGCTGACTTAGATGATAAAGATTGCCCTGATTGTGGAGTTCCATATATTAAAGATGGTCATGATATTCCTTTCGAAACCTTCCTTGGTTTTGAAGGTGATAAGGAACCAGATATAGATTTAAACTTTTCTGGAGATAACCAAGGTGATATACATAAATATACAGAAGTATTATTTGGAAAAGGGTATGTATTTAAGGCAGGTACAATAGGTACAGTAGCAGAGAAAACTGCTTATGGATTTGTTAAGAAATACTTAGATCAAAAAGGTATTCAGGTATCTCAAGCAGAAATAGAGAGGTTGACAATCGGATGTACTGGAATTAAAAGAACTACAGGCCAACATCCCGGGGGGATTATGGTTGTACCTAATTATACTGAAGTATATAATTTTACACCAATACAAAGACCAGCAGATGATTCAACTTCAGATGTTACAACAACACACTTTGATTATCACTCAATATCAGGTAGATTACTTAAGTTAGATATACTTGGGCACGACGATCCGACGGTGCTTAGAATGCTTCAAGATATTACTGGAGTAGATCCTAAGACTATACCGTTGAATGATAAAAAAGTACTATCGTTATTTACATCACCAGATGCTTTAGGAGTTACTAAAGAAGAATTAGGATGCGAAGTTGGTTCGTATGGGTTGCCTGAGTTTGGTACTAAGTTCGTAAGACAAATGCTTGTAGACACTCAACCACAAACTTTTTCGGACTTAGTAAGAATATCAGGACTTTCGCATGGGACTGACGTTTGGCTTAATAATGCTCAGTATTTTATCAAAGAAGGTTATACAACACTTAGAGATTGTATAGCAACAAGAGATGATATTATGGTCTATCTTATGTATAAAGGTGTAGAACCTAAAACTGCTTTTACAATAATGGAAAGTGTAAGAAAAGGTAAAGGGCTTACTGAAGATTTTGAGAAGACCATGAAAGAAAATAATGTTGAGGATTGGTATATAGAAAGTTGTAAGAGAATTAAATACATGTTCCCGAAAGGTCATGCCGTTGCGTATGTAATGATGGCTGTTAGAGTTGCTTATTTTAAAGTTTATTATCCGCTTGCTTATTATGCAACATATTTTACTGTAAGAGGTGCAGATGACTTTGATGCTGATTTAATATGTAAAGGTGAAGGGGCTATACATGCTAAGTTACAAGAGTTATATTCCCTTGGAAATAATGCAACTGTAAAAGATAAAGGATTAATTACAGTGCTTGAATTATCTTTTGAAATGTATAAGAGAGGATTTAATATGCTAAAAGTTGACTTGTACAAATCTGATGCAACGAAATTTTTAATTATTGATAATGCTTTAAGACCTCCATTGAGTTCACTTCAAGGGGTTGGAGTTAATGCTGCTAAAGCTATAGCTGAGGCGAGAGTTAATGGTGAATTCATTTCTAAAGAGGATTTAAGACTTAGAACGAAGGTTTCTAAAACTGTTATTGAGACATTAGGTAATCATGGATGTTTAGAGGGAATGTCAGAAACTAACCAATTATCATTATTCTAAAATATACATACTAAAGACTAATTGAAAAAAATTTTTCAATTAGTCTTTTTTACTATATATGAACAATTAGCAGTGAATAAACATAAAATATTTATAAGCAATATCAAGGGAGTTAAATGTGAATTATAGTAATCTTTATAATTTGATAGGTCTTAATCAAGAAATAAATAGACTACAAAGACAAGTAAGTTTAGGGTGGGAAAAAGAGTTTAGAACTTTGAAGTGGTTAGGTTTAAATGATGGTATGAATATATTAGACTTAGGAGCCGGACCTGGTTTTTTTTCAGAGCATTTACTAGAGAATTTGCCAAATTGCAAAGTGACTTTATTAGAGCCAGATGCTGATTTAATGAATTTTGCTAAAGATAATTTAAGTAAGTATGAAGGTAGGGTTAAGTTCAAAGAAGAATCTGTATATAATAACACTCTTCAAGAAGAAAAATATGATTTTGTTGTAAGTAGATTTGTATTTCAGCATCTAGAAGATCCTATAGCTGCAAGTAAGGAAATTTATAGGGTATTAAAATATGGTGGAATAGTATCAGTTATAGATTCAGATAGAGGAATATGGGGAATAAGTGAGCCAGATATATTAAAGAATGAAAGAAATATATTAGGACGCTTAGAGAAAAAAACTAGATGGAATAGAGAAGTTGGAAGGAAACTTCTAAAAATATTAAAGCTAGGTGGGTTTAATGGATTAGATTTTGAAGCAGTAGCTATTCACAGTGATATTGTTGGAGTTAATAGTATTGCGGGAGAAATGAATATTACCAATGAGGATATTAAAAACTTATCAAGAATAAACCCAAAATTGGCTCAGCTGTTAAAACAAAGTAAAGATATGATTAGTTCAAAAAATACAATAGTTATTCTAATAAATTTAATTGCTAAAGGTGTTAAAGGGTAGTTTATATAATAAATTATAAGGCTTAAAAAGAATAAATATATCTTCTTAAGCCTTTATTTTAATTACCCCACCATTTAGGTAACATTATTTTATAGGTTGGTTCTTTGTAATCATAGGACTTAAAGTCATAGGAACCAAACAATGACATACTGTATATTATGTTGCTTATTAAATTAAGTTGTAGAAAAACTAAAAGTATAAAAGTTAACTTTTTCATTTTAATATCTCCTTATATATTTATTAAAAAACTAAAATTATATTATTAATAGTATTAGTAATAAAGTGACATATTATAAATATAAAAAGTATAAAATTTTTAATAAGAATTAAATTATAAGAGGAGTAGTAAAAATGAAAAAAAGAGATCACAAAATAGAAAGTAAAAATAAGGATGGGTTAAATAGTAAAGAAAAAATAGATTCGACAGTGGCTTACAGAAATTATTATCCTAATGACAAGAAAGTATAAACGTTATATAGTATAAGTGATAAAATTTAGAAAAAGTATATAAATTGAAGGAATAGGACATAATTTTGAAGGATTAGATGTCTTAGAAAAACTTATAAAGAGTACATAAATTAATTTAAAATTAAAATTTTAATATAATATAAAAAACGCTATTGCAATTATTATATGCAATAGCATTTTTTTATGTTCTAAAATCAAATTTTGTTGAACATTTTTTACAAGTAACTACGATATTTCCTTTTCCTCTTGGTAATCTTAGTTTTTGCTTACAGTTTGGACATTTTGTAATCTTATAATTTTTCTTTTCGTTTACCCAATAATTAAAGTTTTTAAATACTTTAGAAAGATTGCTTAAGTTATAAACAGGTAAATTATAAGGGATAGATTTTCCAAACTTTGATAATAACTTATTTGTGTAAGTGTAGAATATATTGTATTCTTCTCTTCTTTTATATATTTTTTTTGAAAAAGCTCTATAAAAAGCAAATACTAATAATATAATAGAAAAAACTCTAGTAATATCCCATATATTAAAAATACAAGATATTAAAATAAGGAATAATGAGAGTAAATCTACTCCATAAGTACCTTCTAAAAATTTCATATAATCACTCCTAAAATCTTTAATTAGATATATTATAGTATAAAAATGTTTTTGGGACAATTTCTTATACTGAATAAAAAGTTAATAAATAATTAATTTTAATAGGAATGATGTAATTAGCTTAAGTATTAAGATATTTCAATATCCTTAGTTAGATCTGATAATACATTGCTTACTGAAGTGATTGAGTTAATTCTATGTGCATTTGAACCACAAAATACTAATCCATTATCTATATCACCTTTTACGGCTGCAATTAATGCTTCTGAGATACAATAAGGGGTAGTAGCAGGGGTACAAGGAATTAAACAATTGTAACATTTTCTTACAGGTACATTTTCTACTTTTAAAGTTTCAGTAAGTTTATTTTTTAAAGCTCTACCAGGCATACCAACAGGACTTTTTACTAATTCAATATCATTTTTATTACTATTTATGTATGCATTTTTAAAGTTGATATGAGCATCACACTCATGAGTAGCAACGAAACGTGTAGCTACTTGAGCCCCGCTAGCACCTAAAGATAAGTATTTTTTTAAATCATCAGAATCAAAAACACCACCGGCAACTATAACAGGAATTTTTTTGTTAAATATTTTTTCGAAGTTAGATACCTCTTGAATAACTTCTTTGATATTTTGGTCAAAATTTTCTATTTCATGTTCTAATTTATCTTTTTTAAAGCCTAAATGTCCACCAGCTAGTGGACCTTCGACTATTATAGCATCAGCAGTTTTATTATAATGTTTATACCAATACTTTAATATAACATTAGTAGCTTTAGCTGACGAAACTATAGGTGCTATTTTGATTAAGTTTTCACCTATAAGTTCTGGTAGTTTTAATGGTAAACCAGCGCCAGATATGATTAAATCTGCACCACCTTCTATAGCTGCTTTAACATGTTCTTTATAATAATTTGTTGCAACCATTATGTTCACGCCAATAATTCCATTAGATGAAATTTCTTTAGCTTTTTGTATATGTTTCTTTAAACCTCTTATATTTGCCTCGGTAGTATTCTTTTCGAAATCCTCTTCCATATAACCAGCATGAGCAGCAGATATTACACCTATAGCACCATGTTTTGCAACATTACCAGCTAAGTTAGATAATGATACACCCACTCCCATACCTCCTTGTATTATAGGTAATTTTGTTATTAAATCTCCAATTATTAACGGTTTAATTTTCATAATAAACTCCTTTAAATAAAATAGTTTGATAATCAAAGCAATAATGACATTATAGTAGTATAATTCAAAAAAAACAAGATATTTAAAAAAAATATTAATGTTGACAATATTTGAAAAAAGTATTATCATACAAATAATTTGATATTCAAAATATTTGATATCGAATTAAATAAAATGAGAGAAGAGGACTGATATGAAAGGAGTTAAGATAGTCGGTATAGGGCACTATTGCCCAAGTAATGTAGTTAGTAATGAATATATATCATCCTTAGTTGATACTTCTGATGAGTGGATAGCAAAAAGAACTGGTATTAAAGAAAGAAGAATATCAGACGGGGAATCTACAGTAGACCTTGCAGTTAAGGCTAGTGAAGAGGCATTGAAAAATAGCGGATATACTACAGAAGATATTGACTTAATTATAGTAGCCACTACTTCACCAGATAGAATAATGCCGTCTACAGCTTGTAGTGTTCAAGAAAGACTAGGGTGTATAAATGCAACAGCTTTTGATATATCAGCAGCATGCTCAGGTTTTGTATATGGGCTTATAATAGCTAATAGTTTACTTAAAACTAATGAAAAATTTAGAGCCTTAGTTATCGGAGCAGAGGTTTTATCAAGAATTGTAGATTGGAAAGATAGAAATACTTGTGTTTTATTTGGAGATGGAGCAGGTGCTGCGGTTTTAGAAAGTAGCGATGACTATGGAATTATTAGCACTTTCTTTGGATCAGATGGAGCTAAAGGTGTTAAAGCCCTAACTAGTACAAATCTTTCTTTAAATAATCCGTTTGTAAAAGAAAGTGATGATGAAAAAAGATATATAGAAATGGAAGGTAGAGAGGTATTTAAATTTGCTGTATCAGTAATACCAACCATAGTAAATAATCTTTTAGAAAAATCAGGAGAAAAGATAGATAATATAAAATATATAATACCACATCAAGCGAACTCAAGAATTATTGATGAGGCTTCAAGGAGATTAGGAATAACTAGTGATAGGTTTTATATAAACCTAGAGAGATACGGAAATACTTCTTCAGCAAGTATACCAATAGCACTAGATGAAATGATAAAACGGGAACTTATAAAAAAAGGTGATAAAGTAATTTTAGCTGCTTTTGGTGGAGGATTAACCTGGGCAGGAACATTAATTGAAATTTAAAAATAAAAAAGTAATTTGAATTTGGAGGAATTTATTATGATATTTGAAAAAATTAGAGGAATAGTAGCAGATCAATTAGGGATAGAAGAGGAAAACATAACTTTAGAAACAAGCTTTATAGAGGACTTAAATGCAGACTCATTAGATTTATTCCAAGTTATTATGGAATTAGAAGATGAATTTAATGTGAAAGTAGAAGACGTTGAGAAGATAAAGACTGTAGGAGATGCAGTTAAATTTGTGGAATCTGTAACAAAATAATAGATTGGAGTATATTTTATGAAAAATGATATCTGTAAAATGTTAGATATAAAATATCCGATCTTCCAAGGTGGGATGGCTTGGGTTTCAGATAGTTCTTTGGCTTCAGCAGTTTCAAATGCTGGAGGGTTAGGTATAATTGCAGGGGCAACAGCTCCTGTAGATTATATAAGAGAAGAGATAAGAAAAACAAAAGCGTTAACAGATAGACCTTTTGGTTTAAACATAATGCTACTTTCAGATAATGCAGAAGAGTTAGCTAGGGTTGCTGTTGAAGAAGGTGTTAAGGTTATAACAACTGGAGCAGGGAATCCAGGAAAGTATATGACTATGTGGAAAGAAGCTGGGATTAAGGTTATTCCTGTAGTTCCATCAGTTGCGTTAGCTAAAAGAATGGAGAGAGCTGGGGCGGATGCTGTTATAGCAGAAGGATGCGAATCTGGAGGGCATGTTGGGAAATTAACAACTATGGTATTAGTGCCACAAGTAGTTGATGCAGTAGATATTCCTGTAATAGCAGCGGGAGGAATATGTGATGGAAGAGGAATAGCAGCAGCTTTTGCACTAGGAGCAAGAGGTATTCAAATGGGAACTAGATTTTTAGTTTCAGATGAGTGTACAATTCATGAAAATTATAAGAATGCTGTTATTAAAGCTAAAGATATAGATACTGTAGTTACTGGAAGAATTACAGGGCATCCAGTTCAAGTAATAAAAAATAAATTAGCAAGAGAGTTTTTGAAATTAGAATCTAGTAATGTATCTGCAGAGAAGTTAGAAGAGTTAGGAAGAGGAGCACTCAGAAGAGCTGTAAAAGATGGAGATGTAGATAATAGTTCATTAATGGCTGGTCAAATAAGTGGAATGGTTACTAGAAAACAAAATGTTAAAGAAATAATTGAAGAGATATTTGATGAGTATGAGGAACTTAGAAAGTCCTTATAAAATTAGGAGGACATATGAGGATAGCATTTGTATTTTCAGGGCAAGGTGCTCAATATGTAGGAATGGGAAAAGAATTATATGAAAATTTCCATGAAGCAAAAAATATTTTTGATAATGCTAATGAAATATTAAAGTTTGATTTAAAAAACTTAACTTTTAATGGAGAAGTTGAAGAATTGAACATAACAGAGAATACTCAGCCGGCGATACTGACTACATCTATTGCTGCGTTAGAGGTGTTAAAAAGTAATGGGATTGAAGGAGAAGTAGTTGCTGGATTAAGTCTTGGTGAATACTCAGCGCTTGTTGCAGCCAAAGCTTTATCTTTTAAAGAGGCTGTAGAATTAGTTAAAAAAAGAGGGAAGTATATGCAGGAAGCCGTACCTTTAGGTGTTGGTGCTATGACTGCTATTATGGGATTATCTATAGAAAAAATAGAAGAAGCTTTAGAAAAGTCTAAGGATAAAGGTATAGTTCAAATAGCTAATTATAATACATGCAATCAGATTGTAATTGGTGGAGAAGTAGGGGCTGTAAATTTTGCATCTAACCTTTGCCTAGAATATGGAGCAAAGAGAGCTATAAGTCTTAAAGTATCTGGTCCATTCCATACTGAATTATTAGAACCAGCATCAGTTAAATTGAAAGAAGAGTTTGAAAATATAAGGTTTAATTCAATGAAGATACCTGTTATAAGCAATGTAACTGCAGATGTAATACAAAAGGAAGAGGATATAAAAGATATTCTTATAAAGCAAGTCAAATCTTCAGTTAGATGGAGAGAAACAGTAGAAAAAATGCTTAGTATGGGTATTGATACATTTATAGAGATTGGGCCAGGAAGAACATTAAGTAGTTTTATTAAAGAAATAAGCAGAAGTAATAAAATTAAAGTAAATATATTTAATGTTGAGGATATTAAATCTTTAAATAAAACTTTAGAGGAAGTAGGTAGTTTAAATGCTTAAAAATAAAAATGCAGTTATTACTGGAGCTACAAGAGGAATTGGAAGAGAAATAGCTATAACTTTAGCTAAAAATGGAGCTAATATAGCTATAAATTATAGAAAAGAAAATGAAGAGTTAAATAGTTTAGTTAATGAATTAAAAGAATTAGGTGTAGATGTATTTACAAAAAAATGTGATGTAAGCAATGGAGAAGAAGTTGATGAATTTATTAAAGAATCAAAGATGAGCCTTGGGAGCATAGATATTTTAGTTAATAATGCTGGGATAACTAAGGATGGGTTAATTCTTAGAATGAAAGAAAATGATTTTGATTCAGTAATAGATGTAAATTTAAAGGGAGTGTTTAATACTACCAAAGCTGCTTCTGGAATTATGATGAAACAAAGATACGGAAAGATAATAAATATATCTTCAGTAGTTGGTTTATCAGGAAATGCAGGACAATGTAATTATGCTGCATCAAAGGCTGGTGTAATAGGATTTTCTAAATCAATTGCAAGGGAACTAGCGACAAGGAATGTAAATGTAAATGTAGTTGCACCAGGATATATAAATACAGATATGACAAAAGATTTGCCAGAAAAAATTAAGGAAAATATAATTCAAAGTATTCCTATGAAAAAGATAGGAGAGCCAAAAGAAGTAGCAAACCTAGTATTGTTTTTAGCTTCTGAGCTGTCTGACTATATTACTGGGCAAGTAATTAGTGTTGATGGTGGAATGGTGATGAACTAGAAGGGAGTTTCTTATGAAAAGAAGAGTAGTAGTTACAGGAATAGGAGCAATAACTCCAATAGGAAATTCAGCAAATGAATTTTGGAATAATATTAAAAAAAATAAAAATGGTATAGATCAAATTACTATTTTTGATACAACAGATTTCAAAGTTAAATTAGCTGCTGAAGTTAAAAACTTTAATGTAGAAGATTATATAGGGAAAAAAGAAGCAAAGAGAATGGATAAATACACTCAATTTGCAGTTATAGCATCTAATGAAGCTGTAAAAGATAGTAAGCTTGATTTAGATAATATTGATAAAGAGAGAATTGGAGTTATATTTGGAAGTGGTATAGGTGGAATAGGTACTATAGAAAATCAAATTAATACATTAAAAGATAGAGGACCTAACAGAGTATCACCACTTACTATACCAATGGGAATTGCAAATATTGCAGCAGGAACAATAGCTATAGAACATGGAATTTTAGGTAGTTGTTTAAGCTTAAATTCTGCTTGTGCGACATCTACTCATGCCATAGGAGAAGCATATAGAAGTATTAAAGATGGGTATTTAGATGTAATTATAGCTGGAGGATCTGAAGCTTCAATTACACCTTTTGGAATTGCGGGATTCCAATCACTTACTGCTTTAAGTAGAAGTGAGGATAAATGTAGAGCATCTATACCTTTCGATAAAGATAGAAATGGATTTGTAATGGGTGAAGGTGCTGGCTCATTAATTTTAGAAGATTTAGATAGTGCTTTAAAAAGAGGAGCAAAAATATATGCTGAAATAGTGGGATATGGTACTACCTGTGATGCATACCATATTACTTCTCCAAGTAGTGATGGAGATGGAGCTGCGAGAGCTATGATTCAAGCAATGAAGGATGCAAATATATCGTCAAATAGTATAGGGTATATAAATGCTCATGGAACATCTACAGAGATTAATGATAAGGTAGAAACTTTAGCAGTAAAAAAGGCTACAGGAGAAGATTATAAGAATATATATGTAAGTTCTACGAAGTCTATGACGGGGCATCTTTTAGGTGCTGCAGGGGCGATAGAGGCTATTATATCAATTAAATCACTAGAAGATGGATTTATTCCGCCAACTATAAATTATGTAAATCAAGATGAAGAATGTGATTTAAACTTAGTTGTTAATCATGGAATAAATAAAGAATATGATTATGCAATGTCAAATTCTTTAGGATTTGGAGGGCATAATGGAACCCTTATATTTAAAAAATGGAGGGAGAATTTATAGTGCTAGATTATAACAAGATAAAAGAGTTAATAAATGAAATTGATTCATCTAGTATAAGAGTTTTTGAACTTGAGAATGATGGCTTTAAGCTGAAACTAAGTAAAAATGATGAATCAAAAGTAAAGGAAATAAGCAGAAGAGAAGAAAGTAAACAAGATGAAATTGATTTTAAAACTACTACAAAAAGAGAATTAAAGGAAGTAGGAGTAGAAGATAAAATTAATAATTCTGTAGATATAGATTTAAAAGAAGTTAAATCACCTTTAGTAGGTACATTTTATTCATCTTCAATACCAGGGGGGAAACCTTATGTAGAAGTTGGAACTAAGGTAAAAAAAGGAGATGTACTTTGTATAGTAGAAGCTATGAAAATCATGAATGAAATAACTTCAGATTTTGATGGTGAGATAATTGAAATATTAAGAAAAGATGAAGATATAGTAGAGTTTGGTATGACTATATTTAAAATTAAATAGTCTAAGGAGATTATATATGGATATAAAAGAGATTATGGAGATAATTCCACATAGATATCCTTTTCTTTTAATAGATAAGGTTGAAAGCTTAGAGGGAAATAAAATAGTTGCAACAAAAAATGTTACTATGAATGAATATTTCTTTCAAGGTCATTTTCCAGTAGAGCCAGTTATGCCTGGAGTATTAATAGTTGAAGCCTTAGCTCAAGCTGGTGCAGTTGCTCTTTTAACAAGAGAAGAGTTTAAAGGGAAAATAGCTTATTTTGGTGGAATAAATAATGCTAAATTTAGAAAGAAAGTTGTGCCAGGGGATACCTTAACTTTAGAAGTTGAATTAACTAAAATAAGAGGGGTAGCAGGCATTGGTAAAGGAATAGCATATGTAGATGGTAAAAAGGCTTGTGAAGCTGAATTAACATTTATGATTGGCTAAGATGAAGAGGTGTTTTATGATAAGAAAGGTATTAATAGCTAATAGAGGTGAAATTGCTGTAAGAGTAATAAGAGCTTGTAAGGAAATGGGTATAAAGACTGTTGCTATATATTCTGAAGCAGATAAGGAAGCTATGCATACTCAGTTAGCTGATGAGTCTATTTGTGTTGGTACTCCTAAATCAAAAGACTCCTATTTAAATGAAAGCAATATAATAAGTGCCGCAGTAATAACTAAATGCAATGCAATTCATCCAGGATTTGGTTTTTTGTCCGAGAAAGCAGAATTTGCTGCAATATGCGAAGAATGTAATATTAAGTTTATAGGACCGAGCAGTGATGTAATAAATATTATGGGTAACAAATCAAAAGCTAGGGAAATGATGAAAAAAGCTGGAGTACCTATTGTGCCAGGAAGCGAAGGATTAATTAAGTCTTTTGAAGAAGCTAGAGTAGAAGCTAAAAGAATTGGTTATCCAGTTATGATAAAAGCTTCAGCTGGTGGCGGCGGTAAGGGAATTAGAATAGTTAAAGAAGAAGGTGAACTAGAAAATTCTTTTTTTACTGCTAAATCAGAAGCGCAAATAAATTTTGGTGATGATTCAGTATATATGGAAAAATTTATAGAGAATCCTAGACATATTGAATTTCAAATACTTGCAGATAGTTTTGGGAATGTAGTGCATTTAGGTGAACGTGATTGTTCAGTTCAAAGAAGAAATCAAAAGTTATTAGAAGAAGCACCATCATCTATTCTTTCTGATGAATTAAGAGATAAGATGGGAAGAGCGGCTGTAGATGCTGCCAAAGCAGTAGGATATACAAATGCTGGAACAATTGAGTTTTTAGTAGATAAACATAAGAACTTTTATTTTATGGAAATGAATACTAGAATACAGGTAGAGCATCCAGTAACAGAGATGGTTACTTCAGTAGATATAGTTAAAGAACAATTGAGAATAGCTAATGGTGAAGAACTATCAATAACTCAAGAAGATATAAATGTTAAGGGACACTCTATAGAATGTAGAATAAATGCAGAAAATCCTAGTAAGAACTTTGCTCCTTCTCCTGGGAAAATTGGATTTTTAAATTTGCCAGGGGGAAATGGTATTAGAGTAGATACAGCGGTATATCCAGGATATACAATTCCACCAGTATATGATTCTATGATAGCTAAGGTTATAGTTCATGGAAATAATAGAGAAGAGGCTATAAATAAAATGATTAGAGCTTTAGATGAGTTTGTAATAGAAGGTGTTGAATGCAATATAGATTTTCAAATAGATATATTGAATAATAAGAAATTTAAATTAGGCATTTTTGATACTTCATTTATAAGCACTGAATATAATTTATAGTATGGTGATCAATATGGGTATTTTTAAGAAAAGACAGTATGGAATAGTAAATTTAACTAAAGAAGAAGCGGTAGATATACCGGTAGTACCAGATGGCACATGGGTTAAATGTGATAGTTGTGGGAGGATATTATATAAAAAAGTCTTAGAAGAAAATTATAAAATTTGTAATCATTGTGGTGGATATTTTAGATTAGGTGCTTTTGAGAGAGTTGATCAAGTTTGTGATAAAGGATCTTTTGAGGAATTTAATAGTGGTATATCATCAAGAAATCCTATGGATTTTGAAGGATACGATAAAAAGCTAAAGAGTAATAGAGAGAAAAGTGGACTAACTGAAGCAGTAATTACAGGTAAGTGTAAAATAAATGGAATTAAAAGTATAGTTGCAGTAATGGATTCGAATTTTCTCATGGGAAGCATGGGAATTGCTGTAGGCGAGAAAATTACATTAGCTATTGAAAAGGCTACAAGAGAAAAGCTACCTATAATTATATTTACTACTTCCGGAGGAGCTAGAATGCAAGAGGGGATTTTCTCTCTTATGCAGATGGCTAAAGTAAGTAGTGCAATTGGAAAGCATAATGATGAAGGGCTTTTATATATAACTGTTTTAACAGATCCTACAACAGGCGGAGTTACAGCAAGTTTTGCTAGCTTAGGCGATATTATTTTAGCAGAACCAAAAGCATTAGTTGGATTTGCTGGTAGAAGAGTAATCGAAGGAACTATAAAAGAAAAGCTACCTGATGACTTTCAAAGTGCAGAATTTCTTTTGGAAAATGGATTTGTTGATAAAATTGTTAAAAGAGAAGATATGAAAATAACCTTATATAAACTTTTAAAGCTTCATGGATATAAGGAGAGTCGTTATGAGTAAAAAAGTTAAAGCTTGGAGTAGAGTTGAAATAGCAAGAATGATTCAAAGACCTACTACACTTCAATATATAGATAAGATTTTTGAAGATTTTATAGAGCTTCATGGAGATAGAGGATACAAAGATGATAAGGCTATAGTAGCAGGGCTAGCCTTTTTAGAAGATGAGCCAGTTACTGTTATTGGAATGCAAAAAGGAAAAGATTTAAATGAAAATATAGAGAGAAATTTTGGGTCTCCTCATCCCGAAGGTTATAGAAAGGCTTTAAGATTTATGAAACAAGCAGAAAAGTTTAATAGACCTATTATTTGTTTTATAAATACAGCAGGAGCTTATTGTGGCGTTGAGGCAGAGAAGAGAGGGCAAGGAGAAGCTATAGCAAGAAATTTAATGGAAATTTCTACTATTAAAGTTCCTATAATATCAATTATAATTGGAGAAGGTGGTAGTGGTGGAGCACTTGCATTAGCTGTTGGTGATAGAGTTTGGATGTTGGAAAATTCAGTATATTCAATTTTGTCTCCAGAAGGTTTTGCTTCAATATTATTGAAAGATTCAACAAAATCAAAGGAAGTTGCTGAAACTATGGGAATTACATCTTATGAGCTTTTAGATAGAAATATAATTGAAAAAGTTATTAAGGAACCTAAAGGTGGAGCACATAATGATTTAGAAAGTGTAGCACAAAATATAAAAGAAGAGATAATAAAGGAATTAGAAATATTAAAGAATAAAACAGTAGATATTCTTTTAGAAGAAAGATATAAAAGATTTAGAAGTTTCTCTTAAAATCTAAGAGAAACTTCACCAGAGTGAATCTGTTTTGATTTATTATTAGTATCTTTTACTAATAGGCTTCCGTCATTCATAACATCGATAGGAGTTACAATTTCATATGTATTATTATAATGTAAGCTAACTTTTTTGTTTAGGACACAAGAGTTAGCTTTATAATTTTCTATTATACACTTTATCTTATCCTCTGTGAGCTTATAGTATAAGCTATTAAAATTTTTTAATATAACATTTAAAATATCAAATCTATTAAAGTCTTTATTATATGAAATTTTAAGAGAGGTAGCTTTATCTTGAAGCTCTGGATCAAAGTCATTAAAAGAGAGATTAACATTAATACCTATACCTACAATAAGATATTCTATTTTATTGTTTGATAAATTACTTTCTGTTAAAATTCCACATACTTTTTTATCTTTAATAAAAATATCATTAGGCCATTTAATACTAGATTTAATACCAAATTCCGATAAGGATTCATAAATAGCAGTTGCTGTTAAAAGTGGAATAGAACCTAAAAATTTAGGAGGAAAGTTTGGTTTTAATAAAATAGAAAACCACAATCCGGTACCTTTAGGAGATGTCCAACTCCTACCTTTTGTTCCTCTTCCGCAGCTTTGTGTATCACTTAAAACCACTGTAGGATTAGAAAAATCTTCTTTAGCTAATGTTTTGCAAAAATTATTTGTTGAATCTATTTCTTCAAAAAAATAGAATTCAGTATTAGGATATAGTATTTTAAACTTATCTAATTCAGTATTTAAAATATTATTCATAATTAAATCTCCTTATCTTTAGATTATAGACATATCAATTATTGTTTAAAACTGAATTTATAAAAATATTAACTAAAAAAGGATCAAATTGAGTACCAGAACAACGTATTAATTCAGCTATAGCGCTTTCTTTAGTCATTGGCTTCTTGTATGGACGTTTGCTAGTCATTACGTCGTAAGCATCTACAATTGATATTATTCGTGATATCAAAGGTATTTCATCTTCTTTCAGACATAGAGGATAACCAGTACCATCCCATTTTTCGTGGTGACATAAAACACATTTAGCGACGTTTTCTAGCTCTCCCATAGCTTGAAGTATCCTATACCCTTTTTCAGAATGAGTCTTCATTATTATAAATTCATCATTTGTTAATTTATCAGGTTTTAAAAGAATTTCTTCATTTATACCTATTTTTCCTATATCATGAAGCTTAGCAACTAGAAAAAGCTCATCTAATTCTGAAGCTTTAAAGTTAAGTTTAACCCCTAATGAATATGCATAGGTAGTTACTCTCTCTGTGTGTTCTTCAGTTTCTGTATTTTTTTCTTGAAGGCTTTTTATTAATGAGTCAGTAATAGAACTTCTTATACTTTTTTTATCTAATAATTTTCTTCTATATACCTTTTCCTCTACTTCTTTTATACATTCATAAATATTCTGGGAAGTGGAGTTTTTTACCGATTCCCCTAAGGCTATACTTAATTGAATAAACTCATAATCGTAATGTTTACATTTATCTAAAATTTCTTTCATTATGTTTTCACATAATTGTTCACTACAGTTTGGTAGAAGAATCATAAACTCATCTCCACCCCAACGGAAAACTGAACCCCTATTTGAACATACATCTCTTAATACATTTGAGATGCTTTTGATAAGTTTATCTCCTTCTAAGTGACCTAAGGTGTCATTAACTAATTTTAAGCCGTTAACATCTCCCATGATTATTCCAAGTGGGAGATATTTTTCTTGGTTATACTTATTTAATTTTTCGTCGAAGCTAGAGCGGTTATATAGACCTGTAAGAGAGTCGGTATAACTTAGATATCTAAGTTTATTTTCTAGTTTTTTTCTTTCTGTTATATCTCTAGATAGTCCTACAATCCCCCATACTTCACCGTCTTCATTAATAACAGGAACCTTAAGATTTTCTTCAAATCTAACATCACCATCTTTATATGATATGGAGTATTGAGCAGATTTTGCTTTTTTAGTTCTTATTATCTCTTTATCTTGTTCAATAAACTTTTTGGCTGTTTCTTTATTGGGGTAAATTTCCAAATCGGATTTTCCTATTAAATCATAAACTCCTAAATTGGCGTAAAAGTCACTGAAGTTTTTATTATATCCTATAAACTTGCAATCTTTATCTTTATAGAATATAGCTTCTGGTAAGGAGTCGATTATAGTTTTTAATATATCCTTTTGTTTTTTTAATTCTACTTGTCTTTTTACTTTATCATTTATAGGTAATATAATTCCAGCTATTAAATATATTTCGTTATTTAAATTTAATATAGGAAACATTATACATTCAACAAAAGTATTTCCTACATTTCCGCTGAAGGTTAAAGTTTTCTTTTCAGAGATACATTTTCTTATTTGATTGTCATATAAAGAAGAGACTTCTTTTAGAAAAACTTCTTTATTTGTTTTACCTAATGTATCAGTAAGTTTAATATTATATAAATTCTCATAAGCTTCATTTAAAAATAATATTTTAGTATTTATATCTTCTATCCAAACTGGATAGGGAAGAAATTCTAAAAAAGATTTAAAGATATTCATAATTAAAAAGTTCCTTTAGTAATTTATTTATATGTAATATTATAGCATATAAATAAATTATCTTTACATAAATAGCGAAAAATATATATTTATGGATATTTAAGTGAGAGAATTGCGAAGGATTAAAGAAAAAATATAAATGAAAGTTTTTAAATTATAAAATTCAAAAAAAGGCAGTGAAATATTGGGGCGATTATAAAAAAATGGGGGGAGAGTTTTAGAAGGTGTTTATAATGCGTATTTAAAGGAATAAAATATATAAATAAAAAATGTTGATTTTTTTAATTTTTAGAAAAATGAATAAAAGTTTTGAGGAAATTCATTTTTGTGGTAAAATATAGATATGAATTAAGTAAAGATAAAAGGGGGAATTTTATGAAAAGTAAAATGGGATTAACTACAAAGATATTTATAGGGATGGGATTAGGATTACTTTTAGGATTAATAATTAGAGTATTGCCAGCAGGATTTATAAAAGATACTCTGTTTCTAAACGGTATCATAAAGGTTTTAGGTACAGGATTTATTAGTGCTATTAAGATGCTTGTGGTTCCATTGGTTTTTGCTTCGATAACTTGTGGAGTTGCATCACTTGCAAATATAAAAAGTTTAGGTAGAATTGGTGGTAAAACAATAGTGTTTTATTTGTTTACAACAGCTGTTGCTATATCTATAGCTATAGGTCTTGGATTTCTAATTAATCCAGGAGTTGGATTGGATATGTCAAGTTTAGTAATTCAAGAACCTACAATAGGAGAAAGTCAAAGTATAGCAGATTTAATTATAAGTATAATTCCAACAAATCCAGTTAAAGCTATGGTAGATGGTGATATGCTTCAAATAATATCTTTTTCAATTTTATTTGGGGCAACAATAAGCATATTAGGGGAAAAAGCTAAACATGTAAAAAACTTTATGCTTAGTTTAAATGAAGTTTGTTTAAAGATGGTTAATATAGTAATGGCAATTGCACCAATAGGAGTATTTGGATTAATAGCTAATACTTTTGCAACAACAGGATTTGAAGCTTTCGGATCCTTAATAAAATATATGATAGTTGTATTATTAGCTTTAGCTGTACATGCTGTGGTAGTATATTCAGGATTATTAAAAGGATTTACAGGGCTAAGTATTGCTCCATTTATTAAAAGATTTGCAAAAGTAGCAGCTGTAACTTTTTCTACTGCATCAAGTGGGGCTGCATTACCTATTACCAAAAAGGCTATGGATGATTCAGGTGTTAGCAATAAAGTATCATCCTTTACAATACCTTTAGGAGCGACAATAAATATGGATGGAACGGCTATAATGCAAGGAGCAGCTACAGTATTCATAGCTCAAATATATGCAATAGAATTGGGTATTGGGCAAATTATGGCTGTAATAGTTACGGCTACACTTGCTTCAATTGGAACAGCTGCAGTACCAGGAGTAGGGTTAGTTATGCTATCAATGGTGTTAAGAACTGTAGGATTACCTGTAGAAGGAATAGGACTTATCATGGGAGTAGATAGAATATTAGATATGTGTAGAACTACAATAAATGTATTTGGTGATTGCATATGTACACTTATAGTTAGTAAAAGTGAAAATGAATTTGATGAAGAGAAATATTATTCTAGAGATGATACTTTAATTGATGAAGTAACTGCATAATAATATATATTAAGGAGGCAAAATGATTTGCCTCCTTTTACATTTTTAATTTAATTTTTTAGCTGAGGATAGGTCGAAATTAACTGTTTCTCCATCAGTAAGAAGAATATGACTTCCGCTATAAGCCTTACCATCAATTAAAATTATAACTTTGCCAATATTATAATTATAGCTATAAGTCATAGCTAAAGTTTGCAATAAAGAACTTTCTGACCCCGAACCAACTTTACTTAAGATATCATAGTAGTTTTTTGAAAGATTTACTGTTATTAAGTCTTTAGATCTATCTAAATCTGCAGAAATCACATTAACTGTATTAGGGATAGAAGAAAAAGAAGATGAAGGTGGTGTTTTTAATGCATTAGTTAGTGCTGTAGTTAGTGCGTTATCTGTTACGTTAAGAGTGATATCACTATAATAGATACAATCATTATCTCCATCATAAAAATATAGTCTACAAATTTTATCGACATTGGTAGAAGGAGTGGATATTTCTGAATTATAGGCTGTAGCATCTGAGAAGCTAGTATTAAAGTAACCGTCAGGGAGATCTCCTTTTAAAGATGTATAAAGCTCATCTCCAAAATAGATAGATACTTTGTTTACTCCATAATTATAGCCGTAAGTATTTACCAAAGATGATAATAATCCACTCTCTGTAGCTGTCCCTAAAATCATTTCATTCACATATGATTTGTTAAATACAACTTTTAAGATGCCTTTATCTTTATCTAAGGTAGCTGATTTTATGCCAACATTAGGAGTTAGTTTTAAAAAAGTATCACTAGTGGTATTTGTTTGTAGTTCTTTTGTTAATGCGCTAACTAAAGCATTATCTTTAACCTTCAGGTCTTTATCTACATAATAAAGATTTAGCTTTTCGGAGTCGAAAAAAAACAATCTACAGTTTATAGTTTCTATTGGATTTTCGTTATTTATATTTGGATCTTTTGGAGGTGGAGTGTTATTAGAAGAATTACTATTATTAGAAGTATTATTTTCAGAAGGATTAGTAGTGGAATTACTATAGTTAGAATTTTGATTTTTGTTATCAGAGCTACTATTAGAAGTATTTGTTATAGTGCAGCTAATAAGAAATAAAGATAGAAAAGAAGTTAATAGTAGTGATAGTATTCTTTTATTCATTTCAACCTCAATATAAATATTTTATACTAGTATATTAAAAATTTTGAGAAAATTTACTGTAATAAAATTAATAGCTATAATTTTTATGTTCTTTGAACAATACTAATATTATAAGTGAAGGAGTGATAATATTGGAACAGAAGATAATGACATTTAGAGATGATAATGGAAATAAAATTGATTATCAAATTTTAGAGCAAAAGCTAATTAATAAAACTGAGTACGTAACAATGGCTCCAGTTAATAATAAAGCTGATGTTGAAGTATTTAAGATAAAATTTGATAAAGATTGGAATGAATCATTAATTCAAGTTGAATCAGAAAAAGAATTAGATATGGTACGAAAAGTATCAAGTGTAAAATTTTAATTAAAAGTTTAAGGGTTGTTTTGAAACAGCCCTTATTTGTTGTACAATATAGATGTAGGAAATAAAATCCTTATGGAGGGATTGTATGAAAAAAAATGCAGCACAAAGAGAATTTAAAAAAATAAAAGGTCAAATTGCTCAAATAGAAGAAATTGTTAATCATTCTAAAGCAGGGGCTCTATTTGAACATGAAGCAGCAATAAGAAAAAAGATAAATTTGCTTTTGGAAATGGAAAACCAAGGGTTTAAAGAATATAATGATGTTTTAGAAAGATATGAAGAGTTGCTTGAAGAGACAGCGAAGAGAATACTCAATGCATATAATAAAAAAAATGGAACAGATTTTGATTATTATCAAGTTGTAAGAGGAAATTATAAGTTATTATTAAATTCTGGATTTATTACAGTTCTAACAAAACATCATATTCCTAGTATAATAGCAGAAGAATTTGAAAAGAACTTTCCTGATAATCCTAAAAATGAATATATAAATGCTAGAAATATGGAGAGAAAATTTTTTGTTCATTTAGGTGATACAAATACAGGAAAAACCTTTAATGCTATAGAGAGATTAAAAACTGCAAGAAAGGGAGTATATCTATCTCCGTTAAGAATACTAGCTTTAGAAAATTTTGAAAAGCTTAACTGTGAAGGTGTAGTTTGTAACTTAGCTACAGGAGAAGAAGAAATAATTAAGGATGGAGCTACTCACACTTCTTGTACAATTGAAAAACTCAATTTAAGAGAGGAATACGATATCGCAGTTATAGATGAGATTCAGATGATAGGTGATTCTCAAAGAGGTGCAGCGTGGACAAGAGCTTTATTAGGAGTTAAATGTAAAGAAATTCATGTTTGTGGAGCTCTTAATACTAAGGAATTATTAGAAAAAATATTAAAAGATTGCAAAGATGAATATGAGATAAAGGAATATACAAGGAATATTCCTTTAGAGGTAGAATATAAAAACTTTAATATTAGAGATGCACAAGAAGGAGATGCTATAGTAGTTTTTTCGAAGAAAAGAGTATTAGAAATTGCATCAGAATATTCTAACTTAGGAATTAAGGCTAGTATAATATATGGGGATTTACCACCAGAAGTTAGAAGAATGCAATATAATCAATTTATAAATAAAGAGACAAAGGTTCTTGTTACAACAGATGCTATAGGAATGGGAGTAAACTTACCAATAAGAAGAATAATATTTATGTCTATTAGAAAGTTTGATGGAGATGAAGTGAGAGAACTTACATCTCAAGAGGTGAAGCAGGTAGCAGGAAGAGCAGGTAGAAAAGGAATCTACGATATTGGATATGTAGCTTCAGTAGGAGATACTGCTGATTTTATAAAAGAAAAGATAGAGACTAAAGATAAGATTATAGAAGAGGCTGTTATAGGTCCATCAGAAGCTATATTAAATATAAAAAATTTACCATTAAAAGAAAAGTTAGCTTTATG
This sequence comes from Clostridium jeddahitimonense, assembly GCA_000753455.2. GTDB lineage: Bacteria > Bacillota > Clostridia > Clostridiales > Clostridiaceae > Clostridium > Clostridium hominis. The sequence continues at coordinate 1,449,647 of LM994670.1, forward strand.
GAGTAGTAGGGAAGAAAAACTGAATTATTATAGAAAAATGGATGTAAGTGATTATCTTATTGTATTGGAAACTATTAAAAGATATAAGTTAAAAGAAGAGATAGAATGGAATTTGCTAAAAGTTCCGTTTGATGTAAAAAATGAAAGTCTTATGGAGACATTCTTAAAGTATGTTGATGAATTATTTGTAAATAAAGAAAAAAAGTTGTTTAAACCAGAATGCTATAAAGGAAACTTAGAAGCTTTAGAGATATATTATCAAGAAATAAGTATGTATTATTCATTCTCAAAAATATTTTCTTTAGAGTTTGATGTAGAATGGGTATATAGTGAGAGATTAAAGGTAAGTAATGATATAAATGATATTTTAATTAGAATTTAGATATTATTTAAATATATTTATGTAACTTATAGGGGGATAACATGAAAAGATATAACACAAATATTGAAGGTTTTACATTAAGAGAAACGGACGAAAATGATTTATCATTAATTTTGGGATTTATTAAAGAAATTGCTGAGTATGAAAAATTAGCTCATGCAGTAGAGGCTACTGAGGAATCACTAAAAAAATATGTTTTTGAGAAAAGAAGAGCAGAAGTATTAATAGTTGAGAAAGATGAAAAGCCAATGGGATATGTAGTTTATTTTTATAATTTTTCTACTTTTACAGGAACTTCAGGCCTTTATTTAGAAGATGTATTTATAAGATCAGAGTATAGAGGCATGGGATTAGGAAAAGAGATATTTAAGCTATTAGGCAAAATAGCTAGAGAAGAGGGTTGCAAGAGAATGGAATGGGTTTGTTTAAATTGGAATGAGCCTTCAAAGAAATTCTATACTGGTTTAGGTGCAATTCCTATGGATGAATGGACTACATTTAGATTAACAGAAGAGTATGTAAGAGAGCTTTAAAATTTAATAAATAAAAATAAAGTGGTTAGCCCACTTTATTTTTATTTATTCATATCTTTAAGATAAAAGTTGATTTATTATTCGTTTTAGTTATTATAGAATGTAGAAAAATAAATATCAAAGGAGTAATAGAATGAACGAGCTAAGTAATAGGACAAAAGGAATAATATTTATAATAGCATCTGCGTTTGGATTTGCCATGATGTCTGCATTTGTAAAGCTAGCAGGGGACTTACCATCATTTCAAAAGACTTTCTTTAGAAATCTTGTTTCGTGTATAATTGCAGCTATCTTTATTATAAAAAATAAGGAGAGCTTTTTTGGAAAGAAAGAAAGTCAGAAGATATTAATATTAAGATCAATTTTTGGAACTATAGGTATTGTTTTAAATTTTTATGCTATAGATAAATTAGTTTTATCAGATGCTAATATGTTAAACAAGCTAAGTCCGTTTTTTGTAATAATATTTTCAGCATTATTTTTAAAGGAGAGAATAAATATAAAACAGAGTATTGCAATTGTTATTGCATTTCTAGGGGCATTATTTATAATAAAACCTACATTTAATTTAGATATACTTCCATCATTATTAGGTGTAATGGGAGCTATTTGTGCAGCAGCAGCATACACTTGTCTAAGAGTTTTAGGTGGAAAAGAAAAACATTATACTGTAGTGTTTTTCTTTTCGTTATTTTCAACTGTTGTAATATTTCCGTTTATGATTGTCGTTTATAAGTCTATGACAATGACCCAATTCATATATTTAATATTAGCTGGAGTTTTTGCTAGTATTGGACAGTTTGGAGTAACATTAGCATATAAATATGCACCTTCAAAGGAGATATCAATATTTGATTATTCAAATATAATTTTCTCTGCCATTATTAGTTTTATTATATTTGGAGCCCTACCGGATTACTTAAGTGTTTTAGGTTATATTATAATATTTAGTGCATCATTTTATATGTTTTTATATAATAAAAAATTAGATAAAAGTGAAAGGAAAGGAAATAGCTAATAGTTAATATTCACAAACAGCTATTATTGTGGTAAAATATTACTGTACAAATGGAATAACAAGGGAAGGGGATTTTGAATATGTTAAAAGGAAGTAAAACAGCAGAAAATTTACTAAAATCTTTTGCAGGAGAGTGTCAAGCAAGAACTAGATATACTTATTATTCAAGTGTAGCTAAAAAAGAAGGTTATGTACAAATAGCGAATATATTTATGGAGACAGCAGAACAAGAGAAGGAGCATGCAAAGAGATTTTATAAATTTTTAAAAGATGAGTTTGCAGATGAAGCTATAGAGATAACAGCTTCTTATCCTGTTGCTTTACATGGTGAAACTGCTAAAAATTTAAAAGCAGCTGCAAATGGAGAGCATGAGGAATGGAGTGCTGACTATCCTGAGTTTGCTAGAATAGCAAGAGAAGAAGGATTTTTGGATATAGCTGTTGCCTATGAAAGAATTTCAGAAGTAGAATTTAGACATGAAAAAAGATATAGAAAACTTTTGGAAAATATAGAAAACGATTCTGTGTTTAAGAAGGAAGAGTCTGTATTATGGAAGTGTAATAATTGCGGATATATTTATGAAGGAAATGAGGCTCCAAAAGCATGTCCGGCATGCTTACATCCACAAGGATATTTTGAAGTGTTTATAGAGAATTATTAATATATATTTTAAAATGACATGTAAGTATAATCTTATGTGTCATTTTTTGTTTTTTAATTAAAAAATATGTTTTACTTTTTATTGAAATTGTTATATGATATTGAATCAGGTGATTTACACATAACAAATATTAGGGGGAAGAAAAAAAGTTGAAGGATAAAAAAATAAACTATCAGAAGATACTTAAATATTTCGTACTTATTTCGCTTATTCTAACAATTGTATTTTTAGTATGGGCTATGATTGTAGCTCCATCAGTAATGAATCCAAGTGATCCATTTGCAAGAACAAAAAATGACTATGTACTTATTTTATGTCAGTGTATTTTAGGTGTAGTTGCAATGTTTTTACCAGGATTATTTGAACGTAAATTTAAAATAGAAATACCTTCAAATATGTTAATTCTTTATACAATATTTTTATATTGTGCGATATATCTAGGAGAAGTAAAAAGCTTTTACTACAACGTCCCACATTGGGATACTATACTACATACATTTAGTGGAGCTATGCTAGGAGCTTTAGGGTTCTCTTTTGTAGCATTATTAAACAAATCAGAAACTGTTCCTATTAATTTAAGTCCGCTATTTGTAGTTATATTTTCATTCTGCTTTGCAGTAACTCTAGGAGTGTTTTGGGAGATATATGAATTTGCATTTGATGGTCTTTTAGGTTTAAATATGCAAAAGTTTGCTTTAGAAGGTGGAGCAGATTTAGTAGGAAGAGCTGCGTTAATTGATACTATGAAAGATTTGATTGTAGATTGTTTAGGAGCCTTGATTATGTCAATAATTGGTTATATATCACTTATTTATAAAAAAGGATGGGTTGAAAAGCTACAATTAAAGAAAAAAAGATAATTTTGAGAGGATGTTTTGGACATCCTCTTTTTATTTTAAAATTATCTTAATTATTTTTTCATATAGATTTTTATTTGTGAAATGGTATAATAGTTTATAAGTAAAAAATGGAAAAATTACTTATAAAATTTATAAAGATTGGGGAGAATACAGGTGGAATTAAAATGGAGTTTAAAAGAATTATATAAATCCTTTGATTCTGAAGAATTCAAAAGTGATTTAGAAAAGGTTGATAGTTTAATATGTAATCTTAATTTATGGGTTGAAAAAATAACAGAAAGTAAAGATAATTCAATAGAAAAGTTAGAAGAGTATATTGACTACTACACTGATATAGAAAATCTAGTAAATAGGGTAGGGGCATTTATTCATTTAACTATTAGTGCAGATACGACTAATACTATTGCGTTAAAATACTCAGATATATTAGATGATAAATTAACTAATATTGTTGAAGCTGATACAAAGTTAAATAAATGGATAAGTTCATTAGATAATTTAGATAGAATTATTGAATCTTCAGATAAACTTAAAGAACATAAATTTATATTAACAAGTATAGTAGATAAAGCTAAATATCTTTTATCAGATAAAGAAGAAAATATAATAGCTAATATGCAAAATACAGGCTCAAATGCATGGCTAAAGCTAAAAAACAACTTAATTTCAAATCATAAGGTAACTATTGAAGATGATGGTGAAGTTAAAGAGTTACCTCTTACAGTCGTTTTGAATATGGCTTATGATAAAGATAAAGATGTAAGAAAGAAGGCTTATTTAGCTGAAATAGAGTCATATAAAAAGATTGAAGATGGTGTAGCCGCAGCTTTAAATTCAATAAAGGGGGAAGTATTAACTATATGCAAGCTTAGAGGTTATGAGTCACCACTAGAGCAAACTCTTATAAATTCAAGAATGGATAAAGAGTCATTAGATGCAATGCTTTCAGCTATGAAAGAAGCTATGCCGACCTTTAGAAAGTATTTAAGAAGAAAAGCTGAAATGTTAGGATATAAGAACGGATTACCTTTTTATGAAATGTATGCTCCAGTTATAGATAAAGATATGGAATTTTCATATGAAGAAGGAGCTAAATTTGTAGAAAAGAATTTTAGAACATTTAGCAATAATCTAGCAGATTTTGCAAAGAAGGCAGTAAAAAATAATTGGATAGATGTATATCCTAGAGAAGGTAAAGTAGGAGGAGCATTTTGCTCAAATCTTCACTTTATAGGGGAAAGTAGATTTTTATTAAACTACGGTAATACTTTTAGTGATGTAGTAACTATGGCTCATGAATTAGGGCATGGATTCCATGGAGAGTGTCTAAAAAATGAAAGTGCTTTAAATTCTGATTATCCTATGCCTATAGCAGAAACAGCATCAACATTCTGTGAAACTATTATTAAAAAAGCTGCTATAAAGGAAGCTGATAAAGAAGAAGCTTTATCAATATTAGAAAGTGAGATAAGTGATTCAACACAAGTTATAGTAGATATATATTCAAGATTTTTATTTGAAAGTTGGTTTTTTGAAAAGAGAAAAGAAAGTGCGCTTTCAGTAGATGAGATAAAGGATCTTATGATTAAAGCACAAAGAGAAGCATATGGAGAGGGATTAGATCCTGAATATTTACATCCATATATGTGGACTTGGAAGCCTCACTATTATTATGTTGATAGTAATTTTTACAATTTCCCTTATGCATTTGGGTTATTATTTGCTAAAGGTTTATATGCAGAATATCTCAAGAGGGGTGATTCATTCCCTAAAGAATATGAGAATTTACTTTCAATAACAGGGAAAAATAAAATTGCAGATGTAACAAAAGTTATGGGAATAGACATTCATAATAAAGACTTCTGGAGAAGCTCTTTAAAGACAATAGAAGAAGATATAGAAAACTTCATAGAACTAAGCAAGTAATTGTAATATAATAGTTTTTATAATTAGGATTGTAATAACTTAAAAACAAATGAAGGTGAATAATTTGAAAACAAGAAAACTAACTGAAGCAGCTATGCTATCTGCTCTTTTTGTTGTAGTTAGTATAGTAGCAATCTCTACTGGAATTATGTATTCGATATATTTAGATATGATAGTACCTATTTTTATTTCAATCTTATATTTGAGAATAGGATTTAAATATACGGCACTATCGTCAATAACATCATTACTTATTGTAGCATTAACAATCGGTGATGTTCCATCGGCAATATGGATGAGTCAAGGTATTATTTTAGGGCTAATATGTGGATTTTTTATATCCAAAAAAGGAAATATATTAGATGATATATTATGGTCATCAATTGGTGGATGTTTTATAGTGATACTTATAGATGTTTATTTGTCTACGTTAACTGGATACAGTTTAATTAAAGATTTTGACTCTGTAGCTGTAATGTTTCCTTTAAACGAGGAATTAACCAAAATGGCTTTTTATATTTTTGTTGCGACTATACCAGTAGGGACAGTTTTAGTATCTTATATTGGAACTCTATTTATAGGTCATAAGTTGAATATTCTAAATGGGTCAAGTAAAGAAAAGTATAGTATATTAAGTAATTTTAGAAAAATAGGTAGTTATTTATGTTGTTCTAAAAAAACTTATTTAATTGCTATAGGCTACTTGTTAATAGTAGAAATCATTAATAATACTAATTTTACTATTGCGTCTACTTATATAAATACAGTAATAATGTCTGTAAGGGTAGTATTTATGTATTTCGTTATTAAAGATTCTTTTGGATTTATAAGGCAATATATTTATATGAAGAGTAAATCTCAAACCATTGCACAAATTCTTTCCTTTTCATTACTATACCTTTTAATAGTGAATATTTATTTGACTACAATATTATTAATTGTAGGAAGTGTTATTGTTAATATTTTATTGAAAATAAGAGATAAAGAAATAAATATAATAGAGAAGTATTTAGAAGTAGAGGGACAAAAGTGAGAAAAAATTATATTGGGAATGTTTGAAAATTAAATTTGAATGGTATATATTTTTAGATTAAAGAAATAAGACTTACTTATGCAAGTCTTATTTCTTTTTTCATTGATATATCACATCTTGAGCAAACTTCATCATTGTTTTCTTTAAAATCAAAAGATTTATATAAAGGCAGGGCTCTTGTAAGAAGAGAATTTGTTTGAAGTGTTATATAATTATAACCTAAATTCTTAGCTACTTCTAAAGCATTTTCTAATAAAGTTTTTCCTAAGCCTTTACATTGATATTCTTTATAAATATACATTTTCCTAAGTTCGCAAGTTGAATTATCTATTTTATATATTCCTACTGAACCAACAATTTTATCGTTATCTTCTATAACTTGAAACCATCCATCGTTATTAAAATAAAACTTATCGATATCTGTAACGTCAAAATCTGCACCAAAAGGTTCCAGACTAAGACTATATTCTGATAAAACAGTATCAATAAGGTTAAGTATTTCTTTTTCATCCCCGTTTTTTGCAAGTCTAAATTTTATCATAGTTTTAAGTAAAAGATTATCTTTTACTTTCACCCCCTTTTATAATATTTAATTACATTATACAGAAAAGTATATAAAAAAAGCCATAAATTAATTTATGGCTATAATTCTAAAGCAAAATTCCTATTAGTACTATAGCACTTACTATTTGAATAAGAGCTATAAATACACAATACATTGAAGCTTTTGGACCTTGTTGTATTAAGTCTTTAATATATACTCTCATGCCAATTCCTGCTAAAGCAATAACTTCAATAAAGTTATCTAAATCTTTTAAAATAGGAGTAAGGTTATGAGGGATTATATTTAATGAATATAAAGCACATGTTATGAAAAAACCTATTATATACCAAGGAACTTTTATTCTTGATTGATGAGTATGACTATGTATTTCTTCTTCAACAGCTTCAACACCTTTTACTGGGCTTTTTTTCTTTAAAGCTGCAAGTAGGAATACTACCCCAACAAGAAATACTATTCTAACTATTTTAAAGATTGTAGCTTGTTCTTTTACAGCTTCACTTACCATTGAAGCTGCAGCTACAACTTGACCTACAGATTGTAGTATACCACCTAAAAAAGCAGAAGTTTTAAAGGTTTCATTATTATATAAAAATGAGGTTAAAAGTGGAAGTAATAGCATTAGTACAGTTCCCGTAACATTAACCATTGTAATAGCAATACCTTTATCTCTGCTATTAGAATTGATTACTGGAGCTGTTGATGCTATTGCAGAAGAACCGCATACTGCATTACCACTTGCCATTAGAAGGACGAAGTCTTCTCCGAATTTCATAGTTCTACCTACAAAAATGGTTCCAAATAAAGTTATCAACATTAATAAAACAATAAATACTATTCCCATGATTCCTAAATCTAATAACTGAGTTATATTTAATGTTCCACCTAGTAATACTACTGAAATAGATAAAAGTGTACCTTCAGAAAATTTGGTGCCTTTGTTTAAGTAATCCTTTTTACCAAACGTATTTCCTATAATTATACCTATAACTATTGCTATTGTAGCAGCACCTAAAGTTGGTAAAAAAAGTTTAGCTATTATTTTACTTATTATAGCTATTATAACGCAAACTAAAAAACCAGGTAAAATTTGCATAGCATGCTTTGTAAAATTATTTTTATTATCATGTTTATCATTACTCATAATGAAAAGTAAGGTGCTTTAAAAGAACCTTACAAATTTTCACTTCCTCTCTAGTTAAATTTAAGATTATTACATTTTACTTATGTATTAATACAATGGTAGTTTATCCAAAATAATAAATAAAAATAACATAACACACCAGTTATCAGATTTTTCAGACAAAAGAGAATAATTAATCATTTTCATTTTTGTGAGTTTTGATGTATTATTAAAGTATGTTAAAATTATTAGTTTTATAGTTTGGAGGAAGAAGGAAATGAAAACGTTAGTAATCAATTGTGGTAGTTCATCATTAAAGTATCAACTAATTGATATGAGTACAGAAGAATCAATGGTTCAAGGGTTAGTTGAAAGAATTGGGATTGAAGGTTCTTTATTAACTCAAAAAGTTGAAGGTAGAGAAAAATACATAATTAAAACGGAGATTAAAGATCATAAAGATGCTATTAGATTAGTTTTAGGAGCTTTAATCGATGAAAAATATGGCGTAATAAAGTCAATGGATGAGATAGCAGCAGTTGGACATAGAGTGGTTCATGGGGGAGAAAAATATTCGGAGTCAGTAGTATTAACGGAAGAAGTTTTAAAGTCAGTTGAAGAATGTAATGCACTTGCGCCATTACATAACCCACCAAACATAATAGGAATAAAAGCTTGTATGGAGTTAATGCCAAATGTACCAATGGTAGGCGTATTCGATACAGCATTCCATCAAACAATGCCAAAAGAAGCATATATATGTCCATTACCATATGAGTTATATAAAAATTATGGTATAAGAAAATATGGATTCCATGGGACATCTCATAAATACGTATCTAATAAACTAGCTGAAGTTATGGGAAGAGATATAAAAGATCTTAAGATAGTAACTTGTCATTTAGGTAATGGATGTTCATTAGCAGCTGTTAAAGGCGGAAAATCTATTGACACATCAATGGGATTCACACCACTTGCTGGAGTTATGATGGGAACAAGATCAGGAAGTATTGATCCATCTGTAATTGGATTTTTAATAAATGAAAAAGGTTATACAATGCAAGAAGTAGATGAATTATTAAACAAGAAATCAGGTGTTCTTGGTATTTCAGGAGTTTCTTCAGATTTTAGAGATGTAAGAGATGCAGCTGAACAAGGTAATGAAAGAGCTAAGCTTGCGTTAGATGTATTCCATTATAAAGTAAGAGCTCAAATTGCAGCATATGCTGGAGTAATGGGTGGTATAGATGCTATTGTATTTACTGCAGGAATAGGGGAAAACTCATCATTAACAAGAAAAGAAAGTTTAAAGGGTCTAGAATTCTTAGGATTTGAACTTGATAATGAAAGAAATGAAATTAGAGGAGAAATTCAAGAAATATCTACAGATAATTCAAGAGTTAAAATTTATGTAATTCCTACTAATGAAGAGTTAATGATTGCTAGAGATACAGTTGAATTAATTAATAATATGTAACATAAGTGTTAAAACCTTAGTGATTTTTCGCTAAGGTTTTTATTATTATGAAAAATAGTGTATAATATCCATTAATTATACTTTGAAAAAATAGCTTGATAGGAGAGGAGAATTAAAATTTGAAGAACTTTTTAGGAGATAAGTTTAAAGAATATTGGGGAATAGTCACATATACAATTATTATAGCTTATGTAATTTTTAATTTTAAAAATATTATTTCAGGTGGAAAAAATGCAATAGGTATAATATCACCATTTATTATTGGGATAGCTATAGCATTTATATTAAACTTAGTTATGAGAATTTTTGAAGAAAGAGTATTTAAAGTTTTAGATAGCAAAAGGTATTCAAAGTATTCAAGCTTAAAAAGACCCTTATCAGTAGCTTTAACTTTTGTAGTAGTATTTGCTGCAATTACAGGTTTAATAATATTTATAATCCCTCAGCTTATTGATAGTATTTCGACGTTAACTGATACAGTACCTTCGTATATAAGATCTTTTGAAGAATTAATAAGTCAATATGTTAGCAATACTGAAGTTTTAAATACTTTATGGAATAACTTTTTATCTGCATGGAGAGAGATTCTTCAATTTACTGGACAAATAGTTGTTACATCTTTATCTGGTGTAGTAAATATTACAGTAGGATTCACTAGTGGATTAGTTAATTTTATACTTTCTTTAATTTTTTCAATTTATATGTTATTAAATAAAGAGAGATTACAAATAGGGATGAAAAAGGTTTTATATGCTTTTAGCAAAAATAATTTTGCTGATAAGATAATGTATTTAGGGAAAGTAGCAAATGAATCTTTTTCAAGTTATATTGGAGGTCAATTTATAGAAGCTATTATTATAGGTGCGTTATGCTTCATAGGAATGATTATATTGAAGATGCCATATCCGCTGCTTATTAGTGTTTTGGTAGCTGTGACAGCTTTAATACCTATATTTGGAGCATTTATAGGAACTATACCATCGGCTTTTATAATTTTAATAATAGATCCAATGAAGGCACTTTGGTTTGTAATATTTATTATTGTACTTCAACAAATTGAAGGGAATTTAATTTATCCTAAGGTTGTAGGAAGCTCAGTAGGTTTACCACCTATATGGGTAATGTTAGCTATGCTTATTGGCGGGAATACATTTGGACTTCTAGGAATGTTATTAGGAATACCTACTTTCTCAGTAATATATAAAATATCTAGAGAATATATAAATAAAAGATTAAAGAATAAAAATATAGTAGTTAATTAAAAATAAAGTTAATAATATATTAGACTATTGCAGAAATTAATTAGATGCAGTAGTCTTTTTTTATTTTAATTAAATTTTAATAATAAGATTTTATGTTTTGAAAAAAGCATTATTACTAAGATATAAGTTGTCATAATATAACATATTTTAATAAGCATAAATAAATAGATTTGACAAAATATAATTAAAGAGAGGAGGAGGTATAGCTTGTTAAAAAAAATTATTTGTAATACTATTATATTTTTTATGCTTATTACATTAACTGCTAATGCTACTACTATAATTGCTGTAATTGGTGAAAATAAAATAATGCTTGCAGCAGACACTAGACTTACCATAACTAAAAAGAATGGAGAAAAAGTTCATGAGGATAATGGTAAAAAGCTTTATAAGTTAAAGAATGGTGTAGGTGTGGCTTTTGCAGGTGATACAAATTCAATAAAAACTTTAAGAAGTGGTAAAGATATAATAACAAAATCAGTAAGTACAATAATAAATGATCTTAATAATTTAAATTGTATTGATAACCTTTCAGTAGCAGAAACAGCAGAACTAATTGCAGAAAAATATGTTAATCTTTTGATAGATTATACAGGGGACATACTTGTAGTTGGCTTTGATAATGATGAACCTGTCATTTATGGAATTAAAGCTGTAAAAGGTAGAGCTATATGGCAAGGTATTTCAGGTAAAGGAAGCTTTTGGGCTATCGGATCAGGCAGTGAGATGATGGTTAAAAAATTAAGAGAGAACGTTGGCTGTGAAGAAAATAATAATATGGATTTATGTATGGATCATCTAAAAGAATTAAAAGATAGAGAAATCTTATCTATAATTAAGGAATCTTTACAAGAAGTAATTGATGATTATGAAGAGAATTATAGAGAAGAAGAGCGTAGTACAGGTGGAAAAGTTGATACTCTTACAATTAAGCCTTAAAAATAAATTTTAAAAAGGATTAATAAAAATATCTATCAGATTGATAGATATTTTTATTTTGATATTTATTATCAAATATGATAGAATTTCAATTAATATTTACTAATTTAGATTAGAGGTGAAATTATGTCTTTTGAAAGACTAGATAGAAATAATGTTTTAGAAAATGATGTAAGAAGTTGTGTGCTTTTATGCAATTTTAATGGGAAAGAGCTTAAGGCTGTTAAGAATTATGCTAGCATTTTAGGGTTAAGAGACCAGATATGTTTATATTCAAAAAATGGAGATAGTACAATTAAGGATATTTTAGAAGATAATATTGACTCTAATTGTGAAGAAGGAAGAAAAGAGAGAGCTATAATATTTAATAATATTTCAAATATGAAAATTAATATGTTTATAGACAACTTAAAGAAAATAAGAATAAATAATATTCTTAAGGCTGTAGTAACTGAAACATCTATAAATTGGACAGTTAATGAGGTTATAGTAAATCTTTTAAATGAGAGAGCCGCTATAAATAGTGGTAATTTTTCAGATTTACATAAAAAATAATAATTTTATTAAAGAAGTAATAATTATTTATTACTTCTATTTTTATTTTGTTTGTTGAATAAAATGGAAATAAAAGGTAAAATCATCTTGTGAGACAAATTATAGAAATTAGATAACTTTATAATATATTACTGTTTTTATATTAGGTAAAGTTAATATAAAAATAGTAATATATTAAGCGTTTCATAGGAGGATAGATATATGAATTCTTTATATTTAAAAAATATACAAGAGTCTGTCATAAGATATGCTAGTGTTATTTCAAATATATTAAAGATTGATGTTGAGATAGTGGATGAAGGCTTAAATAGAATAGCAGGTACAGGAATATTTAAGAATAAAATAAATGAAAATATTAAAAAAAATGGTTTCGTATATGAAGAGACTATTAATAAAAAGAGAATTCAATTTATAGAGAATCCAGGTGAGCATAGATTATGTAGAAAATGTTTGGAGAAGGATAACTGTTTAGAAAAAATGGAGGTAAGTTTTCCAATAATATATGAGAATAGAGTTATTGGAGTAATAGGGGTAGTATGTAGTACAATAGAGCAAAAAAATAGATTATTAAATGATTTATCAACTATAGTATCTTTTATTGAACAAATATCTGAGCTTATTGCAGCAAAGGTATCAGAATACAGTAAGGAAATAATTCAAATAAAAAGCTTAGAATTTTTTAAAGAGATAGTAAACTCTGTTAATGATGGAGTAATTGTTGTAGGTTCTAATAGCTTAATAAGTAGTATCAATAAAAAGGGTGAAAATGAATTAAAGTTAAAATCATCAGTAAAAGGTAAGAAAATTACTATAGATGAAACTGACGATAATTTTAATGAAAATAGCACTTATCAAATAAAAATAGATGAAACTAAATATGAGGTAGTAGGAAGATTGATTCAAGGTTCTTTAGATATAAAAGAGTATAGTAAAATACTTATATTCAATAAACTTATGAATATAAAGCAAGAAGCAGTAACTTTAACATACGGAAATAATAAGACAAATTTATCTGATATAGTTGGAGAATCTGATGCGATGAAATCATTAAAAAAGAAAATTAAAAGTATTAGCAATTTAAAATCTACAGTACTGATAACAGGGGAAAGTGGCACAGGAAAAGAACTAGTGGCTAGAGCAATACATGCGGAAGGAGAACGGAGAAATAAGCCTTTTATAGCTATTAATTGTGGAGCTATACCAGAATCATTATTAGAAAGTGAATTATTTGGATATGTAAAAGGTGCCTTTTCAGGAGCTAATGCTAATGGACGTATAGGGAAATTTGAGTTAGCTAACAAGGGAGTTATATTTTTAGATGAAATTGGAGACATGCCTCTTTATTTACAAGTTAAGTTACTAAGGGTGCTTCAAGAAAAAACAGTAGTAAGAATAGGATCTAATAAACTTACATCGTTAGATATTAGAATTGTTGCAGCAACCAATAAAGATTTAAAAGAGCTAGTTAGAAAAGGGAAATTCCGAGAGGACCTTTATTATAGATTAAATGTAATACCTATAGAAGTTCCAGCATTAAGAGAAAGAGGAAAAGACTTAAATCTATTAGTAAATGTTTTAGTAGATAAATATAATAACTTATTTAATAAGTATGTTAGTAAAATTGATGCTGAAGTATTAGAAATGTTTCGCAAATATAAATGGCAAGGAAATGTAAGAGAGTTAGAAAATGTTGTTGAGTTTATGGTTAGTCTTTCAGATAAAAGGGGAGTAGTAGATAAATCTATGTTGCCTGAATCATTTATAGAAAATTATAATGAACTGTTAAACGATAACATAGATAGAAGTATAAATATTAAACAGATAATACCTTTAAAAGATATTGAGAAGTTATATATAAAAAAAGCTATAGAAAAATACGGAAATACTACAGAAGGGAAAAAAATTGCAGCAAAAAAATTAGGAATAGGAATAGCTACCTTATATAGAAAAATTGATGGATTAGAATAGTTTATCAAAATGATAAAATACTAACAAATATGTGTAAACTAATGGGTTAAAGAAGATTATCAAAATGATAAGAATTTATCATTTTGATAATTTTTTTGTTTTTATCTGAAATTAATAATAAATGATTAGTTAGAAAAGCCTGAATACATGGTGAAAAATATAACTTGTTTCAAATTAAGATTGGCATGGAATTTGCTTTATTAAATAGGTGTAATAAAAAATAAACTTTTTAGGAGGATTATTATGGATTTCAATAAGATTAAAGAAAGTGCTAAGGGTTACGAAAGCAAGATGACTAGCTTTTTAAGAGACTTAATAGCGATTCCAGGAGAAAGTGCAGAAGAAGAAGGTGTTATTAAAAGAATTGCAGAAGAAATGAGAGCTTTAGAATTTGATAAAGTTGAAATAGATAAAATGGGAAATGTATTAGGATATATGGGAACCGGAAAAACTTTAATAGCTTACGATGGTCATATAGATACAGTTGGACTTGGGGAATTAAGTAACTGGACATTTGACCCATATGAAGGATATGAAACAGAAACAGAAATAGGTGGACGTGGGGCATCAGACCAATTAGGTGGTATAGTTTCTGCAACATATGGTGCTAGAATAATGAAGGATCTAGGACTTTTATCCGATAAGTATACAGTACTTGTAACTGGAACAGTCCAAGAGGAGGATTGCGATGGACTCTGTTGGCAATACATTTATAATGAATCTGAAATAAAACCGGAATTTGTTGTAATTACAGAACCAACTAACGGAAATATATATAGAGGACAACGTGGCCGTATGGAAATAAGAGTAGAAGTTAAGGGTGTATCATGTCATGGATCAGCCCCTGAAAGAGGAGATAATGCTATTTACAAGATGGCAGATATTCTTCAAGAAATAAGAGTATTAAATGATAATCTACACTATGATCCATTCTTAGGAAAAGGAACAATAACAGTTTCACAAATATTTTATAACTCACCATCCCGTTGTGCAGTAGCTGATATGTGTGCAATTTCACTAGATAGACGTTTAACAGATGGAGAAACTTACGAAATGGCTTTAGAAGAAGTAAGAAATTTACCTTTTGCTAAGAAATATAATGCTGAAGTTACTATGTATAAATATGAAAGACCAAGTTGGACAGGCCTTATTTACCCAACAGATTGTTACTTCCCAACATGGGTAATTCCTGAAGATGCACCAGCAACAGAAGCTATGGTTAAAGCATATGAAGGAATGTATGGTACTCCTAAGGTTGATAAGTGGACATTCTCTACTAATGGAGTTTCTATAATGGGTAGATATGGAATACCTTGTATAGGATTTGGACCTGGTAAAGAGGAAGAAGCGCATGCTCCGAATGAAAAGACTTGGAAAGAAGACTTAGTTAGATGTGCAGCTGTTTATGCAGCAGTTCCAACTTTATATTGTGAAGAAAGATAATTAAATAAAATATAGATTTAAGGGAGAGAGATTAAGATGACGTTAATGGATAAGTATATAGAAAAATTAAATGATTTAGATTTAAAGGATATGTATAACAATGATTTTTTCTTAACTTGGGAAAAATCAGATGATGAAATTGAAGGGGTATTTACAATAGCAGAGGCGCTAAGAGAATTAAGAAAAAATAATATATCACCCAAAATATTTGACTCAGGATTAGGAATATCTCTATTTAGAGATAACTCGACAAGAACAAGATTTAGCTTTGCTTCAGCATGTAACCTTTTAGGATTAGAAGTTCAAGATTTAGATGAAGGCAAATCTCAAATTGCCCATGGAGAAACAGTTAGAGAAACAGCAAATATGATATCATTTATGGCTGATGTTATAGGTATTCGTGATGATATGTATATAGGTAAGGGGAATACTTATATGAGAGAGGTATCTAAAGCAGTTCAAGAAGGCCATAATGAGGGTGTTTTAGAACAAAGACCTACTCTTGTAAATTTACAATGCGATATAGATCATCCAACTCAAGCTATGGCTGATGCATTACATTTAATAAATGAGTTTGGAGGAATAGAAAACTTAAAGGGTAAGAAAGTTGCTATGACTTGGGCTTATTCACCATCTTACGGAAAGCCATTATCTGTTCCACAAGGAATTATAGGCTTATTAACTAGATTTGGAATGGATGTTGTTCTAGCTCATCCTGAAGGATATGAAGTTATGAGCGATGTTGAAGAAGTAGCTAAGAAAAATGCACAAAAATCTGGAGGATCATTTACAAAGACTAACTCAATGGAAGAAGCATTTAAAGATGCAGATGTTGTATATCCAAAGAGCTGGGCTCCGTATATTGCTATGGAAAAACGTACAGATTTATATGGAAATGGAGATTTTGAAGGTATAGATAAATTAGAAAAAGACTTATTAGCACAAAATGCTAATCATAAAGATTGGGAATGTACAGAGGAAATGATGAAGTTAACTAAAAATGGATCAGCTCTTTATTTACACTGCTTACCTGCAGATATAACTGGTGTAAGCTGTGAAGCAGGTGAAGTAGCAGCATCTGTTTTTGATAGATATAGAGATCCTTTATATAAAGAAGCTAGCTTCAAACCATATATAATAGCTGCAATGATATTTTTAAGTAAGGTTAAAAATCCTCAAGAGATTTTAGCTAAATTAGAAAATGATAATAAAGCTAGAAAATTAAAATAGTATATTATAGAATAGTTAAGGATGAAATTTCATTAAATTAAAAGGTAGTGAATAGCATCTGTATTAAAAGAAAAGATAATACTAATTGAAGTTAAATTTTCAATAGTAGCTAAGCTACCTTTTTAATTATTTATAGTATTAATTTACGGTTTTGAAAGGAGAAAATTAATGAGCAAAGTAGTTATTGCTTTAGGAGGAAACGCTTTAGGAAATAATTTGGAGGAGCAAATGGTAGCTGTAAGGTCTACAGCTAAAGCAATTATAGATTTAATTGAAGATGGGAATGAAGTTATAGTTTCTCATGGAAACGGGCCTCAAGTTGGTATGATAAATTTGGCTATGACAGAACTTGGTAAAAATTATCCTAATTATTCATTGTGCCCAATGTCTGTTTGTGTTGCAATGAGCCAAGGATATATAGGATATGATCTTCAAAATGCCTTAAGAGAAGAACTTCTAGAAAGAGGTATAAATAAAAGTGTATCTACAATAATAACTCAGGTTGAAGTAGATAAAAATGATGCTGCATTTACTAATCCAACAAAACCAATTGGCGGATTTATGACTAAAGAAGAAGCAGATTTAATGGTCCAAAAAGGTGAAAATGTAATAGAGGATGCTGGTAGGGGATATAGAAGAGTCGTAGCTTCACCAAAACCTAAGAGCATAGTAGAAATTGAAACTATAAAAACTTTAGCAGATGCTGGGCACGTGGTAGTTGCTTGTGGTGGTGGAGGAATTCCAGTTATAAAGAATGATGGTAAATTAAAAGGTGTTGATGCTGTAATAGATAAGGATTTTGCAAGCTGTGAATTAGCTAAGGAGTTAGACGCAGATTGTCTTATTATTTTAACTGCAGTAGAAAAGGCTGCAATAAATTATGGTAAAGAAAATGAGAGGTGGCTTGATGATGTAACTGTAGAAGAGATGAAAAAGTATGTCGATGAAGGGCACTTTGCACCAGGGTCTATGAAGCCTAAGGTTGAAGCGGCTATAGATTTTGCAGAGTCAAAAGAAGGAAGGGTATCTTTAATAACATTATTAGAAAAAGCTAAAGATGGAATAGCAGGTAAAACAGGAACAAGAATAAGTAAATAAGTTAATTATTTTAAATGAAGTATGGGAATTTACCTAGAGGAATTTATATGGAGATAAAAAATAGGTCAGCGTTATTTGATTTTGATGGAAAAGTAAAGCTAAAAGAAATTATTCCATTAGGCTTACAGCATGTAGTGGCAATGATTGTAGGATGTGTTGCTCCTGCAATTATTGTTGCAAGCATGGCTAACTTAAATTTGCAAGATAAAATTATTTTAGTTCAGTCATCGTTAGTTTTTTCAGGAGTAGCTACAGTGATTCAGATTTTTCCTTTATTTAATAAAATAGGATCTAGATTACCTATAGTTATGGGAGCGAGCTTTGCATATATACCTATATTAAGCTCTATTGCAGAAGAATTTAATGTAGCAACTATATTTGGAGCTCAAATGATTGGAGGAGGAGTAGCGATTATTTTTGGAATATTTTCAAGGAAAATCGCTAAACTTTTTCCAGAAGTAGTAACAGGCACAGTTATTTTTTCAATTGGGTTATCACTATATTCAACGGCTATAAACTATATGGCGGGAGGAACAGGTAATGAAAGTTTTGGATCACCAAAAAATTGGTTAATTGCAATGATAACCTTATCAATAGTAATATTTTTAAATTTCTTTACAAAGGGAAAGCTTAAACTTGCATCTATATTAATAGCAATTTGTATTGGATATATTATTGCTTTATTTGCAGGGATAGTATCTTTTGAGGGCTTAAATACAGCGACATGGTTTCATATGCCAAAGGTATTATACTTTGGGTTAGAGTTTAATGCTACGGCTATAGTATCAATGGTAATTATGTATATAGTAAATTCTGTACAAGCTATAGGGGATATTTCTGCTACTACTGGTGGTGCTATGGATAGAATACCAACAGAAGACGAAATATCAGGAGTTATTATGGGAAATGGATTTTCCAGTATTATTGGTGCTTTGTTTGGGTGTGTTCCTACAGCTACTTATAGCCAAAATGTTGGAATAGTAACTATGAATAAAGTTATAAATAAAGGAGTATTTTTATTAGCTTCTATTATCATAATAATATCTGGATTAATTCCTAAAATATCATCAATTTTAGTAAGTATACCACAATGTGTTCTTGGTGGAGCTACTATATATGTTTTCGCAACTATTACTATGACTGGGATAAGAATGATTTGTAATAGTGGACTAAGTACTAGAAATATTGCAATAGTGGGATTAGCTATTGCATTAGGTACAGGTATAGCTCAAGTAAATGGAGCGTTAGGATTATTTCCAGAGTGGGTTATATCTATCTTTGGAGGTTCTTCAATAATTGTAACAACTTTAGTGGCAATCTTATTAAATTTAGTTTTACCTAAAGATGAAATAGGAAAATAATATTAATAAAAGTTTGCTTGCTTATTGTTACAGTAAGTATAAAGGGGGTATTTAAATGAAAGAAAAAATAAATTGGAAGGTAAATACTTTACCTCATAATAAAGAAGAAATAGATTTAGAATTTTTATCAGAAAAAGAAATAAGTAAGGCTAGAGATTTTCATGCTAGCTTTCCACAATATAAAGAAACACCACTTGTTGCATTAGATAAGCTTAGTGAATATTTAGGTTTAGGTGGAATTTATATAAAAGATGAGTCATATAGATTTGGACTTAATGCATTTAAGGTTCTTGGAGGCTCTTTTGCTATGGCTCAATATATGGCTCAAAGATTAGGTAAAGATATATCAGAACTTCCATATGAAAAGCTTATTTCAGATGAAGTTAGAAAGGAATTAGGAGATATAACTTTTGTAACTGCTACTGATGGGAATCATGGAAGAGGTGTAGCTTGGACAGCAAATAAATTAAGACAAAAGTCCGTAGTTTATATGCCTAAAGGCTCTTCTTTAACTAGATTAGAGAATATTAGAAAAGAAGGTGCTGATGCTTCTATAACAGATATGAATTATGATGAAGCTGTTAGGCTTGCTGCAAAGTACGCAGATGAGCATAATGGTGTAGTTATTCAAGATACTGCCTGGGATGGATATGAGGATATTCCAGCGTGGATTATGGAAGGCTACGGGACTATGGGGCTTGAAGCATTAAATCAATTAAGAAGCTATGGAGTAGAAAGGCCAACACATATATTTCTACAAGCAGGTGTTGGATCATTAGCTGGAGGAGTTCAAGGATTTTTTGCATCTGTATTTGAAGAAGAATGTCCAAAAACAACAATAGTTGAAGCTAGTGAAGCTGCTTGTCTTTATAAATCAGCAGTAGCTAATGATGGAAATCTTAAAGTTGTGGATGGAGATATGCCAACTATAATGGCAGGACTTGCTTGTGGTGAAGGAAATACAATAGGATGGAAGGTGCTTAAAAATTATTCAAGTCTTTTTGTTTCTTGTCCAGATTACGTTGCAGCAAATGGAATGAGAGTTCTTGGAAATCCAATGAAAGATGATACTAAGGTAGTTTCTGGTGAGTCAGGAGCTGTAACTTTAGGACTTATATATGAAATCATGACAAATCCTGAATACAAAGAATTGAAAGATACTTTAGAACTAGACGAAAACTCAAAAGTTTTATTATTTAGTACTGAAGGAGACACAGATCCAGATAAGTATAAGAAGATTGTTTGGGAAGGCGAATACGGAAAGTAAAAAGGGGATGTATATATGATATTAGTATGTAATGGTAGAGTAATAACTAATGATGAAAATAATCCTTTTATAGAAAATGGAGCGGTTTTAATAGATGAAAATATTATAAAGGATATTGGAAAAACTGATGAGTTAAAAAATAAGTATAGAGAAGCGGAAATTATTGATGCTGATGGAAAGGTTATAATGCCTGGTCTTATAAATACTCATCATCATATATATAGTGCTTTTGCTAGAGGGTTAAATTTAAATAATCCTCCAGCGAAATCCTTTACAGATATATTAAAAAATGTATGGTGGAGAATAGATAAAAAGCTTACTGAAGAAGATAACAAATACAGTGCATACACTACTTTAATTGAATGTATAAAAGACGGCGTAACTACAGTGTTTGACCACCATGCAAGTCCATTTGCTATAGAAGGAAGTCTTTTTACTTTAGCGAAAGCTGCTGAAGATTTAGGGGTAAGAGGAAGCTTCTGTTATGAAGTATCTGATAGAGATGGTGATGACATTTTAGATGCTGGAATAAAGGAAAATATAGATTTCATAAAATATGCTAATAGCAGAAGCGATGATATGGTAAAAGGAATGTTTGGAATGCATGCATCTTTTACTTTAAGTCATGAAAGTCTTTTAAAATGTGTTAAGGCTATGGATGGTCTTGATGCAGGATATCATATACATGTAGCAGAAGGTATTGAAGATGTATATGACAGCTTAAATAGAAGTGGCAAGAGAGTTGTTGAAAGATTAAATGATTATGGAATATTAGGTGAAAAGACATTTGCAGTTCACTGTGTTCATGTAAATGATAGAGAAATGGACATTCTAAAAGAAACAAATACTACTGTAATTAATAATCCAGAATCTAATATGGGAAATGCAGTAGGATGTGCACCAGTTATAAGATTTTTTGAAAAAGGATTAACTGTAGGGTTAGGAACAGATGGCTATACAAGTGATATTTTCGAATCTATTAAAGTTGAAAATATAACTCATAAGGCTAGTCTTTGTAATCCAAACGTAGGCTTTATGGAAACCGGAACTATGGCTTTTAAGAATAATAGTAAGATTGCTTCAAAATATTTTAAAAAAGAAGTTGGTATTTTAAAAGAAGGAGCTTACGCTGATTTAATAGTAGTAGATTATAATCCACTTACAGTTATGAACGAAAATAACCTATTTGGTCATATATTCTTTGGAATGACAGGTAGATCAGTAGATACCACAATAATTAATGGTAAGGTAGTAATGAAAGATAGGAAAATATTAACTGTTGATGAAGATAAAATATTAAGTAAGTCAAGAGAGGTATCGGCTAAGCTTTGGGATAGATTAAATAGTTAATAAAAACTAGAAAGGAGGTAATCTGTTGGAGAACTCTACTGATAGGATAGAATTCATTTTAAATGGAGAAAAGTGCACTATAGAAAAAGATGAATCATTAATGAAATATCTTAGAGAAAAGAAGAATTTGATTTCTGTAAAAAATGGATGTAATCAAGGTGCTTGTGGTGCATGTATGATTTTAGTTGATGGCAGGGCAACAAAAGCGTGTCTTTTAAGAGGAATAAAGATGTTAAACAAATCTATAGTTACTGTAGAAGGGTTAGATAAGGAGATTAAAAAAGCATTTGCTTATGCTTTTACTAAAGTAGGAGCTGTACAATGTGGTTTTTGTATTCCAGGTATGGTAATAAGCTCAGTAGGATTATTTAATAAAACTTTAAATCCTTCAAAGGAAGAAGTTAAAAAAGCTTTAATAGGTAATATCTGTAGATGTACAGGCTATGTAAAAATTGAAGAAGCAATATTAATGGCTGCTGAAATTATTAGAGAAAAGAAGGATGTTCCTGAAGTTGGTTGTAAAGGTTTAATTGGAGATGGATTAGGAAGAATAGATGCAGAAGATAAGACATTAGGCTTAGGAGAGTATGTAGATGACTTAAAGGTTTCTGGAATGGTACATGGCGTTGCGCTAAGAGCAAGATATCCAAGGGCGCTTATTAAAGGTATAAACTTTAGTGAAGCTGAAAGCTTAGAAGGTGTTATTAAGGTCATTACTGCGAAAGATGTAACGGGAAATAGGTTTTGTGGACATCTTAAAAAAGATTGGCCAGCACTTATAGCTATTGGTGAAGAAACAAGATACGTAGGAGATACTGTAGCTTTAGTTGTTGCTGAAAGCGAAGAAATAGCAAGGCAAGCTAGTACACTTATAAAAGTTGATTATGAAGAACTTAAGCCTTTAACAAGTCCAAAGGAAGCAATGGAAGCTAATTCCCCTAAAATACACAGTGGAGGAAATATATTAACTAGAGAAGTCTTAATTAGAGGTAATGTAGATGAGGCTATTAAAAATTCTAAATACGTGGTAACCAATCACTATTCTGTACCATTTACTGAACATGCATTTTTAGAAGTTGAAAGTGCTCTTGCAGTACCAACAGATGAAGAACTTGTAGTTTATACCAGTAGCCAATCAGTATATGATGATTTACATGAAATAACTTCATTATTAGGAGTAGAAGAAAATAAAGTGAGAGTAATTGCAAAATATGTTGGTGGTGGCTTTGGAGGGAAAGAAGATATGAGCTGCCAACATCATGCTGCATTAATGGCTCATATAACAGGAAGACCTGTAAAGATAACATTAACTAGAGATGAAAGCATAAAGGTACATCCAAAGAGACATGCTATGGAAATGGATTTTACTACAGCTTGTGATGAAAATGGAAAGCTTACAGCTATGAGAGCTAAAATTATAGCTGATACTGGGGCTTATGCATCATTAGGTGGCCCTGTACTTCAAAGAGCTTGTACACATGCAGCAGGACCTTACAATTATCAGAATAGTGAAGTGGAAGGTATTGCAGTTTACACTAATAATCCGCCAGCAGGAGCATTTAGGGGTTTTGGAGTAACTCAATCAGCATTTGCTAATGAAGCTAACATAAATAAGCTAGCAGAATTAGTAGGAATTTCTCCTTGGGAGATTAGATATAGAAATGCTATTGAACCAGGACAAGAATTACCTAATGGGCAGATTGCAGATAATGGAACAGCGCTTAAAGAGACTTTATTAGCTGTTAAAGATGAATACGAAAAGCATGAATTTGTTGGAATAGCATGTGCCTTTAAGAATTCTGGTATAGGGGTTGGACTACCTGATATAGGTAGAACAACTTTAGAGATAAAAGATGAAAAAATTATAATAAGAACTTCTGCTGCTTGTATGGGACAGGGGGTAGGAACCATATTAATTCAAGTTGTATGTGAAACTTTAGGGGTAGATTCAAAATGTGTTAAATGGATGAAACCAGATACTAAGCTAACCCCTAATTCAGGAACATCTACAGCTTCAAGACAAACAGTATTTACTGGGGAGGCTACTAAAGTTGCAGCACTTAAATTAAAAGCTGCACTGGAAAATAAGTCATTATTAGAACTTGATGGACAAGAGTTCTATGGGGAATATTCAGGGATTACCGACAAGATGGGAAGTTCTAAAAAGAATCCAGTAAGCCATGTGGCTTATGGCTTTGCTACTCAAGTGGTAGTGTTAAATAATGATGGAAAGGTAGAAAAAATAGTTGCAGCCCATGATATAGGTAGGGCTATAAATCCAATAAATGTTGAAGGTCAAATTGAAGGTGGTGTAGTTATGGGATTAGGGTATGCTTTAACTGAAGATTATCAATTAGAGAACTCTGTACCTAAAGCCAAGTTTGGAACATTAGGATTATTTAGATCTACCCAAGTTCCAGAAATTAAACCTATATTAATAGAGCAAAATGAGAGTGACCTAGCATACGGAGCTAAAGGAGTAGGAGAAATTACATGTATACCAACAGCTCCTGCAGTACAAGGTGCTTATTATAAGCTAGATGGTGTATTTAGAACGAAACTACCTTTAGAAAATACATTTTATAAAAAGAAAAAATAATAACTAAAAAAGCATTTTTAATTATTGAATATAAACATATGGAGGTGAGTTAAAATTCATCTCTATATGTTTAATAAAATTTTATATTTAATTAGAAAGATAGTTGAAATAATTATGAATTTGAATATATTTTTAACTGGTAAAAGTGGTTGTGGAAAAAGCACAATGATAAATAAAATATTAGATAGTTTGAGTATTGAATATAGTGGATATAGAACCTTGAGCTACTATATTAATGGGCAAGATAAAGGGTTTTATATAAATGGATACGAAGACGTAGAAGGAAATTATAGCCCTATATCAATTAAGATAGGGGAGAAGAAATGTTGTGGAATAAAAGAAACATTTGAAATAGTAGGAAGTGAAATTTTAAGAAAAAGCAGGGAAAATTCTAATATTAAATTAATATTAATGGATGAAATAGGTGTATTAGAGAGTGATGCATTAAAGTTTAAGGAAGAGATAATTAAATGTCTAAATAGTGATCATTTAGTAATAGGAGTTATAAAAAAGAAAGATAGTGAATTTCTAAATTACATTAAGTTTAATAAAGGTAACATAATTATAGATATAGAAGATAAAAGTAATGGTGAAAGAGAATTAATTATAAATAAAATAATTACAATGATAAAAAATAATATTTAAAGAGGGGGATTAGAAAGTGAGAAAATTAAGTAAAGTATTAGGCGTAATATTATCTATTATGATAACAGTTGGTATGTTTTTTGGGTGTAGCACAATGAAAGTTGAATCAAAGGAAAGTATAATAGTTACAGATCAATTAGGCAGAGAGGTTGAAATAGATAAAGTTCCGGAAAAAATAGTCTCATCTTATTATATATCTACTTCTTTATTAGTTAACCTAGGAGTTAAGGACAAACTAGTAGGGATAGAAGGTAAGGCAAATACAAGAGAACTATATAAGAAGGCTTCACCAGAGCTTATAGATTTACCTACAGTAGGAAATAGTAAAGAGATAAATGTAGAAGAATGTGCAAGTCTTGAGGCAGATCTAGTTATTATACCAGCTAGATTAGAGAGCTTTATAGAAAAGTTTGAAGCTTTAAACATACCTGTAATAGCTATTGAACCAGAAACTCTAGATGGATTTATGGAATCAGTAGATTTATTGTCAAAAGCAGTAGGGAAAGAAGAAGAAGGAAAAGAGTTAAATGCTTACTACAAAAGTATAATAGAAAAAGTTGAAGGATTAACTAAAGATGTTACTGACAAACCAAAGGTATACTTATCAGGAAGTGATAGTATCTTAAAAACTTGTACATCAAAAATGTATCAGAATTATTTAATAGAACTTTGTGGTGGAGAAAATGTGACATCTAATTTAACTGATGGTTATTGGTCAAATATTTCAGTTGAAGAGCTCATAAAGTATAATCCAGAAAAGATATATATGGTAGGATATGCGACTTATTCAAAGGAAGATGTTTTAAAAGATTCAACGCTACAAACTATAGAGGCAATAAAAAATAAAGATGTATATACTTTTCCATCAACTTTAGAAGCTTGGGATTATCCAACACCAAGTTCAATATTAGGAATGTTATGGCTTACTAATAATTTATATCCTGAAAAGTATTCTGAAGAGGAGTATAAGATGGATGCTACAGAATTTTATAAGAAGTTTTATGGAATAGACGTAACTGAGGAAGAAATAGGATTATGATTAAGAAACATCTAAAGCTATATCACAGTATAATATTAATTCTTATAATAATATTATCGTTATTTATTGGAAGATATAAAATTGATTTAATGGAACTATTAAATGACGGGCTATTAAGTAGAGATTTTACAATATTTTTTAATATAAGATTACCAAGGGTAATTCTTGTTGTATTTAGTGGTGGAGGTTTAGCTTTAGCTGGTATGGTTTTTCAAAGTATATTTCAAAACCCATTAATATCACCAGACGTATTAGGGGTAACATCAGGGTGTTCTTTAGGTGCAGCCTTAGCTATTATTTTTATGGCTGCAAACCCGCTAATGATACAATTTATGGCATTTTTAACAGGTATGATTGCAGTAGAGTTTTCAGTGCTTTTATCAAAAAATATGGGAGGTAATAAAATCTTAGGACTTGTAATCTCTGGAATAGTAACTCAAGCTTTAGCTTCTGCTATGATTATGATATTAAAATATTTTGCAGATCCTTATAAAGAACTTCCTGCTATTGATTATTGGCTTATGGGAGGATTTCATAATAGCAATTGGGATAATATTATTTATGTAATACCTCCGGTTATAGTATCTATAGTAATTCTTTATTTATTAAGATGGAGATTAAAAGTTTGTACAATGGGAGATGTTCAAGCTACTTTATTAGGTGTAGATATAAAAAAGATAAGAATTATTACTATTCTTATCTCAACATTGTTAGTATCAGTAGTTGTATCAGTGGCAGGGGTTGTTAGTTGGATTGGTATATTAGCTCCTCATATAGTAAAATCATATGCTAAAGATGATATAAGCAAAAATATGATTTTAACAGTACTTATGGGTGGAATGATAATGTTAGTAGCAGATACAGCAGCTAGAAGTTTAACAACAACAGAAATTCCTATAAGTATACTAACATCACTGGTAGGTGCACCTTTCTTAGTCTATCTTATTAGCAGAAGAGGTGATTTAAATAAGAGATAGTTTAAATATAAAAAATATAGAATTTTATTATGGAGATTATAAAGTTTTAGATAAAATTAATATGAAGCTAAAACCTGGAGAGATTAATATATTAATAGGAGTAAATGGCGCTGGAAAAACAACTCTGCTAAAAGCTATATCTGGATTATTAAAAGATATTAGAGGGACTGTTTATTATGATGATTTAGATTTAAAGAATATGAGTTATAGAGAGAAAGGGAAACTTATATCATTTATACCTCAAAATATTCATACAGATCAAAATTATTCTGTTTTAGATATTGTTGTTATGGGTATTACGCCATATTTATCATTATTTGAAAATCCAAGAGAAGAGCACTATGAGATAGGTAGACAAATTTTAAAAGAATTAAACATATATCACTTGAAAGATAATAGTATAGGAGAGTTAAGTGGTGGAGAAAGAAGAATGGTCTATTTAGGAAGAGTATTAATGCAAAAGTGCAAGATTATTCTTTTAGATGAACCAAATACATTTTTAGATTATGTAAGACAACACGATTTTTTTACATTTATAAGTAAGTTTGTCAAAGAGAAGAAGCTTATTACTTTGTTCACTATACATGATATAAATCTTGCTTTGAGATATGCTGATAGGATTCATATTTTAGACGAAAACAAGATTATAGACGTAGTTAATTGTAGAGAAAGTGGATATGAGAAAAGAATATTAGAGTCCTTAAAGAAAATATATATGAGAGATTTTTCTATAGTAGATACAAAAGTAGGGCCAATGATTATTTGTTAAGGATAAGAAGTGCTTAAAATCTAAGCACTTTTATATCCAGAAAGTTATACGATTTTTACTTCCTTATGTCCGCATACATCACATTTATAATAAATCTTATCATATTGCTTATTATCATAAGCATAAGGATATTCTTCCATTATTTCTCCACAGATAGGACATATAAATTCTTCAGATTTTTTAGATACCATTGAAGGAACCCCCTATAATAATATTTTAATAAATATTATATAATTAATTAATGCAATTATCAAAAATAAAGTATAAAAAACTCGGTAATTACCGAGTTTTTTATACTTTAGTGTTTTAACTTTCCAACTACTGGAGAGCTACTTAATATTCCAGAACCATGAGAAACATTTTTTATTGATTCTGTTGCATCTGTTCCTGCTTTACAGCCGTGATGTTCACCATTTGGGAAATTACTAGTTACATCATAAACAACTCCGTCAACAGCTATGTATGCAGGTTGACCATTTGTGCCATTATACTTTGATAATTCATCAAGAGTGAAAGTTTTTTCAGTTCCTGAATTGCTTGATTCATTTTTATTTGTAGTTGAATTATTAGTAGAGTTTTCAGGTTTATTTTTATCATTTGTAGTAGTATTATTAGTACCAGTACCAGTACCAGTACCAGTATTACTACAACCAACAAAAATACCTACTATTAATAGAGCTACTAATAGGAAACTAATAGTTTTTGGAAAATGTTTTTTCATTTTAATTACTCCTTTAAATTTTATATTTTGGAACAAATAATTCCATTATAAAAATATTATTTGTTAAATAAGATGAATTTATTCTATGGATGATAATAAAAATATATACTGCATATATAATCAAATAGGAAAGTGTTTTATTTGCAGATATTTAGAAATAGAGAATGATAGATCTAGTAGTGAAAATAACCTCAAACTAGATTATTATAGTGTTTTATATCCAAAAGGAACTGTAAACTTAATAGTAGATGATCCAGGACGTGAATGATAATATTGAAATAAAAACAAGAGGTTATTTTTAGTCTCTTGTTTTTTATAAATTTATATTGTGTAAATTGTATGCAGTTGAATTTTAATAATATATAGAAAAAAATATTAGCTTTATGATAAAATGATGAAAACGATAAGATGTATAAACGAATGAGGGGAGAAAAAATGAAAGGTAAAGTATTAGAATTAGTAAGGTCACGAAGTAATTATATATCTATAGAGGAATTAAGTGAATTTACTGCTACATCAATAAGTGAAGAATTATTTATAAGTAGAAATTTAGCTAGTCAGTACTTGAATGAACATGTATTAGAAAAAAAGGTTATCAAGATAACTGGGAGGCCAGTATATTTTTTTGAGAAAAGTGTAGTTGAAAAAATTTATAATGTAAACTTGCGTAAAGATACATTTTCATTAACTGAATTTTTAGAAATAATAAGGCCTAAAAAAGATGAAATAAAGGATTTTAATAAATTAATAGGATTTGATGGTAGTTTAAGCTATAATGTTGAACAATGTAAGGCTGCTATAACATACCCTCCTCATGGGCTACCGATATTATTTTATGGACCAACTGGAACAGGAAAAAGTTTTATGGCACAGCTTATGCATGAATATGCAATAAATAATGGAATTATAGATAAAGATAAAAAACTAGTTATAGTTAATTGCGCTGAGTTTACAAATAACCCTGAATTATTAACAGCAAATCTTTTCGGATCTAAAAAAGGCGCATATACTGGTGCAGATAAAGATAATGTAGGACTTTTAAGAATTGCAGATGGTGGGATATTATTTTTAGATGAAATTCATTGTCTTAAGCCTGAATGTCAGGAAAAGCTATTTTTATTTATGGATAAAGGAATATATCATATGGTAGGAGATAATGAAACTTGGTATGAGTCAAAAGTAAGATTAGTATTTGCTACAACTGAAAATCCACAAGAAGTTTTGTTAAAAACACTATTAAGAAGAATTGCAATTATTTCAACTATACCATCATTAGAAGAAAGACATATAGAAGAAAGAAAAGCTTTAATTTATCACATATTTAAAAGCGAATCTAATAGGATAGGAATAGAAATTAGAATAAGTAATGCAGTATATAAGATGCTATTAAATGGTAAGTTTACAGGGAATATCGGACATATTAAGAATTTAATAAGAGCGGGATGTGCTAATGCGTTCTTAAAGTATAATGAAGATGATAAATATCTAGGGGTTAGTATTTATAATATGCCTCAGTATTTAATAAACGAATCATTAAAGGATAATATTAATGTTGAAAGTACCTTCGATAAAAAGATGATAGATATAGAGCAAATAAATCCTAAAAATATCAAAAAGACCAATTCTAAGATAGTTTCTTTTTATGAAGATATAATTAAAGAATTTAATATATACTTAGAAAATAGAAGCGAATTTACGAAAGTAGTTGACAAGTATTATATATTACTAGAAAAATTATATGATAATATATTATATCTTGATAGTGTTATATCAAATCAGAAAATAGAATACATAACAAAAATATTGCAAAATATTTTTGATATAGTAAATAAACAGTATAAATTAGAAGTTTATAATAATGATATTATAGCTTATGCAAAGTTTTTAAATGACTATATTGAGAGTAATTCTAATATAGTTTTATGGGAAAAATATAATAAGGATATAGTTAAGAGGTTCAATGAGGAATGTAAGTTAAAATATAGTAGAGAGTATCATATTGCTTTAGAAATAAATAAATTGATAGATAATAGTTTGGATATAGCTTTATCAGATATGGAATTAAGTTTGTTGGCTATTAATATTAAATCATATAATAAAGAAATAGATATTAATAGAGTTCCAGGAATAATATTAAGTCATGGATACTCTACAGCTAGTAGTATAGCAGATGCTGTAAATAAGCTTATAGGTAATTATGTTTTTGATGCTATAGATATGCCATTAGGGGTTAGTACTGAAGAGATTATCGAAAAAGTAAAAGTACATATTAATAGGATTGGGAATGTAAATGAGCTAATATTATTGGTTGATATGGGGTCTCTAGAAGATATTTACTCTGGTATTCAGAGAGATATAAATATTGATATAGGTATAGTAAATAATATAACAACAAGACTAGCATTAGATATTGGATTTAAACTTGTACAAGGGGTTGAAACTGAAAATATATTAAAAGAAGCTTGTGAAAGTAATTACTCTACATATAAATATATAAAAAATAGAAAGAGAGAGAAAGCTATTATAGCAGTATGTCCTTCGGGTTTAGGTACATCTAAAAAAATAGCTGAGCTAATAAATAAAAGTTTGCCTAAGAATATAGAAGTTAACATATTCCCTTGTGATTATGGAGTAATAATAGATGAGAGTAAATTAAAAGGTTTGATGGATAAGTTTGAAATAGAATTAATAATAGGAACTATAAATCCTAATATTAATAATATACCTTTTATTTCTTTAGAAAATATTATAACAAATCAAAAGTTAGAAGAATTAGAAAGTATACTTGAAAATTATTTAACTGTTGAAGAGTTTGCACAATTCAAAAAGAATATAATAAAGACATTTTCATTATCAAACATTCTTAATTATCTTACAATTCTAAGTCCTGAAAAAGTCTTAGATGTTGTTGAAGAGGTAGTATGTGATTTAGAGAGAAGATTGAATATAAAGCTAAAAAGTAATATAAAAATTGGGCTATATATACATATGTCTTGTTTAATTGAGAGATTGATTACTAAAAGTTACATAACTACTTATTTCAATATTGAAGATTTTAAAAAGAATAATCAAGAGTTTATAGATATAGTAAGAGAATCAGCGAATCCTATAGAGACATACTTTAGTGTCGAAATACCTGTCGAAGAAATGGGATATATATATGACTACATAAACAATAATGAATAAAATATTGAAAAATAAGGCGTGTCACTTATCGACAGATAAGTTGGCACGCTTCTTGCTTATATATAAGGTGTAACTAAAGATTATTTTTGGAGGTGAAAAAATGAGAAAATATTATCTAGCATCACATGGAGAATTGGCTGCAGGAATATTATCTTCAATGAATTTAATTGTAGGTGAAGTCGCAAATATCAAAGCATTAGCTTTAGAGAAAGGAAATCATCCAGATAATTTGGCTGATATAGTTAGAGATGATATTAGAAAAAGTGGAGAAGAAGTGGAATTTGTAATTTTCACTGATATAGCAGGAGGAAGTGTTAACACTGCTATGACTAAACTTTGCTCTAATGAAAATGTAACTGTTATATCAGGAATGAATTTAGGATTAGTTTTAGAATTTGTTTTATCAGGAGGCTATTTACCAGTAGAAGAAGCGGCAATTAATGCTATTAACACTGGTAAAGAAGGAATGGTATTTTTAAACAAAAAGAAATTAGATGAAAACATTAAGTCAGAAGGAGAAGAAGAAATATGGTAATTTTAACTAGAATTGATGACAGACTATTACATGGGCAAGTAGCTTTTGCTTGGACTAAATCTTTAGGAGTAGATGCTATATTAGTTGCTAATGATAATGCAGCTACAGATCCTATAACTAAGATGGCTATAAAAATGGCAGCTCCAAATGGAGTAAAGTTAGCTATTAAAACAGTTAAAGAAGGAATAGAATTGTTAAACAATCCAAAATCTGAAAAAGTTAAAATATTTGTAGTTGTTAAAAATACAGAAGATGCGGCATTAATTGCTAAAGAAGGTAAAGGTATAAACCTAGTTAATGTTGGTGGGATAAAGAAACAAGAAGGAAAGAGAATGTTAACAAAAGCAGTTTTTGTTGATGATAAGGATATTACAAATTTAAGATCAATTGAGGAACTAGGAATTGAAGTAGAAGTAAGACAGGTTCCTACAGATGCAAAGAAGAGTTTATCAGAGTTATTAAAATAAGAATATAAAGGGGAAATAAAAATGATAGTACAAGCTTTATTAGTAGGACTAGTAGTTTTACTTTGTTTCTTAGGTGAATTTTACTTAGGTTATACAATGACAAGAAGACCACTTGTAGTTTCTGCATTAGTTGGTTTAGTTTTAGGTGATTTAAAAACTGGTATTATGATAGGAGCAACTTTAGAATTAGTGTTTATGGGAGTTGTTACAATAGGAGCAGCTACTCCACCAGATACATTAACAGGTTCAGCTTTAGGTACAGCATTTGCAATTCTATTAGGACAAGGAACTGAACTTGCATTTACGTTAGCAATTCCAATATCTTTCCTAGCACAATTTTTAATAGTTGCTAATTTTATAGCAAGAGCTAATTTAAATGGAAGAGTTGAAAAACATATAGAAAGTGGAAATATAAAGGCAATTGAAAGATTACACTTAGGTGCTAGTTTAGTATTAGGATTAATATTAGCTGCAGTTACAACATTAGCTATCGCATTAGGACATGATGTAATGAAGTCATTTATAGATATGATACCACAAGTAATAATTGATGGTTTAAATGTTGCAGGTGGATTATTACCAGCAGTTGGTTTTGCATTATTACTTAAGCTTATGTGGTCTAAACAAATGGCCATGTATTACTTCTTAGGATTTATATTAGTTTCATATTTCAATTTACCTATATTAGCAGTAGCTATTGCTGGTGTTATTTTAGCAGGAATTTTCTATCAAGAAGGTAACTTTAGATTGTTAAATATGAAGGCAGCAACAACTTGTAATGATGATGAGGAGGATCTTTTCAATGACTAATGCAGTTAAGAATATTTCAGCTGAAGATAAAAAGGTATTAAGAAAAGTTTTTAAACGTTCTATGTTTATAGGATGTTCATACAATTATGAAAGAATGCAATCATTAGGGTATCTATACGCTATGATTCCAGCTATAAAAGCTTACTATAAAGATGAGGAAGATAGAAAAGAAGCGTATAAAAGACACTTTGAACTTTTTAATACTACACCACATATTTGTAGCTTTATTATGGGATTATCTACAGCTATGGAAAAGGAAAAAGCAAATAACGAGGATTTTGATACAACTTCAATCAATTCAGTAAAAGTAAGTTTAATGGGGCCATTAGCAGGTATAGGAGATTCATTATTCTGGGGAACTTTAAGAATTATAGCTGCAGGTATAGGTATATCATTAGCTGAACAAGGGAATATATTAGGTCCTTTATTATTCTTATTAATATTTAACATTCCTCATTATATAGTTAGATATTTAGGAACTATGTATGGATTTGGATTAGGTAATGGATTCTTACAAAAGGCTTATGAAAGTGGAGCTATGGCGTTTGTTACTAAAGCAGCTAATATAGTTGGATTAATGGTAGTTGGAGCTATGACATGTTCTATGGTTAAGATAACATCTCCGTTAATTCTTAATCTAGGTGGATCTGAATTAATTATACAAGATATATTAAATCAGATTTTCCCTAACCTTTTACCTTTAGTATTAACATTCTGCACATTTAACTTTATTAAAAAAGGTAAGAGTGTAAATGCAATATTAGTTGCATTACTAGTACTTGGAGTTCTAGGAAGAGTAGTAGGAATACTATAAAATATATTTTATGCCTCTAATTTTTGGAGGCATAAAGTTTACTTGAAAAGGAGAATACGATATGGGAACAATGTTAGATTGTATTAATAGAATTCCTTCAATAATTAATAATATATTAGATACAAGGGATAAAAATTATAAAGAACTTATTGAGGTGCTTTCAAAAAGAGAAGAAAAGATAGATGAATTAGTTTTTATAGCTTCTGGTACTTCATATAATTCAGCATTTGTAGCTAAGAATTTTATAGAAGATATTGCAGGAATAAGAGTTACTCTTATGTATCCAAATTTTTTTATAAATTATAATAAGATATTAAACAAAAATGCTCTTTATATAATTATCTCACAAGGTGGTTCTACTAAAGTAGCTTTTGATTCTGTTAATATGTTAAGAGAAAAAGGTTATTTAGTGGCTACTATAACAGGTAGTATAGAGTCTATTATAGCTAAAGCTGGAGACATAAAAATAGATATGATGTGCGGAAAAGAAGAGTATTTATGGCGTACAATAGGATACTCTTCATCTGTAGTGAATAACTATTTAATTGGGTTAGAAATAGCTAAGTTATATAGTAAGATAGATGAAGAAATATATAATAAACATATAGATATGTTAAGAGCGATTCCTAATAATCATAGTAATCTTGTTAATAAAACATTATCATGGTATGAACAAAATAAAGAGGTACTTATAAACAATAAGTTAGTTATGCTTACAGGAGCTGATGAACTATGGCCAGTTGCACAAGAAGCGGATATAAAACTAATGGAAACAATTACCTGTTTAACTAAAAGCTGTGAATTAGAAGAGTCAATACATGGACCACAGAATGCTTTTAAGAAGGAAATGACAATTTTTATCCTACTTGATAAAAGTAAGGATTGTGATAAAGCACTATCTATTGCTGAATTCTGTAAGAAGGAAGCAGCTACATGTTTTATAGTTGGAGATAAAGTTTTAGATGATAGAGATTTACAAGTAGAAATAGTAGGGGAGAGCTTTAAAGCTCTTGAATATATAACACCATTCCAAGTGCTATGTTATTTAATATCATGTGATATAGGGAGAGATCTTACAACTCCTATATATCCGCAACTTACAAAATATATAAACAAAACATTATAAGAAAGAAAATAAATTAATAAATATAACCGCATTTATCTAGCTAAATATTATTTAGCTAGATTTTTGTTTGCAAATATAGTTTTAATTAGAACTAGAGTTCATAAGTTTTAATTTCTCCCAATATATTATTATATAGTAATCTATCTAGGAGAAAGCATGTTTAAAAATCAAGAGTATTTAGGTGTAGAATATTTAGGCAGAGATAATATCAAAATATCTGAGTATGAAAAAAAGGTATGCAACTTTTACTTAATTAAAAATAGCAAAGATACAGAGAGTTATTACACTATCAATAATAAGGATTACTTTATTCTACAAGAATCAAAAAGAGTAAAAGAAAAGAGAAATATACTTTATGAAGAATGTGAAATAGTCATTTTTGAAGATGAGTTAATTGTAAATGAAGAAATATTTACATGTGGAAAGAAAAAAATAGTAGATGTAAATATAAAGGAAGATTTTTTATATGCATTGGCATTATATTATATAACAAATGAAAATAGAGAAAGTGGACAAGAAATAATAAGTCAATTAGGAGATATTTATATATATAAATTGTTAGAGAATGAATTTGATATAGAAGAAAAGAAAAAAATAATAGATTTATTAAACTTATGTATATCAGATAGAAAAAGTAGATTCAAAGAGGGTAAAATTAATATAAAGAATAATTTAATAATAAATGAAAATGAATGTTTAATAGAAATATTAAATGAGATATTGAGTGATGATAAATCTAAATTATTATGGGATTATAATTATGATTATAGTAGAGCAACTTCAAAAAATAGGATGATAGAAGATAATTATGTATTTATAAAACCAAAAGTAGGTTATGGAGAGATTACTGAAATAATTATAGGAAGTAAGAGGTTAAATATTTGTCTTAAGGTAAAAGTTGAAGGAGAAGTTAAAGATAAAGAGACTAATTTGAAGTTAGACTCTCATATATTTAGAGAATACATTATAGTATTAAATGGTAGATTAAATCAAAGTTATATATGGTGTAAGCTTTCTAATGAACTTAAGTCAAAATACAAAAAAAGAAAGCTTATAAAATCAATAAACAATATATATGGAGAAGAGATTATTACTTTAGATTTAACTAAGATAGAGATAACAAATCATAAATTGCTAAGATCTTTAGACATAGAAACTGTAGCCAAATATCTTTATAAAATAGAGGAATTAAAGATTAGGCAGGGTATTTTGAAAAATATAATTAAAGATAGGTATGTAAATGAGAGAGATAAAGATATTATTACAGAAATTAAGAAAAGGTATAGGGTAGATGAATTTGGATTATATCATCCTATAGGAGTGGTTAAAAGTAAAGGAGAAGAGGAGTTTCAAATATATTCAACTAAGTTTTTTGAATGGAAAATTGAGAAATATCCAAAGAATAAATTAGAAAATGAAATATTAAAAGAATATGCAACAATATTAGATAATGAAGTATTAAAACCTGTTGATTCAATATATAATGAGTATAAAGAGATAAAAGAGCAAAAAAAGAAGTTAGAATATAAAGTTAATGTTGTCAGAATTTCTTCAGCAATATTAAATAAGGAAATATTTATTTGGGATAAGAAGTACGAAAAAGAAAAGCGAGAAACTGATAAAGTATTAAATATTAATGTTGTTATTGGTGGGAAAGTAAAAGTATTTATAAAAGTTATAAATGATATAAATATTAGGCAGGATTCCTATAGCACTATTACAAGGTGTGATTAAAATTAAATACTTTAATAGTTTTATAAAAGGATGGAATGATTTTGGTGACTATACTTTTAAGGAAATAGTCAAAATAAATATAACCTCTTCATTATTATATGTAGTATTAATATCCTTTTCTATAAAATTAACTTCATATATATTAAGGATTAATAAAAATGAAAATATAAAACTATATGCTCTTATAATATTTTTTAGTGGATTAGTATTAGTTTTATACGCATTAGCATTACCATTTTTTCTTAAAGTAAGCAAAAAGATTTTCTCTAATATTATAAAATTTATAGGAGTAATAATATGTTGCTTCCTAACAAGTATTACAATTGAGAAAATATATTATGTTGAGATAGGGAAGTATTATTATCTTTTATGTTTATCAGGGATAATCTTATCTATTGATGCTAAATACACATATATAAAACTAAAAAATGTAATGTTAGAAAAATAAATATAGATGTGAACCTCAAATGATAGATAATCATCTGAGGTTTTTTATATGTAAAATAAAATTGATGAATATATTTAGAAATATGTAAATAAATATATATTATAGCGTAGGTGTAAATGGTATCATTAAAGAGAGGAGGTAAAATATTAAGAAGGCTTTAATGATAGGGGGAATAGAATAAATAATATGAAAATAATTCTAGTTTGCTCAATAGGAATGTCTTCAGGTGAGTTAGTAAAGAAAATGAAGAGGATATCTGATGAGAGAAAGCTTGATTTAGATATTAAAGGCATCGGATACACAGATATTATTGATGAAATAGATGGAGCCGATGTAATTTTGCTTGGACCTCAAGTAAAGTACTTACTAAGAAAAGTTGTTGAAATAGCAGAGCCCATGGACATACCAGTTGAAATTATTAATCACTTAACATATGGCATGAGAAATGCTGAGAAGGTAATAGATTTTGCAATAAATATAATTAAAAAATAAATTAAACTAAGGGATAAATAATGAACTGTCTTATATCTGCTTGACAGAGAGCTGTTCATATTGTCTCTTAGTTTTTATTTTAAAGAATAAAATTATTAAACTTATATTCAAAATTATAGAAAGATGAATATAACTTTTAATAAAGTTAATAATATGAATGAATTTAAGTTATCATAAACAAAGAAATATGGTATAATATAGCGAAGGATAATTATTATTTAAAGAAAATATTTATTATATAAATATTAGTCTAAAGAAGAGGTGGCAAAATGAGCAAGATATCAATTATAGGCGCAGGATCAATAGGAGCTACAACAGCTTTTGCATTGTTACAGAAAGGTGTAGCAAGAGAGATTGTAATTAATGATATAAATCAAGAAAAGGCACTAGGTGAAGTATTGGATTTAATGCATGGAAGTTCACTATGTAGACCTTGTAATGTAACTTTAGGAACACTTGAAGATACAAAAGATTCAGATGTAGTAATTATAACAGCAGGGTTAAATCAAAAGCCTGGTGAAACTAGATTAGATTTAGTAGATAAAAATTATTCTATTTTTAAAGATTTTATTCCTAAAATAGCAAAAGCTAGTCCAAATGCTATATTATTAGTAGTTTCAAATCCGGTAGATGTATTAGCTTATATGACATATAAGTTATCAGGTTTCCCTAAAGAAAGAGTAATAGGTTCTGGTACAGTATTAGATACAGCGAGACTTAGAAGTTTACTAGGAAAATATTTTGAAATAGATGGTAGAACTGTTGATGGATTTGTAATGGGTGAGCATGGTGATAGTGAGTTTGTTCCTTGGTCATCTTTAAGAATTGGAACTATTCCAGTTAAGAGCTTCTCAGAACAATATTCTATAGAATGGGATAAAGAAACTGAAAAAGTTATAGCTGAAGATGTGAAAAATTGTGCTTATGAGGTTATTAATCGTAAGGGAGCTACAGCTTTTGCAGTAGCAGTTGCTTTAGTTAGAATAGTAGAGGCACTTTTAAGAGATGAAAAAACTATATTAACAGTATCAACACTTTTAAATGACTACTGTGGTGTAAGTGACACATATTTAAGTGTTCCAACTGTTGTAGGAAAAAATGGAGTTGAAAAAGTGCTTAGTGTTGATTTTTCAGATGAAGAAAAAGAAAAATTCACATCATCTGCTAGAATAATGAGAGAATATATTGATAGAATAAATGGAAAATAAAAATATAAAAAGGTTGAATATGGTAAAAGTTTGTTATACAATATATTCAAATAGAATAAAGTAATCCTATGAAGAGGAAGAGTAGGTAAATCTAGATTCAATAAAGAGAGTTAAGAATGGTGAGATCTTAGCAAGAAAAGATTTAGTGAATGGACCTTAGAGGAATTAGCAGAAATTTTTATAAGAGTATGTGATATGGTGGTCTGCATCTTATAGCAGAGAGAGTATGTTAGTACTTGAGTTTGAGAGGTATAATTTTTAATTATACAATTTAGGTGGTACCACGGATTATATCCGCCCTATTATTATAATAGGGCGGTTTTTTGTTATAAATTTTTAATTAGTATTTTATAGGAGTGAGATGAATGAATAAAGAAATAATTTTAACAGGGGATAGACCAACAGGTAAATTACATTTAGGTCATTATATAGGATCTTTAAGAAATAGAGTCAAATTACAGGAGACAGGTAAGTACGATAGTTTTATTATGATAGCTGACCAACAAGCTTTAACAGATAATGCTAGGAATCCTGAAAAAATAAGAAAAAGCTTAATAGAAGTTACTTTAGATTATTTAGCAGTAGGAATAGATCCAACTAAATCTACTATATTTGTACAATCTCAAATACAAGAGTTAAATGAGCTAACTATGCATTATTTGAATCTAGTTACAGTATCTAGGTTAAATAGAAATCCTACTGTAAAAGAAGAAATAAAATTAAGAAATTTTGAGAATAGTATACCAGCAGGATTTTTAATATATCCTGTAAGTCAAGCTGCTGATATAACAGCTTTTAAGGCTAATTTAGTGCCTGTAGGGGAAGACCAACTACCTATGATTGAGCAGTCTAGAGAAATTGTTAGGACATTTAACTCAATATATGGAAATGTATTAGTAGAACCAAAGGCGATGGTTCCAGAGGATACCTTAGGAAGATTGCCAGGAATAGATGGCAAAGCCAAAATGAGTAAATCTTTAGGGAATGCGATATATATTTCAGATGAAGCTGATGTTATTACTAAAAAGATTATGAGTATGTATACAGATCCTAACCATATAAGAGTTTCTGATCCGGGCAAAGTTGAAGGAAATACAGTCTTTGTTTATTTAGATGCTTTTTGTAAAGATAAGGAACAGGTTATTAATTTGAAAGAGCATTATAAAAGAGGAGGCTTAGGAGATGTAAAGGTAAAAAGGTATCTAAATGAAGTGATACAAGCGGAGTTAGAGCCTATAAGAAAAAGAAGAAGTGAATTTGAAAAGGATATAGATTATGTCTATAAAGTATTGAAAGAAGGAAGTGGAAAGGCTAGGGAAGTTGCAAGCAAGACTACAAAAGAAGTAAGAGAAGCTATAGGAATAGAATACTTTTAAAAAAGTAGATGTAAATATTGAAAGATGCAATATACAATTTTAAGTGTATTACATCTTTTTATATTTATCATAAAGATAGAAAAGTTAGAATATAAATTCTATAGGGGTAAGTATTTTTTTTGAGGTGAAAAATGGATAATATTCTAGTTATTTATAAGTCTATATATGGAAGTACTAAAAAGTATGCTAAATGGATAGCTGAGGATTTAAACTGTAATGTCGTGGAAGTAAAGAAAGTAAAAATTAAAGATTTAGAAAATTATAAAACTATTATTTATGGAGGAGGCTTATATGCAAGTGGAATAAGCGGAGTATCATTTATAAAGAAAAATTATAATAAATTAAAAGATAAAAATATAATAGTTTTTACTGTTGGTTTGTCTGATCCTAAAATGAAAGAGAACTTCGAGAGTATTAAAAATAGGAATTTTAATGAAGATATGATGAAAAATATAACTTTTTTCAACCTAAGGGGAGCTATAGATTATAAGGGGTTATCAAAGATTCACAGTATAATGATGGAAATGCTTAAAAGAACAATAACTAAAAAAGATGCAAAAGATATAACTGACGAAGAAATGTTATTACTTAAAACTTATGGATATAAAGTGGATTTTATAGATAGGAATACAATAGCTCCGATTATTGAACTAGTTAAAAATAGTTTGAAATAATATTAATAAATAAAAAAGGCTGATAAATTTCAGTCTTTTTGTTATATAAAACACATGTAATAATATGGTAAAATATTATAAAAGAATATTTAAGGTGGGGTTGAGAAGTATGTCTTTATTAATTAAAAATGGAACTATAGTAACAGCCAGTGATATTTATAATGGAGATATTTATATAGAAAAAGGAAAAATAATTGAAATAGGTTTAGAAGTTTCAAAGGAAGCCGATGAGATAGTTGATGTAAAAGGGAAGTATGTAATTCCAGGAGGAGTAGATGTTCATACTCACTTTAATCTTGATGTAGGTATAGCTATAGCTAATGATGATTTTTATACGGGAACTTTAGCAGCAGCTTGTGGGGGCACAACAACAATAGTCGATCATATGGGATTTGGACCAAAGGGATGTAATTTAAAACATCAAGTAGATATATATCATAAATACGCAGAGGATAATGCTGTGATTGATTATAGTTTCCATGGAGTAATACAACATATAAATCAAGATATATTAGAGGAGATGAAAAGCATAGTAGAAGATGAAGGTATAAGCAGCTTTAAAGCCTATTTAACTTATGATTATAAAATAGATGACGAAGATATGGTTAAAATATTTAAAAGGTTAAGAGAACTAGGTGGGATAACAACTGTGCATTGTGAAAATCATGGTTCTATAAAGTATTTAAAAGATAAATATGTTAAAGAAGGTTTAAAATCTTCAATTTATCATTATTTAAGTAGGCCAGAAGAATCAGAAGGGGAAGCTGTTAACAGAATGATAAATATTGCAAAGATTTCAGAAAATTCACCATTATATATTGTACATTTATCGACTAAATTAGGTTTAGATTATATAAAAATGGCAAGAGAAAGAGGACAGAAAATTTATGCAGAAACATGTCCACAATATTTAATATTAGGTAAAGAAAAATATGAGCTTGATAATAATGAAGGATTAAAATATATAATGAGTCCACCACTTAGGGAAAGGCATAATTGTAACGAACTATGGAAAGGAATAAATGAAGGATATATTCAAACTGTTGCAACTGACCATTGTCCATTTTCATTTTCAAAAGACAAGCAATTAGGTAAAGATGATTTTACTAAGTGTCCAAACGGTGCTCCAGGTGTAGAGGAAAGAATTCCATTAATATTTTCAGAAGGTGTGATGAAGGGGAATATTAGCATAAATAAATTTGTTGAGGTATGTTCAACAAATCCAGCAAAGATTTTTGGATTATACCCTAAAAAAGGCACAATTCAAGTTGGAAGTGATGGAGATTTAGTTGTAATTGATCCTAATAAAGAAGTGATATTAACTAAAGATAAGCTTCATTCAAATGTGGATTATACCGCTTATGAGGGGATTAAGGTAAAAGGTTATCCTATAATTACTATAAGCAATGGAGAAATTATATATAATGAAGGAAAGTTTAAAGGGAAAAAAGGAAGAGGAAGGTTTATTAAAAGAAATAGGGCTAATTTAATATAAAGTATAAGTATAGGATTCATAATATTGACACCATTATCATATAAGGTTAGTAAAGTAACTTTAAAAAGAAGTTTAAAGTTTGAGTTAAGAACGAAATGTAATTTTAGAAATATAATGATTATAAAGATTTAAATGGGGTAAATATTATGGAGATAAATAACTTTGTTACTACAGATTTTCTAGCTAGCTTTACAGGGACACTTTTTGTTGTAGAACTAATGGTTTTTGTTACAAAGAATTTACCTATAATAAAAAAGGTTAGAACCAGGTTTTATACTTTTATTTTAGCTCTAAGTCATATTATAATAATGGGCTTTGTAACTAAAACAGCAACACAAACAGTAGTATATTATTATAGTGTTCTTATTAATTCATTAATAGTAACTGTAATGCTATGTGGTGGTTATGATATTATTATAGATAAAGTATATTCAGTTACTAATACAGATAGTAAAGAACTTGCTAATAATAGTACTACTACTAAAAATATATCTAGTAATACTGAGGAAAATGATGAAGCTGATTTAAATAAAGTTAATTAAGAGGTAAAAGTGCTTGTACAAAACAAGTGCTTTTATTTTATGTCTAATATATAAGAATAAAGTATAGGTTTGTATAACATAATAGCTATATAAGGGGTTGAAAGTATTATGGCTTATGTAAACTTTAAAGAGGAAAGACAGGTAACAAAAGAACAGTTAAAAAAGAGAAGAACAAATAATGAAAAATTATTTAATAAATTAATGGAAAGCAAAGATTTACCTAAATGTTATAATCCTGATAAGGAATATAGCTATAGAGGTTTTATAGAGAAGCATTTTGGAGGTGGAAGAATTCAAGATGAAGAAGATTATGAAGTAATAGTGAATAAGGATATAATATG
Source organism: Clostridium jeddahitimonense (assembly GCA_000753455.2). Classification (GTDB taxonomy): domain Bacteria; phylum Bacillota; class Clostridia; order Clostridiales; family Clostridiaceae; genus Clostridium; species Clostridium hominis. The sequence continues at coordinate 1,493,694 of LM994670.1, forward strand.
TACTATATTTGATAATTGCACCTTTGGAAATTTAAAGTTTGAAAACTGTAACTTTATAGGTTGTAGATTTGAAAACTGCAAATTTGAAAGTGGAGGAGTTATTTTTAAAAACTGTTGTTTTTATAAGGAAGAAAGTGAAAAAAAACCTTCATTAAATAGAAGAGATAACTTTTCCTGTGAATTTAGAAATTGTGAAATATATGCTAAGTTTGATAGTTGTACAATATCTTATTGTATATTTAGTAGATGTTTTATTGAAAATACATATTTTCTACTAAGTGATATGACGAGTTTAATAACAGTTGATTCAGAGATAAAAACTATTAGAATAGAAGATTGTGACCTATCTGGAGCAAAATTAATGAGTACATATGTAATAGATTTAGACTTTACAGATAAAGTTAAAACTAAATTGGATGAAAAAACTTTTTTTGATAAAATAGAATATCGTAATAAAGATAGAGCTGAGTATGAAGGGATATATATGACATATGAAACTATAGCTAACAAGTTTAAAGAAAATAATTTAAACAATAATTTTGGAGAGTATTACTATTTGTGTAAAGAGACCCAAAGGAAGACTTTGAAAATTATTCCTAAAATATATTCGTTTTTTTATTGGGCAACTTGTGGCTATGGGGAAAGACCTACATATTCAATTATATTTGCGCTATCAATAATATTAATATTTGCAATTTTATATTTATTGTTTGGAGTTAAGATAGATGGAAATATAATAAGTTACTTAGATTATAAAGTATATAACAATAGTATAATATATCACTTGATGAATTTTCATAAAGGAATTACCTTAAGCTGTGGGATGTTTTCAGGTGTTGGAGCTAATAACATTGAACCAATTAGGTTTTCAGAATTTATATCAAATGTTGAAATGTTAATTGGGTTAATAATAATAGGAATAGGGGTAGGAACTGTTACTAGGAAAATAGTAAGATAAGTAGAATTTTGTACAAAATTTAAAGATTTGAATAGTATAAAAGTATAAAGTATTTAATATATAGAGGTAAGGAAAAGTGGATAATAAAGAAAAAGTTTTAATTGGAGCAGTAGGTTTTTTAGCAGGAGCAACAGTAGGTTTTTTACTTGCACCTATAAAAAATAAAATTTCTCTTGAAAGTTTCTCTTGCAACACATTTGAAGATTTAAAATCTAATAGTGATTTAGAAGAAAGTGAAGCAAAGAATAACGAAACTTCTGAGGATGGAGAAGCAGAAGAAGCAGAAGAATAATAGATAAGGTAGTTATTAGTGAACAATTTTATTTTATATGATATAAAATTGTTTGCTAATAACTTTTTTTATTTAATTAATATGTATCGGAATAATTCGTAAAGTTACCTAATATAATCTAAGGAAAGTTTTATTTAAAGTGGATAAAATTAAAAATTTTCAAATAATAAAGTAAGTATTATATGGGGGACAGTATGATTATAAATAAATTATTATTATCAAGAAAAGAGGTAAATACATTTATAGAAATAATAGGAGATTCAATTGTAAATCATGAGGCTGTTAAATATTTCTTAGATATAGATAAGGAATGTTTAATAAAATATAGTTTGTTTTTTAATAAAATAGAGGATGTTTTTGAGTATGAAGAAATATCGACTATAGAATTAGAGCTAAGCCTAGATGTAAATGAACAGTTAAAATATATAATATATAACTATATTAAGAGAAATATAGATAGAATATATAAGGAAGAGATTGCTGAAATAATGGATGTAATTGAAAGTTTAGATTCAGTAAGAGTAATTGAGGTTGATAATATAATGACTTATAGAATGTAGAGATTTAGTTAGAACAATACTATATCTAGCGAAGAACTTAAGAAAATTTTAGAAAAATTAAGTTTAGTTATTAAAAGTGATTTAGAAGGTATAAAAGATAGACTTAAAAGAAAATATAGAGAGAAAAAGAAATTATAATACACCTTCTTAGCTTGAAATGCAGCTATATTTAGGAGGTGTATTTTTTATGAATGAAAAAATAAACAGTTTTGAGGGGTATAAAATATAATGGTAAAAAAGAGGTCAATATTTTATATTGCTTTATGTATTATGATTAGTATAGTGAGTTTTAAGAGTTTTATGTTTATAAAAAATAATAATTTTAAAGGAGAGGAGTTTTTGGGTATATATAGTAAAAATAATGGAAGTTTGAAAGAAAGACTAATTAAGATAAGAGGGAAAGATGAATTTAATAAAGGATATTTTCAAGGGATAGGTATTTCTAGGATTAATAATGAAGATGTACTAATTCTTTCAGAAGAGGATAATAATTATAAAGAATTAGGGACATATATATCAGAGGAAATAGGAACAGAAGATTTTACAAGTTTGATTTTAACATGGAATAGCAAAACTCCAGAGAATACTTATGTGGAAGTGTTAGCAAGGGCATATATAGTAGAAAGAGATGGAAGGGCAGGAAGTTGGTCTGAGTATCTTTCGTGGGGAATATGGGGAACAAGCATAAAAAGTAGCTCGAAAGATTCAGAGTGTGAAATAGCGAAAATTGATACTGATGTATTTGTTGTAAAAGATAAAGTTAATAGTGTAGGCAAAAAAATTCAAATAAAAGTTAATTTATATAGCGCAGATTTGAAATCAACTCCAACATTGAGTCAATTGACAGCAACTTTTATAGATAATAATAAATCTAAGGAAGTATTGGCAGATAATGAAGAGAAAATTTATTATGAAAAAATTTTAGAAACTCCATGTTTTTCACAATATGAAAGAGAAGAGTCTATAGCTTCGAGAATATGTAGTCCAACAAGCTTAACAATGGTCTTAAATAGGATGGGGGAAAATTTAATAGTAGAAGATGTTGCTTGGAATTGCTATGATTATAAGTATGATGGTTTTGGAAATTGGGCTTTTAACGTGGCATTTGCAGGGAGCCTTGGTTATGAGGCGTATATTGAATATGGGTCGTTTGAATCTTTACAAAGAGAAATATCAAAAGGGTATCCAGTTGTAGTTAGCGTTAAATATACAAATGACATTAATAATAAGGAATATCCATATATAGAAAATTCACCTTTAACAACATCAGGGCACTTAATAGTAGTTTGTGGAATAGAAGTTAACAATAGTGGTGAAGTTTATATTGTAGTAAATGATCCAGCAGGAAAAAATAATGAAAGCGTAAGAAGAAAATATAAATTAAATGAGTTTTTAATAGCTTGGAGTAAATCAAATAATGCAATGTATGTAATAAATAAAAAATATTAAGGTAATACATACCGGATATTGAAAAAATAATCTGGTATGTATTTTTATGTTGTAAGATGAAGGTGGAGTTTATAAAAAAGTTTATTATATATAAAGTTTTTATTTAAAAAATTTAAAAAAGTGTGTTTTTTATAACAACTAAATTGAAACTTTTAATTTTTGTGCTATAATGAAATAGTTATTAAACAATATATATTAAATATAGTTTATAGAAAGTCAATAAATATGCGCTTTTGGAAGAATTTTACCTCTTGAAAGTTGTATTTATTGTGAATTACAATTAGATATGTTTTTAACAATATTTAATTGAAAAAAAGAAATTACAGGAAAAGGTGATTTTAGTGGGAAGGATTAAAAGTACAAAAAGTCTACGTGGTATTTTTGTAAAACATTTAAAAAATACTGCAGAAGAAAAAACTGTTTCTATGCCTGTACCAAGCACTGTAACAATACCGATGAGCATGCACATTGGTGCGCCATGTGAGCCATTAGTAAAAATGGGTGACTTAGTAAAGGTTGGACAAAAAATTGGAGAAAGCAATGCTCCGTTTAGTGCTCCTATACATGCTTCTGTATCAGGAAAAGTTAAACAAGTAACTGAATTTAGAAATGCATTAGGGATGGTTTCAAAAGCTGTAGTAATTGAAGCTGATGGTGAACAAGCTATCAGTGAAGACATTAAGGTTCCAGTAATAAATTCAAGGGAAGATTTTATTAACGCTGTTAAGGAATCAGGAGTTGTTGGTCTAGGAGGAGCTGGATTCCCAACTCATATCAAATTAAATCCTAAAAATTTAGATCAAATTGATACATTAGTTATCAATGCAGCAGAATGTGAACCATATATAACATCTGACTACAGAGAATGTATGGAATCTCCAGAAGATATCATTGAAGGTATCAATGTAGTTAAGAAGTGGCTTAACATTAAAAATGCTTACATAGGAATTGAAAGCAATAAACCAGCTTCAATAAAATTATTAGGCGAATTAAGTGAAAAACATGAAGGAATTGATGTTGTAGAGCTTAAAGCTCAATATCCTCAAGGAGCTGAAAAAGTTATAATCTATTCAACTACAGGTAGAGTTGTTAATGATGGACAATTACCAGCTGATGCAGGTGTTGTTGTACTAAATGTAACAACTGTAAGCTTTATAGCTAAGTATCTAAAGACTGGTATGCCACTAGTTTCTAAGAGATTAACAATCGATGGTTCTGGTGCTAACAAGGGAATGAATGTTATAGTACCGTTAGGAACAGCTATAAAAGATGTATTTGAATTCTGTGGTGGATTAAAAGCAGATTGCAAGAAAATATTAATGGGTGGACCAATGATGGGAATAGCAGTTCCAGATTTAGAACAACCAATAGTTAAAAATAACAATGCAATTATCGCTTTAAATGAGAAAGATGCTACTCCAGCAGAAGAAACTAATTGTATCAAATGTGGAAAATGTGTATATGCATGTCCGTTAAACTTAATGCCTGCTGCATTAGAAAAGGCATATGATGCAAGAAATGCAGAAAGCTTAGTAGCTAACGATGTTAACTTATGTATGAACTGTGGATGTTGTTCATATGTTTGTCCAGCAAAACGTAATTTAGCTCAAAAGAATCAATTAGCTAAGATATTTGTAAGACAAGCAATGCAAAAATAATATCATATAAAATTTAATTTGAAGGGTGATTTGTTTTGGAAAAACTAATAGTAACATCATCACCACACGTTAAAAGTAGCACAACTACATCTACAATAATGAGAGATGTAATAATAGCTTTAATTCCAGCTTTAATAGCTTCAAATATTATATTTGGATTAAGAGCAGGGTTAGTTACAGCTGTATGTGTAGCTTCATGTGTTGGTTTTGAATATTTAAGTAGAAGAATAATGAATAAAAAGAATACAATTAGCGATTTAAGTGCTGTTGTAACAGGAATAATTTTAGCGTTTAACTTACCATCAACTATGCCATTATGGATGTGCGTTATAGGTTCATTCGTAGCAATAGTTATAGTTAAACAATTATTTGGTGGAATTGGACAAAACTTTGCTAATCCAGCTATAACAGCTAGAATAGTACTTTTAGTTTCATTTGGTACACAAATGACTAACTGGGCAGCTCCCAAAATTGCTGCTGTAGCAGATGCAGTTTCAGGTGCAACACCAATGGCTCAAATAGCTGCAGGTGAAACACCAAATATTTTAAATATGTTCTTAGGAACTACAGGTGGATCATTAGGTGAAACTAGTGCATTAGCTTTATTACTTGGTGGAATATACTTAGTATATAGAAAAGTAATAAACCCAATAATTCCAGTAGCATTTATAGGAACAGTATTTGTTTTCACTGCTGTTTTAGGGGTAAATCCTTTAGCACAAATTTTAGGTGGAGGATTATTCTTAGGAGCAATCTTTATGGCAACTGATTATTCAACATCACCAGTTACTAATATGGGTAAATTAATATTCGGTATAGGTTGTGGTCTTATCACAGTTCTTATCAGAGTATTTGGTTCATATCCAGAAGGTGTATCTTTTGCTATATTACTTATGAACATTTTAGTTCCTTATATTGATAAAGCAACTAAATTAAAAGCGTTAGGAGGTAAGAGATAATGAGCAAACAAAGTTCAATATTAAGACCAACGCTAGTTCTAGGATTAATTACTTTAGTAGTATCAGCTTTATTAGTTTTAACTTATAATATTACTGGAGTAGGAGTTGCTGGACCAGCTATAAGTGATGAAATGTTAGCAATGGCAGCAGAAATTCTACCAGGTGGAGATGGATTTGAAGATGCAGGTGTAGGTTCAAGTGCAACTGTTCCAGCTGTTATTAAAACTTCTAATGATGCAGGTTACGTAATAAATGCCATCGGTAAAGGTTACGGTGGAGATATGAGCGTTTTAATCGGATTAGATAACGATGGAAAGATTACTGGAGTTAAAGTGTATGAAATGGCTGAAACACCAGGTATCGGAACAAAAGTTACTGAAGATGCAGCATTCTTAGCAACATTTATAGGAAAAGATTCAGTAGATGGTAGCGATGCAGTATCAGGAGCTACATTCTCTTCTAAGGGATTAAATGAAGCAATAACAAATGCATTTGATGCATTTAACACAATTAAATCTGGCGGAAAATTAGAAGGTGGAAGTGATGCAGCATCTACTCCAGCTGATGACAAGCCAGTAGCAGAAGAAAAACCAGCAGCTCCAGCTGAAGAGTTTAAAGCTGCAAGTGCAGTTACTGTTGATGATGTTAATGCAGTAGCAGCAGAAGTGTTAGCAGAAGGAGATAGCTTTGAAGAAGTTTCAGTAGAAGCTGATAACGTAAAGTTTGTTCTTAAAGCTGCTAATGGAGCAGGATATGTTGTAAATGCAAATGGTGAAGGATTCGAAGATACTATAAGTGTAGTTGTTGGATTCGATGCTGATAAAAATATTACAGGTGTAAAAGTATTAGGAATAAGCGATACACCAGGTTTAGGAACTCAAGTTGCAGATGCTGCATACTTAGAGCAATTCGTTGGAAAAGCAGAAATAGCTGAAGATATCATAGTATCAGGAGCTAGTTTCTCATCAAAAGGATTAAATGATGCAGTTAGAGCTGCTATAGAAGCTATGAAAGGAGTGGATGCATAATGAAGGAAAAAGTAAATAATCTATCGATTCTTACTAAAGGTTTAATCAAGGAAAATCCAGTACTTGTACTATTATTAGGTACGTGTCCAACCCTTGCGGTAACTTCTATGGCTATGAATGGTCTAGGAATGGGACTAGCTACTACTTTCGTTTTAATCGGTTCAAACATAGTTATATCATTACTTAAAAACTTTATTCCTAAGGAAGTTAGACTTCCAAGCTTTATTGTTATTATCGCAGGTTTCGTTACAGTTGTAAGTTTCTTATTACAAAGTTACGTACCATCACTTTATAAGTCTTTAGGGGTATTCCTATCACTTATAACAGTTAACTGTATTATACTTGCAAGAGCAGAAATGTTTGCTTGTAAAAATAAAGTATTTGCTTCTATTTTAGATGCAATAGGAATGGGTCTAGGGTTTACTTTAGCATTATTTGCTATAGGTTCTATAAGAGAAATTTTAGGTTCAGGTACTTGGATGGGTATCACTTTAACTAAGGACATAATCGAACCAATGGGTATATTTGTTACTCCAGCTGGTGGATTCTTCGTGTTTGGATGTTTAATAGCATTAGTTAATAAACTTACAAATTACAGTATTTCAAAGAAAAAAGCAGGATGTTCTGCATGTCCTGGTAAGGATGCTTGCCATGGATCAGAAGGAGGGTGCTAATAAATGAAAGAAATAATGACTATATTAGTTAGCGCTATTTTAGTTGATAACTTTGTTTTAGCTAAATTCATGGGAATTTGTCCTTTCTTAGGAGTATCTAAGAAGATAGACTCTGCTTTAGGTATGAGTGCTGCTGTTACTTTCGTAATGGTTATGGCATCAGCGGTTACATTCCCAATATACGAATTATTAAATAACTATGGATTAGGATATTTAAAAACTGTTGCATTTATCCTAGTAATAGCAACATTTGTTCAATTACTTGAAATAGTTTTAAAGAAGTTTATGCCACCACTTTATAAAGCATTAGGTGTTTATTTACCATTAATAACTACAAACTGTGCTGTACTTGGTGTTACTGTTTTAAACATAGATAACGGATATACATTCTTACAATCAGTAGTTAATGCTTTAGGTGCAGGTCTAGGATTTACATTAGCATTAATCTTATTCTCAGGAGTAAGACAAAAGATGGAAAATACAGATATTCCAAAAGCATTTAAGGGATTACCAATAACATTAATAGCTGCAGCTATATTAGCAGTTTCATTTGTTGGATTCTCAGGAGTAGTTGAAGGTCTATTTAAATAAAGTAAAGTGAGGTATAAAAAGTATGTTAGAAGCTTATTTAGTACCTATTGCAATATTTATAGTACTAGGATTAATTGCAGGACTTCTATTATCAGTAGCATCTAAGAAGCTAGCTGTTGAAGTAGATGAAAGAGTTGGTAAGGTAAGAGAGTGTTTACCAGGAGCTAACTGTGGAGCTTGTGGATATGCTGGTTGTGATGAATATGCAGTAGCATTAATAGAAAAAAATGAAAAAATAACACTTTGTAAACCAGGTGGAGCTGAAGCTACAGCTCAAATTGGTGAAATATTAGGAACAGAGGCAGAAATAGCTGAACGAGAAGTAGCTTTCGTTAAATGTAACGGAGTACCATCAGCTACCACTTCTAAGTATGAATATAAAGGAACTCAAACTTGTGCAGCAAATAACCTTTTATTCTCAGGAAAAGGGTCATGTGCATTTGGATGTTTAGGTTTCGGAGATTGTACAGTTTCATGTGAATTTGATGCTATACATATAGTTGATGGAGTAGCTAAGGTTGATCCAGAAAAATGTACAGCTTGTGGAGCTTGTATCAAGGCTTGTCCTAAGGCTATTATAGCTTTAAGACCAATAAGCAAAGAAGTTAAAGTTCTTTGTAATAACAAAGACAAAGGTGGAATCACAAGAAAAGCATGTACAAATGGATGTATTGGCTGTATGAAATGTCAGAAGACATGTGAATTTGGAGCAATTACTGTTTCAAATAACGTGGCAACAATCGATCACTCTAAGTGTACAAACTGTAAAGCTTGTGTAGAAGTTTGTCCTGTTAAATGTATTCATTTAGATTAATTATAGAGAGTACTTACATATGTAAGTACTCTTTTTATATATAAAAAATAATTATTACAGAATAATATTTGTTGTATAAATTTCATATTCGTGAAAAAGAAATAAAAATATTCACAAGAATGAAAAGAAATATATGGAAAATATAGAAATTATATGATAAAATGAATTTGTAAGATAAAATCAATGATTAAATTCATTGTGGTGAAAAGTTAAAAAAATAACGAAAGAGCTTGTAGAAATTTAATATTTATAAGTAAAGACATGGAGGAAGTTTTTTGATAGCAGATGTAGGACAAAAAATTAAGAACTTAAGAAAAGAAAAAGGACTAACATTAAAGGAATTAAGTGATGATACTAGTTTTTCGGTTGGGTTTTTATCGCAATTAGAAAGGGGATTAACAACTATTGCTATTGATTCTTTAGAGAAGATAGCTAAAAGTTTAAATGTAGAGTTAGCATATTTTATTCAAGAGGACAGGAAAAAAGATAAGACGGTAGTTATTAGAAGTTATGAAAAAGAGGTTTCGCAGGTAACTAGCAATCAATTCATACATTATGATTTATGCGGTAACAAGGACTTATCAATGATGCCTAGATTAATAGAAATATTACCATCTAAAGCAAAGGAACAAATAAAGAGTTATCCTCATTGTGGAGAAGAGTTCCTATATGTATTAGAAGGAATATTAACATTGCATATTGGAGGACAAAGTTATGATTTATTTCCTGGTGATTCAGCACATTATCAATCCACGATAGATCATAACTGGTGTAATAATACTAATAGAATAGTTAAGATTATTACGGTACATTCTACTAAAAAAGATACTTAAAAATAACGATTGCTAAGGGGTAGAAAAGCTCAAAATTTAAAAATATTTTGTATACCCCTTTTAAAATATAATATGTTAAATGAAGTAATAGGGGTGAGTAGATGGCAGAAGGTACAATTATTAATATTCAGAAATATTCAGTTCATGATGGACCAGGTATAAGGACTACAACTTTTTTTAAAGGATGTCCTTTGAATTGCTGGTGGTGTCATAATCCTGAGACACATTTAAAAAGACATGAAATAATGTTTTTTGAAGATAGGTGTACAGGCTGTGGGAGATGCGTAAAAAATTGTTCAAATGGAGCTATTGAAATCATAGAATCAAAGGCAGTTGTAGATGATGAAAAATGTACTCTTTGTGGAAGGTGTAGCGAAGTATGCATAAATGAAGGTAGAGAGTTAGTAGGAAGAGATATAACAGTAAATGAATTGATGAAAGAATTAATAAAAGATCAAATGTTTTATGAACAATCAAATGGTGGTGTTACTTTTTCAGGTGGAGAACCTATGCTTTATGCAGATTTTTTAAGTGAAGTATTGGAAAGGTGTAAACGAAATGGGTTACACACTGCAATTGAAACAAGCGGATATGTTAAGTGGGACGAGTTTGAAAAGGTTATCAAAAATGTTGATTTGTTTCTTTATGATATAAAGCTTATGAATAATGAAAAACATAAAAAGTATATAGGTGCTGATAACCAATTAATATTAGATAATCTTGCAAAACTTTGTGAAGAAAATAGCAATATTATTATCAGAATGCCTATAATAGCTGGTATAAATGATGATTTTGAACATGTAAATAGTGTAATAGACTATATATCAAATTTAAATATTATAGAGGTGAATTTATTGCCTTATCATAAGATGGGGATGGATAAATATAAAAGAGTAAATAAAATTTATAAATTAACAGGTACTGAAGTACCAACTGAAGAAAAAATGAATGAGTTAGCCAAAAAGTTTAAAGAAGCTGGAATTAAAGTGAAAATAGGAGGGTAAAAATCATTATGAGAGAAAGAGTAAAGAAACTAAGAAAACAAAGTGTGGATACAGTACCATACATTTCGATGGAAAGAGCTAAAATAGTTGATTCTGTCTATAAAAAATATGAGGGAACTGTACCAGTACCGGTACTAAGAGCTTTAGCATTAAGAGAATTAATGACTAATAAGAAACTTTGTATTAATGAGGGTGAGCTTATAGTAGGGGAAAGAGGAGAAGCACCAGGGGCTACACCTACTTATCCAGAGTTATGTTGCCATACAGTTGAAGATTTAGAAATAATGAATATTCGTGAGAAAATATCATTTAAAGTAACAGAAGATGATAAAAAAGTACAAGCTGAAACTATTATTCCATATTGGGAAAATAGGTCTATGAGACATAAAATTCTTTCAAGAATGTCTGATCAATGGAAAGATTGCTATAAATCAGGAATATTTACAGAGTTTATGGAACAAAGAGGGCCAGGACATACTGTTTGTGATAATAAAATTTATAAAAAAGGTTTTATAGACTTTAAAAATGATATTGAAACTGCTATGGGAAATCTAGATTATCAAAATGATGATGAGGCTTTAGATAGAAAACATCAATTAGAAGCTATGAGTATTGCTTGTGATGCAATAATGATTTTAGGTAAACGTTATGAGGAATATGCAAGAGAATTAGCAGAAAAAGAAGATGACGAAGTTAGAAAAAAAGAATTACTTGATATTGCAGAAGTGTGTAGTAATGTGCCTGCTCATGCTCCGAGAAATTTTAGAGAAGCGCTTCAAATGTACTGGTTTACTCATCTTTGCGTAATTTCTGAATTAAACCCTTGGGATGCTTATAATCCAGGTAGATTAGATCAACATTTAAATCCGTTCTATGAGAAAGAAATAGAAGAAGGTACATTAACTCATGATGATGCAGAGGAGCTATTACAATGTTTTTGGGTTAAATTTAATAATCAACCTGCACCACCAAAGGTTGGAGTTACTTTAAAAGAAAGTAGCACTTATACAGATTTTGCGAATATTAATGTTGGTGGAGTTAAAGTTGATGGCTCTGATGGAGTTAATGAAGTAAGTTATATGCTACTTGATGTAATTGATGAAATGAGATTATTACAACCAAGTTCAAATGTTCAAATTAGTAAAAAGAGTCCTCAAAGATTTGTGAAGAGAGCTTGTGAGATTTCAAGGAAAGGTTGGGGACAACCATCAATGTTTAATGCAGATGCTGTTATACAAGAACTGATTAATGCAGGAAAATCCTTAGAAGATGCAAGATGTGGTGGTACTAGTGGATGCGTTGAAACAGGAGCATTTGGTAAGGAAGCTTATATATTAACAGGGTATATGAATCTACCTAAGATTTTTGAAATTACATTAAATAATGGTATAGATCCAATGACTGGAGAAAGATTAGGAATAGAAACTGGAGATCCAATAGAGTTCGAAAGTTATGAAGAGCTAATGGATGCTTATAAAAAGCAATTACACCATTTTATTGATATAAAAATGCAAGGTAATAGAATAATAGAAAAGTTATATGCAACAATGATGCCAGTACCTTTCTTATCAGTTGTTACAGATGATTGTATTACAAAAGGTAAGGATTATAATGCTGGAGGAGCTAGATATAATGTTAACTATATTCAAGGCGTTGGGATAGGAACGATTACTGATTGTTTCTCAGCAATTAAGTATCAAGTATTTGATAGAAAAGCTATAACTATGCAAGAACTATTAGATGCTATTAAGGATGACTTTGTTGGGCATGAAGCAATATTAAATCTAGTTAAGAATAAAACACCTAAATATGGTAATGATGATGATTACGCAGATGATATTATGAGAGAAATTTTTGCTGCATACTATAATGAAGTTGATGGAAGAAAGAGTATAAGAGGTGGAGTATACAAAATAAATATGTTACCAACTACATGTCACGTATACTTTGGATCTGTTATGGGAGCATCTTCTAATGGAAGAAGAGCTAAGGCGCCATTATCAGAAGGGATATCTCCAGAAAAGGGAGCGGACATAAATGGACCAACAGCTGTAATAAAATCAGCATCTAAGATGGATCATCTAAAAACTGGAGGAACTTTATTAAATCAAAAGTTTACACCATCAGTAGTTGCAGGTGAAAAAGGTCTTGATAGTATGGCTAATTTAGTTAGATCTTATTTTAACTTAGATGGGCATCATATCCAATTTAATGTTATCAGTAGGGAAACATTAATTAAGGCTCAACAAAATCCAGAAGAGTATAAGGATCTAATTGTTAGAGTTGCTGGATATAGTGATTACTTCAATAATCTTGATAGAGTGCTTCAAAATGAAATTATAGAAAGAACAGAGCAATCCTTTGAACCGATGACATGTTGTTAGTTTAAAGTGAGGATAGGAGAAGAATATATGGAAAAGATAGTAGGATTTATTGGCGCTGGTAATATGGGGCAAGCGATTGTTGGTGGAATAATAAACTCGGATTTAATACCTTCTAGCAATATCATTATGTCTGATTTATATAAGCCAAGTTTAGAAAAGGCTAAGGAAAAATACAGTATAGAAGTTACTACTGAAAATAAGGTTGTTGCAGAAAAATCTGATATTTTAGTCTTAGCTGTTAAACCTAATTTATATCCAATGGTTATAAATGAAATAAAGGATATAGTAAAAGATAATGTAATTATAGTTACAATTGCGGCAGGAAAATCTATAGAAAGCACTGAAAAGTCTTTTGGAAGAACTTTAAAGGTAATAAGAACTATGCCTAACACACCAGCTCTTGTAGGAGAAGGTATGACTGCTGTTTGTCCTAATTCATTAGTTACTGAAGACGATGTTAAAGAAGTATGTAATTTACTTAGTAGTTTTAGCAAAGTAGAAGTAGTTAGTGAAAAATTAATAGATGCAGTTACATCAGTTAGTGGGTCAGCACCTGCATATGTATATATGTTCATTGAGGCTATGGCAGATGCTGCAGTATTACAGGGTATGCCAAGAGATAAGGCTTATAAATTTGCTAGTCAAACAGTTTTAGGATCTGCAAAGATGGTACTTGAAACTGGAATGCATCCAGGTGCATTAAAAGATATGGTTTGTTCGCCGGGTGGAACAACAATAGAGGCGGTAGCAGAATTAGAAGCAAATGGATTCAGAAGTGCTGTAATATCAGCTATGAATAAATGTTATGAGAAATCTAAATTTATGTCTAAATAAAAATTAAATAAATAGAAATAGGAGTTAATATTATGGTACAGGTTATTTGGGGATTATTAGTGGTTATGTTAGTTTGGTATGTGTATGTCTTTGGGAAAGATGTATGGCAACACAGAGATGAGTTAGAAGATTCATCATGGATAAAGTCAGGATTAATTGGCGGGTTTGTTAATTTTTTTGATGTATTAGGAATTGGAGCTTTTGCACCACAAGCAGCATTATTGAAATTTACAAAGGAAACAAAGGATAGAGTAATACCAGGTACAATGAATGTAGCTAATACAGTGCCAGTGTTATTGCAAGCGTTAATATTTATAAAAGCTGTTGAGGTTGAAGTAGTTACTTTAGTTGCTATGTTAGTATCTGCTACATTAGGCGCTGTAGTAGGAGCTGGTATCGTAGCAAAACTGCCTGAGAAAAAAGTTCAACTTACAATGGGAGTAGCATTATTTATTACGGCTATAGTTATGCTTGCAAGTTTATTAGGATTAATGCCAGTAGGGGGAGAAGCAATAGGACTAACAGGGGTTAAGTTAGTATTTGCTGTTGCAATAAACTTCGTATTAGGTGCATTAATGACTGCTGGAGTTGGATTATATTCACCATGTATGGCTTTAATCTTTATGCTTGGAATGTCACCATTAGTTGCATTCCCAATAATGATGGGTTCATGTGCATTCTTAATGCCACCAGCATCAGTTAAGTTTATAAAAGAAAAAGCATACAATAGAAAAGCGGCATTAGCTATGGCTATACCAGGATCAATAGCAGTTTTAGTAGCAGCTTTTGTTGTTAAGTCTTTACCGTTAGATGTATTACGTTGGGTAGTTGTTGTAGTTGTAATATATACTGGAACAGTAATGCTTAAATCAGGATTAAAGAATAAAGGTACTAATGAAGTTGTCGGAGATATAATTGAAGGTTAATAAAGTTATGTGATAGAAGGGAGTTGTGAATAGCAACTCTCTTTTTATTAAAATAAAGAAATGAAAGAACATACTTTCTCTTTGTCGTAAAATATAGTAGAATAAAACTATATTTAACAAAGGATGGATTAATAATATGACCGGAAGAGAACACATGATAGTAGGAACAACAGCGACAACTACTATGGGAATAGGATTTTTACTAACTAATAATATATCAAATGTAAAATTTATTTTTCCTTTAATTATTGGAGGATTTATAGGATCTTATATGCCCGACATAGATTCGCAAAATTCAAAAGCAAGGAAGTTTTTTAATAAATTTATTGTGTTTTTAATAATAGCTTTAGTTATAGGATATACGTTAGGGATGGCTTTAAATATAAATGATATAATTATATTTTTTGAGCAACATGGTCAGGAGTATTTTCCTATTATATTTTTTGCTATGTTAATTATATTGGGTAAATTATCTCCTCATAGGATGTTTACTCACAAGTGGTTTGGTACGACATTGTTTTGTTTTAGTGTATATACATTAGGAAACACTTATTTGACTATTGGATTTACTATGGGTTATGTATTACATATAGTATGTGATAGATTTTCTCCAAGAGGTAAGAAGCTGAAGTTCTTCGAGTTTAAATTACCTTGTAGAAATTCTAAAAATAAAATTAATGTTACTTGGTAATTGATATATAAATAAAGTAGGTTAAATCTTAAGAGAAAGGATTAATCTACTTTTATTTTAGAAATTAAAATAAAATGAAAAGTAGATTTATGTAATATTAAATATAATTTAATAATAGCTTTAATTAGGAAGAGTTTGAAATGTATTTAAATAGGAGGAATCTATGGTTTTATTTATAAAAAAAAGATTTATAATTATTATTTTTATTATAATGTGTTTAGCTTCAGTCGTTGTAGGGGTGAATATGTATTCAAAAAAAGAAAATAAAGTATTAATAGGTGGTAGTCTAGGGAGTGTTGAATGTTTAGTTGGTGAGAGTGAAGCGTTTTATGAGGATATAGATTTGGAGAAATATTTTAGACCATCCAACCTTCCTATATTAAATGATAATAAAGACATAAATAAATTTATCTGGGAAAGTGAAAATGTTGAATATAAAAATGTAGAGATACCTAAAGAATATTTAAAAAGTCCAGAGAATACAATAATTAATTATTTTTCCTTATTAAGAGAGGCTTCTAACCCTGAAAAAGACAAATATACTGGTTGTGGAAGTATTGGAGAAGGAAAAGCACCATATCCAATAGCATATAATTTTTTTACTAATGAATATAAAGAAAAAATAAAATATAGACAATATGAATATTCATTTAAGAATATACTTCATATAAACTTAATTAAATTTAAGGAAATACCTGAAACTAATAATAAAGAGTTAAAATATTTTTATGAGATAGAGACTATTCAAGGTTCGGAAAGTGGGATAGGATATTTTGCATACTATTATGGTTATATTAACTTGGTAAGGGATAATGATGTATATAAAATATCTAATATAACAGTAACCCCGGAAGAGTATTTATGTGCACCATATCATAGTTGGTTTTATAGTGGAGAATACTCTGTACAGATTAAATATGGAAATTGGTGCAATTTGATTAAAGGTGATCCTAAAGTTGAAATAAACGATTATGTAAAAGATATTCAGTTTGATGGAACAGATGGAAAAGAGTATAAAATAGAATTTTTTACATTGACAAATGATTATGATATAGAGGTAGCACAATTTAAGAAGAATAGTGCAAATGAATGGGAGAGGATTTATTTAAATCCAGAAAATTGTTTAAAAAATAAATAATATTTATTAAAGGTCTAGGGCTAATTTTTAGCCCTATTTTTAATGAGTTTGATTTATATTCGAATTAGTTTTATTTTCACTATATCTTGATTGTTAAATAATTAAAGTTATGATTATTTAATAAATTTGATTGGACATTATGTTATAATAATACATAATAAATATATTATAAATTATATATAAAGGGAGTAAGCTAATGATGTTTTTTAGAAAAGCGACTGCAAATGATATAAATAATATTATGAAAATTATTAATGATGCAAAAGCATATTTTAAAGAGATGAACATAGATCAATGGCAAGATGGATATCCAAATGAAGATGTTATAAAAAATGATATTTTTAATAGCAATAGCTATCTCTTAGAAGTGGATGGGAAAATAGTTGCCACTGCTATGTTTGCGATTGAGAGAGATAAAACATACGATAACATATATGATGGGAAGTGGTTGACTGAAGGTAAATATGCAGTAATACATAGAATTGCAGTAGATAATAACTTTAAAGGGTTAAAGTTAGGCGCAGAAATAATAAATAATGCAATAAAAATTTGTAAAGCTAAAGGGATAGAAAGTATTAAGATAGATACTCATAAAGATAATAATTCAATGCAAAAATTTCTTTTAAATAATGGATTTGAATATTGTGGAGTGATATATCTTGAAGATAAAAGTCTAAGAATAGCTTTTGAGAGAAAAATAAAAATTTAAAGATATCAATATATAAATAATATTGATACGAAAGGAAAATAGATGAGTAATTTAGAGTTTATTTATGATAGAAAAAGTATACGGAAGTTTAAAGATACTAAAATACCTAAAGAAGATATAATTAAATTATTAGAAGCTGCAACGCAAGCACCCTCACCTAAAAATCAGCAAACATGGCACTTTATAGTTATTCAGAATAGGGAAGTTATAAATAAGATGGCCGAAATAGTTACTAAAACGCATACTTATCTAGCGGAAATAGCTAAAGATGAAAAGCAAAGAAAGCTTATGATGAGTACACTGCCATATTATATTTGTTTTAAGGATGCACCAGTTGTAGTAGTAGTATATTCAAAGGCTTATAAGATGATAGAGGAAGAGATTTTAAAAGCTAATAATGCTAATAAAGAAGTAATTGATATATTGAAATCGACACATTCTGAAGTTCAAGGGATAGGTGCGGCAGTAGAAAACTTTCTTCTTGCGGCAACTGCAATGGGATACGGAACTTGTTATATGACAGGACCAGCTCATTCTAAAAGAGAGATTGAAGAACTCATTGATTTTAATAAAGAAGGATATGAGTTAATGTCTATGATATCCTTAGGCGTTCCCGAAGATGAAACTCCTAAAGCACCACCACGTAAACCGTTAGATGAAGTAGTAACATTTATAGANGCATATTTTAAAGAGATGAACATAGATCAATGGCAAGATGGATATCCAAATGAAGATGTTATAAAAAATGATATTTTTAATAGCAATAGCTATCTCTTAGAAGTGGATGGGAAAATAGTTGCCACTGCTATGTTTGCGATTGAGAGAGATAAAACATACGATAACATATATGATGGGAAGTGGTTGACTGAAGGTAAATATGCAGTAATACATAGAATTGCAGTAGATAATAACTTTAAAGGGTTAAAGTTAGGCGCAGAAATAATAAATAATGCAATAAAAATTTGTAAAGCTAAAGGGATAGAAAGTATTAAGATAGATACTCATAAAGATAATAATTCAATGCAAAAATTTCTTTTAAATAATGGATTTGAATATTGTGGAGTGATATATCTTGAAGATAAAAGTCTAAGAATAGCTTTTGAGAGAAAAATAAAAATTTAAAGATATCAATATATAAATAATATTGATACGAAAGGAAAATAGATGAGTAATTTAGAGTTTATTTATGATAGAAAAAGTATACGGAAGTTTAAAGATACTAAAATACCTAAAGAAGATATAATTAAATTATTAGAAGCTGCAACGCAAGCACCCTCACCTAAAAATCAGCAAACATGGCACTTTATAGTTATTCAGAATAGGGAAGTTATAAATAAGATGGCCGAAATAGTTACTAAAACGCATACTTATCTAGCGGAAATAGCTAAAGATGAAAAGCAAAGAAAGCTTATGATGAGTACACTGCCATATTATATTTGTTTTAAGGATGCACCAGTTGTAGTAGTAGTATATTCAAAGGCTTATAAGATGATAGAGGAAGAGATTTTAAAAGCTAATAATGCTAATAAAGAAGTAATTGATATATTGAAATCGACACATTCTGAAGTTCAAGGGATAGGTGCGGCAGTAGAAAACTTTCTTCTTGCGGCAACTGCAATGGGATACGGAACTTGTTATATGACAGGACCAGCTCATTCTAAAAGAGAGATTGAAGAACTCATTGATTTTAATAAAGAAGGATATGAGTTAATGTCTATGATATCCTTAGGCGTTCCCGAAGATGAAACTCCTAAAGCACCACCACGTAAACCGTTAGATGAAGTAGTAACATTTATAGATTAAACAAAGGATCTAAAGCATAGGAATATAAGCTTTAGATCCTTTGTTTTATTTATATTTAGCTATAAGTTCTTCAATCTTGCCTTTGCATCTAGAACCATGGCAGTAACCTGTTGTAGCTCCAGTAGTTTCTTTTACCTTTTCAACTGTATCTGCTCCATTTTTTATAGCTTCTATTATAGTATCTTCTGGGATACCTTTGCATAAGCATATTATTTCATCACTCACAATAACACCTCCTAATAAATTTAGTATTAGCTTCAATGGAACAGATATGCAAATATTAAGAGAAAAATATAATAAATCACTGGAGAGTAACTTGTAAAAAATGTATAATATAAATATATATGGGGATTAAAATTTATCTGTTTTACAAAAACAATTTATTTGGTAGGGGATGAAATGAGTGGATAAAGGGAATTTGATAGAAAAATCTCATGAAAGATCAAAGGAATTTGGAGTACAAACTAAGACTAATAACTCTAAAAAGAAATTAAAAGCAAATGAAGTCTATACATTATTAGAGAAGAATAAAGAACTTATAACTATATCTATTCCATATATAAATATGGTATGTGAAACTATAGAAGATAATGATTTTATATTAATATTAACTGATAGGAATGGTTGTATATTAGATATAAAAGGTGAAGAAAGAGTAGTGCATGAATTTGCAAGGCTTAATCTAGATATAGGTGTATTTGTAGATGAAAAAAATATAGGTACTAATGCTATGGGAGTAGCTCTTGCTGAAGATAGACCAGTTCAAGTTACAGCAGATGAACATTATGTAGATATATTTAAAGGATTAACATGTTCAGCAGCTCCTATACATAATATAAAAGGCGATATAATTGGAACATTAAATTTAACAGGGAAATGGGATAAAAAGCATCCTCATACATTAGGATTAGTTATTTTTGGGGTTAAAGCTATAGAAAATGAAATACATAATGTTAAATCTCAAGAAATACTTCAAGAGGCCTATAATTATATGGATAGTATAATTAAAAATGTTGATAAAGGTGTAATTATAGTTGACTCAAAAGGAAAAATAAAAAATATAAATGAACATGGAGCCAAGATATTAGAGGGCAATAAAATAGATATTATTGATAGAGATATTGATTTTATTTTGCCTGATTGGTTTAAAATTTATGAAGCTTTAGAAAAAGATGAGAAATCTATAACTAGAGAAGTAAAGACAAGTGAAAATAGTAATTTTAAGACATTATTAAGTATTAAAGGTGTTAGAAATGGTAAAAGATTAATAGGTTTAGTTATTACATTAAAAGATGAGAAAGAACCGTATGCAAAAGGTATTGCTCGTTATGATTTTGAGGATATAATAGGATCAAGCTCCATTATGAATAATGTAATAACTAATTGTAAGATAGTAGCTAATAGTCCTTCAACAATATTGATTCAAGGAGAAAGTGGTACAGGTAAAGAGGTTTTAGCTCAATCAATACATAATTATAGTGTTAGAAAAAATAATAAATTTATAGCTATTAATTGTGGCGCTATTCCATCAAATTTAATTGAAAGCGAGCTTTTTGGTTATGAAGATGGTACTTTTACAGGTGGGAAAAAGGGTGGAAAGATAGGGAAAATTGAAATGGCTAATGGAGGTACTTTATTTTTAGATGAAATTGGAGAAATGCCACTAGAACATCAGGTTAATTTACTTAGAGTAATACAAGAAGGTAAAATTACTAGATTGGGCAGCACAGAAGAGATTAGTGTTGATGTTAGAATAATAGCAGCAACTAATAAGAATCTAAAAAAAGAAATTGAATTGGGGAAATTTAGAGAAGATCTATATTATAGGCTTTGTGTTATTCCTATAAATTTGCCAGCACTTAGAGAAAGAAATGGTGACATAAAAGAACTTATTAATTATTTTTTAAGGATGAAGTCATTTAAACTTAATAAAACTGTCCCAGAAGTTAGCACAAAACTATATAATGACCTTATTAATTATAGTTGGCCAGGTAATATAAGAGAGTTGGAGAATGTTATTGAGAATATAGTTAATCTAGATGGATATATGTCTTTTTCATTAGACGTAGATAAAGAAAAAAGTTATGATAATTCTGTAAAGGAAGCAGAGGAGATCCAAAATGATGAAATAACTTTAGAATATATTGAAAAAAAACATATTATTAAAGTTCTAAGAAAATACAAAAACAATATATATAAATCAGCTAATGCTTTAGGGATTAGTAGAAATACTTTGTACAATAAGATAAAAAAATATCAAATAGAAGTGTGCTAAAAGTGAACAGTGTTCAAAAATATAACAGCAAAAATAAGAAAGTGCGAAGAAAATGAACACTTAGAATTACTTAAGAAATAAAAGATAGTTAAAAAAATAACGAATAATAAGGGGTTGTAGGTTTGGCATAGTAATTGCTAAATAAATAATTGAGAAATGATTTTTTTGATTTATGGAGGGATAAAAATGGCAAGATTTACATTACCAAGAGATTTATATCATGGAAAAGGATCTTTAGAAACATTAAAAACAATTAAGGGTAAGAAAGCAATAGTAGTTGTAGGTGGCGGATCAATGAAAAGATTCGGGTTCCTAGATAGAGTAGAAAATTATTTAAAAGAAGCAGGAATGGAAGTAAGAATATTTGAAGGTGTTGAACCGGACCCATCAGTTGAAACTGTAATGAAGGGTGCAGAAGTAATGAGAGAGTTCGAGCCAGATTGGATAGTTGCAATGGGGGGAGGTTCTCCAATAGATGCTGCTAAAGCTATGTGGATATTCTATGAATACCCAGAATTTACATTTGAACAAGCTGTAGTTCCATTTGGATTACCAGAGCTAAGACAAAAAGCTAAATTTATAGCAATACCATCAACATCAGGAACAGCTACAGAAGTAACTGCTTTCTCAGTTATAACAGATTATAAAGCTAAGATTAAATATCCTCTAGCTGATTTTAACATAACTCCAGATATAGCTATAGTTGATCCAGATTTAGCACAAACAATGCCTGCGAAACTTGTAGCTCATACTGGAATGGATGCATTAACTCATGCAATTGAAGCTTATACTGCATCATTAAGATCAAACTTTTCAGATCCATTAGCAATAAAAGCTATTCAAATGGTAGAAGAAAATTTAGTTAATTCCTATGCTGGAAACGAAGAAGCAAGAAACTTAATGCATGAAGCTCAATGTTTAGCTGGTATGTCATTTTCAAATGCATTATTAGGAATTGTTCACTCAATGGCACATAAGGTTGGGGCTGTATTCCATATACCACATGGATGCGCCAATGCTATTTTCTTACCATATGTAATTCAATACAATAGAACAGCTTGTGAAGATAGATATGCTGATATAGCAAAATCAATTGGATTAGAAGGTTCTACTGATGCTGAATTAACAGATGCATTAATAGAAAGAATTAATAAGTTTAATAATGATTTAAATATACCTCATTCAATGAAAGAATATGGAGTTGAAGAAGATGACTTCAAAGCTAATTTAGATTTCATTTCTAAAAATGCTGTAGCTGATGCTTGTACAGGATCAAATCCAAGAGAAATAGATGCTAATACAATGGCAAAATTATTTGAATGTACTTATTATGGAAATAAAGTTGAGTTCTAAAAATTAAGGAGACGATGAAATGTTTAAAATTGTGGATAAAAGGCTTCTAACAGATAATATTTATTTAATGGATATAGAAGCAAAAAGAGTTGCTAAATCAGCAAAACCAGGGCAGTTTGTAATTGTTAAAACAGATGAAAAGGGAGAAAGAATTCCTTTGACAATTGCAGATTATGATTCAGAGAAGGGAACTGTAACAATAGTTTATCAAACTGTTGGAGTTGGAACTAGAGAATTATCAGAATTTGAAGTTGGTGAATATGTTCAAGATTTTGTAGGACCATTAGGGATGCCAAGTGAATTTATTCATGAAGATATTAATGAATTAAGAAATAAAAAGTTTATCTTTGTAGCTGGTGGAGTTGGGGCAGCTCCAGTTTATCCGCAAGTTAAATGGTTCCACGAAAATGGAATTGAAGTTGATGTGATAATAGGATCAAGAAATAAAGAACTTCTAATATTAGAAGATGAAATGAGAAAAGTAGCAGGTAACCTTTATGTTTCTACTGATGATGGTTCATATGGATTTAATGGAAGAGTTACTGATTGCCTTTTAGATTTAGTTAATAATAAAGGAAAGAAATATGATCATGCAGTAGTTATTGGGCCTATGATAATGATGAAATTTATGTCTATATTAACTAAAGAATTACACATACCAACCACTGTAAGTTTAAATCCAATTATGGTAGATGGAACAGGAATGTGTGGGGCTTGTAGAGTAACAGTAGGAAATGAAGTTAAATTTGCATGTGTTGACGGACCAGAGTTTGATGGACATTTAGTTAATTTTGATGAATCAATGAGAAGACAAACAATGTATAAGACAGAAGAAGGAAGAGCTATTTTAAAGGTAGAAGAAGGCGATACACATCATCGTGTTGGCTGTGGTTGCGGAGGTGATAAGTAATGAGTATGCAAGATAGAATGAAAAGAACTCCTGTAACAGAGCAAGAACCTAAATTAAGAGCAAAGAATTTTGAAGAAGTATGTTTAGGATATGATCAAGAAAGAGCTATAAAAGAAGCCAATAGATGTTTAGGCTGTAAGAATCCTAAATGTGTAGAAGGGTGTCCAGTTTCTATTGATATACCTGGATTTATTGCAGAAGTAAAGAATGGAAATTTTGAAGCAGCTGCAAAAGATATAGCAAAATATAGTGCTTTACCTGCTGTTTGTGGAAGAGTATGCCCTCAAGAAACACAATGTGAGGGTAAATGTGTGTTAGGGATTAAAGGGGAACCTGTTGCTATAGGTAAATTAGAAAAGTTTACAGCAGATTGGTCTAGAGCCAATGATGTAGATTTAACTAATAAAGAAGAAGAAAAAGGTAAAAAAGTTGCTGTAATAGGAAGTGGTCCTGCTGGATTAACTTGTGCTGGCGATTTAGCTAAAAAAGGGTATGATGTAACAGTATTTGAAGCTTTACATGAACCAGGTGGGGTTTTGGTTTATGGAATTCCAGAGTTTAGACTACCTAAAGAGGAAGTAGTAAAGTCAGAAATTGAAAATATCAAAAAGCTTGGAGTAAAGATAGAAACAGACGTAGTTATAGGTAGAACTGTTACAATAGATGAACTTATGGAAGAAGAAAAATTTGATGCAGTATTTATTGGATCAGGCGCAGGACTTCCTAAGTTTATGGGAATACCAGGGGAAAATGCAAATGGAGTATTTGCAGCAAATGAATTTTTAACAAGAGTAAACTTGATGAAAGCTTACAAAGATGAGTATCAAACACCTGTTAAAGTAGGGAAAAAAGTTGCTGTAGTAGGTGGAGGTAATGTTGCTATGGATGCTGCTAGAACGGCATTAAGATTAGGCGCAGAAACTCATATTGTATATAGAAGAAGTGAAGCTGAGCTTCCAGCAAGATTAGAAGAGGTTCATCATGCGAAGGAAGAAGGCGTAATATTTGATGTTTTAACTAATCCAATGGAGATATTAGAAGATGAAAATGGATGGGTTAAAGGAATGAAATGTGTAAAAATGGAGTTAGGTGAACCAGATACGTCAGGAAGAAGAAGACCTGTAGTTGTAGAAGGATCTGAATTTATCTTAGACGTAGATACTGTAATTATGTCCCTTGGGACGTCTCCTAATCCTTTAATATCATCAACAACAGAAGGATTAGAGATAAATAAGTGGAAATGTATAGTTGCTGATGAGGAAACTGGATTAACATCTAAAGAAGGTGTTTACGCTGGTGGAGATGCCGTAACTGGTGCAGCTACAGTAATTTTAGCTATGGGTGCAGGTAAAAAAGCAGCAATAGCTATAGATGAATACCTGCAAAATGCATAATTTATAGGTTAATTAGAATTAATAAGATTCCTTTAATTTATAATATCATATAGTAAGTTTGTTAGGGTCTAGAGAAAATTAATTTCTATAGACCCTAATTTTTTTTTATTAGCTATTATTTAGAATTGATTTTTGATTTGAAAATAGTTAGTAGTGTATATATTTAATTTTTAAATTTTCGCATAATATTTTACCAAATTATTATTTTCAGCTACATAAGTACTATTTTCTAGGAAGTGAAAAGAATGATAATTATTATAGTAAAGAGTTGAAATGTATATGCACTAACTTATTAAGTGTTGTGCATATACATTTTATTTATTTTAGAGGCACAAATTTTTGAGGATTTTAATACCATAGCAACTCCATTACCAGGATGGATAGATGCACCAGTAAAAAATAAATTTTTAATCTTAGGAATTTGACATTGAGGTCTAAAAATTACACTTTGTTTTAAAGTATGGCTTAAACCGAAAGCACAACCACCATAGGTGTTAAATTTATTTTTAAAATCTAAAGGTGTTAAATGATTTATATAAACTATATGCTCTAAAATATCTTTCAGTCCTCTCAGTGAACTTAGAGTTTTTAAGGTTTTTTTAGTGAAATAGTAAATAGTTTCAGAAGTCCAATTTACATTATTACTTAATGTGTTTGGAACTCTTACCATAACATTGATTGCTTCGCAGTTTTTGGGACACATAGTATCATCAAGTGAGCTAGGACAATAGATATACATTGATATATCATTAGGAAGAAATCCGTCAAAAGTAAGTTTTAGATTTTCTTTAAGTTCATTATTAATGTATATATTATGCAAATTAAGATTAGGGTATTTTTTATCTAATCCTAAATATAATATGAAAGTTGAACATGAATACTCTAAATTGTTAATTGGTTTAATTAAGTCTTTTACATTAGAATCTTTAATAAGACTTTTAATAGTATAAGAATAATCACTACTACATACTACTACATCACTGTAGTGATTTTGACCGTTAACTACTATTCCGTTAGCTTTATTATTCTTGAATAATATTTTATGCACAGGTGAAGAGTTGTGTATAATACCACCTTTCTTTATTACAAGCTTTTCTAAGGCTGCAATATAAGAATACATCCCACCTTTTATATGATACAATCCATAATATTGTGTGACTGTTGGTATTATATTATATATTGAAGATGAGGTGTAGGGAGAAATACCTACGTACATAGTCTGAAACATTAAATAATCTAATAATTTTTTATTTTTTATATACTTTTTTGCATCATCATAGCTTGAAGCAAATGCATTTAAATTTATTACTTTAGGCAATGTCAAAGAAGTTAATAAATTAGATGTTTTTAAAAAGCTTTTATTTAAAATAGAATCTTCAGCCCATAGATACTTTTTATAGTTATTTGATAGAAATTCGAAATAACCATAGTTATCTTTTATATTGCCTTCTGTTATTTCTGATATAGTTTTATTTAAAGTAGGAAGGTGTGTATTAAAGGTATATATGCTATTATCAGAATAAAAAACATTATATAGGTTATTTATAGGTATTGGTGTAAAGTAGTTTCTATAATCTTCTCTACAAAATAGAAAAAGATCTATATAGTTTTGAGGAAACATCATTATGGAAGCTGTTAAATCAAATTTAAAATTTTTATATTGAATAAAATTAGTTTTACCACCAATAGTATTATTTTTTTCGAAGATTTCAACTTTAAATCCATATTGTAATAATCGCGCTGCGATTGATAAACCTCCAATACCAGCACCGATAATAAATACTTTTTTCATAGAAATAACTCCTTCTGGATATTAACCACCTAAAGTAATATCTTGATCATTGTACCAATTTAATGCATCATAAAAATGCTCTGGTTTAAAGTCAGGCCAAAAATCATTAACTATATAAAAGTCTGAATATACAGATTGAACAGGCAAGAAACCGCTTAATCTTCTTCTTCCGCCCCAACGTATAATTAAGTCTATTCTAGATATTTCATTAGAGTGAATAGTTGGTATTATACTCTTAGTTTTATTAGAGGAGGATTTTAAATTATATAAATCCCATTCCCAACCATAATTAACTAAAAAGTTAACTTTTATTCCTCCTTTTCCAAATACTCTTCTAGTAGTATAAGGTATTAAATCTTTAGGAAAAGATTTTGATTCTGTATTTCCTACGACTAATAGTTCTGCATCTTCTTTAGATAATATTTTAACTGCATCTATACAAGCCTTAACAAAAGCTTCTTTTTGAATAGATGGACGTTTGGTATTATCGGTAGTAAAACCATAGTATGTAATTTCTTTTATCCCAGCCTTTTGGCAAAGTTTAAATAGCAATAAACCAGGGGTAATACCTCCTAGCGAGTATCCTTTTTCTTTTGAAAAGCCTTTTGATTCAGCCCAACGTCTATTTCCATCTGGAATTATGCCTATATGATTTGGAATTCTCATAAATACTCTCCTATATGTTTTGATAATTATAATTATGTACATTACAGAGCGTAAATATTCTATTGGTAGTTTACTTTTCATAAGTTTTATTTAGTATAGTATATGAAATAGTGATGAAAAGAGTGAGCGAATTATTAGAAAATTATTATATAGATATAATAATTACTTGAAATAGAGACTATGTGATTCTATATTTAATATATAGCATTTAATAAATATTGGTAAAAAGTATATAGTAAGTATTAATAATTAAAGTGTGGTGATAGCTGGTGAAGATAATTGAAAATAAAGGGAATCAGAGTAGAGTTATAGAATATTTATATGAAGGACTAGAAATAGATCTAAATAAAAAATATGTTATCTCATTTGTAGGAGGTGGAGGTAAGACAACATCCATTTATAAATTAGCAGATGAGTTAACGAGAAAAGGTAGAAGGGTTATAGTAACGACTACTACCCATATGCAGATGCCTAAGAATAAAGTTATTCTAAACAATAATATATATGATATTAATAAAATTTTGGAAGAAAGTAATTTTGTAACTGTAGGGATAAAAGCTGAAAATGGTAAAATTTCATCTGTATCTATGGAGCAGGTAAATGAACTTAAAGAAATATGTGATTTTTTACTTATAGAAGCTGATGGTGCAAAAATGTTACCATTAAAAGCTCCTGCTAGCCATGAGCCTGTAATATTAAATATATCTAATATGGTTGTTGGCGTTTGTGGTATAGATGCATTAGGGAAGACGATAAAAGAGACATGCCATAGATCTACTATAGTTTCAAAAATTATTAGAAAACCTGAAGATGATATAGTAGAGGAAGAGGATATTTCACATATACTTTCTAGTAAAGATGGAACTATGAAAGGTGTGGATGTAGATACTATGGAATTTAGAGTAATTATTAATAAAGTTGATAATGATGAATTATTAGTAAGGGCAACTAAAATTGAAAAAATTTTAGCCGGTAAAAATATAAAAGTTATAATGACATCACATATTTAGACGTTAAAATAGAGAGGGGAATTTAAAGTGCTTGTATTAATAAAAGGTGCAGGGGATTTAGCTACAGGTGTAGCACATAGATTAAGAAGGTGTGGTTTTGATATTGTCATGACAGAAATAGAAGAGCCCACTACAGTTAGAAGAACAGTGGCTTTTTCTCAAGCTGTTTATGATAAAACTGTAGAAGTAGAAGGTATTAAAGCTGCATTAGTTACAAATGTGGAAATGATAAAAGAAAATATAGCAAATGGTATTATCTCTGTAATAGTGGACAAGGAGGCGAATATCATAAAAGAGATCAAGCCTGATGTAGTTGTGGATGCTATTATAGCTAAGAAAAATACGGGAACATCAATAAATGATGCACCTATAGTAATAGCTGTAGGACCAGGCTTTGAAGCGGGGGTAGATTGTCAATTAGTAATAGAAACTAAAAGAGGACATTATTTAGGGAAAGTTATTACAGAAGGAAAGGCTATACCTAACACAGGAATTCCAGGAAATATAGGAGGCCATACTGTAGGAAGAATTATTAGAGCAACAAGCGATGGAATAATATATCCAGTTGCAAAAATTGGAGATTATGTTGAAGAGGGAAAAGTAGTAGCTTATGTAGATAAGACGCCTGTCTATGCAAGTATAAGCGGTATTGTAAGAGGTATGTTACAAGAGAGGATAACAGTTTTTAAAGGAATGAAAAGTGGAGATATAGACCCAAGATGTGATAAGGAACATTGTTTTACTATATCTGATAAAGCAAGATCTATTGGTGGTGGAGTTTTAGAGGGAATATTGTTTTTAAAAAATAAATAAAAAATGTTTAATGGGAGAGAAAAGATGAAAAGAGACTTTTATACAAAACTATATAATGAATTAAAGAGAAGTAAAGAAGTCTACTTGATAACGATTGTTTCAGGAGAGCATCAAGGTAAAAAACTTTCTGGACAAAAGTTGTTAAAAGCAGACACCAATATTTTAATAGAAGATGATAATTATAAAGAATTATGGAATGAGATTTTAAACAATATAACCTTGAACAAAGGCACATATAACAGTACTTATGATAATAAGGAGATATTTATAGAATATTTAGCAAGTAAAGCAAATTTAGTTATTTGTGGGGGAGGACATATAGCATTACCTTTATGTAATATTGGGAAGCTTTTGGATTTTAACGTAACAGTTATAGATGATAGAAAAGAATTTGCTAATTATGATAGATTCAATCTTGCAGATGAAGTTATATGTGGAAATTTTGAAGAAGTACTTAAAGAAAGATGTTTTGGAAAAAACTCTTACTTTGTTATAGTAACTAGAGGCCATAGGGATGATAGAATATGTTTAGAGTCTGTTATAGATAAGGGTTATGCTTATGTAGGAATGATAGGAAGTAAGGCAAAGGTTGCAACTGTAGTTACGGCATTGCTAGAAGCTGGTTATACTCAAGAGTTAATTGATAAGGTTCATACACCTATTGGATTAAATATTGGTGGGCAAACTCCTGCTGAAATAGCTGTTAGTATAGCAGCAGAAATTATACAAGAAAAAAATATAAATAATAAAACTGAGATTTCTGAAGAGATTTTAAGGGATCTTATTGAAGATAAGCAAAGTAAAGTTCTAGCTACAATAGTAGAGAAATTAGGATCTTCACCTAGAGGAGTAGGAACTAAAATGCTTATAAAGGAAGATAGAAGTTTTAAAGGTACTGTAGGTGGAGGAAGTGTAGAAAATGCAGTTTATTTGAAAAGCTTAGAACTTATTAAAAATAGAAGTTCTGATGTGGAAAGCTATAACTTATCCAATTCTGATGCATCAACTTTAGGAATGGTTTGTGGTGGAAAAGTTAAGGTTGTTTTTGAATATATATAAATTTGGTAAAGTTATTAAATTAATCTTTTTAGGTTGATTTAATAACTTTTTTGTTATTCACTAAGTGTTAATTATATAATAAAGTTGAATATTATAAGGAATCAAGGGAGAATATTCGCCAAACAACTTAAAAACACATATGTAATTATAAAAAAGTGCAGTGTTTTTCGTAAAAGTGACAAAAAAATGAAAAAAATGCTAAAAAAGTGTATACATACATAAAAAAATATGTTACTATATTTTTGGAAATACGAATATTAAATTAAATAATTATTTTAATGTTCAGTGAGTGGGGGATGTTTGTATGAAAAATGGAAGTGTTTATGAATTAGATGGAAGGGTGCCATTAAAACAAGCAATACCATTAGGTATACAACATGTTTTAGCTATGTTTTTAGGTAATGTTTCACCTTTAATAATAGTTTGTGGATTATTAAATATAGATGGAAATACAAAAAGTATGTTAATTCAAAACTCTATGTTTATTGCAGGGATTGCAACTTTAATTCAATTATACCCTGTGTTTAAAGTAGGTTCAGGATTGCCAGTTGTTATGGGGACAAGTTCTGGATTTATAGGGACAGAAAAAGTTATTGGAGCAACTTATGGATATGCAGCAATAATGGGTGCATCTTTAGTTGGAGCACTTTTAGAAATAGTTTTAGGATTCTTTATTAAACCATTAAGGAAATTATTTCCACCAATAGTGACAAGTTTAGTTGTAATTTCTATTGGACTTTCTTTACTTCCAGTTGGAATTAAATACTTTGCTGGCGGAGCAGGTTCTCCAGAATTCGGAGCACCTAAGCATTTATTAGTTGGAACTATAGTAATGTTAGTAATTATTATAATTCAAAATTATACAAAAGGCTTTATGAAGACTTCTGCTATATTAATAGGAATAATCGTTGGGTATTTAGTAGCTATATTCATGGGAATGGTTGATTTTACACAAGTTAAAGAAGCAGCATGGTTTAGTTTACCAAGACCATTTATTATGGGATTTGAATTTAGATTAGATGCAATTATATCAATGGCAATTATGTACATAGCAACAACAGTTGAAACTATAGGAGATGTTTCAGCTATAGCTGTTGGAGGACTTGGAAGAGAGGCAACAGATAAAGAATTATCAGGTGGAGTAATAGCTGATGGGGTTGCAAGCTTTATAGCGGCATTATTTAGTGTAGCACCAAATACTTCTTTTAGCCAAAATGTTGGACTAGTTGCAGTTACTAAAGTAGTTAATAAATTTGTGATTATGACAGGTGCAGTATTCTTAATTTTAGCTGGATTTTTCCCAAAATTAAGTGCAGTTTTATCAGTAATGCCTCAATCAGTTCTTGGTGGAGCAGCTGTTATAATGTTTGCAATGATCTTTGTAAGTGGTCTTCAATCATTATTTAGAGAAAACTTAGATGGTAGAAATGGCTTAATAGTAGCACTTGCTATAGGAATCGGTGTTGGACTTGGAAATGTTCCAGAAGCATTAGCAGAATTACCAAGTTGGGTTGGAAATATATTTGCACAAAATGGAATAATAATGACATTTGTTATTGCTACTGTTTTAAATTTAATTTTACCTAAAGATAAAAAAGAAAATGAAGTTGTAATTAATAATTAGAAAAAAATGTTGTTTTTTGTAATAAAAACAATGTAGAATATATATTGTTAGAATTTGCATATTTCTAGGAGATATGCAAATTTCTTATGTAAAGAATCCTATGAGAAAAATTTAAGATACGAGTTTGGGAGGAATTGTGAATTGTTTACTATTAAAAAATATGTAGTAGTTCAAAGTTTAGAAGAAGCTTATGAACTAAATCAGAAGAAAAATAATGTAATCTTAGGTGGCACAGCTTGGCTTAAAATGGGTGAAAGAAATATTCAAAATGCTATAGATTTGTCAGGCTTAGGATTAAATAAAATAGAAGAAGATGATGAGTTTATTAAAATTGGATGTATGTGTACTTTAAGAGATATGGAAGTAAGCAATAAGCTTAATAGATATTTTGATGAAGCTATAAAGGAAAGTTTAAAGTACATTGTAGGTGTTCAATTTAGAAATTGTGCAACTATTGGTGGAAGCATTTATTCGAGATTTGGATTTTCTGATATATTAACAGTACTGTTAGCATTAGATACATATGTAGAATTATATAAAGGGGGAATAATTCCTTTAGAAGAATACAAGGACATGCCTTATGATAATGACATACTAGTAAGAGTGTTAATTAGAAAAGATAATAGAAAAGTTAGATACTTAACTCATAGAAATAGTGCAACTGATATACCTACTTTAGCTTGTGCGGTATCTAAGCTGGATAATGAGTGGAATATTGTTTTAGGGGCTAGACCTCAGAAAGCAATGAAAGTTATAGGAGTAAGTAAACTACTAAGTGAGATACCTACAAAGGATGAAATAGAAAAAGTAATAAATAAGGTAATTGAAGAAGTTAAATTTGAAAGTAATATGAGGGGAAGTAAGGAGTATAGATTACTTCTTGCTAAGGCGTTTATAAATAGAGGAATAGAAGGAATAATTGGAGGTTCATATGAAAATTAAGGTTTGGATAAATAATAAAGTTTTTGAGGATGATATTGAACCAGATACATTATTAATAGATTTTGTTAGAAGTAAAGGATTCTTAAGTGTAAAAAGAGGATGCGATACAGCAAACTGTGGATTATGTACAGTTCATTTAGAGGGAAAACCTGTACTTTCATGTTCAACTCTTGCTATGAGAGCTAATGGTTTAAAAGTTACTACAATTGAAGGATTAGAAGAAGAGGCAAAAGAATTTGCACAGTTTATGGCAAATCAAGGAGCAGAACAATGTGGCTTTTGTAGTCCAGGGTTTGTAATGAATGTTTTAGCTATGAAGAAAGAATTAAGAAATCCAAGTGATGAAGAGATAAAAATGTATTTATCAGGAAACCTATGCCGTTGTACAGGGTATATGGGGCAATTAAGAGCGATAAAAAACTATTTAGGATTAACTAAGGAGTAGTAAAGATGAAATATGTAAATAAAAGCATAAGAAAAAGCGACTCTATGTCACTATTAACAGGAAAACCAGTATATACAGAAGACTTAGCACCAAAGAATTGTCTAGTTGTTAAATTACTTAGAAGCCCACATGCTCATGCTTTAATAGAAAGTATAGATACTACAGTAGCTATGAAGGTTCCAGGGATTGAGTGCGTTTTAACCTATGAAGATATGCCTGGATCTAGATTTACTACAGCAGGTCAATCTTATCCTGAACCTAGTCCATATGATAGATTAATATTAGATAGAAGGTTAAGATGTGTAGGGGACCCAGTTGCTATAGTAGCAGGGGAAAGTGAGAAAGCTGTAAATAAGGCTATGAAACTTATTAAAGTTAAATATGAGGTTTTAGAAGCTGTTTTAGATTTTAGAACTGCTAAAGATAGCAATATATTAGTGCATCCTGAAGAAGATTTTAAGGCTTTATGTGATGTAGGAGCAGATAATAAGAGAAATCTTTGCTCAACAGGTGGATTTGAACATGGGAATTTAGAGGAAGAACTTAAAAGTTGTGACGTTATAATAGAAGAAACTTATCATACAAAAGCTAATAATCAAGCTATGATGGAGACTTTTAGAACTTTTACAGAGCTTGATATTTATGGAAGATTAAATATAACTTCTGCAACTCAAGTTCCATTTCATGTAAGACGTATAATTGCTAATGCACTGGAAATACCTAAATCTAAAGTTAGAGTTGTAAAGCCAAGGATTGGTGGAGGATTTGGAGCAAAGCAAAGTGCTGTAAGTGAAGTTTATCCAGCAATAGTAACTATGAAAACTGGTAAACCAGCAATGCTTATATTTAGTCGTAAGGAAAGTATGACAAATGGAAGTCCAAGACATGAAATGGAGATACGTGTACGTTTAGGTGCGAATAAAGATGGGATAATCAAAGCAATAGAGATTAATACTTTATCTAATGCAGGAGCTTATGGCGAACATGGACCAACAACAGTAGGATTAAGTGCTCATAAATCAATGCCTTTATACAGTACTCCTAGAGCTTATAAGTTTAATTATGATGTAGTATATACAAATACTATGGGAGCTGGAGCTTATAGAGGGTATGGAGCTACTCAAGGTATTTTTGCATTAGAATCTGCTGTAAATGAATTAGCAGCAAAACTAAATATGGATCCTATCAAATTGAGAGAACTTAATATGGTTAGAGAAGGGGATGTAATGCCTGCTTACTATGGAGAAGTTGCCAACAGCTGCGCATTAGATAGATGCTTAGAAAAAGCTAAAAATATGATTGATTGGGATAATAAATATCCAGCAAGAGATATGGGAAATGGAAAGATAAGATCAGTTGGTGTAGCTATGGCGATGCAAGGGTCAGGTATTTCTAGTGTGGATACTGCTGCTGTAGAAATTAAGCTTAATGATGATGGCTTCTACACATTGATGATTGGGGCAGCTGATATGGGGACAGGCTGTGATACTATCTTAGCTCAAATAGCAGCAGATTGCTTAAATTGTGAAGTTGAAAATATAGTAGTTCATGGTGTTGATACAGACCAAAGTCCATATGATACAGGTTCTTATGCTTCAAGTACTACATATGTAACTGGTGGAGCAGTTATTAAGACTTGTGAAACATTAAAGGCTAGGATGTTAGAAGAATCAGCTAAAATTCTTGAGTGTCCAATAGAAAACTTAGAGTTTGATGGAAAATCAATTCATTCGTACCAAGATGATAAGGAAATATCTCTAGTGGATTTAGCTAATAGATGTTTAGTTGGGGGAAGTAAAACAATTAGTGCTAGTGAGTCTCATTATTCAAAGACATCACCACCGCCATTTATGGTTGGAGCAGTTGAAGTAGAAATTGACAAATCAACTGGAAAACTTGATATAATAGATTATGTAGCAGTAGTTGATTGTGGGACTATGATAAATCCAAATTTAGCTAAGATACAAGCAGAAGGTGGAATAGTTCAAGGAATAGGTATGGCATTATATGAAGATATATCTTATGATTTTAAAGGAAGAATGAGAAATGATTCATTTATGCAATATAAAATTCCATCAAGACTTGATGTAGGAAATATAAGAGTAGAATTTGAAAGTAGCTATGAGCCAAGTGGACCTTTTGGGGCAAAATCAATTGGAGAGATTGTTATAAACACACCATCTCCAGCATTGGCACATGCTGTTTATAATGCTACTAAAGTAAATATAAGAACACTTCCTATTACTGCTGAAAAAATAGCAATGGGAATGATGGAGAATGAGGATTAATTTAATTTTATTAGCTTCAGGAAATAGTAAGAGGTTTAATGGGAATAAACTGTTAACTAATTTCAATAATAAACCACTATATATGCATACATTAGATAAGATAAAAAGTATAAAAGGTTTAAATAAAGTTATTGTAGTGACTAAATACGATGAAATAAAGTCAAAGTCTATAAATTTAGGTTTTGATGTCGTATTAAATCAAGATAGTGATTTAGGTATATCTAATTCTATTATTTTAGGGATAAATAGAGATAAAAGTGCTGATGGATATATGTTTATGGTCTGTGATCAGCCTTTTATTAAAGTAAAAAGTATAAATAAATTAATAGAAGAATTTAATAGTTGTAATAAAGGGATATGTTCTGTAGGCTATAAAGATAGATTAGGAAATCCAAATATCTTTAGTAGTAGGTATTTGAATGACCTATTAAGTTTAAAGGATGATGTTGGTGGAAAGTATGTATTGAAAAAACATATAGATGACCTAAAGGTAATTCAGATTGAAGATGAAGAAGAGTTAAGGGATATAGATACTAGACAGGATATAGAACTATAAACCGAAAACTTAGCAATCCAATTATTGACAAATTTCAGTTTTGATGATATTATAAAAGTGTCACGAAGACGAGTGAAAAATAAAAAACAAATAGGAATTTATTTATGTATATCACGAAGGTATAGCTTTTATTGCTATACCTTTTATTTTTATAATTAAATGGGGGTAATTAAAATGAACGAAAAAACAAAAGGCTTAGTATGGGCATCACTTTTTTTAGCTATCGGTATTGTTATTCCTTATATCTTTCACGTAACTGGTCTACCAGGTCAAGTGTTTTTGCCAATGCATATTCCAGTGATTTTATGTGGTTTAATCTTAGGGGGAAAATATGGATTGCTAGTAGGTGTATTATCACCACTGGTTAATTCAGCTATTTTAGGAATGCCTCCAATTTTTCCAACAGGAGTAGCGATGGTTTTTGAACTTGCGACATATGGATTTATTACAGGAGTACTTTATAAAGGAAAGAAGTACAACATATTCATGTCACTAATAATCGCTATGATTTTAGGAAGAGTAGTTTCGGGAATTGCTAATTATATATTACTAACAGTTGGTGGAAGTGGCTTTATACTAAGTGCCTTTATAACTGGGACTTTTGTAAAAGGTGTATGGGGAATGATTATACAGTTAATATTAATACCAATATTAGTTAAAGTTATAGAGAAGGTAAAGAAAGGAAATGTACTTGTAAATGAATAATAGAGAGTTTTTTAATGATTTGGCATATAAGTGGGATAGTATGTGCCATCATGATGATGATAAAATAAGGAAGATAATTGATTTGTCTAATGTAAAAGAAGATGCAAAGATACTTGATATAGGCACAGGAACAGGTATATTAATAAGTTATTTATTAGAAAAATCACCTAAAGAGATAGTTGCAGTAGATATTTCAGAAAATATGATAGAAGTTGCGAAAAGTAAATATAAAGACCGAAATGTAAAGTTTGTTGTAACTGATATTATGGATTTTGATGGAGAAAATTTTGACTATATATTTATATATTCTGCATATCCTCATTTTGGAGATAAAGAAAAGTTGTTTAATCATTTATCAAAGCTTCTAAATAAATCAGGTAAAGTAATAATTGCACATTCTCAAAGTAGAGATGAGATAAATCATGTGCATTCAAAAGCTAAGGAAGTTAAAGAAGACGTATTATTATCAGCAGAAGAAAATATAAAAATTATTAATAAATACCTAAAGGCAGATAAGAGTATTGATGATGCTGAAATGTATTATATATCAGCTGTTTTATAAAGATAAATTTTATAGGGTATATGAATTAGTTCATATACCTTATTATTTTTTAATTACAAAATATATATTTATATTATAATTAATATAAATATTGGAAATAAGGAGATTATATTAATGTATAAGGAAAAGTTAATGTATGTTGTGGAAGAGAATTTTAAAATAGCCAAAGATAACTTTTATATTTCTAAAGAAGGAAATAAGGTGGAACTTGATACTAAGGTTAAGGATATGATAGATAAAACTGAAGTTGTAAGTAATGAAGTAACATATGTTAATAATTATAAAGATATTCAAAATAATTATGTGGTTAGAGATAATATTATAAATACAGGGACTATAGATGCTATTTTAAAATTAAGAAGCGAAGGAGTAATTGGCAATATAATAGCTTTAAATTTTGCAAGTGCTATTAATCCAGGTGGTGGATATTTAATGGGAAGTAAAGCTCAAGAGGAAAGTTTATGTAGGGCTTCTATGCTATATGAAAGCTTGAAAAAACAGAATGATTTTTATGAGTTTAACAGAGAAAATTATACACCTTTATATAATGATAGAATGCTTTATGTTCCTGATGTACCTATAATCAGAAATGATAATCTTGAACTTTTAAATAATTATGAGTTAGCTTCTTTTATAGTATCTCCAGCTGTAAACAAAAGAAAAGCATATGCAGAAGGTATAAGGGATGAAAAATTAATAGTTGATATTATGGGTAAGAGAATAGAGAAGATAGTAAAGCTAGCGATAAGTAAAAATCCTACTGCATTAATATTAGGAGCATTTGGATGCGGGGTTTTTGGAAATGATAGAGAAGTTGTTTATGATATTTTTGAGAAATACATTAGAAAGTTGATGCCAATAGAAATAAAAGTTATTTTTGCTGTAATTCCATAGTCTATAGATAAAAGTTAAAGGTAGAGGATATATTATATCATCTACCTTACTAAATAATAAAAGCGTATTATAAATAAAACTTAATATTATGTAATTATAAAAGTAGATTGACCCGATTTATGTAACATATATAATTAAATATAGAGGTGATAATATGAGGACAAGCGATATAGATATTAACAAAATTAGGGAAACAGCAGAAAATTATTATAGAAATGGAGACTTCTTTTGTTCGGAAGCAATAGTTAAAACTATTAAAGATGAGTTTAAATTACCTATATCAGATGAAATTGTTGCTGCAGCGTCAGGATTTCCTATAGGAATAGGTGGCTCAGGGTGTACTTGTGGAGCTGTATCTGGTGGAGTTATGGCATTGGGATTAGTTTTTGGTAGACAAGTAGCTAAAGATCCCAAAGTGCGTAAAACTATGGAATTAACAAAAGAATTACATGAAAAGTTTAGAAATAACCACAAGAGCTTATGTTGCAGAATACTAACTAAAGGATTAGATATGGGGTCAGGAGAGCATAAGGAACAATGTATATCATTTACTGGTGAAGTGGCAGAGGAAGTAGCTAAAATCATAGTGAGAGAATTAAATTTAGAAAAATAATAAAAAATACTTGAATTTCCAAAAAACGAAATGTATAATTATAACAAATAAAATTTGGAGGAATATTATGAAAGCATTTAATTTTGTTAAAGAAAATTTAATACATCATCATACCTAGAGACTTGATCTGTTTAAAAGCAGATACAGGTCTATTTGGAGTTAGGCTTGTATCTCTAGGTATAATAAATTAAGTGCAATCATAATTTGTTAAGCCATGTAGGAGTATAAGCCTACATGGCTTTTTTGTTATATAAAAATGCAATAATTTAAATATTTATTTTAAAAGGAGGAAAAGTATATGAAAACTAAAAAAATGTTAAAAGGTGTAATGATAGGACTTGTTGTAGCAGCTGCACTATGGATGGTAGGTTGCTCAAATAGCAGTAGAAGTGAAGGTAGTACTTTAGATAAGGAAGTACTAGTTGTTGGAATGGATGATGCTTTCGCTCCAATGGGGTTTAAGGATCAAGACGGAAATATTACAGGATTTGATGTTGATTTAGCTAAAGCTTTAGGAGAAAAATTAAATAAGGAGATTAAATTTCAGCCTATTGATTGGACTATGAAAGAAACTGAATTAGACTCAGGCAACATAGATTTAATATGGAATGGATATACAATAACTGAGGAAAGAAAGGAAAAAGTTACTTTTTCAGCTCCTTACTTAAAAAATAGACAAGTTATAGTTACATTAAGTAATAGTGAGCTTAATTCAAAAGCTGATTTAAGTGGTAAAAAGGTAGGAGCTCAAGATCAATCATCTGCTGTAAGTGCTATGGAAAAAGATGATGAGTTATACAAAACCTTTGATGGTGGAAAGGCGATCACTTTTGAAGATAATAATCAGGCTTTAATGGATTTGCAAGCAGGAAGAATTGATGCAGTAGTAGCTGATGAAATATTAGTTAGATATTATATAGAGTTAAAAGGTGAAGATAAATATAAGATTTTAGAAGATGATTTTGGCGATGAGGAATATGGTGTAGGAATGAGAAAGGGAGATGATAAGATGGTAGAAGCTTTTAATGAAGCATTTAAAGCAATGTCTCAGGAAGGAAAGCTAAAAGAAGTATCTGAAAAGTGGTTTGGGGAAGATATAACAATAATAAAATAGGTAGTTAGGAGCAGGAAAAATGGATACTATAATTAAATTTTTTAAGGAAATTTTAAATTATTCACTTATATTGATGCCTCAAGTTTTAGAAGGATTAAAAGTTACATTGATAATTTTCATATTGACTTTAATACTATCTATTCCTTTAGGGATAATAGTAGCTTTAGGAAGAAGATCAAAAATAAAATTAATAAGCAAAGTAACAGGTACCTATGTATTAATAATGAGAGGAACTCCTTTATTGCTGCAGATAGTATTCATTTTCTTTGGTCTTCCAAATTTGAATATAGTTATTGATAGGTTTCCAGCAGCTATAATAGCATTTACTTTAAATTATGCAGCATATTTCGGAGAGATATTTAGAGCAGGTATAGCATCAGTAAGTGTTGAACAATATGAAGCAGCTAAGGTTTTAGGATTATCCAAAAGAGATACTTTTTTTAGAATAATATTACCTCAAGCTTTTAAAACGGTATTACCACCTATAGCAAATGAAATTGTAACATTAGTGAAAGACACAGCGTTAGTTTATGTAATAGGATTAGATGAATTGTTAAGAGTGGGGAAGATAGCTTGCAACAGAGATTCTTCATTAATTCCACTTATAGTAATTGGAGTAGTATATATGATTTTAATTGGAATATTAAGTAAGATATTAAATAAGGTAGAAAAGAAATTTGAATACTATAGTTAAGAGGTGGAATTATGTTGAAAATTATAGGTCTTAGAAAGACTTTTGGGGATAATGAAGTTTTAAAAGGAATAGATTTAGAGGTGAATAAAGGAGAAATAGTAGTAATAGTAGGACCATCAGGAGGCGGGAAAACAACATTAGTAAGAGCCATAAATGGGTTAGAAACTTGTGAAGAAGGAAAGATAGTAATAAATAAAAATACATTTTGTGAAAATGGAAGATATGCATGCAAAGAAGTATTAAAAGAAATAAGAAAAGATATAGGATTAGTTTTTCAAGGGTTTAACCTTTTTCCGCATAAATCAGTGTTAGATAATTTAATTGAGGCACCTATTAGAGTGCTTAAAGAGGATAGAGAATTAGCTATAAAGAAAGCTAATGATATATTGGAGTTTTTAGGACTTGAAGATAAAAGTACTTCTTATCCCTGTGAGTTATCAGGAGGGCAGAGACAAAGGGTGGCTATTGGACGAGCTTTAGCTTTAAATCCTAAGATTATGTGCTTTGATGAACCTACATCAGCTTTAGATCCATCATTAACTAAGGATGTTGCTAATTTAATTAAAAGTCTTGGAGATGAAGGAATGGCTATACTTATTATTACTCATGATATGGATTTTGCAAAATTGGTATCAGATAAAATTGTATCAATGGATAATGGCAAAATTTTAAACAAACATATATATGAAATATCCTCTTCTTAACTGACAATCAAAATTATAAATAAGAAAGTGCGAATTTTACTTCGCACCTTCTAAGATTTTTTAAGTCTTATATTAGCTAGTAATGGAAAGTGGTCAGAAGGATATTTTCCGTTTACGCTATCTGTAATTATATCTACATCAACTATTTCTAGTTCTTCACTAACAAATATATAATCTATATGGTAACCATTTTCTTTGCCTTTAAAACCTGCACGTGTCGGTTTGTTATATAGTTCGGTATTCTTTTCTTGTACAGCAAAAAATGTTTTGTTAAAATACTTACCATTAACAAAGTTTTTTACTACTTTACTTTTAGGGCTTGCATTAAAATCTCCCATAACAATTATTGGCAGTTTGTCCTCTTTATAATTAGATTCAATAAATTTGCTTAATTTTTTTATACCGTAGTCCCTAGCTTGTGGTAGCAAACAATCAAGATGAGTATTATATACTCTAATATTTGTATTGTCTTCAAGTTTAAGTTTAGCAGTTGTACAGATTCGTGGATAAAGAGAAAACCAAGGTTGGCTTCCAACTTTATTAGGAGTTTCTGATAACCAAATTGTTTTATGATCTTCTATACTATGTTTTTTAGGTATTATTAAGTCATTTCTTTCCGCAAATAACTTTTTGCTCCTAGCTTTACCTATCACATTAAAATCTTTAGTAAATTCAATAAGATCTTTATGCATCTTATTTGTTAATTCTTGTACTCCAATAATGTCACAATTGTATTTGAACATTATTTCTTTAACAATATCTTTACGGTTAATCCATCTATTATTTATATCTAAAATGAAATCACTTCTAAGATTAAAAGACATTACTAACATTAAATTCTCACCTTTTTCTGTTTATTCTACTTAATTTTATTCAATTATTTAACAGCCTATTCAAATGGTTGAATAATGATTTACATTACTATTTTATCATATTTTAATTATTATAATCATTTAATGATAAATTTCTATTTTTATTACATTTATTTTCCAGAGAGTGATATAATTATTATGAAATAGGGAAATAAATCCTAAATATTTGTTAAATGATGCCGATAAATAGTAAAAAGTATTTAAAATTAATGGATGAATGTGCTAAAATAAATTGCTGAAATAGTAAGAAGAGTGGAGGATAGGTTCTGTATATGAATAAGAGTAAAATAAAAAAAACGATTGCTATATCAGGTGTAATTGGCGGTATGGTTATGCTAAAACCAATTACTGCTCAGGCTTTAGAGAATAATGAAATGCCAACAACTGATCCTAATGTAGAGAATGTTAATGCTAGAAGTTCTAGTAGGGGACAAGTAACAAATGTGGATGGAACATATTTAAGAATAAGATCAAATCCATCAACTAGCTCTGAGATTCTTGGAACAATGACTGAAGGGGTGAGTTTTGAAATTATATCATATAGTAATGAGTGGTATAAGATTAAATATAACAGCATTGTTGGATATGTTCATGGAGATTATGTAGAGGAAGTTAACTCAAGCTCTACAGAAGAAACATTATATTATGGAAAAGTATATAATGCAGCGCCAAATTTAAGAGTTAGAAGCGGTTCATCATTAAATTCATCTATAATAGGATATGTTGTAGATAATACTACTGTTGCTATAGTTGGAACAGCAGGTGAGTGGTATAAAATTAAGTTTAATGATGGTTATGGATATGTTCATAGTGACTATATCTTAGTTAATGGAAATAGCAATGATAATAACAGCGGAAGTGGTGCTGGTGGAGATGATACTATAAGAGAAACTGGATATGTATATGATTTAAGTGGATCTTCGTTAAGAGTTCGTAAAGCTCCAAATACAAGCTCTGAAGTTTTAGGTAGTTTATACGAAGGAAATGCTGTTAATATTATAGGAGAAGAGGGGAATTGGTATAGAATTTCATATAATAATTCTGTAGCATATGTAAGCAAAGACTATGTAACTTTAGAAAAAGTTACAAGTGATAATAATAGCGGAAGTACAGATAATTCACAAGGGCAAGTTATAAATACAAAAGGGATAGTTATAGATGTTGAAGGCTCAAATTTAAGAGTCAGAAAAGAAGCCTCAACAGATTCTTTTGTTATAGGTTACCTATTAAACAATACTATAGTAGAAATACAAGAAAGAGTAGGTAATTGGTACAAGATAGTATTCAAAGATTCAGTAGGTTATGTAAGTGCTGATTATATTAGTTTGAATTTAGAAGATAATTCAGGGAATACTAGTGCTGGGGATACTGTAAATAATGAAGCTTATAATATAATTTTAGATTCTATGAAAGCTCAAATAGGAGCTCCATATGTATGGGGAGGAGCTGGTGAGTTTCTAACAACAGAATTTTTAAATGAACTAAAAAATAGATTTCCAGCAGATACTGCTCAAGGAGAATATGACCATGCTGAAGGTTTTGTAGATATGGGATATAGGGCATTTGACTGCTCAGGTCTTATTTATTGGGCATTTAGACAAGCAGGTATTAATGTAGGAAGAACAACTTACGATCAAATTAATAATGGAGTAGAAGTATCATTAAATGATGTTATTCCTGGAGATTTAATTTTTGCATCAGATTTAGGACATGTTGGTATGTATATTGGAGATGGTAAGTGGATTGAATCTGCTTATACAGGAGATACTGTTAGAATAAGTAATGTTCCATGGGGATATGTAAGCAGAGCTAGAAGAATATTATAGAAAAGTGCGCATAAAGCGCACTTTTTATGTTTTAAATTATTTTCTAAACAGAAGTATTCCTGTTTTTATTAATAAGCAAAATCCACCTATTATTGAACTGAATATAAGTAGTGTTTTAAATAATGAAGTTGGTAAAAATCTCATTTTTAAAGATAAAAAAATAGATATACTAACAATTGAAAATCCTATGATTATAAGAAGATAGCCTAAAGGTGATTTTTTATTTAGAAAAATAATTCCTACACCAAGTAATAATAAAATAGATGAAGTTGCAAAATTAGCACCACCACTTAAGGAGTTTCCAAAAATAATTGGTGTGTAGACAACTATGTTCTTTAGCAAATTAAATATACCCCAAAATATTAACAATGCTCCTAGAATTATAGGAGAAAATCTATAATTTCTACTATTTGAAAATTTTAAAGGTTTAATGCGTAATAAGGGGAATTGCCTCTTAAATATTATATTACAACTGTTTTTATAAAACTTAGGCCTTGGAGTATATTTAATAGATTTTTTTCGATACCTCAAAAATAC
This sequence comes from Clostridium jeddahitimonense, assembly GCA_000753455.2. GTDB lineage: Bacteria > Bacillota > Clostridia > Clostridiales > Clostridiaceae > Clostridium > Clostridium hominis. The sequence continues at coordinate 1,538,647 of LM994670.1, forward strand.
ATCTCCTAAAATAAAAAGTAATCATTATTATTATATGAAATTAATTTTAAGCTGTGATAAAACTTTAAGTATATATAGAGTTTTTATAAGAAAATATAATTAATTTTAGCCTGAAAATTAAGGGGTATAATAGATTTTGCAAGAATATGAATTAAATATTAAATTTAGAATATAAATTTAATATAGGAAATAATAATTTTTAGTTAGGTGATTTTAAATGAAGGAAGGTACTTGGTATAGAATTAAGTACTCAATAGGTTATGTTTTTGAAAAAAGTAAGCTAGTGATAACTATTCCTGTAGGAATATTAGATTCTACTAAAGATAATTTTGAGAAAAATATAAAGTTAATGGATATAGGTCCTTATATAGCCCTGCCGAGTGAAGCTATAAGCATAGGTGAAAGCTGTAGGGATAATATATCGAGAGTTCTTAATGAATCACCAGAGGATGCAATTATAATAATTGATAAAATAATAGATGGCAAAACAGGAGAAATATTAGAAGAAATATGTGGTGAAGCAAAGGAACTGTATGATTCAGAAAAGATTTACTTACAAAAGGAATATGTATTAAAAAATATAGATGAATTTAATGACAATATTGATCAGTATAATTTTGAATAAAAGTTTTAAAGATTATTAAAGCATGATATGTGAGACTCAGGTCTTATATATTGTGCCTTTTATTATGTTGACAATTTTAATATTAATTAATATAATTGCTTAAATAGAAAAATAGGCGTTTGGAAAGACTGTATTATTTTTCTAATAAATAGTTTTATTAAACTTAATAACAAAAGAAATAATAAGCAAAGGATGATGAGAAGTTTGAGTAACATAGATATATTTAAAAATATTGAAGAAAAGCTTAATAATGAATTTATAGGGCAAAATAATTTTTTTAGTAAGTTATGTAATTACTTTAGGGAAAAGATAAGTAATGATGAAAAAGGGATTTTATTATTAGTTGGAAGTAAAGATACATTTAAAAAGGCTAGCGTAAGATTTATATTCCAAGAGCTTAAAGAAAATAAGATTATAGAAAATGGAGAAGTAGAGGATATAGATTTATCAGAGTATAGTTTTAAGTTAGGATATAATGCTTTCTTAACAGATCTTTATGAAAAATTAAATAACGATTCTAAATGCATAATATTTAAAAATATTGATATGGCATCGGAAGAAATTTTAGCTCTTCTTTCTAAGATAAGACCTAATAGTTGTTTACCTTTAAAAAGTGAATATATATTAAAAAATAAGTTTATGATAGAGGCAGAAGCTAATGACAGTGATGAAAAGATAAATGCTTTCTTATGTCACAATAAATTTTTTGTATTTGTTTATAATAATGACAATGATGATAAGTTTAACCAAATAAAAGATAAATATTTAAAAAATAGCGAAGAAATATTTTATACAAAGGATTTAACTAAAGAAGAAAGAGATTTAGTTATTAAAGCAGAGACAATAAGAGAAATAAGAAAAATACAAAATGAATTTAACATAGATATAATATTAGAAATAAAGGAAGAATCAAGTAAGGCTGATGATTATTTATTATGTTCATATCTACAAGATTTCTTTATTGAAGATGTTAATTTTGATGTGAAGCAATACGTTTCTTATAAAGTGTACAAACCACTTAGAAATCTTATAAATAATCAAGAACTTCAAAATGAAAATAAAATTTTAATTTATGTAGAAGAAAATGAAATATATTGTAAGACTAATGATGAAGTATATAAATTAAGTGATTACTCTATTCCTACTTTAGAAGAGGCTAGATATAAGTTAGATTCAATTATAGGTATAGATGAGTTAAAGGAATTTATACAAAATGTTGAAAATAACTATAAGGTTCAAGAAATAAGAGAAAGGTTAGGACTTAAGTCTTCTATGCCATCTCTTAATATGATATTTGCAGGTAATGCAGGTACTGGAAAAACTAATGCTGCAAGAGTAACTTTTGAATATTTAAATGCATTAGGTATAATAAAAAAAGGCGTATTTAGAGAAGTTAGTAAAGCTGACTTTATAACAGAAAATCCTAGTGATGCGGCAAAGAGAACTAATGATATTATAAACTCGGCTTTAGGAGGCGTACTATTTATCGATGAAGCTTATTCATTATGTCAAGATGAAAATGACAAAGTTGGTAAGGAAATAGTAGATGCGTTATTAAAGGGAATTGAAGATAATAGAGATAATTTGATAGTGATTATTGCTGGATACGAAAAAGATATTGAAAAGTTCTTAAAGTACAACCAAGGATTATCTTCAAGATTCCCAAATACGATTCATTTCCATGATTATGATCCTAAACAAATGTATGCTATAGCTGTAAATATTGCGAAATCTAAAGGATATACAATATCAGAAAAAGCTAAAAGTGGGCTAATAGATTTATTTACTAAAAATCAATTAATAGGTAAAAATGATTTAGGAAATGCAAGATTTGTTAGAAATATAGTAGAGAACGCAATTTTAGATGCATCTAAGAAGTACCTAACTAATAAAGAGAGAGAAATAGACGTATTAGAAAGAGATAACTTTAACTTTAAAGCTAAAGCTAAGTTTAATTTAGAAGAAAAGTTAAAAGGAATAATAGGACTTGATGAAGTAAAAGATCTTTTAAGAAGTCAGTATAAATTATTAGTTGCTCAAGAAAAAAGAAAGTCAGTTGGTGTTAATACAAAAATTGAACAAAATTTAAATATGGTATTTGCAGGTAATCCAGGCACAGGCAAAACTAGTATAGCTAGACTTGTAGCAGAAATGCTTAATAGCATGGGACTACTAAAGGGTGGACAGCTCGTAGAAACTGATAGATCAAGTTTTGTATCAGATATACCTGGTCAAACAGCTAAGAAAACTGAAGAAAAGTTTAAAGAGGCTATTGGAGGAATTCTATTTATTGATGAAGCATATACACTTGCTAATGATGATTTAGGAAGAGAGGCAGTGGAAACTTTACTTAAGTTAATAGAAGACTATTCAAAAGAAGTAATAGTGATCTTAGCTGGATATGAAGAGGAAATGGAAGATTTCTTCGATGTTAATATTGGATTAAAATCAAGATTCCCATTATGGACTACATTCCAAGATTATAATCCAAATGAGCTGCTAGAAATGTCTATAAAGCTTATTGAATCAAGTGGATTTAAACTTTCTAAAAATGCATATGTAGCATTAAAGAATAGTTTTGTTGATATTTATAAAAATTCTGATGCAACTTCAGGAAATGGTAGAATGGTTAGAAACTATGTAGAAAGGCTAATAAGAAATCAAAGTATAAGAATTGCAGAAGAAGATATAAGTGTTTATGAGATGAACTTAATTACTACTAAGGATATAGAGAAGATAAATGTATCTGATTATGATAATAAGTTTAATTTAGATAAGAAGTTAGACGGGGTTATATCTAATGAAAATGCAAAGAACTTTTTAAAAGAACAGTATAAGTTTATGAAGGTTATGGCTAGAAAGAAGAGATTAGGAATGGCCACAGACCTAAATAAATATATGAATATAATTGCTATGGGTTCTGAAGGAACAGGTAAAAAAAGAACTTTTAATATATATACAGAAATGCTATACAATTTAGGTATTGTTAAGTCGAAAAATATGATTGTAATTGATAAGTATGATATAGTTAATAGCTTTAAGAATGGACGTAAGGTTGATGAAGTATTTAGTAAATATGTTGGAAAGGTAGTTTTCGTACAAAATGCTGACCTTTTATTAGAAGAAGAAAATCATAAAGAGATAATAAACAGCTTAATTAAATTTATTGATAGCAATTATAGTAAGCTAATTATAGTTTTATCTGGTGATAAAATAGGTATTAGAAACTTAATACAAACAAATGAAGCTTTAAGCTATAGATTCCCTGTAAAAGTAGAATTTAAAGATTATAAGATTGATGAACTTTTAAAGATAGCTTTAACTACATTAATGATAAAAGGATATAATCTAAATGATGAAGCTAAAGAAAAATTAGAAGAAACTTTAATAGAGATTTATGCTGATAGTGAAGTGATATTAAAAAATGGATTATTAATAAATCAATTCTTAGATTGTTTAATAAGAACTCAAAGCGTAAGAATTTGTGATGAAAACTTTAATAATAAAGAAATTAATATAATTACTATTGAAGATATTGAAAAGAGCAAATATAAATTTTTATTAATATAACTTATAAGAGTAGAAAAAGAAGAATAGCTAGCAATTAATATAGAAAAGGTTGTATCTAAATTATATTTATTTAGTTTAGATATGGCCTTTTTGATTTATATTTAAAAAATGGAATAAATATGCAGTAAAAAGAGGAGAAAATGATAAAATATAGAATTATTTAAGTATTATTCTAATATGAATGGTATATATAGCTTAGAATAAAAAAACTCTATGTATAAATATAAAAAGGAAGGTGAGCTATGAGCAATAAGCTAGATAAAAGGTATGGGCTATTAACAGCTATAGCAATGGTAATAGGTATTGTTATAGGAAGTGGAGTTTTTTTTAAAGCCGAAAAGGTTTTAAAAGCAACAGGGGGAAATCTTCTGTTAGGAATTATAGCATGGATTATTGGTGGCATAATTATGATTTCTTGTGCTTATACATTTGCTGTTATGGCAACTAAGTATGAGTATGTAAATGGAGTTGTAGATTATGCAGAAGCCGCAATAGGAAAAACTTATGGATATTATGTTGGATGGTTTATGGCAGTTATTTATTATCCAACATTAACTTCAGTATTAGCTTGGGTATCTGCGAGGTATACCTGTGTTTTGTTTGGATTTTCAATTACTGGTGGGGAATGTATGACGATTGCATGTTTATACTTAATTGGGGCTTTCGCAATAAATTCTTTATCGCCAGTATTAGCAGGTAAATTTCAGGTAAGTACAACAATTATTAAACTTATACCATTACTATTAATGGCGGTAGTAGGAACTATTGTAGGACTAAGTAATGGTATGACAGTAACAAATTTTACTACAGTAGTAGAAAATGTTGATACATTTAGTGGTTTGTTTACTGCAGTAGTAGCTACAGCTTTTGCGTATGAAGGTTGGATAATTGCAACTAGTATAAATGCAGAGTTAAAGGATGCAAAGAAAAACTTGCCAAGGGCTCTTATAGGTGGGACTTTTGCAATTATGTTAGTATATATTTTATATTATATTGGACTAGCAGGTGCAGTAAGTAACGAAGTAATGATGGCAGGGGGAGAAGCAGGTGCGAAACTTGCTTTTGAAACTGTATTTTCAAGTATAGGTGGATCTTTAATATTTGTATTTGTAATTATTTCTTGTTTAGGTACATTAAATGGGTTGATGCTTGGTTGTACGAGAGGGCTTTATTCTATCGCAGTAAGAGGAATGGGACCAAAGCAAGAAGTTTTTAAACAAGTAGATAATATTACAAATATGCCTACAAACTCATCAGTAATTGGATTATTATTTTGTGGAATATGGCTATTATTTTTCTATGGAGCAAATCTTACAGATTCATGGTTTGGATTCTTTAGCTTTGATTCATCAGAATTACCTATAGTAACTATTTATGCTATGTATATTCCTATATTTATAATGATGATAAAAAAGGAGAAAGAGTTAAGTATATTTAAGAGATTTATTATGCCGATAGTATCGATATGTGGATGTATATTTATGATGATAGCAGCATGCTTTGCACATAGAATAGCAGTAGTTGCTTACTTAATAGTATTTGCAGTAGTTATGATTATTGGTGTAGTATTTGCAAATAAAGTATATGTAGGTAGTAAGATGAAAAATTAATTTTGGGGAATAAAAATAGTAGTATTATTAAATTATAATAAAGTAAATAAATCCAAGTTGTTTAAAAGGAACTTGGATTTTTTCTTTAAGGAAGATATAATTAATTAAAAGAGCAAAATTAAGTTGTTAATGAGGTGATTTGATGATAGATTTATTAAAGACAAGAAGAAGTATACGAAAATATGAAGATAGAGATATTGAAAAGGAAAAAATAGATAACATTCTTAAGGCTGGACTTTTAGCTTCATCATCTAAAGGAAGAAAATCATGGGAGTTTCTTGTTATAAAAGATAAAGAAAAATTAGAAAAACTATCAAAATCTAAGCCTATGGGAAGCTTTTGGTTAGCTAATGCACCTGTAGGGATAGTAGTTATGGCTAACAAAGAAATAACTACAGATGTTTGGATAGAGGATACGGCTATAGCAGCTACTTTAATGCAATTAGAAGCACATAGTTTAGGGCTTGGATCATGTTGGTCACAGGTAAGAGAAAGAAATTATGATGATAGTTTGAATTCAGAAGAGTATGTAAGAAAACTTTTGAATATACCTGAGAACTATGGTGTTTGCTGTATTATTTCAATAGGATATCCTAATGAAGCTAGACCTGCTTATGAAGAAAAGGATATAGATTTTACTAAAGTTCATTATGAAGAAATTTAAGAATTAATCAAAAAAGTATTAACAGAATTAGATTTTTATAGTATAATGATTAGTGTAATACAGATGGCGCTATAGCCAAGTGGTAAGGCAGAGGTCTGCAAAACCTTTATTCCCCAGTTCAAATCTGGGTGGCGCCTCCAAAGATCTATTAGTAAGTTTCTAATAGATCTTTTTTATTTTGTAAAAAGAAAAATACTATAAATTATTAAAAAAATAAAAAGTTAATATATAAAGAATTTATAAAATAGTGCTGTAATAAATACAGCACTATTTTATAGTAAATTTATTTATTTAGATTTGAATATACTGTATATAGTTTATCCCAAGTAAGTTTACCTACAAGACCATCAGGCACTAGATTAAATTCAGCTTGAAAAGCTATAACTGAAGCTGTAGTTAAAGGACCGAAGATTCCATCAGCATTTACTGCAGGAATTGAAGGATATTTTTTTGATATTGCAGAAAGCCAAGTTTGAATAGTTTTAACGTCGTTACCTCTAGAACCTTCAGCAATAATATATCCTGGGTATGGAGTGGAAGGTGCAGAAATTATATACGGTTCAATAGTTTTATATATTTCATAAAGTTTTCTCCAGGTATTCTTACCTACTATACCATCGACGCCTAATCCGAATTTTTGTTGGAAAGCTTCAACCGCATTTTTGGTAGAATTTCCAAAGATACCGTCGATTTTAATAGGAGGTATATTATCATAAAATAAAGCAATGCAATTTAAGAAGTACTGAAGAACTTTAACTGCGTCGCCTTTAGAACCAAGTTTTAGTATATAAGAAGGTGGTGTAGGTTCAATAGGAAGTTTCTCACCTTCAGAATCTAGTTCAGCAAGATTTTTAACACCTACATAAATCTGGGATATCTTGTACCAAGTTCCTTTACCTACTATTCCGTCTTGAGATAAATTAAATATTTTTTGAAATGTTTTAACTGCCTTTTCTGTAGTTTCGTTAAAATATCCATCCGTTTGGGAGATTGGAATAGCAGGATAATTTTTTGCAATTCTATTTAATTGAACTTGTATAGTTTTTACTGCATCACTGCTACTTCCAAGCTTTAATGGAGTTCCTGGATAAGAGTTATCAATAGCATCTACTACAGGTGCATTTCTGAGTTCTATATTATCACCATAATAATAAGTTAAAATTTTGAATGGATAATATCCAGAGTTAGCTAAGGAAACTGTGCCCCATTGAGAAAGCCCATCACAAGTAACTGTGGTACCATTACAATATTGAGCCAGTAGAGGTTCTAGAAAATCTGTTCTGCTTATATAATCATTAAAAATATCATCAACGATTCTGCTAATATTCTCAAAGATATCTCTGCCATTAACAAAATAATGATCATAGGCAGTAGAATTAGTAATATCAAAATTATATCCTCTACTTCTATACCATTCTGTATAAATACGATTTAAAGTAAAAGAGATTTGTGCGTATATATTAGCGCGGATTGCGTTTTCAGGCCAAGTTGGATATATTTCACTTGAAGCTACATTTTTAATGTAATCAGTAAATGGCACAGTAACATTAACTGCATTAGATGTAGGGGTTCCTAAGTGGACAGTAATATTAGTAGGTATAACGGGTTTTTTTAGTAAAAATGTTGTAGGACTATTACTATTAGTTGTTGAGTTGGTGCTATTAATAGGCTCATTTGTATTGGAAATTTCATTTTCTTTAATTAAACCATGAGGAGTAATATCTACTACATCAAATTCATTAATTGATCTTCCTTTTGGAAGCAATGATACTGGTTGAATTGATGTTATGTCAGGAAAAATTTCAATATTTTTAATTAATACGTTTCTAAAAGTTTCGCTTATTATATAAGCATCATAAGTTGTGTATGGTATTACGTCTGTGTTAGGAGTTTCTGAAAGTTCTTTATCTAATGTATACAAATCTATAATTTCGCTTTTACCGCTACTATCAATTGTTAACAAACCATCGAAAATTGGGATGCCAGAAATAGAATCAACAATAAAAATATTTGCATTACTTATTGGATAGGCTTCTTGCCCAAAATATAATTGAAATTGTAATTTTCCAATTGCCATAAATATCTCCTTAAAATCTATCACATTACTTATATTATTTAATAAAATAAAATTTGTGTATTACGATTAATGAAATATGTTTTAGTAATAAGGTTTTAAAACCATGATAAGAAATAAAGAAGTTGAAAAATAAAAGGAATTTATGTAAAATTTAGGATAAATAAGAGCGATTCGAAAATCAAAAGATATTATATTAAAGTGATTGGGTGGTATATAGTGGGCAATGAAGAGAGAGTTAAAGAACTATTATTAGAATTACAACAAAATCTAAAATCAAATGAAAAGGGTGTTAAAGCTAGTGATATTGCAAAGGCTTTAGGAATGCATAGAAGTGCTGTAAGTATGTATTTAAACAAGATGGTTACTAATGGAATTGTAACGAAGACAAATACTAGACCTGTGTATTTCAATTACATTTTAAGTGATGCTTTAAGTAATGAAATTCAAATAGAAGATAAGGATCCATTTAATAACGTAATTGGATATAATGCAAGCTTATCTAAACAGATAGAAACATGCAAGAGTGCGGTTGTTTATCCTAATAATGGAATGCCTATTATTTTATTAGGAGATAGTGGGGTAGGAAAAAGTTTCTTAGCTGAAGTAATTTATGATTACGCGCTCTTTAAAAATGTAATTGAGAAAGATGCACCATTTGTAGTATTTAACTGTGCAGACTATGCAAACAATCCGGAGTTGTTATCTGCATATTTATTTGGTTATAAGAAAGGAGCATTTACTGGTGCAGATAAGGATACGAGGGGACTTATTGAAGAAGCAGATGGTGGTTTTTTGTTTTTGGATGAAGTTCATAGACTTTCGCCAGAAGGACAAGAAAAGTTATTTTTACTTTTAGATAAAGGAATTTATAGAAGAATAGGGGATAGTAATAGTACAAAAGGATTAAATGTAAGATTTATTTTTGCAACAACTGAAAATCCGGATGAATCATTATTACAGACTTTTTTAAGGAGAATAACTATACAAGTAAGAATCCCATCTTATAATGAAAGGGAAATTGGAGAACGTCTAGAGTTAATACATCATTTATTTAGTACTGAAGCAAGAGATATTAACAAAGATATATTAGTAAGCAATGCTGTAATTAACATATTATTAGATTTGAAAAGTAAAGGAAATGTAGGGAAATTAAAAAATATTATAAAAGTATGTTGTGCTAATTCATATTTAAAGTGTAATGATAGCAATAATATTAGTATTAATATTGAAGATCTACCTTCAAAGTATATTATAGAGAGTAAAAATATATTAGATTATTTAAAAAGTGAAAATATGCTTATAAAAGCAAATTCAAATAGGGTTAATTTTGCAAGTAATATTTTGAGTGATGAAAATAATTATAATGAGGATATAGAGGGGATTTATAAGGTTACTAAAAGAGGATCAACTCTAAGTTATAATAAGGAGAATTTGACACGTGAATTGAGAAAAAGAATAACTGGAATAGTTGATAAATGTTTATATAAATCTGGGCTTGGTAGAATGGAAGAGATTGAAAATTTTTATCAGTTAGGTATTAGCGATGCGCTTAAAGTGATAAATGATAAGTATGGAACAAAGTACCAAGGGAATACAGAAAAGGTTCTTGCAAGGATATTTATTGAATTTAAGTATAAAGATTCTACTAAAGATAATTACGAGTATGAAAGGTATATACTTAGAGTAATAAATTCACAATACTCAAGAGTGAGTACGATTTCAAATATGTTTTTTAAAATTATAGGGAGGTCACTAGATTATAAAATTAGTAATAGATTAAGAATAATAACTATACTATATTTTCTATCGATTACAGATTGTAAATGTTCTCAGATAAATGGAATTATACTAGCACATGGTTATTCTACTGCAAGTAGTATAGCAAGTTTGACAAATAATATATATGAAGAATTTATATTTGAGTCTTTTGATATGCCTTTTGATATAAAACCAAAGGAAGTAATAAAACAGTTAATAGGATATTTAAAGACTATAGATACTAGTAGAGGAGTATTGTTATTAGTTGATATGGGATCACTTTTTACTATAGGAGATGAAATTAAAAATTACGTAGAAGGAGATATAGGAATAATAAACAATATTACTACGCAAATCGCTCTAGATGTCGGAAGTAGAATCATTAATAATGAAAAGATTGAGTCTATAGTGAGGAATGTTAAAGATAAAAATACTTTAGATTATTATTTCGCTAAAAAAGTTAAAAAGAAAAAAGCTATTATTGTTACATGTATTTCAGGGATAGGGACAGCTATTAAACTAAGAGATCTCATGAGAAGGTGTATTGATAATAATGAAGTAGAAATAATAGAAACTGATTATAATAATTTGATAGTTAAAGGACAAGAGGCGGAAATATTTAATGAATATGATGTTAAGCTTATAGTTTCCACTATAAAGGTAAATGTAGGGGATTATAAAACATTGATATTATCAGATATAGTTACTACAGATGGTAAAGAGAAGTTGAAGGAAGCATTAAATGAGTTAGGGGTTATAAAAAGTGTAGATATTATTTCTAATAACATTATTAAATATTTTTCTTTTGAAAATATCATTAATCAATTAACTATATTAAATCCAACAAAAGTTATAGAATATGCTGAAGATATAATTTTCAATATAGAAAGAGACTTAAATTTGAAAATAAATGAGAATATAAAAGCTATGTTATATGTTCATTTAAGTTTATTAATTGAAAGATTAGTTATAGGAGATAATGTAGATAATGATAATGATTACATTGAGTTTAGCAAGTGTAATAAAAAATTTGTGAAATGTGTTAAAAATAGCTTTAGTGTAATAGAAAAACAATACAATATATCCATAAATATTACAGAAATATATTTTATTTATGAGATTATAAATCAAGAATAGCGGAACAGTGCCAATTTTAAAAGTTGGCACTGTTTTTGCTTATTAAATAAATATAAAGATGAACAACAAATATAGCTTAAAAGGAGAAATATAATGAAAGGAATTTTATTAGTAAGTCATGGGGGATTAGCCAAAGGGATGAAGGAATCAATTGAAATGATTACTGGATATCAAGAAAATTTAAGATATGTAGGAATAGAGCCTAATGAAGGTGGAGAGCAATTTGAAAAAAAAATGATTAAAGAAGAGGAGGCGTTAGGAGAAGTAGATAAAATATTGATTTTCTGTGATCTTCTTGGAGGTACACCGTGTAATATTGCGATGAAAAACTATTATCAAGATGAAAAGTATATTGTGATAAGTGGAATGAATTCACCAATGGTACTGTCAGCAATATTAAACGAAGAAATAAGTAAAAATAATATAATTAGTGATGCTATTACAGGAATTATAGATTTGAAAGAGATGTCATTAGACGATTGTGAAGAAGAATAAAGGAGATGAGTTATATGGAAATAGTAAACGTTAGAATTGATGAAAGATTAATACATGGACAGGTTGCAGCTTTTTGGACCAATAAGTTATCAGTAGGAAGAATTATAGTGGTAAACAATGATGCTATAAAAAATGAAATTCAAAAAATGGCATTAAAAATGGCAACGCCAGTTGGAGTCAAACTATCTATAATTTCTGTAGAAACAGCAGCAAAAAACTTATTGGCTAGAAAATACGAAGGGCAAAGGGTAATGATAATAGTAAAAGAACCTAAAACTTTATATGAATTATTAGATAAGGGGGTAAAACTAGAAGAGATAAATGTAGGGAATATGTCTACTAAGCCAGGATCTACTCAAGTAAAAAAATCAGTTTCAGTTACTAAAGAAGATGTTGAGTACTTTAAAAAGATATCTAATATGGGTGTTAGGGTAATTGCACAAATGGTACCTACTGAAGAGAAAATCGAGTTTATGAAATTAATACAAAATATTTAAGGGAGGTAAGGAGTTATGGAAATTCAATTATGGCAAATTATTTTATTGACTGCTTATGCATTTTCAACAATTATTGACGGGCTTAGCTTTGACTTAATTAATAAACCTGTATTTGCAGGGTTTATTGCAGGACTTATATTAGGTGACCCTATTACAGGATTATTTATTGGTGGTACATTACAACTTATGATTTTAGGAGTAGGAACTTATGGAGGGGCTTCGATTCCAGATTATACAACAGCCGCAATTATAGGTACAGCTCTTGGAGTTGGGCAAGATACAGAAGTGGCTATTGCAATAGCAATTCCAGTTGGCTTATTACTATTACAATTAGATATATTAGCAAGATTTTCAAATACATTTTTCCAACATAAAGCAGATGATTATGCAAAGAGGCTTGATACTAAAGGTGTAACTAGAATGAACTTAATGGGTATTATTCCATGGGGCTTATCAAGGGCATTACCAGTTTTATTAGTATTAATATTTGGACAAGGATTTATAGAAGTAGTATTAAAGTATATCCCAGAGTGGTTAATGGGTGGATTGAAAGTTGCAGGAGGTCTTTTACCTTTAGTAGGGATATCTATATTATTGAGGTATTTACCAGTGAAAAAATATTTAGCATATTTAATATTAGGATTTTCATTAGTAGCATATTTCAATCTACCAATGATAGGGGTAGCTACAATGGGCTCTGTAATAGCATTATTAATATTTAAATCTAGAACAGATAAAGCACCACAAGTTGTTATGGCTACTTCAACTATAGGGGAGGATGATGAATATGAAGAAGAATAATAAAGTTAATAACAATAGAATTCTTAATGATAGTGACATAAATCAAGCTAGTTTTAGATGGCTTTGGGGAAGTCAATTAGGATGGAACTATGAAAGAATGATGGCTCCAGGTTTTTTATACTCAATTATGCCTGCACTCGAAAAAATATACAAAGATGACGAAGAGGGTTTAAAAAAGAGTTTAGAAACTCATTCGCAATTTTTTAATACTGAACCAGATATGGGGCATTTAATAGTAGGAGCAGCTCTAGCGATAGAAGAGCAAGAAAAGAGTGAGGGACTTGATGTTGTAGCAGGTTTGAAGAATGGTTTAATGGGACCATTTGCAGGTGTTGGAGATACGATTTTTGGGGTAATATTTCCAACAATATTTGGGGCTATAGCAGCTAATATGGCTGTTAATGGAAGTTATGTTGGCGTGGTTTTATGGTTAGCTTATAACATAGTAAGACTTTTTATTAGAAAGTATTTATTTAAGTTAGGATATAATCAAGGTGCGTTAATTGTAACTAAATTTAAAGACAAGTTGAACTATTTTACTGAAGCTGCTACTGTTTTAGGACTTACAGTTATCGGAGCATTGATACCTTCAGTTGTAAGAGTATCTATTCCACTAGAATTTGTTGCTGGCGATGTAGTAATGAAATTTCAAGATGTATTAAATCAAATAATGCCATGCTTAGGACATGTATTATTAGCTGTTCTTTGTTACTGGCTACTAGGAAGAAAAAACATGACATCAACTAAATTAATACTATTTGTAATGGTTATGTCAATAATATTATTCAATTTAGGCGTATTAATATAGTTTTATATATTAAATATAAATTTATGGGGGTATAGTTGTGAAAAATAAGTTTTTTAAGGTAGTTGAAGAGTTATTAGATGATTTAGAAAATTCCCAATCTGAGAATATTATAAAAGCTGGGAATATAGTTGCTGAGTGTATTATGAATGGTGGAATAGTACAAGCATTTGGAAGTGGACATTCATATGCAGCTGCTATAGAAATATGTGGACGTGCTGGTGGGTTAATACCTTCTAAAGTTATTACAGATCCTGCAGGTGGAATGTATGAGATGGTTGAAGGTGTTGGTGAGCAGTTGGTAAAGAAGGCTGATATAAGAAAGGAAGATTGTGTCTTTTTAATATCTAATTCTGGAAGAAATCCTTTAGGGATTGAGATAGCGGAATTTGCCAAAAGAAAAGGAGCTAAGATTATTGTTGTAACATCTTATGATGTTTCAAAGGGAATGACATCAAGACATAGTTCAGGAAAGAAGTTATATGAATTTGCAGATGTAATCTTAGACAATAGAGGCGTTGATGGAGATGCATCTATAGAAGTAGTAGGATTACCAGTAAAAGTTGGAGGAACATCTTCTGTAGCGGCTGCAGTATTACTAAATGCCACTATGTTACATGCTATAGAGACCATGGTATCAAAAGAATATATACCTCCAGTATTTATGAGTGCTAATGTTGATGGAGGTCCGGAATTTAATCAAAAATTATTAGATCAATATGCTGATAGAATATATAGATTATAAAATTTTAGATATTTAGAGGACTATATTAATACCAGTAAAAAGGGAATGTATTATGCATTCCTTTTTTACTTGAAAGGTGAAAAAGGAGAGATGTTTTTATGGCTATTTATGAGTGTTGTGTTACAAATTTTAATGAAGCTGTTAAAGCTGAGGCTAAAGGTGCAAATAGAATTGAACTATGTGAAAATCTTGCTTTAGGAGGAACAACCCCAAGTTATGGAACAATAAAAAATGTTGTAAAAAAACTTAATATTCCTACAATGGTGATGATAAGACCAAGAGGAGGTAATTTTGAGTTTAATAGTGAAGAAGTAATTATAATGCTAGAAGATATAAGAGTAGCAAAATCAATTGGAGCATATGGAGTTGTGATTGGTGCTTTGAACAACAAAAAAATAGATTTAGAGGTTACTAAAAAGCTAATTGAAGAAGCAAAACCAATGAATATTACTTTCCATATGGCTTTTGATGAAATAGAAAATAAATTTGAGGCTTTAGATTTATTGATTGAATTAGGCGTAAATAGGATATTAACGAAGGGATGTTTGACAAATGCATTAGAGGGAAAAGAAAACATAAAAAAATATATAGAATATGCAGATAATAGAATTGTTATAATGCCCGGATGCAAGGTTGATTATGAAAATAAATATGATCTAATGAAATATACAGGAGCTATAGAAGTTCATGGCACTAAAATAGTTTAAATATAATTTAAAGAGAGTATATAATTTATGAAGGATATACATTATTGATGAAAAATTAGTATTTGATGGTATAATATTTTGGTGAGTATTCAAATAAGAAGAAATATTAATATAAATTGTGAGGTAAACAAATGAAAATAAGAGTACCAGATTACTTTGATGATTTTAAATGTATAGCATCAGAATGCGAAGATACTTGTTGTGCAGGATGGGGAATAGTTATAGATGATGAAAGCTATAAGAATTATATGAATGTAAAAGGGGAGTTTGGTGAAAGATTAAGAAGCAAGATTGTAACTGAAGGAAGCGAAAATATCTTTGTATTAAAAGGTGATGACTGTCCATTTTTAACTGAAAATAAAATGTGTGATATATATAATAATCTTGGAGAAGATAGTCTTTGCTATACTTGTAGACAATATCCAAGAGTGATGGAGGAATTCGGAAGCCTAAGAGAGGTGTGCTTATCATTATCTTGTCCGGAAGCATGTAGAATAATTTTAAAAAGTGATAAAAGAGTAGGATTTAAATTAACTGAAGATGATGAGGAAGTTACTAGATACAATGATATTAATGCTATGCTTTATTTAAATCTTATGCAGTGCAGAAATATAGTTTTTAAAATACTACAAAATAGAGATATGGATTTAAATAAAAGAGTTTCAATCATACTTAAGTTCATAGGTGAAGTTCAAGATAAAATAGATTCAAACTTAATACAAGGTATTAAAGATAGTATAAGTAAGTATTCAGATAATAAATTTATAGAAGATGTAGCTATTGATATACAAAACTATAAAAGTAATGAAAGTATTAAGTATAATAATGTATATGAAATATTTAAGGTCTTTAAGGAATTAAAACATATAAATCCTAATGATCCATTAGCTTTAGAAGATGCATTAAGATATTTTTGGCAAAGTGAAGAAGATGAATATATATATTTAGAAAAACATAATCAGTTTGATAATTATTTTAGTGACAAAATATATAAGTTTGAAAATTTATTAGTATATTTTGTGTTTAGATATTTTATGAAGGCTGTTTTTGATTATGATGTATTAGCAAAGATAAAAACTGCATTAGTGAGCTATATTATGATAAAAGAGCTGTTAATAGTTAGATGGATTGAAGAAGGTGGAAAACTTACAGAAAATGATTTAGTGGAGATAGCTCATACTTATTCTAAAGATGTAGAGCACTTAGAAGAAAATATAGAAACTTTAGCGGAAGTTTTTGAAACCAATAATGTATTTTCTATTGATAATCTAATAATTACATTGACAAATTAATAATGAATTATAAATATAATTAATAAGTACCTATTATTATAATGGGTACTTTTATTCTTTTATCAAAAAGTATTAATAAAACTTAAATTTTGTATATAAAAAGAGATTATTAAGTAAAAAAATAATAAAGTAGAACATCTATTTTGATAAATCAATTAAATTTTATGGTTTACAACATAAATTTTATTACTATATTGCGAAAAATATAAATAAATTTGCAGGAATATTAATAAAAGTGTTGATAAATTGTTAATCTTATAGTAATATAATAATAAATTCGCAATAATTTATAAATAATAACAAGGGGGATAAAAAATGGAACAGAGAAAAGAAGAAATACTAAAGACAGAAGAACCGAAAAAAGTTTCTCTAATTGAAAAAATTGGTAAGAAGATACCAGATCCAGTAATTATATTTGCAATATTTTATGTTGTTGTTTTAGCTGCATCTTTCTTCTTAGGGGGAAAAACATTCGAAACTATGGCTGGTGATGGTAGTTACACTACTAACACAATTTTAAATATGCTAGAGCCTGAAAATGTTCAATGGATATTCTCAAATGCTTTACTTAACAACTGGTTAGCATATGGTGGAGGAGTATTAGGTACTATCCTAGTAGTTATGCTTGGAGTAGGACTAGCTGAAGAATCAGGTCTTTTATCTACTTTAATTAAAAAGGTTGGATTAAAAGTTTCAGATAAAATGCTTCCTATAGTTTTAGTTTTCTTAGGAATCATGAGTAGTATAGCTACAGATGCAGGTTACGTAATATTAATACCACTTGCAGGTCTTTTATATGCAGGATTAAAGAAAAACCCACTTATAGGTATGGCTGCTGCATTTGCAGGGGTTTCAGCTGGATTCAGTGCTAACTTAATACCAGCTACACCGATTGATATAATCATTGGTAACAATGCTAAAATATTTGCTGAAGGACAAGGAGTTCCTTTCGTTAACGCTGCTGGACAAGCTTTAAACCCAGCAACAATGCACTATTACTTTGTAGTTGCTTCTACTTTCTTACTTGCTATTATTGGTGCTTTCGTTACTATTAAAATAATTAAGCCAAGACTTGAAAAAGAAAGCTATATAATTCCAGCAGATATGAATTTAGATGATTTTACAGTTAAAAAAGAAGAGAATAAAGCTCTTAAGTTTGCAGGTTTAGGTTTCTTAATAGCTGTTGTTTGTGTAGTTGGATTATACTTTGGGCCTTTAAAGACATTTATAAATGCAGATGGTGCAAAAGTAACTCCATTTATGGATAACATAATATTAATTATAACATTCTTATTCTTCTTACCAGGTGTATTCTATGGTGCAAAAGTTGGTAAGTTTAAGAATGCTAACGATGTAGTTAGAGGTATGTCTAAGCAAATGGGATCTATGGGATCAGTACTTGTATTAACATTCTTCTCATATAACTTCCTAGCTTTATTATCTAAGAGTGGACTTGGAACTTATATAACATACTTAGGTGGTAACCTACTTAAGTCAATGAACTTACAAGATGCGCCAATATTATTAATAATTGGTTTTATAGTAATTACAGCTATAATCAACTTATTTGTTGGTGGATTAACTTCAAAATGGATGTTACTTGGACCAATATTCTTACCAATGTTATATCAAGTAAATTCAAATATGACACCAGAAGTAGTTGCTGCTGCTTATAGAGTTGCTGACTCATCAACTAATATAATAACTCCATTAATGTCTTATGCAGGAATTATCTTAGTATTTATGAGAAAGTATAAGCCAGAATACACAATTGGTGATATGATCAGATTAATGATGCCTTACTCAGTAAGCTTCTTAGTAGGATGGACAATTTTATTATTAGGATTCTTCGCATTCGGAATACCATTCGGATTCTAATAAATAATTAATATAAACACCTTATAGCAAAGCTATAAGGTGTTTTTTATTATGTTAAAAACATATATAAATACCGGAATAAGTAGTTCACCTTATAATGCACAGTATGGTGCAGGAAAATCATATATATTAAAGTTAACAGAGGCAGTTGCTTGTGAAGCGGCTAAAACAAATGTTGATGTTGAAGTAATTACATTAGGAACTACTATTACACCAAGTCTGTTAAAAAATCTGCCAGGTGGCCCTGCTGGAGAAACAGTAATGAAGTCTGCATTAACTCCGGAGGAATGTGTTAATGAAGCTTTTGAAAACTTAGGAAAAACTTTTTCAGTTATAGCAGGTGAGCATAATAAGAAAAATGTACAAGACTGGAAAGCTAATCATACAGCTGATGAGTATATAACATATATGGGATCTTTTTACGAGAAATAATGCAAAAGGATGTTGGTAAATGGTTATTAACTCATTATCAACATCCTTTTTATATTTATATTTATTGTCTTTTGACTTTTAAAACACCTATAATAACTGGCACAGAAATTAATGCTGAAGCAATAGCCTCTAATACACCGTTTGTTGTAGCTACTCCAAATAAAGTTGCACCAACAACATTAGGCGAAATATTAATAGCTTTTGCATATTGATCTAAATATAAAATGTAAGTTAATCCTAGCACGCCTACAGTATTTGTGAAGGTAGCTAAAATAGCAGATATACCTATAGAAATTTTAGGCTTTTTTAAAGTTTTTACTAAGAATTTATAAACGTAGTATGCAACTATTCCAATTAAAACTCTCGGTACTAAAGCTATTAATGGATTTAAAAATAAAAATGATGTGACAGTTGGTGCTGTAAGTGCTTGATACATTGAAAATAGACCGAAAATAAGTCCTACAGAAGCACCTACAATTGGACCTTCTAAGATTGCACCTATAATTACAGGTAAGTGCATAATAGTTAGACTGAATGCTGGTAATCTTATAAATCCTAAACCAGACACTCCTAGAAAAATTGAAATTGAAGAAAGCATAGCTATTATAACTAACTTTCTGATCTTTGTTTGAGATCTTCCCATCCCACTTGCTTTTAACATTTTGAATCCTCCGT
The DNA here is from genome assembly GCA_000753455.2 of Clostridium jeddahitimonense. Classification (GTDB taxonomy): domain Bacteria; phylum Bacillota; class Clostridia; order Clostridiales; family Clostridiaceae; genus Clostridium; species Clostridium hominis. Next base: position 1,558,415 of record LM994670.1, read on the forward strand.
TCTTATTCCATAATGGATATAATTCGGCAAAAAAATAATATTTTGCTTAGTTCAGTTTCTTAAAAGAATACCGACTCTGATATTTTATCATGACTATTTAAATTAGTAAATTATTTTATAACTATAAATATGGTGTTTAATGGGAAAAGTTTGGGGAAATAGTCTGGTATATAAAAATAGACTTATGATAGTAAATTAAATATAATATGGATGAGGTGAGAATTATGGAAAAAATTATGATAATAGAGGATAATAAAGAGTTTAGAAATGAATTGATAGAATTTCTTTCAAGGTATGGATATAAAGCTTATGGTCCAGATAGGTTTGATAATATAATTGAAATTATATTAAAGGAAGATGCAGATTTGATTTTGCTTGATATAAATTTACCTTATTATGATGGATATTTTATTTGCAGAGAAATTAGAAAAGTAAAAAATACACCTATTATAGTAGTTACTAGTAGAAACAGTGATATGGATGAGATTATGAGTATGAACCTAGGAGCAGATGATTTTGTAACAAAGCCTTACAATACACAGGTATTACTAGCTAGAATATCTTCTGTATTAAGGAGAGCTTCAGGTGGAAAACTTCAAGAGGTGTTAGAACATAAGGGGCTTAAATTAAATATAACATCAGGAGTATTAACATTTAATGAAAATACTAGTGATTTAACTAAAAATGAACTTAAAGTATTAAGTTGTCTTATGAAAAATAAAGGGATTATAGTAACTCGTGATGAATTAATGGACTACTTATGGAGTTCAGATTTATTTGTGGATGAGAATACCTTATCAGTAAATATAGCTAGATTAAGAAAAAAATTAGTGTCATTAGGTTTTGAAGATGGAATAGAAACCAAGAGAGGAATTGGATATATATTGGTATGAGATTAGGAAAGTATTTAATAGACAAATTACCTTTTTTAATTTTAAATATAATTATTTTTACTTTCTGTGCAATAATTATGACAATATCTAATCTAACTATTCAGGTTGTTATTGTATTAGCGCTAATTTGGTTTGTACCTATATTTATATTTATTATTATAGATTTTATAAGTAAGAGAAAGTTTTATAATGAATTAATCCAAATAAGTAATAAACTAGATAAAAAGTATTTATTACCAGAAGTTATTAAAAAGCCTAGAAGTTATGAAGGACAAATATTGTATGATGTTTTAGAAGAAAGTAATAGAGCTATGCATGAGCATGTAAATGAATATAAGATAATGCAAAGTGAATATAGAGAATATATTGAAGCATGGGTTCATGAAATAAAAACACCAATTGCACTAACTAAGTTAGTTGCAGAAAATAGTGAAGGAAAGACAAAAACTATAATACAAAATCAAAGTAAAAAGATTGAAGAGTATGTAGAGCAAGTTTTATATTATTCAAGAAGTACAGATGTAAGTAAAGATTACATAATAAAGGAATTTGATATTAATGAAACAGTTAAAAAGGTTATACGCAATAATAGATATGATTTAATAACTGGAAAGTTCCAAATAGATATATCAGAGTCAGAATGTACTGTAATAAGTGATGAAAAATGGGTAGAGTTTATTATAAATCAGGTAATAGTAAATTCAATTAAATATAAAAAAGATATAAATCCTAAAATAAAAGCTTATACTAAAAGATTTGATGATAAGGTTATATTAACTATTGAAGATAATGGTATTGGAATAATTAACAAGGATATAGCTAAAGTTTTTGATAAAGGCTTTACAGGGTACAATGGCAGAAGATTTGGGAAGTCTACTGGCATAGGCTTATATTTATGTAAAAAGCTTTGCTTAAAGCTAGGACTTAATATTACATTAACTTCAGAATATGAAAATGGTACAAAGGTAAATATTATATTTCCTCTGGGAAATCTTACGATTTTGAAAGAAAGTTGAAAGACTTTTCGATAGATTGAAGTTAAAGATGATTATATACTTTCATTAAGGAAGCTCATTCTCGTAGGATACTTGAAGTTAAGGGCTATTTATTAAATTAGAGATTAAGAGTTTCACTTAATGGAGGAGGTTTAGAGTATGAAAAGTATTTTAAATGTGAAGAATGTAGAAAAGTATTATGGGAATAAAGACAATGTAACAAAGGCTTTAGATAATATTAGTTTTACAATAGATAAAGGTGAATTCATTGGAATAATGGGTCCGTCAGGAAGTGGTAAAACAACATTACTTAATTGTATATCAACTATTGATAAAGTAACTACTGGAAGAATTGAAATTGATGGGGCTGATATTACAAGATTAAGAGGGAAAAAGTTAGATAAGTTTAGAATGAACAAGCTAGGATTCATTTTTCAAGATTTTAATCTCTTGGATACGTTAACAGCTTATGAAAATATATCACTTGCTTTAACTATCGGAGGGATGAAAGGGAAAGAAATTCGTCCATTAATTGAGAAAGCAGGGGAAAGCCTAGGAATAACAGATGTATTAAATAAGTATCCTTATGAAATGTCTGGAGGACAAAAACAAAGAGTTGCTGCAGCTAGAGCTATAGTGACTAACCCATCCCTAGTACTAGCAGATGAACCAACAGGAGCTCTTGACTCTAAATCAGCAAGGATGCTACTAAATTCAATTGAAAGATTAAATAAAGAATTGAATGCAACAATACTCATGGTTACTCACGATGCTTTCACAGCAAGTTATGCTCATAGGATACTTTTTATTAAGGATGGGAAGATATTTAATGAGCTTATTAGAGGAAATGATACTAGAAAAGAGTTCTTTAATAAGATAATTGAAGTAGTTACTTTACTTGGAGGTGACGCTTCAGATGTATTTTAAAATAGCTGTAAAAAATATTAAAAAGAGCTTTAAAGATTATGCAATATATTTTTTAACACTAACTTTTGCAGTATGCATATTTTATTGCTTTAATTCTTTGGACTCACAAATGGCAATAGCTAAAATGAATTCAGTTCAAACATCTTATGTAGAAGTTATGAAACAATTAATGTCAGGTGTATCGATATTTGTATCATTTATTTTAGCAGGGCTTATTATTTATGCCACTAACTTTTTGATTAAAAGAAGAAAAAAAGAGTTTGGAATATATATGATGCTTGGCATGAGCAAAAGGAAAATATCATTTATATTACTTGTAGAAACATTAATAGTTGGGATTATATCACTTATTGCTGGATTACTACTAGGTTTAGCCTTATCACAAGGATTATCCCTATTAACTGTAAAAATGTTTTTAGTTGAGATATCACAATTCAAATTTGTAGTTTCAGGTGAAGCAATTATAAAATCAATGACTTATTTTGGCTTAATTTATATTGTTGTTATAATATTTAACCTTATCGTTATTTCAAAATATAAACTTATAGATTTAATAAACTCATCTAAAAAAAGTGAAAAGATTAGAGTGAGAAATAAAGTAGTGTCGTTTTTAGTTCTTATAGTGTCAATAGCTATACTAATAATAGCTTATTATTTTGCAACAGTTACTAACTTAGATTTTACTGACCCAAGATTTATGACATCAGTTTTTTTAGGTATAATAGGAACTTTAGGGTTCTTCTTTGGTCTTTCATCAGTATTATTAAGTTTATTAAGAAAAAATGAAAATGCATATTTTAATAGTCTTAATACCTTCACAATAAGACAAATCACAAATAAGTTTAATACTAATTTTATCTCAATGACAGTTATTTGTTTAATGCTATTTATAACGATAGGGATTCTAACATCGGGATTTAGTATTAAGAAATCCTTTGAGTCAGGCTTGAAAGAATATACACCATTTGATTTATCATTTACTTTAGATAAAGATACAGAAGATAACAATATACCTATAGAAGAAGCATTGGAGAAATATGGTGTTATTTTAGATGAAAATACTGAATATATTACTATGAATTCTTATGTAATAGACTTTAGCATTAAAAGTATATTAGGAAAATATACAGATTCAGCTTCAGAGCTTATAAATTTTAATACAGCATTTGAAAAAGCACAAGTTTTATCTGTTTCTGATTTTAATAAGAATAGGAAACTTCTTGGAAAAGAGAAATTAGAATTAAATGATGATGAAATTTATATATCTTCAAACTTTGAAAATATTATTCCTACTATAGAACGATTCTTTAACGAGAATGAAGAGGTCGTTATAGATAATAAAACATATAAAATTAAGGAAAAGAAGATTTTTAAAGACTCATTGGCAACCTCTCCAAGTAGTAATAATATCTTAACATTAATTATGCCTGACTCTTTCTGTGAAAAATTAACTCCATATGGAGAGAGTATTAATATTAATTATGTAGGAGCAAATAAAGAGAAGAAGAGAGAAGAGGTTAATACAGTATTAGATAAATATATTAATATAAACTCTTATTCTTCAGAAAATCAAATTAAATTATCAGGAATTACGAGAGAAATAGCTTATGATGCCAATACAGGTATGTCAACTATAATACTTTTTGTTGCAATTTATATAGGAATAGTATTTTTACTTTCAAGTGCTGCAGTTTTAGCACTTCAACAATTATCACAATGTAATGAATCTATAGATAGGTATGAAGCATTAAAGAAAATTGGAGCATCTAAGGCTCAAATTAATAAGAGTATATTGATAGAAGTTCTTACATTCTTTATGATGCCATTATCACTTGCTATAGTACATTCTATAGTTGGAATTAAAATAATAGAAGACTATCTAAAGACTTTTGGAAATTATGATATATTATTATCAAGCTTAATAACTGCATTAATATTTTTAGTAGTTTATGGCGGATATTTTTATGCTACTTATATTGGCTATAAGAATGCAATAGATAGCTAATAAAAGCTTTGAAAAATATACCTTTTTATGTTTATAGACATAGAAAGGTATATTTTTTTGAGATTTAATACCAATATATACAATTTGACATAGAATAAAAAAGAGAATAGAATAGTTCGCATAGGAACTAAAATTAAGAGATAATAAGGAGAAAGAAAATGGATAAAGCAAAAGAAATTTTTAAAGTAACAAAAAAGACTTTATTACTTATAGCAGGATTAGTATGGTCATTTGCGGGATTTAGAGTTTTTACTATAGGATTAGAAGATATTATTAATTATAGAGGAAATAAGTTTATTTCAATATTAGTAGGATCAGTAGTGTTTTATATATTTTTCAAATTTATATTTTTAAAAATGTATAAAAAGCATTTTATAAGAATTACAACTTCAGGTTTGGATAAGCAGTATTTCTTTCAATTTTTTGATTTAAAAAGTTATTTTATAATGGGATTTATGATTACTTTGGGCATTTTAGTTAGGGCAAGTAGAATCTTTAATCCTGTAGGAGTTGCTAATTTTTATATTGGTCTTGGATTTGCGTTATTTTTGTCAGGAGTGTTATTCTTTATAAGTTTTTCAAATACAAAGAAAATTAAGGTGCAATAGGAGAATTAGAATTATAAGTAAGAATGGGGCATTTAGTTTTGTTTTTAGTCTATAAGATAATCAAACTCTGATACAAGCAAGCTATACATGGGATAATAGGTTTCTTAGTAATAGTACTTATGATTTTTCATGTTTCATGAGCAATGTATGTATTATGCAAAAATTATGAAAAGAAGAAAGAAGCTTTATATAAATTTAGCATAACAGTTTGGCTAATTTGATTAGTACCCTATATTGTAGGAATGTTTATAGGAATAGCTGAATAAGAAATGCCATTTTAATTATATCTATAACTCTAAGAATTTAACAAAAAGGATACATCTACTAAGGTAGATGTATTTTTTTATTTAAATATAAACTAGAAATATTTTAAATCTCTTAAATGTATTTTATATAGCTAAAATCTTCTTACAACATTTTGTTAAAGATTACAAATTAATATCTAAAACAAAAATAAATTGTATTAATTTGATGAGAAGATATAAAAGGTAAACACTTGAAATGTAAATGTTTACCGATTAAAATAAATATATACTAGATTAAAGGAATGATATAGCAATGGTTAAACAAGATGATATAGCAAGAATTTTAAATATATCAAGAACTACAGTAGCAAGAGCATTAAATGGAAAAGATAATATTAAACCGGAGACTAAGAAAAGAATACTAGAACTATGTGAAGAGCTTGGATATGTAAAAAATCCAATTAGTACAAGCTTAGCACTTAAAAATGAAAAAAATATTTATGCTTTCATTATCAAAGGAAGAAATACCTACTATACAAATACTATAAAAAAAGGCTTAAAATCAGCACATAAAGAGCTTAGTATGTATAAGTTTAACTTATTTATAGTAGAAACTAATATCGATTATCCAGAAGAACAAATTGAAAAGTTACAAAAAATAATTAGAACAAAACAGGTAGATGGAATAATAATAACACCACTTTTAAAAGATAGAGTTAAGAAGATAAAGCGTGACAATCCTAATATAAGTTTCATAGCATTAGATTTACCTTTAGACAGAACTACGTTAAGTATTTATTCTGATTACAATAAGTTAGGAAGAATATTGGGCAATATGTTACTAAATTCAATAAGTAAGGATGATAAAATTCTATTAATTGAAACTGAAGATGACATGATTTCGGCAAAGGATAGTTTTAATGGATTATATCAGAAATTATTAGAAGAAAAAAAGTGTGGAATTGTAGGACCTTATTTTGTTAGTGATTTAGAAAATAATATTCCTAAAGTTATCAGTGATTATATGACTAAAGATATTGATGCAATATATGCTAGTAGGTTTTTAGAAAATATAATTGATTATATTTTAAAAGAAGAGAGATACGAATTGAAGATTGTAATGATCGGACTCTCTGATAAAATAAAAAAGTTTATATTAGAGGATAAAGTTCTAGCAGCAGTAACTCCAGACTATTATAAGATGGGGGTTACAGCGATAAACATGATGTTTGAGTGCTTGTATAAAGGCATTAATCCAGAAAAAATAAAAAGTGACCTAGAGTATAAAATAATAGTAAAAGAAAATTTATAAGAAAGCTGTATACGTTTTTTTAGAGGTGAATATATATTTATTAATAGTATTTTTTATAAAGTAAAATGTTCGCGAGAATATGTTCGCGAGAATATTAAAAGTAATTTGTAATATTTTTTAATATTAAATAAATCTAAAAAGTTAAGAAAGGGTATGGAGGGAGAAACATGAAAAAGACAATAAGTTGTATTATTGCAGGGCTTATGGCATTTTCCTTAGTGTCATGCGGAAGTAACAGTAAGGAAGAGAGTACAAATGAAGGAGGCGAAAATACTACTGAACAACAAACCGAAGAAACTAGGCAAACATTATATTCTAATGGAGGACCAGTTGAGTTCTTTGAAACACCTTGGTTAAATCCGGGTTCATATACGTATTCAAAAGTATTATATGATCACTTGATTGAATCAGATTCAGACTTAGCCCCTTCTAAAGGAGAATTGGCAAAAGAGTATAATCTAAGTGAAGATGGTACTGAATTAGTATTTGAATTGAGAGATGATATTTATTGGCATGATGGTGAAAAGATAACTCCAGAAGATATAAAGTGGAGTATTGAGTATTCAATGCATACAGCTGTTGTAAATCCAGTTTTCTTAAATACATTTAAAGCTATTGTAGGTAGTGAAGATTATCTAGGTGGAAAATCTGAAGGATTAGAAGGTATAACTATTGAGGGAAACAAAATTACTATAAAATTTGATAAAGTTGCTCCTGATGCATTATTAACATTTACACAATTTGCGCCATTACCGTCTAAATACTTCGATGGGGTAGATCCATTAAAATTCCAACAAGCAGAGTACTTCCAAAATCCAGTTGGCTCCGGGCCATTTAAAGTTAAAGAAGTTAAGATGAATGATTATACAACTTTAGAACCTTTTGATAAATATTATGATGGTGTTGCAAGTTTTGATATTCATCTAACACCAAGCCCTGGAGATAGTGATGCTAACCTTGTAAATAACGCAAGATCTGGGTTAGTTGATTACGCTTATACTAAGAGTGTTGCTGATGTTAAAGCTTTAAAAGATACTCCTGGGATAAAGCTATCCCAAGTTGATGTAAGATATACAAGATTATTCTATTTAAATAAATTTGATAAAGTTGATGGAAGTAAATCACCACTTGCTGATGCAAGAGTTAGACAAGCTATAAGATATGCAATAGATATGAAAACAATTGGTGAAAACTTATTTGATGGTTCTATAATACCTGCAAATAGCTTAACTCCTAATGGTTCTGATAAAGTAGATGGACTAGAAAATTATGATTATAATCCAGAAAAAGCAAAGGAATTATTATCAGAGGCTGGATGGGATCCAAATTATGAGTTAGATGTTGTTTATTATTACACAGATCAATTAACTGTAGACTTTATGACTGCAATTCAATCATATTTAAAAGATGTTGGAATGAAGATGAAGTTTAGATTAGTTGAAGGTGACTTAGCAACAATCCTTTGGAAAGCACCTGAAGATCAAGTTAATGGACCAAGCGTAGTAGATTGGGATATGGCTTATGCAGCAAATGCAGCACTTTCAATGCATGAATACTATGATAGATATAGAACTGGATCACCAGCGAACTCTCATACTCCATCTGATGATAAATTAAATGAGCTAATAGATGCAACTAATGCTTCAGTTGATCCAGAAGCTCAAAAAGAAGCATTCTACGAATTACAAAAATATGAAAATGAAAACCTATTTACAATGGCTTTATACTATCAACCAATATTTGTTATTGAAAGTGAAAGACTTGAAACTGGAATAGAAAAACAAGGTAATCCTCAATTTAATTACGATTGGAATATTCAAAATTGGAAGCTTAAATAATATAAAATAATCATTAGGGGACTTAGAGGAAAACTAGCCCCCTAGTGTATAAATATAGGAGGATTTTATGCTAAAGTACACATTAAAAAAATTATTAGGTCTTATTCCAATGCTTATATTTATAACTTTTATAATTTATTTAGGACTTGAATTAACTCCAGGAGATGCTGTATCTCACATGATTAGTCCAGAAATGTTAGCTAACGTAGATCCAGCTAAGTTAGAAGAAATTCGTGCATCATATGGGTTAAATGATCCATTTTTATTAAGATATTTTAGGTGGCTTGGGGAAATATTAAGAGGTAATTTTGGATATAGCGTTTCAAGTGGGGTTCCTATAATAAAGATAATTAAAGATTTATTACCAGCAACACTTGAACTATCTGTAGCTGCATTATGCATTTCTACTATTTTAGGAAGTGTTTTAGGATTATTTAGTGCTATAAGAAGAGGAACATTTTCAGAAAATTTATTAACCGTAGCAGGGATGATTGGAGTCTCAATACCACAATTTTTCTTCGGGATGGTATGTATATTAATATTTTCATTAAATTTAGGATGGTTACCAGTTGGAGGACGTATGATGCCTGGTAAAACTGCATTTGTAGATCGTTATGAGTATTTAATTTTACCGGCTCTTGTATTAGGTATAGCCTTAACAGCAGGAGTTATGAGATATGCACGTTCTAGTATGCTTGACACAATGAATAAGGAATACATACGAACTGCCAGAAGTAAAGGATTACCGGAGTGGAGAGTAAATCTTGTTCATGGCTTTAGAGTAGCGCTTACTCCTGTTATAGTTCTTGTAGGATTTAGATTGCCAACACTAATTGGTGGAGCTGTAGTAATAGAAACTATATTTAGATGGCCGGGTATAGGAAGCGCATTTGCAACAGCTGTCCGTGGGCAAAATTATCCTTTAGTTATGATGATTGCTTTACTTACTGTAACTGCAGTTTTAGTAGCAAGCTTTTTAGTAGATATAGCAACAGCTTTACTTGATCCACGTGTAAAGTTAGATTAGGGGGATAACTATGGCAGAATTAAAAGTCAAAAGAAGTAGATTAGATCGTAAGCTTGATAGGATAAGAGAAAAAGAGGAAGCTGGATTATTAGGGCAAAAAAAGGTTAACCGTTCATTAAGAAAGTTAATGAATAATAAATTAGCTGTTATAGGGGTTGTTATATTCACAGCAATATTGTTAGCTTCAATATTTGCACCTATATTAACTAAGTATGATCCATTAGCTGTAGATATGAAATCTGTTTTACAGCCACCATCTGCAGAGCATTGGTTTGGAACAGATAAAGTGGGAAGGGATGTTTTTGCAAGAGTTTTATATGGAGGAAGAATATCAATAATTATAGGATTAGGAAGCGCATTAGGATGTGCGTTAATAGGAGTATTGCTTGGATGTTATGGAGGATATAAAGGTGGGATATTTGATAAGGTAGTTTTACGTTTATCAGAAGTATTCATGTCTTTCCCACAATTAATATTAGTTTTATTACTAGTAACAATCTTAGGGCAAAGTTTAACTAACTTAATAATAATATTTATTTTAACTGGTTGGGGAAGTGTCTATCGTATGGCTAGAGCGAAAATATTATCTATTAGAGAGGAAGAATATGTTCAATCTTTAAAATCCTTCGGTTTAAATGATTTCTTAATATGCTATAAGCATATGCTTCCGAATGCTATAGGACCAATTGTAGTAAATATAACTTTAAGCACTGCAATGTTTATCTTAGAAGAAGCATCTTTAAGTTTTTTAGGATTAGGGGTACCACTTGAAATAGCAACATGGGGAAATATACTAAATGCATCTCAAGATATGTTTACATTACAAAATAATTGGTGGTTATGGTTGCCAGTAGGTATTATTATTTCATTATTTGTTATGAGTATTAACTTTGTCGGAGATGGGCTTAGGGATACAACAGATCCAACACAACAAGGATAAGGAGGAAAGGAAATGGAAGATAGAGTGATTATTACAGTTAAAGATTTAAAAACATATTTTTATACAAATCAAAGATGTAACAAAGCAATTAATGGAGTTTCTTTCCAAGTGAAAAAGGGAAAAACACTTTGTGTAGTTGGAGAATCAGGTTGTGGAAAAAGTGTTACAGCTTCATCTATAATGCAGTTATTACCTAAGCTATCAAGGATTGAAGATGGTGAAATAATTTATCATGGAGATAAAGGGGATATAAGAATAGATAGATTAGAAAGAAATGGAAAACAGATGAGGAGCTTAAGAGGTAAGGACATAGCTATGATATTTCAAGATCCGATGACTGCTTTAAACCCAGTATATACTATTGGATATCAAATATCAGAAAACATACTTTGCCACGAAAAAGTTTCAAAGAAGGAGGCCAACGCAAGGACTTTAGAGCTATTAAAAGATATGGGAATACCTTTTCCAGAACAAAGAATAAATGAGTATCCGCATCAATTTTCAGGTGGGATGCGTCAAAGAGCTATGATAGCAATGGCAATGAGTTGTAATCCAAAGGTATTAATAGCTGATGAACCTACCACTGCGCTTGATGTCACTATCCAAGCACAGATCTTTGAATTGATGGAAAAGCTTAAAAAAGAAAACGATACAGCTATACTTTTAATAACTCATGATATGGGAGTAGTAAGTGAGCTAGCAGATGAAGTTGCGGTAATGTATATGGGTAATATTATTGAGAGTGGTACTGTTGATGAAGTTTTAAGAAGTCCAGCGCATCCTTATACTGAAGCATTATTAAAGTCAATTCCTGTTTTGGGCAAAGGTAAAAATCAGGATTTGAATCCTATTAAAGGTTCTACTCCAGACCCTTATGATAGACCCAAAGGATGTCAATTTGAGCCTAGATGTGATTATGCTTGCGAAAAGTGCAGTAGTATGCCTGGGGAAGTAGAGATTTGTAACACTCATATAGTTCGCTGCTTTAAGTATAAAGAAGTTTTAAACAAGAATAAAATAACAGAGGAGGTGGGGGTAAGTGGAAAATAAAGAAGTTTTGTTAGAGTTAAAAGGTGTTCAAACATATTTTCCTATCAAAGGAGGATTACTAAAAAAACCAACTAAGTTTGTACAAGCGGTTAATGATGTAGATTTGACTATTTATAGAGGTGAAACCCTTGGATTAGTTGGGGAATCAGGCTGTGGAAAGACTACTCTTGGTAAATCAATACTTCAATTAGTTAAGCCAACTGCTGGAGAAATTATATATGATTTTAAAGATGAGTTTGGCAAGAAAGATTTAAGAAAGTTAACTAATAAAGAAATGGACATAGCACGAAAAAATATGCAGATAGTATTCCAGGATCCACATTCTTCATTAAACCCTGCCTTCACAATATACCAATCACTAACTGATCCGTTAAAGAAGTTTGGAATTAAAGATAAAAATCAAAGACGTAAAATAATAGGAGATATTCTAGAAGCTGTTAATATGCGTAGAGAGTATATGGATAGATATCCTCATGAATTTTCTGGAGGGCAAAGGCAAAGAATAGGAATTGCTAGAGCATTATGTATTAATCCGGAGCTTATTATATGTGATGAATCAGTATCTGCTCTAGATGTATCAATCCAAGCTCAAGTTCTAAATTTATTAAAAAAACTTAAAGAAGAAAGAAACCTAACCTATATTTTTATAACTCACGATTTAAGTGTAGTTGAATATATAAGTGATCGTATCGCAGTAATGTATTTAGGTAGAATAGTAGAACTTGCAGAGACATCACAAATTTTTTCACATAATTTGCACCCTTATACTGAAGCATTATTATCAGCTATTCCTATAGCTGATTTAGATAGAAAAAGAAAGAGAATAGTATTAGAGGGGGATGTACCTAGCCCTGTGAATCCTCCATCAGGATGCAATTTTCATCCTAGATGTAAAAAGTGTATGGATATTTGTAAAAAAGATAGACCACAATTAAAAAAATATATTATTAATAGTGAAGAACATTATGTGGCTTGTCACTTAGCAGAAAATAAATTAAGGGAGAATATTTAGTATGGGGAATTTTGATATTAAGGATTTTAAAGGTGTAATACCAGCAGTTTTAACAGTATTTGATAAGAATGAAAATATTGATGAAGTTGGAATGAGACAGCTTATATCTTATTTAATAGAAAAAGGTGTTGATGGATTATATTTGACAGGCTCAACTGGTGAAGGTTTTATTATGGACAGTGAGGAGAGAAAAAGAGTAGTTGAGATAGTTATAGATGAAGCTTCAGGAAGAGTTCCTATAGTAGTCCATGTTGGAGCTATTGGTACTAAGATATCAATAGATTTAGCTAAACATGCAGAAGCTGTTGGAGCAGATGGGATATCAAGTGTTCCACCATTTTACTGGAAATTTAATGAGAATCAAATAGTGAAATATTATGAGGATATAGCAAATTCATGTAACTTACCTATGATAGTTTACAATGTCCCATTAGCAGGACTTTTAGGTATGAATGTGATAAAACGTTTAGCATATATAGATAATGTAAAAGGAATTAAATACACTGGAATGTCACATTATGAAATTACTCAGATTAAGGATGAGATAGGAAAAGACTTTTTAGTTTATTCTGGATGTGATGAAATGGCCATGTCAGGATTATTAGCTGGAGCAGATGGGATAATAGGATCATTTTATAATATAATGCCTGAATTATTTATAAATATATATAATGCGATTAGTGAAAAGGATATTGAAAAAGCTCAAAGATTACAACGGCAAGCAGTTGAAATTATATTATATTCTTTAAAAGTACCTTCTTTTTATGCTGGTATGAAAGCTGTCTTGAGGTGGAGCGGAATAAATGCTGGCTATTGTCGCAGACCTTTTGAAAATTTAACAGAGGAAGAGGAAAAAGAATTTAAAGAAGGATATAAAAGGATTAAGGAAACTTATAAAATTACGGGAGTTGAATTTTTAGATGAACTCTAAAATTACAGTGAAAGCAAAAAGACAATGTGATGTATTTGTAATTGGAGCAGGAATTGCAGGAATTATGGCTGCAATTTCTGCAGCTGAAAAAGGTGCAAATGTAATAATAGCAAGTAGTTCTAAGATGTTTTCAGGTTCAAGTTTTTATCCTGGCACTTGGGGATTAGGACTTATAGGGCCGGTAGATAAAAGTGATGAAGATGATTTGATTAATACTATTAAAACTGTAGGTTGTGAAGTTATAGATTATGAATTAGTTAAAACTTTTGTTTCAAAGATAAATCCAACTTTAGAAAAAATAAAAGAGATGGGTATTAAGTTAAAACAACCTAATAATAGTAAAGAAAAAGAATTTATTCCTTGCTTTGATCATAAAGAAAGAAACTGGAATGGGATTCTTTTTGATAGTGCTAAGGAAGTGTTTAGCAAAAAAATAGATGAGCTTAAGATCACAAGGTATGAGTTTTCAGAGGTTATAGAAATTGTAAAAGATAAATCTTCAATTAAAGGTGTAATATTAATTAAGGAAGGAAAAGAAATTGAATATATTCGTTGTAAAGCTATAGTAATTGCTTCGGGAGGAATTGGAGGATTATTTAAACAAAGATTGAATACTGATGATGTTAATGGATTAGGACAAAGTTTAGCACTGAAGATAGGTTGTCAGTTAGTAAATATTGAATTTATGCAGATGATGCCAGGGTATATAAATCCATGTCCTAAAACTATATTTAATGAAAAGACCTTTAAGTATGTTAAAATACTTGACTATGATGGCAAAAATATATTAGAAGATATAGATAATTATGAGGAAAAGTTAAAAATTAGGTCAACACATGGACCTTTTACATCTAGATTAGTTTCTAAGGATATCGATTATGCAATTTTTAAAGAAGGTATAAAAGAGCCTACTGGTGTAAGAGTTGTATATAAAGATTCTATAAAGAAAAATCAACCTGAATTTATTAGAGTATATTTTGAATGGTTAAAGGAGAAGAAACATTTGACTGTAGACGATGAAATAAATATTGGAATATTTTTTCATGCAGCTAATGGAGGAATTAAGATAAATAAATGTGCTGAGACAGATATTAGTGGAGTTTTTGCTGCCGGTGAAGTTACTGGAGGAATGCATGGTGCTGATAGAATAGGTGGATTATCAACAGCTAATGGATTAGTATTTGGAAAGATTGCTGGAGAAAGTGCTAGTAAGTATGCACAAAGGTTTAATTGCTTAGATGGAGACGAAATTGAATTATCAATAAATCAAGTAGAAAATGCTGAGGAGCTATTAATAGACTTACAAAATTTAATGTTTAAGTATGCTATGATTGAAAAAAGCGAAGAAGGTATAGTAGAGGCTATTAATTTATTAGAAGATATTAAAAGTAGGAAATTTATATCAAATAATATAGATATAAAAACTCTTTATAAAACATATAGATTAAATGCAAATTTGCTTTTAGCAGAAGGTATTTTAAGAGTACTTTACTTGAGGAAGGAAAGTAGAGGATCTCACTATCGAAAAGATTATCCAAGGATAGATGAAAAAATGAGTAAGAAGATATTAGTAAGATATAGGGGGAAATTTGAAGTTGATTTTGAATAGGAGGTATTAGATGCCAGTTGTAGATATGCCTTTAGAAAAATTAAGAGAATATAAAGGGACTAATATATTACCAAGTGATTTTGAAGAATTTTGGGACAACCGTATGGTAGAAGTTAATACTCATGAACTAAAGTATGAAATAAAAGAAAGTGAAATAGATGGATTTGATAATTGTAAGTTTTTAGAGCTGTGTTTTAAGGGAATTGATGGCGGGAATGTATATGCAAAATATCTTAGACCTAATACTGATGAGAATATTCCTTTAATTTTACAGTTTCATGGATATCCAGGAGCAAGTAGAGGATGGTTTGAACAGTTATCCTTTGTAGGAATGGGATGTGCAATTATAGCAATGGATTGTCCAGGTCAAGGAGGTAAAGGTGACAGTTTTACTAATACAAAAGGAACTACTGTTAGTGGACATATTGTAGCAGGATTAGATGATGAACTTCATAATATGTACTATGTAAAGCTGTTTCAAAATACATCTGTTTTATGTAGAATTGTCCAAGAGCTTCAAGGAATAGACAAGGAAAGGATATATGCAAATGGAGCAAGCCAAGGTGCAGGTATAGCATTAGTATGTACAGCACTTAATCCTATAATAAAAAGGTGTGCAGCGCTATATCCGTTTTTATCTGATTATAAGAGAGTTTGGGATATGGATTTAGATTTGATAGCCTATGAAGGATTAAGATATTATTCAAGATGGTTTAATTCGGATAATAGTAGAGAAGATGAAATATTTAGAAGATTAGGATATATAGATGTTCATAATTTTGCCACGAAAATAAAATGTGAAGTTTTATTTGGAACTGGATTAATGGATAATGTGTGTCCTCCATCAACACAATTTGCTGTTTATAATAATATAAAATCTAAAAAAGAACATATAATTTTTCCTGATTATACCCATGAAGAAATTGGAGAATTTGATGATATGTTAATAGACTTTTTCTTGAAGGAGGTAGATTAATGCCTGTTTTAGACATGTCAGTTGAAGAAATGGAAGAGTATTTAGGAAAAACTATATGTCCAAGAGATTTTGATTTATTTTGGGAAAGACAAAAAGAGATAGCTAATAATATAGAGCTGAATTATACGATAACAAAGAAGAAATTTAATAGTAAAACAGCAAATTACTATGAAATAAATTTTAAAGGGATAGATGGAGCTAATATATATGCTAAGTATATATGTGCTAATAAAGATAAAAAAACACCAACAGTATTAGAATTTCATGATTACAAAGGGGCCAGTAGAAGTTGGCACCATCTTACAAGGTATGTTGGCATAGGATATTCAGTAATAGCTATGGATTGTAGAGGACAAGGTGGGAAGAGCGAAGATATAGGAAACTTAAAAGGATCTACAGTATGTGGACATATAATTAGTGGACTTGATGATGAAGTAGAAAATATGTATTATTGTAAGGTTTATTTAGATGGATATATTTTGTCAAGGATAGTGGAGGAACTTAATAGTACCGATAAAAATAGACTAATAGCTTTTGGCAAGGGACAAGGTGCTGCAATAGCATTAGTTGTAAGTAGTTTAAATCAAAATATAAAGAAATGTTCTATGCAGTATCCATTTTTATGCGATTTTAAAAGAGTATGGGATATGGATTTAGATTTAAATGCATATGAAGGGATTAGATATTATTTTAGGTGGTTTGATCCTATGCATATAAGAGAAAAGGAAATATTCGAAAAATTAGGGTATATAGATATTGTTAATTTTGCAAGAAAGTTAAATTGTGAAGTTTTTATGGGAACAGCTTTATTAGATACTGTATGTCCGCCAAGTACACAATATGCTGTATTTAACAACATAACATGCAGAAAAAAACATGTAATATATCCTAAATATGATCATGAATTAAATAACTTTTTTGAGAATGAAAATTTAAAGTTTATGAGGTTTGAAAGATGATAAGATTGGGAATTGCAGGAATAGGATTGATTGCAGAAGACTATATTAGAATAATTTCTAATGGATATGTTAAAGATGTTAAGATTACTGCTTTATCAAGTAGAAATATTGATAATATGAATAGAGTTGTTGAGAAGTATAATCTTAAAGAAACTGTATTATTTAATAATTACGAAGAGATGCTTATTAGCAATAAAATTGATGCTGTAATAATATGCACACCACATTATGAGCATCCTAAGATGGCTATTAAAGCTATTGAAAGTAATGTTCATACTTTAATAGAAAAGCCAATAGGTGTATATACTGAGGAAGTAGAGAAATTAATAGAAGTTTCAAAAGACAAAATTAATATAAAAGCTGGAGTATTATATAACAGAAGGCTATGTTCTACTTATTTAAAGCTAAAAAGTATGGTGGATAAAGATGCAATTGGAGATTTAAAAAGAGTAAATTGGATTATTACTAACTTATATAGAACAGATGCTTATTATAAATCAAGTCCTTGGAGAGGTACTTACAAAAGTGAAGGTGGAGGATTACTTATGACTCAAGCTTCTCATCAATTAGATTTACTTCAATGGATTTGTAAAATGCCAAAGAAAATATATTCAAAATGCTATATAGGAGTAGAAAGAGATATAGAGGTAGAAAATGATGTATCAATTTTAATGGAATATGAGAATGGAGCTACAGGGCAATTTATAGCTTCAGCAAGAGAGTTTCCAGGAAGTAATAGGCTCGAGTTAATAGGTGATAAAGGACAAATTGTTGTAGAGAATGATAATAAGATAATTTATAAAAAATTATCTATATCAGAAAAAGAATATAGAAAAAATACTAATGAACTTTTCGGGAAAATACCATATACTACAGAAGTTTATAGATTTGAAGATGATGATAATTCAATTCAACATGCTGCACTTATAAGCAACTTTATAAAGTCTATAAAAGGAGAAGAAAATATAGTTTGCCCAATAGAGGATGGAATGAAATCATTAGTGTTAATTAATGGAGCTTATCTATCTAGTTGGTTAAATAAGACTATAGATATACCATTTGACTATAAAGTTTTTAGTGAAGAGATAAAAAAAAGATTTTGAAGTTGTTTTATATCTAGGAGTATTGTAAATAAAAAAGAAAGCTTAGATGGATTGAATATAGGAGGTGATAAATATGTATTTGGGAATTGATATAGGTGGAACTGCTGTTAAAATAGGGTTAGTAACAGAAAATGGGGAAATAATTGTAAGTAATAGTTATGATGTAGCTTTTGATAATTATGATACTCCAATATTTAATACTGTGAAAAATGCTATAGAAATATTTATAAATGAAAATGCTATAGAGCTTAAAAATATAAAAGGTATTGGAGTTTCAGCAACAGGTCAAGTTAATACTACTTCAGGAAAGATAATAGGTGTGGGAGGCAATATTAAAAAGTGGTGTGACACAGAGATAAAAAAAGAGTTAGAGGATATTTATAATTTAAACACAACTGTTGTGAATGATGCTAATTGCATGGTTCTGGGTGAAGGCTGGGTAGGAAAAGGTAGAGGTTATAAAAATATAATAGGAGTAACTATAGGAACTGGTGTAGGGGGAGGAATTGTTGTAGATTCAAAAATACTTCTTGGTTCAGTAGGAATTGCTGGGGAACTAGGACATTTTTCTATAAATTCAGAAGGTAAAAAGTGTACCTGTGGTAATGTTGGATGCTATGAACAATATGCATCTACAACAGCTTTAATTAGAAATGTCAAAGAGAAGTATGAGTTATTAGGAGTTTCTTCATTTAATAAAGAAGATATAAATGGAAAGTTTATATTTGAGCAAATAGAAAAAGGAAATAAAATAATTAAAGAGATAGTTAGTAATTGGATAATTGATATTGGAAAAGGATTAGTAAGTCTAGTTCATATATTTAATCCAGAAATTATTATAATTGGTGGTGGAGTAAGTAAACAAGAAGATTTATTTATAAAACCTTTAAGAAAATATGTATTAGAAAACGTAATGAAAAAGTTTGGAGAGAACTTGAAAATAGAGTCTGCGGAGCTAGGAAATAATGCTGGAGTGGTAGGTGCTGTATATTATAATATAAAATCCAATAATTTAAATTAGTTTATATAAGATGAAAGTGGTAGATGTTTAATATTGTATCTAACACTTTCATCTTTTTTTTTATTTGCAACTTAAGAAAATAGTAATATTTATTAAGAATTATGAAAAGGAAATAATATAGTTACTTAAAACTTAAGTGCTAAATTATATTTATAGAAAAAATAAAAAAAGATTAAAAGGAATGAGGATTTTAGTATGAATAGAAATTTAGTTAAGGAAATAATATCAAAAAAGAAGATAGCAGTTTTATTTGGAGGATGCTCATCGGAGTATAATGTATCACTTTCATCAGCATACTCAGTAATTCAACATATAAATACAGATAAATATGAGGTTGTTTTAATTGGAATAACTAAAGAGGGAGAATGGTATTTATTTGAGGATCATATAGACAGAATAAAAGATAACACTTGGGAAGAGGTAACTAATAAAAAAGTAACTATATCAGTAAGCAGAGAAGATCATGGTTTAATTATATTTGAAGGTAATAATATTGAAAAGGTTAGAGTAGATGGTATATATCCAGTGCTACATGGTAAAAATGGGGAAGATGGTACAGTACAAGGTTTATGCGAATTAGCAGGAATACCAGTTATAGGTTGCGATATGTTATCTTCAGCATTATGTATGGACAAACAATTAGCTCATGATGTAGTAGCACAAGTAGGGGTAAAGGTTCCTAGAGGAATAGTTATAACTGAAAATTTAGAAGAAGAATTAATATTAGATAGAATAAGAGATCTAAACTTTCCATTATATATAAAACCAATGAGAGCTGGGTCATCTTTTGGAATAACAAAGGTTCAAGATATAAGTGAAGTATATGATGCAGTGATATTAGCTTTAAAGCATGATTCTACTGTAATAATAGAAGAGAATATAGAAGGTTTTGAAGTAGGATGTGCAATATTAGGAAATGGAAATGAAATTATAATTGGTGAGGTTGATGAAATTGAATTATCTGATGGCTTCTTTGATTTTACTGAAAAGTATACATTAAAATCTTCAAAAATTCATATGCCTGCAAGAATAGATGAAGATATGGCAAAAAAGGTGAAAAAAGAAGCTATTAAAATATATAAAGCCTTAAAATGTAAGAACTTTGCTAGGGTAGATATGTTTATAACTCCAGACAAGGAAATAGTATTTAATGAAGTAAATACAATACCAGGATGTACTTCACATAGCAGATACCCAAATATGCTTAAGGGCATAGGAATAACATTTGACGAATTTATTAATAGGGCAATAGGAATGGTGATAGATGATGATAGTAAAATTAACGAAGAACAATTTATATAATGGAAGCTTAGTTCTTGTAAATGCTGATAATCCAATTAATGAAAGGTTTAAATATGGAAATTTAGTAGCTCCATTTTTAGAATATGAAAATATTTTAATTAATGAAAGAGCCAGTAATATACTAAGAGAAGTATTGACTAATATTAACGGTTATGAGCAGATAATTCCTGTTAGCGGATACAGGACTTTAGAAGAACAAATTAATATCTATAATAGTTCAGTTATAGTAAATGGAGAAGGGTTTACAGCTAAATATGTGGCAGAGCCTAACTGTAGTGAACATCAAACAGGATTAGCTATAGATTTAGCACAGAGATCTAATAATGTAGATTTTATTTGTCCGGAATTTCCATATGAAGGAATATGTCAAGTTTTTAGAGATGTAGCTATGAGATACGGATTTATTGAAAGGTACAAGGAGGAGAAGAAAGATATAACTAAAATTTCAGGCGAACCTTGGCATTTTAGATATGTAGGGTATCCTCATGCTGAGATAATAACCAAAAGTAATATGGCTTTAGAAGAATATCTAGAGTTTATTAAAGATTATAAGTATGGAGAAAATCCTTATGTATATATAAAAGATGGTAGAAAAATCGAGATATCTTATAAAGAGTATGATGGAGAGAATACATTTATTAGATTAGAAGATAGTGATTTATATTTAATATCAGGAAATAATTATGATGGTTTTATAATAACAGTTTGGAGATAGGGAAATGAGTGGAATCTGTGGTTTAATTTCAAGTTTTGAAGATATTAGTAAAGATATCAGTAATGATATTGATATGAAATTTATTAAAGAGTGTGATAGAAATACTAAGGGAGATAGAGCTTGGGTAGAGATAGACTTAGAAAATCTTAAAAATAATGTTGAAGAAATAAAAAGTAGTATTCATGATAACTGTGAGTTTATGGCTGTAGTTAAGGCAAATGGATATGGACATGGATCTGTTGAAATATCTAGATACCTTAATAAAATTAATGTGTATAACTTTGCTGTGGCAACTATTAATGAAGCTATTGAATTAAGAGAAGGTGGGGTTAGAGGGGATATACTTATCTTAGGCTATACACACCCAAGTAGGTTTAATGACTTAATTAAATATGATTTAATTCAAACAATAGTAGATTATAATTATGCAGAGGATCTTAAGAAGTTTGAAAAAATTATAAGGGTTCATTTAAAGATAGATACAGGTATGCATAGACTAGGTGAAGATTTTCATAATTTAGATACTATAAATAAGATTTTCAGCTTTAAAAATCTAAAAATAGAAGCTATATTTTCTCATTTATATGTAGTTGATAGTGATAATAAAGAAGATATTTTCTGCACAGAAGAGCAAATAAAGAATTTTTTTAAGATAGCAGAGGATATTAAAGAAAGGTTTAATAAAAATATTAAACTTCATATTCAAAATAGTTATGGAGCATTGAATTATCCTAATCTTCCTTGTGATTATGTTAGAATAGGAATTTCTATGTATGGTGTTAAAAGTAGCTTAAATGACAATATAAAAAGTAATGTAAGATTAAAGCCTGTTTTATCTATAAAGGCTAGAGTTGCTGTTGTTAAAGGTATTCATAATGGAGATTCAGTAAGTTATGGTAGAGAGTTTATTGCAAAATCAGATATGAGGGTAGCAACAGTAACAATAGGCTATGCTGATGGTATTCCAAGAAATATTTCCCAAAGTAATACTTATGTATTAGTAAATGGTAGAAAAGCTCCTATTATAGGAAGAGTGTGTATGGATCAATTAATGATTGATGTAACTAATATTAATCATATTGAAGAAGGTGATATGGTTACTTTAATAGGAAAAGATAAAGAGAATTATATATCAGTTGAAGAAGTTGCAGAGGCAGCAGGAACAATTACTAATGAGTTTTTAAGTAGATTATCTAAAAGATTACAGTATTACTATAAGTAAATTAGGAAGAATTATGTTTAAATATATAGGAGAAAAGTTGTGAAAATAAAAATAATAGATAAAAAGACAGAATATCCGGGAATAGACTTATTTAGGGTAATTGCTGTAATTCTTGTAGTTATGAATCATACTTATCCTTTAGAAGGTATAAATGAAACTGCTGACTTTGTATTAGCTAGGATTATTGCACGTGTAGCAGTACCATTTTTCTTTATGGTAAGTGGGTATTTCATTTTACCTTCAATTATAGGTGAAAATAAAGACTATACTACAGTAATTAGAAATGTGAAAAAGCTGGTAAAATTATATATTATAGCTACATTAATTTATTTACCTATAGGTATTTATTCAGGAAATATTGGAGTTAACATAGGTGTCGCAGGAGCTTTGAAGGAACTTTTATTTAACGGGACATTTTATCATCTTTGGTATTTACCAGGAGCTATAATTGGAATACTAATAGTTTCTATGCTACTAAAGAGATTTAACCAAAAGCAGGTTTTCATAATTTCTTTAGGTTTATATATTGTAGGACTATTTGGAGATAGCTACTACAAAATAGCTGAAAGTATTCCTGTAATTAAAGAGCTTTATAATCTGATTTTTAACTTTTTTGATTACACTAGAAATGGAATATTCTTTTCACCGTTATTTTTTATACTTGGAGCAATAATAGCTAATGATAAAAGAAAGCCAAAGAAAAAAATTATGATGTATGGATTTATAATTACATTGTCATTAATGATAGTTGAAGGTTTAATATTAAATAAATTTCAGATTCAACGGCATAGTAGTATGTATATTTTACTATTACCAGTTATGTATTTCTTGTTCCAGTGGATTTTATTATGGAAGAATAGAAGTTTTAAAATCTTAAGAAATATTAGTATGATAGTTTATATTATACATCCTTTAGTTATTATACTAATTAGAGGTTTTGCTAAGGTGCTTAAGTTACAAGATATACTAGTAAGTAATAACTTAATTCATTTTGTAGCAGTCATTTTTGGATCATTTGTGTTAGCTTTTATTATAGATTATATTTTAGGTAAGATTACCAAAAAAAGAAGTGTAAATAGCTCGATTAGGAGACATATTTAAAAAGCCTATTGGCTTATACTGGCATAAGACTAAGTAGTAAGCTGTGGATTTGGACTCTAATTTCATTATATTCTTAATAAAGTTTCATATTAGTTTTATATTAGGATGATATAGTATAGCCAAGCATATTTTAAGGAGGAATTTTAATGAGTACATTTGAAAGAGCTTGGTTATATATAACTAGAAAGAAAGTTAAAAGTATTAGTATGTTTCTTATATTATTGGGAATAGCAACAGCTACATTAGGTGCACTTTCAATAAAAAAGGCCACATTAGCTAATATAAACAACAGATAAATAAAAATTTTGAAAATGGGTTTCAAATAGATTCTGAAACTAAAGATAATGATATTACAAATAATGAAATTAATCAAATATTAAATATAAATGGTGTTAGTAAGTATAATGCGAAAGCCATTGTTAAAGCAGATGCTAAATCTATTAAACAAGTAGAATCATTAGAATCACAAGTACAATATACTTCTGATAGTATGAAAAATGCTGTTGAAATACAGGGGATTTATTAATCAGAGATAGACAATATGTTTGTAAATGGATTAATAAAATTAGTAGAAGGAAGACATATAACTAAAGAAGATGAAAATAAGGTACTAATACATAAAAGGTTAGCAGAATTAAATAGTTTAAAGCTTGGAGATACTATATCAATTGAAAAAGTAAGATATCTGATGAAAATGCAGGTGGATCAGATAAGAAAGTTGATTTAGTTGTTTTTGGAATATTTGATAGTGAAATTAAACAAGAAGCAAATATAGCTTCTGAGTTAGTAGATAATGTTTTAATAGGTAGCATGAATGTAATGAAAGAATTATATGAATACACAGATAAAACCTTAGGGTATAGACAAGCAAATAATAATATGATTTTATACCCACATAAACGGATGAATTTAATTAAATATCAATTTACAAAAAAAAGTTCTACTCTTTGAAAGAGGAGGCACTTTTTTCTTTGCTCTTAATTTCAATATCTAGGCCAATAAAATTTATTGAAACGTATAAGGAGGTAATTAGTTTGTACACAGAAATAGAAAATCCGGTGACATAACATAATATAATATCTTCCCAACAACGTACCTTAAATGCTAAAATAGTAGAAATAGAAGCAATTTAAGTAAGGATGTGTTGAAAGAAGTATGCAAAAATATAATCAGAATAATCCGCAGCTTATTAATTCTATGGTATGTGCTATAGATATATTAGGATTTTCACAAATGATAGTGGATTCTTGTAATGAGGGAGAGGGAAACAAGCTACTTAATGAGATTAGCTTTCTTATAAACAAGAACAAGCAATGTATAATCCCAAATAAGTACAGTCAAGGAAAGATAAAGATATATACTGATAATATGATTGTTGGATACCCTATAAAAGATGATGGCGAGGAAGAGTTAGACGAAATATTGGACAATGTATCAGAATATCAATTTAACCTAGCGCTAGAAGGCCTTTTCGTTAGAGGGGGCGTAAGTGTAGGTGAATTTTATATAAATGAAGATATTGTTTTTGGACCAGCTCTTTTGGATGCTCATAATACGGAGAGTAATCTAGCTTGCTATCCAAGAATTATATTAGACAATAAGACAGTTAGTAGATTACAAAAGTACATAAATAATTATGAGGTTGCACCACAACACAAGAAAATACTTATTGATAGTGATGGGCAGTGGTTTTTAAATTATTTAAATACTATATTTAAATGTTATACAGAATGTAACAATGAATATGAGTTTGAAAAGGCACAAATAGAATTACTTATTAGACATAAAGTTAAAGTTGAAGAGATGCTAGAGTTAAATAAAAAAAATATAAGAGTATGGGACAAGTATGTATGGACAGCTAATTATCATAATTATTTCTGTAATCTAAATTTTCCAGGTGAAAAACAGTTGAAAATATCAAGAAAGAGGTTACTTTCATGGCCAAGAGAAATTTCAAAAAATGATTTTTAATATCATAACTATATATTATGAATTCAAATGAAATTTATTTGTAGTAAATCTTTAATTCAAATATGTTGAAGTTTTCATATAATTATGATGGTATACAAAATGCATAAAATTAAATAGGCAAATCTAAGGGAATCTAGATACGCAAAGCTATAGAGACTAAAGTTTACAAAGCTATTCTTTTTGGGTAGCTTTTTTATGTACTTCTGATGGGGGTAATAATCATGGGGAAAAAGGTGAATAAAAGGAAAAAGAATTTTAAGTATGAAAGATTATTAATTAAATTTGTAATCTTTTAATATTGGTAAAAAAATGATAAAGTAGGAGGTGGGAAAATAAGGATTAATTATGGAGTAATTTTTGTATGAAAAGGATAACTTTAAAAGATATTGTGATAGTCATACAGAGAACATTAGATTCTATGGATGACAGATTAGCAGGTCATGGAGAAAAGGTTGCATATATAATGTACAAGCTATTAAAATGTCATGGAGGATACAGTGATGAAGAAATCTTAAGAATGATTACATTAGCTGTGTTCCATGATATAGGTGTATATAAGATAGAGGAAAGAGATCACATTGTTGATATAGATTTAGAGATTCCAATGAACCATTCTGTATATGGATATTTATTTATAAAGTATTTTTCACCTCTATCAGATTTAGCAGATATAGTATTAGGGCATCATTTGTATCCTAAAGATTTTGATGATTCAGCTAAAGTAAAGATTCCTAAAGAAGCACTCATATTAAATTTAGCTGATAGTATTGCAGTTTTACAATTGCATTTTAATAAAATAGACCCTATGTTAATATTAAATAAAAGTAGTAATGATCTACTTGAAGAGCATAAAGAGTTATTTAAAAAAGCATGTAATGAATATGATTTAATAGAAAAAATAGAAACTGATACATATTTAAATGAGTTATATGAAATTTTAGATAAAAGAGAGCTATCAAGAAGAGAAATAATTGCATATGCAAGGATGTTAAATTATGCTATAGATTTTAGAAGTGAATCTACTGTAGTACATACTATAACTGTGGAAGAAATAAGCTGGCAAATATCTAAAATGTTAGGATTAGATGATTATAAGTCAACAATAATCAAGATAGCATCTATGCTTCATGATATAGGAAAATTATCAATTCCAATAAATATCTTAGAAAAGAAGGGAAAGCTTACTCAGGATGAATTTGAGATAATAAAATGTCATACTATAGTTGGATATAATATTTTAAGTAATATGGGAATAGATGATATACGAGATATAGCAACACTACATCATGAGAAGTTAAATGGAACTGGATATCCATTTTGTTTAAAGGGTGATAATATATCAAAGGAAGCAAGAATAGTAGCAGTTGCAGATGTATTAAGCGCTTTGATAGGAAAGAGAAGTTATAAGGATGAGTTTTCAAAGGATGAGGTTATATCAATATTATCAAATATGGCATCTAATTATGAGATAGACAAGGATATATGCAATTTAGTAATTGAAAATTATGACTATATTGAAAAAAGAGTTAAAGCTAATACGAAAAATACACTAAAATTATATAAAAATTTAATGAATGAGTATAAAGAGTTATTAGAATATTTTGGAAAAATAAGTTTTATCCTTAAGTAAAAGAGATGATAAGGATGTTAGTTAAGTATGTATTGATGTAAAAGTCGATACATACTTTTTTTACTATTAAAGACTAAAGAGGTGTAATTATGGGCATGAGGAAAGTATTCCTTTAAAAGAAGGACTATATAGATGTGTTGACAATAAATTGAAATAGTGATATAACAGAAATTGAAGATTAGCACTCGATGAGTTAGAGTGCTAACAAAAATATCTTTAAATTAGAAGGGGAGATTTAAATTGGAAAAGAAGCAATTTAAAGCAGAATCAAAGAGATTATTAGACATTGTTATTAACTCTATCTATACACATAGAGAGATATTTTTAAGAGAGTTAATATCGAATGCAAGCGATGCTATTGATAAAATTTATTATAAAAGCTTAAGTGATAGCACACTTACATTTAATAAAGAAGATTACTTTATTAAAATAACACAAGATAAAGAATCTAAAACATTAACAATATCTGATACAGGTATTGGTATGACTAAAGAAGAATTAGAAGAAAACTTAGGAACTATTGCAAAAAGTGGATCTCTTAAGTTTAAAGAAGAAAATCAAATAAAAGATGGATATGATATAATTGGTCAATTTGGTGTAGGATTCTACTCAGCATTTTTAGTTGCAGATAAGGTTACTGTAATAACAAAAGCTTTTGGAAGTGATAAAGCTTATAGATGGGAATCAGAAGGAGTTGAAGGATATTCAATCGAGGATGCTACAAAAGATTCATATGGTACAGATATAATATTACATCTTAAAGAAAACACTGAAGATGAAAATTTTGATGAATATTTAAATGAATATAGAATAAAATCATTAATTAAAAAATACTCAGACTTTATAAGATATCCAATTAAGCTAGATGTAACTAAGTCAAAGCTTAAAGAAGGTTCAGAAAGTGATTATGAAGAGTATAAAGAAGAAGAAACTGTAAACAGCATGGTTCCAATCTGGAGAAGAAATAAAAGTGAGCTTACAGATGAAGATTATAACAACTTCTATATGGAAAAGAGATTTGGATTTGATAAACCATTAAAACATATTCATATAAGCGTTGATGGTATGGTAAGCTATAACTCAATTCTTTATATTCCAGAAAATTTACCATTCAACTATTACACTAAAGACTATGAAAAAGGCTTAGAACTTTATTCAAATGGTGTATTAATAATGGAGAAGTGTGGAGATTTATTACCAGATTACTTTGGATTTGTAAAAGGTATAGTAGATTCACAAGATTTATCTCTTAATATTTCAAGAGAACTATTACAACATGATAGACAATTAAAGCGTATTGCTAAAAATATTAATAATAAGATTAAAAATGAGTTAGAAAATATGCTTAAAAATGATAGAGAAAGCTATGATAAATTCTACAAGACTTTTGGAAGACAATTAAAGTTTGGAGTTTATGAAGAATTTGGAGCTAATAAAGAAACTCTACAAGATTTAATAATGTTCTATTCTTCAAAGGAAAAGAAAATGGTTACTTTAGGTGAATATGTAGAAAGAATGCCTGAAGAACAAAAATACATCTACTATGCAGTTGGTGATTCAAATGAAAGAATAGAAAAGCTTCCTCAAACAGAGTTAGTTAAAGATAAAGGATATGAAATATTATACTTTACTGAAGAGATAGATGAATTTGCTATTAAAATGCTTATGAACTATAAAGAAAAGGAATTTAAATCAGTTTCAAGTGGTGATTTAGGAATAGAGGCTGATGAAAAAGATGAAGCTATAACTGAAGAGAATAAAGGATTATTTGAATCAATGAAAGAAGCTTTAAGTGGTAAGGTTAAAGCAGTAAAAGTTTCTAAGAGATTAAAGAATCATCCTGTATGCTTATCTTCAGAGGGTGAACTTTCAATTGAGATGGAAAAGGTTCTTAATTCAATGCCAAACAATGAAGGTGTAAAGGCAGATAAAGTTCTTGAGATAAATCCAAATCATGAGGTATTTAACTCACTAAAAGAAACTTTTGAAAATGATAAAGAAAAGTTTGATTTATATACAAATCTTTTATACAACCAAGCTTTATTAGTTGAAGGATTAAGTGTAGAAGATCCAGTAGAATTTGCAAATAATATTTGTAAGTTAATGAAGTAATAAAAATTAAGTTTATTAAAATATAGAATAACCTGATGGGTAAATTTATCTGTCTGGTTATTTTTTTATTGTTCAATATTTATCTACTACTCCAGATGCTATAAAATAGAAAGTGATTATGTTATAATATATAAAAATATAAAGATAGAGGTAGTAATATGGAAGAGTTAAACATAGGTAAAAAAATTCAAGATTTTAGAAATGCAAGCAATACTAGTGTAAGAGAGTTATCAAAGAAATCAGGAATTACAGCCTCTATGTTAAGTCAGATAGAACGTGGTCTTGTAAATCCATCAATAAATACATTAAGATCTATAGCTAACACTCTAGATGTTCCATTATTTTATTTTTTTAAAGAGGATGCTGAAAAAGAAGAGTTAGTTGTAAGAAAAAATAATAGAAAAACTATAGGTTTCCCTAATCAAAGTGATGTAAGGTATGATTTATTAGTTCCAAATACTTTAGGAACAATAGAGTTTTGTATGATGGAAATTCCTAATGACAGTAAATCAGTAGAGGAAGCAGAAAGTCATAAAGGTGAAGAGGTAGCATATGTAATTGAAGGAAGAGTAGATATAATTGTAGCAGGTTTAAGATATACTTTAGATGAAGGAGATAGTATTCGTATTCCTCCAATGACAGATCATAAGTGGGAAAATACAGATACAAAACTTGCAAAAGTAATATTTGCAGTAACGCCACCAAGCTTTTAATTTATTATATGGTGTTAAGTATAACTTAACTAAAAGCCGGTTAAAAAATTATAAATACTAAAAAAGGGGCTATTAAGCTCCTTTTTGTTTTTTCTATAATTGTTCAATAAAAAGCATTAGCTAATGATAGATTCTTGGTTTGATAAAGGTGAATAATAAGATAATGTTAGAAATGATTGTGTTAAGTATTATTTAATTTTTTTAGCGATATATATTTACAAAAAACATATTTGCTGTTAATATTAACTTAAAATTGTTAAGTAAGACTTAACATAATTGTTGTTGCAACAACTGGTAGTACAATATTGGAAATCATAGTAGTATTTACCGTTAATTTAATCTTAAGTATGTAGATAAATGTTCTTACGGGAATGCTTTAAATTTTAGTAGAAGAGGTAATGTGATGATTTTAGATAGAGCAATGTCAGATTGGATAACAGAGTTTCCAATAATTAAGGATTTAATAGAATTAAAAGAGACAGTATTTATTAATCCGAATAAAATAGACGCAGAAAAAGCAATAGAACAATGTAGATTTTCAATGGATGATATAGTAGATGTAGCAAAGCGTTGGGAGAGGTTTGCACCTTACCTTGCTATAGTTTTTCCGGACACAAAAGCTTTAAATGGAATAATAGAATCTCCAATAGTAAAAATAAGTAAGATGCATAAATATTTAAATGAAGAGTTAGGTAAAGAAATTCAAGGAGATATATATTTAAAATGTGATAGCAAGTTACCAATATCAGGATCAATAAAGGCTAGGGGAGGAATTTATGAAGTTCTTCACTTTGCTGAGTCACTTGCTATAGAAAAAGGAATGTTAAAATTAGAGGATGATTACAGTATATTAGCAGAAGAGAGATTTAAAGATTTATTTTCTAAATACAGCATAGCTGTAGGATCAACTGGTAATTTAGGATTATCTATTGGAATTATGGCTGCAAAATTAGGATTTAAAGCTACTGTTCATATGTCTGCTGATGCAAAGAAGTGGAAGAAAGATATGCTCAGAAGCAAAGGTGTTACTGTAGTTGAATATAAAGATGACTATAGTAAAGCTGTAGCTGAAGGACGCAAACAAGCTGAAGCAGATGAATACTGTTATTTTGTAGATGATGAAAATTCTAAAACGTTATTTTTAGGATATTCGGTAGCAGCACTTCGTTTAAAGAAGCAATTTGAAGAGGTTGGAATAAAAGTAGATAAAGAACATCCACTATTTGTATACTTGCCATGTGGAGTTGGAGGAGGACCTGGGGGGATTGCCTTTGGTATTAAAGAAGTATTTGGAGATAATGCGCATTGCTTCTTTGCAGAGCCTACTCACTCACCATGCATGCTATTAGGGATTTCCACAGGATATCATGATAAGATATGCGTTCAAGATTTTAATATTGATAATAGAACTGATGCTGATGGGTTAGCAGTTGGAAGAGCATCAAGTTTTGTAGGAAACATTATGGAACCATTTATTAGTGGTAGTTATACTATTACAGATGAAAGAATGTATAAATATTTATATAAGATAATGGATTTAGAAAATATTAGATTAGAGCCAAGTGCTTTGGCCGGTATGTTAGGCCCATATAATATTGAAATTTCACCTAAAGGTAAGGGTTATCTTAAAAAAGAAGGAATAGAAGACATGAAAAATGCAACACATATAGTTTGGGCAACAGGTGGAAATATGGTTCCAGAGGATATAATTGAAGAGTATTATAATAAAGGTAAGAATATAAAATAGAAATTTGTTTATAAGCAGGTTAAAAAGAAATTTTTTGACTTGCTTTTACTTTGTTTAGCGTCTAATTTTTAACAAAAAAATATAGAAATTTATACCTTTTTCAATAAAAAGATGATAAAATAGTTAGAGTTAAAGTTTAACTAAAGTTTTTTACAAAAGAGGGGGTCATAATATGACTGAAAACAACAATAAGAAGATTATGTGGTATAGTCTTGCATTGATGGCATTCTCAGGAGTTTGGGGATTTGGTAACGTAATTAACGGATTCTCAGAGTACAACGGATTGCAAGCAATTGTAGCATGGATTATTATTTTTGCTATTTACTTTGTACCATATGCATTAATGGTTGGAGAACTAGGTTCTGCATTCAAAAATCATGGTGGAGGAGTTAGCTCATGGGTTGGAGAAACTATAAGCCCTAAAATTGCTTACTTTGCAGGATGGACATACTGGATTGTCCATATGCCATATTTATCACAAAAGCCTAATAGTTTTATGATAGCTTCAAGTTGGGCAATTTTCCAAGATGGTAGAATTAGTAATATGAATCCAGTTTTATTACAGGTTAGCTGTTTAATTATCTTCATAGTTGCTTTATATATAGCAGGTAAGGGAATTAACCCATTAAAGAAATTATCAGCTTTAGCAGGTTCATCAATGTTTATAATGTCAATGCTATTCATTTTATTAATGTTAGCTGCACCTGCTATTACAAATGTACAGTTAAATCAAATTGACTGGTCATGGAGTACATTCATGCCTAAATTTGATGCCGCATTCTTTACAAGTCTTTCTATATTAGTATTTGCAGTTGGTGGATGTGAAAAAATATCACCATACGTAAATCAAATGAAAGATCCAGCTAAGGGGTTCTCAAAAGGGATGATAGCTCTTGCTGTAATGGTTGCTGTAACTGCAATACTTGGAACTATTTCATTAGGATTAATGATAGATTCTAATAATATTCCAAAGGATTTAATGACAAATGGAGCATACTATGCATTCCAAAAGTTAGGGGAATACTATAACTTAGGAAATATATTTGTAATACTTTATGCAATAACAAATATGATAGGTCAATTTGCTGTTTTAATAATATCAATAGATGCACCTTTACGTATGTTACTTGATAGTGGAGATAGAAACTATATCCCAGAAAAGTTATTTGTTAAGAATGAAAATGGAGCATATGTAAATGGACATAAGCTAATATTTGTAATTGTATCAATACTTATAATTGTTCCAGCTATGGGAATTGGAAGTGTTGATGAGTTAGTAAGATGGCTTGTAAAATTAAATGCAGTAGTTATGCCACTTAGATATCTTTGGGTATTTGTTGCTTATATTGCATTAAAGAAAACTGGAGATAAGTTCGAGAGAGAATATTATTTCGTAAAGAATAAAACTTTTGGAATAATATTTGGAGTATGGTGTTTTGCCTTTACTGCTTTTGCTTGTATTGGAGGAATGTATTCAGAGGACAAGTTCCAATTAACTTTAAATATATTAACACCATTTGTATTAATTTTACTAGGATTTATCCTACCAAAGATTGCTAAGAAAAATAAAAAGGTAGAAGCTTAAAGAAAAAAATAAGTTCATAGATAATGGATTTATAATATTTTTTATATAGAAAGCACTTATCATAATAATGGTAGGTGCTTTTTAATATTTACGGACAATGGAATAAATAATGATCTTAAGTTACTAAAATGATGAATCGAGATAAAATAATAGTTATACTATTGAAATTAAATATTAAATAGTATATAGATATTATATAAAAAAACTATTTTTTAAAGTGAATAAGAATATAGTTTTAAATATTAAACTAAAAAACAAATTTGATTTGGAAATAATTAAATCAGTATATAAGGAGATATATTATGAATAAGAAACTAAAGGTAAAAAGAACAGATAATAATATAATAGAAGTTAATATGAAGATACTTAATTCATCTTATATAGAAAAAATAATGAGACTTCAAGATGAAATAGTTGAAGGACTTGAAGATAAGCAGTTATATGCATCTACTGAAAAAGATGAATTTATGAAGTATATTGATTGCGAAGGTATAATACTTGGTGTAACTACTGAAGAAGATGAATTAATTGCAATGGGCGTATATGTTGCTAAAGGATATGATAAGAAGAATTATGGATATGATTTAGGTATAATAGATGAAGAATTATTAAAGGTAGGGCAAATAGAATCTACTGTAGTAAAAAATGAGTTTAGGGGAAATAGATTGCAGAAAGTTATTTGTGAAGAGTTAGAAAAGATAGCAAGGGAAAAAGAGAATACTATATTAACTTCTACAGCATCACCGTATAATAAATTTAGTGTTAATACTTTTCTAGATTTAGGGTATGAGATAAAGGTAGAGAAAGTAAAATATGGAGGATTAAAAAGATACGTAATGATGAAAAAATTAAGTCAGCCAAATAAATAAGTAAGGAGTAAGTAAAGTATGAGATATGTGATAGTGTGTGTACTTAAAGGGGAAGCAGGAGATTTTAATAATAATTTAAGAAAAGATATATTAAAAAAGTTTAATGCTAAGTCTTCGAAGCTTCCAGCACATTTTACTATAAAAGCTCCCTTTGAATACGATGGAAGTATTATAGATTTAGAAAACAATATTGAAGCATTTTGTAAGAGAGAGAGAAGTCAACCTTTTAGATTAAATAATTATAATCATTTTGATAATAGGGTTATTTATATGGATGTAGATATGTCAAAAGAAGGAAAGATGTTACATGATAGGCTTATTGAAGAGATAGATAAGTCTTCATATATTAATTTTACAAAAACTGATGGTAAGGATAAGGTGTTTCATGTTACTTTATCCTCAAAAAAATTACCTCCCATTTATGAAGAAGTATGGAACTATGTAAATCAGTATAAATTTGATTTTAAATGTAATTTTGATAACATAACAATTTATAAATGGGAAGAGAATACTTGGAAAATTTATAGAGAATTTCTTTTATTATTGTAAATTTAAATTATATAAATGAATCATTAATGCTACTAATACCATTAAACCAAACATAACGAAGATAGCTAATTTATTAATCTCTTTATTTTTTCTTTTTTTTATTTCTTCAAATTTTAATATGTCTTCTGATGTCATAGTTCTTAATGTTATTCTGTAGTAATTTGCTTTTTTAAAGCGAAGAATATTCATTTTTAAATTACCTCCAAAATTATGTAATCAAAAGGATAATACTATTATAACACTTATTACCATAAAAAGGAAATTGTGTTACTTAAATGATTAACATTATGTTAGATAAATCATATATTTTAGTATCAAAAGAAAAAAGTATATCTAAAGTATTAACAATATTTTTATTAATAATATGCTAAAATACAATTATTAGTATTAATTTTCAACATTAGGGAGGCTTAATAGTGAATAGTTTGGATAAAGATTTTTATTTAGAAAAATACCCTCATATAGAGGAATATATAGAAAGAAGTAATATTGATTTTAAAGAGTTGCAAAAAATATATAATGACTTTGTAAAATTTGAGAACTCTTATGAAACTCAAGCAGATTTTATAGCTAATATATTACGTTCCAATGAAAATATACATTCTGTTAAATCAAGAATAAAAGATCCAGAAAGATTAATTGAAAAGATTATAAGAAAAACGGAAGATAGGAAAGTTAAAAATGGAAAAGATTTTTATTTTAATGTAGATAATTATAAAAATGAGATAACAGATTTAATTGGAATAAGAGTTTTACATATATTTAAAGACCAATGGAAAGATATACATGACTTTATAGTAAAGACATGGAATGTAGTTGAAATAACAGCAAACATAAGAGATGGAGACGATAGATATATATTTGATGATTTAGGTATAGAAGTAAGGTCACGACAATCAGGTTATAGATCAGTTCATTACTTAGTAGAATGTTATCCTACAAATCAAAAGGTTATAGCTGAAATTCAAGTTAGAACTATCTTTGAAGAGGGGTATGGGGAGATAGATCATAGGCTTAGATATTCTCATCATGAGATTCCGGAAATATTAAAATCTAATTTATTATTATTTAATAGGATAGTTGGAAGTGCTGATGAAATGGCTTCATTAATAAATATGTTAAATAATAACCTTGGAGATAAGGAGAATTATTATGAAAATAAGCTAAAGGAAAAAGAAGAAGAAATACAAAGATTAAAAGAGGAATTAAAAAAGTATCAAACTAACAAATAAAAAACTTGTAGAAATATGCCTAATGATGTATAATTATGCATATAAAAATTTAATAATATGTAGATAGAGGTTGCGGTATTTAATAGTATCTTTGCAAGAAAATTAAGCATAAGTGCAAAATGAAAGGAAATATCGCCGAAACAAATAACTGAGGCTTTAAGGTTATTATGTTGGGGTTATACAGAATATGTATAACACTGTCATAATCAAATGATTATGGAGGGCTATCACTGAAGTGTATTTTAAATAAGGTATTAATACTGAATTTATAAGAGTCTTAAGTGATAAGCTTAAGGCTTTTTTGTTTATTCTAGAAAGATAAAAAACAATAGGAGGATGAAGATGTTAAATTTACAGAAGAAAAGAGAAAAATCAGAGGATGTTATGAAAAAAGAAATGAAAATGCCTCATACTTTAGTTATAATTTTTGGAATTATAATTTTAGTATCAATAGCAACTTACTTTGTTCCAGGTGGAGCTTATGAAAGAGTTGTAAATGAAGCAGGGAAAACTGTAGTTGTAGATGGAACTTTTAGCTATGTAGAAAGCAATCCACAAGGAATATTTGCAGTACTACAAGCACCACTAGAAGGGATTATGAGTGCAGCTGAGATAATTGCATTTTTATTTGTAGTTGGAGGAGCTATAAATGTTGTATCAAGAACTAAAGCTATTGATCTTGGTATAGTTAGATTAGTTAATAAATTAAAAGGTAAAGAAATATTAATAATACCAATATTAACACTTATATTTTCTATTGGTGGAGCAGTTTTTGGTATGTCAGAAGAAGCAATACCATTTATAACGCTTTTACTTCCACTTATGTTAGCATTAGGTTACGATAGTATATTAACTGTTGCAGTTACATATTTTGCGTGTATATTAGGTTTCTCAACAGCAATGCTAAATCCATTTACAGTACATATTGCACAAAATATAGCTGGTGTAGAAGTAGGTTCAGGAGTTGGATTCCGTACAGTAGTATGGGCTATTACAACAGCTGTTGGTATAGCATTCTTAATGTATTATGCTAATAAGATTAAAAAAGATCCAACAAAGAGTTTAGTTTATGAATCAGACAGAAAGAAAAAGGAAAAACTAGAAGTTAATATTCATAGTCATGAAGGTTTTACTATAAAGCATAAAGCTATATTATCTCTTTTAGCAGTAGCTATAGGAGTTATAGTTTGGGGAGTATTAGTTAAGGGATTCTATATTTCTGAAATAGCAGCAGTATTTTTAGCAATGGGATTATGTTCAGGTATTGTTGGAAGATTATCACTTAACGATATGGCAGAGGCATTTATAGAAGGTGCAAAAGGAATGATTGGGGCAGCTGTAATAATAGGTTGTGCTAAAGGAATAGTTATAATTGCAGAAAATGCTCAAATAATAGATACAGTTTTACATGGTTTAGTTGGATTAATTGGTAATTTACCATCATTAATAGCTGCATATTTAATGTATATAGTTCAAATGATAGTAAACTTCTTTGTTATTTCAGGTTCAGCACAAGCTGCTGTAACTATGCCATTACTTGCACCACTTGGAGATTTGGTAGGGGTACAAAGACAATTATCAGTCTTAATATTCCAATTAGGAGATGGCTTCTCAAATGCAATATTCCCAACATCAGGAATATTAATAGCGTCATTAGGATTAGCTGGAGTTCCATATTCTAAATGGGTAAAATGGATACTTCCAATACAAGCAATAATATTCTTATTAAGCTTAGGATTTATAACTGTTGCAATGATGATAAATTGGATGTAAAAAAATTTAAGACTCAAAATTCAAATAAGTTTTACTTATTAAAATAGGAGAAGCTGCTTAGGCAGCTTCTAAATTATATATAAAAATATTAATTAATTTAGGGGAGTTAAAGATGAAAGAGAGATTAACTAGTGAAGGACAAAAAATACATAAAAGACTAATAGAAATAAGCGATTATATATATGAAAATCCAGAGTTAGGAAACGAAGAGTATAAAGCAGTAAAAGTTTTAACTGAACTTTTAAAGGAGCACAATTTTGAAGTAGAGGAAAGATACCTAAATATGGATACTGCCTTTAAAGCAACTTTTGATAGTGGTAAGCCAGGATTAACTATTGGTTATTTATGTGAGTATGATGCATTACCTGGAATAGGACACGGATGTGGACATAATATGATTGGTACAATCTCTTCAGGAGCAGGTATTGTTTTAAGTAAAATAATAGATCAAGTCGGAGGGAAAATAATAGTTTATGGAACTCCAGCAGAAGAGACAAATGGTGCAAAAGTAATCATGGTTGAAGAAGGAGCATTTGATGAACTTGATTGTGCAATGATGGTTCATCCAAATGATAAGACTTATGCTAGTGGTACAAGTAGTGCTCTTTATCCAATTCAATTTACTTTTAAGGGAAAGACAGCTCACGCAGCGTCTTGTCCAGAACAAGGCATAAATGCATTAAATGCTGTAATACAATTATTTAATGGAATTGATGCTTTAAGACAGCACGTAACTAAAGATGTATTAATGCATGGAATTATTACTGAAGGTGGAGTTGCAGCTAATATAGTTCCAGAAAGAGCAGTAGCTCAGTTCTATATAAGAGCAGCAAAAAAAGCTACAATAGAAGAGGTTTTAGAAAAGGTTAAAAATATTGCAAGAGGTGCAGCTTTGATGACTGGTTGCGAACTTGAGATGGATAGATATGAGATTCCTTATGATGATTTAAATACTAATGAAGTATTATCAGAAGCTTTCAATGAAAATCTAAGAAGTTTAGGTATTACAGAAATTCATGCACCTAAGACTGGTGGAGGATCAAGTGATATAGGTAATGTAAGCTATGTTACACCAACTATACACCCATATATTTCAATTTCCAATTGTGAAGTAAGAGGTCATAGTAGAGAACTTGCAAAAGCCACAACAGAAAGTTTAGGACATGAAAGATTATTAACTGCAGTTTTAGCTTTAGCTTATACTGGATATGATGTTTTAACTAAAAAAGTAATATTGAATAGATAATACAAATGTTAAAAGGAGCAATTGCTCCTTTTTTGCTTATTAATATAATAATTAGGATGAAAGGAATGATTAACTGGGCAGGCTAATAGATTACTTTAGAATGATGGTAGACTCTATGTAGAATGGATTATGGAATAAATTTGTAATATGTGATAACATAAAATTATCAAATTAGATAATTAATGGAGGATTATATGGATAAGAATATTACGGGAATACTTTGGCTTTTTGCAGCAATATGTTTTCTAATAGTAGGAGTAGTAAATAAAAATCCTGTGTTTATAATATTAGGTTGTGCTTATATTTGTATTAGTTTTTCTAGAAAAAATGAAGCTAATAATGAAGAGAACTCAGAAAAATAATTTCTTCAATATTTAAATTAAATGGAGGTAGTATAATGGCCTATGTTCATGAGTTTGGAATAATTGATTGTATTGAAGAGTATAGGGAAAATGAGCATAAACCAGAAAAATATAATTGTATTTCTATAGATGGAGATCTTATTGATGAAATATATCATAAAGGGTTTGGAGATAAAATGAAGAAATTAGAAACCTTTGCGCATAATCTAAATAGACCATATAAGGATTTAGCTTATTATGGAACAACCTTAATACCACCGACATCACTTAAGCAGTTCTTAAATATAATTAATGAAGAAAATATTAAGTGTAAGTCAGAAGAGTTTGATAAATTGATAAGTATAATAGTTAAGGCTATAGAAGAAGAAAAGTATATTATTCATTATGGGATATAGAAGGGAAATGTATTATGGCAATACGATTGGCAACAGTCAATGATAGCAATGAAATATTAAAAATATATGGACAATATATTGATACTGCAATTACCTTTGAATATACACTTCCAAATGAGAAGGAATTTGAAGAAAGGGTTAAAAGTATTATTTTACAATATCCTTATTTAGTATATGAAGAAGATGGCAATATTATTGGTTATGCCTATGCTAGTAGATATAAAGAAAGAGCAGCATATCAATGGGGTGTTGAACTATCAATTTATATTGACTCTAACTTTACATCAAAGGGTATCGGTAAAGTTCTTTGTTTAAAGCTTATAGAGTTGTTAAGGCTTCAAGAAATAAGAACAGTATATGGATGTGTAACATTGCCAAATGAGAAAAGTGAAAATTTACAGATTAGCATAGGTTTTAAAAAGATTGGAATATATCACAATGCCGGTTATAAATGTAATAAATGGAGAGATGTTGCTTGGTTTGAAAAATCAATTGCAATTTATGATGAGAATCCAAAGGAGTTTATACCTATAACTAAAATACCAGAAGATAAAATTTTGAAGATACTAAAGTAAGAGGATTTAAGTAATTAATGTTTCTTTAATTGTAGAAATAAATAACTAAATGTATTATCATTAATATTAATAAAACTTAGGAGGAGAACATTATGGGTAAAGGCAAAAACAAAGGAAAAGTTAATGGTAAAGGCAAAGGGAAAAATGAAAAAAGTAGTTCAATAAGCTTTTTGGCTCTTTGCATGATAGTGGGGCTTTTACTTGGAACAATTTATAATCAAGTACTTATTGGAATATGTTTAGGTACTCTTGTTGGAGTAATAATAGACGCTAGAAATAAGAAAAAATAATTTTATATATTTAATAGCAGCAACATCTACTAAAATTGTAGATGTTATTTTTTTTATAGGAAAGTGCTAAAAAGTCAATTGATAAAAATAAGTAACTGTTTACAGAGGATTTTTATAGTATGTATTAAGAATTAAAAAATAGGAGAGAGATATGAATCAGATCAAATCTTCTAGGAAGAAATGGAAGGCAATAGAAGTAGTTGGATTATTTTTAGTAATCTTATCTTTTATTGTCTTACTAGTATCTCCAGATTCTTTATCTGGACTTTTTGATAGTATTACAAAACAAGTATTTCCTATAGTAGTTGATGTATTTCTGCTTAGTGAAGTTGGTGTAGCTATTATTATAAGTGTAATTGTAGGTAGGAT
The DNA here is from genome assembly GCA_000753455.2 of Clostridium jeddahitimonense. Lineage (GTDB taxonomy): Bacteria > Bacillota > Clostridia > Clostridiales > Clostridiaceae > Clostridium > Clostridium hominis. Next base: position 1,599,624 of record LM994670.1, read on the forward strand.
TTTAGAGAGATTAGGTTTTACTGATGCTTTGATAAGAATTTTTATTCCTATAATGAAGTTCTTTAAGATTAATCCATCTGTTATAATTCCAAGTGTTTATAATGTTTTAGGAGATATTAATGCTGCTGGAGCTATTGCAGGTCCTGTATTAGTTAAAGCTAAAGCTACAAAGGGAGAGCAAAAAATTGCTATTGCAACTATGATACAATCGCCACAATCTTTTGCAACATTAGTTTTAGGATTAGTAGTATTAACAAAGTTTAATATTAAAGCATTACCGTTAGTTATTGTAGCGGTATTTGTACCAATAATATTAGTGCCACTTATTTTATCCAAAACAGTATATAGAGACACTAAAGCTGTGGATTTAGAAGAATTACCGAGATTTACTCCAGAAACTAAGTTTCTAGATACACTATTTAGTTCAGCAAAAGAAGGAGCTTACCTTTTATTCTTAGTAATAATTCCAGCTGTTGCAGCAGTATTTACTATGATTGGTATATTAGATTACTTTGGTATTTGGGATATAATTTCTAATGCCATGAGTACATGCTTACAATGGTTACAAATTGAACCAGCAACAGGCATAGTATCAATTTTAGCAAGCCCAACATTAGCTATGGCTCAATTAGTTGAAATGTGTAATGTAGCACCAGCACTTATTGTAGGTGGATTTGTTCTTGCAAATTCAGGATTTCCGTTATCAGTATTGTTTGGGCAAATACCTGTAACATGGAAAGAACATTCAGATTTAAATGAAAAAGAAGCATTATATGCAGCTTTATTAGGGGCAGCTATCAGATTGATTAGTTGTGTAATAATAGCATTAGCATTAACACCACTTATAATTTGAAGGTAGATATGAGTAGAGAATATATTGTGAAATCAAAGAAAATAGTAACGATAAGTGAAGATAAAACTATAGTAAATGGAGCTATGGTAATTAGTGAAGGTAAAATAATAGATATAGGTAAGTCAGATGATATAATTTCTAAATATAAGGAATTGGAAGTTGAAGATTTTGGATATCTAGTTATTACACCTTCATTTATAGATTGCCATACACACCTATTAGAGTATGCTCCATCAACAGTTTATCCAGTGACAAGGGAGACTTATAAAATAGCTCAAAAATCTTTAGTTTTACAAGCACTTATGTCAGGGGTAACTACTTTTGGAGAGCAAATTTGTGGTTCGCCAATGACTTTAGAATCAGTTAAAGATTTTAAGGAGATAGCAAAAGACTTACCTGTAAATATAATTTTCTCATGTAACAGTATAACTATTGGCTTTAAAGATTTAGTAAATTTCACATCTGTAACAGGAAATAACTCAGTAGATAAAGATAAGCTTATAGAAGATGAGACAATTATGGATTTAGTAGAAAATAGTGATTATCCAGGTGAAAATATATTTATAAACGCGACTCCAGCAAATTTAACTGAGGATATTGTACCAAGAGCTGGAGAAGTTATTTATACACAAGAAGAGTTAGATAAAATAGTTAGTATATTTCATGATAAAGGGAAAAGGGTTGGCTGTCATGTAGCAGGAAAAGATGCTATAGAAATGGCTATAAAAGCAAAGTTTGATGTTATTCATCATGGTCATGGTATTACTGATGATGAAATAAAAGAGATTAGTAATAGTGATATATCAATAGTAGCAACACCTTTAGGTGGAACTCATCTAAAACCAAACTCACCGGAAGATATATTGAAATTAATTGAAAATAATATATTAGTATCTATTGCTACAGATGCATATTTACCACCATATGAAGGCGTATCATGGTTGAGCTTTAATGATAAAAAACCAAAAGGTTCACCTGAGTTGATGGAAATTTCAAAGAAAGCAATAGAAGCGTTAATAGATAAAGGTTATGATGAAAATGAGGCTTTATCTTTAATTACTTTAAATGCAGCTAAAATCTTAGGAGTAGAAGATAAAATTGGCTCTTTAGAAATTGGAAAAGATGCAGATTTTATAATTAGTAATGGAGTTCCTGTAGTAGAATTTAGTGATAGCTTAAATATAAAGAGAGTTTATATAAAAGGGAAATGTTTAATTAGTAGAATGTAAATTAAATAACTTTTATATTTTTAGTGTTTATGGTAAAATATAGCTGAATAAAATAAGAGATTTACAAAGAACCACGTTTACCTGTTTGCTGGAACTCAAATAGGATAACGTGGTTCTTATTTTTTTAGGAGGTTATGAAGTGGAAAGAGAAGAAAATAAAATGGGGACAAAAAGAATTTTTCCTTTGCTTATGACTATGGCATTACCTGCAATGTTATCTATGTTCATACAGTCAATGTATAATGTTGTAGATAGTATGTTTGTAGCAAGAATAGGTGAAGAGGCAATAACAGCAGTGTCTTTAGCCTTTCCAATACAAAATATAATATTAGCAGTGGCAGTTGGGACAGGCGTTGGTATAAATTCAGTAATATCAAGACGTTTAGGGGAAAAGAATTATGATAAAGCAAATAGTGCTGTAACTCATGGACTAATTATAGGAGTGATAGAAGCAGTAATATTTATAGTACTTGGATTAATATTTATAAATCCATTTTTTAAGATGTTTACTGAATCAAAGGAAGTTATAAATTTAGGAGTTAATTATACCTATATTGTAACAATGTTATCTTTTGGAGTTATAATTCATATAATCATTGAGAAAGTTTTACAATCTACAGGGAATATGATATATCCAATGATATTCCAAGCGGTTGGAGCAATAACAAATATAATTTTAGATCCAATATTTATTTTTGGTTTATTTGGAGTTCCTAAAATGGGAGTTGCAGGAGCAGCTATTGCAACAGTAGCTGGCCAAATTTTGGCTATGACTTTATCTGTAATAACACTAGTTTATAAAAATCATGAAGTTGAGATAAAGAAAAAAGGCTTTAAGTTTGAAATGAAGGTAGTTAAAGAAATATTCACAGTAGGAGCACCTTCAATAATGATGATTTCATTAGGATCAATATTAGTTATGGGATTAAATGCAATATTAATTTCATTTTCACAAGTGGCAGTAGCATTGTTTGGAATATATTTTAAGTTGCAGTCCTTTGTATTTATGCCAGTAAGTGGATTAACTCAAGGAGCAATGCCTATATTAGGATATAATTATGGAGCTAAAAATAGAGATAGATTTATAAATACATTAAAGTTAGGAATTATAGTTTCTGTCATTATAATGGCAGCAGGTAATTTTATATTTTTAGCTTTTCCAGAGGAATTACTTATGATATTCAATGCTTCGGAAGAAATGTTATCAATAGGTAAGACTGCCTTATGTACAATAAGCTTAAGTTATATACCAGCAGCTTTGGGATTATTATTTGCAACTGCATTTCAAGCTATTGGCAAAGGTAATTTAAGCTTGCTTATAACATTGCTAAGACAAATTATAATAATACTACCTATGGCGTTTATTTTATCAAAGTTTATAGGATTAACAGGGGTATGGATAACATTTCCTATAGCAGAAATAGTAGCAGCTATATTTGCTGGACTAATGTTTATTAGAGTTTGCAAAAGAGATAGTGTTTTAAATAATGATGGTCTTACACTAATAAAAGATGAAGTTAATATTTAAAAGTAAGATAATATTGAGATATTCGATATGTCTACATTAAAATGGAGCAACAAAATAGATGAGCTTGAATCTGAAAAATATAAAGAGTATGATAAAGGTAATAAATATTTATCTACATATGAGGAGTCAAAAAGAGAGTTAGAGGAAATCGGAATAGTGCCTCAATGGGATTTTTATAATAGGGCTCATGAATTTTTAAATATGAATATGGAAGATGCTATTAATTCAAATAATAAGATAATTAATATTTTAGCTGTAATGGATAGAAGGATTGGCAAAAGATCTCTACAAAAGCTAAAAGACAAGTTTAATAATGATTTAGATATAATATTAAAAATAATAGATTTAAGATTAGAAAATATATAGCTAACAATTATATTAAAGATTTAAATAAAGGGGAGAATTTTATGGGAGAGAAAAGTTTTGTTGCAACTTTTGTAGCTATTAAGTATACAGATATAATTATCTTGGTTTTAGGAGCTGTTATTTTGATTGGAATACTTGGATTTATAGTTTATAAAAAGAAGCATAAATAGTAAAAATAAAAAAGGTTTGGAACTCCAAGCCTTTTTGTTTTATAAAATAATAAACAACAATATTTAACTTCACTTACTAGTATTTAATAGAGAATATGAGTCATATATAATTTTAGAAATTTCACTTATTGCTTCAATTTCCACTGAGTTATTATATCCTTCAGTTAGAATAATTAATATATAATCTCCGTAAGGTGTAAATATTATTCCAGCATCATTTTCTATATAATCCAATTCACCAGTTTTATGAGATATTTTAATGTGAGACGGCAATTTACTTGGAATCTTACTGTTATTTGTACAATCTTTCATAATATTTAATATTAATGTATCATACTTTTTATTTATACATGAATTAGTATATAGTCTTTCTAAAACTATAGCTAAATCAAGGGCAGAGGTGTAATTATCAATACCTTTTTTTATAGAATCAAAGTCCATCATCTTTCTATTTAAAGCTGAATTTTTGCATAAAAGCTTATTTATAGTAGTATTTATATTGTTTATATCTAAAATGTCTATAAGAATATTTGTAGCAGTATTATCACTTTCAGCCATCATTAGATAAATAAGCTTCTTTATAGATATCTCACTATTATTTGAATAGCTAGATAAAATTCCAGACCCGCCTACCTTCATAGTATCATCTAAAAGAATTATATCATCTTCAAAAATAAGTTCTTTATTAATTTGGTTAAAAGCTTCAATTGCAATAAAAATCTTTATTGTGCTTGCTGAAGGAAAAGTAGCTTTTTCTAAGGGAGAATTATGGCACCATGTTATAGTTTCTAATGAGGTCAGATTTTTAAAAAGAATAGAATAATTAAAGTTATATGCAGATAATTTTTGAGCAACTCTATCATAAATTAAATTTTTCATATAAAAAGATTTCCTCCATAAATTTTGTTGTTTTATAAAAGATGGATATAAATATATTTTACTAAATACATTCCAGGTAGTATACATTTTTGTGTATAAAGGTAAAGTAGAAAAGGCGAAAAAGAAAAGGGACTGTGAAAGAATATTCGAGTTCAATTGACAATCTATTGTTATAATTGGTAAAATATTGAAAAAAAGGTGAATTTAATAAAATATGGTTAAGATGGGATTGAGTTAATGTGAATAGAAATCAGCTTATTCATAATACTTTAAAAGATGCAATGCAAAGTTTAAATTATGATGTATTAAGCTCTGGAGATATAGAATCGTTTACTGCAACTGGTATTGGAGAAAAACTTAATTTGAGTAGAAGTAGTATAAGTTTAGAGTTAAATAAATTAAGTAAAGATGGAAAATTAATTTATATAAAATCACGACCAGTAATTTTTTTTGATAAGAAGTTATTTAATGAGAAATTCAGTGTTAACATAAAGAAAGATAAATTTAATAGTTTAAAAGAATTAGTAGAACTTATTGAAAAGAAAAGAATAAGTGAAGCCAATAGAGATGATAATGAATTTGGAATTATTGGGCTTAACGGAAGTTTAAAAAAGATAGCTGATCAAGGCCGAGCTGCTATTTTATATCCTCCAAATGGGCTTCATATTTTATTACTTGGTTCAACCGGTGTAGGAAAAAGTTTGTTTGCAGAATATCTTTATAAATTTGCAATAAAGATAGGAAGATATACTGATAAAACAAAATTTGTTGTGTTTAATTGCGCAGACTACGCTAATAATCCACAATTATTAATGTCTCACTTGTTTGGACATGCTAAAGGAGCATTTACAGGTGCTGATGATAATAAAAAGGGATTAATTGAAGCTGCTGATGGTGGGATATTGTTCTTGGATGAGGTGCATAGATTACCGAGTGAAGGACAGGAAATGCTTTTTTCTATAATGGATCATGGAATATATAGAAGGTTAGGAGAAACAATAACTAATAGAAAAAGTAATGTATTACTTATTACCGCTACAACTGAGAATGTAAACAGCTCTCTTTTAAAAACGTTTACTCGAAGAATACCTGTAATTTTAAGGATTCCAGATATAAGAGAAAGACATTTAAGTGAGAGAGAGGAGCTTGTGAAGTACTTCTTTAACATTGAAGGTAAAAGGATAAATGAAAATATTATTATAGATAGAGAAGTAATATGGTGTTTTATGCTTTATGATTGCAAAGGTAATATTGGAGAACTAAAAAGTGATATACAAAAGGTGTGTGCTAATGCATATCATAGCTATATAAGCAAAGGCGATAAAGCAATGAAGATAGGTAAAAAAGATATACCACAAGAAATGGTAAATATTCTATATAAGGTTTATGAGTATTGGAATATTTTAAATAATAATGATAGTAATAGGATTAGCGAACCATGGCAAAGTAATCTTTATAACACAAAAACTGATGTAAGAATGACGTATATAAATACAGAAATAGTTGATAGTAATAAAATAAATATAAGACAATATTGTGAGAAGTTTTTAGAACTAATTGGATATGAATATAATTACTCGGAGATAATTTCTAAAATAGAAGAGTATAAAGAAATTAGTTATGATGACATAGATAAATTTTCTGGAGTGTTATTAGGATGTTTACAAGAATACTCAACTATAAAGTGGGAAGATGAATTCCAAAAGTATCTAATAATATATTTGTTATATTTACTAAATTATAATAATGAAATTAATCTGAATATTAAAATATCAAATAATAGTTATTTTAATACTTTAGCGAAAATAATTAGTAAAATAATTGAGACGAACTTTAATTTAGAGATATCAACATTAAATGTAAGTATATTAGCAACATTAATGTATAACTTTCTTAAAATAGATACAATTTTAGTTGAAGAGGGAATGAATAAATCTCAAGATAATGATGAAGTAAGTAATAAAACTTTAGAGCATACTGTTGAGTATATTGAACAAACAATTGTGTATGTTAATCCTAAAAAACTATGTCCATTAGTTTATAAAATAATAAATTTAATGCAATTTGATTTAAAGAGAAGATTTACTTTGGATATAATGGTTAAATTAATGATTCATATATCATTTGCAGTTGAAAGATTAATTAATGATGAATATATAAAGCACACAGAAATAACTTCTTTAGAAGAAGATATTGAGTTATGTGATGCTATAAAAAGAAATTTATGGGCGATTGAGGAACAATTTAATATTGATTTTAATATTGATGAAATTCAATATATAAAAGAAATCTTAGAATAAAAGAGCTGTTTTATCGGCTCTTTTATTATTTGCGTTTAAAAATATAAGTTTATTATAAAAATCTGTTTGAATTTGATGATAATCAGTTTAGAATCTGTTTAAAAAATAGAAAAGGAAAGTTTGTGTTTAGAAAATGTTTACGTTTACAAAGAATAAAGGCATTTTACTGAGTTTATGGTATGTTACAGATTTTGGCACGGCTATTGCTAAAGATATTACTAAGAGAGTGGGGTGATTAAAATGATTGGAATAATAATAGTTACTCATGGAAGGTTAGGAGAAGAGTTATTAAATAGTGCAGAAATGATAGTTGGTGAAAATGAAAATATAAAAGCAGTATCATTTGAAAGAGGAGAATCTGTAGAAAATTTAAATGAAAAGGTTAAAACAGTCATAGGAGAATTAAGCAATTGTAATGATATTCTAACATTTGTTGATATTTACGGCGGAAGCCCTTTTAATACAATTCTTCCATATGTAATAAACAGTGGATATATATGCTTAACTGGAGTAAACTTACCAACTATTATTGAAGCTATTATGAATAGAGATACTGTAGAAACAGTAGAAGAGTTAAAAGAAATTTGTATTAATGTTTATAAAGAATCTTTGTATGATGTTAAAGAAATATATGAGAGGAGAAGGGGAAATGGCTCTAGCACTGCTTAGAATTGATGACAGGTTAATTCATGGACAAATTGTTACAACATGGGTTAAGGAGGTTAAGGCTACAAATATTATTATTGCAAATGATGCGTTATCAAAGGATGAATTTATAAAAGATGTAATAACTATGGCCGCGCCTCCAACAGTAAAAGCAGAAGTTAAAAGTATAAAAGAAACAGTTAGAACAATGAACTCTGAAGAATTTAAAACTAAGAGAGTTTTGATTCTAACAAAGAATGTAGAAGATGTACTAGCTTTAAAAGATGAGGGTTTAGAAATAAAGTATTTAAATGTTGGGGGCATGGGTGCAGGAAAAAATACTAAGGTTATATACAGAAATATATCTATTACAGATAAACAATTAGAGCTATTGAGAGAATTAAAGGCTCAAGGTGTAGAGATAGAGTTTAAACTTGTTCCGGCAGAGAAAGGATTAAAAATTTAGGGGGGATATTATGTTTAATGCAATTATAATTTCGTTATTCGCATTTTTTATAACAAGTACGTTTGCATTTGGAGTTGGTTTCTTCTCACTTATGAAACCGTTAATTTCAGGAACTATTGTTGGTTTGATACTTGGTGACGTAAAAATGGGAATGGAAATAGGGGCTACAATAAACCTTATAAATTTAGGCTACATTATGGTTGGGGGAGCTGTTCCTACAGATTTAACTTTTGCAGGTGTTATAGGAACTGCTTTAGCAATCTTGTCAGGAGTTTCAGCAGAAGTAGCATTAACATTAGCTATACCTTTAGGTATGGTTGGAACTATAGCATGGTATTTTAAAATGACAGCAAACTCATTATTTGTTCATAAAGCTGAACAATATGCAGAGCAGGGCGATGTAAACAAAGTTGCATTTATGAACTTAGTACCTGGACAAGTATTGGTATTTATATTTTATGCGATACCTACATTTATTTCAGTATATTATGGGCCAGAGTTAATAAATTCAATATTACCATATGTACCACAATGGCTTATGGACTCACTTATGGTGATAGGAGGCATGCTTCCTGCATTAGGAATAGCAATATTATTGAAATTCATGGCTAATAAGCAAGTTATAGCATTTTTCTTTATAGGTTTCTTACTTGCAACTTATTTCCAATTAAATGTTATAGCAATAGCATTTTTAAGTGGATGTGTAGCTTATGCAATAACTTATATGAAGGAAGAGAAAGAAAAGGTAGAGGAGGGGATGTAATATGTCAAATACTATAGTAGAAAACAGTAATGAAGTTAAAAAAGATAAAATTGTATTGACGAAGAAAGACATAAACAAATCTTTTGTAAGATGGATTTTCTTTTCACACTGCTGCTATAACTATGAAAGATTACAAGGTTTAGGTGTTGCTCATGCCATGAGTCCAATAATTAAAAAGCTATATAAAACTAAAGAAGATAGAGCAGCAGCTTTAAAGAGAAGTATGACATTCTTTAATTGTGAACCTACATTTGGAAGTTTGATACATGGATTTATTATAGCATTGGAAGAAAAGAAAGCTAATGGTGAAGAGATACCTGATGAAACTATTAATGCGTTAAAAACATCATTGATGGGGCCATTATCAGGAATAGGTGATTCCGTACTTCAAGGATTATTAGCAGTAGTATTATTATCAATTGGTATTGACATGGCAAGGGAAGGAAATGTATTTGGACCGATTCTATTTTTATTAGGTACTATCATTCCAGTATGGGGATTTGGATATGTTTTTTTTCATAAAGGATATAAGCTTGGAAGAACAGTAATACAAGATATTCTTGCAAATGGAAGGATTAAAACACTTACAAACGCAGCTTCGGTTATTGGATTATCAGTTATGGGTGCAATGACTGCTTTAAATGTAAAGATAGCAACTAAAGTTGAATTTGTAACTAGTACATCAACAACTAAGCTTCAAGATATGTTTGATAAAATATTGCCTAATATGCTTCCACTTGCATTAGTTGTACTTTGTTGGTATTTACTATCAAAGAACTGGAAGCCAACTAAAATTATATTACTAATATTTGCAATAGGATTTGCAGGTACATTAATAGGGTTATTTTAAAAGTTAAATATAAAAAAGTATTTGAGAATATAGGAGGATTTTAAATGAGTAAAGTAAGAAGAATGAACCATATATTTAGAAAGGATAAAAGAACATTTATAGTTGCTATGGAGCATGGAAGCAACATGAATGTATTACCATACTTAAAAGAGCCTGGACATATAATATCAGAGTTAGCAGAGAATGGTGTAGATGCATTTTTGACTACTGTTGGTTTAATGGAGAAATTTGGTGAGAATTTTGGAAAGGCAGGATGTATTTTAAGAGTTGATGGTGGCTATTCAATGCTTGGAGAAAAAAATAAACCTCTAAGCAGAGTATATAACGTTGAAGATGGCTTAAGATTTGGGGCTGATGGGGTTATATGTATGCACTTTCCAGGATCAAAGTGGGAAGAAGTATATACACAAGCTCTAGCAGAAAATATATCAGCAGGAGAAAAATGGGGGATGCCTGTAGTAGCAGAGGCATTACCAAATGGGTTTGAAAAAGGTCCTGCAGGACATACAAAGGAAGGCTTATTATTTGCTTGTAGAATGGCAGCAGAAATGGGCGCAGATATTATAAAGACTAAATATACTGGAGATACTGAAAGTTTTAAAGAGTTAGTAGATAGCGTGTATGTTCCAGTAGTTATATTAGGTGGAGATAAAGAGATTGAACCTAAAGTATTATTTACAGAAATAAGAGAAGCTTTAGATGCAGGTGCTGCAGGAGTTGCAATGGGAAGAAATATTTGGAGACATAAGACACCAGGAAAATTAGCTAAAGCTATTTCAGCTCTTATACACGATGATGTGACAGTAGAGGAAGCTTTAATAATATTTAACAATTAAAATACATTTAATAAGGTGTAAGTTTTTATAGGAAATTATAGATGTAAGTCTTAATATAGGAGGAGAGGGTTATGACATATAATAATAAAATTGCAATATTCGAGGGAGCAGAAAAATTAAAATATATCGAAGAGACAATAGAAGAGATAAAGTCAAATCAGGTATTAGTTAAAATAGATGTAACTGCAATCTGTACAATGGAGCAAAGAGTATATTTAGGAAAGATGAAACCAAAGATGCCATTTGCAGGTGGACATGAAGTTGCTGGACACGTTATTCAGTGTGGTGGTAAAGTATCATCCGTTAGCAATGGAGATGTAGTAGCATTAAGATTATTAACTAACTGTGGTCATTGTCATTATTGTAGAACAGGAAATGATAATCAATGTAAAACTGCTTTTATAGCCAAATTTCATCAAACTGTTGGTGGGCCAGGTGGATTAGCTAAATATATTGTAGTTGAAGAAAAAAATGTTTATAAAGTTAATAAAGATGTAGATGTAAACTATTTAAGTTTAACTGAGCCATTAGCTTGCTGTATTCATAGCATAAATAGATGTGATATAAACTTTGGAGACGATGTTGTTATTATAGGTGCTGGAATTATGGGAGTATTCCACACAATGCTTGCTAAGTTAAAGGGCGCTAGAGTAATAGTAACAGAAGTTGATGAGGAAAGATTAAAGGTTGCAAAGGATAACGGGGCAGATATTGTTATAAATTCTTCTAAAGTAGATGCAGTACAATATATTAAGGATTTAACTGATGGAAGAGGTGCAGATGTCGTTGTAAACACAGTTGCAATTTCAAAGGTTGCAGAGGATGCAATTAAAATGGCTGGTAAGCTTGGTAGGGTAGTATTCTATAGTTCATTCCATCCAGATAATCCAATAGATTTTAGTCCAAATAGTATTCATTATTCAGAAGCTATAGTAACAGGATCAGTAAATCCTTCTAATAAGGATTTTTTACAAGCAACTAGATTGTTATCCTCAAATATAATTAACCCAGAGTCATTAATTTCTGGTCATGTACCATTAGATAATTTAGGAAATGGTATAGCAGAAGCATTAAGACCGGATACTTATAGAATAATTGTTGATTGCAATAAATAGAGATTATAGCAAAAGTGTATATTTAAAATTAAAAGGAAGCTTAAATGCTTCCTTTTAATTTTATAAGAAATAATACTTTAAAATAAAATACTAGTAAATGATATAATGAATAAAAAATAATACATAGAGCGACGATTTGAATTACTATATATGATAAAAAAGTTTAATATTACAAAAAAATATAGTTTTTTAGGTGAAAAAAATGTGAAATATATTTAAGGAAAATATATTTACTATGGAATTAAGCACAAATTTATTATAAAATTGATAAGGACGTAATATGACTATAAAGTAAGAATATAAAAATACAATATACCTGTGTGGGGGAATTATGAAAGAGAGATATATATTATTAGTTATAGGACTTACTATAAGTTCAATTTTAACTTTATCAGGATGTAGTAATAATAAGACTGTAGATGATGCACAAATAAATATTATTAGAAATGAAGCTACAGAGGATGTTGAAAATAATAATTTTAAAGTAGAAGAAAATAATGTAGCATTAGAAAATAAAGTTGAAAATAAGACGAGTGAAACAGAATATAAAATTGAAAATAATAAGAGTGAAACAGAATATAAAAATATTGAAAAAATCGTTGAAGCTGGTTATGAAAGTGTAGAAGAATTTTTAGATCAAGAAGCTGCTAATAGAGCATTTCAAGGAGTAGCACTTGTAGCTGTAGGTGATGAGATAAAATTTGCTAAGGCATATGGATATGCAGATGGAAAAAGGGAAAATACTTTAACAACACGTTTTGCAATTGCTTCAAACACAAAACAGTTTACTGCTGCAGCAATAATGCAATTAGTTGAACAAAATAAAATTAGTTTAGATCAAACTATAGACAAGTACTTTCCAGAATATAAATATGGCTCTATTATCACAGTAAGACAGCTATTACAGATGAGATCAGGAATCCCTGACTATCTTAATGAAGTAGAAGTTTTTATGAAATCTGAAGAAAGTTTAAACATTTTAAAGGATTATAAAGATGATAAGTATTTTGATAAATATGTTGAAGATGAAAGATGGTCAAAGGATTTAATACTAAAAGACTTAAATTTATCAGAGCTATACTTCCAACCGGGAGAAGCTTATGATTATTGTAATACTAATTATTATTTACTTGGGCTAATTATAGAACAAGCAAGTGGCTTGTCATATGAACAATATATAAATAAAAATTTGTTTGAGCCAGCAGGCATGACAACTAGTAGTATGAAAGCTGAAGAATCGGATGCAAAAGGTCATGGAAGTGCCGAGTCAGGAGTAATAAAGGCAAACCCAGATTTTACTTACTCAGCAGGTAATATTTATGCTAATGTTTATGATATGTTCCGTTGGATGAGAGCGTTTCACAAAGGTAATATCGTAAGTAATGTATCTTATGATGAAATGCTTACTCCAATTGATGGTTATGGATATGGTGTTTTTGCTAGTGAAGGAATAGTTAGACATAGTGGAGTAATTGATGGATTTAATTCAAATACAGAGTATGATATTAATAGTGATATTACTATAATAGTAATGGAAAACTCAGATGCAACTACACAACCTTTAGATGCAAAATATGATACAAGTATGATACGTGGATTAATTACAAATTAAAATTAAAAATAATATAATTAGATTAAGAGTATAGACGGTAGTTAAATAGAATCAAATATGATTATTATAAAGATACATCTACATTAGTGTAGGTGTATCTTTTTTATAGTTACATAACATAATAATCATTTGATTACAAATCAGGTATATGGTAGTATATGGAACTAAGGGGTAATTTTTTTAATAGCATTTTAATTATTAAGGGGGATAAGATGGGGAAGTATTACTTATTTAGTGATTTCAGAGAAGAAAAAGGATTTTCATTAGTAGCGAATGAGCTTAGGAAAGATATTAAAGATTATAATCAGATTGTTTTTATTGCATCATGTCCAACTATTGGAGAGATAACTGATAGATATGTTGAAAAATATTTAGAGTGGTTTAAACGAATTGGAATACACTTTAAAAGTAAGGTTGTTTTAGATAATTGTATGGATTCTATAAAGATGGTTAATGTAATTAATAATGCATCATTGATTTACTTAATGGGTGGGACAACTTCTTTGCAAATGAAATTTCTACATGAAAATCAATTAATTGAGCCAATACGTGAAGCAGATTGTTTAATATTAGGATTAAGTGCCGGAGCAATAAATATGGCAAAGACATCAATTTTGACAAAGACTTGTGGTCATGATAAACAAGAAGTGTATAAAGGAATTGGACTTGTAGATAAAAGTGTAGAGCCACACTTTATTTTAAGTAATTTTAATGAAGAGTTAAAAAGCTTATCATATAAATATTTAATTTATGGGATGTGCGATGAAAGTGCCATTATAATTCGTGGTACTGAGTGTTCTTATTATGGAGATATATATTTGTTAAGAAATGGGGTATTTGAAAAAGTAAGTTAAATGTAGTTAGAGATTACTATGAAAGTAATATTAAAAGCATTTGCATTATTGCAGGTGCTTTTTTGTTCCGGGAAAATTGGACGCATTTGGAAGTTGATGTTATAATGTTAATAATTTGTAAATTTAACTAATTAATAGAGGAGATGGGAAGTAAATGAATAACAATGGAGAAGAGGTTATTAATAGTATAGATAAAAAAGAACTATTAATAGGTAAACTCTTTTCAATTAACAGTGTGATAAATAATTTGGAGGTTATAGGCGAAATTCCAAAGGTTAAAACCCTTGTTAGAAAAGCTATAAAAGTAGCATGGCCATCAACAGTTGAATCATTTTTAGTAGCTATGGTATCTTTTATAGATACTATTATGGTTTCTAGCTTAGGTTCTTATGCTATAGCAGCAGTGGGGCTTACAACTCAGCCTAAATTTTTATGTTTAACATTATTTATATCATTAAACATTGCTGTAAGTTCAGTTGTAGCTAGAAGAAAAGGTGAAAATGATAGAAAAAGGGCTAACAATACATTATTTCAGGCTTTAATAATAACAGGGGTATTATCAATTATAATTAGCGCTTTAGCAATGATTTTTGCTGAACCTTTCTTGAGATTTGCAGGAAGCCAAAGTGATACTCATATATATGCAGTAACATATTTTAGAGTTATAATGGGTGGATTAATTTTTAATGTAATAAGTCTTGTTATTAATGCTGCTCAAAGAGGATGTGGTAATACCAAGATTGCAATGAGAACAAACTTAGCGTCTAACTTTGTAAATATTATATTTAACTATTTATTAATTGGAGGTAAGTTTGGGTTCCCTGCTTTAGGAGTTGCGGGAGCAGCAATAGCAACTGTTTTAGGTACTATGGTAGCTTTTGTTATGTCAATTTATTCTATTAGTCACTCAGATGGTTTTTTATATATTAAATCTTTTAAAAAGAATTTAAATATAGATAAAAACTCCCTTAAGAGTTTGTTTTCAGTTGGATCATCTTCATTTGTAGAGCAAATATTTATGAGAACAGGATTCTTATTATATAGTTTAATTATTGCTAATTTAGGGACAAGCGCCTTTGCAGCACATCAAATAGGAATGAATATAATAAACATATCATTCTCTTTAGGAGATGGTTTAGCAGTGGCAGGGGTTGCGCTTATTGGACAAAATTTAGGGAAGAAGAGACCAGACTTGGCTAAGATATACGGGAGTATTTGTAGGAGAATAGGCCTTATGGCATCTATAATGATTTCAATTATATATGCCATATTAGGAAAGGATATATTTAAATTATTCACAAATGATCCTGATGTTTTAAAATATAGCTTCAATATTATGAACTTTGTAATAATTATAGTAATATTCCAAATTGCTCAGGCTATTTATGGAGGGTGTTTAAGAGGTGCAGGTGATACAAAATACACTGCAATAGTATCTCTTATAAGTATTACATTTGTAAGACCTTCTGTAGGATGGTTATTAACTTATCCTCTTTCAATGGGCTTAATAGGGGCTTGGTTTGGGATATTAACAGATCAAATCGTTAGATTTTGTCTAACAAGCCGTAGATTTAAAAGTGGAAAATGGACTGAGATAAAAATATAGGTAAGAAAGTCGGTGAATTGAACTATGCCTACAGTCATATTGTAGATGAAGTTCGATTAACCGACTTTTATTTAGTAATATATTTATAGATTACTAAAATCATGGTTTATTATTTCTATTAATTTGAATTCATCATTATCAAATTCAAACTTTAGAATACAACAATTACCTAGCCTTTCTTTTTGGTCAACATCGCTAGTATGGGCCCAATATCTCATAAATTGACGACAAGCAGCTCCGTGAGAAACAGCTAAAACAGTGCTATGATCTTCATTTTTCATAATTGAATAGAGTGTTTCTGCAACTCTATTTCTTAATTCAAATTCATCTTCACCACCATACTTAACAAAGAAATCTCCATAAGGTAATGGTGGATTTAAATCTTCACTTTCTCCTTCAAAAGTACCAAAGTTCCATTCCTTTAGTCCCTTTACTCTTTTATATGGCATATTAGATACATACTCTAAGGTATCGCAAGCTCTTTCAGATGTAGAAGAGTATGCATGGTCAAAAGTTATATTATTTCTTTTGAAATATTCTCCAGCAATAAGTGCTTGTTCAATACCTAGCTTAGTTAATGGGGCATCACACCAACCTTGAACTTTTCTTCTAACATTAAAAAGTGTTTGTCCATGTCTCATCAAGTATAATATTTTTTTCATAAACTCATCTCCAATTTTTTTTATAGTATTATATATATTTTATTTTAATTTTTTCTTTATTTGTATTATTTTTCAGAATATAATAATCTTATCAGTAGGGAGCAACTACCGGGCAAGAGTTATTTGAAAAAATTTATAGAGGTGATTTTATGTATACGATGAAAGAAGCATGTGATAAGGTTGGAATATCTTATGAAACTTTAAAGT
Organism: Clostridium jeddahitimonense; assembly: GCA_000753455.2. Lineage (GTDB taxonomy): Bacteria > Bacillota > Clostridia > Clostridiales > Clostridiaceae > Clostridium > Clostridium hominis. The sequence continues at coordinate 1,616,565 of LM994670.1, forward strand.
TTTATTGTAAGGAAGGTTTAGTGCCAAATGTTAAAAGAGATAAAAATAATTACCGTATTTTTGATGAAAAGAATATTGCATGGTTAAAAGGACTACAATGCTTAAGGAAATGTGGTATGAGTATTAAAGATATGAAACAATATATGAATTATTGTTTAGAAGGGGTTTCTACAATTCCAGAAAGAAAAGAAATGCTAGATAAATCAAAAAAATATTTATTAGAACAGGTAGAGAAACTTAATGAATCTATTAATTTTATCGATAATAAGCAAATGTTCTATGATGATGTATTGGCAGGGAAGATAAATTATACTAGCAATTTAACGAGAGAAGAAGATTAATATGAATTTATAAGAGTTATAAAATAACTCTTAATAAAGTAATGTATATTGACATTATAATTAAAGTATAATATACTTAATGCAATGAAAAGAGGTATTGATTAACCTTTGGGTGTAGAGAGTAAAAATCAATAGTTTCATATAATAAATATAACTTATGGGGGATAAAGATTATGAGTGGAGATAACTTTAATGTTAATTTGTCATTAAGAGAAACGGTTAAATTATTAGATAAAGGAATAGTAGATGGTAGCTTTACTGGTGAAAGAGTAGATTATCATGTAGTAAATATAGACGATGTACATGCTACTATTGTAGTTGTATATGAAAAGCACTTTTATAGAGCAGGGAACAGACTTACATTAACAGTATGTATAGATAATGTAAAAGATATTACCCATATTCATTGTATAGGTGCAGGTGGTGGAGAAGGATTATTTAGATTTGATTGGGGAGCTAGTGAGGACTTTACTAATGTTCCAAGAGAGATTTTAAAGAGATATATAGTAAATTAAGAAATATTTGATTATATAAATATAAAATTATTTAACAGTAAATATTGTAAAATAGGGAGAAAACATATGGGACAAAAATCGTATAAGAACCTAGGAAAATTTCTTTTATCTTTTTCTATAATAGCTTCATTAATTTTAGTATTTGTAAGTTTTAGAGGTGGAAACTTTATAGGAAATCTAACAAGTGGAAGTATTTCTAGAGCAGTGCCATTTAGCTTAACTTGCATCCTGCTTATTTTAGGTGGAATTAGCATGAAAAGAAAATATCCAGAGTATTACAAATATCAAGTTGTAAGTGGAGTGCTGTTATTAGCTACTGCTTGGATGTTTGATTTTATTCCGAGAATAATGTATTTAGTTTAATAAAATAGTATGGTTAATCTAATATGTTTAGTTTTGATATTTATAGAAGAAAAAAAGTTAATAGAAGTTGTGAGAAATCCACATGTGTTAATATGAATAGAATTAACACATGTGATTTTTTTATAACTTTTTTTAAAACCAAGGGAACTTTTATAAAGATTTATGTCTCTAATAATAGAAAATAGATAATTAATTGTTAAATTAGTATATTTTATGTAATACTTAATAAGTTATTAGATATTTATGAAGATTTAAGGAACATATGACTTAGGGGGAAAGTGAAAGTGGAGGTAGCAAAAATAATAAAGAACAATGAAGTTAATTTGTATAGTGTTAAATTAGCTAAAAAGGATAAAGAAGTTTTCTCAGAATTAATACAAGCAAACTTAACTTCTATGTATAGAGTTGCAAAGGGGATACTAAGTTCTGAAGAGGACATAGAAGATGCACTTCAAACTACTACTTTAATTGCATTTGATAAGATAAAGACTTTAAGAAACGATAAGTATTTTAAGACCTGGCTTATAAGGATTTTAATAAATGAATGTAATAAGATTTATAATCAGAATAAAAAAAGCTTGAAGGATGTTAAAGAAGTTAAAGAAGAAAGCTACACAATTGATAAAAGTATAAATATTGATTTATACGATGCTATTAGCAAACTATCAGATGAGTTAAGAGTGGCAACAATTTTATTTTACTTTAATGATTTAACTTACAAAGAAATTTCAAAAGTCTTAGATATTGCTGAAGGAACTGTTAAATCAAGGATTTCAAGGGCAAAAGATAGATTATATATAATGTTAAAGGATTAGTAGTGAGGTGATTTAAGTGAATAATGATTTTGATAAAAAACTAAGAGAAATGGCTCAACAGTCAAAGGTAAAAGAATCAGAAGAGTTAAGAGATAAAATTAAGATTACTTGTGATAATTTAGAGCATAAAAGAAGAGGTTATAAAAAATATCTAAGTACAGCTGCTGTATTCATTGGAGTATTTGTAGTAATAGGAGTTTATTTACCTACGTATGCTAATGATACACCTATAGTAAAGAAGGTAATTGAGTTTCTAAATGGAAAGAATAATGTTGTTAATGAAACTTACATTGAAAATAGTAAAGAGGATAAAAGTGTAATAAAATTAGATGGGTATACAATAAATATAGAAAATTTATATTATGATAGAAATGAGTTAAGTATCTTTTATAAAGTTAAAAGCGAAAAGCCTTTTGATAAAAGCAAAAAATATGATATAGCAATGGAATTGAAGAAAGATGATGAAATTATTCTTCAGTTAGGATCGCCTACTTTTGAATTTTTAGATGATTATACAATGATGGTAATGGCAACAGTAACATTGACAACAGAAGATTCTATGGAGTTACCAGAGATTTTAAATGTTAAATTATCTATAAGAGATATAACTATTTGGGATAATACTGTAGGAAATTATAGTTTTGAGATGATAGAAGTGAACTCGGATCCAATAGAGATTTCATTAGATAGTAGAGAGATAGAAGTTCTAACTAAAGAGTTGAATAAAGAAATATATATTGATGGAGGATATGCTAAATATATTAAAAGTATAATATCACCAACAAGAATTAATTTAGAGCTTTCAAGAATGGGAGGAGATCCATTTACTGATTATATTATTGGAGAACACATATGGGATTCTAAAAAAGGTGCATTAACAGAATTGTTTAATTTAGGTGGAGGCTATGATAATCAAGGTGATGAATACGTGATTGTTAGAACATTTGAAGCTCCAAGTGAAGATGGAGAAGTGCTATTAGTACCATATATATATACATCAGGACCTTATGGAATTGGCGGAGAAGGTAGAGCCACCCTTAAAGAGTATAAGTTTAAAGAAGGAGAGACTTTAGACTTAGGGCAATATGGCACTATGGAGATTGAAAAGATAGAATATAAAGAAAATGAAACCATAATGACTATTAAAACAACAGGCATTATATGCTTTGAACCATTTATAAATGCACAGTTATATGATCAAGATAATAAGTGGTATATGCCTACTGCTGTTATGAATAGGGAAGTTTATGGATTTTTAGATATGAAAGCAGATTATGTGTTTGAAAAAATGGATAGTGAGAAAGAATACTCATTAAAGCTTATGGAACCAAGCCGTATTGAGGTGGTTGAGGAAGAAATAATTAACTTGAGAAATTAGATATTATAGTAAAATCACATGTTGAATTACATGTGATTTTATTTATTAATTTACAAATAAAATAAATAGATAATGAAATTAAGTTATACAATATAGTAAAATAATATTAAATAGTTAGGTAATATTTAGATTGAATAGGAGGAATAGAATTGATAACTATAGAAAAGAAATTGAATGTTTTGATAAAGGTTGCAGAGTTATTGAATAAAAATAATATTAATTGGGCTATAGGGGCATCATTACTTTTGTATTTTAAAGGAATTGCTGAAGAATTTCATGATATTGATATTATGGTTGATGAAAGTGAGGTAGAGATTGTGAAGAAAATACTTTTATCACTTGGTACATTACAACCTGAAAATCCTAATATGAAATATAAAACAAATCATTTTTTAGAATTTAAAATTGATGATGTAGATTTTGATGTTATGGCTGGGTTTGTTATTGTAAAGGATAATAAAGAATATTATTTTCCGCTTCAGAAGAAGAGCATTAAAGATTATATCAGTATAGACAGTGTTACCATTCCTTTGCAGTCAATCGAAGAATGGCGTACTTATTATGAACTAATGGGACGAGCTGAAAAAGTAAAAATGATTAATGAGGCGATAAGTTAATAATAAATAATAACTGTAAAGTATTAAGTGGTTAAGGGTGGAGAGATAAAATGAGAGAGAAAGAATTTAATAAAATAAAATCAAAACTAGATTCTTTTAAATTTACATCTATGGAATATATGGACTATGAAGATGTAAGTGGTTATGAAATAGAAGTAGAAAACGAAAATATTATTATGATATACGGATATAATCGTGAAGCGAAGATTAATGAGTATCATTGGGCAACAAGTAGGGGTGAATACTTAATAGAATATTTAAAAGAGAAAAAAGACTTCTTAATAACATTTATACCAAATGAATGGGTTCCAAATCTTGAAAAAGTAGGCTTTGTAATTCGTAATGCTTGGCATGATTATTTTATAAATAATCTTGATGAGATAAAGTGTTTAGGGGGTTATGATTTTTTAGCAGCTGATAGATGTGAGGAAGCATCTAAGGTAACGATTATGTGTAAAAATCAAAGTAGAGGTTTTACAGGACAAACAGTTAAATGGATGGAGGAGTGGATAAATAATACTGAATTATCAGGTGTTGGGACTGGAACAAGAAATAATGCAATATTAATTGAAAGAAATTCAGATGATCAGATAATTGGTATTATATGTGTAGCAACATATGCTCATGAAAGTGAAAAAGGTCCTATAGTTTGGATTAGAGAAGTTGCTGTTAATCCTTCTTACCAAAATAAAGGAATCGGAAGGAAACTGGTTCTACAGGCACTTTCTTATGGTAAAAAATATAATGCAACAAGAGCTTTCCTTGCAGCTGATGAATGTAATTTATCTGGAATTCATCTTTATACAAGTATTGGATTTATACCAAGTGATGAAGAAAGTCAAATAGATATGTTAAAGTAGAGAAATTTACAGAGGGGAGGTATATGAAAAACCAATAGTTATTAAGTCAATCATCGCTAGAATATATATTACTTGATTATCCATTTGCATATAAAAATGAAAGAGCTAAACAATATATTGACTATGCAATATTCATTGATACTCCATTAGATGTTGCTATGGCAAGACGAATCATAAGAAATATGTCAAATAAAAATGTTGATTTGCTGAAAGATGATTTGAATTATTACCTATCTAAAGGGAGAGTAGCTTATTTAGAAATGATAAAAACAATAAAGCCAAATTCTGATTTTATCATTGATGGTAATTTAAGTACGCATGATATTGTAAGTAAAATTATAAAAAAGATTAAAGTATTAAGGGAATAAGCTTAAACTTTAATTAAACAAATAAATAGAAATACAAAATATGTACTATAATTACTGTATAGTGGAGAATTGATAAGGAGAATAATATGGTTTTACTAGTAATTGATACGCAAAAGTTAATAACAAATGAGAAATTATATGAATTTGATAAGTTTGTATTCAATGTTAAAGAAATAATAAATAAAGCTAGGCAAAATAATATTGAAGTAATATATGTACGGCATGATGACGGAATGGATAGCGACTTAACAAAAGGAACTGATGGATTTGAAATATATGAAGAGTTTCGACCAATTAACGGAGAAAAAATATTTGATAAGAATGTAAATAGTACCTTTAAAGGGACGGGATTATTAGAATATTTAAGAAAAAAAGATGAAGATGAAATAATTATTGTAGGTCTTCAAACAGACTATTGTATTGATGCTACTATAAAATGTGGGTTTGAACATGGATTTAATATTATTATCCCAGCATATGCAAATACAACAGTTGATAATAAATTTATGTCATCAGAAAATAGTTATAAATACTACAATGAATTTATATGGAAAGGCAGATATGCAGAGTGTATCTCGTTAGGGGAAGTAATTGAAATAATGAATAAGTAAAAATTCGAGTTTTAGAAGTGGTAGGAAGATAAAAATTTGTAAGGGAGGTTAAATAATGAATAAAATTACATGTATATGTTTAGGTGTAAGAAACATGGAAGAAGCTATAAAATTTTATAGAGATGGACTTGGGTTTGAAACAGATGAAAAAAGTAATAATCCAGCAGTAATATTTTTTAATACTTTTGGAACAAAATTTGAACTTTATCCATTAGATTTATTGGCAAAGGATATTAGCGAAGAAAATACTCCACAGATTTCTAATGGATTTGCTGGAATTACATTAGCTTATAATGTAGAGCATAAAGAAGAGGTTGATAAGGTTATAGAGCTAGTTAGAAGCGCCGGTGGTAAAATAGTTAAGGAACCACAGGATGTATTTTGGGGAGGATATCATGCATATTTTGCTGATTTAGATGGCTATTATTGGGAAGTAGCTTGGGGACCAAACTTTAAATATGATGATCAAGGTATGCTTGTATTTTAATCTACGGATACCTATAAATACTAGAGTAATTTATGAATTGGGAAAACGATTAATTGACATGGTGTATTTAAAAAAGAACTTAAGGTATAGATGAGTTATATAAAAATTTAGGGGGATAAGATTATGAAGTTTATAGAAAATAAACCAGAAAAAATAGTTAAGGGTATATTTGTTGGAGGTATAGTATATTTTATCGGAAATGTATTAATGTACTTAGCAACACTTTCAACAGCGTCTTCAGAAATAGGTCATAAGATAACAATTGGAATATTTTATTTAGCAACTTTTTGTAAACCTGTAGGAATATTAGTGATTTTTAAGTTTTTATGTGATGTTATATATAAGATATTAAAAACACTTGATAGTTATAATAATAAATAATTTTAAGTTTAAGGAATTTATATATTGGAGGAGTTATATGGGCTGCTTAATTTGTGAAAGAATTGAAATGATTAAGGATGGTAAAAATCCATACTTTGTTATGGAATTAGAAACAGGATATGTAGTGATGGGAGATCATCAACATTTTATGATGGCAAAGCTGATTTTGTATTAAACTGGTAGCAGGATGAAGAAACAATTAAAGGCTATTGATATAGTTTAGTACTAAATAAGATATAGAATTTAAAGGGGGTACTATGGAAGACAAGATCTGTTTTTATGTACCTAAGATTGAAGAATTAGTATATCGGCAGAAAATAATGAGTGATCCAGATACTATGAATTATAATAAGGGATATGATATTTTCTTTCATGGATATCATAAGGATACTGGTTGTATAGACTTCCCAAGGGATAAATGGAGCAGGTGGTACTCATGTATGGTGAACAATAAACCAAATTCTTTTTATGCATATATCACAAGGAAAGAAGATAATGAGTTTATTGGAGAAGTGAATATTCATTGGAATAATGATAAGAAGTGGTATGAAATAGGGATTGTAATTGAAGGGAAATATCGCGGAATGGGATATTCAGTAGAGGCATTAAGGAAATTAATTAATATTGCCTTTGAGGAATATGATGCAACAGCAGTTCATAATTCATTTGAGATTACTAGACAAGCTGCTATAGCAATCCATAAGAAAGTTGGTTTTAAGATAATTAATGAAGTTAATGGAATTATTGATTTGTTAATTAGCAATTATAAGTTGAATAAAAAATAGTAAGTTTAATTTATTAAGTTGTTAAATATGAATTTGGAACTAAGGTAAAGTTTTGAGTAATTGTATTAATAGACTTAAAAGACAAGTGGTACTTTATGAGAGAAAACATATTAATAATTGAGGATGATGAGGATATAAGTGAAATATTAAGTTTTTCACTTAAACAAGAAAGGTACAATGTTAAGGTGAATCCTAATGGATTAGAAGCAGAAGAAGAAATAACTACTTTTAAACCAGATTTAATATTATTAGATATTATGCTAAATGATACTGATGGTTTTAGCGTTTGTAGGAAAGTTGCTAAGTATAAAATTCCTATTATTATGCTTACTGCAAGGGGAGAAATAATGGACAAGATCCTAGGTCTTGAGCTTGGAGCTGATGATTATATTACCAAGCCTTTTGATATAAGAGAGGTAATAGCGAGGATACGAGTTTCGCTTAGAAGACGTAGTGAGTTAATAGAATTACTAGAAGAGTCTGATAGTAATGCAATTACATATGGTAGATTAAAAGTAAATGAAGATTCTAGAATAGTCTTACTAAATAATGAAGAAGTTAAGCTAAAGCCCAAGGAGTTTGATTTATTATTATTTTTATTAAAAAACAAAAATATGGTTCACTCAAGAGATAAGTTATTAGATTTAGTTTGGGGATATGATTTTAGTGGTGATACAAGAACTGTAGATGTTCACATAACAAGACTTCGCCAAAAGATTCAAAGTGAAGTTAATATAGAAACAGTTTTTGGTATTGGATATATGTTAAAGGAGAATTATGTTAACGATAAAGCATAAGTTTGGAATTGTATTATCACTTATTTTTATAATATCGATAATAGTTTTTAATTCATTTATGGACAAGTTTTTCTATCAAAGATTTAAAATATATGTTTCAGAAGATATGAAGGAAAATTATACAGTATCTTTCAAAAATCTAGAGGACTACATTTTAATAAATGATATAGAAAGAGATAGTATACTAGATGAAGATTTAATAGATAGCGTAATGAAGTTCATAGTAGATAGAGTTTATTGTCAAGGTGTCATATTTGATTTTGATGGTAAAGTTTTATCAACTGGTATCACTAGTGAAAATGAAATAGATATTGAACTACTTACTAAGCTACCTAGTTCTTTTGAGCTAGCAATAGATAATAAAACTGTACTTGATATAGAAAAGAAAAATGCTAAAGTATACGGAAAACTTAGTTATTGTATATATGGAAAAGATTATAAACCAATAGGAATCCTAGTATTAATAAAAGATTATAGTGGAGAGTATAACCGTAATATAGCAAATAAAAATTTAATTAATATTAGTGTAGCTATTTTATTTATTATTATATTTATAGCAGTATATCTTTTATCCTCAAGGATGATTAAGCCAATAGTTATCTTAAAGGATAAAGTTTCAGAAATATCAAAAGGGAGATATCCAGATAAACTGCCAGTAAAGTCTAAGGATGAAATAGGGGTACTAGTTCAGTCCTTCAACACAATGAGTGAAAAGTTAAGATTAAAGGATGAACAGGAAAAAGCTATTTTTAGAAATATAACACATGAATTGAAGACACCTTTAGCTAGTATTTCAGGTTATGCACAGATTTTAAGAGATAATGAGGTTAAGGAAGAATTTAAAAATAAGGCCTTAAACAGAATTGTTTCAGAAAGTAACAGAATGCATGAACTTGTAGTTACATTACTAAATATTTCAAAGCAAAGCAGTGATTTAGAGGAATATTCTTTTGAAAAAGTAAATATTAAGGAAATCATAGATGATAGTATTTCTATTAATTTACCAGAGATAAAAGGTAAAGGGTTAGAAATTATAGAAGAATATGATGATGCTATAGTTAATGGAAATAATCAGTATTTGACAATTCTATTCAGAAATTTAATTAATAATGGAATTAAGTATTGTTATAAGAATACTAAGGTTGTTATTAATCTAAATAGTGAAGGTTCTGAAGTTATCTTCTCTATATTAACAGAGGGAAAAGAGATACCAGAAAATATGAGAGGAAAGGTATTTGACCCTTTTATTAAAGTTGAAAAAGGTGGCTTTTCATCAAAAACATCACATGGTTTAGGATTATACATATGTAAAAATATTGTTGAAGCGCATAATGGTTGTATTCAGCTTGAGGTTAATGATAATATTTCGGAATTTATTGTTAAGCTTCCTAGTTTTAACACTTTGGAAACAACTTAGAATTACTTTAACAATAATCCCTTACTAAAATATAGATATAAGAATTGGAGGGGTTAATATGAAAAGAAAATACTTAATAATAACAATGTTAATAGCTGCTACAGTATCATTTGTAGGATGCTTTGATAAAGATACTGAAGATGGCCATCAAGTGTTAGAGTCAATAGTTTTAGATGATGATGCAAAGGCTACTGGAAGTAAAAATACTAAATTAGATATTGAAATGATTGCAAAAACAGAAGGCATTAGTGGACCGGATAACTCTTGGGGAAGTCTAATAAATGATAAGATAATATACTACACAATAGCGCCAGAAGAAGCGGGAAATACAAACCTTGCATTCCAAAGTTGGTATTTAGATTCTGTAAGAATTGGAGAGATTACAGATGATAAGGGTAAAGAGACAGGTCTAAATAAGATTAATTGGCAAGATAAAGAGTTTAATGGAATTGTATTTCAAGATTATACAAATTCAAGGGAGATAAGGGTTGTAAAAGATAATAAGGGTTATAAATTTAATTCAAAAGGTGAACTCGAAGAAATTGGGGTCTATGAAAAGTTTCTAGAAAAATACGGTGAGGATAACAGGCAGTTTATATCTTACGTAGATGGGACTATAGACTTATATGGATTTGGATATGATGGAAATCCTAAAATAGTTTTACTTGATATTATAAATAATGAAATATATGAAATTGATGTATATGCTTTTAATGATATACCTGATATAAATGATAGAGAATTAGTTATTTTAGGAATAGAAGATAGTAAGATATATGTATCTTTAGAAGCTATATCAACATCAACTTATATGAGAGATAATTCATCAATAATTGGATATATTGAAGATAATAAGTTTGCACCTATATTGTCTTCTGATATGGGGATAGATGTAAAAGTTATAGGTGGAGCAATATATTCAAATGGTAAAATTTTGTTTTCTGGATATGCTGAAGATAAAAATGGTATATGGAATTATGATATAAATACTAAAAAGCTTGCTAAACAGATAGATGTAAGTGATGAATCATTATTTAATTTTAGTCTAAATCCAACTAAGGATAAAATAATTATGACTGGAGGTAGTTATGAAGAGGAAAATAATAAATTTACAATGAATTTAACATCAATAAACGAAAATTTAGAGCTTTCAAATTTAACTTCTGTTGTATCCAGTAAAAATAAAAGTGGAATAAAAAGCTTAGCAGGATGGTCTGATGATGGAAATGAGTTTTATATATATACAAGCATGCAAAGATACAAGGATGTGATTGGACCAATGGAGACATCTTATGAGGTATATAAAATAAAATAAAAGTACGGAGGAGTTATGAGAAAAATATGGAGATATAAGTTGTTTCAATGGATAGTATTTATTTTAATAGTATTATCATTAGGAACAGCAACAAGAAGATTGGATACATTACAATTTTTATTTGAAAATGGTAATTTAGCTATTGAAAATGAGGTTGTTCAACATTTAATAAAAGATATAAAGATTGTAAAAATAGTAGTTATTACACTATGGGGACTTGTATTTGGATTATATACAAATTTTATATATTCAATTAACAAGGAAATACCTAAAGAAACTACTACATAATTTTCTTTAATAAACTAATTGGAGGGATGAGAATGATTAAAGTTAACTTTTATAAGTGGAATGAAGTAAACGATAAAGATTTGTTATTTGCTGTAATAGTGTCACGTTATAAAAATAAATGGATTCTAGCTAAACATAAAGAAAGAAATACATGGGAGATTCCAGGAGGGCACAGAGAGTTAGGAGAGGAAATAAAAAATACAGCTATTAGGGAGCTTCAGGAAGAAACAGGTGCAAATACATTTGATATAAAACCTATTTGTGTTTATTCAGTTACAAAGGAAGATGTAGATAATACAAAGCATCCTACTGAAACATTTGGAGGTTTATTTTTTGCTGAGGTAAGTGAAGTTGGAAAGCTTCCAAACCTTGAAATAGAAAAGATTGATTTTTTTGACGAGCTACCTAAAGCATTAACTTATCCAGAAATTCAGCCACAGTTATTAAAAAAAGCAATAAGCTTTATAGAAAAATAAATTTTAATAGCTAGGTACATTAAAAATGTTTTATTTAGAATTAATTAAGAATGGTATAAAAGTACTTTATCAATTAAAATCTAATAATTTAATAAGGGGTATTGGGGAGTATGAAGAAATTCAAAGGTGCTTTAGTTATAGCAAATATATTTTGGGTAATAGGTTTAATTTTCATATTGGATAAAGGTGATAATAATGAATTTTATGATTTCTTACAAAATCTAAATGAAGTTAGAGGATCATTTATTAATAATTCTCAGCCTGTAGATTTAACACAATATATGAAAGTGCAGGAAGATGAAAAAACATTTATTTCAGATGAAGAAGTTGAAACTTTAACTACTCTAAAAATGATAAATAAGAAAGATGAACAAAAATTAATATCTCATAAAGGTGCTAAAGAGGATATAAGTTATGTTTTTGAAATTTTAAAGTATAGCTATGGACCATATGAATACTTTGGAGGAGATAAGGTATTTAATGTTATAGAAGAGGACATTTTAAATAAACTATCCTATGAAGAAAAAATTACTAAAGATAAAATAAAAGATTTATTAGTTGAAGGTCTTGAACCAGTAATCAATGATGGGCATTTTAGAATTGGTATAAGATTTTTAAATAATAGTAGGAATTTGATAAGTGCTTTAAGCAGAGAGTATTACTTTATGAAGGAAAATGAGAAAGTTTATACATTTGTAGATAATGAAAAATATTACCTTGAAGAGATAGATGGAAGTAAAGATATTCAAAAATATCTAAAAGCATCAATAGATGAAAAGGGGAAATTAGTTTATGTAATTGGAGAACTCCTAAATAATACAGAAGCTTTAATTACAAGAGAGATATCTTTGGTGAATAAAAACAATGATATTATAACTAAAGAAATCACTTTGAAAGCAAATTATATGAACAATAAAAATGGTATATTAGCATATGAAGAGTATGATATAGATGGTATTCCAGTTTTAGATGTTAGTAGTATGAACTTAAAAAGCACTACTGATGAAAGTTTATATACATTTATAGATTCTGGAAAGAAGTATGAAAATGAAGAAATAATAATAATTGATTTAAGAGGAAATAATGGTGGAAGTGAAAGTTACGGAAAAGAGTGGATAAAGAATTATTTAGGTAATGAGTTGAAGATTACTAGAAGTACCATACAAAAGAGAAGTAAGATTAATATACTAGCTAGTATTAATAACTATGAAAAAATGGAAGGCAAGCTTATTAATCAAGAAGAACACTTAAAAGCTATGAAAGAGGATTTTGAAAAAGGAAATTATGGGACATGGTATTCTAGTTATGATGAAGGTAAGTTTATAGAAAATGATAATTTGATTTTTGTGTTGATAGACCAAGATGTGGCTTCAGCAGGTGAAGGTTTTGTTGATAGATTAAGATATATAGAAAATGTAGTTTTTATTGGGGGAAATACACGAGGTTGTTATTTAGTTCCTAATAATTATACATATCAATTACCTAACTCTAAGCTTGACTTAGGTTTTGGGGAAGGTGTTTTTATAGGCGCTGAAGGAGAAAATCTTGATGCAGAAGGGTTTAAACCTGATATTTGGATAGATAGTGCAGATGCATTAAATGCAACAGTTAAATTAATTAAAAATTATAAATTAGATTAAGTAACAAGAGTAAAGCAGAGAAAGTAGTAGATAATACAATTCATCATATTATTAATAGCAGAACATTTATAAAGCCGGTAAAATATAGTGAATTAAACTTAAATAAGTAATAGAAGAACAGAATAAATGATAATATATGAATGCTGATGCAAAGAAGATAATTAACAAAAAGAATATAGCTATTGTAAGTATAATAATTTTAATATTAATGAATATGTTTCAATATAATAAGATAAGTGATTACAAAGCTAAAACAAGAGCTGCAGATATGAATTTTCGATTAGCATTAGAATTAATATGTTTTGGAGTTGAAAATCTAGAAGATCCTAATAAAGATGAACTTTTAGGTATGGTAATTTTAGCATCAGCTACTGGACAAGCGGTGGAAATATATAAAAACACATCTTATTACAATGAAAATGGATGCAACAGAGTCACATTTTCAAATATGTAAAACACTTTTAGAAAATAAAATACCTGTTTATGTTGATAAACCAATAAGTTATTTTTATAAATAAGCTGAAGAACTTTATGAATTATCAAAAAAATATGATACAAGTATGATACGTCAGTTAATGGGAAGGTAATAGACTATTTTTATTTAAATAAGAATAAAGTAAGAGTGAGAAATGCATCTACTGAAAAGGTAGATGCATTTTTTTTGTATCTGTGAAATAAATGGAACTTAGAGGTAGTGCTGAGAGCGAAAAAAGTAAAGTACAGTTGTTGCTACTGAAATTATAAATAAAAGTTTAAATAATTACCCCTATAGGGGGTTGTGAAGAAAAAACAACGTTGATATTCTAAAAATAAAAAAGCGCTGAAGGAGATATTTAATGGTGAATTTATTAAATGATATAGAAAATTATTGGTCAAATAGAGCTGAAGGATATTCAGAGGTTAATAGAGGAGAGTTATCAACTATACAAAAGGATAAATGGTTAAATGAAATTGAAAGAAGATTAGAAGGTATACCAAAAGAGTCCATAAATATCTTAGATATTGGATGTGGTCCAGGATTCTTTTCAATAATACTTGCTAGAGCTGGATATAAAGTTACTGCAGTTGATTATACTGAGGCGATGATTGAAAAAGCAAAGGAAAATGCAGGAGAGTTATCATCTAAAATAACTTTTATAAGAATGGATGCGCAAAATTTGTTATTTGATGATGAAATCTTTGATGTGGTAGTATCTAGAAACTTAACGTGGAACTTGGAAAAACCTGATATAGCATATAAGGAATGGGTTAGAGTTTTAAAAAAACAAGGAATTCTATTAAATTTTGATGCTAATTGGTATCATCATTTATTTGATGACGAAAAGAAAAGAGAGTATGAAAATGATAGAAAGATGGTAGCTAGTAGTAATCTAGAGGATCATTATACATGTACTGATATAGAGGCTATGGAAGAGATAGCTAGAAAGGTGCCATTAAGCAAGATAATGCGTCCAGCGTGGGATATTTCGGTTTTAAGTCAGCTAGGAGTAACAGAAGTTAATGCAGATTGTGATGTTTGGAAAAATTTATGGTCTGAAGAGGAGAAATTTAATTATGCATCTACTCCAATGTTTTTAGTTCAAGCAATAAAATAATTAAAATATTAGGGCGTTAATATTTAGAGAAATAGACATAAAAAACTATGTAGAAGTGGAGAGTAGAAACTAGTGGTAAAGTATATCGGAAAAAGATTTATACAGCTTGTACCGATTTTATTTGGAATAACATTCATTACTTTCGCAATGATGAATACTACATCTGTCGATACAGTTGATAAACTATTGGAAAACACTGGTGGTGTTGTTTCGCAAGAGGTAGAAGATAATATGAGAAGTGAATTAGGATTAGATAAGCCTTTTTTAGTTCAGTATGGAAATTGGGTTATGGGAATTTTTAAAGGAGATATGGGGGAGTCTTTTGTTTCAGGAAAACCTGTATTTAAGACTATAATTTCAAAATTACCAAATACATTTCTTTTAATGTCCGCATCGATATTATTAACTATATTAGTAGCAATTCCTTTAGGAATTATTGCAGCTGTTTTTCAAAATAAATTTATAGATTATATTATAAGATTTTTAAGTTTTATAGGTAATTCTTTACCGGGATTTTTCTTAGCGCTATTATTAATTCTTTTATTTTCTGTAAAGTTAAAGTGGTTACCTATTATAGGTTCAAGTAGTAATGGGTTAAAAGGCTTAATTATGCCAACATTGACTCTTTCTATAGCAATGATATGTAAATATACTAGGCAAGTAAGAGCTGTAGTATTAGAGGAGTTAAATAAAGAGTACGTAAGTGCTGCTTATGTAAGGGGAATAGGGTATAAGAGCGTTTTATTTAAAAGTGTGTTTAGATGTTCATTAATGACTATTATTACGCTTCTAACATTATCAATTGCTTCGCTTCTTGGAGGGACTGCTATAGTAGAAAGTATTTTTATGTGGGATGGAGTAGGAAAGTTAGCAGTAGATTCAATTAATATGTATGATTATCCTATGATTCAAGCCTATGTAATTTGGATGGCATTTATATATGTAGCTATAAATCTTATATCTGATATAGTACATAATTATTTAGACCCACGTATCAGACTAGGAAAGGAATAATTAGTAGGTGTATGAATAAGAAAAAGAAAACAAAGATAAAGCTTATTATTTTTGGGAGTATATGTTTAACAATATGTTTAATAGCATTGATTTCAGAATATATTGCACCCTATGATCCTTATGCTCAGAATTTAAGTGAAGCATTACAATCTCCATCTTTAAGACATATTTTTGGAACGGATAGATATGGAAGAGATTTATTTTCTAGAGTATTGGTAGGTGGAAGAAGTAGTATTTTTTCTACATTAGCATTAATCTTAATAATAAGTATAGTAGGAACTATAGTGGGATTATATTGTGGAGTTTATGGAGGAATTAGAGACATTATACTTATGAGAATAGCAGATATGTTTTTAGCTTTTCCAGGAATGGTATTTGCCATTGCAGTAGCAGCAGTTCTTGGAGGTGGAATGCAGAATGCTGTAATTGCATTAGCAGTAATTAGTTGGCCTAGGTATGCAAGAATAGCAAGAACTCAGGCAATGACCTTAAAAAATCAGCCATTTATTGATGCGGCAAGACTGAATGGATTAAGTAATTGGCAAATAATAGTTAAACATATTTTACCTAATACTATAGGTACCATAATTGTAATGGCAGCAGTTGACATTGGAACAATGATGATGGAACTAGCAGCTCTTTCATTTTTAGGGTTAGGTGCTATAGCACCAGCAGCAGAATGGGGAAGTATGATGAATGATGGAAGAAGTATGATTCAGACATCACCATGGATGATTTTATCACCTGGTCTAGCTATTTTTGTAACAATAATGTGTTTCAATTTACTAGGAGATACAATTAGAGATTATTTTGATACAAAATAATAATTAAAAATAACAACAGATAGGAGAATTAGAATGCGAAAAAGTAAGTTAATTAGTTTATTAATGGTAGGATGTATATGTACATCAATATTAGTTGGATGTGGAAGTAATAAAGAAAAAAATACTGGTGATAAAACAACAAATAATGAAAAAGTATTTCATTATGGGACAACAGCTTATGGGCCAGAAATGGGTAATGCAGGGTTAAATCCTCATGACAATTATTCAGGATGGTCAACAGTGCGTTATGGTGTTGGTGAAACTTTATTTAAGTTTAATGAGAGCATGGAATTAGAACCATGGCTAGCAACTGGATATGAAAAGATTGATGATTATACTATAAAAATTAACTTAAGAGATGATGTTAATTTTAGTAGTGGAAGAAAAATGGATGGTGAGGCAGTAAAAGAATGTTTAGAAAATCTTATTGCTGTACATGACAGAGCTCCAAGCGATTTAGATATATCTAATATATCAGCAGAAGGACAAAGCATTACAATAACTTCTAACAAAAAGGTTGTAGATTTATTGAACTATTTAAGTGACCCATATGGTGCAATAATTGATATGGAATATGGTGTTACAGAAGATAGAAATGTAGCAGGAACAGGACCATTTATAGCAGAAAAAATATCAGATTCAGAAATAGAGTTAGTTAAAAATGATAATTATTGGGGTGGGGAAGTTAAGACTGACCGTGTAATAGTTAAGTCAATTACAGATGGTGATACTCTTACTATGGCGCTTCAAAGTGGTGAAATAGATGCAACACAAGGTCTTCCTTATGCAAGCTTAGAATTATTTAATAACAACAGTGATTATAAGATAAGCTCTACAGATACATCACGTACATTCTTTGGAGCTATTAATTATAACAATGAGAATCTTCAAGATATAAATGTGCGTAAAGCAATAGCAATGGCTATAGATAAAAAAGGCTTCACAACTGTATTGTTAAATGGAAATGGGACTCCAGCAGTAGGGGCATTCCCTGAAAATTTCTCATTTGGTGATAATAATGTAACAGCTCCAGAATATAATGTGGAAGAAGCAAAGAAATTATTAAGTGAAGCAGGTTGGGAAGATACAAATGGAGATGGCTATGTCGATAAAGATGGTAAGAATTTAACTATAAGATGGTTAACATATCCTGGAAGACAAGAGTTACCACTTCTTGCAGAGTCTGTGCAAGCTTCTTTAAAGGACGTAGGAATTGATGTAAAAGTTAATTCAACAGCAAATCATTTAGATTATATAAAAAGTGGAGAGTGGGATATCTATGCTAGTGCCTTTGTAACAGCACCAACAGGAGACCCAGCATATTTCTTTACAACACATACTTTAAAAGATTCAGCTAAAAATCGTGGGAATTATTACAATGAGGAATTAGAAAAGTTATATGCTGAAATGAGTGATACATTTGATACAGATAAAAGAAGCGAATTAGCGATAAAAATGCAACAAATTATTTTAGATGACAGTGCATTTATTTTTGCATCTCATTTAAAAATGTCTTTTGTAATGAAATCAAATATTTCAGGATTTGAAGCTCATCCTTCAGATTATTATGAAATCACAGCAGACCTTTCAGTAGAATAATAGGAGAAGATATGAATAAGCCTTTACTTGAACTTAAAAACATATCAATAAAATATGACGATAAACTTGTAGTTAAAGATATTTCTATTACTATACAAGAGGGAGAAATACTTGGAATAGTAGGGGAATCAGGAAGTGGAAAGAGCACACTTATAAAATCTATAATTGGCCTTCTAGGAGAAGGAGGCCATATTGTAGATGGTAAGATAATATATGAAGGAAAAGATATTACAAATTTAAATAAAAAAGAATTAATGGTAATCAGAGGGCAGTCTATTGGAATGATATTTCAAGACTGTCAATCATCTTTTTGTCCAATCAGAACAATAGGCAATCAATTATATGATTCAATGAAAGCGCATATGAAGGTGACAAAAAAAGAAGCATTAGAAAGAGGAGAAGAAATTTTAAGAGAGCTTAATATTAAAGATCCTAAGAAGTTTCTTAATAGTTATCCCTTTGAATTATCAGGAGGTATGAATCAGAGAGCTGGAATAATGATGGCGATGGCATCTAACCCCAAAATAATCTTAGCGGATGAGCCTACTAGTGCATTAGATGTAACTGTTCAAGCTAAAGTTATAAATGAGCTTATGAACTTAAGAAAAAAGTTTGGAACTACTATAATTATAGTAAGTCACAATATGGGAGTAATTTCTTTAATGTCCGATAATGCATTAGTGATGAAAGATGGAGAATGTGTAGAGTATAATTTAACAAAAAAGATATTTAATTCTCCATCAAGACAATATACTAAGGAATTAATTAATGCAATGCCTAAATTAAAGAAAGAAATTATTTAAAATGAGGTGATAACTAGTGGAAGAAATACTAAGAGTTTCATCTATAAAAAAGACATTCTCGAAATCAGGTAAAAGTAACACAGTAATAGATGATGTCAGTTTTACTGTTAATAAAGGACAGTGTGTTGGAATAGTTGGAGAAAGTGGTTGTGGTAAAAGTACAACAGCTAGAATTATTTCAGGATTACTAGATTTTGATGAAGGTGAAATAGCATTAAGTGGAAATATATTAAGTATAAAAAATAATATTAGACTTAAGGAAATTCAAGGAAAGGTTCAAATGGTATTTCAGATGCCTACAGAATCCTTTAATCCAAGAATTAAATTAGGAAAATCTATAAAAGAGGCTATGAAAAAAACATTAAGTTCAGCTGAAAAAGAAGAAAAATTAAAGAATCTACTTGAAGAATGTCAGCTAGAATATGAAATAGCAGATAGATATCCTAGGGAGGTAAGTGGAGGACAATGCCAAAGAGCTGCAATAGCTAGAGCTTTAGCAAGTGATCCAGAATTACTTATTTGCGACGAAGCAACAAGTGCATTAGATGTGACGGTTCAATATAATATCATAAAGTTATTAAAGAATATACAAAAAAAGAGACAAATGGCCATACTTTTCATTTGTCATGATATAGCATTAGTTCAGCAATTTTGTGATTATGTATTAGTTATGAATGAAGGAAAAATTATAGAAGAAGGTACTATACAAGATGTAATTATTAATCCAAAGCAAATATTTACAAAAAAACTTATTAGTTCAGTTATTTAACTTATAGGAAGTGCTTGGTAAATTAATTATTTGGAGGTTAAAATGAAATACTTAGAGGAAATAAAGTCTTATTGGAATAAACGAGCAGAAGGATATTCAATAAGTAATAGGGAAAGTTTAGAAAGTAATGACAAAGAAGAATATGAAAAATTTTTAAGAAAATATATACCAAAGAACAAGAAGTGTAAAACTATAGATATGGGATGTGGACCTGGATTTTTAGCGATTTTATTAGCTGATATGGGATATGAGTCTTTTGCTTTTGATTGCACTGAAAATATGTTGGCAAAGGCGGAAGAAAATGCAAGAGATTTAGGAGTAAAAATACATACTATTCAAGGGGATGCACAAAATCCTGATATTGAAGATAAAAGCTTTGATTTATTAGTAAGTAGAAACGTTATCTGGAATTTAGAAAATCCAGAAAAAGCATATAAAGAATGGATTAGAATATTAAAGCCAGGTGGAAGAATTATAATTCTTGATGGAAACCATTATTGTTATTTGTTTGATGATAAGTATATGGAAGAAAGAAAAAGTTCTACTCATATAAATGACCATAAAAATATGATGGGAGTAGATACATCACCAATAGATAAAATAGCATATGATTTGCCATTAAGTAATAAAATACGTCCTGAATGGGATAAAAATATATTAGAGTCCTTAGGAGTAAAAATTATAGATATAGATATAGATGAAATATCATATAAGAATGAAAAAAATGAAGAGGTAAAACTAATAAAAAGTTTTAAAATTATAGGTGAGTTATAAAAAATATAATTAAATTATAAGCAAAACAAAAAGGAAGTCGGTAAAACGACTTCCTTTTATTTTATTTTATTTATTTCATTTAAGGCTATTTTGGAAATGCTTTTTAATAGTTGTATAGAGGCATAGGAGTAATAATTACTTCATAGCCAGCTTGTGAAATATCATTTGCTAAAGGAGCATAAGCTTCAGGTTCAACTTTTGCACCTGGATATATTATTAAACCAGTTGTAACAGTAGTATTTTGTGGAGTAAATACTATTAAATTATCATCAGTTACATCCACTGATGGAGAGTCCTCTAAGTTTGCTAAAGCTTTAGAGCTTGGACTATAAGATTCTATAAAAAAATTAAGCCGTAAATATTGCCAGTAGTAGTACTAGAAATAATAAGGAAAAGCTTAATATTCTAATTGACTTTTTCTTCACTATAAATTCACATCGTAAGTATGTTTAGTATTAATCATATGACTTTATAAGATAAAAGTGAGTAACATAGTTATAAAAAAACATCCCTCATATATGTTTTTTATAACTGCAAATTAAAGTGAAAATGAGTGACTTGCTAACAAACTTATTTTTATCCTAATTTAAAAAAATCAAATTGACACTAGAAGAAAAAAGTTATATTATATACAAAATACAAATTTCCTGTATTTTATTAAGAAAAAAAGGGGGTGACATAATGAAAAAATTATCTTTAGTCAAAAAAATATTTTTATTTCTAGTATTAGGAATATCAATTGGATTACTATGTGGGGTAAATAATATCCAATTTCCAGTAAGGATATTAGCAACATTTAGTGGATTATTTGCAAGTTTTTTATCTTTTGTAATTCCACTAATAATTATAGGATTTATAATTCCTAGTATTGCAACATTAGGAAACAAATCAGGAAAAGGTCTTTTCATAACAACTATAATAGCTTATACATCTACATTAATTGCTGGTTTTTTAGCGTATTTAGTAGGAGCGACTGTTCTTCCAAAATTAATTAATGGAGCTGTTGCATTAAGTGAGACTGGACAAGCTATAGAGCCATATTTTAACATTGAGATTCCACCAATAATGAATGTTATGTCTGCATTGACATTAGCCTTTATACTTGGTATAGGTTTATCTAGAATTAAAAACAGCACTATGTTATCAGTAGCAGAAGAATTTAATGAAATAGTTTTAATGATAGTAACAAAGATTATAATTCCTATAGTGCCAATTTATATTGGATGTGTTTTTGCAAAATTAAGTTACAGTGGTGAAATATTTAATACTTTAAGATCTTTTGGAATAGTATATTTAATTTTATTTTTATTACAATTAGTTTACATAGTTATTCAATATTGCATAGCAGGAGCTGTAAAGAAGGAAAATCCATTCAAATTAATAAAAAATATGATTCCGGCATATATAACAGCTGTAGGAACTCAATCTTCAGCAGCTACAATACCAGTAACTCTTGAATGTTCGAGAAAGCATGGAATAAGTGAAGAGGTTTTAGATTTTGTTATACCTTTAGGAGCAACAATACATTTAGCTGGGGATACTATAACACTTGTTATTACTTCAATGGCGGTTATGTATATGAATGGACAAACACCTACTTTTAGTATGATTATTCCATTTATATTTATGCTAGGGATAACAATGGTTGCAGCACCAGGAGTTCCAGGTGGTGGAGTAATGGCAGCTTTAGGACTTTTAGAATCAATGCTTGGATTTGGAGCAGTAGAAAAATCAATTATGATTGCATTACATGCAGCACAAGATAGTTTTGGGACAGCTACTAATGTAACTGGAGATGGAGCTATAGCTATAATAGTAGATTATATTATCAATAGAAAAAATGATGATATTCAAGAGAATGAAGAATGTATTAATATGTAAAATATAATACATAAGTATAATAAAATGCACTTGCTATAATAGTAGGTGCATTTGTTTTTTAGAAGATATATAAAGTTGTTAGTAAAAAGAATAGATAATTAAAGAAATATAATAGTAAAATAGTTAAAGTGATTATATAATTAACTGTATAATAAAAACTAAGGGATATGGAGGAAATATATGGAGCCTAAAGTTATAACAAGAGAAAAAAGCAAAGTTAAAGTAAAAAAGCCTAAACATTATAAGGTAATAATGCATAATGATGATTTTACTACAATGGAATTTGTAGTTTATATATTAACAGATATTTTCAGAAAAGAGATGTTAGAAGCTGAAAAGATAATGATGGATGTTCACACTAAAGGAAAAGGCGTTGTTGGGATATATCCTTATGATATAGCCGTAACAAAAGCTTCTATAAGTATGGCGAAGGCAAAGGAAGAGGGATTTCCATTTAAGGTAACAGTAGAGGAGGAGTAGACATTGGAAGTAAGTAGAGAGTTAAATGATGTTATAATCCAAGCTTTTAATCACGGTAAGAAAAATAAAGATACGTTTATTACAGCAGAGCATTTATTATATGCACTTACTTTTAATAAAAGTTTTATAGATGCAGTAAATAATTGCGATGGGGATATTAATAGCTTAAGAAATAATTTAGAAGAATATATTAATGAGTATGTTGATGAAGGAAGTGACGATATACCTCAAGAAAGTTATAGTTTTCAAGAAGTGTTGATAAGAGCAAGTCAACAAGCTTTATATTCTCAAAGAGATAAGATAAATATAGAACATATAGTAGCAGCTTTTTATGATTTGGAAGAAAGCTATTGTAATTATTATTTAATAGAAAATGGTATTGAAAAAACAGATATACTATATAGTTTAGCTCATAGAAATGATGAGGATATTTTAGAAGATAATGAAGAGTTAATTATAGAAGATAATGATGAAGAAGTAAATGATAAAGAAGAGAAAAAGAAATCAATAATAGATAAGCTTACTATTAATATTACTGAGATTGCAAAATCGAGTGATGAGCCATTAGTTGGTAGAGAGGATATATTAGAGAGAACTATTCAAATTCTTTGTAGAAAAGGTAAGAATAATCCACTTCATATCGGAGAACCTGGAGTTGGTAAGACAGCAATTACATTAGGATTAGCTAGACTTATAAATGAAGGAAAGGTTCCAGAAAAATTAAAGGATTCTGTAGTTTTATCTTTAGATTTAGGATCTCTTGTAGCTGGAACTAAGTACAGAGGTGATTTCGAAGAGAAGATTAAAAAGGTGCTTGATGAGATAAAGACTTTAAATAACCCAATAGTATATATAGATGAAATTCATAATTTAGTTGGAGCAGGGGCTCTAGGTGGGGGATCTTTAGATGCATCAAATCTTTTAAAACCTTATCTAATAGATGGTAGCATAATGTTTATCGGTGCTACTACTTATGAGGAGTATAAAAAGTATTTCCAAAAGGATAAAGGCTTAAGCAGGAGATTCCAAGTAGTAGAAGTTAAAGAGCCTTCAGAAAAAGAATGTATAGAGATTTTAAACGGTGTTAAAGAAGCTTATGAAAATTATCATAATGTAAAGTATACTGAGGCTGCAATAAAAGCTGCTGTAACATTAAGTCATAAATATATTAATGATAAATTTTTACCAGATAAAGCTATAGATTTAATTGATGAAGCAGGGGCTTTTATTAATTTAAATAGTAGTAATAGCGAAAGAATAATAGATGAGAATATTATAGAGGATGTAATTTCAAAGATATGTCATATTCCTAAAAAGACTGTAGAGAAGGATGAAATTAATTCTCTTAAAAATTTAGAAGAAGACCTAAAGAAAAATATTTTTGGGCAGGACACTGCCATAGAAGAAGTAGTAAGAACTATAAAGATGTCTAGAGCAGGGTTAACAGAAGCTGATAAACCAGTAGCGTCACTTCTTTTTGTAGGGCCAACAGGAGTTGGTAAAACAGAGATAGCAAGAACATTAAGTAATAGCTTAGGTGTTAAGCTTATAAGGTTTGATATGAGTGAATATCAAGAAAAGCATGCAGCATCAAAACTTATAGGAGCGCCTCCAGGATATGTTGGATATGAAGAAGGTGGACTTTTAACAGATGATATTAAAAAGAACCCTCACTGTGTATTACTTCTTGATGAAATAGAAAAAGCTCATATAGATATATTAAATGTGTTACTTCAAGTTATGGATTATGCTACTTTAAGTGATAATCAAGGAAGAAAAGCAGACTTTAGAAATGTTATTATAATAATGACATCAAATGCAGGAGCTAAAGACATTGGAAAATCCTTAGTTGGCTTTGGAGCAAGAGAAATAAAAGGTACTGCTATAATGGAAGAGGTTAAAAAGGTATTCTCTCCTGAGTTTAGAAATAGATTAGATAAAATAGTAGTATTTAATCATATAGATATAGACATAGCTAAAAATATAGTTGTAAGAGAACTAGAAAAGTTTAAAGAACAGCTATTAAGCAAAAACATAAGTATAGACTTCTCAGAAGATGCAATTATTAAGATTGCAGAAAAAGGTACCTCAAAGGAGTTTGGAGCTAGAGAAATAAAGAGAATTATAAATTCTGATGTAAAACCATTATTAGTAGATGAAATTCTTTTTGGAAGCTTAAGTAAAGGTGGAATATGTACCGTTAAAGTTGAAGATAACCAATTTAAAATTTAATATAAGGTAATTTTTGACTATAAATTTATTTATTAAAAATATAGTTAAATAAAGTAATAAAACTGCCTCAAAATTTCAAATGAGGCAGTTTTATTTTTAAAATTATTGTAAATAAATTAGCTGTGTTAAGTTATGGGTTAAATTACTTATAATTACATAATAGTTAAAAATAATATATTAGTTAAAGTATTAACAGGAAATATTGGAATTATAAAACAGTTATATAATTGAATAACATAAATATTTTTCCAATAATAATAGATGATTAAAAATATTATCAGAAAATAATGAAAATTAAATTTATTCTAACTTAATTAAGAAATATTGACAAGATTCGATTTTATTTGCTATACTCGTCCCTGTCGCATTTTTAGAATGTAAAAATTATATATTAAAGGAGGAGTCTTATGATTAATAATGGGGATGTGGCTTTTATAATTATAGCTACTGTACTAGTTTTAATTATGATACCGGGGCTAGCATTTTTCTATGGAGGATTAGTTGAAAGAAAAAATTCTTTAACAATCATGTTCCAAATATTTGTAGCAATAGGAATAGTATCATTATTATGGATATTTGGTGGGTTTAGCTTAGTATTTGGTAATGATATTGGAGGCGTTATTGGTAATCCACTTCAATATTTTGCGTTCAAAGACGTTACCTTTACTGTTAATGCTACCTACAGTAATACAATACCATTCATAATGTTCTTTATGTATCAATTAATGTTTGCTATAATAACGGCACCATTAATGACAGGAGCTTTTGCTAATAGATTGACTGTAAGTGGATGGATAAAAGTATTAATTCCATGGATGATACTTATATACTTCCCAGTAGCTCACTGGGTTTGGGGTGGCGGATTCTTAGCTAAGATGGGATTCGTAGACTTCGCTGGAGGAGCAGTAATCCACATTACATCAGGATTTGGATGTTTAGGTGCATTATGTGTACTAGGTAAAAGAAAGTATAAAAATGAAAAAGGGCCATTTAATTTAGGACTGGTTGCCATTGGTGGAGCTTTACTATTATTTGGATGGTTTGGATTTAATGCAGGCGGAACTTTAGCAGCAGCTGAAACAGCGGCAATAGTTTTCACAAATACTGCAGTTGCAGCAGCGACAGGAATGGTTGTTTGGTTAATACTTTATGCTATGCATAGTAAAAGAGCATCTTTCCTAGAAATAATAATAGGTGCAGTTGCGGGACTTGCGACAGTTACACCAGCATCAGGATACATAGATCCATTAGGAGCGGTTATAATAGGTGCAATAGCAGCTATAGTATGTTTCTTATGTGTAGAATTCGAAAGAAAGAAATGGGATGATGCACTTGATGTTTGGGGAGTTCACGGAATGGGTGGATTTATAGGTACACTATTAGTAGGTATATTGGCAAACCCAAGAGTAAATGGAGTATCAGCTGGATTAAAGCAATTCTCAATACAATTAATAGGATGCTTAATAATAGCTGTTTATTCAATTGTAATGACTTACATAATATTTAAAGTAGTAGATAAGATTAAATCTATAAAAGTAAGCGACGAAGTGCAATTAAAAGGATTAGACCAAGAATTCTTCAAAGAGAGTTATGAAACAAAATACGAGTAAAAAATAAAAGAAAGAAGATGTAAATTATGTTAGGTGTAGTTTTATTATATGTTGGAGTGGTTCTTATACTTAATGGTATAGCAAGGCTTTGTAATGTTGATCAAAAGTCTATGGCAGTATTTAATGTATTTACTGGAGTATTATCATTTGTAGTAAATATAATAGCAGTAGTACAAGGAGAGTATTTTGCAGCAGGAACAGGTTTGTTATTTGGATTTACATATCTATTTATTGCAGCAAGATGTTTATTTAATCTAGATGGTAGATTATATGGATGGTATTGTTTATTTGTAGCAATTAATACAATTCCATTAGCGTTTATTGATCCAACGACATTTAAATTTATAGACTTCACTGTAGGAAATATATATTGGGTTATTATATGGCTTTTATGGGGCTTATTATGGTTAACTGGATTTATAGAATTAGTAATGAAGAAAGATTTAGGGAAATTTGTTGGATACTTATCAGTTATTGATGGTATTTTCACAGCTTGGATTCCAGGATTCTTATTATTAATTAATATGTTTCCTAAATAAATTTTAAAAGAGATTGTTACAAAATGATTTTTTCGGATCATTTTGTAGTGATCTTTTTTTTATTTTAGTATTATTACTTGAAAACGATATAATAATTTCATTAAAAAAGATGAAAAATACATAAAAATACATGAAAAAATTACCCAAAAATGTCGAAAAATAAAGATAAATTAAAAAAATGATAAGAGGTAAACTTTTTCATGTGATAAATATTCAATATATAATCTTTAAAAATAAAAAAGTGTTAAAAGTGTAAATTTGAATGATAAATAAAAAAGGTGTATAAAAATAAGGTCGCAAAAAATTGTGATATTTAAATTATAATGAGGGAGGATACAGCTATGAGATTATCAATGAAGGAACAAGAAAAATTAATGATAGTTGTAGCGGCAGATGTTGCTAGAAGAAGACTAGCAAAAGGAATTAAGTTAAATTATCCAGAATCTATAGCGCTTATTACAGACGAAATAATGGAAGGTGCTAGAGAAGGTAAGTCTGTAGAACTTCTTATGAATGAAGGTAGACAAGTACTTAAAAGAGAGCAAGTGATGGAAGGAATACCAGAAATGATTCATACTATACAAGTTGAATGTACATTCCCAGATGGTACAAAGCTTGTAACAGTACATGATCCTATTCAATAAGTGGAGGTTTAAATTATGATACCAGGAGAATACATATTAGCTGAAGAGCCAATTAAATATAATGAAGGATTTGAAGCAATCGAATTAAAAGTTATAAATAGAGGTGACAGACCAGTTCAAATAGGTTCTCATTTTCATTTCTATGAAGTAAATAATGCATTAGAGTTTGATAGAGAAACTGCATATGGAAAGAGATTAGATATACCAGCAGGTACTGCTGTAAGATTTGAACCAGGTGATGAAAAAATCGTTAATTTAATAGATATAGCTGGAAAGAGAAAAGTTTACGGTTTATGTAATAAAGTTGATGGATTCCTAGCTAAAGGAGGTAGAAAATAATGGCTTTTGAAATAGACAGAAAACATTATTCTGATTTATTTGGACCAACTACAGGAGATAGTATTAGACTTGCAGATACAGATTTATTCTTAAAGATCGAAAAAGACTACACAGTTTATGGTGATGAATGTAAATTCGGTGGTGGAAAATCTTTAAGAGATGGTATGGGTCAAAACTCAATAGAAACAAGAAAAAATCCAAAGGTTGTTGACTTAATAATCACAGGAGCTACTGTTTTAGATTATACAGGAGTATATAAAGCTGATATCGGTATTAAAGATGGAAAAATCGTTGCAATAGGTAAAGGTGGAAATCCTGATGGAATGGATAATGTAGATTTCATAGTAGGAGTTAGTACTGAAGCTTTAGCAGGGGAAGGATGTATCTTAACTGCTGGAGGAATTGATACTCACGTTCACTTTATTAGCCCAGATTTAGTAGACTCAGCTTTACATGGAGGAATTACTACTGTAATCGGTGGTGGGACAGGCCCTAACGATGGAACAAACGCAACTACTTGTACTCCAGGTGAATGGCATATTCATAGAATATTAGAATCTTTTGATTCACTTCCAATAAACGTAGGTATTCTTGGAAAAGGTAGTGGAGCTAACGTTGAAGTTAATGCAGAACAAATAAGAGCTGGTGCTTGTGGATTAAAGATTCATGAAGACTGGGGTGCAACTAGATCAGCAATTGACTACGCTTTAAGAACAGCTGATGAGTATGATGTACAAGTTGCTATACATACAGATACTTTAAATGAAGGTGGATTCGTTGAAGACACTATAAAAGCAATAGGTGGAAGAGTTATTCATACATTCCATACAGAAGGTGCTGGTGGGGGACATGCTCCTGACATATTAAAGATGGCATCACATCCAAATGTATTACCAGCGTCAACTAACCCAACAAAACCTTATACAGTTAATACTGTAGCTGAACATTTAGACATGCTTATGGTTTGTCACCACTTAGATAACAAAGTTCCAGAAGATATAGCTTTTGCTGATTCAAGAATTAGAAAGCAAACAATTGCTGCAGAAGATATACTTCACGATATGGGTGTATTCAGTATCATGAGTTCAGACACAATGGCTATGGGAAGAATTGGAGAAGTTGTTTCTAGAACATGGCAAACTGCTTCTAAGATGAAGAATCAAAGAGGTCCTCTAGCAAATGATTCAGAATATGACGATAATAACAGACTTAGAAGATACGTTGCAAAATATACAATAAACCCAGCTATAGCACACGGGATATCTGATTATGTTGGATCTGTAGAAATTGGTAAGATGGCGGATTTAGTTTTATGGGAACCTGCTTTCTTTGGAGTTAAGCCTAAGGTAGTAATTAAAGGTGGAATGATTAACCTTTCAGTTATGGGAGAATCAAATGCTTCAATTCCAACATGTCAACCAGAGATGTTAAGAAAGATGTTTGGTGCACATGGAAAAGCTGTAGGACAAACTACTGCTGCATTCGTATCAAAATATGCTTTTGAAGATGACATAAAAGGAAAATTAGGTTTAGAAAAACAAGTATTACCTGTAAGTGGTATTAGAAATTTAACTAAGAAAGATATGAAACTTAATGATGCTATGCCTGAGTTAGAAGTAGATCCTCAAACTTATGACGTTACAGTTGATGGAGAACTTATAACTTGTGAGCCAGCAGAGACATTACCAATGGCTCAAAGATACTTCTTATTCTAAGATATATTTATGGAGAGAAAAATGGCTTTATATAAGGTTTTTGTTGTAACTGCTGATACTATGGCAGAAATGGGTAAGATAGCTCATTCATTAGGGAATAGACATCTTCCAGCTCAATTTCAAGATGGTAAAATGCTATTACAATATGATGAAAGAATAGAAGAAATATTAAAATCAGCTCATATCGAATATAAGCTAGATGAAGTTAGTTTAGAAGTAGCTTTTAGGGATATTGATTCTGATCATATACACTAAAAAAATTTCCTAAGGATAGGTTATATTTATCCTTAGGAGATTTTAGATTATTTTTAACTAATTATAGTAAAGGAGATTTTATTATGAGACCAGTAGTAATAGGGGTTGGAGGTCCTGTAGGCGCAGGAAAAACTCTTTTAATTGAAAGAGTAACAAGACAGATGGCAAAAGATTATGAATTAGCTGTAATAACTAATGACATATATACAAAAGAAGATGCAAAATTCATGGTTGAAAATTCAGTATTAGAAGAAGGTAGAATTATTGGAGTAGAAACAGGAGGATGTCCTCATACAGCAATAAGAGAAGATGCTTCAATGAATTTTGCAGCTATAGAAGAATTAAAAAATAAATTTACTAATTTAGACATAATATTTGTTGAAAGCGGCGGAGATAATTTAGCAGCTACATTTAGTCCAGATTTAGTTGATTTTTCAATGTACATAATAGACGTTGCTCAAGGTGAAAAGATACCTAGAAAAGCAGGACAAGGTATGATTAAGAGTGATTTATTTGTTATAAATAAAATAGATTTAGCACCATATGTTGGAGCAAATTTAGATGTTATGAGAGAAGATACATTAACATTTAGAGGAGAAAAGGACTTTATATTCACTAACTTAAAAACAGATGAGGGAATAGAAACTATTATTAAGTGGATAAAAGAAAAATGTTTATTAGAAGGAATTTGTTAATATGATTAACGATATGAATAATAAAATAGCTGGAAATGCAGAGCTAGTTTTAGAGAATAAACCTAATGGAACAGTTGCAACTACAGTTCATTTTGTAGGTGCATCTAAGGTTTCACCAGCAATATTTTTAGGCAGAGAAAAGACACCATGCTATTTTTTACTTCACTTAGGTGGAGGATATGTTGAGGGTGAAATATATAAAAACTCAATAGAAGTAAAAAAAGATGCTAAGGCAATAATAACAACACAAGCACCAACTAAGGTGTACAAATGCGAAAAAAATAAAGAAGCGGCTTGTCAAGAAACTATTATAAGAATGGAAGAGAATTCTGTTTTAGAATATATTTCCGACAGTGTTATCTTATATAAAAATGCTGTATATAATCAAGATACAACTATATATATGGATAAAAAAGCTACTCTTATTTATACAGATGGAATAACATCAGGTTGGTCACCGGATGGATCTAAATTCCAATATGATTCTGTAAAGATGAGAAATAAGATTTATGTAGATAATAAACTTTTATTGTTAGATAATTTACAATTAAGTCCAAGAGAATATGATGTAACTGAACTTGGGATATTAGAAGGTTATATTAATTTTGGCACAATGGTAGTTATAAATGAAAATATGAATGAAAATTATGTTGAAAAAGCAAGAGAGATTATCGATGCTTTAAATTTAGATATAAAATATGGTGTTTCCATATTAGAAGAGCATGGCATTATAATAAGAATTTTAGGAAATTTAACTCAAGAAATTCAAAAGGCAATAGATGCAGTGCACTATTATCTTAGAGAAGAATTATTTGGTTTAAAACCAATAAATATACGTAAGTATTAATAAAATATTAAGTTAAATAAGGAGGTTCTTTCTATGCTTTTTGAAAAGATATTAGGAAATTTAGATGAATTAGAAAGTACAGATGGGTATCATTTAGAAAAAATATATATAGATAGTGATGATTTAGTTAAAAGAATAATAAGAGTTAAATCAGATCATAACCATGAACATGGAATATCATTAGATAGAGGTATGAAATTAAGAGATGGAGATATATTATTTAATGATGGTCATAATTTAGTTATAGTAAAAGTTAAAAGTGAAGATGTTTTAGTTATTAAACCTAAGGATATAACTGAAATGGCATATATTGCACATAAATTAGGAAATAAACATCTACCTGCACATTTTGAAGATGATGTTATGATAGTTCAATATGATTATTTAGTTGAGGATGAATTAAGGAAAGATAACATCAATTATTCAAGAGAAGATAGAAGAGTAAAAAACGCTTTTACACATGTTAATTTTATGGAGCATAAGCATTAGTATGGATAAGAGTTTAAAAATGTTACAGATATTACAATTATGTGATTCTAACTTTCCTATAGGATCATTTAACCATTCTTACGGAATGGAAACATATTTAAGAAGTAATGTTATAGATGATGCTAAAAGTTTTAGTAAGTGGGTAGATTTATTTTTAAAGCATCAATTTATAACATCTGATGGATTAGCAATAAGAATGTTATATGAAGCATTAGAAAATGGTGATATGGATAAGGTATGGGAAATTGATAACTTATTAATAGCACAAACTGTTGCAAAAGAAACTAGAAATGCTGCTAAATTAGTTGCTAGTAGAATGATAAAGATATATTTAGATCTATATGAAATAGAAAGCTTAAAAATATATGCTAAAAAAATAGCTTCTAAAGAAGTATATGGACATCCAGCAATAGTATTTGGATTATTAATGCATGAGCTAGAAATGTCAGAAGAAGAAGCTATTAAGTTACATATGTACAGTACTGTTTCAACTATAATACAAAATGCTGTTAGAGCAATACCATTAGGTCAAAAAGATGGTCAACTTTTAGTTAAAGAATACTCAGAAAAATTTAATCACTACTATAAACTAATAGAAGAACTTGATTTTGATTCTTTCGGAGCTAATACTCCAGGTATTGAACTGTCACAGATAAATCATGAGACGTTAGGGTTTAGATTATTTATGTCTTAATATTATTAAAATAAATAATAAGTTAAATTGATATTTTTTTAAAACAAGCTCTACGTAAATGTACGTAGGGTTTGTTTTTCAAAAATAAATTTATTAGGGATTTTATAGAGTGCTACACTAATGGGTTGCTAGTAAAATAATGTAAATAATCAGTTAGAGAAAATATAATGTATAAGGAGTAAAAAAATGATAAAAGTCGTATTAAGAAAAATATTTCAATGTATTATTGCTATTTTTATATTATCTTTAATTGTATTTTACATTTCAAGATTATCTCCAGGAGACCCTCTTAAATCTTATTATGGAAATGCTGTTGAAAGAATGAGTATGGAAGATAGAGAAAAAGCTATTGATAAACTAGGACTTAATGAGCCTATATATATTCAATATGGAAAGTGGATTAAAAATGCTGCAAAAGGCGATTTTGGAATTTCATATAAGTATAAGCGTGATGTTACGTCAGTTATAAAGGATGTATATAAAAATACTGTTATTTTAGGGGGATTATCTTATATATTAACTTTTGCAGGAGCTTTGTTTTTGGGAATATTTAGTGCTCTACATGAAGACAAACTTATTGATAAGATAATAATGACAATTGGAAACATAACATCAAGTATACCGTCATTCTGGGTAGCATTAATACTGATTCTAATATTTGGAGTAAACTTAGGTGTCTTACCAACTAGCGGAGCATATTCTATTGGAAATGAAAATAATATAATTGATAGAATTATACATTTAATATTGCCTTTGGTAGTTTTAGTAATAGGACATTTATGGTACTACGGATATATGGTAAGAAATAAGATTTTAGAAGAGATGAGAGAAGACTATGTATTACTGGCAAAAGTAAAAGGATTAACCAAAAGACAGGTCGTTTATAAACATTGTCTCAGAAATATTATGCCTTCATTTATAACTATGATGACAATTTCACTACCACATATATTAGCAGGAACATATGTAGTCGAGCAAATATTTTCATATCCAGGGATAGGAAGCCTTGTATTTGAGAGTGCTAAATACCATGATTATAATATGCTTATGGTTTTATCTCTTATAACAGGTATTATTGTATTAATATCTAATATGATAGCTCAAATCATAAATAAAAAGATAGATCCAAGAATAAATTATCAGGGAGGAGAAACTTTTGAACCTTCATTTGAATAATTTTGAAATAGTTAAAGATAAAAGTAAGTATATTAAAGAGGATGTAATAGATGAGCATTCCTTTGGTATAAAAGATAAGAGTCACTATTTATCAATAATAGTATTATTTATAATAATAGCTGCTTGTTTAAGTTCTTCATTAATAGCAAATCATGATCCTAAATATATGGATTTAGCTAATAGTAATGTAGCTCCAAATAAAATATTTTATTTTGGTACAGATTCTATGGGTAGAGATATATTTTCCAATATTTGGTATGGAGGAAGGGTATCATTATTTATAGGAATATTTTCAACTGTAATATCAACATTTATTGGAGTAATGTATGGATGTATTAGCGGAATGTCTTCACAGTGGATAGATAATTTAATGATGAAAGCTACAGAACTATTATTAAGTATTCCTTCAATTTTATTAATAATTTTTATGCAATCTATAATAGGAGGCAATACACCAATATCGATGGCAATTGTTATAGGAATTGTTAGCTGGACGGGGATTGCAAAGGTGGTAAGAAGTGAAGTTAGACAAATAAGAAATAGTGAATATATATTATCAGCTAAAATAATGGGAGGAAGATTCTTTTATATATTGAGACGACATTTAGTACCTAATTTTATGGCGTCAATAATGTTTATGGTAGTAAGCAATATTGCATCAGCAATTGCAACAGAATCCACTCTTAGTTTTCTAGGGATTGGTTTACCTTTAGATATTATATCTTGGGGAAGTATGTTATCACTGGCTCAAAATGCGTTACTATCTAATGTTTGGTGGGTGATTTTATTTCCAGGGTTGTTTCTGATTATAACGCTTATTTGTATAGCTAATATAGGTAATTATTTAAGAAAGAAAAATATTAAAAAGTATAATAATTTGTAAAGGAGATAAGTTTAGATGATAAAAAAATTTAAAGTTACAGCTGCGTTATTATCTATATTTCTACTGGTAGGTTGTGGAAATAAGGTATCAGATAATTCAAACGAAAATATGGATAAGGATGCAGCTAAAGAAAAAGTATTAATTTATGGAAGTGGAGATTATACAAGTATAAATCCAGCACTTTTTGAACATGGGGAAATTAACTCACTTTTATTTAATGGATTAACAGCTCATGATAAGGATAATAATATTATTCCAGCACTAGCTAAAAGCTGGGAGTATGATGAAGAAACATTAACTTATACGTTTCACTTAAGAGATGATGTTAAATGGCATGATGGAGAGCCATTTACAGCTGAAGATGTTAAGTTTACTTATGAGACAATTAACAATCCAGATAATGGTTCAGAAATTGCAACGAATTATGAGGATATAACAAATATTGAAATAGTAGATGACTATACAGTTAAAATAACTTTAAAAAATCATAATGTTGCAATATTAGATTATTTATCTGTAGGGATAATTCCTAAGCATATATTAGAAGGTCAGGATATAATTACAAGTGATTTTAATAGACATCCTATTGGAACAGGACCATATAGATTTAACAATTGGGATCAAGGGCAAAGTATCACATTAGTAAAAAATGAAGATTATTTTAGAAAATCACCTAAAATAGATAAAATTATATTTAAGATAGTTAATGATACAAAGGCAAGAGTAATGCAATTAAAGTCTGGAGAGTTAGATTTAGCTCAAGTAACTCCAAAAGATATTGAAACATTTAAAAATGATGATAATTTCGTAGTAGACATAATGAAAACTTCAGATTACAGAGGTATAATGTATAACTTTAATTATCCATTATTTAAAGAAAATAGAGAACTACCAAATGCTTTAAGCTATGCAATTGATAGAGAAGCTATAGTAGATAATATTTTATTAGGATATGGTGATGCTGCTTACTCTCCACTTCAAATGGGAAAATATAATAATGCAGAAATGGATAAGTTTGAGTATAATCCAGAAAAAGCTAAGCAATTATTAGAAGATGCAGGATGGAAGCTTGGTAGTGATGGAATATATAGCAAGAATGGAACAAAATTAAGCTTTGAACTAGTTGCTATGGAAGGTGACCAAGAAAGAATTGATATGGCAAACTTTGCAGTTCAGGAATTTAAGAAAATAGGAGCAGATGTAAAGTTAGCTGTAAAAGCAGATATTGACTGGGATAATCAAGCGGCATTTGTAATTGGATGGGGAAGTCCATTTGATCCTGATGACCATACATATAAGGTATTTTCAACTCATGGAGGTGCCAATTATAATGCATATTCAAATGAAAAGATAGATGAATTACTTACTAAGGCTAGACAGACAGATGTTTATGAAGAAAGACTAAAATATTATAAAGAATTCCAAGAAGAACTTACAAAGGACCTTCCATATACGTTCTTAACATATATAGATGTTGTTTATGTAGCTAAAAATAATTTAGAAGGAATAACTAAAGAAACAGTTTTAGGACATCATGGAGTAGGAATATTCTGGAATGTTGAGGATTGGGATTTAAAATAAGGAAATATAACATATAGGTTTAAGGATTAATAAATAACAGGAGATTATTTATAGTTATGAAAGTGCTTGAAGTTAAGAATTTACAAGTAAATCTCAAAACTAAATATGGCGAAGTTAAAGCTGTAAGAGATGTATCATTTGATTTAAAAAAAGGTGAGATATTATCAATTGTAGGAGAATCAGGTTCTGGAAAATCAGTTTTATGTAGAAGTATACTGAAATTATTACCTGAAAATGGATATGTAAAAAATGGTGATATATTATTAAATGGCACTAATATATGTAATCTTACTGATAAGATGATGTCAAAAGTGAGGGGAAAAGAAATATCTATGATTTTCCAAGATCCAATGACATCATTGAATCCTACTATATCTGTAGGAAAGCAAATATCAGAAGCTGTTAGAGTTCATAATAAGGTTACTAGAGTAGAAGCTAAGAGGCGAGCTATAGAATTAATAGATTTTGTAGGGATAGATGAATCAGAAAGTAGATATAACCAATATCCATATGAATTTTCAGGCGGAATGAGACAACGTATAGCAATTGCTATAGCATTAGCATGTAATCCTAAAATTTTAATAGCTGATGAGCCAACAACAGCATTAGATTCAATAATGCAGAATAAAATATTAGATTTAATAAAATCAATACAAAAGAAAACTAATATATCCATAATATTTATAACTCATGACATGGAAGTGGTAAATAAAATTGCAGATAGGATTGCTGTAATGTATGCAGGGAAAATAGTTGAAATAGGCAAAAAAGAAGATATATTTTCAAACCCTATTCATCCATATACAGTAGGGTTAATGTCATCTAGAGCTTCTTTTAATATGGATAAAGAATATTTACCAACTATAGAAGGCGTGCCACCAAATCTTTTAAATCCTCCAAAGGGAGAGGCTTTTGCTATAAGAAATAAGAATCCCTTAGTAATAGATTTTTTAGAAGAACCACCAATGTTTAAAGTTAGTGAAAGTCATTATGCTGCAACGTGGTTACTACATCCAAATGCAGCTATAGCAAGAGATGAAATTAAAGCTAAAGAGGAGAAGTTAATTATTCATGAATAGGGAAAAACTTTTAGAGATAAAAAATCTTAAGCAATATTTTACTTTAAACAATAAAAAAATAGTAAAAGCTATAGATGATGTTTCACTTGATATTTATAAAGGTGAGTTCTTAGGAGTAATAGGAGAGTCAGGTTCAGGTAAATCTACATTAGGAAAAAGTATAGTAGGTATCAATAGTATAACTGATGGAGAAATTAAATATAATGGCATTACTATAAGTGGTAAAAAGTTAAAAAAAACTCAGAGAGAAATAATAAGTAAAAAGATACAATTTATTTTTCAAGACTCTACGTCCAGTTTAAATTCTAGGATGACAGTGAAAAATATTATTGAAGAGCCAATGAGACTTCAAAAACTGTATAGTAGTAAAGCTGAGAGAGAGAAAGTAGTATATGATTTACTTGAGGTTGTAGGACTAGATAGAAGTAGTATAAATAAGTATCCATATGATCTTTCTGGAGGGCAAAGACAAAGAGTTGCTATAGCTAGAGCTATTTCAACAAAACCAGAATGTATTATAGCAGATGAGCCTATTGCATCGCTTGATGTATCAATGCAAGCACAAATAATAAATTTATTTAAGAAATTGAAAAGTAATAAAAATTTAACTTTTATCTTTATATCTCATGATTTATCAATGGTTAGATATATTAGTGATAGAATAGCAGTAATTTATAAGGGTAAAATAGTTGAGGTTGCACCTACAGATGAATTATATTCTAACCCAATACATCCATATACTAAAATGCTATTAAATTCTGACTTACAAGATGAAAATAATTTGTTTACTATGAAGAATAAGTCTATAAGTAAATGTTGTAATGAAAAGGTAAAGTGGATAGAAGTTAGTAAAGACCACTTTGTTTTGTTTGATAAGCTTATTTAAATATAACGCTATGTTTTAAATAAAAGTTGATAATGGAAAATATAAAAGTGGACCAATTTTGATATGCTCCCATTATAGAACAGTTTTATTATTTTAACTGTCTACTATAATGGGAGCATATTATTTATATTTTATAATTAGAAAAAGATAAGTCTGGTTTTGAATGATTAAAGGAAATATTAAAAAATTAGAGGAATAGAATAAGTAGCTAAAAGAATAGGCAAAACTTAACTATAATGTAGAATATAGAAGAAATTATGGTACAATATGGTTATAAAGGAGAAGTTTTTAAATAATTTACATATTCAATAATAGATAATATATTTGGTGTAAAAAGGGGAAATGGAGTTTGGTAATAGGAAATACGAAAAAGGTATTATTTAAGATTATTCCATATGAGTATAGAAGGTTAGAGTTATATTTAGAGAAGATGGCTTTAAAAGGATGGAAGTTTGAATATATAGAAGGAGAGGAAGAGCAATGTTTAAGTTTAATGAGGAATATGTAATAGAAAAACTAAAGGAATTACTTGCAATTGATAGCACAACAGGGTATTTTAGACCAATCCAAAATTATCTTGCAAAAGAAATGGAGAAGTTAAATATTCCAAGTGAAGAAGTTCATAAAGGCGGATTGATTGCAGATGTTGGCGGAGAAGGCAATTCATTAGTTATTATGGCACATGGGGACGATATAGGTCTTATGGTACGTTATATAAAAGATAATGGTGCACTTGTGGTAACTAAAGTAGGTGGATTAAGAGAAGAAGATGCAACTGGAGTTATTTGTAGGTTACATACTCGTAGTGGACAAGTTTTTACTGGATGCGTAAGAAGGATACATTCTTGTGTACATGTAAGGCCAGATTTTGATGATAATTCACCTATGAATTATGAGACAAATGTAGAATTTGTATTAGATGAAGATGTAAAATGTAAACAAGATGTACTTGACTTAGGTATTCGTGTTGGAGACATAATAGCATTAGATCCAGGTTTCCATATGAATAATGGATATATAACAAGCCGTTTCTTAGATGATAAAGCATGTATAGCAGTTTTAATTGCTGTAATGAAATATATAAAAGACAACAATATTAAATGTAAAAGAAATATTAAAGCATTCTTTACTATGTTTGAAGAGATTGGACATGGAGGAGCATGGCTTCCAGAGGGAACTAAAGATATTATATCTTTAGATATAGCTCCAGTAGCACCAACTCAAGTTTCAAGCGAAAAGAAAGTGTCTTTATTTGCAAAAGATTCAAGGTTTCCATACCACTATGAGATGTTAACAGAGCTAGTAGATGCTGCTGAAAAAGTAGGTGCAGCTTATGAAGTAGATGTGTTTACACCACGATATGGCACAGACTCTGATTTTGCTATAACTGCTGGTAACAATGTAAGACATGCAGCATTAGGACCAGGTACAATTGGTAGCCATGGATATGAAAGAACTCATATTGATTCTTTAAATAACATGTATCAATTGTTATTAGAATATATAATTGGATAGAAAAATATAAGATATAAAGAGCAATTAATCAATAATTAAAGGCTCTATTTTAAACCAGTGTTGATTGTTTTTAATATCCATATTGAGTAAAAACTGCGTAGAGTTATATTCTACGCAGTTTCATTTTACATTTAATTAAATTTTACTATCACTAACTTCTTTACTTTTTCTATTATTTAAAGCAATAAATATACTTGATATTATTATTCCAATAACTCCCCCCAATGAGAATAATAAAATTACTTCTCCTACTATTACTCCAATTAATATTCCTATACCAACTCCACTAGCTATCCCTTTTGTTAATATTTCATAATCTTTTTCTTTTAATATTAACTTACCCCACATATATCCACTCTCCATTTTATAAGTCTTGCTTTAGTTGCTAAATTTAACTTAATGAAATAAAAAAGCCTATATAAATCCTTATAAAAGGAATTTATATAGGTTAACTACTACAGCCCATTAAATACAACACTCCTATTTTAA
The DNA here is from genome assembly GCA_000753455.2 of Clostridium jeddahitimonense. Lineage (GTDB taxonomy): Bacteria > Bacillota > Clostridia > Clostridiales > Clostridiaceae > Clostridium > Clostridium hominis. The sequence continues at coordinate 1,657,426 of LM994670.1, forward strand.
TCAGTAACATTCAAAACAAATAAATATTCAATTATTCCTTTAGTATATTTATTAAAAATCACTCTATATTTATATATACCTGGTTCACTCGGAGCCTTAAAATCATAATTATTAACTTGTATTACTGTTTCAGGGTTACATAAAACTAAAGAAAATTCATCTGGAACTTCTTCAAATCTCAAATTCACAAACGAATCTTTTTTTACATTTAGTGTAGATTCTTTTTTTATTAAAAATTTTTTCCCTAGATTCAAATCATAATCTGAATAAGCAATTTTCGAAGTTATTGTATTATCACTAGCTGAAATATTCAAATTAGGGATATTAATTGAATAATAATTATTATTTAATGTATAAATTAATATAATAATAATTATACTTGCTAATATAAAAAAATTTTTTTTCATAGTCCTCTCCCTATTATATATTTAAGTCAACATTTTACCATTATTTATTTTTATTGTCAATTATATCAAGTAATTTAGGTCCTAATGAAAAAAGTATTTAATGACAATGTAACTAAAGGATTATTAACTGTAAATAATGCAGCTGCATATAGACATGCATTATGGAATGCTTATACGGTAAGAGATTATGGTAGTGATTATGCTAAAAGATTCGCGGATGCTCATGAACTAGACTTCCCTAATCCAGGATTAGAGAAGGAAATGGACTTGTACAATAATTCTAAAGGAAGATCTATTGGTTGTAAAAATTATAGTGGAAATAATGAAAGTACTATAAGTTATCAAATTAGGAGAAATGTTATACAAGCTATTGAAAATGGTGAAATGGAAAGAGATGTAGGTACTGATATAGGTAGTTTAAACTACTTAATTTATACAAATAATACCTTGTTAATTGAAACAAACCAATATGGCTGGGCACTTAAAAATAATAATTGGTATTGGTATGAGAATGGACAATTAGCTAAATCAGTATGAAAACAAATAAATGGAGGTTGGTATTATCTTAAATCCGATGGAGTTATGGCAACTAAATGGTATTTCTTCTATGATGGAGGATCAATGGCAACTGGTTGGATACAACCTGATAGCTATTGGTACTACTTAGATCCATTCAATGAAGATATGAAAACAGGATGGAAATCCATAGGTGGAAAGTTGTATTATTTCTATTCACCATTTGGTAGAATGGCAACTAATACAGTAATTAATGAATGGAAAATAGATTCGAATGGAGTTGCGACTCCGTTAAGAATTATACAAGATATAAATGAAGGTCTTATATCATCAGAAATTAATGAAGATGTATTAAGTGAAAATTTAGACACCATTCAATCTATAGAGACTGAAACTTAATAAATTTTATATCATAAACATTTTCATAATAGAAATATTATCTACCCAAAACTGTGTATAATATGATGTCTACACAGTTTTTATATTATTATAATTTCACTAAATTTAACTTTAATGAAATATTATGCTTGCAATAAAATAAATAATATGTTATTATGAATAAATAGCAGTAATGCTAACAAAATAAAAAATAAGTTTAAATTAGATAAATAGTTTCTCATGAATTAGAAAATATTATATCAGTTTAGAACCTTAATTCAGGAGGAATTATTATGACAGATAAAACATTAGTATGTAGAGATTGTGGAAGTGAATTCGTATTTTCAGTAGGAGAGCAAGAATTCTATAAAGAAAAAGGATTTACAAATGAACCAACAAGATGTGTTTCTTGTAGAAGAGCTAAAAAAGAGCAAAATAGAAGATAATTTTAGATTGTTATAAGACTTTAGTTTGCGCTAAAGTCTTTTTTATTTTTATAAAAACTTAATTATGAACTAAAAAAGTGTAGTAGAAGGAAATTGAATTGAATAAAAACATAGAAATAATATATAAAAATATTGATAAGATGACAGATGAAAAGTTTAATAAATATTTAAAAACAATACCAAAGAAATTAAAAGAAGAATTTAATCACGATTTATTTTACAATAAAGGATTGGTAAGATTTTTAGATGTGGAAAAAACACTTAGATGTATAAAAGTGGTATACAAAGTATAACTGGAAAATTAGCAATAGAATAATATAAAAGTGGAGCAAAGATAATATCCTTGCTCCGCTTTTATTTATGTCGTAATACTTTAATTTCGTTAAATGGCTTAGATACGCTATATGAAGATACCAACTGTCTTTAATGTCACTCTTAAAAGGATAGAAAGTGGTAAATACAAAGATGGAATATATCATATTCAATACGCAAATAGTTATCATAGTAGACTGAAGGGTTGGATTAGGGATTTTAATGGTGTTGCGACCAAGTATTTGCAGAATTACCTTACATGGCTCAGATGGTGTGAAATCACTAAGAAAGAGAAAGATATTTTAGTTAGGCTATGTTAGTTAAACTCGTTATTAAATAATGAAACTATTTTATAATTGGAAAATAATTAAATATTTTATATAATATAATTAAATTTGCAATTGTTATATAATGAGAAAATGTAAATAGAAAATTATGATATTAAGGGAGGATTTAAAGGAGGCTTTATATGAGTAAAAAAATCATTAATATTTTAAATGGTCAATATATGTATGATTATTTTAAAAGAAATCATATTATTACAGAAGGAATTAATATTTCTTTCAATGAGGCTATGTGTGTTGGGGAAGTTAGCAAAGAAATATTTTCAGATGAGTTTATAAATAAAAGATGCCATATCCATAAAGTATCATTTGATAAGTATAGAGAGATAACTTTAAAAAATTTAGCTCCTCTTATAAAGTTAGACTTTAATACAATTGTGTTATGGTTTGATGATGATATGTTTTGCCAAATTAACTTATTAACTTTATTGGCATATCTTGACTATGCAAATTTTAAAGGAGAAGTATATTTTAATTTAGTAGGAAAAGAATTTGAATTATTAGCTAACTATAATATTAATGTTGAAGGATATTATGAAATATATAAAAGAGTTATGATTAATAAGGAAGAAGCTAAGGGTGTAAAGATAGCCACTTTAAAAGAAGGTATTAAACTTTATTTAGAATTTTCTAAGAATGAAAATGAGATTATTACTTATATAAAAAAACATAAAAATGATGATATAGATACTTTACTACATAATTTATTTAACATATTTTCAAATTATGGGTTAGGAGACACTCAGTATATAAATATAATAAATCAAATAAATTATTAAAATAGATTAATCTATTAAATTCAATTTCAGAACTGTAACAAGTTTAAATCAGAATATTAATTTAATACGAACTAACTATAAAAATGACTAGTGATATGCACCAGTCATTTTTATAGTTTATAATAACAACCAAATGGTTTAACATAGCCTTTTGATAAACTTATAATAAGAGATTATCCAGATGTTTTATGGTATGGAATTTGTTCAGTAAGTGATAAAGGTTATGACTGTGCACCACTAATTAGTTTTAATAAAAGTAGTATAGTTAAGTAATCAGTTATTAATTAATTTAAAAGTTATAAAATTTAATAAGAGTTGGATTTACAAGTATATTTATTTTTACAGAAAAACACTTATTAAAGAAGTAAAGACAAATGTAATGGTAAAGATTGGAGCGCAGTTAAATTCCAATTTATCTATTAGGTTATCTCAACAATCTTAAATTATTGCGATTTAAAAGAAAAGTGGACAAGGCAATTTGTACACTTTTATATTGTCTATTATCAACACTGGTTTAAAACAGAACCAAACTTTAATATATTATGGCTGATTGTTGTGTTTTTAAAGGATATCTGTAAAAGAGAGAATTAATATAAATAATGAAATTTTAAGAGTTATAATATTAAGGTTGCAGAGTAATCTGTGACTTTTTTATTTTTGATTAAAGAATAATTATAGTTGAGTAGTGAAAGTATATTTGCAAAATATAATTTATAATGTATAGTTAAGAATAGGTTTAGATTACAAAGGAAGTGATAAAGTGGGTTCAACTAAATGTACATTAAGAAAAGAAGTTAAAAATGAAATATCTAAATATATAGATAATGAATTTATTTTAGAGATGACAAAAGAGCTTGTTAATTACATAAAGACAACTCATAAGGTTTATATAGATGATTCAAGTTTTGATAAAAATGATAAGGATTCTAAGGTTATCTTAAAGGATAACGGTCCATTCAATATTTATGATTATATGTACGTAAAGGACTTTCTATATGAATTATCATGGGAAGGTTCATATGTTGCAGAAGCAAAAGAAATTGAAGATGGTAATTATCCTAAAGGGGTATCTAAGTTTATACCAAGAAAGGTTATTGATGATTCAGATGCTGAGTATAAATATGTACCAGCGGATATTGCTACTGTTTTATATAAGAGAGTGGCAGAAGCTATGGAGCTTAAAAAAGGTGAGTTATACAAGAATTTTAAGAAGAGGTATAATACAGAATATTTATTTGATAGCGTTAGATGGTATAAGAGAAGCAGAGATGGAAAAGTCTATTATGACATGGACTTAGAAGAGTTAGATGAGAATAAGAAGATAAAATTAGAAGAGCAAATAAAAGCTGAAATAGGTAATGGATATAAAACTAGATGGGGAAGTGAAGTTTCTTCAAAGGTAAGCTCATTAGATAATAAGCTTCTATTAGATATTTATGAAGAAGGATGCAAATTGCTAGGAATTCCTAATGAGTATTCTGTAGAAATAGTAGAAGTTGATAATAGCTATAATGAAAAAATGCTAACTCAGCTTATGGTAGAAAACTGCAGAGATGCTTCAAAGTTATCTAAGGGAATTAATAGACTTAAAGTTAAGGTTGTTAATTCTATTGATAGTAAATTAGACAATCTTATTAATATAAATATCTATAAGACAGAAGACCATATGAAGCTATTTTTATCAGATGCTAGAGAGATGATCTTTGGATATTACAAAAGTGTTAGCTTAAAAGGCTTTAATAAGGCTCTAATAGATAAAGAAGATAAGGTTAAAGAGTTAATAAAAAGAGTTGCTACAGTTGAAAATATTCTCTACAAAGATTATTTAGAAGAAAATCCTAAAGCACCATCTATTGACGACATGGAAGAGTTTAGAGAGTGTATTCCATGGATATGTATAAAAGGGTTAGTATGGACATCTGAAAATATCTATATTAAAAATAAGGTAAAAGATGAGATTCAGGATATAATTCATGATGATCCAATAGATGAATATGAAAAAGCAAGAAGTATGAAAAGACACTTCATTCTTCATATTGGTGATACTAATACAGGAAAGACTCATGCAAGTATTGAAAGACTTATGGATGCAGAGTCTGGTGTTTACTTAGCTCCACTAAGATTATTAGCATTAGAAATTCAAGATAAGCTTAGATCAGAAAATATATCATGTTCTCTTTTAACAGGAGAAGAAGAGGATATTGTTTCATACGCATCTCACGTTTCTTCAACAATAGAAAAACTACAATTAGAAACTGAGTATGATATATGTGTTATAGATGAAGCTCAAATGATAGCTGACAAGCAAAGAGGATGGGCATGGACAAGGGCTATAATAGGTGTATTAGCTCCAGAAATCCATATATGTATGGCGCCAGAAGCAAAAGATATAGTAATTAAGCTAATAAAAGATTGTAAAGATACATACGAAGTTATTGAGCATAAAAGAGATACAGAGCTTATATTTGAAGATAAGAAATTTGACTTAAATAAAGATGTTAAAAAAGGAGATGCATTAGTTGTCTTTGGTAAAAAGAAAGCACTAGCAGTTTCTGCACAGCTTCTTAATAACAATATAAAGACTAGTATAATCTATGGTTCACTACCATATTCAACAAGAAAGAAGCAGTTTGAAAGATTCTTAAATGGTGAAACAGAAGTAATAGTATGTACAGATGCTATAGGAATGGGAGTAAACCTTCCTATAAAACGTATTGTATTTTTAGAAACAAGAAAATACGATGGTATATCTTTAAGAAAATTAAGAGTACCTGAAATAAAGCAAATAGCAGGAAGAGCTGGACGTAAAGGGATTTATAATAAAGGATATGTTACAGCTACTACTGATATTAATTTAATAAAAGATGCTTTAACTCAAAAAACAAAAAAGATAGAAAAATGCTATATAGGAATTCCAGATTCATTACTAGAGTTAGATATAGATATTGTAGATGCATTAAAGACATGGAGCATCGCACCTACTAAAGGATATTATCAAAAAGCAGATGTTACAACAATAATATATCTTTTAAACAGATTAAAGGCTCTTAATATAAAAGCATCTAAAAGTGATATGCTAAAGATGGCAACAATTCCTTTTGAGGAAAATAATAAGACTGTAATGGCACTATGGGAAGAATACTGCATTATGTATAGCGAAGGAGCAGTAAACTTAAAAAAACCAAGGTTTAAAAATATTGTAAATACAAAGAAAGAGCTTGATGAACTTGAAAGCTACTATAAATCATTAGAATTAAACTATTCCTTTGGGAAAAACTTTAACCTTATGATAAACAATAGCTATATATCAATGGAAAAAGAAAATACAGCAAATAAAATAAATGAATTACTTTTAACAAATCTACTTGATCACGAAAGAGTATGTATAGACTGTGGTAAGAAGCTAGCTTGGGATTACCCAAGTGAAAGATGTAGATTCTGTAAAGAGAAGATGCAAGAGCTAAAAGGTGAGAGATATAACCATAGCTTTAGGGGCTTTAAGAAAAGATCAGACTTTAGACCAAGAAGAAGTGGAAGAAGATACTTCTAATTAAAAAAATAACTTATATTTATAATTAAAATTAAGTTATTTTTTAACAGAATATTTAAGTGTGATTAGAAATTAATAAGCTAATTAGGATAAAGGTAAAATGGGGGTCTTATGGCTATAAATATTAAGAATATAATTACTAATGGATTATTAGAGTTAAATAAAAATAAATCTCTAGAATCAATAACAGTAAAACAATTATTAGAAAAAACAGGTGTAAGTAGACAAACTTTTTATAATCATTTTATGGATAAAAATGATTTGATTCAATATGTATATAATACAAAAATTATTCCAGATTTTAATGATGAAAATAAGAACATAAAATTTTATGAATCTTTATTAATTGCATTTCAAAATATGAAGCAATACCATAAGTTTATGAAAGAAGCATGTATGATAGATGGTCAGAATTGTTTAAAGGACTATATTTTTCAGCATTGTAAAGAGTTTGATTTGAAATGGCATCAGAAATTATATGGAGAAACCATTATGCCAGAAGCTTTAAGATTTGCTACAGAATATCATGCAACAGCATCAACAAGTATGACATTATCATGGATATTATCTGATATGCCAGTTTCTTGTGAAGATATTGCTCTTATGATTACAAAGATGCGTGGTATAGGTATGGAAAAACTTTTTGAAGATGGAGAAAATAAAGGGAATCCATATGAATAAAAGTTGACATTTCATAGAAAAAGTCAATATATAGACTCTAAAAAATTTGTATAAATTGAAGTCTCCTTTTCTTTTAGATAAAATTATATCATAAAGAAAAGGAGATTTTTTTATGGAAATAAGAATTAATGAAAAGGGGCAGGCGGTTGCTCCAAAAACAATAAAAATGAATAAAGATAATTTTGATAAAAATAACGAAACAGCTATATATTGGATGGGAAATGCTAGTATGATGATAAATAGCAGAGGGACAAATATCATGATTGATCCACTATTAGGAGGATTTGATATGCCATTGCTTATTGATATGCCGATAATGCCTAGAGATATTCCAGCTTTAGATGGTATATTAATAACTCATATTGATAATGATCATTTCAGTAGATTAACTTGTAGAGAGTGTATAGATATATGTAAATCTTATCATGCTCCAAATTACGTTGCTGAAGTTATGCGTGAAGAAATGATTCCAGGGACGGGGCATAATATCAAAGATTCTTTTAATATAAAAAATATTCATATTACTTTAACTGCTGCTAAGCATAATTGGCAAAATGAATCTAAAAAATATAATTATAGACAATGGAAAGAAGAAGATTATTGTGGATATTTACTAGATACAGTTGATGGAACAATATGGCTTCCAGGAGATTCGGTTTTATTAGAAGAACATTTAAATATGGAGGAACCAGATGTTATATTATTTGATTTTGCAGATAATCCTTGGCATATAACGTTAGAAGGAGCCATAAAATTAGCTAATACTTATCCTAACAGCGATTTAATCTGCATTCATTGGGGAAGTGTAGATGCTCCTGAAATGTCACCCTTTAACGGGAATCCAAAAGTGTTAGTAGATAAAATAGTAAATCCAGAGAGAATTAAGGTTTTAGCTCCAGGAGAAAAGTATATTTTAGGAGGTAAATAATATATGAAAATGGAATATATTAAGCTAGGTAATTCAAATTTGAATGTTTCAAGAGTGTGTTTAGGCTGTATGGGATTTGGAGAAGCACAAAAGGGAATGCATTCATGGACTTTGCCTTATGAAGAATCTAAAGAAATTATAAAATATGCATTAGACAATGGAATTAATTTTTTTGATACAGCTATGGGGTATCAAGAAGGTACAAGTGAGATTTTCTTAGGAAAAGCAATAAAGGAATATGCTAAAAGAGAAGACGTTGTTATTGCAACAAAGTTTATTCCACGTACGAAAGCTGAAATAGAGCAAAATATAAGCTGTAAAGAACATATTGAAAATTGTTTAAATAACAGTTTAAAAAGATTAGATATGGATTATGTTGATTTATATATACTTCACATGTGGGATTACAATACTCCTATTGAAGAGATTATGGAAGGATTACATGAAGTAATTCAGAAGAAAAAAGTAAGATATATAGGTATTTCTAATTGCTATGGATGGCAGATTGCAAAAGCGAATGAAATAGCAAAAGCTAAAGGATGGGAACAGTTTGTATCTGTTCAAGGTCATTATAATCTTATATTTAGAGAAGAGGAAAGAGAGATGGTCCCTTACTGCATGGAAGAAAATATTGCATTAACACCTTATAGTGCTTTAGCATCAGGAAGATTATCAAAACATCCTGGAGAAGAATCTAAACGTCTTAAGGAGGATACTTACGCAAAAGGAAAATACGATGCTTCTTCTTATGATGATATAGCTATTATAAAAAGAGTTGAGGAGTTAGCTGATAAAAAGGGAGTTTCTATGACTGAGATATCTTTGGCTTGGTTATTAACTAAGGTTACTTCACCAGTTGTTGGAGCAACTAAAAAGCATCATATAGATGGTGCTATTAATTCAATAAAAGTTAACTTAACTGATGAAGAAATTAAATATTTAGAAAAATTGTACAAACCTCATTCATTAGTTGGAGTTATGGCTAAAAAAAGGAGTATTTAATAATGATGTTTACCAATAAAGATTTAAAAAGAATAATTGTTCCACTTTTCTTTGAGCAATTATTAGTTATGTTAGTTGGAATAGTAGATACATTTGTTATTAGCTATGCAGGGGAAGCGGCAGTATCAGGGGTTTCTCTTGTAAATATGTTTAATACTATATTTATTTACTTATTTACAGCTTTGGCTTCGGGGGGAGCTGTTGTTATTAGTCAGTATATAGGAAATAAAGATAAGGAGAATAGTATAAAAGCATCAAGTCAGCTTTTAATGTTTTCAACAATATTTTCTATTATACTATCAATATTAGTTTTATTATTAAATGAAACATTATTGAAGTTATTATTCGGAAAAGTTGAAAATTCAGTTATGGAATCTTGCATAACATATCTAAGGATATCTGCATATTCTTATCCAGCACTAGCTATATATAATGCGGGAGCAGCTTTGTATAGAAGTATAGGAAAAACAAGTGTTACAATGTATGTTTCTATTATAGCTAATGTTATTAATGCTGTTGGAAATGTTATAGGGGTATTTGTTTTAAAAGCAGGAGTTGCAGGGGTTGCGTATCCTTCATTGATAGCAAGAGCTTTTTCAGCAGTTGCAATTACTATATTGTGCTTTAATAAAAAATATAGTACTCATTTTGAGATGAAATGGATTTTTAACTGGAGCAATAGTATGCTAAAGAAAATTCTAAGAATTGCAATCCCAAATGGTGTTGAAAATGGAATTTTCCAATTGGTTAAAGTTGCACTAAGCAGTATTGTAGCATTATTTGGAACATATCAAATTGCGGCAAATGGTATTGCACAAAGTATTTGGTCATTAGCTGCTTTGATAGGGGTAACTATGGGGCCAGTTTATATAACAGTGATAGGACAATGTATGGGGGCCAATGATAAAGAAGCAGCAAGTTATTATTTTAAGAAAATAACGAAATTGACATTAGTTTTATCAATTATATGGAATGTATTTATTTTTGCAATTACGCCGTTTATTATGAATTTTTACTCAATATCGACGCAGACAAGAAACTTAGTTATTATCTTAGTACTAATTCATAATATTTTTAATACGGTAGCATTTCCATTTTCAGGGCCATTAAGTAATGGGCTGAGAGCTGCTGGAGATATTAAATTTACAATGATAGTTTCAATTGCATCAACAGTACTTGGAAGATTAATATTCTCTATTATATTTGCTGTATACTTAAATATGGGTGTTATAGGAATAGCATTTGCTATGTGTCTAGATTGGAGTATTAGAGGAGTTATTTTCTATATAAGATTTAAATCTGAAAAATGGAAAGAATTTAAGGTTATTTAATATAAGCTATATAATTTTAATAAATTCTATTATTTGAGACGTCATGAGAATAAACATGACGTCTTTTTATAATAAACTAGGTTAAGAATTTTTAAGTATACTGTCTACAGCACTTCTAACAGATAAATATAAAGTATCTATTGATGGTTTAGAAACTAGAGAGCCAATTAGAGTAATATTACTTGAGCTATTAGGTCTATTTATCTCTTGGTAAAAACTTTGATTTAAATTGTTATATTTTACATGAGGGAAAATATCCCATTGCTTTACAGTTAGAAGAGTTTTGATTTTAATTCCTAATTTATTAATATCAGCTGTGATATCATTTACAATATCTTTAGTGATTTTTCCATAGGAGTAAGCTAAAAGGATATTCCTATTGTTTTGCTTATAAATGTAGAAGAATTGTAGTTTGTCTTTTTTACCTAAGTGAGATTTATAATAAGTTGTTATTAAATCTGTATTAAATATTTCGTAAGCACAAAGGATAAATGGATTTGTATTGATGTTTTTCATAAATTCATTATAAACAGTATCTTTAATAATATTTTCAGGTATTTTAGTGCTAATCAATACTTTATCAAAGAATTTTGTATCGTAAAGAGTATCTATCTTAACTTTATTTTGAATAGTTTCAATACTTTTAACTTCAATTGAATATCTAATATTTGAAATATTTTCACAAAGCTTATTTATAAGCTCTTTAGTGCCATTTTTTATAAATAATGATTTTTTACCTATAACAAATGCATATATTGTATTTAAATCAAAGACTTTAAATACATAGTAGGCTTGTACTTTATCCATTGATCCAAAGCCAAAGGATGATAGATAGGGAGAAATTAATTGGCATATAAGATTTAAACCGTTACTTTTAAGAAAATCTTTGAGTGAAACATTTAAATCGTCAGGAATATATCCGTAGTTTATATTATCAAGATAAGAGGCATATTTTGATAAGATCTTACTTAGGTTAGATAATTCATCCATAAGTAATAGAACATCATCTCTTGACATATGTTCAACAGAATTATAATTTTCATCAACAAAGTTTCTGTAAAGAAATCGCTCTACGTAATCAACTTGTAATTGAATTAGTAATTCCTTTATATTGCCTGTAAATGAACAAACAGTACCAATATCAATATTAATGTTTTTACTAACTAAAGTTTTACAATGGCCACCAGCTTGTTCTTCTTTTTCATATACAGTTACATCAATACCTTCTTTCTCCAGTAGATATGCAGCAAGAAGCCCAGAAAAGCCGCCACCGATTACAGCTACTCTCATATGTATACCCCCTTAATATTCCCTTTTAATATATGCCCATATAGGTAAAATAAGTTTAGTGTTACTTAGCTTATTATGATATTCAACAGGTGTATATTCTCCTATATCAAAAATATGCTTATCAGCAATATTATAATTTCTTATATAATCTTGAAACTTAAGTTTAAGTTCTAAAAAAGTTATATCTTTATTAAGCAATGGAACTAAAAATGAGGAAGTTTTTTCTGTAAACTGTTTTTTTAATATGTTTACTCTATTTAAATCTTCATTTTTATCAATAAAAGTATGTATTTTAAAATCAAATCCATTATCATCTAATATTTTATTTATTCTATAGTTAAAAGTTTTAGTAGATATATTCATTATTTTACAAGATTGAAAAAAGCATAAATAACTTATTTTTAAATTAAGTGTTTTTGCAACTGGCATAGCAGTAGAAGTTAAAATATCTTCAAAATTACTAAAAGTAATATTGTTATATAGCCTAGAACAGGCAATTCTACTTTTATAATCAAATAGTGTGTATTCATATATGTGACCAAGGTGATTATAATAACCGTAGTCTGTTATCCAGAAAAGCCAACATTCACCACTAAGGATCTCATTTAAATTAGGGAAAGCTGTAGTTACTTTAGTTTGTTGTTTTCTACTAAACTTTAACCTTTCTTCTTTTTTAGATAGATTATTTCTTTTCATGATGTTGTATATAGCTGATTCACTTATTTTATAACCAAGATCATCAAATAAGTATTTAATAGCTTTAGGGCCATAGGTTGGATATTGTTTTATAAGATTAAGTAATGCAGTCTCAATTTCGTTATTAATTTTATTATTAGGTATAAAATTCTTTTTAGCAGAACTTAAACCATCAATTCCCTTAGCTTTATACCTATTTAACCAACGATAATATAAAGTCCTTGAAATGCCATATTTTTCACAAGTTTTACTTACTCCATTACTAGATGCTTCGGTAATAACTTTAAACTTAAAATCTTTATCCATATTAAATCACACCTTATTAGAAGATAATTACAATAATAGTTTATAATGTAAAGCTAGCCTTTGCAATAAAAAAGTTTACTTTAGGGAAATGTTAACATATTGCTATTAAAAATATTTAGATAAAATGCTAAAGAGTAAATGGAGTATACCTTTTCATAATGTAAACACTTTGCAAAAGTAAATTATAAAAAAACTAAGCTGTAAAAGATTGGTTGTTAAAAAATAAACAAGTTGCTATAATCAAGTTAAATAGTGGGTTAAGGAGGAATAATATGAATCAATTTAAGGTATTCACAATAAAAAAAGGATTACAAGAGGAAAATACAAAAATAGCTGAAACTACAAGAGATGAGCTTAAAAAGCAAGGTGTATTTTTAGTTAACATTATGTCATCTCCAGGTAGTGGGAAAACGACTACATTGGTAAGTACAATTAATTCATTAAAAGATGAAATGAAAATAGGAGTGCTAGAAGCGGATATTGATTCTGATGTAGATGCAAAAACTGTAGAAGATGCAGGGGCAAAAGCTATTCAATTACATACAGGTGGATTGTGTCATTTAGATGCAACTATGACAAAGCAAGGAATAGATGAACTTGGCGTTGAAGGTCTAGATTTATTATTTTTAGAAAATATAGGAAATCTCATTTGTCCAGTAGGATACGATACAGGAGCAATGAAAAATGTTGCTATACTAAGTGTTCCAGAAGGAGATGACAAGCCATTAAAGTACCCTAAAATATTTGGAAAAGTAGATGTATTAATAGTAAATAAAATTGATGTTATGGAACATTTTGATTTTAATATGGATTTACTTGAAGAAAGAGTTAGAAAGCTTAATAAGGATATCATTATAATTCCGATTTCTGCTAAAACCGGTGAAGGAGTAGAACTTTGGGTTAAATGGCTTAGAGAACAAATAAAGGGGGAGAATTAATTTATGTCAAAGAAACAAGAAAAAACAAATTTTAATAAGTCAAAAAGATTTGACTTTGCTTTAACATGGGGAGATGTTGGTAACAGAGAATATAGACAAATAATAGTAGATTTAGCTAACAAGATCGGAAGAACAAAGGCTGGAAGCTCACGTGAAGCAATTCCTTTTGGACCAGAGTATTATGCTTTAGCTCCAGTACTTGATGATTATCAAGCTAAAATAGCTATGCACTTAAAATTTAGAGAAAAGGTTAGTGCAGATGATGTTGCAAAAGCTAGTGGAGAACCTTATGAAAAGGTAAAGGAAGCGTTAGATTATATTGCTTGGGCTGGTGTTGCCTTTGTTAATACAATAGATGGAGTTGATATGTATTGGCAAGATATATTTGTTCCGGGACACTTAGAAATGATAAATAATAATAAGGAGTTAGTACAAAAATATCCTGAGGTAGCAGAAGCATTTTATTATTTCGGTAGCAAAAAGGGTCCTATGGCTGCAGGTGTAATGCCAATAGGTGGAGGACCAATGCGTGTTATACCAATTGAAAGAGCTATTGATAGTAATTCGAGAAGAGCTTCTTATGAAGAGATTTCAAAATATTTAGAAGAAGCTACAGTATTTTCAGTATCAAACTGTTCATGTAGAACATCTAGAGAAGAAATGGGTGAAGGCTGTGGTCATCTAAAGGAAGATATGTGTATCCAATTAGATCATGCAGCTGAGTACTATATCAAAACAGGGCGTGGGCGTGAGATTACAAGAGAAGAAGCCTTTGACATAATTAAAAGAGCTGAAGATAACGGATTAATGCACTCTATACCAAACCTAGATGGAGTAGGTAATACTCATGCAATATGTAATTGTTGTGGATGTGGATGTTATGCTATGAGACTTGCAAATGAGTTTATAAATAATGATATTGTAAGATCAAACTATAAATCAGTGGTAGATGAAAGTAAGTGTGTTGCTTGTGGGGAATGTGTAGATGTATGCCCAACAAATGCATTAAGATTAGGACAAAAGTTATGTTCAATTAAACCAATAGATGAACAAATAACTAAAATTATACCAAAAAATACAGAGTGGAATGAAGATAATTGGAATTCAGATTATAGAACAAATAGAAAAAATGCTTTAGATTCAGGTACAGCACCTTGTATTACAAAATGTCCTGCACATATTCCAGTACAGGGTTATGTCAAGCTTGCATCACAAGGTAGATATACAGAAGCTTTAGAGCTTATAAAGAAGCATAACCCACTACCAGCAGTATGTGGACGTATTTGTCCTAGGTTGTGTGAAGAAGATTGTACTAGAGGAAATATCGATGAAGCTGTAGCAGTTGATGATATAAAGAAGTTCATAGCTGAAAAAGATTTACATCAACACAGCAGATATATACCAAGAAAAAGACATGATTATAGTGATAAAAAGATTGCGATAATAGGAGGAGGTCCTTCTGGTTTAACTTGTGCTTATGATTTAGCTATAGATGGTTATGATATAACTGTTTTTGAAAAGCAAAAGAGATTAGGTGGTATGTTAACTTTAGGTATTCCATCATACAGATTAGAAAAAGATGTAATAGATGCGGAAATAGATGTTTTAAGAGAAATGGGAGTTAAATTTGAAACAGGTGTTGAAATTGGTAAAGATATTACAATAAAAGACCTTAGAGATAAGGGATTTAACGCTTTCTATATAGCAATTGGAGCACAATCAGGAAGAGAGCTAGGTATAGATGGAGAAAATTCAGAGGAAGTAGTAAGTGGAGTAGATTTCTTAAGAGATGTTAACCTTGGAGAGAAAACAGAGGTAAGTGGAAAGGTTGTAGTTATCGGAGGAGGAAATGTTGCTATTGATGTAGCTAGAACTGCAGTAAGATTAGATAAAGTAAATGCTGTAGATATTTTCTGCTTAGAATCAAGAGAAACTATGCCAGCTCATATTGAAGAGGTAGAGGAAGCTTTAGAAGAAGAAATAAACGTTAATAATTCATGGGGGCCAACAAGAGTAGTAAGAGAAAATAACAAGGTTGTAGCTGTAGAGTTTAAACGTTGTTTATCTACAATAGACGAAAATGGAAGATTTAATCCTAAGTTTGATGAAAATGAAACAAAAGTTATTAAATGTGACTATGTGTTATTATCAGTAGGACAAACTTATAACTATGGAAATCTTTTAGAAGGTGAAGATGTAGAACTATCTCCAAGAGGTACTATAAAGGTAGATAATATTACATTACAAACTACTAAGAGTGATATTTTTGCAGGAGGAGACGTAGCTAGTGGACCAAGGTTTGCAATAGATGCTATTGCAGCAGGTAAAGAAGCTGCTGTATCTATCCATAGATTTGTTCAAAGAGGACAATCACTAGTATTAGGTAGAGATAATCATTATTACAAGGCTTTAGACAAAGAAAATTTAGCTTTAATAAAAGGATATGATGAAACACCAAGACAAAAAATTAAACATGTTGATGGTAAGGAAGCAAAAAGAACATTTAAAGATTTGAGAGGTACATTAACAGAAGAGCAAATTAAAAAGGAAACAGCTAGATGCTTAAGCTGTGGTGCTACTAAAACTGATGAGTATTTATGTGTTGGATGTGGAGCTTGTACTTTAAGATGTAAATTTGATGCAATTAAGTTAGTAAAAGTTCATGATGCTGAAGGTTATGATATTGATGAACTACCAAAGACAGTAATAAAAAATACAATAACTAGAAAGCTTAAGATTACTGCCAATAAAATTAATCCATTTACTAAAACAAGATAATAGATGAAGTAGAAAAATTAGGAGTAGTAATATGCATGAATTAGGAATTGTATATGAGGTAATAAAGGTTGTAGATAATTTTTCAAAGGAAAACAATCTAACAAAGGTACAGAAGATTGTATTAGAAATAGGTGAATTGTCACAATCTATACCAAGATTTATAGAAGAATGTTACCCAGCAGCTGTAAATGAAACACCATACGAAGATACTGAACTAGAAATAATAGTACTACCAGCAAATGCAAAATGTAAAAGATGTAATGAGATATATAACGTTATAAAGTATAAAAGAATATGTCCTAGCTGTAGTGGAGAAGAATATGACTTAATATCAGGTCAAGAGTTTAATATAAAAGAGGTTGTTGCTTACTAAAAAATATTAGGGGGTATCCGTATGGGATTATTTTATGAGAATTATTCATTAGGGTCAATAATTGCACTTATACTGTTTGTTGCAGTATGGATAGTAATAAATGAGGTTACAAGAAAATCAAAAATGTTATCTATATTAGCATACTGTATATTACCGGTAGTACTAGCTATATTAGTATTTACAAATGTACTAAGTTCACCAACAGGAAAAACTTGGTTTGCATGGGTTAAGGTTGTATCAGCATTAACAGGTGTATTAGGATTTATGCTAATAAGATTTACAAAGCTTGGTAAATCAAAATTTGCAGTTATATTTCCAGTTTCAATCCTTTCAATAAATATTGCAGAAGCTGTGTATAGAGAATTTGAAATATTCGTTAAATTTAAATCTATGCAAGTAGATCCAGGTGGAATCGTAGTACTTGGAGGTGTTTGGAATATACTAAATGCAATTGCAGGTATCTTATGTATAGTTACATTAACAGGTTTTGCAGGAATTAAAGTATCTAAAGATAAATCAAAGGATATGATATGGACTGATATGACATGGATATATATTGTAGGTTATACATTATGGAACTTTGCTTATGTATATAACTGTATATCAACAAGATCAATGTATGCAGGATTAGGTATTTTACTAGCTGCAGTGTTAGCTGAATTAATATTTAAAAGAGGAGCATGGCTTCAGCATAGAGCTCAAATATTAGCTTTATATGCAATATTCTCATTATCATTTGATTATCAGCAAAGTCAATATTTTCAAATAGTTCCTGTATATAAAGAAAGTATGTGGATGGTTATTAGCGTAATTTCCTTTGTGTTTAATGTAGGAATGTTCTTATACATGATATACACAATAAAGAAATATAAAAAGAATCCATTAAAAGAGGATATATATACTGAAACTAATTATTATAAGAAAACACTAAAAGATAATAATTTAGAAAAGTGTAAAGTATAAAATAAGGGCCATATCGAGAGTAATTTTCGATATGGCTTTTTAGGTTAACAGTAAGTGAAGATGCTAAGAACATACCTGTAAATAAAACTGTGCTATACATAAAATGGAACTAATTATGTAAATATGATAGAATAGTTTAAAATAATGAAAATCGTATTTTAACTGATATAAGGGCAAAATAATAGATGTGATAATTGGAATTAAAAGATATAAATTATTTATTAAACATTTGTAGTATATTATAATAGTTAAATATAAATTAAATGACTATAAGAAAAATATAAATAAACAAATTAAGAGTATGGAAGTGGGGAAAGAAAGTGGGTTATTTTGCTAATAATAGTAATTTGATGGGAACAGATGAAATTTACGAAAGTATAAAAAATAGAATTTTAACTTTAGAATTAGTACCAGGTCAGAAAATAAGTGAAAATCACATGTGCCAAGAGTATAATATATCAAGATCAGTTATAAGAATAGTCTTCACTAGATTAAATAAAGAAAATCTTATAGATATTCTACCGCAAAGGGGTACATATGTAAGTCTTTTTGATTTGGATCATATTAGAAATCTTGAAATTTTAAGAACAGCAGTAGAAAAGGAAATAATATTTCAGATAATTACTACATTAAAAGATGAAGAGATAGATAATATAGTGAAGAAGTTAAAGGAAAATCTAGAAAAACAATTAGAATATAATGAATGTGATCATTATGATAAAGAGTTTGAAAAGGTCGATTATGAGTTTCATCAAATCTTATATAATAGTTTAGGAAGAGAGTCTTTGTTAAGTTTAGTAAGTGAGTCAATGTTACATTTAGTTAGATGGAGAGCATTTAATGTAGCCTTTGATCATAGAATTAAGGAGCTCATAATAGAACATAGCATTATTATTGAATGGATAGCAGAAAGAAATATTATTGAAGCACAAAATGCTATTGCAAGACATTTAAAGACTGTTGCTAGCATGGATAAAAGAGCAAGGGAGCAATATCCAGAATATTTTAAAGGTGATAAATAAAAAATAAATAAAAAATTAACAGAAGACTATTTACAGAATTTATAAAATTTGGTATATTTAAATTGTAAAACTTGTATACAAGAGAAAATGCATTCTGTAAAGTAAGTAGTTTAAGAAAATATTTGTTGCATCATAGATTATATGCAACAAATATATTTTCAAGCAACTTGTATACTAGAATGCAAATAAAATTTTTTTGATCAAAATTGTTAAATTAATATCAATTACAAAGAGGGATTTTTTTTGAAATTTATTGTTAAAATTATGTCAAGAAAGAGTTGAAAAACTTTAAAATGAGGAGATTTATGTATAGCTTAGGAATTGATATTGGATCAACTACTTCTAAGGTAGTGATATTGAAAGATGGTAAAAGTATTGTTGGAACTGCTATAGTAACTGCTGGAATTGGAACAAATGGGCCAATAAAAGCATTAGAAGTAGCATTTGAAAATGCTGGTATTTCAATGGAAGATATTTGTTACATAGTGGCAACTGGATATGGTAGAAGAAGCTTTACAAAAGCTAATCATGAAATAAGTGAATTAAGTTGTCATGCAAGAGGTGTAAAGTTTATTTTCCCTGAAGCTGGAACAATTATTGATATCGGGGGACAGGATGCAAAAGTATTAACAGTTAACTCTAAGGGCCAAATGAGCAATTTTTTAATGAATGATAAATGTGCTGCTGGTACTGGAAGATTTTTAGATGTAATGGCTAATATTTTACAATTAGATATAAGTGAACTAGAAAGCGAAGCAAAAAAAGCAGACAACCCTGTGAAAATTTCAAATACTTGTACAGTATTTGCAGAATCAGAGGTAATTTCACAATTAGCAATGGGAGCTACTATTCCTAATGTAGTTGCTGGAATTTGTCAATCGGTAGCAGTAAGAGTTGCTGCATTGGTAAAAAGAGTTGGTATAAAAGAAACAGTGTGTATGAGTGGCGGTGTTGCACAGAATGGAGGTGTTCGTAAGGCTTTAGAGGTAGAGCTAGGGGTTCCGATACTTTACTCTGATAAGGCTCAATTAATGGGGGCTTTAGGAGCAGCATTGTACGCATATGATAGATCAAAAAATTAAGGGGGATTTAGAATGGGAGAAGGAAGTCAAAAACAAAAATACAAACCAGATCCAAATTCAGCTAAGTACAAACTTAATGAAATTATAGTAAAGCATTACAAGGAAGTTCAAGAAGCAAAAGACAGAGGTGAAAAGATAGGTTGGTGTGCAAGTAACTTTCCACAAGAAATATTCCAAACACTTGGAATAAAGGTTTGTTATCCAGAAAATCAAGCTGCTGCAATAGCTGCAAGAGGAGCTGGAGAAAGATTGTGTAATGTAGCAGAAGGTGACGGATATTCAAATGATATCTGTGCTTATGCAAGAATTAGCCTTGCATATATGAAGGTAAAGGATGCTCCAGAGCAAAATATGCCTCAACCTGATTTTGTATTATGCTGTAATAATATTTGTAATTGCATGATTAAGTGGTATGAAAATATTGCAAAAGAACTTAATATTCCAATGATTTTAATAGATATACCTTTTAATCCAGATTATGAAGTTACTGACGAGGAAGTTGCTTACGTTAAGGGGCAATTCTTAGCAGCAATAAAACAATTAGAAGAAATTACAGGTAAGAAATGGTCAGATGAAAAGTTTAAAGAAGTAATGGCTATAACAAACCGTACATCAAAAGCTTGGTTAGAAGCTACATCATATACTAAGTATACTCCATCTCCATTAAATGGTTTTGATTTATTAAACCATATGGCAGTTGCAGTATGTGCGAGAGGTACAGTAGAAGCAGCCGAAGCTTTTGAAACATTATTAGAAGAATATAAAAAAGCTGTTAAAGAAGGGACAAGTACCTTTAGAGCAGAAGAAAAGTATAGGATAATGTTTGAAGGTATTGCATGTTGGCCACATCTTAGAGCAACAGCCACTGGACTAAAGTCTAGAGGAATAAACATGGTTGCTACTATTTATGCAGATGCTTTCGGATTTATATATGATGATTTCGATGGATTAATAAAAGCATATTGTAGAGTTCCAAATGCAATGAATCTTGAATTAGCTAGAGACAAGAGAGTTGAAATAGTTAATAAGACCAAAGCTGAAGGATTATTAGTTCACACTAACCGTTCTTGTAAACTTTGGAGTGGATTTATGTATGAAATGAGCCGTCAAATAGGTGAAAGATGTAATGTTCCAGTTACTTCATTTGATGGAGATCAGGCAGATCCACGTAACTTCTCAGAAGCTCAATATGAAACTAGAGTTCAAGGTTTAGCTGAAATTATGGAAGTAAACAAGGGAGGTAGANCATATGATAGATCAAAAAATTAAGGGGGATTTAGAATGGGAGAAGGAAGTCAAAAACAAAAATACAAACCAGATCCAAATTCAGCTAAGTACAAACTTAATGAAATTATAGTAAAGCATTACAAGGAAGTTCAAGAAGCAAAAGACAGAGGTGAAAAGATAGGTTGGTGTGCAAGTAACTTTCCACAAGAAATATTCCAAACACTTGGAATAAAGGTTTGTTATCCAGAAAATCAAGCTGCTGCAATAGCTGCAAGAGGAGCTGGAGAAAGATTGTGTAATGTAGCAGAAGGTGACGGATATTCAAATGATATCTGTGCTTATGCAAGAATTAGCCTTGCATATATGAAGGTAAAGGATGCTCCAGAGCAAAATATGCCTCAACCTGATTTTGTATTATGCTGTAATAATATTTGTAATTGCATGATTAAGTGGTATGAAAATATTGCAAAAGAACTTAATATTCCAATGATTTTAATAGATATACCTTTTAATCCAGATTATGAAGTTACTGACGAGGAAGTTGCTTACGTTAAGGGGCAATTCTTAGCAGCAATAAAACAATTAGAAGAAATTACAGGTAAGAAATGGTCAGATGAAAAGTTTAAAGAAGTAATGGCTATAACAAACCGTACATCAAAAGCTTGGTTAGAAGCTACATCATATACTAAGTATACTCCATCTCCATTAAATGGTTTTGATTTATTAAACCATATGGCAGTTGCAGTATGTGCGAGAGGTACAGTAGAAGCAGCCGAAGCTTTTGAAACATTATTAGAAGAATATAAAAAAGCTGTTAAAGAAGGGACAAGTACCTTTAGAGCAGAAGAAAAGTATAGGATAATGTTTGAAGGTATTGCATGTTGGCCACATCTTAGAGCAACAGCCACTGGACTAAAGTCTAGAGGAATAAACATGGTTGCTACTATTTATGCAGATGCTTTCGGATTTATATATGATGATTTCGATGGATTAATAAAAGCATATTGTAGAGTTCCAAATGCAATGAATCTTGAATTAGCTAGAGACAAGAGAGTTGAAATAGTTAATAAGACCAAAGCTGAAGGATTATTAGTTCACACTAACCGTTCTTGTAAACTTTGGAGTGGATTTATGTATGAAATGAGCCGTCAAATAGGTGAAAGATGTAATGTTCCAGTTACTTCATTTGATGGAGATCAGGCAGATCCACGTAACTTCTCAGAAGCTCAATATGAAACTAGAGTTCAAGGTTTAGCTGAAATTATGGAAGTAAACAAGGGAGGTAGATAATTATGGCAGTAAATGAATTACTAAATAAATTTCATGATATTGCTACGTCTCCAAAGAAGCAATTAGATAGCTTCCTTGCAGAAGGAAAGAAAGTCGTAGCATGTGTTCCAGTTTATACTCCAGAAGAAATTATTCACTCTATGGGACTAGTACCATTTGGTACATGGGGAGCAGATGTAGAAGTTAAAGAAGCAAAGAGATATTTCCCAGCTTTTATATGTAGCATAATGCAATCTGTATTAGAGCTTGGAATGAATGGAGACTATGAAGGGGTTTCTGCAATAGTCATCCCATCTTTATGTGATTCTTTAAAGTGTTTAGGACAAAACTGGAAATATGCAGTTGAAAATATTCCATTTGTTCCAATGACATATCCTCAAAATCGTAATAATGAAGTTGGAAAGACTTTTACAAAGGTTGGTTATGAGAGAGTAATAAAAGATTTAGAAAACATAACAGGTGCTAAGTTCTCAGAGGAGGAGTTAAGCAAGTCTGTAAAGGTTTATAATAAGCATAATAAGGCAATGAGAGAGATAAGTAAAGTTTTAGTGGATTATCCTTCTATAACTGCATCTCAAAGAAGTGATATCTTTAAGAGTGCCTATTTCATGTTAAAAGAAGATCACACTAAGCTAGTTAATGAATTAATAGAAGAATTAGGCAAGATGCCAAAAGAAACAACTAGTAAGATCAAAGTAGTTACATCAGGAATATTAGTTGATAATAAAAATTTATTAGAAATATTCGATGCTAACGATATTCAAATAGTTGCAGATGATGTAGCACATGAATCAAGACAATATAGAGTGGATGCACCTGAAGAAGGAAATGCTTTAGAGTCATTAGCTGAAAAGTTTGCTAATATGGGCAATTGTTCAGTATTGTATGATGTTGATAAAAAGCGTGCTGATTATGTTGTTGATTTAGTAAAAGAATATAATGCTGAAGGGGTAATCTTTGTAATGACAAAATTCTGTGACCCTGAAGAGTTTGATTACGTAATAATTAAGAAAGCATGTGATGCTGAAGATATAATGACATTACAGATAGAAGTAGATCGCCAAATGGTTAACTATGGACAAGCAAACACTGCTATTCAAACATTTAGAGAAATGTTAGAAGTTAAAATTTAATGAGAGAAGGTAATTACAATGGGAGAAAAGGGTAAAGGTTCAGTAGGTTTAATAGATAAAAGTAAGATGCCAGTTGCAGTAGGTGTTGCATTTGTTTGGTTCACTACTCAATTTGGCGGTGGTTTTGCATCAGGAGCACAATTAATTCAATACTTTGTAGCTTTTGGTATATGGGCGTTAATAACACCAATTCTAGCACAAGCAATTGGTGCTGTCTTCCAATGGTATGCGTTACGTCATGCAAAGAAACATAATACTTATGATTATAGAAGTTTTAACGATAGTTTTTATGGTAAGTTTGCACCAATATTTTCAAATTTATATGAAATAGTTTATATAATTCTTTTATGCTTAGCGCCATCAGTTGCATTCGCTACAGGTGGATCTACAATGGAAGAATTAACTGGGCTTCCATATATGCTATGTACATTAATAATAGGGGCATTTATATTTTTAATAACTATATACGGAACTAATATAGTAAGAAAGGCTGCTTCTACATTATCAGTAATTATAATAGTTGGTTTATTAATAGTATATATTCCTAATATAATAGCTAACTGGGGAAATATATCTTCAAATATAGGTGCAATGGCAGCTAATCCAGCACCAGCAGGACCAGCATTATGGCAATGTTTTATCTATGGAGCATTCCAATTAGCATCAATAGGCTTATTAGTACAACATGCTGAGCCATTCTCATCAACAAAAGAAGCTAAAACTAGTATGATTTATGGATTTTTTGTTAATGCTGGAATTATAATGTTATCTACATTAGGAATGATAGCTATAGTAAATAATCCAGATTTAACAACTTCTAGTGTCCCAATATTACTTTTAGTTAGAGGTGGAGTAGGATCATCATTCATGACACCAATTATATCAATACTTATAATTTTAGGAGCTATATCTACTGCTGTTAATATGATAGCTGGTGTTATTCAACGTGTAACAAATGCTTACGAAAAGCCAGAAGTTAGGGAAAAGGCAAATGGTAAACCAACAAAATTAACAATAATAACTGGTATTGGATTTACTCTTTTAGCATTTG
The DNA here is from genome assembly GCA_000753455.2 of Clostridium jeddahitimonense. Lineage (GTDB taxonomy): Bacteria > Bacillota > Clostridia > Clostridiales > Clostridiaceae > Clostridium > Clostridium hominis. The sequence continues at coordinate 1,682,249 of LM994670.1, forward strand.
GTATAGCTCAATTTGGATTACTTCCTCTTGTTCAAAAAGGATATGGATATCTAGGATATGTGACTATTGCTGTTATAGTAATTCCTTATATAATTAGAATGATTTTAGAAGCAATGGGAAAAGTAGATTAATTTTAAAAAAGCTAAGTTGGGGTAACCGATAGATGCTTTAATGGCATAAAGAATAAGGTTACTCTCAACTATGCCATTTTAACTTGTATACAAGTATACTAAGATATTCAAGGAGTGTATTACCATGGATAAACTTATCTCAGAGACAATTGGATATTGTTTAAAAGAAAGAGCTGAAAAGACTCCGGGTATCATTGGATTAAGTTATCGTGATTATAGTTATAGCTGGAGGGAAATAGATGAAATTTCTGACTTTTTAGCAGTTAAGTATTTAAAGTATGGAATAAAGAAAGGAACTCATGTAGGTATATGGAGTGTTAATACTCCAAATTGGGTATTTGCATATTTTGCTTTAGTTAAGCTAGGGGCTATAGCTATATTAATTAATACCTGTTATAAGGAGACAGAACTTGAAGAAATATTAAAGTATTCAGATGTAGAATACATTTTCTATGGAAATGGTATTAAGGATTTAAATTATAAAGATATTTTAGACAAGATTAATATATCAAACTTACCTAAGTTAAAAAATACATTTCCATTAGAAAAAAATGATGATATCAAATGGTATATGAGATCAGACTATCCAAGTGATATGCCTGTAGATGATTGTAAAAAACTTATACAAGCTCTAAATCAAGTAAATGCCAAGGATACTGCAAGCATTATGTTTACATCAGGTACTACTAAGAGTCAAAAAGGAGTTTTGCTTTCTCATTATAATCTGGTAAATAATTCTTTATCAATTTCAAGACAAATGGGATGGAATGAACAAGATAAAATATGTGTTGCTGTAAGATTATTTCATTGCTTTGGAATAACAGCTGGAATTTTATCAGCAGTACATGCTGGCTCATGTATTCACTTGATTAAGTATTATAAAACATGTGAAGTATTAAATCAGATTGAAAAGTATAAATGCACTGTACTAAATGGAGTTCCCACTATGTTCATGGCAATTGTACGAAATAGTAAGTTAAAAGATCATGATATTTCTTCTGTTAAAAGTGGGATTATTGCTGGTTCAGCTATACATTCAGAAGAGTATATCAATATATGCAAAATATTAAATTTGAAATATTTACAACCATCATATGGACAAACAGAAACCTCACCTTGTATTACTATATCAGCACTTAATGATTCTATTGAAAAGAAGGCAGTTAGTGTTGGTAAATCTATAGATAATGTTGAAGTTAAGATATGGAATTGCAAAGAAAACAGAGAATCAAAAGAAGGTGAATTAGGAGAAATTCTTACAAGAGGATATCATGTGATGAAAGGTTATTATAAGATGCCATTGGAGACAGACGAGGTAATAGATTCAACTGGATGGTTACATACGGGAGATTTGGGATTTATAGATAAAGAGGGTTACCTTTATGTAAAAGGTAGGATAAAAGAAATAATAATTCGAGGTGGAGAAAATATTTCACCTGTAGAGATTGAATATTATATAAAAAAATTGCCTTCTATAAAAGAAGTTAAAGTGATTGGAGTTGAAGCAGAGGTGCTTCAAGAAGAGATTGTAGCTTGTGTTGTTCCTAAAGAAAATTGTGAAGTATCTAAGGAAGAAGTTCAGGCTATAGTATCTAAATATTTAACAGCGTATAAAGTACCTAAATATGTATTGGTATTTGATCAACTTCCTACTACATCCAGTGGGAAGATAAAATTAGGAAAGCTAAAAAAAATTGTAGAAGAGAGAATTAATAACAAGGAGGAGTATATATGTATTTTACAGAACAACATGACTTAATAAGGAAATTAGCTAGAGATTTTGCAGAAAAAGAATTAACAAATGAAATTCTTGATAAAGTTGAAGAAACAGGTGAATTTCCAGAAGAAATATTAGAAAAGATGGCTAAGGCAGGCTTTTTTGGTATAAAGGCTCCAGTAGAATTAGGTGGTCAAGGAGCTGACGCTAGAGCTTATGTAATTGTTATGGAAGAAATAGCTAGAGTTAGTGGAGTAGCTAGCATTTACGTATCATCTCCAAACTCACTATCAGGAGGACCATTACAATTATCAGGAACTGATGAGCAAAAGGAAAAGTATTTAAGACCTGTTATAACTGGTAAAAAGAAATTAGCTTTTGCTTTAACAGAACCAGGAGCAGGTTCAGATGCTGCAAGCATGACAACTACTGCAGTAAAAGATGGAGACTATTATGTATTAAATGGACGTAAGTGTTTTATAACAATGGCACCACTTGCAGATTACTCAATAGTTTATGCTAAAACAGATGCTACTAAAGGAGCTAAAGGAATAAGTGCTTTCGTAGTTGATATGACACTTCCAGGAGTATCATGTGGTAAACCAGAACACAAAATGGGTGTAGTAGGATGTGCTACTAGTGATATTATTTTAGAAAATGTAAGAGTTCATAAAAGTGATTTATTAGGAGAAGAAGGAAAAGGATTCATAAATGCAATGAAGACTTTAGATACAGGTCGTATGGGTGTTGCAGCACAATCAATAGGTGTAGCTCAAGGCGCATTAGATGAAGCTATCAAATATGCAAAAGAAAGAAAGCAATTTGGAAGAAGAATTGCAGATTTTCAAGCTATAAGCTTTATGATTGCAGACATGGCAACAAAGTTAGAGGCTGCAAAACAATTAGTATATAAGACAGCATACTTAATGGACAACCATAAAGATGCATCTAAAGCAGCATCAATGGCAAAATATTTCTCATCAGAAGTTTGTAATGAAATTGCTGGTAAAGCAGTACAAATCCATGGTGGTTATGGATTTATAAAAGATTATAAAGTTGAACGCATGTATAGAGATTGTCGTGTATTTACAATTTACGAAGGAACATCTCAAGTTCAACAAATGGTTATAGCAGGAAAACTTTTAAAGAAGTAAGGGGAGGACAATAATATGAAGATTTTAGTTTGTGTAAAACAAGTACCTGATACTAACGAAGTAAAAATAGATCCAGTAAAAGGAACATTAATACGTGATGGAGTTCCAAGTATATTAAATCCAGATGACGCTAACGCTTTAGAAGCTGCATTAACTTATAAAGATGAAAATCCCGATACAAAAGTTGCAGTTATAACAATGGGACCACCACAAGCAACATATATGTTAAGAGAATGTCTTGCTATGGGAGCAGATGAAGCATACCTTCTAAGTGACCGTGCCTTTGGAGGAGCTGATACATGTGCTACTTCTACAACAATAGCAGCAGGTATTAGAAAAGTAGAAAATGTTGATGTGATTTTTGCAGGACGTCAAGCAATAGATGGAGATACAGCTCAAGTAGGTCCACAAGTTGCACAAAGATTAGGTTTGCCAGTTGTAACATATGTTCAAGATATAAAATTAGAAGAAGGTAAAGCTATAGTTCATAGACAAATGGAAGATGGATATGAAGTAATAGAGGTACAAACACCTTGTCTTTTAACTGCTGTTAAGGAGTTAAACGAACCAAGATATATGTCTATAGGTGGAATAGTTAATGCTTATAAGAAAGAAATAACAGTATGGAATCATGAAGATGTAGAGTTAGATCCAAAGGATTGTGGATTAAATGCATCTCCAACTCAAGTATTCCGTTCATTTACACCAGCACCAAAGGGAAAAGGTGAAATGTTAGAAGGAACAGTTAGTGAAATGGCTGTTAATGTTTTAAATAAATTAAGAGAAAAACACTATATTTAAGTAGGAAAGGACTGAGGATAATATGGCTATAAATGTAATTAATGAAAAATGTAAGGGTTGTGCAATTTGCGCTAAAAACTGTCCATTTAATGCTATTACTATGGAAGGAAAATTAGCTGTTATAGGATCAGCTTGTACTGGATGTGGTGTATGTGTAGACAAGTGTCCATTTAAAGCAATAGAAAAAGTTGAAGAAGAAAAATCTGGAGTAGATTTAAGTGAGTACAGTGGAGTATGGGTATTTGCTGAACAAAGAGAAAATAAAATAATGCCAGTTGTTGTTGAATTATTAGGAGAAGGAAAGAAGTTAGCTAAAGAAGTAGGCTGCGAATTATCTGCTGTTCTTTGTGGATATAATGTAGAAGGATTAGCTGATGAATTATTTGAGTATGGTGCAGATAAAGTATATGTTGCTGACTCAAAAGAATTAGAAAATTATACTACAGATGGATATACTAAAGTAATTTTTGAAGCTATAAGTAAATATAAACCAGAAATAGTTCTACTAGGAGCAACTCATATAGGAAGAGATTTAGGTCCATGTTTAGCAGTAAAAGCAAATACAGGTTTAACTGCTGACTGTACAAAGTTAGAAATAGACCCAGTAGATAAGAAAATAAAACAAACTCGTCCTGCATTTGGTGGAAACTTAATGGCTACAATAGTATGTCCAAATCACAGACCACAAATGTCTACAGTAAGACCAGGGGTAATGGCTAAAGCTGAACATACACCAGGTAGATCAGGAGATGTAATTAATTTAGAAGTTGCATTTAATGAAGGGGATATAAGAACTAAAGTATTAGAAATAGTTAAGAGTGTTAAAGAAACAGTTTCATTAACTGATGCTGAAGTAATAGTAGCAGGTGGTATGGGACTTGGAAAACCAGAAGGTTTTGATTTATTAAAGGAATTAGCTAAAAAATTAAATGGAGTAGTTGCAGCATCTAGAGCAGCTGTTGATGCTGGTTGGATTGATCATGCATACCAAGTAGGCCAAACAGGTACTACTGTAAAACCTAAGATATATATAGCTTGTGGTATATCAGGAGCTATTCAACACGTAGCAGGTATGCAAAATGCAGAACAAATAATAGCTATTAATACTGCTGAAAATGCACCAATATTTGAAGTGGCTGACTATGGAATAGTAGGAGATTTATATAAAGTAGTTCCAGCTATGATTGATGAATTAAATGTAGCTACAGAATTAAGCATGGAAGAACAGTTATGCTAAAAACTTATGGCAAGAAAATATTCTCTTATTGTTTAGGGATGTTATTACTAGCTTTTGGGGTGACATTTTCAATTAAATCAAATTTGGGTGTGTCACCCATTAATTCAATACCATATGTTTTAAGCTTAATAACTGAAATAGACCAAGGGTTATTAACAACTATTGTTTTTTCAATATTTATTTTAATGCAAATAGTTATTCTTAGAAAAGATTTTAAGATAATTAATTTGATACAGATAATCTTTTCAAGTGCCTTTGGTAGCTTTGTAACATTATCAAATAATATATGGACTTTTCAAGCACCAACAAATTATATTATGAGATTAATAATTCTTTTAGTTAGTATGGTATTAGTTGCATTAGGATTACTTTTTTACCTAGCTGCAGATATAGTACCAATGCCAGCAGAAGGAGTAATGTTAGCAATTCAAAGTAAAACAAATAAAGACTTTGCAAAAATTAAAGTATTATTCGATACTACAGTAGTAATTATTGCAAGCTTATTATCATTACTTTTATTAGGCAAACTAATTGGCATTAGAGAAGGAACTTTAATAGCAGCAATAGGTATAGGTAAAATATTAGGGCTTTTAAAAAGAAAATATAATAGTTATATTATAGATTTTATAAATAATGATACAAGAATAGCTGATGATACTGTTAGCGAAGATAATAGTGATAATGAAGACAATATTGAGAATGAAGAAGATTATTGGAGGGAATTAAATTATGAGTAATAGAAAACCATTAAAAGGAGTTAAGGTTGTTGAACTTGCAACTTTTATAGCTGCAGCTAGTGCAGGAAGATTTATGGCAGACTTAGGAGCAGATGTTATAAAAATTGAAACAGCAAAAGGTGATCCTTTAAGATATACAGCTCCATCAGAAGGAAGACCTTTAGATATGTATGAAAATACAACATGGGAATTAGAAAATGCTAATAAACGTTGTATATCATTAAATATGAAAGATCCAGCAGGAAAGGAAGCTTTCTTTAAGCTATTAGATACTGCAGATGTACTTATAACAAACTGGAGAGTTCAAGCTTTGGAAAGAGCTGGATTAGATTATGAAACATTAAAAGTTAAATATCCAAAGCTTGTATATGCAATATGTACTGGCTATGGTGAATATGGGCCAGATAAAGATTTACCAGGATTTGATTTTACTGCATACTTTGCAAGAGGTGGATACTTAGAGTCATTAAGACAAAGAGGAACAGTTCCAATGAATGTAGTTCCAGGACTTGGAGATCATAATGTTGGTATGAACCTTGCTGCAGGTATACTTGCTGCTCTTTATCAAGCTAAAGTAACAGGTCAAGGTGAAAAAGTTGAAACAAGTTTATTTGAAAGTGCTATATACAATATGGGTATGATGGTACAAGCTGCAAATTATGATGGTATTGCAAAAGAATATCCAATAAATATAAGAGAAGGTGCAAATCCATTTAACTCAGCATGGAGAACTTCAGACGAAAGATTTATCCAAACTTGTATGCCTGACTTCAATACTTATTATAAGAAATTTATAACAGCTATTGGAAGAGAGGACTTAGTAGATAATGAAAGCTACTTCCCAATCCAACATCTTCAAGCTAATAAATTAGGAACTGAATTATACGATATAGTTATGGATGCTTTCGGTAAGAAAAATGTATCAGAATGGAAAGAAATTTTAACTAAGGCTGATATTCCATTTAGCGTGGCACAATCATGGACAGAAATATTAGAAGATGAACAAGCTTGGGCTAATAACTGCTTCTATAAAATGAAATATGATAACGGTAATGAAAGAACTTTAGTACATCTACCTGTTAAGTTCAAAGAAATGGGGACTCCTGAATATAATAAGGGACCATTAATAGGTGAACATGGGGTTGAAATATTAGAAGAGCTTGGATATTCAGAAGAAGAAGTAAAAGAGTTAATAAATAATAAGACATTATTTGTTTGGGAAGATAATAAATAAGGTTATGTAATAAGAAGAGGGTGCTGTAAAATGAGTTAATTTAATCAATTTGCAACATCTTCTTTTATTATTTTTTATAATGTCATGTTTGATAAAAGAAGATCTAAAGGTAAGTTAGGAAGAAAAATATCTGGAAGAGTAAGTAATAAGATAGGTTTATTTAATGGGATAACTATAACTTTTATGTTAAATATTGATAAAAGCATTACCAATTGTATTAATTCGTATTATAATTTAATGGATATAAAGATAATCAAAAGATTTAATATTTAGAAATATACACACCGGTTAGATAGTTAAGAGTTAAGAGTTAAGAGTTAACAATTGTAAAATTATTTAGGTGTATAATTGAGGAGGAGAGTTTATATGGAAATACAAGAAATAAAAAAAAGAATGTATAGTGGAAAGCTTTATTATTGTGATAATGAAACATTGGCTAATGAGCAACTTAAGTCTTTGGAAATGTTATATGATTTTAATGCAACACGTCCTTTAGAGCAAGATAAGAGAAAAGAGCTTTTAAAAAATATGTTTGCTGAAATAGGTGAGAATTGTTATATAGAACCACCGCTTCATGCAAATTGGGGTGGTAAAAATGTTCATTTTGGTAATGGAGTTTATGCTAATTTCAATCTTACACTAGTTGATGATTGTGATATATTTGTGGGGGATAACGTTATGTTTGCTCCAAATGTTACTATAACAACTGGAACACATCCAATACATCCAATATTAAGAAGTAAAAAAGCTCAATATAACCTACCTGTTCATATAGGGAATAATGTGTGGATTGGCGCAGGTGTCACTATATTACCAGGGGTTAAGATTGGAGATAATACTGTAATTGGTGCAGGGAGCGTAGTAACTAAAGATATTCCAGCTAATGTTGTAGCCATAGGAAGCCCTTGTAAAGTTTTTAGAGATATAAATGAAAATGATATGAAATATTATAATAAAAATATGGAAATTGATATTGAGTAACAACTATCAATATAATTTGAAGTAAATAGAAAGTGGATAGGTTAAATTAAACTATAAAAAGGTAAATAGGGTATTAAAATTATTTGAATTTAAATGAGGTGTTGAGAATGTATAGAATTGAAAATTTCAGTGTTCACATAGGTGAATTAGGTAGAGATAGAATGGTAAGAGTATATTTACCAGGTGATTATGATGAAAAAGAAGATAAAAGATATGCAGTACTTTATATGCAAGATGGACATAATTTATTTTATGATGAAACTGCATCATTTGGGGAAGCATGGAGAATTCAAGATGCTGTAAGTGCCATTGAGAAAGAAGGTAGAGATGGAATTATAGTAGTAGGAGTAGATTGTAATTTAGATGGTGGTAGACCAGATGAATATTCTCCTTGGGTAAATGAAAATTTATCAGAGTTCATACCTTCAAGTAGTTTTAAAAGTGGTGGTGGAGAAGGAGATCTATATGTAGAATTTTTAGTTAAAACATTAAAACCACTTATAGATAATAAATATAGAACTCTAAAAGATAGAAGTAATACATTTATTGCTGGATCATCATTAGGAGCATTTATTTCCTTATATGCAGGATATAAATATAAAGAAATATACTCAGTTATTGGAGCATTTTCAACAGCAGCTTGGTTTAAAAAAGATAAATTGATGGAATTTATAAAAGAGAACTTTAAAAAGGGAACTAAGGTTTATCTAGATATAGGAACTAATGAAACTTCAGATAGAAAAAATGAAAACTTTAATAGTATTTATTTAGAAGACACAAAAGATATAGCAAACTTGCTTTTGAAATTAGGACAAGATAGTGAAGAGTTGAAGCTTGTTATTGATGAAGGGGCAAAGCATTCTGAAGCTGCTTGGAGAAAGAGATTTCCAATATTTTTAGAGTGGATTTAAAGTAGGACTACGAAGGTCTAGAAAATTTCCAGGTACGAGCTACAATGGATAGAAGAATTATATAAATAAACAATAAATACCTCCTAGGTCAAAATTTGACCTGGGAGGTATTTGTTTTGAACGGATAAAGGAATAATTTTCAATATATTTTATAGTAAAATCTGTCGATAAGTTAGCATAAAACTTCATATTTATGCAACATTCATTTTCTATAATTTAAATATAGGAAATAAAAGAAAATAAATTAGAGCTTAATGCAATATTTAAGTTGAAATGGAGGATTTATGGGTAATAATAATTTAACTTTACAAGAAAATGAGAAATTTATAAAGGATTTAACTATTTTAAAGCTAAAAAAGAATTTTGGGTTTATAAAAAGTGATGAATATGAAGAGGAACTTATTGATCTTACTACTGATTATGAGTTAACTGATTTTTTAGAAGTCTTATCTAAGATTGCCTTTGAAGAGGTTATGAAGCAGGTTGAAGAGATGGAGATGGAAGGCGAGGTTGTCAAAGTATTGCTTAATGAAAAGTTAGAATTACATTGTGATGGAGATGTAACCGAAGTTAATGCAGATGTAATTTTAATGAGCAAAGCGAGTATTGAAGTAATTGATATAAAATCCTTCGATTATGATTTTATTAATTCTTCAAAAAATATAGATATTAAGCTCCTTGGATTAGCTACTATAGACAAGTTCTTAAGTAGTATTACAAATGATAATATAAGACTTACAATAATTCAGCCAAACTTAATGACAACATCTATATACGAAACAGATATAGTGGGTCTTCTGCATCAATGTGAATATAACTTAATATAATTCGAAACTAAGAATTGGATATTAGATATTTTGGTTTCTATGTGAACTTACTTTGCACTGTTTATTAAGTGCTTATGTAAGTTCACATAACATCATTTATGGTTAGTATGATAAAAGCTTTAAATATAATTGAAAGGAAAATATATATGGATATGAAGGATGAGAATTTAATAAGCACTATATTTAATGATAAAAACTTAAATAAAGATGAAAGATACATGATTTTAACTCTTAAATATTATGATAATGATGGAGATAACATAATAAAAGTTACCTTAAGAGAATTATCCAATGTATTTGGTATAACAAGAATCTCAAAGGTTCAGTCAATTTTAAAAGCTTTAGTAGATAAAGGATATATATCTACTGAAAAATCTATAGGAAAAGCAACTAACTATAGTTTTGTAAAAGAAGGCTTAATATTTAAAAATAATGAAGATATAAGTAATGATCAAATAGAACCTATGGCCGAAAAGATATGTACAGAAAGTAATGCTCAAATAGAACCTATGGTTGAAAAGGTATGTACAAAAAGTAATGGTCAAATAGTACCTAAGGCTGAAAAGATATATACAAAAAGTAATGACTCAATAGAAGAAAGTAATAAAAAAATACTTAGTGAATCTATAGAAAAGTGTAATTGTAATGAGAGTAGAATTTGGACGAAATCAAGTAAGATAGACAGTTTGACAGGGGTATACAATGCTGGAAATAGTCTGTCAGATAAAGATGATAAGATAAATAGTTATATAAATAATAAATTATATATAAATATATTTAATACCTGGAATAAAATTAATATAAATAGGGAGACACATATAAATCCTAAAATCACAGATTCAATAAATTCAGCATCTAAAAATTATTTAGAGGAGCAGATTATACAAGCTATAGAAAACTACAGTAAGGTTTATCATAGCAATCATTATTATAATCATCCTTGGAATCTTGTCAATTTTCTTACTAGACCAAATGGAATCAAGAGGTTTATTGATACTGGGGATATATGGCTAAGTTATAAAAATAAATATGAAAATGAGGAGCTTTATGGAGCAGATTTTGATATAGAAAAATATATTGATTAGTGGACTAGATCGAGGTGAGAGGTAACTTTTGGTGAGATAAAAGAGGGGGAGAGTTTATGTTAGATAATAATCAAGTAGTATTGGAGCAAGAGATACTTTGCTCTATGTTTAGGAATAATAAACTTATTATAAAGGCTAAGGACAGTATAAAACCAGAGATGTTTTTGTATGATAAGCATATGAAAATTTATTTAGGAATTTTGGATATGGTAAATAAGAAGATGGAAGTTGATTTAGTTACTTTTCTCCAATACCATAGCGCTGAAATTAGGAATATGGATGGAGCAGCTTATATTTCTGATATTTATACATGTAATGGTAGTGATAGTGGCTTCAATACAAAGCTAGAGTTACTTATTAAAAATTATAAAAAGCACCTTTATGTTGAAATGATGAATAAGTTAAATGGTGATATGGCACTTGAGGATATTGAAGGTGAACTTGAAAATGTAAAGGTTAAAGTTCATAAGTGTGAGATTAAAAAGGAGTTAGATATTGTAAGTCAGTTTGATGACTATATAAATTGGTTATATAACTCAGATAGAAATAATGGTATAAAAAGTGACTTCATACATCTTGATAAATACTTAGGTAACTTTCAGAAAGGTAGACTTATTACTGTATTTGCTAGAAGTGGAGTTGGTAAAACAACATTTTCACTTCAGCTTGCTGCAAATATGATTGAAAATAAAGCTAAAGTATTTTATGGTAGTGCAGAGATGACAAGAAACCAAGTCTTTAACAGAATGGCAGCTAGTCATTTGTCTATATCTAGTAAATCTATAGATGATGATTCAATTAATAATCAAGATAAGGATAACATAACAAAATATATGGCAAAACTTCTTAATAGCAGCTTTTATGTATCAACAGAAACAGATTTTAATAAGTTTATAAATGAAGTTAAAGTGTACAAGCTTCAAAATTCTTTAGATGTAGTTTTTGTTGATTATATAAATAAGTATATAGATTTTGGCGATAAAGATATTATGACAAACAAGCTTGGAAAAATAAGTGGAATGCTTAAAACTCTAGCTATGGAAGAAGATATATGCATAGTACTAATGGCTCAAGCTAATAGAGTTGTTGATAAAAAAGGTGGAGATATGGCTATAGAAAAGATTGATTCTAGTGATATTCAAGATAGTGCTAGAATTGAGCAAGATAGCGATCAGGTTATAGCTCTTTATAGAAATATAAAGCTTGACGATAAGATGTATAGAGAAGCTTTATTTAAAAAGGGAAAATTAAAATATTCATCAAAAAATGCAGATGAAAATCCAGAATGTATAAATGCAATATTAATAAAAAATAGACATGGAGACAGAGGAACCTGTGCCTTAAGGTGGAATGGTAGATATTCAAGAGTAACAAATTTTTAAAATTTATAATCTAAAATAAAATACTCGTAAATGAGTATAATGCTTAAATAAAAAACATACAGAGTGATAATTCGAACATATTTTCTAAAAAAGTATTTAAATATTATTGGAAATTATGTATAATATTTATATCGAATGTACGTTTGGTTAGAAGGGTGTTGAATTGGGGGAATAAAAATTGTTATCTGGGAGAGAGTTTAAAAGAATTAGAGGCGAAATAACTAATATACTTAAAGAAATTACAGAACATGAATTATTTAATAATTTTATATTTTATGATGAGGTTCCTACAGAAGAATTACAATATTGGAAGTATGATATTTCAATAATAGAAGAGGATTTTAATGCTTCAATACAAAGTGTATGTGGTTACTTTGTTGCTTCCCAAAAGGTTATGCAAAATAGAGAGTGTAATATTAATAGCTTTTTTAGAATCAATGATATTATAGCTGAGGAATTTTACTATATTGATAATGTGAATGGGCCACTAAATAAGTTAGCAAATAGCTTGAAAGAAATTTCAAGTTTTGCAGAAACAGAGCTTGCAATTTCAATAGGAATAAATGCAGGAATCAATAATGAATGCCAATGGCTTAGAGAAGTTTGTGAAGAAAATATGCTTATAATACATTCAGCTGAAAATGAAGACTTTGTAGATGTAGGCTGCATGATGAGTGAAAGATATGACCTTAGATGTACAAAGGAGAAAGATAATAATAAAGTAGAATTATTAAGAATTCCTTTTGATAAAGTAAAATATTTTGATAACTTTGAAAGGATTAATAATAGAAACAATTATTATGAAGAAGAAAAATACAATTATATAAACAGCAATACTGAGAAAGAATATAATAGTGAAATAAACAATACTACAGAAAATGATGAAGATAATGGTACTACATATGAAAAGTTATGTGAATTAATAAGTGGTGTATGGACATATGATGAGCTTATAGTAGATTTCACTCAAAAAAGAATAACAAAAGAAGGAGAAAAAATAAGATTAGGTAAAAAGCAAATGGAAATACTGAAGATACTTGTATACAATAAAGGCAATATCATAAGCAGGGAGCAGCTAATACAATATGTTTGGTATACTGATGAAGTTAACGATAGAACAGTTGATGCACATATAAGTAAAATAAGAAGAGAGCTAGGATTAACATGCATAAAATCAGTTCCAGGATATGGGTATAGATTAGAGTGCTAATTAATAATACAAACTTTTAGTATTAAAAGGGACAGTATATAGATTTTTTTACACAAATCTATATACTGTCCTTTTTAAGAGAGAATAGAAAAAGATCCAGCTACTCATAATGATTAGCTGGATCTTTTTAGAAAGGTGAAAATACCAATTTCTGATTTGGTAATTTCTAATTAAATTTCAAATTTAGTGATTTGTCTTTCAGTTACCTTAGCTGCATACTTGGCAACTATAGCTCCCTTTTTGCTTACAAAAATATCATTTTCTAAAATGATATCCATTAAGTCAGATACTTCCTCAGTACTAAGGTTTTGTTTAACACCTGAAATTGATAATGAATATTTTTCGTCAGTTTCAGTTAAAAAAGTCATTGATAAAGTATATTCCATAGTTTGTTCCCCCTTAAACGATATTCAAAATTTTACCATAATGGCACAGGTAATTTTGTTTAGTAGAAGTTAAGTGAAAGTCCAAATCTCTGATTTGGTAACTTGAACTTACACTGTAAGTGTACACCTATGAACGTATCTGAATAGGTGTTTCCTTTATAAGCCCTTAAAGGTTCAGTCAGTTAGAAATTAGTTGTTTTGTAGTAGTGATGTTTCGTTTACGTAGTAAGCGACAGTGGTGTTCTTTAAAACTGTCTTAATACCTTCGGCTACAGCGAAGATTGAGTCAGCAGAAGCATTTCCTTTAACATTAGCAAAGGATTTTGTTTTGTAAACTGTGTTTCCTTCGTCGTCAGTTCCATTTTCAAGCTTAAAAGCTAATGATACTTTTTGTAATTCTTTATTGGCTGCCATTTAGCATACCCCCTTTTTATTTCTTCACTTAATAAATATGATGTAATATAAAAGTTTTATTGTTTTTACTAAACTTTTATATATTTTTAAGAAATTCTTTTAGTTATTTCATCATTATTTATTATAATGCCAAGCTTAGTTGAGACTATAGTATTTAGCTTGTTAATAGAGTAGGTTAAGTTCATTATTTGCTTTTCTAGTCTTACTAACAGATAAGCACTAATGGCAACAGGAAAGCCAACATTAGCGATTAAGTTTAATAAATCATTAATTTCCATAAATAAACCTCCTTTAGATTTAAAGTTTAAAAGTATGTCTACTTATTAAATATGAAAGTGGTAGGGGATTTTTATACTTATTAGTAATAATAAGTTATACTTTAAAATAAGATACTCGTAAATGAGTATAAGCATGATAAAAAATACACTTAACTTATAGTTTTTCAAAGATAAGAATTGATGAATTAGAGCTAGAATTTGAGGAAGTATAATAGTAATAATATTTTTGTATTAAATATATAAAATGACATTATTTATGTTATAAGATTCAAATGAAAAAACTAATATATTTGTGGAGGATAAAATGCTAATTAGAAATAAGAAAATTATTGCTATATTATTGGCAATTGCTATATCAGTTACAAGTGTAGGGTATAAAGCTGTATTTGCTTTTGATAAAATGAGTAGATTGAAAGAAGGTGAAAGAGAAATATTATTTGAGACATCATTCGAACTAGATGGAATAGATAAGAATTTTTTAACGTCAACTGTTGATAAAACTAAAGGAAGTAAAAATATCTATGGATTAGATATGGAATCACTTATAGATGAAGACATCAACGGTACAGGAATTAATAATGACGAAGAAATAAAAAGAGGAATGACTACAAAGATTACAAAGGGTTCTATAAGTACATGGAATCAAGCATCTGGAAAAGGCTGGACAGGTGACAGAGCTATGGAGATTGCAGGAATTCATAAAGGAAATGGGGAGGCATATTCATATAATGTAATTTATGAGGATTTAAATATTAAGGTGGATAAGGATACTAGATTGAGCTATACCATTTTCCCAAGTATGTTAGATGAGAGTAATTATGATTATGATTATACTCAAATGCATATTTCAATAGACCTAGAGTTTACTGATGGAACTTACTTAAGTGATTTAGGAGCAATAGATCAGTATGGTACTAAGTTGAATCCACAATCTCAAGGGGATAGTAAAATTTTAACTACTAACCAATGGAATTATATTTCAAGTAAGATAGGCGATGTTGCAAAAGGAAAAAAGATTAAAAATATATTATTTGTTTATGATAATAAAGAAAATCCAAAAGAAGTAGATGCTAAATTTAAAACCTATATAGATGACCTAAAAATCTATAATGAAGTAGATAAAAAATATAAGCATAAATCTGATTATGTTAACATTTTGAGGGGAACTAATGATTCACCAAATTTTTCTCGTGGATTAACAGTGCCAGCAGTAACAGTACCTCATGGTTTTAATTTTTTTGCACCTGCAACAACAGATGCAGATAATAAAATATATAATTATCAAGATAGAAAATTAAATCATATAACTATATCCCATGAGCCATCATATTGGGTGGGAGATAGAGGTACTTGGCAATATATGATTAATACATCTATAAATATTGATGATGTAACTAATGAAAGTGATATTGACACTAAATCAAGAGACGCTAAATTTTCACACGAAAATGAAGTTGCAAAAGCTCATTATTACAGCGTAACCTTTGATGAAGGTTCTAATGCTAGTAATTCAAAGATAGAGATTACCCCAACAGAGCATGGAGCTGTGAATAGATTTACCTTTGACAAGAATTCAAAAAATAGAAATATAATCTTTGATAGTACAAGAGCTGATGGTACCTTAGTATATAATGATGACGGTTCCTTTGAAGCTACAAGCAATGACATAAGTAATGGTATGCAAAAGATGTATATTTATGGTGAGTTTTTAGAAAAACCAATAGCAACAAAGGTTGAATGTGATAAACAAGGTATTGCAAGTTTCAAGAGTGATGTTGTAGAGCTTAAATTAGCAACTTCATTTATAAGTATTGAGCAAGCAAAAAAGAATCTTGAACTGGAGATAAAATGCAGTGATAATTTTGATTCAATCTTTCAACAAGCCCAAAAGCTTTGGGATGAAACACTAGATTTTGTAGATGTAAAAGGTGCTACAGAAGATCAGTTAGTAAGTTTATATTCAAATATATATAGATTAAACGCTTATCCCAATTTATTATCAGAAAATACTGGCACTAATGAAAATCCACAGTGGAAATATAAATCACCTTATAAAGATCATCAGGTTGTAGATGGAATTTTATATTATAATAATGGATTCTGGGATACATATCGTACAGTATGGCCTGCTTATGATTTATTTACAAGTAAAAAAGTAACTAAATTACTAAATGGGTTAGTTCAGCATTACTATGATAATGGTCATCTACCAAGGTGGATTGCGCCAGGTGGTACTAATTCAATGGTTGGAACAAGTTCAGATATTATATTTGGAGATGCAGCAGCTAAAGGTATAGAATTTGATCTACAAGGAGCTTACGAATCAGCAATTAAAAATGCTGCAGTAGCTGTTGATCCAAATAACTTAACAAATGGTGGCCGTGCTCTGTTAAATAAGTCTATCTTTGAAGGATATACTCCACATGACGAGCAACGTGAAGGATTTTCTTGGTCAATAGAAGGATATTTAAATGATTATGGAGTATATCAACTTGCAAAAAAATTAGGGAAGGAAGATGAAGCTGAATATTATTTAAATAGAGCTTTAAATTATTCTAAGCTATTTAAATCAACTGGTGATGATGTATCTAAAAAGTGGCTAAGAGGAAGAAATGCTAATGGTGATTGGTCATATTCTGATGAAGACTTTAATCCATTCTTCTGGGGAGATGATTATACTGAAACTAATGCTTTCAATATGGCTGTATCAGTAACTCAAGATGGGCAAGGGTTAGCAAATTTATATGGTGGAAGAGAAGCATTAGGGGAAAAGATTGACACTATTTTCAATACAAATGGAGATTACTGGGGATATGGTGCTAATAAAAGTATTGGTGGAATTCATGAACAAAAAGAAGCTAGAGAAATAAAATTAGGACAATATGGACACTCAAATCAACCATCACACCACATTGCATATATGTATAATTATGCTGGGCAGCCTTGGAAAACACAAAAATATGTAAGAGATATCTTAAAGCGTATATATATTGGAAGTGATTTTGGTCAAGGATATATAGGTGATGAAGATAATGGAGAAATGAGTGGCTGGTATATCTTTTCAGCACTTGGATTCTATCCAGTATCAATGGGAAATGATGAGTATGCTATAGGATCACCTTTATTTGATGAAATAACAGTTAGACTAGATAATGGCAAAACAATTAAAGTAAAAGCTCATAATAATAGTGATGAAAATATATACATCCAATCTATGAAGCTAAACGATGTAGAATATAATAAAAATTATATAAAACACGCTGATTTAAAAGATGGAGCAGTAATAGAATTTGTAATGGGTAATATACCTAATTATAACTGGGGAACAGGTGAAGATGATTTACCTACATCAATTACAAAAGGTGATGAAATACCAAACCCTTTAGAAGATATAACAATTTCAAACTTTAAAGTATCAGATAAATTAGAGAAAGAAGTATACGCTGATACTGTTTATTCAAATATTAAAGATGTTAAAGCTTTATTTGATAATGACTCCAATACAGCAGCGACTTTAAATAATTCTGAGAATAATGAAATAATATATAGCTTTACAACTACAAGTGAAGTAAGGATGTTAACTTTAACATCAGCACGTGAAGGAAATGCACCAACTGGATATATTTTAAGTGGTAGTTGTGACGGTGAAAATTGGGAAGTTATAGATGAAAGAAGTAATCTGAAATTCCAATGGCAAAGATATACAAGACCATTTAAAATAAGTGATGAAAAGATAAAAGGATATAATCATTATAAGTTAGAGTTAATTGGTGGAGATGCATTATCAGAGATAGAGCTTATGGGTAAACATTTAAAGCCGTAAGAGGATTATTAGATTGTATCTTTTTATAAGCTCAAAGTACCTTTCATAAAAATATAATACTATTAATATAATTAATTTATGAAAGAGAAATGAGGGGATAACATGGATAACGTATTAAATATTGAGAAATGTAAAATTTGTGGAGGATTAGTAAGTATAGAAAATTCATCTGATGGATTAACTAAGATTTGTACTTGTTGTGGTTATTTTTACAAAAAAGAAAATCAGAAGAATGAAGTAAGATGTCACTGTGGAGATTGTAATAAGGAAGAAATTGATTCTGTAGATGTAAAAGAAATCGAATATCTAAATCCATGCGGGGCTTATAAGCTAGTAACTTTTAGTGGAATCGGGCAAGTAGGGACTTTAGGTGAAAATGTTAGTGAAGAAGAAGTGTTAAAGAGATTTAATTTTACTGATACTTCTAGATTAAATTTGAATAAAACCTATATTAATTATAGAAATACAGAGACAAATGAATTTAAAGTAATCTTTGGAAATGGCAATCCAGAGAGTTACGATGAGTTTGTTGGAAAGGTAAAACACTAGTTGAGATTAAATTCTCAGCTAGTGTTTTTCTTTTAATTATAAGATTAGTGAGGTGATAGAAAAATGTATTTTTGTAGAAGTTAAGAAGGATAAAGATTATTTAAGAGATCCACAAAAAGATTTGCTAAGCTCGTAAAAGAAGAATTAGATATTGATTTTATTATGTTTAATTTATAGGTTAATATTGAAGAAGGAATAGTTTGTATAGAAATATGATGTTATAAGCAAAAGAAAATGTTATATTCAATGATAAACTATGGGTTTTAAAGAAAATATAGAATATAACTTACATTTCCTTAATAATTATTACTATGGATTAATAATATTAGGAGAAATAATGGAAAATCAGCACCTAAGTATTAGGAAAATAATAAACTATATTAACAACAGTATAGAACAAGGTGGATTTTGGTTACCCAATATTCAGAGACACTTTGTGTGGAGTACAGATCAGATAATAAAGCTATTTGATTCCATAATGAGAGAATATCCTGTAGGAACGTTAATGATATGGAAAACTAATGAAAAAATAAGGTGCAGAAGATTTATAAGTAATTATAAAGAAAATATGAGTATAACCAATACCTATGAAACACCAAATGATAATCAGAAAATGCTTGTATTAGATGGGCAACAAAGGCTTCAAAGTATGTACATAGCTCTAAAAGGAAGTTATGAAGGTGAGGAGCTATATATTGATGTTTTACATGATGTAGATAGAGATGAAGATATAAAATATAAATTTAAGTTTTTAAAGGATAATGTCAATGAAAAAAGCTTCATAAAGTTAAAAGATATTATCTTTTCGAATAAAAAGCCAACAGTTATAAGCAGAGAAGTGATTAAGAAAATAAAAAGTGATGGTATTGAAATAAGCGAAGATGATGAAGATAAAATTACTGAAGTAATAGAGCAGATAGTTTATATATTTTGTACACAAGATGTTATATGTTATCAGGTGCTTGATAGTGTAGATAATAAGGAGATATATAATGAAAATGATATAGTTGAAATATTCATTAGAGCCAATTCAGGCGGTACAATATTAGAAAAAAGTGATCTGTTATTTGCACTATTAACAGTATATATGGATGATATAGAAGAAAGATTGGAAGAGTTATTAGAGGAGATTAATGCTGTAGGATATAAATTTAACCGGGATTTTATATTGAAGACATGCTTGACACTTATAGGGGCAGGTGCCAAGTATGAGGTAGATAAATTTAGAAAAGATGAAAATATTCAAAAGATAAATGATAATTGGGATGAAATATGTAATGCTATAAAAGATGTAAAGGATTTTATATATGGAAGGACTTATCTAAGATGTGATAAGACATTGGGTGCTTACAATCCTTTAATACCAATTATTTATTTAAGATATAAATATAAAGCTAAGTATTATGAAGCAATAGATAATGGATTAAGTAGCTGGCTGATAAAGACAATATTATTAGGAATATACAGCGGAAGTGCAGATAGCTTAATTGATTTGACAGTAAAGGATATAGAAGAGAAAGGTGAAATGGATTTTGAATCATTAAAGACTATTTTTAGAAATAGAAACAAGTCAGTTGATATGACAGAAGATAATATATTGTCAGCTGGTTATAATACAGAAAGCTCTAGAAGAAAATTATATCTTCTGTTTAGCTTGTGGTATGGTCAATTTAATTTTACTCCTAGCTTTAAAGATAATAGTCCAAATATTGATCACATATTCCCGCAAAGCTTATTAAAATCAATAAGGATTATGGGGGATAAAGGTAGGCCAGTACAAAAGTATAAGTCTAATGATATAAATCAGCTAGCTAATTGTATGTTACTTACAGCAAGTGAAAATCAAGGTGGGGGAAAGAGTAATATTAGTCCACAAGAATGGTTTAAGGATAAGAGTAAAGATTATTTAAAGATGCATCTAATTCCTGATAATACTGAACTTTGGAAGGTTGAAAATTTTGAACTGTTCATTGAAGAGAGAAAGCAGCTTATTAAAAATAAGTTTTCTGAGATTTTTAAAGAATGGTAATTAATTGGTAGTTGAATGTGCTGTTGAAGGCAGAACGAATGAGATTGTTAATTACTGATGAGCTAGAGGCTAAAGATATTGATAGTGAAGAAAGTAATTAATAAGAAGATATATCAATAAACATAATAGAAGAAACAAAAAAATATTAAATATAATGGAATGATTGAAGTGGTTTCCAATTTAAGCTTAGGAGTTAAGTCTCTTAAGCTTTTCTTTTTACCAATGATTTTATAGATGCTTAAAATTAAGTAAGACAATTCTTTAATAGGAAGAGAGCAATTATCATATAATTTATACCTTAAAATATAATATTTATAAAGAAGGAGAAATGCAGCAAAAATATACAAAAGTTCACTTTAAAGTATAAAATAAAACAAATGATTTCATTTAAATTGAATATATGGCATAAAATATATATAATTTATTTGTATGTAAAAATATACTAAATATGTATTATGATTGTGAGGAGAGTTTATGTTAGTATAAAATTATATTAAGAGTAATATTAAAAATGCAGGAGATAAAGTTTATGTTGTACCTGAAATTCCAGAAAAGAAATTAAATAGTGCTATCTCTGCCATTGCACCAAGCATAAATCCAGAATATGTTTTAGCTATAGTAGACTCAACATTATTTGGAAGTGCAAAAGAGGGGTTAATCTTTAATGGAGAAGGAATATATATAAAATATTCTTTTGAAGAAAGAGAAGAATATAGATTTGAAAATATAAAAAAGGCTGAATATTAAGTTACAAAGAAAATAAAAGATAATGGGAAAGTAGAAGAGAAGGAACATATTTATTTGCAAATGGATGATGATAATAAAGAAAGGGGAGGCAAAAGTGAATTTAAGTGTATTAAACAAAAAGACTTTTGATTTAGATGAAATAGAAAAGTTATATAAAATATCAGAATATAAAAAACTAGTAGAGTTAATTAATAGCCTGATAGCTGAAAATAAGATTAGCCCAATTAAGAATAGTGGTGGAAATGGTAAAACACCTACTTTACATAAAAGGTATAGAGTAATCATTAATGAAGAAAACAATGAGGATGTATTAAGTGAAATTAATTATACTCTTAATAGTAAATTTGATACTACATATTATGAGAGTCATATCGAAAAATATAAGGAACATAGAAATCATATCTTAAAATTAAACGACTTCATTAATAATAACAGTATACTTCTTGAAAAAAGGATATCTATGAATGAAAGATCTTTTCAGATATGGGGAAGAGAAAAGCTTATTCAAAAAGGAATAGCTAAAACTATAATGAAAAATTTAGGTATATCTTTAGAATACTTAAATTATTATGATACTTCAGAGCCACTTGCCTACTATTCAAGTAATAAGAGCATACCTCAAAATGTATTAATAATAGAGAATAAAGATACATATTACACCTTCAGAAATCATTTGATTAATGGCAATAATGAGATATTAGGTAAGAAAATAGATACACTTATATATGGTAAAGGAAAAAATCTAAAGAAAACCTTTGATGATTTTAAAATTTCTGTAGAAGAGCATGTTTCAAATGAATTAAATAATTTTTATTATTTTGGTGATTTAGATTATGAAGGAATAATTATATATGAAGGCTTTTACAAGGAATTTTCTAAAGAATATAATCTTGGCTCATTTGTTGAAGGTTATAAGAAGATGATTGATAAAGTAAAGGAATGGAATATAGATTTACCTAAAACAAAAGAGGGTCAAAATAAAAATATAGGGAATTTATTTTTAGATGAATTTAATAATTACATTAATTACAAAAAAGAAATGATGGGTATATTAGAAGATAAATTATATATACCTCAGGAGATTATAAATATAACAGACTTATAGGAGAAAAAATGGATTACAGTTTTTTAGATGTACAGCATATACGGATGAAGAAAATTGGAGCATATGCGATTCTTTTTAGAAATAGCATTGCTAAAGGTACTTGGAGAAAATATGGATTTATAGAGGGTTATGAGCAGGATAATTTGATTTTTGCAGTATTGCTTTACATAATGGAGCAGTCTTTAAAAGAGGAAATATGCACAATAGATCATATTGGATATTTTATAGATGAAGTTAATAATGTTCATTTCAAGAAGGAAATAACTTATGAAGAGAGTAAAGAACTTGCTGAATTCATGGTTAATAGCGTATTTTGTGATGAAGGAAAAGCTATGTATTTTAATGCTTATAATTTTAGGGAAGGTGAATATAATCCAATTAATATAAGCTTTATTAAGAATAAAATGGAATATGTTGATGGAGTAAGAAGAGCTTCATATTCATTAACAGATGACGGGTATTCTCTATTATTATCAACTTTAGAAATAGAAGAAAATCTTAAAATGACTATTCATGAAATAGTATTTAAGATGCATTTAGAAAAAGCTTCTTATGATAAAGCTGTAGATGATATAAAAAATATATTTAATATGCTTAGAATCAGAGTTCAAAGTATGGAGGAAGCTATAAGAAAGATAAGGGAGAATCCTTTAAGCTATTCTATTGATGATTATAAAGGGATGATGGAAGGAAATCTTGAACTGTTAAATAATACTAAGATTAAATTTAATATACATAGGGAAATGGTAAGTGAAAAGATTAGAGAATTTAATGAGCATGATATACAAATTAGAGCCTTGAATGATGAGGAAAAAGAAAATTTAGAAAACTTAAAAATAATTGAAGGTTATTTAAATAAAACAATAGATGAAGATCAAAGAATATTAAAAAAGCACTTTGATTTAAAAAGCATATATGGAAATGAGCTTGAAAATATTTCCAAAATGTCTTTAATTGAAAGATTTAATTTCAGAACAGAGATTTTTGAAAAGATACTTAGTAATCCAGAAAAACTTGAAAATATAGACTTTTTCTTTAGGCCTCTATTTAAAACAGATCCTAAAAAGATGTATAACATAAATAAAGCATTAGAGTATCAGAGAAACATAAAAAAAGGTGAAGTAGATGATGATACTGAATTATCCTTTGAAGAAAGTGATTTAATAGAAGCTGTAAATAAAAAGAAGCTGGAAAGATTAGAAAAGTACAAGAAGGTAATTGAGATTATTTTAGAACTTTCAGTTCAGTATAATAGCATTTCTTTAAGTGAAATAAAAGAATTAATAAATGAAAGTAATATTCTAATGGACAAACTTATACCAACAGTAGAAATCTTTAGAGAAGTTATTATTGAGATGCTTAAAAATAAAAGTATAGATATTTCCGAAATAAGAGAAGAAATGAAAAATTCAGTGGACAATGGAGAGATTGAATTCCAATTAAATAAGAGTATTCTTGAACTTATTGATAATAATGAGAGATTAATGTTTATTAAAAAAATTAAGGTGAAAAAATTAGTTGGTGAAGAGGATATAAAACTTGAAGGCGTAAGAGATGAAAATGGTTCTATAAAGAATTTTATATGTTCTGATATAAGCTTTGAGGTTATAGGAGGGTTAAAAGGGTAATGGCATATTCAATAGATGAAATTAAAATAAGTAATAATATTTTTTATTATTTGTTAAAGCATGGAGAACTAAAAGAAGATGAAAGTGATTTATATAAGGGTTATTGTGAAAATGAAAGTATAACAGAGCTTGTAAAAGAATTAGGAGAGGCTTCAGAGTGTTATGTAAATAAGTACGGTGGAGTGGTTTATCTTATACCAAAGGAAGATAATGATTACCTAGGGTATTCTAAAGGTGAACTTAAAAAGGCTTTATGCAAATCAGGAGCTAATGACAAGGATTATTATCTTTCACAATTTGTAATTTTAACCTTATTAGTTACATTCTATAATTCACAGGGTATATCAAGTAAGTCTCGTGATTATATAAAGGTTGGAGAATTTTTAAATATTATTACTGATAGGCTTAATGATGGCGTTGAAAGAGCAGAGACAAATGGAGAACAGGGAATAGCATTTTCAAATATATTAGAAAGATTTGAAGCCTTAAAAAGTAGTGATAAAAAAACAACAGCTAAGACTACTAAGGAAGGATTTATTAATACCATATTAGATTTTTTAGATACACAGGGGTTAATTCAATATATTAAAGCTGATGATATGATAAAAACAACTAAAAAGCTAGATAACTTTATGGATTGGAATTTATTAAATAGAAATAACTATACTAGGGTATTAAGAGCATTGGGAGAAGATATAGATGAGTAAAATAAATAAACTGAGATTTATAAATTTAAATTATAATAATAACACCATGAGGATTGATGATGAAACTTTTTATCTTGATGGTGAAAATACTATGCTTAATTTAAGGAATGGAGGGGGTAAGTCTGTACTAGTTCAGATGGTTATGGCTCCTTTTGTTAATAGAAGATATAGAACCATGAAAGATAGAACATTTGAAAGTTACTTCACTTCATCTACCCCTACTTATATTTTAGTAGAATGGAAGCTTGATGACGGTGCAGGTTACTTATTAACTGGAATGATGGTAAGAAAAAAGGAAAATGTATCGGATGAAGATTCAAAAGAAAAGTTAGATATAATAAATTTTATCCATGAATATAGAAGTAAAAATCCTTATGACATAGATAGTATTCCAATAATTGAAGTTAAATCAAACAGCAAGGTTATTAAAAGCTTTGGAAATGCTAAAAAGCTATTTGAAGATTTAAAAAAGGATAGAAATTTAAAGTTTAATTATTATGATATGAATAATTCTGTTACAATAAGAAATTACTTTAAAAAGCTTCAAGAGTTTAAAATAAATTATAAAGAATGGGAAACCATAATTAAACAAATAAACTTAAAAGAATCAGGTTTATCAGAATTATTTGTTAAAGCTAAAGATAGTTCAGGACTGGTTAAAGAATGGTTCTTGCCTGCTATTGAAAATAAGCTTAATAAGGAAGAAGACAGAATAAAAAATTATGTAGAGCTAGTAAATTGTTATATAAAACAATATAAAGATAATAAAACTAATCTTGATAGAAAAGAAAAAATAGAGTTTTTTAATGAATTATCTAAAGAGTTATTAGAAGTTAGTGATGGCTTTATAGAGGCAATAGATAACAGAAAAGCTATAGAAAATAAACTTGCAAACATAATTCAGTTTTTAAGATTAAGCTATAAAGAAAAGTTAAATGAAGAGCAGCAGCTAGATGAATTAGTTGATAATTTAAATAGTCAGATTAAAGAGTTATTATATGAAAAAGAATCTATAGCTATTTATAAGAAGAAAGATGAAAAAATGGAGTTAGAAAATAAGCTTTCAGAAGAATCTTCATTAGTGATAAAAAGTGAAAAAAAGAAAGCTAGCTTAACAAAAAAAAGGAATATCCTTGAATGTGCTAAAATACATAGAGAATATCAAGAGAAATCAAAGGAATTACAGCAGGTAGAAACTGAATTAAAAATAATAAAGGAAAAAAATAAAGATAATGCTCCTAAAATTAATAATATAGGTTTTACATTAAAAGAAATGCTATCCAATCAGCTAAATGAAATAAGAGAAAATCTAAAATTAAAAAATATTGAAAAAGAAAGTATTATTTTTAATAAGAAAAAAGAAAGTGATATGTTATCAGAAAATAGAAAGGCTATTAATGGATTAGTAGGTCAAGAGGGTGGCCTTAAAGCTAAAATAAATTTATTTAATAAATCAGAAGAAGGTTTCAATAAGAGATTTAACAAGAATATTTGCAGAAATATTTCTGGTTTTTATTATGATGAGGATCTATTAAGTTTTGAAAAAGAAAATAAGGATAATAGGTTAGCCTTAGAAAAAGAAAAGACAGAGGCTGGAGAAAGTCTATTAAAAGCCCAAGAGGATCTTAAAAGTAGTAAAAGTGAAAAAGATAGGAATATAAAACAATATTCAGAGGTTAATAGCAATTTAAATATGAAAAGAGATGAATTAGCTAAACTTGAAGAGGAAATAGAAAAACATAAAGAAATAATTAAATATGTAGAATTCACAGCAGATAAAGTATTTAATAAAGAAGAAATCATAGCTGCTTTTAATAAGAAAATAAACTTCTTAAAAGATGAGGAGATAAATTTAATAAGAAAATGTGATAAATTAGAGGCAGAACTTGAAAAACTAAAAGGTGGAAAAGTTTTAGAGCTAACTAAAGATATAGAAGAAAAGTTAAAGAATAGAGATATAACTATTAAGTATGGTATGGAGTGGCTTAAGCAAAATGGATTCTCTTATGAAAGGAATTCTGAAATAGTTAAGAAAAACCCATTCATTCCATATTCTTTAATAATGAATGAAAATGAAATTGAAAGCTTGCAAAAGGAAAGCTTAGATATTTTTACTTCAACACCTATCTCTATAATTAATAGAGTTGATTTAGAAAAAGAGATTAATAATAATTCTAATGAAATAGTTTCATTCCAAGGATTAAATTTTTTTGTATCATTTAACGATAAGTTATTGAATGAAGAAGAACTTAAAAAGTTAATTAGTGTTACAGAAAAAAATTTAACTTCCTATAAGAAAAACTTAAATGACAAAAAAGAAGCTATAAAGCTCTATGAAGATAGGAGAGGCATAATTGAACATTCAAAATTGGATGAAAAATACTATATTGAATTAAAACAGGTTATTGAAGATTTAGAGAATGAAGCCAATGAATTAAGGCAAAGAGAAATAGAATTAGAGAGATTAATTGGCAATATTGAAGATAGAATTAAAAGCTTTGAGTTAGCCTTAAGAAATATTGATAATAATATAAGAATAAATGAAGAAATATCAGCAGCATTTACAGAACTTTGCGAAGAGTATTTTCTTTATAAGAAAAACCATGAGTTATTAGAAGAACTAAAAGAAAAGATAAATATAATAAATGGCTTAATAAGTAAAGGTGAGAACACTATTGTAAAGCTTACTGAGGAGATTGAAAATATAAATGAATTAATAAGAAATTATGGAAATGACGAAGATAAGCTTCAAGGTGTACTTTCTAGATTTACTATTTATACTGATGGGGAAATAATTAAAAAAGATGTAGAAGATTTATTAGCAGAATATGATGCATTAAATAAAGAAATTATTGGAACTGAAAAAGAGTTAACTAAAACAAGAATTGATCTGGAGAAAAAATTTAAAGATATAGAAAATGAGTTGAACATAAAAAGTGATGCATATAGACTTTTAGAAGAGGATTATATCAATGAAATATACAATCTTCAAAAGGAACTAGAAGTTTCAAGAAACTTAGAAAAAGAAGAAGAAGAATATAAGATATTATATAAAAATGCAAAAGATACAGAAATAAACCTTGCTAAGGTAAAAGTAAATATTGAAGATTTATATAAGAAATTATTAAAGGACTTTGATAAGTCAGAACCAAAAGATAAAGAAGTTTTATTTGAAAAGAATTTTAATGAAGAAATAGTTAAGCTTCAGTTGGAGATTAAAGATGTTGAGCAGAATAAGAAAATAGCTATAAATGATGGATTGGAATTTAAACAGAACTTAACAAGCTTAAGTGAGTTTGAAGTTTTAGAAATTGTTTCAACAGAAGAAATTAAGATACCGATTAAAGAGTTAAAAACTACTGTGGGTAAAACAAGACGTGATTTAACTAATATTAAAGATACAGAAATAAAATTTGCAAGCAAATTAAATAACCTTGTTTTAGAAATGGAAACCAAGGATGAATTCAAAGGAGAAACCTTATTTAAAGATGCCATTATAACTCTTAAATCCTTAACTTCAGAACCAATAAAATTTAAGTCTCACTTAGGGTTTGTTACTGATTCTTATAATAAATTAATAGAGAGATTATTAGTTGATATTGAGATGATAGAAAAAGAAGAAAATAAAATATTAGAAAGTATTTTAGAGTATATAGAAGATATTCATAAAAATATTGAAAAAATAGATGATAACTCAAGTATTACTATAAACAATAATAGAATAAAGATGCTTAAAATATACGTAGATAGTTTTAGTGAAAACAAAGAGTTATATAAGATTAAGCTTAAAGATTATATTGAAACTATAAGAGATAGAAGTTTAAAAGAGTTAGAGAAAAATAATAATATAGAAGATACAGTAAGTAATGGAATCAACACCTTTAAACTTTATGATGAAGTTATTGGTATAGGAAATGTTAATATTAAGCTATATAAAATAGAAGAGGATAAGCAAAGATTAATAACATGGAATGAAGTTTCAAAAAATTCAGGTGGAGAAGGGTTCCTTTCAGCCTTTGTAATATTATCAAGTCTACTATCCTATATGAGAAAAGATGAAAGCGATATATTTAGTAGAAAAGAAGGTGGAAAAGTAATTATAATGGATAATCCATTTGCTCAAACAAGTTCAGTCCATCTTCTAAAACCACTTATGGATATAGCAAAGAAAAGTAATACTCAGCTTATATGCTTAACTGGATTAGGTGGAGATTCTATATATAATAGATTCGATAATATATATGTGTTAAATTTAATATCCTCAAAATTAAAGAGCGGACTAAAAATAATGAAAAGTGAACACGTTAAAGGTGGAGAGGATAAAGAAGTAGAGGTTTTAGTTTCTTCTAGGTTCAAAATAGAAGATCAGATGAGATTATTCTAAGAAGTTAGAAAAGATAGAATAAGGCACTGGAAAAATATAAATAAAGTTAACAATAAAAAATCCTCTCTTAAATTTTAGTAACCAAATGGCAATGCAAAGCATTTCCATTTGGTAGGGTATTCAACGTCCAGTAAAATTCTAGTGACAAGCTTTTGTCTGTTACCGGCTTATTTTTAGATTGTAATGAAGTATAAGTAATCTTAGATGTTTTTCATTCGAGAACTTTGTTATTAACTTTATTGACTTTATTTTAAAATCGTTGTTGAGATCTTTACTTGTACATGGAAAATAAATGGTTATTGAATGTACTACTGAAGGCGCCACGCATTGTTATATCTTTGCAGAGCTTGTATTAATAATACTTTATATATCACAAATAACAAGTGTAGTTGCTTATAATGAAGGCTTTGAAAACATCTTTTCAAGATTAAAGGTATCTAAAGCTAGTTATTTTACTATTGTATTATCAAAGATTATATTGGGAGTTATCGTAGGTATAATTCAAATTATAATAGTCTATTTTGTAAGTACCTTTTTCTTAAGGATTAATTGGATGAAAATCTTAAGGAGATTATAGGGGTATTAATAGCGCCCCAGACATTGTTATAGTATTTTTAAAATTTGCCTTTGGAAGAGATATGAATTATAAGGTAGGTGTAGTGGATACGGATAATATATATATATTTCAAAGGAGATAATAGAAGTCATAAATAAAATAGAGGATGTGGATATAGTAGACATAAGTAAAGATAATTATGAAATGCTGCTAGTATCTCACCAAATAGAATTAGCTATTATAATAGAAGAAAATTTTTTGGATGAGGTATTGAATTTAAAGGATTTAAAAATTACTATTAAAGCAATTTCTAATAGTTATGTAAATTAAACCTTAGTATCAATAATAAAAGCAAAGGTAAAGGATTTGAGGTTGACAGCCAAGGTAAGTGAGAATAATATAGGTAAATTTATAGAGCTTAATGAAGGTCATAAAAATAATTTTGTTAATTATACTTTAAGTGAAGTTAAGGAAAGTAGACCAGCCATAGAAAATTCTATAGGAATAGTTATAATGATGATACTAATAAGTGATGCCTCTATTACAAATTTTTTTATTGAAGATGAAGAGCAGGATACCAAAACTAGAGTTTTAGTAAGTGGAATATCATAATATAAATACTATCCAGATTTACTTATAGTATTTTATTTAATGTCTGCCATTAGTAGCATTATATATTATGATTTATGCAAAATCCTAAACTTAGATTTTGGAATGATTAATACTAATAATTTTTTAGTAGTTATGCTATTGCTCAATTTAGTAGCTATATTCTTAAATTTATGTATATTTAGTTTTACAAGAAATAGGTATGTTGCTAGCGTTGTTAATATATTAACAGTTATGCCGAGCTGTATGCTATCAGAAGTATTTTGGGACTTTAATATTATGCCAGCTTACTTACAAAATATAGGAACCTTAGGCCGCAGAGATTAGTATATATAAGCATAGAAAAATTACAGGCCTATGGTAGCTTGAGTTATATAAATGATTATATTTTTTATATTATAGATATTTCATTTATTTTGTTTACTTTAAGCTTATTTATATTTACAATAAGAAAAACATAAAGTGGATGTTACTTAAAGGTAGTAGCCATTATCTTATATATAAATAATATTACTATTAAATATAAAAAATATGTATCAAAGTAACCCTTAATAAATAAGTTATAAGGGTATTACTAAAAATACATACCTTAAAAGAAAATTTGCCAAAGAGAGTGTGTTAATACCCATATACTTATTACAACCTCAAAGCAATTCTAGAAACCAAGAATTTCAATGATTAATATCTCTTAGCAAAAAATGGCTGTTACTAGAAGATAACTGCCATTTTTTATGAAAGTAATTGCTATAGAGGAAAAAGAGAGAAGTATTACTATGTGTATAGTGAAAATATACCTTATAATATAATAGGATAAACAAGAGAATAACTCTAATATTTAATGGATAGGAGATTATTATGGATAAAATAATAGAAAGAATAAGAAGATTTAGAGAAGATAGAGAATGGGATCAATTCCATACACCAGAAAACTTAGCAAAGGCCATAAACATAGAAGCAGGAGAATTATTAGAGCATTTCTTATGGGATAATAACTTTAACAAAGAAGAAGTATGCGAAGAACTATCAGATGTTATGGTTTATTGTCTGCATATGGGTGACGCCTTAGGTGTTGATATTGAAGATATCATAAATAAAAAAATGGATAAAAACGAAAAGAAGTATCCAGTGGAAAAGTCCAAGGGAAATAGTAAGAAGTATACTGAATTATAGAAAGAAGAGATTAATAATGATAGTTTATGAGGCCACAAAAGCTGAATTTATAAAGCATGTTGATAATGATCAAATTAGTGTTGCCATAGAGAAGGTATATAGAGAAAAAATTGGAAGAGCAAACAAAGCTGAATTAAGAGCTTGGAAAAATTCAATGCTATATATGTATAAGGCATTAAATATTCCTGAAATAGCAGATGATTGTATGGTTGCGATTGAATATAGAATTCCAGCAACTTCTATGAGAATAGATTTTATTTTAACTGGATTAGATAAAGATGATAAGGAGAATATAGTTATTGTAGAATTAAAGCAATGGGAGGAAATAGAAGAGGTAGAAGGAGAAGATGGCATAGTTAGGACGTTTATCAATAATGGAATAAGAAGAACTCCTCATCCATCTTATCAGGCTTGGACTTATTCTTGTGCTATAGCTGATTTTAATGAAGCAGTAGATAAAAATAAAATAGCACTACATCCTTGTGCATATTTGCATAATTATATTAAAGTTGATAATGATCCATTAGTATCTTCTAAATATAGTGAATATTTAAAAAAAGCCCCTGCTTATACTCAGGGGGAAGTAAATGAATTACGCTCGTTTATATTAAAATATGTTTCAAAAGGGGATAGAGGTAAAGCTCTTTATAGTATCGAGGGTGGAAAGATTAAACCTTCAAAATCATTACAAGATGCTTTATTTCTAATGCTAGACTGTAATGAAGAGTTTAAATTAATAGATGATCAAAAAGTTGTCTTTGAGAGAATTAGAAAAATTGCTTTAAAGAATTTAATGAAAGAGCAAAAACATGTATTTATTATAAAGGGTGGTCCGGGAACAGGTAAATCCGTTCTTGCAATAAATCTTTTAGTTAAATTAAATGGAGCTGGATATACTACGCAATATGTTTCAAAAAATTCAGCACCAAGAGATGTTTACTCTCAAAAATTAAAGGGAAAATATAAACAAAAATATATAGGAACTTTATTTAAAGGATCAGGATGTTATGTAGATTCTAATGAAAATGAAATAGATATTATATTAGTTGATGAAGCACATAGGTTAAATGAAAAATCTGGGATGTTTAAAAATAAAGGTGAAAATCAGATAAAGGAGATAATTCATTCATCAAGATTATCTGTATTTTTTATTGATGAAGCGCAAAGGGTTACTTTTAGTGATATAGGGTCAATTGAAGAAATAAAGAGATTTGCAGATGAGTTTGGAGCTAAGGTTATAGAGGAAGAACTAACGGCTCAATTTAGATGTAATGGGTCTAATGGATATCTTAATTGGATTGATGATGCAATAGAAATAAGGAAAACAGCTAATTTTGATGGATTTGATTTTGATTATGATATCAAGGTAGTTGATAACCCAAGTGAAATAAGGAATATGATAATTGAGAAAAATAAAGTAAATAATAAGTCAAGAATGTTAGCAGGATACTGTTGGAAGTGGATTACTAAAAATGATAAAAACGAAGATAAGTTTGATATAGTAATTAATGAATATGACTTTAAAATGAAGTGGAACTTAAATTCACAAGAACCTTGGGCGATAGGAGAAAATTCGGTTAATGAGATTGGCTGTATACATACTTGCCAAGGATTAGAATTTGATTATGTAGGTGTAATTATTGGTGAGGATATGAGATACGAAAATGGACAAATCATTACTGATTTTACCAAGAGAGCATCTACAGATAAAAGCCTTAGTGGAATAAAGAAATTATATAAAGAAGATAGACAAGCTGCCTTAGAAAAAGCTGATGAGCTTATTAAAAATACTTATCGTGTTCTTATGACTAGAGGAATGAAGGGGTGCTATATATATTGTGTAGATTAAGGGTTACAAAAGTATTTAAAATATAGAATTAATATGATTAGAAATAACTTAACTCATAAGGAAATTGAGGATGTTTATAATATTAAGCAATATGTATAGATAAAGTGTTTTTATTGCAAAGTTGTATACAATTTAATATATTAATCTAATGATATAAGAAATATATTTTATTGTATCGAAGAAATTATAAATACTCTTAAGAAATACTGGTAATTTCGGACTAAATTCTAAGTGGCACATTCAACGACCAGGTTATTTCCAGTGACAAGCTTTAGCTTGTCACTTTTTGTATATATTACATGATAATAAGGAGTTCGTAAAATTAGTTCTATCATAATTAGGAATTTATGATAAAATTAAAATATAGAAGTGACAAATGAGTTTTTAAAGACTTATTAATCTGTGCTTAGAATAACAAACTAAAATAGCTAACTTCTTATCTAATGTTAAGTCTATACTAGATGAACAATAAGAAAAACTAGAATAATTTAGAGCGTGGAAATAGGATTAGTACAGTAAGTTTTTAGTTAAAGATAATAAAAAAGTTTAATTTAAGTAATCATTATCAGAAATTAAGACTTAAATTAACATTTGTATATAATTAAGATATAAGTAGAAATTGGAGGAAGATTAGCAACTTCAGTCGTGCCTCCTTCGGAAGTACATTGAACTAACAATAAATTACCAGTGGCAAGCATTAGCTTGTCACTTTTTTTATAAAACATAAGAGTAGTGCTTTGTTTAAACCATAATAATAGTGAAATTAATATTTTGAAATAGTATTTTGATGATATTATTGCAAAAGAAATGAGTAAAATAATTTTTGATAAGAGTTTATGAGAATGAAAGAATATAAAAGATGAATATTAACAGTATCTATAAAATAATATTCTATGAGTAGTATTTTATAGGAAAGATACATGAGAATAATAAATTTTTTGTTTGAGAAAATAATTCCAACTAGAGATATGATTATAATACAGTTAAGGAAAGAAATTAAAGAATTAAGAAAGAAAAATGTGAAGTTAGAAGAAGAGGTATTCTTATTAGAAGAAGATAAACCAATTCCAATAAAATTTTATGATGATAATATTGAGGAGGAAATTCTAAGAAACTTAAAAGTTGCAAAAAAAGATATATGTATAGCTATGGCTTGGTTTACTTCACAAGCTATAATTGATGAACTTAGAAAACTTAAATTAAATGGAGTTTCTATAAAGATGATAATTTGTGAGGATAAGAACAATAATAAATTAAAACAATTAATACCGTTTAATAGGCTTAAAGTTATAAAGAAAAATGGAAGAAACTTAATGCATAATAAATACTGTATTATAGATAGCAAAGTTGTTATAGATGGTTCTTATAACTGGAGTGATAATGCAAGAAAAAATATTGAGCATATAATTATAGTTAATAATGAAGAAGTAGCAGAAATGTATAAAAAAAGTTTTTATAAAATTTTTAATAATTCACGTTATTATGGTAATTATGAAATATATGAACTTTGGGGATAAATTTAAATACTATCAAGGGGTGACTTTATCTCACTCAAACACCAATAAAGTAACTAAGTAATTCCTCTTTTGGTAGCAACCCAATAGCAATGTAAAGCATTGCATTTGAGGCAGGGTTTTCAATGTCCAGCAAAATTCCAATTACGAGTTTTGGTTTGTTATGGTCTTATTTTTGATTATGACAAAATATAAGTAATCTTAGGTGTTTTTTGTTATTAAAATTATTGACTTTAGCTTAAAATTGATAGTAATATCTTTACTTGCATATGGAAAATAAATGGTAATTGAAAGTACTACTGAAGGCGGTAGTCCTTAGGGTGTTATAGTCAAGTCTTAGATAAGAATAGAAATTCAAAATTAGGAAGAGTTTTAATAATTTTAAATTAATATGTTAGATAAAATCTACTTTATATTCCTTATAGAATTGAATAATAAATATTTATCAAAAGCATGCAAATTTAATGGAGAATTTGCGTGCTTTTTTAATATAATTAATTAATTTGTATTAAAAAGCACTATTTATATTCTGTAGAATAAATATTAGTTTGCTGAATAGTATTATAATAAGTAATATATTAGGGGGATATATTAATGTGTCAAAATTGTGACAGATTACAAGAGATAAAGCGAATATTAAATAGTAGAATAAAATTAATTAACATTTCTTTTGATGGAATAAAATCGGATAATAAAAAAATAGGAATAGAATCAATTCTTCAAAGTTTAAGCAGACAAATTTCAATTCCAAGCTCAGAAGGGTTTACATTTTTTGACTTTAATAATGCAAGAGAACGTATAAATAACTCCTCCCTTATTGCAGAGGAATATAGAGATTTTGAAATTCAACGTATAAATGATTTTGAAAGTGAATTTGCTAGATTTAGAAATGTTTTAATGAGGATGCAAAATGCAAAAAATACGATAAATACACATTTTATTAAAGGACGATATAAAATGTTAAAGGTAGTTTATACTAGAGATATAATGGCGATTATTGGGCTAAATAATGAAATTAATGAAGTTAAAAGAACTATTAATATTGATAGATTTGCTGAAGGTATGACTGCATTTATTGAAAGTTTTAGATATAAGATTAGAGGAGAATTAGCTAGACACAATATTGAGGAAAATGAGGAATTAACAAGACTTTTAGAGAAGTGTTTTGATGATTTTAGAAATATAAATACGTATATCAATCATGTGAATATTAGTTGTAATTATATAGTTGATATATCTAATGAAGTTTTGAATGATATTTCTTTTATTAATGATTTAGATAATATGTCTTTAGAGGATGATGATAAAGAACTTATTAGAGAATATTTCAGATTAGTAAGAGCGTGATTTTGTTGAGTTTTTATTATTATCTTTATAATTATAATTTTCTATGTGATAACCGAATTTTAAATTAGGTTTTCGTAACTAGAATGTTGAATGTTTATAAAAATTCATAGACAAGCTCTATAACTTATAGAGCTTGTTAGATTTATTTCGGCTTTTTATTATATGGAATTAGAGCAACCTCAGTCGTTCTTTTTTCGGTAGCACGTTGAACGACTGTACGCCATGCAAGGGCGTAAAAGATAATAAAAGTAAAGCTTTTATTATTACTATATAGCAGATGGGATTCCTGCATGACAAAGGTTAGCTACCAGTCATTAGTTAGCCTTGGGCTTAGTAATAAGTTAAGTGTAGGCAAACAAGATACCAGTCCATAAGCAAAAGCTGAAACTACTAGCCTCGAAATAACGTTTGTATGGAAAGGACGATGGAGTGGTTGTTCCAGAAGCCAGTATAATGATAATCGCTATAGCAAGAGTATCACTACTAGCATGGTAGCAACCTCAGTCGTTCCGTCTTCGGTAGCATGTTGAACGACCAGTTTATATCCAGTGGTAAGCACTATTTAAGACTAAATTTTTGAATAATAAATATTTAGTCTTTTTTCTTTATGTAAATATGATTTAGTATATCATCTGGATTAATATGGTATAATCTAAAAGGACATTTAATTTAAAGAGGGTTTAGGAGAAATAAATTTGAATATAGAAAAGAACTTAATTTTTATAAAAGGTGAAGATAAAACAGCTAAAGTTGAATATTGTAGGTATAATAGTTCTACAAAGAAATATGATGTTACTTTTTTAGGTGGTGCTATATTTAGCTACAATTATAATAATATTGTATGGATTAGGGATGCAAAAGATATAAATATAGATAATAAGGTTGTGTATGTAAAAGATAAGCCTGTAGTAACAATTAAAAAGGTTATTTCTTTTGGTGATTATATAAGAGTTATACATACAAATGGATACAATGAACTTTATAAAAGAAGTGATATAAATATAGAAGAGTCATGTCTTAAAAATCCTAAGGCAAATAATTGCTTTCAATATCTTAAGGATTTATCAAAATCAATGGGCTTAATGCTTGATGGTTCGAAAACCTTTTTAGGTAAACAATATGAGAAAATTACATATATAAGTCCTAAAAGTGCATTAGCATTTTATTTAAATCCAAATCATTTAGAAGAACATAGATCAATAAAAAATATAATATTTCCTTTTGGGTTTAACCTAAGTCAAAGAGAAGCTACGGAAAAGGCTTTCGCTAATAAGGTTAGTGTTATAGGAGGTCCACCAGGTACAGGAAAAACTCAAACTATTTTAAACATAATAGCTAATGCCTTAATGAATGATAAAACTGTTGCTGTAGTTTCTAATAATAATTCAGCTACAGAAAATGTTTATGAAAAGCTTAGCAAATATAACTTAGAGTTCTTTGTAGCTACTTTAGGTAGAAGAGGAAATAAAGAGAATTTTATAAATAGCCAAAGTGGTACATATGTTGATATGAGTGGATGGAAGTTAGAGAATTCAGAAAAACAAAATATATTAGAAAATCTTAATAAATCAAAAGATGAAATAAGTAAAATGCTAAGTAAGAAAAATAAGTTAGCAAATATTAAGAATGAATTATCAGAGTTACAGCTTGAAAAGAAGCATTTTGAAAAGGAATATTTATCTGAGGATGTTGCAAAGCTTAAGTATAATACAATATTAAAACTTAAATCCGATAGGATAATGAAGCTATTAATTGAATTAGAGTTATATGGTAAAGGGTTAGAGAAAATCCCAATAAAGATTAGAGTTAAAAATTTATTTAAATATGGCATATATAACTTTAAGTTTTATAGTAATCCAATTGATGAGGTTTTAGATTATTTATATTACCTATATTATAAAAATAAAGAAAATGAAATAAATACGGATATCGAGAGAATAGAAAGAGAATTGAAAATTTTTAACTTTGATAATGAGCTTAAGGAATATTCAAATAATGCACTTAAAATATTTAAAGATAAACTAAGTAAAAAATATAGTAAGAATTTAAGTAGGCAGGTATTTACAGAAGAAGATTTATGGAAGAGATTTGATAAAGTCATAAATGAATATCCTGTAATATTAAGTACAACACATTCTTTAAGAAACTGTATTCCAGATAATCTATTAATTGATTATTTAATAGTAGATGAAGCATCACAAGTAGATATATTAACTGGAGCATTGGCTTTATCATGTACTAAAAATGTAGTTGTAGTTGGAGATTTAATGCAGTTACCTAATGTTGTAAGTGAAGAAGATAAAAAGATAAGCAAAAAGATTTTTGATACATATAAATTGAAGGAAGCTTATGATTTTTCAAATAATAATCTACTGTCATCAATTACAAGCTTGAATAAAGATATTAAGAAGACATTACTTAAAGAACATTATAGATGTCATCCTAAAATAATAAACTTTTGTAATAAGGAGTTTTATAATGATGAACTTATTATATTAACAGAAGAAAAAGAAGGAGATAGTCCATTAGTATTATATAAAACTAAGGAAGGGAATCATGCTAGAGGAACTGTTAATATAAGGCAAATAGATGTTATTAAAGAAGAAGTATTACCTAAAATAAAAGAGGAAAAGTCAATTGCAGTAATATCTCCATATAGAAAGCAAACCGAAGAACTTTCAAGAGTTATTGGTGATACTGTTGAAGCTGATACTGTACATAAATTCCAAGGAAGAGAGAAAGATGTAGTTATATTAAG
Source organism: Clostridium jeddahitimonense (assembly GCA_000753455.2). GTDB lineage: Bacteria > Bacillota > Clostridia > Clostridiales > Clostridiaceae > Clostridium > Clostridium hominis. The sequence goes on from LM994670.1 coordinate 1,721,509, forward strand.
CACTGTTTCTAATGAAATTAATGATTTTGTAGATAATTCAAATTTGATTAATGTTGCAATTTCAAGAGCAGTGAAAAAATTAATAGTTGTAACTTCTGATTTTGAAAATGTAGATAGTAACATTGGTGACTTAATAAAATATATACAATATAACAATTTAGAAGTTGTAGAAAGTGAAGTTTCATCTATTTTTGATTTACTATATAAGTCATATGGAGAAAAGCTTGTTGAGACAATAAAGAATTCTAAGAAAGTTTCAAATTTTGATTCTGAAAATCTTATGTATGCGTTAATAGAAGAGGTATTATCTAAAAGTGAATTTTCAAATCTTTCAGCTGCAATACATGTTCCATTAAGAATGATAATAAGAAATACAGAAAAACTTACAGCCGAGGAAAGGAAATTTGTTTTAAATCCTTGGACACATACAGACTTTTTAATATATAGCAAATTAGATAAAAAGCCAATTTTAGTAGTAGAGGTAGATGGATATAAGTATCATGTGCAAAATGCAAAGCAGTTAGAGCGTGATAAGCGTAAGGATAAAATATTAGAAAAGTATAATGTACCTATAATAAGATTTAGTACTACTGGTAGTGGGGAGAAGAAACTATTAGAGGAGATGCTAAGAAAAGTATTATAATAACCGTGTATAAGCTACAGAGAAATCTGTGGCTTTTTTTATAAGTATAGAGCATAAATCAAACCTATGATAAAATAATATTACGAAAATAAATTTATAAGGTATAACTAGATATTTACTAGATTAATAATTAGTAGGAGCACAGAAATGGATGAATTTAAAGAGTTTGAAGAATTAACAGATGAAGAACTAGGTTTAAGTGATGAAGAAATAATAGAAAATGATAAATATATGGTAATAGCTAATAAAGGATTATACGAGGAAGAAGTGTACGGTGTTTATGAAAATGAATTAGACGCTCATAGAAGGTTAAGAGAAGTAAAAATGAAGAATAAGACAATTATTAAGGCTAACATAAATTATACATATATACATAATGTAAAATTTATAATGGATTATGAAGAGATTCAGGTGATTAAATGATAGAAAATATAAAAGAGTTAAGTACTGTAGATAAAGTTTATGAAAAATCAATAGAGTATAATAGTGAAACTTTAAATACATCAACTGGAGACAAAGACTACCTTTATCCAAAATTAAAACAAAGCTTCAAAACAGCAACATCAATAGACATAATAGTATCCTTTCTTATGGAATCAGGAGTTAAGCTTTTACTTCAGGATCTTAAGGAAGCATTAGACAGGGGAGTTAACATAAGAATTCTTACAGGTAATTATCTTAAGATAACTCAGCCTCAAGCTTTATATCTTTTAAAGTCTGAGCTTAAGGACAGAGTAGATTTAAGGTTTTACAATAATCCCAATAAGTCTTTTCATCCAAAGTCATACATGTTTCATAATCCAATAGATAGTGAAATTTATATAGGTTCTTCAAATATATCAAGAGGTGCATTAACTTCATCTATAGAGTGGAATTATAGATTTTTAAAGTCTAATGCTCCAAATGATTTTAAGGTTTTCTATGATACTTTTGAGGATTTATTTAATAATCATTCATTGATTATAACTGATGAGGTTTTAAAGGATTATTCAAAACAGTGGACAAGGCCTAATGTTTATAAGGATATGGAAAAGGAACATAAGGAAGACATTGAAGAAAAGGTAGTAAATATATTTGAACCAAGAGGGGCTCAGATTGAAGCTTTATATTCTTTAGAGAAGTCTAGAGAAGAAGGCTTTGATAAGGGGTTAGTTGTTGCAGCCACTGGTATTGGTAAGACATATCTTGCGGCCTTTGATTCTGCAAATTACAATAGAGTTTTATTTGTAGCTCATAGAGAAGAGATAATAAAGCAGGCAGCTCAGAGCTTTAAGAATGTTAGAAAATCTGATGATATTGGATTCTTTTATGGAGAGCAGAAGGATACTAAGAATTCATTTATATTTTCATTAGTTCAAACCTTAGGTAAGGATGAGTATTTAAATCCTGAATATTTTCCTAAGGATTATTTTGACTACATAGTTGTAGATGAATTTCATCATGCAGTATCTAACAATTATAAAAGAATAATTAATTACTTCACTCCAAAGTTTTTATTAGGACTTACTGCAACTCCTGAGAGATTAGATTCTAAGGATGTATTTGCACTATGTGATTATAATATGGTTTATGAAGTAAGATTAAAGGAAGCTATTAATAAGGGATGGTTAGTTCCTTTTAGATATTATGGTATTTATGATGAAACAGTTAATTATGAAGATATAGATTTTAAGAATGGTAAATATGATGATAAACAATTAGAAGAAGCTTTAATGCTTAATAAAAGAGGCGAGCTTATATTAAATCATTACCTTAAATATAATTCAAAGAGAGCTATGGGATTCTGTTCATCAAGACATCATGCAGAGTATATGGCTAAGATGTTTAATGAAAATAATATTCCATCAGCAGCAGTTTATAGTGGAGAAGCTGGAGAATATTCAGAAGAAAGAAATATAGCACTATCTAAGTTAACTTCTGGGGAGTTAAAGGTTATTTTCTCAGTAGATATGTTTAATGAAGGTTTAGATGTACCTAGTATAGATATGGTAATGTTTTTAAGACCAACTCAATCTCCAACAATATTCTTACAACAGCTTGGTAGAGGCTTAAGAAAAGCTAAGTACAAGCAATACTTAAATGTATTAGATTTTATAGGGAATTATAAAAAAGCTAACTTAGCACCATTCTTATTAAGTGGAAGAGATTATTCAGCTACGGAAGCAAAGAGAAATACTCAAAGTGATTATGAGTTCCCAGAAGATTGTGTAGTAGATTTTGATTTTAGGATTATAGATATATTCAAAAAGCAAGCTGAAAGAGAAACGAAGATTAAAGATAAGATAAAAGAACAGTTTGAAATAGTAAAAGATATGCTAGGATACAGACCATCTAGAGTAGAACTATTTACTTATATGGATGATGCAGTATACGAAAATATAAAATCTAAAAATAAATCAATGAATCCATTCTCAAATTACCTAGAGTATATTAAAGAAAATGATACCTTAACTTTACATGAAGAAGAACTATACAACACTAGAGCTAGAGAATTTATAAATATGATAGAAACTACAAGCATGAGTAAAACATATAAGATGCCTATATTACTAGCATTTTATAATTACGGTAATATAAAAATGGAAATTACAGAAGAGGATATTTATAAAAGCTTTTATGATTTCTATAGAAAAGGATCTAATAAAGTTGATATGCTAAAGGATAAAGGAACTAGTGATTTTATGAACTGGGATAAGAAAAAGTACATTACTTTAGCTAAAAATAATCCAGTTAAGTTCCTACTAAAAACTCATGGCGATTTCTTTAAAGTTAAAGACGATAATGTAATGGCACTTCAAGATGACTTAGAGCAGTTTATAAATAATGAAGCATTTAAAAATCATATGAAGGATGCTATAGATTTAAGAGTTGAGAGATATTATAAAGATAGATTTTTAAATAAAGAAAAGTAAAATAAGATTATGTAGAAAAGCTAGTTAATAGCAATTTTTATTTGTATAAGAAAGTAGGGAAGTTAATGAAAAATTATAATAAATTAGTTAGAGATCTTATACCAGAAGTAATTAAAGCTGATGGTAAGGAATGTGAAATCGAAATAGCAAATAAAGAAGATAGAGCAGAGTTGTTAGAAGCTAAGCTTAAAGAAGAGGTAAATGAATATCTTCAAGACAAAAACTTAGAAGAGCTTGCAGATATTATGGAAGTCTTATTTGGATTAGCTAATAATTTAGGTTATTCAGAAGATGAGTTACTTAATAAGAGAAATGAAAAGCTTAAAGAACGTGGTGGATTTAAAGAAGGAATTATATTGAAAAAGGTATATTAGTAAAAGAGAGGATATAAACATGGATTTAAAAGAGTTAATTGAGAAATCTAAAGAAGAAGTTAAAGAAAATGAGTTTTTTATTAAATATGAAAAAGGTAAAAAGGAGTTTGTAGATAAGTTTCCTTTTGATAAATTAGCTACTTTACCTATTAATGAATATGTTGTTGTAAAGAGCAAGTATCCTGAGAGTTACCAAGACACTTTTGTTTATTGGCTTGAGAGAAGAAAGAGTACAGGTGGAGCTATAGGTGGAGGTAATTCATCTAAGTTCTATATTTATATGGATGATACTGGTGAGTATTGTACTGGTTATGGAGGAAAGAAGAGATATTTAAGTGGAGATGAGTTAAATTATGAGTATTCTACTTTAATTTCTAAAATTGTAAAATCTATAGAGCTTGCTAAAGAAGATAAGGTTAGTGAAATAAGAGCTTTAAATGCACCATTATGGAATATGGTTTTACTTAAAATCTTATCTTTATACATACCTAATAAGTTTCTTGATATTTACTCATCTAATGTATTAATTCCTTTAGCTGAAATATTAAAGTTAGATGTAGACATAATTCCTGAGAATATCATAGAAATAAATTATGAAGCTACAAAAAAGCTTAAGTCTATGGATGAATTTAAGGACTGGGATATTGCAAAGATTTCAAGATTTATATATGAAACTATAACTCAAAAACCTAGAAAACCAATTTATTGGGCTTTAGGTCATAAATATGATGGAGATAATATCCTTCAAAAGCTACTTGAAAAGGATAAGATTGCTATAGGTTATTTTAATGAGGATCTTAGCGATGTAATAATAAATAAAGGCCAGCTTAAGGAATATTTAAAGAGTAAGGGTTGTGATAATAACACAATAAAATCCTTAGGATATTTTAGTGATATTAGAAAAGATGATATTGTAATATTAAAGAGCTCTTATACTGCAGGTCCAAACAAAAAGACTAGTATATTTAAGGTATCAGCTATAGCAAGAGTTCTTGAGGATGCTAGTGTTGGTTATGAATTTGATAATGATATTGCTCATACATTACCTGTTGAATGGATAGATAAAGTTCCTAGAGAAGTAGAAGGAATTAATTATTTAAAAACTATAAGTCCTATTAAAGATGATAAGATTTTAAATATTATCCTTGGTAATACTGAAAAGGATAAAGTTGAAATTGAAGTTGTAGATTTAAATGAAGATAGTAAAAATAAGATTCTTTATGGTCCACCAGGTACAGGAAAGACTTATAATGTGATAAATGAAGCTTTAAAGATAATTGATCCAGAAGGTTATGCTCAGCTTGACGATGTAAAAGATAGAGAAGAGATTCAAATTAGATTTAAGGAGTTAGTTGAAAAAGGCCAAATTGAAGTTTGTACATTCCATCAAAGTTATGGATATGAAGAATTTGTAGAGGGACTAAAATCTGATGGTAATGGTAATTTTGTTACTGAAGATGGAGTTTTAAAGAGAATAGCTTATAATGCAGCTTATGAAGGTCTAAAAAATGAATATAAGGCTAATGAGGAAAAATACGAAGAAAAGAAAGCTAAAGTAAATAGTTTAATTAATAGAGAAAAGGCTTTTAAAGAAAGTAAAAAATACGTATTGATAATTGATGAAATTAATAGAGGTAATATATCTAAGGTGTTTGGTGAGCTTATTACTTTACTAGAAGAGGATAAGAGAATAGGTACTAGCAATCAAATAACTGTTAAGTTACCTTATACAAAAGAAAATTTCTGTATTCCTAATAATTTATATATTCTAGGAACTATGAATACTTCAGACAAATCAATAGCTCAGATTGATATAGCATTAAGAAGAAGGTTTGTTTTTGAAGAGATGATGCCAAGGTATGATATTTTATCAGATATAGATGGAATTGATACAGAAAAGCTTTTATCATCTATAAATGAAAGAATAGAGTTCTTATGTGATAGAGATCACTTAATTGGGCATGCATATTTTATTAATGCAAAAAGTTCAGGAGATATTGTAGATGTAATAGGCAATAAAGTTATTCCTTTACTTCAGGAGTATTTTTACGGAGATAATGAGAAGGTTGGAATGATTTTAGGGGGAATAGGTAACTCAGAAAATGATGACTATATAATATTTAAAGAAGAAAAGAAAGCAAGTAATATATTTAAAGGTTTCAAGAATATTGGTGAAATGGGATCTCGTGAATTCTTTAAGGTTAAAGAAAACTTTAGTATAAGGGAGATTAAAAAGATATATGAAGAATAAATATATCGTATTAAGGGAGGCATATGATTGGCTATCTATAGGTAATTCAGAAGATGAAATAACTATGCTTCAATATAGTATTCTCTGCAGATACTTGAAAGATAATAACCTTAATAATGCTGTAATCTATGGATATAATAAGCTAAAGTTTATAAACTTTGTAGGAATTATTGCCGCAGGTGATTTAGTAATTGAGATACTTCCTAAAATATCTTTAACTAATGATGTTGTTAAAGATAGAGAGATGTTAATTTTTATGCTGTCAAAGTGCAATAAGATTTCAGTTAATGTAAATGAAATGCTAAAAACAAATATGCTTAAGTGTTCCTTAATTGATATTTTAGCAAAGGTTTTTATAAATAAGCTTTTACCAGAATTGCAGAAAGGCCTATATTTTGAATATGTTTCTAAGGAAGATTCATTAAATAAAATTAAGGGTAAGGTACTACTTACAAAAAACTCAAAAATTAATGCTATGAATAAAACTAAAGTTTATTGTAAGTATGATGAATTTACAGAAAATAATTTGTTTAACTCTATACTATTAAGAGCAATAAATTACTTAAATACTTTAGTGAAAAATAATACTGTGGCAAAAGAATTAAATATAGCAAGAAGCATATTATCTGAGGTAGACGACTTATATATTACAAGAAATATCTTAAATTTATATTGTCTAAATCGTAAAAATGAAAGATTCAAGGAAGCATTTGCTTTAGCTAAATTAATACTTGAAAACTCCACTATGGATACTTCAACAGGTAAAGAAAATGGTTTTTCAATGCTTTTTGAAATGAATTATTTATTTGAAGAATATATAGGGATTTTACTAAAAGAAGTATTAGAGTATGAAAGTACAATAGTAAATACACAAGAAAAAGCAGAATATTTACTTTGGAATAAGAATCGTAATAGAAATGAAATAGCTTTAAAGCCTGATATAGTAATATATAACGATGAAAAAGCAGAGGTTATAATAGATACAAAATGGAAGGCTGCTGCCTTAGATAATAAAGAGATATACAGCCAAAGTGATATATATCAAATGTATGCATATATAACAACATATACAGAATGTAAAAGATGTATACTTCTTTATCCTAAAATAAGTGATAATAATGAACATTCAATATGGAAGCTAAAGCCTTTCTTAGGTTATAAAGAAATATTAATTAAAGAGATAAATTTAGAGAGTTATTCAAAAACAAAAGAAGAGCTTAGTTACATATAATATTCAACTTCGAATATTTCCAAGTTAAATATAGTTGGGTATAAAAAGCTTGTGTTTACAGATATTAATTGTAGAATATGTATAGTTTAAGCTTGGAGTGTTGAATATGAATTCTTTAGTTAATGAGGCTTATAAAATAGCTGATAGTAATAATGTAATATTAAAAGGAAATATAAAAATAAGTAATAATACTAATTGTTTAATATTTGCACATTACTGTGATAGTACTTTATTTTATAAGAAGTTTTTTAAGATCTCAAAAGATGTTTTAAAAGTAAATAATATAGCAAATAAAAATCTAAAGGAAATTAAAAAGTTAGTTAAAAGTTATGGCTATAAAAAGATTTGGTCTAAAGGTGTATTCTCATTTTATGGGGATTTAAGACCTTTAGCAGTGGAAGCTGGCTTTGGTAAATGGTCAGATAGTGGGATTATAGAAAATGAAAAGTATGGTACTAATTTTATGATTACTGCTGTGTTCTATAGATAAAAAAAGTAAGATATTAAATTGGGAAATATATTGAAAAAGGTATATTAAAGAAGAGGTACAATGATTAATGTTTCATTGTACCTTATTTTAATAAGTGATATGTATAAGAGCCATCATTATTAATTGTATAAGGAATGTTATTATCTTCAAAAAAATCAATTAAACTATCTCTATATAGATCATAATTACTTCTTAGTAATGATAAGTTAGAATTTATGTATCCTGAAAGATATTGATCGGCATTATTAGAGTTTATAACTAGATTAACACTATTTTTGATATTTTCATGGATTTGACTATTAATAAGCTTTAGTGAATTGAAGTTTGAAGATTTATAATTATCAAGATTATAACTTTCTAATAGAGATAATTGATTAGTTAATAAATCTTTATGTGAAGTTGAAAAGTTATTATTGTTAAACTCAGTTACAATAGTATTCATTATATCATTTGATAAATTAACACTGTATGAAATATCATTTAGAAAAGCTTGTTTATTTTTTGATGACGTTTGGGTAAATGGATTAAATAGTATGTATAGTGTTGCAAGTATAATAATAGCACAAATAACTTTTACACCAGTACTTACTCTATCTGATGAATTATATTTATTGTGTCTATCGGGATCAAATTTAATAGAATTTGAACCACTATCAACCATTCGTTTTTCTATATAACTATATATTTGATTGTTCGACATTAATACACCTCCTTTTTGTACTATAATATTTTAAAATATATAGCAAAAAATGTAAAGTTATATAATTATACATATTAAATGTAAAAAATGTATAATTATTTATCCTAAAATAAGTGATAATAATTAAGCAAACCATAAATAGTATTACTTGTACTACAGCTAATTTGAAATTATAAGCGAATATTTTAAAATGCAATATCATGCTTTATAATTATATTAAAGTATATATAATAGCAATAAAGTTTAATAAAATACAATAAAAGACAATAAAGTGTTTGACAATATGAAGTTGGTAATATAATATATAGATACTACCAAGAAAGAGGATGGTTTAATGGAAAATAAGTTTTATACTATAGATCAGGTTGCAGAAATTTTAGGTATACATCATAAAACAGTAAGAAAGTTTATAAAAGAAGGAAAACTTAATGCTAATAAACTTGGTAAGCAATGGAGAATATCACCTTTAGATTTAGAGAGATTTACAAAGGTGGAAGATTCTATTGATGAGAGTGAAGCTATTTCTTATGATGAAGAGATTGAACTTTCAAATAATGAGCTAAATTTTGAAGTGAAAAATGAGATAAAGGTATCTAGTGTTATAGATTTAGAAGGAATAGATAGTGATGAATATTCAAGAATTTCTAATATGTTATTAGCAGTAATGAATTGCAAAAATGATAGTTTGCAAAAGAATACTATTAATATTAAGTACAGCAAAAATGTGAATAGGCTAAGGGTTATGCTTTGGGCAAATATAAACACTACAAAAGAAGTATTAGATGTAATAGAAATGCTTAGAGAAGATAAAAAATAGGAGATGATAGTGATGAAATATAGTGTTATTAATAAAAATAATAAAAGTTATATTATGTACAATGAAATAGATAGAAAGATATCTTCAGAACAAGATGTGATGGATATTATATCCTCATGTTTTGGAGAAAGGATAAGCTTAGTAGTTATTGATGGAAATGCTATTGCAGATGAATTTTATGATTTGAAAACAAAGCTATTAGGAATGGCTTTACAAAAGTTCATTAATTATAAAATAAGAGTTGCTTTTATAATTGATGAAGAAAGAGTGCTTAGTGATAGATTTAAAGAGCTGGTTTTAGAAATAAACAAAGGTCATAATTTTAGGGCTTGCCAAAGTATAGAAGCTGCTGAAAAGTGGTTATTAAGCTAGTAATGAAACAATACCAGTATTTAAGGATGATGAATTGAAAAAGCTTAAAATGCCTATTTCTATATTTGTCGGTGAAAAAGACATAATGCTAAAGTCTTTAGAAACTAAGGAGAGAGCGGAAAGATTGTTAACTGATGTTAATGTAAACTATATGGTGGATGCAGGACATAGTATCAGCAACATATATAAGGATATAATTAAATTTTTAGATTAATGAAATTAATTATATAAACAAAAAAAGTGAGTATGCCAGTACTCACTACCTGCTCTAACAACTATGTGTTAAATAGAATTTATTCTCTCCACTTGTAAGATACTAAAACCCGTACCGTTATATTATCAAAATTAAGTATATAATTCAACAGGTTATATTTTCTAGTTATAGATAATCAGTGATAAAAAATCTCTTTTACAAAGATTAATTATATGAAAAACAAGATAATATAGGATGTATTGAACTACAGAGAAATCTGTAGCTTTTACATTTTGCGAAGCGATACGATGAAAGAAGCCTGTGCCAACTATCCGGAGTGGGTAATATTATGTCTATTCAAAAAAGTTAATTACAATATTGCAATGATAAATATAATTATGAATTTTTATGAACGAACTGGTCCAGTAGAATTACGTTGTATTAATTTTTGTGAATATTCAACTCTAATAATTGAACTATTTTTAAATGTTGGTCTTGTTTCTTTATCAATCTTACTTAATAAAATATTAAATGCATTATGTCCAATATCTTCTATACAATGTTCTATAGATGTTAAAGAAATTGGGGATAGATGAGATGGGAATATATTATCAAATCCACAAATACTATAGTCAGTAGGTATTTTATAACCAGAATCAATAATAGCATCTATTATTCCGTAAGATATCATATCATTAAGCCCAACAAATGCAGTTATTTTTTTTTCTTTTAAAGACTCTTTACATAAATTATATCCAACAACATGCTCAATAGATATATTATTTCTTTCTATATCTGGAGTGATATTTTGAGATTTAACTAAGATAGAGTAATTATTCCCAGCCTTCTTAAAAGTATCTTTAAGTCCTTCCAATCTTTTTAATCTTGCAGTATTTATATGATCCAATGTTGGAGATAAAAATGCTATATGTTTATGACCTAAATCTATAAGATGCTTTCCAATTAAAACGCCAGCATTATAATTGCTTACTTCAACAGTATCAATATGAACTGAACAATCGCTATCACCAATAACTACAATTGGTAATTTGAAGTTTAACTGTTCAGCAAATTGAGGATCGCTTGGCATCATTGCAAATATAATTCCTACAACATTTAATTTATATAATGTTTGGACAATTCTTTTTTCTGTTAAAGGATCTCTATAAGTATTAAAAAGTATGACATCTAGACCATCTTGTCTTGCAGCTTGTTCTATAGATTGTACTATTGTTGCATAATATGGATTAGTTATATTAGGACAAATAACAGCAATTATTTTATCTGTTACTTTAGCTATATTATTTAGTTTATCTATTTTGCCAATGTAATTTAACTCTTCAACTGCATCCATAACTTTTTTTATAGTTTCAGGTGAAAACGTAACTCCTGGTTTTTGTGAAATTATCATAGAAGCTGTTGGCACTGAAACTCCAGCTAATTTTGCAACTTCACTTAATGTAGGTTTATTTTTTTTTATCATTCTTAGAGCCCCTTGTTAAATAGTTTATTAAAATTTTAATAGTTAAAATTATTTATTTTAATTAAATTGATTTTTAAATAATCATTTATATATATTTTAACATTTTTAATAAAATATGTCAAAATGCCCTTGACCCTTATGGTAAATACTGGTAAAATCTATAAATGTAGATAAGTAAAACGTTTACTTAAAAATATTAATTAAAATTTTAATGAAAATATAATTAAAATATCTGAAAAGTTTATTAAAAATTTAATAGTAAATTTTTAGGTTAATTGAAATTTATTAAAAAGGAGAGGTTATTATGAGAATCTTACAACTATCTGACATTCATCTAAGGATTGATGGGCAATTATCATTTGGGAAAATGAATACCATGGAAAACTTTAGGATGGCTATTGATCACTTTGAAGGGCTCAAAGAAAAACCAGATATGTATATTATAACTGGAGATTTAGCTGATAATGGAAATAGGATTTCCTATGAAGTAGTTAAGGCTATGTTAGGACGCCTTAACAAACCTGTTTATATTGTTCCTGGGAATCATGATAATAGAGAAGATTTTTTAGATATATTTGGAGAGATGTGTCCTGTAAAGAAAGATATTAGTCCGTATATTTGCTACTCAATTGATGATTATCCAGTAAGAGTTATTGGTATTGAAACAATTGATCAAGGAAAACATTGGGGGAAGTTATCTGAAAAAGTCGCTGTATGGTTAGAAGAAAAATTAAAGGAAGAACCAGAAAAGCCAACTATGGTATTTACTCATCATCCACCTTTTACTACTGGTTTAACTAAGATGGACGAGCCATTTGGAAATGTAGAGGAATTTGCAAGAATTTTAAAAACTCATAATAATCTTACTCTATGCTGTGGACATTTGCATCGTGGAACAATAGCAAGTTGGCAAGGTATTAGAACTATGATATGTCCACCTATTTCTATGCTTATGGATATAGACTTCTCTCCAGAAGGTGGAGATGCATTCTATTTAGCAGATCCAGGATATTTATTACACACTTATATAGATGGAAATATAGTCTCTTATGTAGAAACTATTCCAACGGGAGCAGATTATTCAGGACCACATCCCTTTGTTTATTTAGATAGTGATAAACATTAATTTAAAGGAGTGAATAAAATGTCTAAAACTACAGTTATTAATAAATCTTCAAAATCAACTTCAATGAAAAAAGTTGCAATAGTTACCTTACTAGGAGGAGCTGTTGAATGGTATTGTTTCTTGTTATATGGACAAGCTGCTGGAACAGTATTTAATAAAGTATTTTTTTCAGGGGTAAGTGATCCATATGCTGCACAAATTCTATCTTATTTATCTTTCGCAATAGGTTATTTAGCTAGACCTTTTGGAGCTATGTTTTTTGGGAATTATGGAGATAAATTAGGAAGAAAGTTTACTGTAATAGCATCTCTTGCCTTTATGGGGATTTCGACCTTTGCAATAGGATTAATACCTTCCTATGAAAATATAGGTATTATGGCACCAATTTTGTTGCAAATTTTCCGTTTAACTCAATGTTTTGGTTTAGGTGGTAAATGGGGCGGAGGAATTCTTATGGCCTTTGAAAATGCAGATCCAAAGGAAAGAGCTTTTTATGCTGCAATTCCACAAATGGGATTACCAGTTGGATTAGCATTTGCATCATTATTATTAGCTATACCATCAAAGCTGTTATCAGAGACTATGTTTTTAGCTTATGGATGGCGTATAGCATTTATGATAAGTGCTGTTTTAATCGTATTAATAATGTATATAAGAATTAATATTATGGAAACTGAAGACTTTGCAAAAGCTCAAGAAAAAGTTAAACAGCAAGAAGCTGAAGAAAAGAAGACTGCTATGCCACTTGTACAAATGTTTAAAAATTATTGGAAGACAATTTTACTTGGTTGTGGGACAAGATGGATTGATGGTGTATTCTATAATGTATTTGCTGTATTTACACTTTCTTATGCAACTCAAAATTTAGGAGTAGATCAGAGTTCAATGTATATAGTAAATATAGTATTTGCTATTTCTGCTATGCCATTTATTCTATGGGCAGGTAAGCTTGCAGATAAATTAGGTAAAGGCAAGTTGTTTTGTATATCAAGTATTGCTTGTGGTCTTATAGCTATTCCAGGAATGAAGATAATAGAAAATAGTGGGGGAAACCTATTCGTTATCACTTCTGTTATAATAGTAGGTTGGAGCATTATGTATTCTGGAATATGGGGAGTGCTAGGATCTCTATGGGCACAACTTTTTGAAACAGAAGTTAGATATTCAGGTATTTCATTTGTATATCATGCACCTAGCTTCTTAGTTGCAGGTATAGTTCCTACAATTTGTACTTATTTATTAAAGGTAGGTAATGGGAATGTAATGTTAATAGGTGTGTTTGTTTCGTTTGTTGCTTTAGTAAGTACTATTTGTGGTGCTATATTACAAAAAAGACATGATAAAGCTGAAAAGCTAGCTAAGGTAAATAAGACAATATCAGGTGAAATTGGCGCAACTGAATAGTAAAAAGGCTATATTAGACTGTTGTTTAAATATATAATTACTAATTGATATAAAACAACAGTTTAACTTTATGATAACAACTATTACAAGAAAGTGAGCTCATTTATATGAGATATGAGGAGGTATATGAAGTCTATTGATGATTTAAAATGCTTTATTTTAGATATGGATGGCACGATATATTTAGGTAATGAAATAATAGATGGCGCTATAGAGTTTATAAATACAATTAAGTCAATGGGAAAAGAGTATATTTTCTTAACTAATAATTCTTCTAAAAATAGAAAAGTTTATAAAGAAAAATTAGATAGATTAGGATTCGATATAGATGAAGAAAGAATATTTACATCAGGAGAAGCAACAATTATTTATTTAAACTCTATAAAATCAAATAGTAAGGTTTTTTTATTAGGCACAGAGTATTTAAAAGAAGAATTTCTAAATGCAGGATTTAATATTACTGATAGATATGAAAATAATATTGATTTTGTAGTTTTAGGATTTGATACAACTCTAACTTATAATAAACTATGGATAGCTTGCGATATTATCAGGGAAGGTGTTACATATATTGCTACACATCCTGATAAAAATTGTCCATTAGAAAATGGAAAGTATATGCCTGATACAGGAGCTATTATAGAGTTGATTTATAGTTCTACTGGTAAAAAGCCTTATATAATAGGTAAACCTAATAAAGAAATAATTAACTCAATCTGCAAAAAGTATAGTGTCAATAAGAGAGATATGGCTATAGTTGGAGATAGATTATATACAGATATTAAGACTGGAGAAAACTCAGGTATTTCTTCTATATTAGTTTTATCTGGAGAAACAACTATAGAAGAATATAATGAATCAAAAATTAAAGCAGATTTTGTGTATAAATCGGTAAAAGAGATTAATGAAGAGTTACTTAAATAGTAATCTATTTTTTACAAGAATATTAACGTAAGGTACAATGATTATTTTTCATTGTACCTTATTAAATTTGCTATTATTTATCTAAATAGATTGAATAGAAAAAGAATAAATGATGAATACAATAAAATTAATTGAAAAAGATTGTATTTAAACTATCTTTTTAATATGTATAAAGTGAAATTTGGATGAATATATAATAATGTAGTTTATTAAAACACTGTAATTTTTAAGTGTAAAGGTTTACTGCAATATGTATTTTTTATGAATTTATAATATATTTAATAAGGGGATGATTTTATACATGTCGAATTTAGAGTTAGCTAAAAAGATTGTTGAAGTTATTGGTGGAAAAGTAAACATTGTTAAAGCTACAAATTGTATGACTAGATTAAGGGTAACTGTAAAAGATTTAGGGCTAATAAAAGAAGATGAGTTAAAAAATATTGATGGGGTACTTGGTGTAGTTAAAAATGGTAATTATATTCAAATCGTATTAGGGCCAGGTAAAGCTAAGAAGATAACTGATATATGTATTGATGAGTTAGGAGTTCCTAGAGATAGTGGAGTAACTGAGGATTGGAAGGAAAATAAGTCTGCGATTAAAGGAGCACAAAAAGAAAGTAAATTTAAGAGAATAATTGCAACTATTGCTAATATATTTATTCCATTAATACCTGCTATTATAGCTGCGGGGATTTTTAATGGTTTAGCAAGTTTAATTTCTACATTACAAGGGCAAGGAACACTTTCGACAGTTGGTTTTTGGAATGTAACTCAGTTATTATTCTCTCTTATAGGAGGAGGATTTTTAGGGTATTTTGCTATCTATACAGGTATTAATTCTGCTAAACAATTTGGGGCTACTGAAGGGCTAGGTGGAATGATTGGTGCTATGTCTATTAGTGCTAATATAGTGGCTTTATCTCAAACCTTTGGATTGTATAATGAAGAGATTCCTCTAAACTCTATTTTAACTACAGGAAAAGGTGGAATTATTGGTGTTATAATGGGTGTTTACTTATTGGCAAAAATAGAAAAGGCTATACATAAGAGAATGCCTGACGTATTGGATTTAATATTAACACCTTTATTAACATTACTTATAACAGCTATTTTATTTGTATTTATAATAATGCCTGTAGCTGGATTTATATCTGATGGATTAGTTTCTGCTTTAAGTGTAATAATAAATTCTTCAAACCCAGTTGTAAGTATAATTAGTGGATATGTATTAGCGGCACTTTTCTTACCAATGGTTTTATTGGGATTACATCATGGATTAATTCCTATCTACGCAGTTCAATTAGAAGCTATGGGTGGAGTTTCTTTATTTCCAGTACTTGCTATGGCTGGTGCAGGACAAGTTGGAGCTGCTATAGCTATATATCTAATAGCTAAAAAAGTTCATAATGATAGATTAAAGAAGGTTATTGTAGGTGCATTGCCAGCAGGATTCTTAGGTGTCGGAGAACCTTTAATATATGGTGTTACTTTGCCTATGTTTAAACCATTTATAACCGCTGGGTTAGGAGCAGGATTTGGTGGAGCCTATGTAATGCTTACACACGTTTTAGCAAATTCATGGGGGCCTTCAGGTTTAGTTGCAATTCCAATAATGCAACCTCAGTCAATGTTAAATTTCTTTTTTGGTCTTTGTATTTCATACATTGCTGGCTTTATTATAACTTATTTTGTAATAAAAGAAGAAGATGTAAAGAATGTATAGATAAAATTGATAAAGAGATGTCATGTAAGTGATTTTTAAATAACTTACAGGTACTGCTTGTTAAAAAACTATTGTTAATCCAATATATACTACTTCCCAAAGTGGGTAAGGTACAATGATAATTTTTCATTGTACCTTATTAAATTTGCTATTATATATCCAAATAGCTTGAATAAACAAAATAATACTACAAACCCATACAGCCTTAGTATTTAAAAGTAGTGATATTAGTGTACCTGGAATAGCTCCAATAGCAAAGGAAAAAGTAAGAGATGTAAAGTAAATAAGTGTTTCTAATGATTTTATACTTTTTTGGTCTAAGGCTTTGAATAATAGTTGACCAACATTTCTAATATTTCCTGTACATATAGTTGTGTTAAATGGAATGCCAAGACATTCTCTAAATAAACATAATTGATATCCCATTAAAAATGAAACTAGATTAGTTACAATTAGATCAGGAAAAGTGCTAGGAATTAATCCTATGAAAAATAATAAAGTACTTTCTAAAATAAGAGCTAATATTCTCCATTCACCTTTAAACTTTGTCTTTATAATAATAGTTTTTACTAATGCACTAAATGCAGCTCCTAATATACAGGCAATAATGGGAATAAAGTAGTTTAGTGCTTCAATATAGTTTCCTAGACCTATGTTTATTCCTAGTTTTGACATATTAGCAGTATGCATATTAGCTAGTATTTCATTTCTTGTAACATAGGTATATCCGTTCATATAACCACCTACGAAGGTTATTATCATAAGGAAAATAGGCCTTGTATAAGGTGGAATTATTTCTTTTCTTTTATCTTTGGCTTTATATTTCATGTAATTCATCCTTTGACTCTTTTAATTAGTAAACTTTATGTACATAGTATTCCCTATAAGATATATGGAATTCTTTTAAGCTCTTTATGTTTATATAAATTATTAAAGCTTTCGTCTATAATAGGTTAAGTTTAATGGTATAATAATGTGAGCAGAATTATATGTGGATACATTGGAGGAAGTGATTATTTGACAAAGAAAAATAGGAAGATTGCTGATTGGCTTAAAATAGATTTTTTAAAGTATAGTGATGATATTATAAGAGATAAAGGGAAAAAAGGCATAAATCTTGTAAAGGAGATAGATGTAAGTGAGGATTATTCTGATGGCTTTTTAGATATCTTTGGAGTTGTGAAGTCTAAGGAGTGGTTGACTGATTCTCAGGAAACACATATTAATATAGATTTAAGAAGTAATGAAATAAATGAATTTGAGTGTGACTGCTATCATCATTATCAAAGTACAATGGATGGTGAGAGATTAGCTTGTGAGCATATTGCAGCTACATATTATAAGTATATAAATATGCTTGAATGTAACAAAATAGATTATCCCAATTTAGAGGTGCTTGCAGAGCAGGAGAAATATAATAAGGGGTTTGAACTTCTTGAAAGATTAGGTAAGAGTATTGTGAGCAATAGAGAGCTTGTAAATGTTGAAATTTCTTTAATTGAGAAGGATTATAATAGTTATCAAGCATCTTTTAAGATAGGAAATAAGAAACTGTATGTAGTTAAAAATATTTTCGAATTTATAAAGGCTATGGATAATAAGAGTCAGTTAGAGTTCGGAAAAGGTTTTGTGTATGATGGTAGTATACATAAGTTTTCAAAGGAAGATATGAAGATTATTGATTTCATAAGGGAGTATGCTAATATTTCAGAAGCATTAAATGAAGGCAGTAATCAAGGATATGGTTTTGGATACTATGGATATAATAGGGGAAACTCTGCAAGACTTATAAAAAATAAGGTGATGATACTTGTAGGACCAGCATTAAAGAGATTTTTAGAGCTTGCTTCTGATAAAACTATAAATATGGAAGCTACTTATTTTAAAGGGAAAACTAATATAATTATGGATAATATACCTTTAAGCTTAAGTCTTAAGGAAGAAAATGATGATATTATATTAGAGAAAAATGGTGAGTTTCCTAGAGAGTTAATAAGAAATAGTGGAGTTTTCTTATATGATGAAAAGCTATATATTCCTACAGATGATCAAAAGGAGCAGTTATTACCTTTTGTAAATATATTTAGTAGGGATGATAGTGCAATATTTAAAAAAGCTCAAGCAGAAAAAGTTTTTACTACACTTGTTCCTGCTATAAAAGCTATAGCTAATGAGTTAGTTGTTGATGAAGCTATAGAAGAAAAGGTGACTTCAGAGGAGCTAGAGCTTGAATTTTACTTTGATAGAGACAGAACTTCTTCATGGTGCATGGTTAAGTGCAAATATGGAAATGAAGTTTTTGATATGCTTCAAGGTTATAAAGGCGAAAAGTACTTAATAAGAGATTTGAAAAAAGAAAATGACGTAATAAATAGCTTAGGTAATTTTAAGTTTTATATAGATAAAGACAAATTTAAATTTACTGGTGATGATGAGGAATTATATAATTTTCTATTTAAAGGTATAGAAAGCTTGAGTAGCATTGGTGAAGTTTATTATTCAGATAGATTTAAAGAGCAGAAGGTTTATAAATCAGGTGCAATAAGTGCAGCTGTTGGAGAAAAAGGTGGATTTTTAGAGTTTAGCTTTGATATAGACCAAGTTGATTCTAATGAGTTTAATAATATCTTAAAGGCTTTTAGAAGTAACAGAAAATTTTATAAGCTTAAAAATGATAGCTTTATAAGTCTAGAAGAAAAGGAAACTCAAGGCTTTTTAGAGCTTCTTGATAATATTTTAGGAGATAAAAAGCTTAAGGGAAATAAGTTCGAGATATCTAAAAATAAGGCTATATATTTAAGTGATACAATAAGAGATAAAAATCTTAACTTTATAACCGGAAATGAAGTAGCAGACAATATTAAGGAAAGCTTTGCTACCTTAGATAAAGTTGATTATAAGCTTCCAGAGGAGTTAAAGGCTACCCTTAGAGAGTATCAAATAACAGGATTTAATTGGTTTAAGACAGTAAGTCATTATGGATTTGGTGGAATCCTTGCTGATGAGATGGGACTTGGGAAAACTGTACAGACTATAGCCTTTTTATTGTCAGAAAAGGGTAAAAAGAGTCTTATAGTTACACCTACTTCACTTATTTACAACTGGAAAAATGAATTTGAAAAATTTGCTCCTACTATGAAGGTGTGTACACTTCATGGAACTAAAGAAGAGCGGGCAGAACTTTTTGAAAAAGTAGAAGAGTATGATGTAATATTAACTACTTATGGAACATTAAGAAATGACTTTGAAAGATACGAAGAGTTAGCCTTTGATTATTGCATAATAGATGAAGGTCAAAATATTAAAAATCCATTAGCTCAAAGTAGTGAGGCTGTAAAAGAAGTTAAAGCAAAGGTTAAGTTTGCATTAACAGGAACCCCTATTGAAAATAACTTAATGGAGCTTTGGTCAATATTTGATTTTGTAATGCCAGGATACTTATATAATAAATCAAGATTCCAAGAAAAGTTTATAGGGGCAAAGGATGACAGGGCAATAGCAGAGCTTAAAAAACTAATAAGACCATTTGTTTTAAGAAGGCTAAAGATAAATGTAATGAAGGAGCTCCCAGATAAGATAGAGAAAAAGTTCTTTGTAGAAATGACAGAAGAACAGAAAAAAGTATACAGCACTTTTGTTAAGGATATTCAAGAAAAGATGGAAAATCAAGACTTTTCAAAAGATAAAATTACTGTGTTTTCATATTTAACAAAGCTTCGTCAGCTATGCCTTGATCCATCAATAATAGTAGATGGATATATAGGAGGAAGTGCTAAGATAGATGTAGCGTTAGATATTATTAAAGAAAATATTGAAAGTAATAATAAAATCTTATTATTTTCACAGTTTACATCAGTTTTAGCTAATATAAAAGAAGTATTAGACCATAATAACATAGGATATTACTACTTAGACGGTCAAACGAAAGCAAGTAATAGAGTAAACATGGTTAATAGCTTTAACGCAGATAAAGAGAAAAAGGTGTTTTTAATATCCTTGAAAGCTGGAGGAACAGGACTAAACTTAACTAGTGCCAATATTGTAGTTCATTTTGATCCATGGTGGAATCCTGCTATAGAAGACCAAGCAACAGATAGAGCACATAGAATAGGGCAAAAAAATATTGTTGAAGTAATAAAGCTTATTTCACAAGGAACTGTTGAAGAAAAGATAATTACTATGCAGGAGAGCAAAAAAGAGCTTATAAATCAAGTTATGGAAGGTGATTTTAAGGAAGGTAGTTTCCTTAAAAACTTAAAAGATAATGAGATAGTAGAGCTATTTAAATTTTAATAATTTTGAATTTAGGAAACAAAGTACTACTATTATATAATTTAAAAATAAAATTTAGATTTTAATAATTAGATAAGTTAAAAATATTTTTATAATACTTATAATTTATTGATTTTAGGAAAAAATAGCTACAGGAAAGAATTTAAGCACAAAAGGTGGTAGCTATGAGTAAAAAGTTATTATATATAAGCGTTAATTCAAAACCAGAAAATTTATCATCTTCTAAATCAGTAGCGAGGGACTTTATTAATAAGTTTGTTGAAAAAAACAAAGATTTTAAAGTTGAGGAAGTAGATTTATATAAAGAACATATACCGAGATTAGAGTATCAGTATTTTGAAAGTCGTAACTGTATTATTAATGAAGAGGCAACAAAGAAATTACCTGAAAAGGAGCAAAAAGAGGTACAAAGAATAAGGGAACTATGTGATCAGTTTATAAGTGCAGATATGTATGTTATAGCTGCTCCAATGTGGAGTGTATCATTTCCTGCTCCATTAAAAGAGTATATTGATTGTATTGTTCAAGTAAATAAGACAGTATTAATTGAAAAGGATAAGAAGCCTAAAGGGTTACTAGATGATAAAAAGAGAGCATTAGTATATATACAATCATCAGGCGGAAGTATTCCTTGGATATTAGATCCAATAATGGACAAAGGAGAAAACTACATAGCTTCTATTATGAAACTAATGGGAATAAAAGATGTTATTGAACTTAAAGTAGATGGAACAGGAACTACTGAAGAGGAAAGACAAAATTCTATAAATAAAGCTAAAGAAAAAAGTAATGATATAATAAATGGCTTAGATTTTAATTAATAAAATGTACTAAATAGCATCTATATAAAATTGGAATAACTGTTGATTCAGCAATAAATATACTAAATGAAAATGTAGAAATAAGAAATACTTTATATTTGTTTATAAAGAGTTTTTCTTAAACTAAGATTAAATAATTAACCAGTATCTATTTGATTAATTCAATATAGATACTGGTTTTTTAGTATTTATATTGCGCAATATATAATTAAAGAATTTTAATGGAAGGAAATGTTAAATAGGTAACGAATAGCATAGCTTAAAAGATTAAATTGTATTTTTATTCATTTTTGCATTTTTATAAGGAAAAGGGAATATTGTTAATTATGACTGTTTCAGAAATAACAATAGTTATATTTACTAATTATAGTTGGTAAAGTCTGAAAATTTAATATTAGGGGGTTCTGTATGAAGGAAAATGGATTGTTTTGCATAGGTAAGGTTGAAGAAATATGTAGGCTCTCCAAAAAGACACTTAGATATTATGACAAAATGGGCATACTATCACCAGATAAGGTATCCAATGAAAGTGGATATAGATACTATAGTAAAAAAACACTGTTATCAGTACCAATGATAAAGTATTACAAGCAAAGTGGTTTTAAGCTTGAAGAAATGAGAGCTTTACTTAATGGAACACACTTTTCAGTAATAGAGCATCGTTTTAGAGATAAAATAGATGAACTAAAAAAAGAAGAAATTGACTTGAAATTGAAAATTAGGTCAATTGAGGATTGGTATAAGCTCATTTTAGAGGCAGAAATGGTGTTAGAAAATAATATGAAAAATATTTCAGTAAAATATATAGAGCCAACTAGATTAGTTTATTTAGAGCAAGATTTTAAATATGATTACATGGATTCTATTATAAATATAGAATTTACAAATTATATAGACAGTATAAAAAATGCTATAACTGGACCTGTTATAATTGAATATCCATCTATAGAAGACAAAATTAAAGGAACTTGCAAAAGGGCTAGAATATTACAAAAAACAATTTTAGAGTGTGAAGATGAATTGACAGTTAACTATGGAGGTTGTATGTTTGCATCATGTTATCATATAGGATCTCATGAGAAGTTAAACGAAACATATATGAAAATTAAAAAGTGGGCTAAGGAAAATAATTATAGTTGTGATTCGAAATCATATGAGAGATATGTGATAGATTATTGGACAACTAAAGATACTAATAAATTTGTAACTGAAGTAATGGTAAAGCTAACAAAAGATAAGTGTAGGAAAATAAAGTAAACGTTGCCCTAAGGGTAAAGTAATAAAGCTAATGTAGTATTTAATAAGAGTTATTTTAGTATACAAATTACTAAATTGGCTTAGTAATTTGTAGGAAATTAACTATTGACATTCCCCCAAAGGGAAAGCCCTATAATTAAATTAGAATTATTATGAAATCATAAGTGAAGTTAGTATGGTCATTATAATTTTAATGATAATATATATTAAAACGTGATAACGTTTAAATGGGAGGGTTTTGTTTATGGGTGAAATGACACGTGCGGTTGATGCTAAAGCAGTTGCCGCGAAAAAGAAGTTAGCTTCTAACTTTTTTAAAAAAGGTATTTCTATTGCTCTTTTTTCAGGATTGATGTATGGATTTTATTCAGCATTCTTAACCTTAGGAATGAGCAAAGGCATCTGGGCTGAATGGTATGATCCAACAACATCAGTACTTTCTGTTCTTGTAGCAACATATTTATTAGGTGCACTTGGAAGTGCTGTAAACGATATCTGCAGTGCTATTTGGGCTATGGGATGGGCTGCATATAAAGGAAAGATTGTAGATTTCTTTAGGTGTATTAAAACTAAGCCAGGTGGAATGATGATTTTAGCTGCATTGATAGGAGGACCTATTGCTAGTACAGCTTATGTTGTAGGGTTACAGATGGCAGGGTCAATAGTTATCCCAATCGCTGCACTTTGTCCAGCTATTGGCGCAATATTAGGTAGGATATTATATAAGCAAGAATTAAATAAGAGAATGGCTCTAGGTATTTTTATTTGTGTAGTAGCTAGTTTTATGATAGGAAGTACAAGTATTTCAGGGGATGCGCCAGAAGGGATGTTCTTAGGAATTTGTATCGCATTAATAGCGGCTTTAGGTTGGGGATTTGAAGGATGTGTTGCAGGCTATGGAACATCAATGATAGATTCAGAAATTGGAATTACAATTCGTCAAGTAACATCAGGATTATCAAATTTGATAATATTAGTACCATTGTTTGGAATAATATTTGGTGATGGAATAGGTTTTGCATCTAATTTAATAGTACAAGCATTTACTAGTGGACCAGCAATGATATGGTTTGCTCTTTCTGGATTATGTGCATTTGTATCATTTATGTGTTGGTACAATGGTAATAGTATGTGCGGAGCAGCTTTAGGAATGGCTTGTAATGGAACATTTTCATTCTGGGGACCATTCTGTTGTTGGATAGTATTAGGGGTATTTGGTGGAATGGAAGGTTGGGCTTTGCCTCCTATAGTATGGTTCGCTGCTATTTTAATGGTATTGGGTATTTTAGTAATAGCAACGAATCCGTTAGAGTTATTTAGTAAAAAGGAGGAGTAAAAGTATGAAACCACTTAATTATGCTATATTAAAATATTTTACTAAAGTTGAAGAAGCTTGTGCAGAGGATGTTATAGAAGCATTAAAAGGTGAATACGGTAGCTTTAAAGCTTTAAATAGAAAAGATGTAGTTACTGCATTAATGACAGCAGAAGCTAATGGACTTTTAGAAGAAACAAGATTTGAGTTAGATAAAGGCGGAGAATTAAGAGTGTATTATCATGCTCATGCTGAAGGTGCAGAAACAATTAATAAATATATTAAAGATTAAAATAATATAAAATTAAAACTCTCTAGTAATGATTATAAAAATTGTTCTAGAGAGTTTTTTTATTTCTGCAACCTTAACCTAAGGGGAAGGGACAATATCTAAATATTATAAAAATAATGAAAATTGAGATGTTAAGTAACTTACTTTTATATTAAATAGATAGGATTTTTGAAGATATAAATAATAACCAACTATAAATCGAAAATAATCTTGTAAACTATTACAAAAATTTGTCTATGAATTTAAAGAAAAAACCTGTTGACTTTCCCCCAAAGGGAAAGGACTATAATTTACTTGAAAAGTAGAAATGATAAATATTAAGACTTTTAATAGTATATTCATAAAGTTATTTTAGTGTTGTTAAAAAGAAAGGGGGATAATAAATGAGATATTATGGAGAGGAAGCATTAGGGTTAATAGAAACATTAGGATTAGTACCAGCACTTTATGCAGCAGATCAAATGTTAAAAGCTGCAGATGTAGAGCTAATTTCTTATGAAAATATTGGTTCAACTCTTGTAACTATTATGGTTAAAGGCGATGTGGCTGCTGTTAGAGCTTCAGTAGATGCCGGAGCTAGAGCAGCATCTGAAATAGGAAAACTAACTGCAAAAAATGTTATGCCAAGACCTATTAGAGAAGTTGGGGATATAGTTTCTGTACACGATATTGATTCTTAAAAGATATTGAAAGGAAGTGAAATATTAATGGCTAGATATGAAGCTTTAGGATTGATTGAAACTTTTGGTTTAGTTTTTGTATTAGAAGCAGCAGATGCTATGTGCAAAGCTGCTGATGTTGAGCTTATAGGTTATGAAAACGTTGCCTCAGGATATATATCTGTTTTAGTAAGAGGAGATGTAGGTGCTTGTAAAGCAGCAGTAGAAGCAGGGGTGCAAGCTGTGAATAATATGGAAGATGGAAATTTATATAGTCATGTGGTTATAGCGAGACCACATCAGGATTTAGAGAAAATAATAGAGAGATATAAATTAACAAATTTATAGAAATAATAAAAAGTATTTAAGTTTGTATATATAAAATATTTTTTAGGAGAGATAAAAATGAATATTATTGATAATGATTTGCTCTCCATACAAGAATCAAGAATTCTTGTAGAAAATGCTTATGAAGCGCATAAAAAGTTAGCGACGTTTTCACAGGAGATGCTAGATAAGATTGTAGATGCAATGATTTATGAAATTGAAAATTACATTATAGATCTTGCAAAGATGTCTAATGAAGAAACTGAGTACGGTAAATATGAAGATAAATGTATTAAAAATAGCTTCGTATGTAAATTTCTTCGTCAAAGACTTAAGGGAATGAAGTGTATAGGAATTATTAATGAAGATAAAGAAAATATGACAATGGATATTGGCGTTCCAATGGGAGTAATAGTTGCATTTAGCCCATCTACAAGTCCTATATCAACTACAATATATAAAGCGGTGATTGCAATAAAATCAGGAAATGCAATAATTTTTTCACCCCACCCAAGAGCAAAAAATACTATTTTTAAAGCCTTAGATATATTAATAAAGGTTGCAGAGGAAAATGGCTTGCCTGAAGGAGCGTTATCATATCTTCACAATATAACACCTAATGGAACCAATGAATTGATTTATCATAGGTATACTTCATTGATAATCAATACAGGAGTACCTAATTTGCTAAAAACAATATATAAATCAGGTAAACCACTAATATACGGTGGTACTGGAAATGGACCAGCATTTATTGAAAGGACTGCAGATATAAGAAAGGCAGCGAGAGATATCATTGATAGTAAATCATTTGATAATGGAATACTTTCTGCAGCTGAGCAATCAATTGTGGTGGACAGTCCTATACATTATGAAGTAAAAAAAGAGCTTGAAAATTATGGAGCATATTTCATGTCAGAAGAGGAATCGGACAAACTTGGAGTATTATTTTATAATTCAGATGGATTAAGCAACAGTGAAATAGTAGGAAAAACAGCTCAAGAATTAGCCAAAAGAGCTGGGTTTATAGTTGATAAGACTGTAAAGGTATTAATTTCACAACAAAAGTATGTAACTAGTAAAAATCCATACTCAAAAGAAAAGTTATGTCCAGTACTAGCCTATTATGTTGAAGATGATTGGATGCATGCTTGTGAAAAGTGCATTGAGCTATTATTAAATGAAAAGCTAGGACATACTCTAATAATTCACTCTAGAAATGAAGATGTTATTCGCCAGTTTGCACTAAAAAAGCCAGTAGGAAGAGTGCTTGTTAATACGCCAGGTGTTTTTGGTAGTATGGGAGCAACTACTAACCTATTTCCAGCAATGACTTTAGGTAGTGGTTCTGCAGGTCAAGGTATGACTTCTGACAATGTATCTCCAGAAAATCTTATTTATATACGTAAGGTTGGATATGGGGTACGAAATATAGAAGATGTAATATCTTTAGCTGCAAATAAGAATAGTAAAATAACTTCAAATAAAAATTATTCTGAGGGAATAAATAGTTTAGAGTTAATGGAAATTATTTTAAAAAAGTTATTAGATAATAATCATAAGTAAATATAGATTAAAGTTTATTTATTAAAAAGGGGGATTAGAGTTGGATATAAAAGAATTTTCAACCAAATTTAGAGAAGCTACTCAGAGTATGTCTCAAAACGAGCGTGATAGTCTTTTAAAGATGTTTGAGTGTCTATCAAAAGAAATAATTAAAGATGAAGAAATAAATAATGGCTGTCAATGTAATGAAGGTACAGATATACCTAATGGAATTACAGATAGATTAAGTAAGTTAAAGGATAATTATTTAAAGCAAGTTCCGAGGATTACAACATATAGAGCTAGAGCAATAACAAAAATTGCTAAAGAAAATCCAGGTATGCCTAAAATTTTATTGAGAGCTAAATGTTTTAAATATTGCTGTGAGACAGCACCTTTAGTAATCCAAGATAATGAACTTATTGTTGGAGCTCCATGTGGGGCACCTAGAGCAGGAGCTTTTTCACCAGATATCGCTTGGAGATGGATGGTTGATGAAATTGATACTATAGGAAATCGTGCTCAAGATCCTTTCTATATTTCTGAAGAAGATAAAAAAATAATGAAAGAAGAGTTATTTCCATATTGGGAAGGAAAATCAGTAGATGAGTTTTGTGAAGATCAATATAGGGAAGCTGGAGTTTGGGAATTATCAGGAGAATCTTTTGTTTCAGATTGTTCATATCATGCTGTAAATGGTGGTGGAGATTCCAATCCAGGATATGACGTAATATTAATGAAAAAAGGTATGTTAGATATCCAAAATGAAGCAAAAGAAAATTTAGAGAAATTAGATTATGAAAATCCAGGTGATATAGAAAAAATATATTTCTATAAAGCTGTTATAGATACAACAGAAGGTGTAATGATTTATGCTAAGCGTATATCTCAATATGCAGCAGAATTAGCATCAAAGGAAATTAATCCTAAACGTAAAGCTGAATTATTGAAAATATCAGAAATTAATGCTAAAGTACCAGCTCATAAACCTACAACTTTCTGGGAAGCAATACAATCTGTTTGGACTATTGAGTCTCTTTTAGTAGTAGAAGAAAATCAAACAGGGATGTCTATTGGACGTGTAGATCAATATATGTACCCATACTACAAAGCTGATATTGAATCAGGTAGAATGAATAATTTCCAAGCTTTTGAGTTAGCCGCTTGTATGCTAATTAAAATGTCTGAAATGATGTGGATCACAAGTGAGGGTGGTTCTAAGTTCTTCGCTGGATATCAACCATTTGTAAATATGTGCGTTGGTGGTGTGACAAGAGACGGTAAAGATGCTACTAATGATTTAACTTATTTGTTAATGGATGCTGTTCGTCATGTTAAGATTTATCAACCTTCTTTAGCATGTCGTATCCATAGTAAATCACCACAAAAATATCTTAAGAAAATTGTTGATGTAGTAAGGGCTGGAATGGGATTCCCAGCATGCCATTTTGATGATGTTCATATAAAGATGATGTTAGCTAAAGGAGTTTCAATAGAAGATGCAAGGGATTATTGCTTAATGGGATGTGTTGAACCTCAAAAAGCAGGTAGATTATATCAATGGACATCAACAGCATATACTCAATGGCCAATATGTATAGAGCTTGCATTAAATAATGGTGTACCACTATGGTATGGAAAGCAAGTTACACCTAATTTAGGCGATGTAGATAGCTTTAAAACTTATGAGGAGTTTGAAGCAGCTGTTAAAGAACAAATTAAATATATAACTAAATGGACTAGCGTTGCTACAGTAATATCACAACGTGTGCATAAAGATCTTGCTCCGAAACCACTTATGTCAATTATGTATGAAGGTTGTATGGATAAAGGTAGAGGTGTTGAAGCTGGTGGAGCAATGTATAACTTTGGGCCAGGTGTAATTTGGACAGGCCTTGCTACTTATACAGACTCTATGGCAGCTATTAAGAAGTTAGTTTTTGAAGATAAGAAATATACTTTAAGAGAGTTTAATGAAGCTTTAAAGGCTGACTTTATTGGATATGAAAAGGTTAGAAAAGATTGCTTAGAAGCACCTAAGTATGGAAATGATGATAACTATGCCGATTATATAGCAGCTGATTTAATTAATTTTACTGAAATGGAGCATAGAAAGTATAAGACATTATATTCAGTACTAAGTCATGGTACCTTATCAATATCAAATAATACACCATTTGGTCAATTAACAGGAGCATCAGCTAATGGTAGAAAAGCGTGGATGCCACTATCTGATGGAATAAGTCCATCACAAGGTTCAGATTATAAAGGACCTACTTCAATAATTAAATCTGTATCTAAGATGGCTTGTGACAATATGAATATTGGGATGGTTCATAACTTTAAGTTAATGGCAGGCTTACTTGATACTAGAGAAGGTGAAGAAGGAATAATTACATTATTACGTAGTGCATGTAATTTAGGCCTTGGAGAAGTTCAATTCAACTATCTAGATAATAAAACATTAATTGAAGCTCAAAAGCATCCAGAGCAATATCGTGACTTAATTGTTCGTGTTGCAGGATATAGTGCTTTCTTTGTTGAGTTATGTAAGGATGTTCAAGATGAAATAATTAGTAGAACAATGCTTACACATTTTTAAGAAGGTTTAATAGATTTTTTTATTATATATACCATCAACGTTAGTGGGCTATGTTGGTGGTATATAAAAAGAACTGGAGATTGAATAGTATGGTAAATGAAAAAGTAGGTGTAATTGAACGAAAAGCAAGAATTTTTAATATACAAAAATATAACATGTATGATGGACCAGGAGTAAGAACTTTAATATTTTTTCAAGGATGCCCATTAAGATGCAAGTGGTGTTCTAATCCAGAAGGAATGCAAAAAAAATATAGAGTCATGTTTAAGAGGAATTCTTGTGTAGATTGTGGTGCTTGCGTTTCTGTCTGTCCTGTAGGAATACATACTATTTCCGATAAAACATTTAAGCATGAAATAAGTAGAGAGAAGGATTGCATTGGATGTGGCAAATGTGCAGATACTTGTCTAAAATCAGCACTAAGAATAGTAGGTCAGGTAAAAACAATATCTGAATTATTAGAAATAGTATTAGAAGATAGAAGTTTTTATGAAGTTTCCGGAGGGGGAGTTACATTAGGAGGCGGTGAAGTACTAATGCAACCAGAAGCAGCAACAAGTTTATTGATGTCATGTAAGCATGAAGGTATTAATACAGCAATTGAAACTTGTGGTTATGCAAAACTAGAATCTGTTTTAAAGGTTGCAGAATTCACAGATTTATTTTTATTTGATATAAAGCATATAAACTCAGATAAACATTTTGAATTAACAGGAGTTAGAAATGAGCAAATCTTAGAAAATTTAGTTCAGCTATTAAGACGTAAATATAATGTTAAAATACGTATGCCTTTATTAAAGGGTGTTAACGATCAAAAAGAAGATATTGAAAGTGTTCTAGAGTTTTTAATGCCTTATAAGGACTATAAGAACTTTAAAGGAATTGATTTATTACCATATCACAAAATGGGAGTTAATAAATATAATCAACTTAATATGGAATATCCTATAGTGGATGATCCAAGCTTAAGTGATGAAGATTTAGATAAAATTGAAGGCTGGATTAATAATTATAACTTCCCAGTAAAAGTAATACGCCACTAATAATTTTGAGAGAAAATAAAATGGAAGGTAAGGGGTATGGGAGAAGTTTTTGATAGAAACATACAACGTGTAATACAAGAGTCAGTACCAGGAAAACAGATTACAATTGCTCATATAATAGCATCACCTATGGAAGATATTTATGATCGTTTAGGAATAGATGAAAAAGGAGCTATTGGAATTTTAACTCTTAGCCCATATGAGTCAGCTATAATAGCAGCAGATATTGCAACAAAGACAGCAGATGTTGAGATTGGTTTTTTAGATAGATTTACAGGATCAGTAGTTATAAGTGGCGATGTTGAAAGTGTTGAAACTGCTCTTATTTCAGTTAATGATACTTTAACAAATTTACTTGGGTTTACACCGGCCCCTATTACAAGAACATGAGAAAGAAACGAATAATGGTAATTGGGCCTTCAAGCTGTGGTAAAACTACATTGGTTAATGCTATAAACGACTACAATGGTAAGCTAAAGAGAACTCAAGATATGATTTATGGAAAAAGGACAATAGATGTTCCTGGATCTTATATTGAGAATGGAGATAAGTATAAGCATATTATCGCGGCAGCACAAGATGCATCACATGTGTTAATTCTTATGGATAGAACAAGAAGGGATAATTTATACTCTCCTGGATTTGCAAGATTATTTAAGTGCCCTGTAATTGGTGTAATAACTAAATGTGATTTAATGCCGGAAAATGAAATTAATTGTGTAAGACAATTAAAGCTGGCAGGAGTCATAGAGCCATATTTTCATATTAGCTTCAACGATCGGGTAAGTATTGAAAAGTTAAAAAATTACTTATTTGATAAAAGAGAAGAGGAAGGGGGCAAAGATGAAATTTATTACTGAAGAGTATTTAAGAGATATGTATAGAAAAAATCCTTTTACAAATTTTAGCCTAGTAGAAGGTCAACGACTTACGCCAGGTGCTAGTCAATTTTTAAGAGATAAGAGGATAGAACTATGTGAAGATATTCAATCTTTAAAAGATAGTATCGATAATCCAAAATCAAAAAAAGATGATAATAAAGAGAGAAATATAAATAAAAGAATTTTATATAAAATTAGAACTATAGAAGTAGATTTTCTTATAAAAATCAGAGAAGTTATAGAAGATGATATTATATTGGCACAAAATTTAATGGAGATATCAAAGGAAATTTCATCTATTAAGTTGTTATTATCAGGAGACAAATCTATAAGTCTTCCAAATTGTAAAGGTTGTACAGGAATGAATAGTAAAAACTTTTTTGAGGATATAGATGATTGCTTTGATATAACAGAGTTTTATATGCAATTGTCAAAAAGTAAAGAGATTTTAGAGTTACATGAATTACGTTGTAAATTACGAGAGTTAGAGATACTGATTATAGAAGAATTTGATGGTAGTGAAGTAGATAATGAAA
This sequence comes from Clostridium jeddahitimonense, assembly GCA_000753455.2. GTDB lineage: Bacteria > Bacillota > Clostridia > Clostridiales > Clostridiaceae > Clostridium > Clostridium hominis. The sequence continues at coordinate 1,753,726 of LM994670.1, forward strand.
TTGGGGATAAATTAATAAAGTATGTTAACTGGTTCATCAACTCATTATCACAAATTATTTGTTCAGTTGTTGGAGGGAAAGTATGTCAGAGAAAAAGTTAACTTTTGAATATTGCGATAGGCTTGTTAAAGAGTTTGAAGAGGTAATAAAAAGACCAATTAACAAAAAATCATCAACTTATTATTGTGGTGTAGATCTGGGAACAGCATGTATAGTTTTAGCTGTTATGGACGAAGATTATAACCCTGTTGCAGGGGCATTTAAATATGCAGATGTAGTTAAAGATGGTATGGTTGTTGATTATATTGGAGCAGTAAAGATAGTAAGAGAATTAAAAAATGAATTGGAAGAAAAGCTTAATGCAGAATTAATATATGCAGCAGCTGCTATACCACCAGGAACTGATGCTTTAGACTCAGGAGCTATTAAAAATGTAGTACAGGCGGCAGGTTTTGAATTGACAAGCCTATTAGATGAGCCAACAGCAGCAAATGAAGTATTGCATATTAAAAATGGTGCTGTTGTAGATATAGGGGGAGGAACAACAGGAATTTCTATTTTAAAGGATGGAAAGGTTATTTATGTTGCAGATGAGCCTACAGGTGGTACTCATTTTTCACTTGTACTATCTGGTGCCTATGGAATGACTTTCAATGAAGCAGATAAATTTAAGAGAAATAATGAAAAGCATAAAGAAATATTACCAGTTCTAAAACCAGTTGTTGAAAAAGTTTCTTCTATTATTAATCATCATATCGAAGGATATGATGTAAAAGAAATCTCATTAGTAGGTGGAACCTGCTGTTTAACAGGAATTGAGGAGATAATTGAAAAGCAAACAGGTATATACACTCATAAGCCTAGAAATCCAATGTTCGTAACACCTTTAGGAATAGCGCTTAGCTGCACTAAAGAAATAATGGATTAAGATAAATGGATTATAGAATAATTAAATCTCCATCTCAATGTACACTTGATATTTTAAGGAGAAGAATGGGATTAGAGTGTAAAACGAATTTGAAAGATATTTCAGCAATAGGTTTAGTTCAAGGGAAAATTATAGATATGATTTATGCAGCTGATATTGCTGAAAAAGCAGTAGGGGTAACAGTAGAGGATATTAGAGGTAGTTGCCCACAAAATATGATACTTATTGGTATATTTGGTGACACAGCTTCTGTCGAAACGGCAATAGCAGAGATAAAACTCAAGATGGGAGAAGGGAAAGTTAAATGATAACAGCAAAACTTATTGGTAATATATGGTCAACGAGAAAGGTAGAGTCACTTAATGGATTTAAGCTAATGTTAGCTGAAGAAATTTGTGGAAGTAAAGGGGGAGAACGGTTAGTAGTTATAGATACTATTGGTGCAGGTATTGGAGATAGGGTAATAGTAACAAAGGGATCTTCAGCAAGAAGGATGCTAGAGGATGATAATATTCCTGTAGATGCAGTTGTTGTAGGGATAATTGATGAAGATTGCCTATTTGAATAAATTTAGGGAGGGATTTATATGAGTCTTTTAGATATGATAAAAGATGCTGGCGTAATAGGAGCTGGTGGAGCAGGTTTTCCAACTCATGTAAAACTTTCATCTAAGTCAGAGTATATACTTTTAAATGGAGCAGAATGCGAACCACTTCTTAGAGTAGACCAACAATTGATGGAATTTTATTCGAAAGAGATCCTAATAGGTTTTGAAGAAGCTAGGAAGTTAGTAGATGCTAAAGAGGGTATTATTGGCGTTAAAGGTAAACATAAAAAAGTTATACAAATTCTTAGAGAAAAAATTAAAGAGTTAGAATTTGAAGAATTTATCAGTGTAAAGGAAATTCCAGATATATATCCTGCAGGTGATGAACAAGTTTTAGTTTATGAATTAACTAAAAGAATAGTACCTGAAGGTGGAATTCCTATACAGGTAGGTTGTGTAGTTTTAAATAGTGAAACTGCATTAAATATATATAATGCATCTTTAGGACAGCCTGTAATTTATAAATACATCACAGTAGCAGGAGATATACCGAATCCTATAACTGTTAAGGTACCAGTAGGAACACCAATAATGGAAGTTTTAAAATTAAGTGGAATAGAAGATTTTAATGACTTTAAAGTTATTGATGGAGGTCCAATGATGGGACCGGTAATGAAAGATTTAAAAGGATCTATTACTAAAAAAAATAAAGGATTTATAATACTTAAAAATAGTCATCCGTTAATAAGAAAAAAAACAGTTACTATGGAAAGATCAAAAAGGATAAATAAGACTAGTTGTGAACAATGTCGTATGTGTACAGACATGTGCCCTCGTTTTTTACTTGGTCATAATACACAGCCACATAAGATGATGCGAGCTATAAGTTATAATCTTGATAACTTAGAAGAACTTAAAAATTCATATTTATGTTGCCAATGTAATTTATGTGAATTATTTTCGTGTCCAGCAGGGCTTTATCCAAAGGCAGCAAATATGTATTTTAAGCAAAAGCTTATGGAAGGAAATATTAGGTTTAATAAAGTTCAAAATGATTATACAGTAAGAAATGCTAGAGAGTTTAGATTAGTACCTAGTGCTAGATTAATTGCAAGATTAGGGTTGAAAGTCTTTGATAAAAAGGCACCTATGAAAGAGGTAACTATTAATTCAGATATAGTAAAAATTCTAACATCACAGCATGTAGGAGCACCTTGTATACCTTGTGTGAAAATAGATGATTATGTAGAAGAAGGACAAGTTATTGGAAGTATTCCTGAAAAGTCATTAGGTGCTACTATACATGCAAGTATACCAGGAGTTATTACAGAAATTACTGATGAATTTATATCAATAAGGAGGGAATAGTATGTCAAAAGCAATAGGTATGGTAGAGTTTACAAGTATTTCTCGTGGCATATATGCCACAGATCAAATGCTTAAAACTGCTGAAGTAGAAATAGTAACAGCTAATACTGTGTGTCCAGGAAAATATATTGCTATAGTCCATGGTGATGTAGCAGCTGTAAATGAATCAGTAAGATTAGGAGAATCAGTAGCTAATGAGTTTTGGGTTGATTCGATTATTATTCCCAATGTTAATCCGCTTGTTTTTCCTGCTATTTCAGGAGCAACTATGCCAGAGAGAATACAGGCACTAGGAATTATTGAATCATTTTCATTAGCAACTATGGTAATTGCTGCAGATGCAATCTTAAAAGCAGCAAATTTAGAACCGATAGATTTAAGATTAGGTACTGGACTTGGAGGTAAATCATATTTTGTTTTTACTGGTGATGTGGCAGCCGTTGAAGCTGGAACAGAAGCTGGTAAGAGTATTCTTGAAGAAAAAGGCTTATTAGTTAATTGTGAAATAATACCATCACCTTCAAGACTACTTATTGAGTCGCTACTTTAATAATATTAACAGATTTGATTTATAAATTTATTTTTAAATGAAAGGGTGTGAGTAAATGAAAAGGTTAATTTGTGTAAAAGATATTGAAGATTTTATTAAGAGTGGAAAAAAGGAATTTTATGATGATGGAAATATGATAATTACCCCTGCGGCAAAAGATGCTGCAAAGATTAATAATATTATATTCACTACTGAATTACCTGTGTGTAATGTAAAAGATCAATCAGTATTAAAGAGTGAAGAAGTTGAAAAAAGAAATGATACTTGCAAAATAAGCTCAGATAATATAGATACTGAAACAATAATAAATGTATTCAAAGCAATTGTGGAAAAAGGGTTAATGAAAGATATATTAGCATCATTAAGTAATATTTCCAATACTCCATACGAAGCTGAAAAAGATACAAATGGTTTAAAGGTTATAAGAGGGAATACAGTTAAAATGGATGTTTTCGATGTTGGAGATCCAAATGTTAAAGCTTATTTCCAGGAGCTTGTAAGTAAAGAAGAATCTAAAATGAGTGCAGGCCTTCTTATAATTGAAAACTCAAGATTTGATTGGGAACTTACTTATGAAGAAATAGATTTTGTTATAGAAGGTACATTAACTATCGAAATAAATGGAAAGACCTTTGTAGCTTATCCAGGAGATGTTTTATTTGTTCCTTCAGGGTCTAAAGTTGTATGGGGATCACCTGATAGAGCAAAGGTATTCTATGCAACATATCCAGCTAATTGGGCAGACCTTTTATAATAAGCTTTGATTAGTATATGAGATTAGGTAAAAGGAGGGGATTAAAAATGGTTAATTTTGATAAAGATTTACGTTCAATACAAGAAGCAAGAGATTTAGCGCGTTTAGGAAAAGTAGCAGCTAAGAAAATTGCAACCTTTAATGAAGAGCAAATAGATAAAATATTAAGAAGTATGGTTAAAGTTGCTAGAGAACATTCATTAGAATTAGCAAAAATGGCTGTTGATGAAACAGGTTTTGGAAAAGTAGAGGACAAAACCTATAAAAATTACTTAGCATCAACCATTTTATATGATTCTATCAAAGAGCTTAAAACTATTGGAATTATAAACGAAGATAAAGCAAAGAAAATAATCGAAATAGCAGAACCAGTTGGATTAGTAATGGGAATAGTTCCATCAACTAATCCAACATCAACTACAATTTTTAAATCTATGATATCAATAAAATCTCGTAATGCAATAGTGTTTTCACCACATCCTTCAGCAGCAGCTTGCACAATTAGAGCAGCTAAGTTAATGTGTGAAGCAGCAGTATCAGCAGGTGCACCTGAAGATATTATAGGATGTATTTCTATGCCAACTTTAGCTTCAACTAATGAATTAATGAAGTCAAAGGAAGTAGATATCATAATTGCAACAGGTGGTCCAGGTATGGTAAAAGCAGCTTATAGTGCTGGAAAGCCTGCACTAGGAGTTGGAGCTGGAAATTCACCTGCATATATAGAAAGAACAGCTAAGGTAGAGCAGGCTGTTAAAAATATAATAGCTAGTAAAACATTTGATAATGGAACAATCTGTGCTTCGGAGCAATCAATAATATGTGAAGAATGCAATAGAGAGGCTGTTATATCTGAATTTAAAAAACAAGGTGGATACTTTATGACAGAAGATGAAACTAGGAAGGTTTGTAATTTATTGTTCAAAAATGGACATAGTATGAATGCCAAATTTGTAGGAAGATCTCCTAAAGTTATTGCTGAGGCAGCAGGATTTAGTATCCCAGATGGTATCAAAGTTTTAATTGGGGAACAAAAAGGAGTAGGAGAAAAGTATCCTTTATCATACGAGAAACTTACAACAGTTTTAGCATTCTATACAGTTAAGAATTGGCTAGAAGCTTGTGATCTAAGCATTGAATTATTACAAAATGGAATAGGGCATACCATGAGTATTCATACAGAGGATAGGGATATTGTAATGGAGTTTACAAGAAAACCTGCAGCTAGAATATTAGTAAATACAGGAGGAAGCCAAGGTGGAACTGGAGCGAGCACAGGATTAATGCCATCCTTTACTTTAGGATGTGGTACTTGGGGTGGAAGTTCTGTATCGGAGAATGTAGGGCCAATGCATCTTATTAATATAAAAAAGGTAGCATATGGACTAAAAGATTGTGAAACACTAGCATCTTCTGATCCGAATTTTAACAGTATTAATAGTAAAATAGAAAGAAATAGTCAAGAGCAATTTATTAAGGCTATTAAAGAAAATATTAATTGTAATGACAATGAAGAATTAATAAAACTAATAAATCAAATCGTTCTCACTATGAAAGGGGAACAGTGAAATGAATAATTACGATGCTATATTAAAACTTTTCTTAGAAGTAGCGCAGAACTCTAAGAGTAATGATATGGCAAATAATAATGAAGAGGTACCAATAGGTGTATCTAATAGACATATACATCTTTGCGAAAAAGATTTGAATGTGCTCTTTGGAGATGAGTACAAATTATTTAAAATAAAGGATTTATCTCAACCAGGTCAATATGCTTGTAATGAAACTTTGACTATATGTGGACCAAAAGGAGCAATTGAAAAGGTAAGGATTCTTGGACCACTAAGGCATAAAACACAAGTTGAAGTATTATTAGGAGATTGTTTTAAGTTAGGAATTTCTCCAAAAGCAAGATTATCAGGAGAGTTAAATAATACACCAGGTATTACTTTAATAGGACCTAAAGGATCTGTACAAATAAGTGAAGGCACTATAGTAGCCCAAAGACACATTCACATGTCATTTAAGGATGCAGAAAAATTTGGTGTTCATGATGGTCAAGTTGTATCTATAGAGTTTAATAATATACGAGGTGGAGTATATAATAATGTGATAGTTCGTGCTACTGAAAAATCGGTACTTGAATGTCATATTGATATAGAGGAAGCAAATGCAATGTGCATTAATAGTAAGTCGAAAGTAAGAATAATTAAGTAATTAAAAAATATAAATATAATAAAATTTTGGAGGGTAAATTTATGAAGTATGATGCATTAGGAATGATTGAAACAAAAGGACTTGTAGGATCAATAGAAGCAGCAGATGCTATGGTAAAAGCTGCAAATGTTTATCTAATTGGAAAGGAATATATAGGTGGGGGACTTGTAACTGTAATGGTTAGAGGAGATGTTGGAGCTGTTAAAGCAGCAACAGATGCTGGTGCAGCTGCAGCTCAAAGAGTTGGGGAACTAGTTTCAGTTCACGTAATTCCAAGACCACACTCAGAAGTTGAAGGAATTCTTCCATCAACTAAAGCTATTGAATAGTTAAATTAAGTTATACTGTGAAATAAGGTATAATGATCAAAAAATCATTATACCTTATTTTAATTTTTGAAGTGTATAATAAATAGTTAATGGTAATTCTCTATTACAACCTATTTAAATATCTCTTTTTATATTTAACTTTAGCTATATCCGTAATATCTTGCAAGACTATAAAGTTAGTAACTCCACCAACAACACCAACTATAGGTAAACCTTGTATAAATTTTGATGTTAGCATATAGGCCGAAATTTTACTTGAAGTATCAAGTAGTATTTCTTCAATATCATAATTACAAATCATATTATTATCTATTTCATTAGCCATCATATCTAATTTATTAAAATAAGATAGTCTTTCTTCACCTTTTGTAACAGCTGAACTAATTAAAGTTAAGATGTAGGCTCTTTCATTTGCTGATGAATAATCAAAGCCGTAGCTTAAACTAATTTCATATATTGATTTTAATATTACTGCAATATAAATTGGAATATCAGGTAACCCAATGCCTAAAACGCCAAGTCCACCACCTTCTAAAACAGTTATAGATTTATTTATAAGTGTTTTTTTACCTGCGGATTTATCTATCTTCTTTAAGTTCTTTTTTGTTGGATATTTATTAACTGCATAAGCATTAATATCATATTCCATACTTATTTCTTCTTTATTATAAGTTTTTTCTATAATCCCAACACCTTTATCAAAAACTGTTTTAAATCCTTTTTGAAATGCTACTTCAAGAGTGGATATTAATTTATCAGGTATTTTATATTCTATTTTTTCCTTAATAGGTAAGAGTTTAGTTTTTATGTAATTATCCTTAGGTTCTTTTAAAAGCTTAGCTTCTTTTTTCTCTATTAGTTTCATTTGCTTATTTATTAAATTATTAATTTTGCGTTCTTTACTCATAAAAATATCTCCAGAATTTATTCTATAAAAGAATTATATCATAAGAGAAATAGTAAATATAAAAAATGCAATTATTTTATAAGTTGTTGTACTTTTTTATAATTATATTAAGGCTATCCAAGTATAAATAAAAAAGTTTTTTTTAATGTCCAATTATGATAAAGTGATAATACAATTATTTTTTCTATAGTTATTTTTATGAAAGAATTGAATAGTTGAAATTAATAGAGATTAGAATAATTTAAGTATTAACTAAAATTATTAAGTTTAAGATTTTAGTATAATTATGATTTTAAAAAGAGGGAGTAATAGATGAAGTTATTAATGTTATGGTGTATTATGTCAATAGTATTAATTTGTATAATTATAAATTATAGATTAAATACTCTAAAAAGATCGAACAATTTAGAAACAAGTAAGTATACGTTCATAAGTATACTAGCCAGTCTATTTTTAGTAGATACTTTTTTGAGATTTTTATTAATTGGTGATTATTTGATTGTATCTATTATTTTATTATTGATTCTAATTTGTATATTTATTAAAGAAGGATTAGTAAGAATTTTAATTACAACATTATATTCTTTGAAATTTTATATGTTATCAATAATTTTAGTTTGTACATTAAATAAGCTTTTTTTGGGTGAAGCTCCATTTATGGACATGTTAGAGGTAGGTAAAGTTAATTATATAGGTATAATAATAAATATCATATTATCAATAGGTATTTATTTAGCTTTTGAATATTTAAATTCTAAACAAATATCATTAGAAAGCTTTGAAATTAAATTTGGAATATTTAATAATACTAAGTTAAATATGATTGTAAAATTATCTCTTTATATTTTTGAATTAATATGTAACATTATAATAATAATATTATTATATGTAACTACAATTTATAAGGGAGATAAATATTATAACTATTTTTTAATCATGGTTTTAATCGGAACTATATTTTCATTGTTTATTGATACATATTTAAACAATATTATATTAAAAATCTCATAGTATTCTATGTTCAAGTATAAAGCTAAATTTTTAAATAAACAATTGGAGGACCAATTAGAGCATTATCAAGATGTATATAAGTTACAAAAAAGGAATAGCCAGATATTGCATGATGCAAATAAACATAATATAGTATTACATAATCTTTTAGAACGTAAAAAAATAGATGAAGCCATACGTTATCTTGAAGAAATTGATAAGGAACTAATGAAAATTGATAGAAGAAAGTTCACCAATAATGAAGTAGTTGATTCTATACTTAAAAATAAAGCCAAAATTATGAGTGAGAATAATATTAATTATGATTTTAATATAAAGATACCTAATCAAATAAATCTTAGTAATTTTGATGTATGCATAATACTATCAAATTTAATAGATAACTCAATAGAAGCTTGTAAGAAAGTTAAAGATATAAGTAATAGACATATTACAATAAAGTTTCTAATTAAAGGAGAAAATTTATGTATAATTATAAAAAATACATATGATGGGAATATAAATATTAAAAATAATAAGATAATAACTTCAAAAAGCGATAAAGATCTGCATGGATATGGAATACAAAATGTAACAAAAATAGTATTAAAAAATAATGGATATATTAAATCAACTTATGATAATAATGTATTTAATACAAATATATATATTCCCTATATCACCGAAGATGAGGAAATTTCAAATAAGTAAGTTTTAATGTACTAATGGAATTATAAATAAAAAGTTAAACACTATCTATTTTATTATTAATAAAGTAGATAGTGTTTTTTCTTTAGTACTAATATTAAAAGTATTTAAAATTTTAAATAGAAATACTAAGTAATAACAATTTGAAAATTATATAGTTATTAAAAAGGTTAAAGGGAAGCTGGAATTGTTGCAATTGATAAAGAGTATATGAAATAAGGTATAGTGATTTTTTCATTGTACCTTATTTTAATTATTTATATATAGAAGAATAAGTAATAATGGCTAAGATATATTATAAGCTTAAAAGATTAAGTTTAATCAATATTAAAAATCTAGAAAATGTTTACAAAAACTCCTAAAAGTTATAATATTTATGTATAAAGGGTTATTGGAGGATAAAATATGACTTATGACAAATTAATTAAAGAAGCTAATATGAAAAATGCTATTGAAGGGAATTTATCTATCTTTTTACGTGAAAGGGTCAATGGTAGGGAAGATGGAGCTAAGACTATAGCAAAAGTAATTTGTAATTCTTTAGATAGAAATTATAAAGGACAAGATAATTTAAAACTTTTATCAAATAAAATTACTAATAAAGATAATATGTACTTTGAAGAGATTACAACCTTCGCTTTATATATTTTTACAATGGATTATTCAAATAAGATGCTTAAAAATATGCCAAAAGATAATAGTAGAAATGTTTTAATTAAAGCTATGGATATGGAAGTGTCTAGAGGATTAGCAGCTTTAAATATGTATATAGCTAATGATATAAAACCAGGAATTTATACTACACATACTGAAACTACTAGAAAGACTATGGGGATTTCTAATAAGTTTCATAAAGCTTTTGGTGATTTTTTAGAAACTAAAAGGAATGAAATAATTGATGCTATTGTAGCAATATAGAATTTAATTTTAAAAATATTTTCATAAGATAATAAAAGCTGTTGTATTTACAACAGCTTTTTTATACCATTAGGAACGTATTTATAAGTAGTTTTATATAATTAATATGATAGAGAAAATAAAATGTAAGTATAATATTCTCTTTGTTTATATAATTTAAGTTGCAGCATAGAGCTTAAAATGGAGGGGTAATATGTCTAGCAAAGAAGAGAAAGGTAAGAAGTCTAAAGATAAAAAAATAGAACAAAGTAAAAAAATCTCAGAAGATCAGAATATAATAATAATTTATGAGTATACAAAAGATAGATATAAAGAGATGTTAAAAAAGAAGAAGGATATAGATAAACATACATTGTACTTATTATTAGTAATTATAGTGATTACAATATTACTTACAGTATTTAATGAAAGAAGTATAAATAATATAGTGACATTTGGAAGTATTAAGTATTTATATATAGGTGGATATGTAACAATAATTTTATCAATAATTACTTTAATAGCTTCATTAAAAGACACTTTTATAAAAAAGGCATTATTTAGATATTTATTTAAAAAGCTATATAAAGTAGATATATATAAGGAGTTAGACCTAAAGGATAAGATAGAAAAGTCATATAAAGCAAAAGAAAAAGAGTATAAGAGAAAACTTACAAGGGAGGAAAAGAAGCGAATATCAAAGAGAACAGTAAGAGAAAATTGTTGTTATAGAGAGATGGATGATTCTAGTAATATATTGAAAACCTATAAGAGGAAATATACAGGTAAGACTGAAAAACTATATGAGTTTTTAACAAAATCAATGGCAGCTAGAGTAAATGAAGGAATTTTAATTAATCAGGTTAAGCAGATTTCTTTTAAATTTAGTTTAACTTTAATAATAGTTTCCATATTGCTAATATCTTTAAGTAAATTATATATATTTTTATAGAAACTAATTCTACTTAATGAGGATAATAGATAAGATTTTGTAGAAAGTAGTCTATAAAGTAGAGTTTATTTGAAATAACTTATTATAAGAATATATTTATTAATATGGAAAAATAGTATATACTTATGAAGAAAAGAAATTAAAAGAAAGCGAATGACATGAAATTTATGAATATAGAAAATATAATATTAGGAATAGATTATAATTTGCTAGTAGACTTATATTTAATATCAGTTTTAGGATTATCAATTTATGCACATAAAAAAGGTGATAGAAAGACTTCTTTAATATTAAATGGAATAGGGTTTTTATCAATCTTTTTATTATAAGATTTAATTTAAGGTAGTATTAACTTTTGGTAGTACTACTTTTTTTATTAAGAAACTATAAATAAAACTAATTTAATATTATACAAAAGAACAAGGTGGTAAGATGAATTATAAAACTTTAAATTATTATAATGAAAATGCAAAAGAATATTTTGAAACTACAAAAAATATAAAAACTACTGAAATATACAAAGAGTTTTTTAATATGGTAAAACCTTCAGGTAAGTTACTAGATCTTGGATGTGGTTCAGGAAGGGATAGCTTGTATTTCAAAAATGCTGGTTATGATGTTACATCTGTTGATGGATCTATAGAACTAGCAAGAGAAGCAGAAAAGCTGATAAATCAAGAAGTTATAGTAAGTAAATTTGAAGACTTTAAATCAAAAGAAAGATTTGATGGAATATGGGCTTGTGCATCATTGCTTCATGTTAGAAGAGAAAATATTGAAGAGGTGCTAAGAAGCCTTGCTAATAACTTAAATGAAGGTTCAGTATTTTACTTATCATTTAAATATGGAGATAATGAATACATTGATGAGAGAGGTAGATATTTTAACTGTTATAAAGAAGAAAACTTTGAAAAAATGATTAGAAATATCACAGAGTACAAAGTTAAAACTATTTATAAAACTGGTGATTCATTAGGGAGAAGAGCGAATCTTATTTGGTTAAATATAATCCTTGAGAAAATTTAAAATATAAATACTATAACAAGTTTATAAAAAATAAGGTACAATGAGAAGCTCGTTGTATCTTATTTTTTTATTATATAGGTGTTATCAATAGTATTGTAAAAAGTAAAACAGCATAGTATACTTATGTATATACACAAGTATACTATAATGAGAGGTAGTGTAAATATGAATATAGTTGATAAAATACTTAGATTAAAAGAAGAAAAAGATGCACTAATAGTTGCTCACCTTTATCAGAGACCAGAAATTCAAGAAATAGCAGATATAGTTGGAGATTCGTATTTCTTAAGTAAAAAGGCTATGGAAAGTCCTAAAAAAACTATTGTTTTCTGTGGAGTAAAGTTTATGGCAGAAAGCGCAAAGATACTATCTCCAAATAAAAAGGTACTTATTCCAGTAAATGACTCTACTTGTCCTATGGCAGATATGGCTGTAATGTATAAGCTAGATGAATTAAAAAGTAAACACCCAAATGCAAAGGTTGTAACATATATAAATTCTAATCTTGATGTAAAAGCAGTATCAGATGTTGCTGTAACTTCATCATCTGCTGAAAAAATAATTAATAATATAGAAGAAGAAGAAATAATATTCCTTCCTGACAGAAATTTAGGTAGTTATCTTCAAGAGAAATTACCAAAGAAAAAGTTCATTTTATATGATGGATTCTGTCCAACTCATGAAAGAATAGAAAAAGAAGAGATGGAAGCAGTTATAGCAGAGAATCCAAGCTATCCTGTTTTAGTTCATCCAGAATGTTCAAAGAACGTTAGAGATTTAGCTACATTTATTGGTAGTACTTCTGAATTGATAGGTTATAGTGCAGAATCTAATGCTGAAGGGTTTATTGTGGTTACTGAAGAAGGTGTTCTTTATGAAATGCAGTTAAAGAGTCCAAATAAGAAATTTATTACGATGAAAACTCCAATGATTTGTCAAAATATGAAAAAAATAACTTTAGAAAATTTATATAGTTGTTTAAAAAATGAGGAGTATGAAGTGCATATAGACTATGAGATGAGAGAAAAAGCGTCCAGAGCATTAGAAAATATGCACCTATTATCAAAGTAAATTATGAATTATGATGTGTTAATTGTTGGGACAGGCGTTGGAGGATTATATACTGCAATAAATTTAAATGAAAATATAAAAGTTTTGATGATTACAAAGGATAGTGTTAGAGATTGCAATAGTTATTTAGCTCAAGGCGGAGTAACTACAATCTTAGGAGAAGATGACTTAGAAAGCTTTATTAGTGATACGCTTAAAGCTGGTAATTATAAAAATAATGTTAAGGCAGTTTCTAAAGTTGGAAAGAATTCAATAAAAAATATTAAAAACCTTAGTAGATTAGGAGTGCCTTTTGAAAAGAAAGATGGAAAGCTTAAGTATACTAGAGAAGGTGGACATAGTAAAAATAGAATTGTTTATTGTGAAGACCAAACAGGTAAGGCTATAGTGGAAGAGCTAATAAAGGTTGTTAAAGATAAAAGTAATATTACAATAATGGAAAATACAACACTTACTGATTTATTAATCGAATATAATACATGCTATGGAGCTTCTATTATAAATGATAATAGATTAATTAAAGTTAATACAAAAGTAGTAGTATTAGCAACTGGTGGAATTGGTGGATTATTTAATTCAACAACTAATTTCGCCTCAATGACTGGAGATGGACTAGCTTTAGCAATTAAGCATAATATAAAATTAAAAGATATGGAGTATTTACAATTACATCCTACTGTGTTGTATGAAAAAGAAAATAAAGGAAGAAGATTATTACTTTCTGAATCTTTAAGGGGTGAAGGTGGAGTTTTAGTAAATCTAAATGGAGAAAAATTTATTGACTCTTTATTACCAAGGGATGTTGTTTCTGCTGCAGTATTAAAGGAAATAGAAAAAACTCCTGATAAGCCTTATGTTTATTTAAATATGACTGGATTTACAAAAGAATATCTAACTAATAGATTCCCGTATATTTATGAAGAGTGTTTAAATAGAGGTTTAAAGATGGAATCAGATTTACTACCAGTAGCACCAGCACATCATTATTGTATGGGTGGAATTGAAGTTGATTTGTATAGTAGAACTAATATTGAATTTTTATATGCAGTAGGAGAGGTAAGCTGTACAGGAGTTCATGGTTCAAATAGATTAGCTAGCAATTCATTATTAGAAGCTTTAGTATTTGGAGAAAATGCTGCTGAAAATATAAATTCTAAGATAAATGAAATAACTATTAATTTAGATAAAGTTAATAGTTTTAGTGACAGTATTAATATGAAACCTTTAATTAACTATGTAAAAGGAAAGGCAGATCATAGGTATGATAAATTATTTAATTGTTGATGAAATTATAAATAGAGCACTAATTGAAGATATACCATATGGAGACATAACTACAAATTCCATTGTTTCAGAGAACTCTTTAGCAACGGCAAAGCTAATCTGTAAAGAAGATGGAATTATATGTGGGCTTCCTATTTTTAATAGAGTATTTGAACTATTAGGAGAAGTAGAATTTACTCCATTAGTAAAAGAAGGGGAAAAAGTTAGTAAAGGTATGCTATTAGGAACTTTAAATGGAAGTACTCTAAAAATACTTTCAGGAGAAAGAGTAGCTCTTAATATACTGCAAAGGTTAAGTGGAATTGCTACTATAACTAATAAATATGTAAAAGAAGTTTCTGGACTAAACACTAAGGTTTTAGACACAAGAAAAACAACTCCAGGACTTAGATATATTGAGAAATATGCAGTAAAGATTGGCGGTGGAGAAAATCATAGATTTTCATTATCAGATGGAATTTTATTAAAAGATAATCATATAGCCTATGCAGGTGGAATAAAAGAAGCTATAAACTCTGCAAGAAATAGTACAAGTTTTGTAAGAAAGATAGAAGTCGAAGTTGAAACTAAGGAGCAGGTTATAGAAGCGATTGAAGCTGGAGCTGATATAATAATGCTTGATAATATGACGCCAGAAGTGGTAGGTGATATGGTTAAATTAATTAATAAACAAACTACTATAGAGTGCTCAGGAAATATTACATTAGAGACTATAAGAGCTTATGCAGAAGCAGGTGTGGATTATATATCATCAGGCGCATTAACTCATTCAGTTAAAGCATTAGATATATCTTTAAAAGAGTTAACAAGAATAGATAGTGATAATAAATAGTAAGTATAATAATATATTATTATGTATTATAAAAGCAGAGTTTTGTTTTAACTCTGCTTTTATAATTTTAAAGACATATTTCCTAATTTAATTAGTCCTTTTTTACGCATATATTCAGATATTAATAAAGTTATAATTGCTGGTAAAAGAAAATGCATTAAGACAATTTCTATAATTACTATTGAAGGCTTGATAGTTTCAACCATGGTTTCATACGCCATGATTTGTCCAACGAAGCCAGCAGATCCCATTCCTGAGCCGGTAGCGTTATTTGTCATCTTTAAAACAGTAGTTGATATTGGGCCAAGGATTGCACTTGATATAATTGATGGTAGCCATATAATTGGATTCTTAAATATATTAGGAATTTGGAGCATGGAAGTTCCAATACCTTGAGCTAGTAGACCACCAAATTTATTTTCTCTATAACTTGCTACTGCAAATCCAACCATTTGACAACAACATCCAACTACAGCTGCACCAGCAGTTATTCCGTTAAGGTCTAAAATTACTCCAATAGCAGCAGAACTAATTGGAAGAGTCAATAACATTCCCATTATAACTGCTACAAGGATTCCCATAATAAATGGTTGTTGCTCTGTTGCGAAGATAATTATATTACCAAGTGAAGTCATGAATTTTGATATTGGTGGACCAACAAGTAGGCCGATAGAAGAACCAAAAGCAATACTTATAAGAGGTGTCAAAATTATGTCAACCTTTGTTTTACCTGAAATTATATTTCCAACTTCTATTGCAACAAATGCAGCAATAAAAGCACCTAATGGTTCACCAGGACCAGCTAACATAATAGCACCTGTATCTGTCATAATACTTCCTGCAAGTATTTTTGTAGCATAACCTCCAATAACTCCTGAAACTGCAGCAGAAACTACTACAAGTGGTGATGATTTATACTTATAAGCTACCCCGACACCAATACCAGCAGATGTGCAAGCAGCTGCAACTTTACCGATAATAAAAGTAAGGTTACCTATATCTCCACCAATGAGTTTCCCTATTTGTTGCAATATGGTTCCCATAATTAACGTAGAGAATAGTCCTAAAGCCATGCCACTTAAACCATCTATAAAGATGTGATTTAAATATTTTTTTATGAATTTCATGTTTCTGTCCCCCTCATAACTGTGTATATACACATGCAAATTAAGTTTAGCATTAACTGTAATTAACTTCAATATATAAATAATAATGGCTACATTTAATAAGTATTTTCCCTTTTGATGATTAAAAATTATAAGTTGGACAATAATTATAAATACAAAATTATAATAATTTATATAGGAAGGGAATCTTATGCAAGTTAAAATAGAAAAATGTGAAGGTGTAAATAAATGTTGGTATAAAAGTTTTATCGGAGAAATATTTGAAGTTGAAAATATAGAAGCTTCTGGATTAAGTAGGACAAAAATATTTGTAAAGATTAATAAAGAAGAATGTAGAAAGTGTTTTAAAGAAAATAGGAGATATGCAGCAGTTTACAAAAATGATGTTAAAATAATTAACGAATAAGCAGTAATAACTAAGTATAGTTGTTACTGCCTTGTTTTATTATCTTATAAAATATTGACTAAAAGTTAGCTTTAGGATGTATAGTTTTTCTTTATATAAGTAAAAATTATAAAGTGTTGAGTATTTAAGGGGAGGGTAAGTATATGAATATATTATATTTTATTTTGCCAGCATTTCTTATGATTATAGTTAGTATTTACTTGTACTATTATATTGCAAGAGCTATAAGTATATCAAAGATAAATGTGAAAAAGAAACGAGTAAAATTGACAATTATAGCTATTGTAATAATCATTATGTATTTTTCTTTAAGAGACTTTGGAGTAGGGGTAGTTGTAGTTCTACATATTATAACTATATCCTTATTAATGGATCTTATAAATTATATATTTAAATTAGTAGGGAGAAGAAGGAACTTAACATATTATAAATGGAAGATAGTTTATAATAGTGGAATTGTTCCTATTATAGTATCTGTAATTATCTTAGCTTATGGATATTGGAATATGAATAATATAGTAGAAAGTGACTATATGATATATACAAACAAAGATATAAGAGAAGAAGGCTATAGAGTTGCTATGATTTCTGATCTTCATTATGGAACTGTTATGAATAGTGAAAAACTCCAAAAGGCTTGTGCGGAAATTGAAAAGTCAGCTCCAGATATGGTAGTGCTTTGTGGTGATATTGTAGATGAAAAAACTAACTTAGAACAAATGCAGGAGGTTGCAGAGATACTTGGGAGTATTAAAAGTAAGTTTGGAGTATTTTATGTATATGGTAATCATGATGATGCTAGATACTCTTCGATTCCTAGCTATACTAAAGGTGAGTTATGGAATGAGTTATCATCAAATAATATTCATGTATTAGTAGATCAAAGCTATGAGATAAATGATGAGTTTATTATTATTGGAAGAGATGATGAGGGGTTTTCAAAAGAAGAAGGAAGGAAAATTAGTGAAGATTTAATTGCTAATATAGATAAAAATAAATTTATATTACTTTTAGATCATCAGCCATCAGATCTAGATGAGAATAGCTTTTTAGGATATGACTTACAATTATCTGGGCATACTCATAAAGGGCAAATTTGGCCTTTTGGATTAATAAGTGAATTATTTAATTTTAATGAACTTGAATATGGATATGAAAAGATTGGAAATTACGAAGTCATAGTTTCCTCTGGAATATCAGGATGGAATTATCCTATAAGAACTGGATCGAAGTCTGAATATTTAATTGTTGATATAAAAAATAAAGTTTGAAAAATAATAATTATGAAATTTTAAAAAGACATGTATAGAGTAACCTCATAAAAAGGAAAATAAGAAGAGTTGAATTTTTAGGAGGGAACATATTTTGCATATATTAATTAGTCTTATAGGAGGCCTTGGTTTATTTCTTTATGGAATAAACGTTATGGGAGAAGGACTTCAAAAATCAACTGGTCCTAAATTAGAAAAAGCTATTGGACTTTTAACTAGCAACATAGTTATGGGGGTCCTAGTAGGAACTGTAGTAACAGGTATAATCCAAAGTAGTGGAGCAACAACTGTTATGGTAGTTGGATTTGTTAATGCAGGGATAATGAGTCTTTATCAAGCTATTGGCGTTATAATGGGTGCTAATATAGGAACAACAGTTACAGCTCAGCTTGTATCCTTTGATGTTAGCATATTGTCATCTATAGCTCTTGGTATAGGGATAGTTTTATATATGATAGGTTCAAAATCAAAACCTATGCTAAAAAATATATCTGAAATACTAATAGGTTTTGCGATTCTTTTTATAGGTATGAGATTTATGAAGGATGCAGTAGCTCCATTATCTGAATATCCAGCTGTGAGAAAGGTATTAGCGGAACTGGCACATCAACCTATTTTAGCTTTAATTGCTGGATTTTTAATGACAACAATATTACAAAGTTCTAGTGCATCTATGGGAATATTAATAGCCTTATCTTCACAAGGATTAATGCCACTACAAGCAGCATTACCTATATTATATGGAGATAATATAGGTAGTTGTACAACATCGCTTATTTCAAGTGTAGGTGCAAATAAGAATGCTAAAAGAGCAGCTACTATGCACTTGTGTTTTAATGTAATTGGAACAATTTTATTTATGTTTATATTAAACAAACCTATAACTATGGTGGTTCAATATTTAAATCCAACAGATCCAGCTAGACAAATAGCAAATTCACATACTTTATTCAATATAGTAAATGTAATATTACTACTTCCATTTTCTAAATTTATAGTTAAATTAGCTATGTTAATTATACCTGATAAAGCTGGTGATGAAGAATTTGATAATACTATTACAAAATATTTAGACACTAGAATGTTAGAAACACCTGCTATAACTTATGGTAATATAATTAGAGAATCCCTTAGAATGGGAGGAAAAGCGAAGGATTGCTTTAGTAGTGCCACAATTGCTTTGATCAATCAATCTTCAAAAAGTATAAATGAAAGCTTTGAAAAAGAGAAGCTTGTAAATGCTCAGCAAAAAGAAATTATAAATTATTTAATTAAACTTTCAAATAAAGCTTTAGACGAAAAAATGAGATTATCACTAGATTTGTTATTTCATACAATAAATGATATTGAAAGAGTTGGAGATTTATCAGAAAATATTGCTGAATTAGCACAAGAGTCTATTAATAATAATGTTAACTTTTCAGAAGAAGCTATAGACGAAATACAAAATATATTTAATAAAACTTTAGAAGCTTATAGTTTAGCTTTAGATGCTATGAAAGGAAATGACGTAAATATTTCTAAGCGTGTTATTATCTTAGAAGAAACCGTAGATGACTTAGATAAAGCTTATAGAAATGAGCATATGAGAAGATTAAACAAAAATATCTGTAGTATAGATTCAGGTATAATTTACTTAGATCTATTAACAAATATTGAAAGAATATCTGATCACGCTGCAAGCATTGCCAAAAGAGTAATAATGGTTAATGAATAGTTATTTAATCCAAATTAATATTTTTATCAAACAGTAGTAATTAAAATTATATTTACTACTGTTTTTTGTAATGAAATTAGTATTATTAATAGTTAATAGTTGAAAGATTATAAAGTGAAATTTAGTTAATTATAAAATCCTTTCTGTTTTTTATTTGTGATTTTAAGCATAAATGATATAATTTATAAAAATGAAATAAAATAAGGAGGAGCTAGAATGGGAGGGATTAATTTTGGATAAATTGTTGATTACAAAGATTATTGGCAAAAAGGATGCAGTAGATTTAGATGATTCGGTTTATAACTTAAGAGACATATGCGATGAATTAAGAAATATAGTTATTTTAAATTTACCGATTGATGAGGAATTTAAGTCAAGAAATAGAAGACGTCTTAAGGCTATTGATGATATTGTAAAACCTATAGCTGAAAAGCTAAAGAATGATGATTATATTCAAGGATATAATAATAGTAAAAAATATTTGCTTAAATATGTAGAAGATATGTCGATATACATTGATGGTGTGTTAGCTTCTATGGAACCATTAAATATTAAAGAATTTACTTATAATACAAATATGTTAATGGATTTAGTTTTAGTTTATTAATTGAATAAGGATAAAATTATAGAGATGCGTTATTTACGTATCTCTATTTATTTTACACAAAAGCAAAATTATGTTTATTTATCACAATAATGACAAATATGTTAACAAACTTATCATAATTCGTTGTTTATAACAAACATAAATGTTAAAATTTACATATAAGGAAAGGGGGAGAGGGATGGATGAATTAATAAATAATGCTTTTACTGGAGTGAATATTATACCAACTGTATTATTGATGCTAGTTCTAATTTATTGGCTAACAGTAATATTGGGAATTATAGATATTGATTTCTTTGATTTTGATATAGATTTTGATATTGCAAATGGTACTGATGGTTTAGATGGGCTTCAAGGAATTTTAGCTTATTTCAATCTAAAAGAAATACCATTAATGATAATTTTAAGCATATTATCATTAGTATTTTGGATATTATCAATGCTACTTTATTTGTTGCCTATTAAAGCTGGAGGATTAATAAATGGATTATTATTAATACTTACATTAATAATTAGTTTATTTATAACAAAGCTAATATCATTACCGTTAAAGGGATTATTTAAAAATATGTACTATAAGGGAACAGAGGATGAAGAAAAAGTAATTGGACATTTAGTAAGTTTATGCTGCGATCTAGAAAAGGGACGTCTAGGACAAGCTGAAGTAAAGCAAGATGGAGCATCAATATTAATAAATGTTAAATGTGAATTTACTGAAGATAAATTTGAAAAAAATGAAGAAGCCTTCGTTACTAAGAAGGACGATGAGAAAAATATATACTACATTGCAAAAGTATATGTAAACAAATAAAAAGTTATAATAGGGGTGGAGTTATGGATTATAAGATTCAAGTTATTTTAGTTAGTGTTGGAGCAATTGTAATAATTGTAGGGGGGTTACTTGCGTTATTCTCGAGATTCTTTCATAAGGTTGAACAAGGTAAGGTTATAGTTAGAAATGGTATTGGTGGACCAATGATAAGCTTCGGTGGAGCATTTGTAGTTCCGATAATACATAAAGTAGAAGTTATGGACGTTTCAGTTAAAAGAGTTGAAATTGCAAGAGAAGGTAAGGATGGTCTTATCTGTAAAGATAATTTAAGAGCAGATATTAGAGTAGCTTTCTTCGTTAGAGTTAATCAAACAAGAGAAGATGTACTTAAGGTAGCTCAATTACTAGGTTGTCAAAAGGCATCAGATCCAAAGACTTTAATGGAATTCTTTGATGCTAAATTTTCTGAAGCTTTAAAGACTGTAGGTAAAAAGTTCGATTTTGTTCAACTTTATACAGAGAGAGAAACTTTTAAAAATGAAATTCTACAAATAATAGGAACTGACTTAAATGGATACGTTTTAGATGATGCTGCTATTGATTACTTAGAGCAAACTGATATTAATATGTTAAATAGCAACAATATATTAGATGCAGAAGGTATTAAAAAGATAACAGAGCTTACTGCAGAACAGCTTATTTTAGCTAATCAAATTGAAAGAGACAAAGAAAAAACTATTAAGAAGCAAAATGTATCAGCAAGAGAAGCTATTTTAGAACTTGAAAAGCAAAATGCTGAAGCAGAAGCTAAACAAAAAAGAGAAATTGCTATTATTACTGCTAGAGAAGAGGCAGAAGCTGAAAAGGTAAGACAAGAGGAAAGATATAAAGCAGAAATGGCAAGAGTTAAGACTGAAGAGGAAATTGAAGTTGCAGAGCAAAATAAAGAAAGACAAGTTATTATTGCTTTAAAATCTAAGGAAAGTACAGATGCAGTTGAAACTGAAAGAGTTGAAAAGAAAAAATTGCTAGAAAGAACAGAAAAAGAAAAACTTGTTGAGCTTGCTAATATAGCTAAACAAAAGGAAGTAGAAACAGAAAAGAAAAATATTCAATCTATTATTAGAGAAAGAGTGGCAGTTGAGAAGGATACTGTTGTTGAAGAAGAAAAGATTAAAGATACTAGAGTAATTGCTGAAGCTAACAGAGTTAAGTCTGTTGCTATTAAGAAGGCTGAAGAAGAAGCTGAAACTAATTTAATAGTTGAAGTTAAAACTGCTGAAGCTTCTAAACAGGCATCTGAAAGAATCGCTGAAAAGACAATAATTGATGCTGATGCTAAATATAAAGCTTCACAAAAAGAAGCAGAAGCAATTAAAGTTCTTGTTGATGCAAATGTTCTTAAGGAGTCAACTGTTGGTATAGCAGAGGCTAAAGTTACTGAAGCTAAGGCAGTAGCAGAAGCTAAGGCAATTGAAGCAAAAGCATTAGCTCAAGCTAAGGGAGAAACGGCTATGGTTGATGTTAAGGAGAAAGATGGAACTGTTGAAGCTGATATATTAAAGAAGAAATATATGGCTGAAGCAGAAGGTATTAAGGAAAAGGCTACTAGTATGAAGGCTCTTGATGAAGTTGGTAAGGAACATGAAGAGTTTAAACTTAATCTTGAAAAAGAAAAGGAAATTGAGCTTGCTAGCATTAATATTCAAAGAGAAATTGCTGAATCACAAGCTTCAGTTATTAGAGAAGCTCTTAAGACAGCTAAGATTGATATTGTTGGTGGAGAGACTATGTTCTTTGATCAAATTATCGGTTCTATTGCAAAAGGTAAGTCTTATGATAGATTAGTAAATAATAGTGATGTTCTTACAGATATAAAAGAAACATTTATAACTGGTGACCCAGAATACTTTAAAAAGCAATTAAGTGAATTTGTAGATAGATTTAACTTAACTTCAGATGATATTAAAAATCTTTCTATAGCTGGAGCTATTAATAAAATGATGAATAGTGCGGATGCACAAGATAAAGCAGTGTTAAGCAATTTATTAGATACAGTTAATAAAGCAGGAGTTGCTAACTTTCCAGCAAAGACTATAGAAACTATACGTAAATAAGGAGAATAGCTTTGAGTAGTATAGATGAAAAGGAGATGGAAAATGGGTCTTATGAGGTTATTAAAAATAGACTTTTAAATCAGGGAACAGAATTAAAAGTCCGTGTAGATAAATTAAATCAGGTTAGAAAAGATGTATTTGGTTCTATTGAAACTACTCTTCTTGGAAGCGAAAGAATAATAACTGATAATAACTGTATACCTAGAGATATGGCTCCTATAAAAGATTATTTTATCTTTGGATATAATGTTCATATTGGGCTTAAATCTAAGGTTGAGCTTGATGATGTATTTTCAATTTATAAATATAGTGAAAAGAAATTCATTAAGCAATCTCTTGATTTAATAGGTAATGATGAGTTTTTAAAGGATTTTGATGAGCTTTATAATTATTATAAAAATACCTTCTTTACGAAGTTCACTATACAAGATCCGTATTTTTATATGATATTTCAAACAGGGAAGAGTCCTACAGATATTAAAGTTTTTAAGTGGGAAATACAAGGTAGTAAACTAATATATATTGATAGTAGGAGTGAACATGAGGTTAGATTTAGAAATAAAAATGAATTTAACTTTGTAAGAGCTACTAGAGATGATCAAAGGAGCGGTTTATACCCTCATATATCAATAATGGATAAGGTATTCGTTGAAACTATCAATGGTGACTTGACTATTAAGGTTGAGGATAATACTGCAACAGGAAAAGGAATATATTCAGAGCCAGTAGAAGATAAAGATCAAACTTTAGATGATGCAGAAATTTATTACTCTGATCTAGAACAATTAATAATATTAAAGATAAAGCCTTATAAAGAAGAAGAGTTTAGGTATTTTATCTTTAATAATAAGTTAAAAAATGTTGTAAGAATTGATTCTATAAAAGATACAGCAATTTTATTACCAGGTCATCATGGAATAATCTTTCCAGAAGGATACTATCTTCAAAGTGGAGAGTATAAAGTATTTGATGTAGAAGGGTGTAATTGTATATTTGACGAAAGAGTAACATCTTCAAATGGTGAAGACTTTCAATATATTTTCTATAACATTGAGATAGGTCAATATTTAATTTATTCCTATAATATTATAGAACAAAAGATTGATACACCAATAGTTTGTAGTGGATATGGTCATTTTGACAATGGTGAAATGGTTGTATTTAAAAGTGAAAATGAGCCAAGAAAAAATCATATGGTTCAAATATGGCAAACGCCTTATGTCGGTAAGGATTATATAGCTGAAGGTAATAAAGATTCTGCTTTATATAAAATTGGTAATAAAGATATAGTCAATGCAATGGCAGATGCAAAAGGTATTTGTAAGCTTATTGATAAAAAGGAAGGTTACCAAAGTATTTATGCTGATATTGTAAAGGAATGTGAAAGAGTAATTGATTCTTATTTTTGGATAGATCAAGATGAAACCTTTAATATAAAGGAAATTCTTTCTGAAATTAAGGATACTTCAACCTTTGCAATTGAAGAGTTTGAAAAAGTTTTAAGAATAAAAACATCAACAAAAAAGCAAATAGAAACTGTAAGTAAAGATTCAGAAGAATTGCTAAAAAAAATAAAGTATGGTTCCTTTGATACAATAAATGAGTATGTTGAAGCATTAGCACAAATAAGAAGTCTTAGAGGAAGAATAGCATCATTAAGAGATTTAAGATATACAGATATTAATATAGTAAATTCTCTTGATATAGAAGTTAAAGAAAAATATGATGAGTTTTCTGAAAAATGTGTAGAGTTTTTGATTACTCCAGAAGGCTTAAAACCTTATGCTGATAAAGTAAATGAATTGCAACAAGAAATAGATAGGGTTAATAAATCGAAGGACGGAAAAGACCTTGAAGAAAAAATTAATGAAACCTCTAGTAGGTTAGAACTTCTTATTGAGATTATTAGTAACTTTAAAATAGATGATCCAACTATTACTACAGAAATAATAGAGAAGATATCATCGTTATTTTCTTTAATTAATAATGGTAAGGCTAGATTAATTAATAGAATAGAACAAATTACTAAAAGTGAAATGATAACACAATTTCAATCTCAAATTAAACTTTTAAGCCAATCAGTAGTTAATTACTTAGATATTTGTGATACAGTTGATAAATGTGATGAATATTTAAATAAAGTATTAATTATGATTCAAGAACTTGAAGGGAAATTTTCAGAGTTTGATGACTATGTGCTAGAGCTTGCTGAAAAGAGAGAAGAGCTTTATAACACCTTTGAAAGCAAAAAGCTATCTATTTCAGATAGGTTAAATAAAAGGATAATAAGCCAGTTTAATGCTGCTGAGCGTATATTAAGTGGAATTAGTAATAGACTTAAAAACTTTAAATCCATTGAAGAAATAAATGGATACCTTTCTACAGATATTATGGTTGAAAAGGTTAGAGATATAATTTCAACATTGAATACCTTAGGAGATAATGTAAAAGCTGATGAGATTTCTTCAAAGTTAAAAAAGATAAAAGAAGAATCAATAACTGAGTTTAAAGATAGACAAGAACTATTTGTAGATGGTAAGAATATTATTAAACTAGGAAATCATAAGTTCTCAGTTAATACTAAGTCTATAGATTTATCTATAGTTCAAAAGGGCGAAGGCTTATATTATCATATAACAGGTACAGATTTTTGGGATAAGGTAGAGAGTGAGAATATTGATAAGTATAATTATATATTTAATCAGACAATAGTATCAGAAAATGATGAAGTATATAGGGGAGAGTACCTAGCATATTTAGTTTTTCAGGCAGCTAAGAATGGTGAATTTGAAAGCTTAGATACATTGTACTCAAAGTCAGAAGTACAATTAATTTCATTAGTTCAAAGGTTTATGGAATCTAGATTTGATGAAGGATATACTAAAGGTGTACATGATATGGATAGTGCCAAAATATTAAAGGCATTATTAGAACTTCACAATAATATTGACTTGTTAATTTATAAAAGTGAAGCAAGAGCTTTAGCAAGAGTATATTGGAAATATTTGATAGATTCAGATACAAAGAAAATGTTAAGGACTCGTTTAAAAGAACTATCTAAGGTTAGCTTGTTTTTTAATTCTTCTCCAAGCTTAGAAAACTACTTACCATACATTGAAAATAAGATAGCAGAAGAAGTTAAGGTGCTTTCTATATTCGGTAAAGATTATATACATGAAGCTACTGAATATCTTTGTTATGAGATAATGAGAGGCGAAGAGTTTGTAGTAAGTAAGGAAGCCAAAAGTATATATGACATGTTTAGGAAGTACTTAAAAGATAAGAACATATTGGATGACTTTTTATCGTCTATTGAAAGTTGTAGAAATGATTTGGAGGGCTTATATTATTTAATTAATGAATTCGTTAATTCATATAGGCTTAGCATGATTAATGTGAATGAAAATAATGCTGAGTTAAACACGGCTTTATTTAATTCATTAACAGAGAATGAAGTATTAAGTATTATTAAAGAAGTTGTTGTTTTACTTATGGAAAGTGATACAACTATTGGAAGAGTTATATATATTGATTCAAAAGTAAAAGTAACGGGATTAATAGGAAGTCACAAAGTGATTAATAATGGAGAATATAAATTATCTTATACAAACTTTATCCATAAGCTTACTTTATTTAAAGAGCGCAATGTAAAGAGCTTTATAGAATTCCAAAGGATTAAAAAAGGTTTAATAAATGATTTCAAAAATAAAATTCATTTAGATGACTATAAGCCACAAGTTCTTACTTCTTTTGTAAGAAATACTTTAATTGATAAGGTATATTTACCTTTAATAGGTGATAACCTAGCAAAACAAATTGGAGTTGCATCTGAAAATAAAAGAACTGACTTAATGGGATTGTTACTATTATTATCACCACCAGGTTACGGTAAAACAACGCTAATAGAATATATTGCAAGTAGGCTTGGTATAATTTTAGTTAAGATTAATGGGCCAGCATTAGGTAACGAAGTAACATCATTAGATCCTGAAACAACTAAAAACTCTGGCGCTAGAGAAGAGTTACTAAAGCTTAATATAGCATTAAAGATGGGTAATAACGTTATGATATACATTGATGATATTCAACATTGTAACCCAGAGTTTTTACAAAAATTTATATCTTTATGTGATGGTCAAAGAAAAATTGAAGGTGTCTATAACGGTGTAAGCCAAAGCTATGACTTAAGAGGTAAAAAAGTGGCTGTTGTAATGGCGGGTAACCCTTATACAGAAAGTGGAGAAAAGTTTAAAATTCCAGATATGCTTGCTAATAGAGCTGATGTATATAATCTTGGTGATATGCTTATGGAAAATGAAGAAGCATTTAAGCTTAGTTATATTGAAAATAGTGTTACATCAAATCCTATACTTTCAAAGTTAACAAATAGAAGTCAAAGGGATTTATATAACTTTATTCAAATGGCTAAAGGTACGTCAGAAGAAGGTATATCTTTTGAAGGTAACTATTCAATGGATGAAATTAATGAATATGTTAGTGTTATTGAGAAGTTATTTAAAGTTAGAGATATTGTTTTAAAAGTTAATCTTGAGTATATATATTCAGCAGCACAAGCAGATGAGTATAGAAATGAACCACCATTTAAGCTTCAAGGCTCATATAGAAATATGAATAAGATAGCAGAAAAGATCATTCCTATAATGAACGATGAAGAGCTATTTAAGAGAATACTTGCAAGCTATGAAAATGACTCACAAACCTTAACTAATGGAGCAGAGGCTAATATGCTTAAGTGGAAAGAGATTACTGGATGCATGACAGCTGAGGAAAAGAACCGTTATGATGAAATAAAATCTATTTTCATAAAGAATAAGATAGTTAAAGGCGATGATAAGTTAGGACAAGTAGCATTAGCTTTAAGTAATCTTACAGATAACTTAGAGATGATTAAAGATATACTCGCTAAGAAATAATATTATAAACTTTTGCTATTAAGTAAAAGTTTAATATAAGGTAGTGGTGGCTAGATAATATGTCGCTGCTACCTTTTAATTTTCAGAATTTGATAAAAAAATATTGACTTAGAGTTAACTCTAAGTAGTATATTGAGATTAGGTGAAAATTATTGGAGAATAGTACAAATTAAATTAATAAGAGAGAATAAATGGAGGGTAAAACTATGGGGCAAAAGAAATTAGGTTTTGGATTTATGAGACTACCAATTACAAATAAGGAAGATCACTCTAGTATAGATTATAAACAAGTAAATGATATGGTAGATATATTTTTAGAAAGAGGATTTACCTATTTTGATACTGCATATATGTATCATAACTTTATAAGTGAATCAGTAATAAAAGAAGCTGTTGTAAAACGTTATCCAAGAAGTGCTTTTACAATTGCAACAAAAATGCCAACGATGTTTTTAAAGAAAGAAGAAGATCTAGAGAGAATATTTAATGAGCAATTAGATAAAGTTGGAGTAGAGTACTTTGATTATTATTTACTTCATAATCTTGGGGTAACTAATTATGAAATAGCAAAGAAATTTAATGCTTTTACATTTATCAAGAAAAAGAAAGCTGAAGGTAAGATAAAAAAGATAGGATTTTCTTTTCATGATACTGCAGACTTATTGGAGGAGATTTTAACAGAGCATCCAGAAGTTGATTTTGTTCAGCTTCAGCTTAACTATATTGATTGGGATAATGAAAGTATTCAATCTAGAAAATGTTATGAAGTTGCTACAAAGCATAATAAACCTGTAATAGTTATGGAGCCTATTAAGGGAGGAACATTAGCAAGTGTGCCACCTAAAGCAGAGAAATTGTTAAAAGAGTATAATAGAGATATGTCAGTGCCATCTTGGGCCATTAGATTTGCAGCAAGTCATGAAAATGTTATGATG
Source organism: Clostridium jeddahitimonense (assembly GCA_000753455.2). GTDB lineage: Bacteria > Bacillota > Clostridia > Clostridiales > Clostridiaceae > Clostridium > Clostridium hominis. The sequence continues at coordinate 1,782,972 of LM994670.1, forward strand.
GTTCTAAGTGGAATGTCAACAATGGAACAATTATTAGATAATACAGGATATATGGAGAACTTTAAGCCTTTTAATGAAGAGGAATATGGCATTATTAATAATGTTGTAGATATAATAAATGATGCTATAGAAATTCCTTGCACTGCATGTCAATATTGTGTGGATGGATGTCCTAAAAAGATAGATATACCAAAGTATTTTGCTTTGTATAATGCAGAAAAGCAAGCAGGAAGCCAAGGATTTTCAACACAAGGTGTATATTATGCAAATTTAACTAAAACATATGGAAAAGCATCAGAATGTATTAATTGCAAGAAGTGTGAAAAAAGTTGTCCACAACATTTAAATATAGTAGGATACTTAAAAAATGTAGCAATGACTTTTGAAAAGATATAAATATAACTTAAAGATAAAAGGGAGATAAGTATATGACTATTACAGAGGTAAGTAGAAAATATAATTTAACAGCAGATACATTACGTTATTATGAAAGAATTGGATTGATTCCTCCTGTAAACAGAAATAATAGTGGAGTAAGATATTTTACTGAAGAAGATTGCAATTGGGTGCAGTTCATAAAATGTATGAGAGGTGCAGGTCTTTCAATTGAAGTATTAATTGAATACGTAAAAATGTTCCAAGAAGGCAATTCTACAGTAAAAGCTAGAAAAGAACTATTAATAGAACAACGTAATCAATTATCAGATAGAATTAGAGAAATGCAAGAAACTTTGGATAGATTAGACAAAAAAATTGATGGCTACGAAGAAAGAGTTCTTAGAAGTGAAAAAGATTTAGTAAAAGCAGATAAATAAACAATAATGTAATTATACTTATATATTTTAAAATTAATGATAATAGAAATTAGTTTACTGTAGTTAAAAGTTAGGGGGAGTCATGAAATTAAATAAAATACATCATGTAGCAATAATATGTTCAGACTATAGAGTCTCTAAAGAGTTTTATGTTGAGAAATTAGGACTTAAAGTTATAAGAGAAGTATATAGAAAAGAAAGGGATTCATACAAGCTAGATTTAGAAATAGGAGATAGTCAGATTGAGTTGTTTTCTTTTCCTAATGCGCCAAAAAGACCAAGCTATCCTGAAGCTCAGGGCTTAAGACATTTAGCTTTTGAAGTTGATAATATTGAAGAAACTGTAGAAGAGCTAAATCAAAAAGGAATAGGAACGGAGCCAATAAGAATTGATGAATGTACAGGTAGAAAATTTACTTTCTTTGAGGATCCAGATAGATTACCATTAGAGTTATATGAATATTAGTAAAAGAGCTAAGCTTAACTTAGCTCTTTTACATTTTAAATAGGAATAAAATTAATAATTATAAATATAGTTATTTAGAAAATATTAATTTGAGGAATCAAATATTAACGATTTAATTTATATATAATTATAATTTAAGGCTATAATTATATATAAATTAGAATAAGAGGTAATATATGAAGTGTTTGGTTATTCATGGAAGTCCAAGAAGAAGTAATACTTGGGAAGTTTTAAATATGGTAGAGAACGAAATGAAACGAATTGGTGACTTTGATTTTGAATTAATAGAGTTATCAAAGGAGAAAATACCTACATGTATAGGGTGTTTTAATTGTATTTTTAAAGGTGAGGATAAATGTCCTCATAAAAACTTTATAATACCGTTAGTTAAGAAGATAGAGGAAGCAGATGCTCTTATAATTACATCGCCAGTTTACTCTATGCAACTTTCAGGTTTATTAAAAAACTTTATTGATCATATGTCTTACAACTTTCATAGACCTAGATTTTATAATAAAAAAGCACTTATAATAACTACAACTGCAGGAGCAGGACATAAGGATACAGCAAAGTACCTTGAAGAAGTAATGTATTTTTGGGGAGTGAATTATGTTATGACAATACCTATAGCTTATAGAAGTTATGAACTTAAAGAAAGCAATAAAAGAAAAATCTTAAAAGGTGCAAGAACCTTTAGTAAAGAATTATTAAGTAATAAACTTCATGAACCATCTATGAAATCTATAATTATGTATAATATGTGGAAACAGTCAGCTGATGGAAAAGATAAAAATACTGTTGCCGATTATAATTACTGGAGCAAAGAAGAACTAAAAAATTCAGTTTATTATCCAGGAGTTCCTATAAATTTAGTTCGGAAAATAGCAGCTAAAATTGTTTCGAATATGTTTAATAATAGTTAAATATATTCGAAACAATTCATTATTATAAGATTAGTTTAGGAAAATAAATCAAAATATTTATGGTAATTAATGGTAAAAAGTGGTATACTTATGTCAAGATATATTTTTTAACAATTAAGTAAACGTATTCAATATTATTTAAGGAGGAGTTAGATATGTGTAAAGAAGAGTTAAACAATCTAAATCAAGAGGAAGAAGTAAAAGTTGCAGAAAAGGTTGAAGTTATGGAAAATACTAGAGATGAAAAGCTTAAGGAGTATGAAGATTTACTAGGATTTTAAAACTTATAAACTATATATTATAAAAAGAGGCCACTTAAGTGGTCTCTTTATTTATAATTAAACAGGTAAAAAAGAAGTTTTTATCTTAATTATACTAAGTTTCATTTGGAAGTAATTTGATTATTTCAGGTATATATTTTTTTAGTATTCCAAAGTTTTTAGAAATTTCTCTTTGAAGTTTTTGATATTCATATGGATAAAGATTATAAAAATTTTTATAACGTATGCAATGAGAGTTTTGCTTTTCGTAACCTTTCCAAACTTGGCAACCTCTAAAAGGATTTGAAGTGCCTATTAATAATTCATTATTGCTTCCTACATATAGTATACGACCACCATAGTTAGTTCTATATCCTAGACCATTTTTGAATACAGATCTAAAACATCTACCATCATTTGATTTATATAAATCAAAACCAAATGGATAATGATATTTATTTAATAAGGATATAATATTTTTATAGGTTTTAATAATTATTGCAGTATTTCTTTTACCTATTTTATTTTCAAAATGGCATTTATTAGCTAATAGAGTATCAAGTATAACTTGCATATTACTTGAATCATCAAATGTTGATATTAATAAAGAGTCATTGTATTGTTGAATTTGCCAAGCATAAACATTAAAAGGATTATTAAATCCAGATTTATATCCACTGATACTACGACCACGATGACCTCTAGATGGTATTGATGGAGTTATAGGCTTTCCTCCAATAACTAAATCCCAATTATCATATTTATCTATTCTAATAATATCAAAACCAACTGGCAAGGCCCAAGATATTGGTGGAGGCTTTGTTCCACTTACATAAAGGTGATCATTAAACACACCTATGCTTAATGAATATTGATTCTCGGCATCTCCAAAACCCTTATCTACGATAAGAGTCCAGTCATTCATTTCAGGAACTTCTTTATTACTTCTCCATACTTGTACACCAGAAGAATGGGTTGTAGATACATATAATCTATTATTAAAAATAGCCATATTTGAAACTCCGCCTTTAGGGTTTTTATTAGGATTAAAATGAGGGTTACTAGTATCAGTTATATTTTCCCAAGGATAGTATTCAGGATCTCTAGATCTATAAATAAGTGGTCTTTCACTAAAGTTAGTTTCATCTACAACTGCAAGATAAAGCTTTCCTTTTATGGTTATCATATATCTAGATGAGTTTCCTTTAAGTGCATTATAAGGCATTACAAACCAATCTATACCATTATAAGATTTTAAAACTTTAACTTGAACTCCATATGTTGATGCGTATAGACATGGAGTAGAATCAGCAGATTTAGCTTTAATCATAAATCTAATACCAGTAATTCCAGAGTTAGGTTCTGCTTTATAAACGCATTGCCACTTTTTAGTACCATCTTTTTTATATCTCCAAATTTCTGCTAAATTATCTTGTGAAATTGGTCTAATTATTTCAGGAATATTAATATCAGGATAAATTGATTGAAGAATTGTTAAAGGTATATTTCTACCTGTACCGACATAAATGTAGTCATTCAGTTCACTAATTGACCAAGCATAGTTATTTTGTCTAGCATTATCTAAATTTCTATAGTCAAAACCATCTATAGAATTTAGTTTTTTAAATTTGTACATTTGTTGAACTCCTTATTTAAATATGGATTTGTACTATATAATACGATGATAATATGTAAATCGTTACGTATTTTAATATTAATAAATAAGATATTTTATTTATTATTTTTTATAGACTATTATTTCAAGCACATTATTATTTGAATATTTATATTATTATATTGATATTTAAATTTAGGAGGACTCAAATTGTCATCAGATTTAAAAGAGGTAAAGGAGTTAAAAGATTTAATATGTAGGAAGAAAGTATCTATAATTAAGAAGAAATATGAAAGATCTGAAAAGAGGATTTATAAAAAGCTTTTAGCTTGCAATAAAGATAAAAATGAAGAATACTTAACTAAATGCATATTTATTGAGTTTAAAAAAAGATACTTTTCAACTCTTTATAAAAGAGTTGATGAACTTATAAATAGCTGCATTTTAGATATTGAACCAGCAATGAGAGAGTTTGTTTTTGAAAAGAGAAGAAATAGAGCTTTTGAAGTGTTAGTATTAATAAAGAACATATTAGATAGAAATTGTATACGTTGGGCGATTATGGATGACTATATAAAATGTAGAGAGAAGTGTATGTGTCCTGAAAGTATTTGTATAGTTGTTTGTAAGGAACATATGAATGCTGCATGTAATGTTTTCAATGTAATAGGAGAGAAAAAAGGTACCAACATCTATATGATTAATGGCGTAGAAGTTCACCTTAGTTTTGGATATGCTATAGAAAATAGAAGTTATAACTTAGGAGAGTATGATATAGGATATTGTAATCTAGAGAGTGAAGAGATTCCAGTGTTAGTAGAGCCAAGAAAATCATAGTATAGTTATATAGCAATTCTATAGAGGGAACTTATGACAAAAAGAAAAAAGAGAAAAAAGTCTTTTTGTGAAGACTTTAGTAATTTTCAGCTACCGCCTTGTGCCAAATTTTTAGGAAGTGCGAACCCTTTTGTTAAAGATGATAAGATTATATATAGAAACAATAATAGATTATATTTATTTTTAAGTTTCAATACAAAAACAAGTAATGGAAAAGCGTATAATCCAATAGATCCAAGTACGTATAATTTAACTGGCGTTGGAAATTTGCAAATAGAGCTATACTTTTTTATAATTGGATTATTTATTAATGAAGTACAAAAAGGTAAGATAAAAGAATATGAAGATATTATGATACATGAAGATGATAATGCAGATAAATTTATTAAAAGTGTTTTAGACAATGAATATACTATTACCTCAGAATTTATACCATCCTTAACTTATATGGTTTCTAATGCTAGTGCAGTAGTTCCAGTATTTACTGGAGTTATAGAGATAAGTCCTGTTAATTTTTATATTATTCTGATGCTAAGTCGCTTTTATGGTGATTATGGTTTATTATTTAGTGATAATGCATATGTTACAAATGACTTTATAAATATTGCCTTGGCAAATACTTATGTTGAATTTTGCAAATGTTGATTGTTATTTGTAGTAAAATGCTATAAAAATTATAGAGGAAAAATATATGATAAATAGAATATAATTATATATGGAATTTATAAGCACTACATTATAAGAAGGTTTTCTTATGGTAGTGTTTATTTTTTTATAAGGGGGATTGGTGTGGAAAAGTTAAATGAGGAGCTTTTTGAAGAAAAAATAAATGAATTAGATTATTTAAAGTTATTAGCTAAACAATATCCAAGTATAGGCGATGCTGCAACTGAAATAATTAATCTAGAGGCTATACTAAATTTACCTAAAGGAACAGAACATTTCTTGACAGATTTACACGGGGAGTATGAGCCTTTTGTTCACGTTTTAAAGAATGGATCAGGGGTAGTTAAGATTAAGATTGAAGAGATTTTTGGAAACTCCTTAAGTGTGAAGGATAAGAAGAGCTTAGCAACACTTGTATATTATCCAGAACAGAAGTTGGAGATTATCGCCAAGGAAGAAAAGGATATTGAGGATTGGTATAAGATAACGCTATATAGATTGATGGAGTTGTGTAAATATGTATCTTCTAAATATACTCGTTCTAAGGTTAGAAAAGCCTTACCGAAAGAGTTTGCATATATCATTGAAGAATTATTGCATGAACAACAAGATAGGGAAGATAAGCAAGAGTATTATAAGAGAATAATAACTACAATTATAGATATAGGAAGGGCTGATGAATTTATTATAGCTCTTTCAAAGCTTATTCAAAGATTAGTAATAGATAGGTTGCATATAGTTGGTGATATTTTTGATAGAGGACCTAGGCCAGATATTATAATGGATACTCTTATAGATTACCATTCTGTAGATATTCAATGGGGAAATCATGATATGTTATGGATGGCAGCAGCGGCAGGATGTAAGGCATGTATAGCTAATGTATTAAGAATATCATTAAAGTATTCTAATGTTGATGTAATCGAGGACATGTATGGAATAAATTTATTACCATTAGCAACATTTGCGCTTAGATATTATAAGGAAGATCCTTGTATAAATTTTATTCCTAATTTAAAAGAGGAAGAATGTTATGTAAATAATGAAGAAGATTTAATTGCAAAGATGCATAAAGCTATAACGATAATTCAGTTTAAGCTAGAGGCTGAGATAATAAGAAGACGAAAAGAATTTAAGATGGACAAACGAATGCTTTTAGATAAAATTAACTATAAAGAAGGAACAATAAATATAGAGGGGAAGGTATATGAGCTAAAAGATAAAAACTTTCCAACTGTAAATAAAGATGACCCATTTAAGATTACTGATGAAGAATACATTCTTATAGATAAATTAGTATCGTCTTTTATAAACAGTGAAAAATTGCAAAAGCATGTAACTTTTCTATTTAGTAAAGGTAGCCTATATTTAAAGTATAATTCTAATCTTTTATTTCATGGCTGCATTCCATTAAACTCTGACAAGACTTTTAAAGAGATGGAGATTGAAGGTAAGTTATATAAAGGAAGAGCACTACTAGAAAAATTCGAGGTTTTAGCTAGAAAAGGTTATTTTAATAAAGTTTGTCTTGAAGAAAAGCTTTATGGAATGGATATTATGTGGTATCTATGGTGCGGACCGGTATCTTCTTTATTTGGAAAAGAAGATATGACAACTTTTGAAAGATATTTTATAGAAGATAAAAGTTTACACAAAGAGTTTAAAAATCCATATTTTAAATTAAGAGATGATGAAGAAGTTTGTGATTTAATATTTGAAGAATTTGGCTTAGATAAAGATGAATCGAGAATAATAAATGGACATGTTCCTGTTAATAGAAAATCAGGTGAAAGTCCAATAAAAGCAAATGGAAAAATCTTAGTTATTGATGGTGGTTTTTCAAAAGCTTATAGAGGTAAAACAGGGATAGCAGGATATACGTTAATATATAATTCTTATGGAATGGTACTAGCATCACACCAACCTTTTGCTTCAATAGAAAAAGCTATTTTGGAAGAAACTGATATATTGTCAACTAACATGATTGTAGATAGAAAAGTTGAAAGAAGACGTGTAGGAGATACTGATATTGGTAATGTTTTAAAGAAGCAGATAAGAGAGTTGAAATTATTGCTAATTGCCTATAGAAAAGGGTTTATAAAAGAAAATAATTAGTACACTTTTGCAGGAAGAAGAGATTTAGTGCAAAAAATTTACAAGTAAATAAAATCAAAAAAATAAATAATTATAGCTATGTTATATGTAAAAATATGGTATAATATTAAGCGATATATGGTGTAGGGAATAAAAGGGGGAGAAATATGGGAATATACAGTTTTGATGTAAAATTAACTCTAGATGAAACCATTAGTAGGTTAGATTCAGAAATTATAAAAGGAACAATAACTGAAAAAATTGATTTTCATGAAATTCATTCAGAGTGTAAGAATAAAGCAGTTGTTATGGTATATGGAAAGAGATATTTTAGAGCTAGTAATAGACTTACATTGACACTTTGCATAGAAGAATTACAAGATAGGACTCATGTTCATGTTATTGGTATTGGTGGAATGGAAAGAACAGTTTCAGGTGAAGGTGAGGCAATTAGAAAGTTTACTAGTCTACCAAGAAGGATATTAGAAGAATATATAGTAGAGTAATATTAATATAAAATAGTGGGATATAAAATTGTTTTTTTTATTTTATATCTCACTATTTTTTTTGATTAATTTAAGAAATTATTTAGAACATAGAAAAGTGTTAAGTAATATACTATAATGGAATATACGTAAATTAAAAAATATAATAATTAAAAAATGAAGTGTTTCTGGGGGAGTTGGAAAATGCTGAAAAGAATAATATATGAAGTTAAAAAATATGAGTACAAGCTAGATTTAGTATGGTTTATTTTATTCCCATTGTTTAATTTGGTATACATCTTAGCAAATCATATTTATAAAAAGGGATTTGATTTAACTATAGCTTTGGATACACTGATACCATTAGTACCTATTTTTGTTATTCCATATGTTTACTGGTATATATATATGATTATTGGATACTTTGTAATATCTATTACTAATAGAAAAGAATATATGAGAAGTATGTTAGGTCTATTTTTAGGTATGTGGATAAGCTATATTATATATTTTATATTTCCTACAGAAATTGTTAGGCCTACTTTAGTAGATAATAGTTTTTTCAATAGTATTATTAATATTATTTATATAAGTGATAGACCATTTAATTGTTTTCCGTCTTTACATGTATTGGGAACTTACTTTGTTATGAGATATACAAAGAAGGATAACAATAAGTATATCTATTTTTATACTAAAATTGTAGGGGTTTTAATAATACTTTCCACTATTTTTATTAAACAACATTTTGTATTAGATGTAGTTGCATCAATAGTATTGGTTGAGATAATTAATGTTATTGTGAAAAAAGTTAGTGATGAAAGATTAGAAAAATGTTTAAATGTGCCTTATTTAATATTAAGAAGAATAACTAGTTATTCTCGCAAACTTGTAGGAATAGGCTCAAATGATAAGATATAAAGCTATAAAATACCATAACATAATGAGTAATGAAAAATAAATAAACGAGTGAGACTATTAAATTTTATAAGTTTAATGGACTCACTCGTTTTTATATTGAGCTATTTTAAATATACTTAAAATTTCCTTAAATAATTTGTGAATTAGTAATATAAGAATTATGTTTACGTATAATTAAATATAAATTTTTAACCATGGAGTTAAATATTTTGAAAGGAGGATAGTATGTCAGTTTTATGTACTTACTGTAATGAGTTTAGCATTAATAATGAATTCTGCAGTAAATGTGGTAAGAAAATTAAAAGGGATATAGGGAAATGGAAGATAAGTATAGACAATAAACTATCTATACAGACTACATTGAAAGATGAAGACATAATTAATTGCGATAACAAGTATATTGAAGTTCCTTTATATATTGACTCTAGTAAGGCTTACTTTAATTATTCTAAGGAAATTACTTTATCAGAATATATTAAAGAAAAGGAGATTAACTTTAAAACTATAGAGATTGTAATAAATAGAGTAGGAGAAATTATAAAATCAATAAATAGAAAAAAGAAGATTTTAGGATCTTTAGATTTAGAACAATTATGGATAATAAATGAAGATATAGAGACATTGCATTTGAAGCAAATAAGACCATATATAACGAAGGGGTTAGATATGAAATTCTACAAAGGAGGTAGAATTTCTTCTACAGAAATTTTATACAATCATAGTAATGATATTAATTATTCTTCAGATGTATATATAGTTGGAAGACTACTTTTAGATTTATCTTTAAAAGGTAAAGTAATTGAAAATAGAGCCCATGAGATATACTTAGCATATTTTATATCTGCTTTTAATGATGAAATACCAGTAGAACTTCATGAATGGATTTATAAAACAACAACATTATTTTCAGAAGAAAGATATAAAAAAGTAGAAGATGCATTAAGTATTTTTAAAGAGATATGTAAAGAAAAAAAATACACATTTAAAGATATAAGTTTTAATTATTCTAGTTTATCTGATGTTGGTGATTATAAAAGAAATAAAGTTAAAGATATGAATGAAAGTGTTAGAGAAAGAGCTAATGAGGACAGTTATATAGTTTTAGAAGATACTACAAACCAAAAATTATTTGCTATGTTAGCAGATGGAATATCTACAACAAATTATGGTTCAGGCTATGAGGCAGCTAACATAGTAAAAGATATTTCTATAGAAATTTGGGAAGAAAAATATGAAAATTTACAAACTTTAAGCGATGTAAAGTCATTTTTTATTAGTATTATAAATAATAGTAATAATAAGATAAACAATTCAATTATTAAGAATAGTGATAAAGAATTGTGGGGAACAGTTATGGGGGCTACCTTTGTAGCCGCAATTATCATAAAGAATAAAATGTATATTACATCATTAGGTGACAGTAAAATATATTTGTTTAATAAGAAAAAGGGATTTAACCTCTTAAATTATGAAGAGAATTATGGAACAGAGCTTCTAAGAGAAGGCTATAGCTGGGGAGAATGTAACAATATTGATGGGTTCAAAGCTTTAACCAATTGTATTGGAGGCAATGACATAAATGATGAAGCTAAAGTTATTAATGAAGAGGACTTAAATATCAAAGAAATAACATTAGAAGATAAAGATATAGTTCTGATATGTTCAGATGGTGTAACAGATTATATAAGTCCATTAGGGTATGGAACAAACTTATGGAACATTGATAAAGAGTTAAAAGAGCACATAGTTTCTAAAGAAAAAGATAAAAGCATATTAGACATTCCGTCTAACTTGATTAAGGTGGCAAACGCAAATGGTGGTGGAGATAACATTACAAGTATATTAATTGAAGCAAATATTAATTAGTTTAAGGAGGAGTAAAATGGCTGGAGAATTAGTATTAGAAACTAAGGTAAGTGATCCTTATATACTACAAGATGGTAAAGAGCATGTAGTAAAGGCTTGTTTATCTGTTTACGCAAGTGATGAAGTAAAAGAAAGGCTAGAAGGTGAAAAACAGATTAATAATGGTGTAGATCTATGTCTTCTTATAGATGTTAGTGGATCTATGTTTAAAATAGTTGGGGGAGAGACTTCTCCAACAGGCAGAAAGCAAATAATAGATGGGGTTAAATATAATATAGTTACAGGAGGTACCACAAAGCTTGATATAGCATTAGAAGCGGTGAAGAAGGTTGTTGACCTATTACGCCCAACAGACAATGTTACTGTAATAGCTTATGACGATACTCCACATATAATATTACAAAACCTTGCTGGTTCAGATAAAGAAAGAATAACAGAAGCTCTAGAAAAATGTAAAGACTACAGTGGTAATACAAATATATCTGAAGCTTTAAAGTTAGGTAGATTAATTTTAAATAACAATAATAACGGAAAGATAAAGAAGATGATATTCATGACTGATGGTGTTCCTTATGGAGATACTGAAGAAGCTGGTATAAGACAGGCTAAATTAATTGCTGAAACTGGTATTTCTATAGATTGTTTAGGTTTTGGTGGAAATGATGTAAACTTTTCATTTTTAGAAAAACTAGCTAAACCTTCAAATGGTAGGACAGAGCTTATAAACGAACCAGAAGAAGCAAGAGATATGTTTACAGAACTATTTGAAAACTCAACAGAAGTTATCATTACCAATGCTAAATTAGAATTAACTTTTCCTAAGTATGTTAGAGTAACTGAACATTATAAAGGAACTCCAGAAGTTGCTTACTTAGGGAAGGTTCTGCTTGATAGAGAAAGAAAAGCTACTGTTAATTTAGTTAATATAGAAAGAAATCAAGAATATAAATTCTATTTTCTAATGACTATACCTGGAAAAAGTGGTGGGGATGCTTCTTTAGAGATAATGAATGCTAAGCTTGAATACTATATACCTAAGCTTTATGGAAATAGAAACTTTTTCTTAGTTAGAAATGTAACAGTAGATGTTGGAGACAATACAAGCTTAGTGGAAAAAGATGGTGAAGTAGAAAGAGGCTATTATGAAGCTGAAATTAAGAAGCTTGAAGATGAAGCAAATATTGCAAGAGAAAGAAATGACTTTAATACAGCTATAAGAAGATATGAATGGATAATAAATAGATATGAAGAACTTGGGAATTTATTAGCTGTTAAGCAATATAGAGCCTTAATAGATGAGTTTAGGGAAAATGGTACAATATCAATTCAAGCTATAAATAATGCTGGAAAAACTAGTACAAGGCCAGTAAATTCGGCTACAACAACTATTAAAATAGATTTTCCTACAACTGCAACTTTAAGACGTAGGAGAAATGGATAGGAGGGTAATATGAGAAAGAAAATATGTCCAAGACCTCAATGTGAAAAAGAGTATTTAGAAGGAGAAGGATTTGAAGAACTTACAGTATGTAAACTTTGTGGTGCTCCTTTAGAAGAGGTATTTGTAGAAGATTATGATATAGAAGATAATGATGAATTAGAAGAAAATGTTGATTGTAAAACTGATGATGTTATATGTGAAGAAGATGCAGTTTATGAAGAAGATTCTTATGATGGATTAACAGAAAGCGAAGATAATTTTGAAGAAAAAAATTGTTTTGTCGATATTACTCTAGTAGATCATAACATTGAAAAGGAAGTTATAATAGCTTCTGAAGATACAGAATCAGATGAAAATAGTTTAGATAATGAAGAAGTTAGTGGAGATGCTGAGAATGCTATTATAGATGAATTTAATGAAGAAGAAAATGTTGATTCTGATGATGTAGATCCTTATGAAAATATAAAAGGAAATAATTTAATTCTTTATAAAGACAATGAAATTTTTAAAGTGTACGAATTAAAATATGATGAAACAATAATAGGTAGAAATAGTTCTGAATTTACTCCGGATATAGATTTGCAGGAAGTTGATAAGGAAAATGCTACTAGTAGAAAGCATTTGCTTGTATATAAGGAAGATGATAATTATTATCTAAGAAATCTATCTAAAAAGTGTTCAGTTCATATTAAAAGATATGATGATGAGCCAAGGGTAGTACCATTCAATGAATCAGTGATTATTGAAGATGGAGATTTTATAGTTTTAAGCGGAAAATTTATTTTAGAAGCTTTCTTTAATGAAGTGGAGGAATAATCATGTGGACCTCAAAAGGCTCTAGAATACCTAACACGCAAGTATTTGTAAATGAAAATAGTGAAGAGGTTGTAGCTCCTATTAAAATAGGTAATAGATATGAAGTTTATGATGTTTTATCTGTTTCAGGAGGTTTTGGAGTTATTTTAAAGGCTAAAGATACAAGGCTTGGGGATAGAACTGTATTAGTTAAGGCTAGAAGATATGACAAGGAAAATGGATTATTTTCATATGAAAAAGATAGAAGTAGAGTTGAAAGAATTGAAAAGATAAGACAAGTAACAAGGTTTGAGTATGATTGTTTAATAGATTTTAAAACTTTAGGAGAAGGTAGAATACCGAATGTAAATGATATAGTTGAAGATTTTTGTCCAAGTATTTATGGACCTCATTTATCTACAGATGGGAATTTGTTTGTTTGCTCGGATTATATTGCATACAATGAGCCATATATAATTATGCAAATGATAAATGGAATAAATCTTAGTGATTATCTGAAATGTGGTATAAAAAATATCATGATTTCAAGAAATTATAAGCATTATAAAAGCTGGGAAAGGGATGTATTACAATACTCCCTCCAACTAGCTACTATATTAGGTGGATTTCATAAGAAAGATATAGAAAATTATAATAGGTACTATATTTATCAAGATTTAAAACCAGAAAATATAATTATTACAGATAATTTATTTCTTACACTGCTAGATTTTGGAGCCATGACTATGGTTATAGAAGATGAGAATGGTAATTCCAAAAGTAATATAGAGGGATGTGGGTCACCTGGTGTAGGAACATGGGGTTATAAAGCTCCAGAGATGAATAATCCATCAAAGCTTGCTAAACTTGATAGAAGAGTAGATATATATTCCTTAGGAGCTTCTATGTATCATATGTTAACTGGTGCAAATTTATCTTTAACACTTAAAGATGAGTATGAAAAAATTCCAGTGAATAACCTTAAAGAATTTAGATGTACAGAGTATACATATAAAATAGTTAAAAGGTGTACTGAGTATAATCCTAATGAAAGGTATAACGATATGATGGAAGTCAAGAATGATATTTACAATGCATTTATGTCTATAAAGGGATAATGTTCATGTTGTTTTAAAGGAGGGGAAAATGAGATACAGATTTGGAAGCAAAGGAGAACTTAATATTCATTCTACAAATTGTAATTTGAAGAATAGATGGGTAGTACTATCTCCAAGTAAAATGGAAGAAATATGTGTTGGTAATTGGAGATGGTTTTACTCTATAAGTAATAGAAGAGATGAAAGAACAAACCTTTCTTTAGGATATGATGATAATATAGGAAAGCCAGTTATAGTTAAAACTATTGAATATAGAGCAAATGATTTGAAAGATGAAACAAGTATAAGAAAAAGAAGAAGTGTATTGATAGAACAAGTAAATATATTAAACTCATTATCATCGCCATTACTTCCTGAACCTTTAGATTGGTTTTATGTTAACAATAATTATGATAGAAATATGGATGAGGCGTTAAGAGAAAGTGAACCAGTACTTATATTAGATTTTGAACAAGCTTCGACTCTAACAAATGAAGTTAATAGACATAGTTTTAGATATAGAAACTATAATGGTATTTCCACTAATAAAATAGATTCATCTAAAGTAGCTAGATTAGGACTTTCAATACTAAATTTTTTAAGGTTACTAAAAGAGAAGAATTATGCCTATTTAGCATTAAGTCCAGAACATATTTTATTATTAAAAGATTATGTGCCTAGGTTTGTAGGATTGGGTAGAATATGTAAGCTAAGAAATGGACATCTTGATTCAAATCATATTAATTTTGGACGAACATTACTAGGTTATTCAGCTCCGGAACTAAATGATATAAGTGATAACTGGGGAGAGTTTGCTACATCAGAAGAGGTAGGTGCATTTTCTTTAGGTGTTATTTTACATCAAATCATAATAGAATCAGATAAATTTGAAGAGAATACTTTGAAAAATGGATCATTTTTTTATCCCAATGGGGTAACTGAAAGTATAATTAAAAATCAAAGTAGTGGAAAAGCGCTACATAGGTTAATATCAGGTTTATGTGATCATAATCCTAAAACTAGGTTAGTAGATTATGATTATATTGAGGAAATATTAAAGAGTATAGATTTAGGTAGAGGTAGAGAGATTATTAATAAAAATGGTGTTATTAAAGAATATAATAATGATTTAGGTATAGGTAGGATCTTAGATAATAATGGGAAGGAGTTTACATTTTATAAGAATGCTGTAGACAAAAAATTATTAGGTAAGTTAGATATTGGGAGATCAGTAATATTTTCAAGAGTAGAGTATGATGATTTGATGTCAATTTCAGAAGTCAAAGATACTATAAGTATAGCTTCCTTTAAACAAATAGAATTAATAGAGAATAGAGAGAAAATATCAAATAATAATAGTACACAGCCATCGTATTCTAATAAACCTAAAAAAGATGGATGGTGTTTTATATCAACAGCTGCTTATGGGACATCACTTGCCCCTAAATTGGATTTATTAAGATGGTATAGAGATAATGTTCTTATAAAAAGCAATATAGGGAGGGAATCTTTAGAGTTTTATTTTAGGTATAGTCCTAATATAGCAAATAAATTACGAGGTATGCATATTCGTAAATATATTATTAGAACTATTGTTGATTTTGAAGCGGAACTTGTAAAATGCATAAAAAAGCTATCTAATAGTAGCATACAATATTCAGTATTAGCTGGATTAATTTTTATAATATATATTCTATTATTTATTCTTGCCTATATATTTGTTATTCCAGAAAGGGTATTTAATATAGAAACTACTACATCTAGAGGGGAAAATGAATAAAAAATAAATATTTTCTTAAAATCATTAAATTTTTTCAAGCTATAATCATATAGTAAAAAGATTAGAACTTTTTGTAAAAACGTGGGGGATAAGAAGATGAGCATTTTTAACCTTTTTAAAAGTAGAATAGTATTAATATTTTTAATAATAGCTTTAGGTCTTATATACATTTGTTATGAATATAGATCTAAGGCTTATTTTGCGTTAAGTATTTATATTATAGCTGTAGCTTTATGTATAATTATTAAAAAGATTATTTCTTTAAACTATAAAAGTAAGGAATGTGATTCGTCTAACTATACAGTGTCTGTAATTATGATTGTGGAAGGAGAGAATTTAGAATCTTTTATTAATGCAATAAAAAACTTATTAAATCAATCATATCCTTTAAAGGAGATATTAATTATAAATAGTAATAGTAAAAATTTAAATGTATATAATATGGCAAAAAGAATACGTAGACAAGTTGAGCTATTTAAAGATAGTGGGATAAAAGGTGAAATTGATTTAGGATATATTAGAAGCTATCCTGATATTATAATTAAACGATTAGCAAGTAGTGAAGGAAGAAAAAGTGCAGAGTCTTGGGGTATTACTAGAAGCACTGGAGATTTAATATTAGCCTGCCAAGATAATATCTCATTAGAAAATACAAAAGTGGGAAAATTAATAAAATATTTTGAAGAGCCAGCTGTTTCAGCAATAATTGGTAATATAAAACTAAGTGCAGATAAATCTCATAAATTGATAGAGATATTTTCAAAATTTAATAATAAAACTAGTTATTTGAACATTAAATTAAAATCTAAAATTTTTAATATTATTTTTGGAGATCTATCCCTAAGGTGCTATAGAAAAGAAATATTATTAAATAATATTAAAAGTAAAAGTGAAGCTCTGTAACAAGAGCTTATTTTTATGAGAAAAATAATTGAAAAATGCAATTTTTATTCACAAAAATTCATTTATGCAAATAATATGATTTTATATAAAATATTAAATTGATTCTAAGAATGCAAGAAGTATTGCAAAAGTAAGTAAAAATGAAGGGTTTATTTGAATAAAAAATGATTGACATTTAAAACCACAGTAGTATAATTATAGAAAAATAAATAATAAATGAATTTCAATAATTACAAAGCGTCATTTTGGGGCTTGATGCTTTTGTTAATTTTAGGGAGGTGAAAAAATGATAAATTTAAAAAATGTAAATAAGTATTTTGGCAAATTACATGTTTTAAAAGATATTAATCTTAATGTGAAGGAAGGTGAAAAATTAGTAATAATAGGACCTAGTGGATCAGGGAAAAGTACTCTTATAAGGTGTATTAATATGATTGAGGAACCAACTTCTGGTGAGATAGTAGTAGATGGTATTGAAGTGACAAAAAATAAATCTCTAATACCAAAAGTAAGACAAGATACAGCTATGGTATTCCAGCAATTTAATCTTTATCCACACATGACAGTGTTAGATAATTTAACTATTGCACCTATAAAGGTTCAAAAGGTATCTAAAGTTGACGCCGAGAAAACAGCTTTGGAATATTTAGAAAAGGTAGGATTAAGTGATAAAGCTAATTCTTATCCATCACAATTATCTGGTGGACAACAACAGAGAGTGGCTATAGCAAGAGCGCTTAATATGCATCCTAGAATAATTCTCTTT